>CANLXO010000047.1 GCA_947495055.1 uncultured Psychrobacter sp. | reverse complement strand
CCAGAACCAGAACCAGAACCAGAACCAGAACCAGAACCAGAACCAGAACCAGAACCAGAACCAGAACCAGAACCAGAGCCAGAACCAGAACCAGAACCAGAACCAGAGCCAGAACCAGAGCCAGAACCAGAGCCAGAACCAGAGCCAGAGCCAGAGCCAGAGCCAGAGCCAGAGCCAGAGCCAGAGCCAGAGCCAGAGCCAGAGCCAGAGCCAGA
>CANLXO010000046.1 GCA_947495055.1 uncultured Psychrobacter sp. | reverse complement strand
TGGACGACAGCAGTGGCACACTATTTAAAAGCGAAACTAAAGAACAACTTGTGTGGATTTTTGCTGAGACAAGAATGTTAAAAATAAAGTTGACTATCTTCTCTTTTCGGGAAGATTATTAACTATAAAAATTATCATTTAAGACAGCAGAAAAACTCAAAGTTAATTCATTACGAACATAATTTAAAGCGATTTTGCCAGATTAGATGAGCCAAAGATTAGAAGTC
>CANLXO010000045.1 GCA_947495055.1 uncultured Psychrobacter sp. | reverse complement strand
CAGTTCTTAACAGGTTGGTTTCGCAATTATAACGATATCACCTATGTTTATACGCTTGATTCAGTTCTCTTTACTTTGAAGATTAGCCCTTGGGATAACAACAATGTCGTTAACAGGCTAATCTTCAGGTTAGCAATAACATGTGAAATGTTATCGCTAACCCAGACTCATATCTATGTTTTTAAATAGTTCCTATCTCTTCGTCAGATGATAGGTTCTGTATAAAACAGAAA
>CANLXO010000044.1 GCA_947495055.1 uncultured Psychrobacter sp. | reverse complement strand
CAGTTCTTAACAGGTTGGTTTCGCAATTATAACGATATCACCTATGTTTATACGCTTGATTCAGTTCTCTTTACTTTTTTAATAACCCACCTCTGGGATAACAACTGATGTCGTTAAGAGGTAAGTTATTAAGGTTAAGAAGTGCGCGTGAACACGCTCTTCCTAACCCAGACTCATATCTATGTTTTTAAATAGTTCCTATCTCTTCGTCAGATGATAGGTTCTGTATAAAACAGAAA
>CANLXO010000043.1 GCA_947495055.1 uncultured Psychrobacter sp. | reverse complement strand
GTTGATGATCTGCTTGTCTTGACGTACTTTGACGACAATGCAGTCTAGATAGACGATAGGATAAACACTGCTCAATGGCCGGTTCTGCCATGCAGTGATGTCCTCTAAGATGTTGTCAGTGACTCTTGAAACCAAGCTACTTGAGATATCGACATCGTAGAGCTCTTTAATGCTCTCTACAATCTCGGTGGTGGTTTGGCCCTTGGCGTAAAGAAATATGATTTTATCATCGAGACCTGAGATACGGGTTTGATGCTTACTAACAAGTACAGGCTCAAAGTCACCATCACGGTCTCTTGGGGTAGATATCTCAAGATCGCCTGTATCACTGCGGACGGTCTTTTTAGTGTGTCCGTTGCGCTTGTTTGGTTTATCTGCTTTCTCATGCTTAGGATAGCCGAGATGGTCTTCCATCTCAGCTTCAAGGGCAGTGTCGATAAAAGATTGCGTGAGCTGCTTTTGGAAGTCTTTGATGTCATCAAAGCTTTTCATGCTACCAGCCATTTGCTCGGCCAGTTTTTTAATGTCAGATTGAGTAGTCATTGCTTATTCTCCAGTTAGTGGATTATAAGCAGTTACACAGAGTTTGGGAAAGGCTC
>CANLXO010000042.1 GCA_947495055.1 uncultured Psychrobacter sp. | reverse complement strand
TTAATGAAATAAACAATGACTTATTCAATAGACTATCGCAAACAGGTACTTTCTAGCATCGCTGATGGCATGACCATACGAGAAGCTGCGCTGTTTTATGGACTTAGCACCAGCACCATTCACAGCTGGCAGCAGAACCTAACTCCTAAAACAACCAGAAATAAAGCACCAACTAAAATACCTGATGACGCATTGATTGAAGACGTAAAAACATATCCAGATGATTATAACTATGAAAGAGCTCGTCGCTTGAACTGTAGTAAGACTGGCATCTTTAATGCTTTAAAGCGTCTTGGTATCAGTCAAAAAAAAGACCTTAGAACATCCAAAAGCGTGTCCGATAAAAAGAGCGGTATTCCAGAATAAGCTTGATAGCTTTACGCAGCAAGGCTACCCCATTGTCTATATATACGCGCGCGGCTTTGAGGCTGAAACCATTCGTTCTCATGGCTATGCACCGATTGGTACACCCTGTATCGATAGCTACAACTGGCAAGCAAAAAAGCGAACCAACGTCATCGGAGCTCTCTATGAAAAAATGCTTTTTGCGCTTGATTACTTTGAGCAGAACATCAATGGCACCATATTCTACGACTGGTGCAAACACACTTTAATTCCAAGTCTCAAGACTAAATGCGTGATTGTCATGGATAACGCTCGGTTTCATAAA
>CANLXO010000041.1 GCA_947495055.1 uncultured Psychrobacter sp. | reverse complement strand
AAGGGTGGATGGAGAATAATCTACCTAAACTATTTTATGATATGGGCTGTATCGATTTTATAAAGACTTAACTATAACATTAAAGACGTTGAGCATCTTAATAAAGAGATTGCCAATGTTAATCCTGATTATTTGACGTTCTTACCTGCGTACTTTTGGGTGTTTTACTTCGTTGTTGGGTTTATTTTTCTGCTTTCATGTTCCTCATTGTTTCTACTGATGGATTATTACTTATACAAGGTTCTAATATACCTCTATTGGTTTTGGATGTTTTTATAGCACTATTTATGTTTATAGTATTTTGTTTGCCACTAATCCTACTCCTTTATCAATTTATTAGAAAATATTCCATTCGCACCCAATACTACTTTTTTAAAAAAACAACAAAAAATAGCCTACTACTATCGCCCGCTATGGAAATTTAGACAACCTTATGAGCTTAAGATAGTGAATTATAAGGACGTTATTCCTGACTTGCATCAAGACCCGTACAATCAAGCTTATACACCGCTTAACCTTTATGTTGCCGACTCTGAGACAGGTGACATTACTCATCATCTAAAGCTTGAAGACTATCGAGTTAATCCGCGTGTGCAATGGGCATTTATCCGTACCTACATGGAAAGTGATGCCGAAGATTTACCGATAAACCCTGAATTCTGCGAGGCTTACCCAGCTGATACCAGTAATTCACTATTTGCCTGTAGTGAGCTATGCTGAAGAAACCGTACAAGTAAACTTGGTAAACTAAGCATATTAATCGGAGTTTATCATGGTCAAG
>CANLXO010000040.1 GCA_947495055.1 uncultured Psychrobacter sp. | reverse complement strand
TAGGGCGTGTTGAACATTCATAATTTCAGCCAGATATAAGCGCACGCGAGAGCTACCGTATTCTCATAACTCTGCTTGAGCTTATCAAATCTGGTGGCAACCGCCCTATACTGTTTTAGCTTAGCAAAGGCGTTTTCCACTAGATGCCTGACTTTATACAAGTCCCAGTCCATATGATCGTTAGAAGACTTAGTGTTTCGTTTTCGAGGGATGTTATTACGCGTCCCTGCTTGTTCAATATGCGCTCGTAGTGCATCAGAATCATAGCCTTTATCGGCACATAAAACCTCTGTATTGCTCAAATCAACCTTGTCTACTAAGTCAGGTGCGACTTTAACATCGTGGGTGGTACCATCTGATAGAATAAAGGTGAGTGGATTACCATGAGCATCAACTGCCAAGTGAATCTTGGTCGCGCGTCCTGCGACACTTTTATTAATGGCTTGAGCGACTTCATTGCCACCATTACTGTGCTGATGTGCCTTGATATGAGTACCGTCGATGAAGACCCATTCAAGGTCTGAATCTTTGATTAATAAAGCAAACAGCGTAATCAGCTTATTATTTCGAAACCAGCGCTGGTAAGCTTTATAGATGGTATTGGGCTTACCAAAATACTCGGGTAAGTCACGCCAAGGGCAACCAACGCGCATCCGATACAACACACCTTCAACCGTATTTCTAAGATTTCCTTTGTCATAGATATTAAGTTCTAGTAAGATAGGTTTTAGTCTTGTCCAGTGTTCATCTTTGAGCATTGTGCGAGGCATAGCGAACGATATCTTTTTTGTGTGAGAACTTAAAGATTACCCGTTCGCTATTTTTTTTGCCATCAATTTGATTCTAATGTTCAACACGCCCTA
>CANLXO010000039.1 GCA_947495055.1 uncultured Psychrobacter sp. | reverse complement strand
TAAGCTCGGAATTAATGATACCAGCAAACAGCTTCATTCTAAGATCATAGCGCTGACGACGGTTGCGATATTTATGAGCCACGATTTTAAACAACTTGATTAAGCCTATTTTGTGCTCAACCACAATACGGAACTTTGCCAGATAGTGATTGGCCTGTTTGCATATCTCCAGTAACTGACCACCACGTGGCTTTTTAAAAGGGGTGAAGGTTTGGTTATGTCGCTTTGCTAACCCTTGATAACCACTGTCTGCTAGATAGTTAGTATTCTCAGGCAACCAATCAGGACAAGTATCTTTATACAGCTTAAAATCGTGGATTGACCCTTTACAGGTTTGCACATCAAGTATCAAGCCGGTTTGCCAATGGACGATAACCTGCGCTTTTAAGGTGTGTTGTTTTTTCTTACCGCTGTAGTAGTCTCTTTGGTTTTTTTTGGACGCTCGATAGGGGTTTCGGTGGCATCGACAATGACGACTGACCAATTGATGTCCTCATCGACACGACTAGGCAACTTTTTAGGCAATTCAAACTTACCAGAGTCAATCAGTGTGTCTTCTACTTTACGAATGATACGGCTAGCAGAAGACTCATGAATACCAAAGTCCATACTGATATGATAAAGCGTGCGGTATTCACGCCAATAAGTCAGGGCTAGTAGTATCTGCTCCTTAAGACTGAGCACACTTGGTCTACCTGATTTGGTCTTAGATGCTTCATGCTTTTGCATGGCCTCAAGCATGTCATAAAAGGTGGCTTTATGAATGCCAGTGTAGCGTTTAAAACCAGCGTTGCTTTGTTTGAGTAGCTTATTTATGTTTGGCATATCTATTAAGTAAGTAGCGTTCAATAATATACGTTGTGTCTTACAACTACTTTTGCAAGAGGTCTA
>CANLXO010000038.1 GCA_947495055.1 uncultured Psychrobacter sp. | reverse complement strand
CCGAACTCAGAAGTGAAACATCGTCGCGCCAATGGTAGTGTGGCTCCGGCCATGTGAGAGTAGGTCATCGTCAGCTCTCTATTCTAAGACTAGCCCAATCCTATTTATTCAGGATTGGGCTTTTCTTTGTTTTATGTTTAAAAAGAGCTGTTACGTACAGCTCTAATCATATCAACTCTTATATAACATTCTTAAACTTGGGATTTCCATTCTTGGTTAGACTCAAATATGTCTTGATATACTGCCTCTTTAATAGAATCAGCATTAAAACGACTTCTGTTTTCGCTCAGTCTCAATACTCTAGGCAGTCGACTGATTCCTAATTCACCATCTGCTAATGCGTAATGTCTATATTTTTCATTGATAATTTCATTACACTCGAACTCAGGGTATACCATTCCTTTGTTTTGACTTTTTGCCATTCTGACAATGAAGATAAATAGATCTTCATTTACCGATTGTTCTGTCTCTATGATGTCTTCTAGTGAATAATTAGGCGTCTTGCCTGCTTTCAATTTTTGCCAAAAACTACCTTTCTCTTTAACTTCATTATAATTCGCTATATTATCTTTATAAGACTGTAGCTCGCTTAAAGAGATTTCAGTCTCTTCTAACTTTTCTTTAACTGTTGTTAAGGGTACTTTAATATGATCGGCATGTTCCTCTACTCTTTGCTGCTCAGCATTTAGTACCAAACGTAATTTATCTAATAGTTTGCGCATAGCGATAAGCTTTATAACCATGACCTCACCACTATCAGAATACATCACTAAAGGTTGCAGTCTAAAATCTTGAATATTATCACTCATCTGTTTTGCTAATTGATCTAAATGATAAAACAGATAGTTTCGATCATTAATATCGTTTTCTGTCAGTTTGATGACATTAGGTAGTTTTTGTAGTATTGACCCCTGCCGTCAATCCCGTATATATAAACTTGGGAGATTTTGATTACGCAGCCTGACGATAATAATCAAACCA
>CANLXO010000037.1 GCA_947495055.1 uncultured Psychrobacter sp. | reverse complement strand
AATGTCAGATTGAGTAGTCATTGCTTATTCTCCAGTTAGTGGATTATAAGCAGTTACACAGAGTTTGGGAAAGGCTCAATATTGGCTTAATACCATATGATGATGAACAAGCATTTCTCATAAGTTTTAGTAATAGCCTTACTGAAGATAGTTATCCTTCTCAGCATTTTTATATTAGTAGAATTAGGAGGGACGAACCTCAGCTTTCTATATTCAACTTATCTGCGTCTCCTTTGGGAATCGTACAATATGATTTTCAGGACAGCGAATTGATCAAACTAGGCATAGACCCTAATGAATTTGCTGATATAGACTTCAATACTCTTGGACAAGAGAATATCCGTATAGACGATGTTTGTATGATGAACTTCAATATTGCTACTGACTGGCGCTTAACTCGCTCTTATTCTTGCCAGAATAGTAAAGCGGCAAAAGAAGATGTTGATAGTTTTAAGGAACAATTCGGTTTTGAGTATCGCTTGGCCAATACAGATATGGGCATGAACTATGAACGAGTGGATTAAAATGACGTTATTATTAGATTAATTCACTATCTAAGCTGTTATCAATTTGAATGAATTTACTTCTTTGAACTATAATCATAGTGGAATCAGTCATCACTGCCCTATCCCATCAATTATAAAAATCAGAAGTTTATGATAAGTGAAAAAACTATAGTTAAGAGCTTCACTGTGCTACTTATCAGTTTAATTATGGCCTCTTGCCAAGAAGAAGATAATTATAATGTAGATCGCCAGACTTTATGTGTTGATGAAGATACTTCAGTAGCCAACGATATTTCTGATGATGGTATTGTATGGTCATTATCTAAATATGACCTTACCAACATTATGGCTTTAGTTCACAAGCAAGAATCCTACCGAGAAATCTATGTCATGCATTCAATAACCACCTGCGATTTAGAATAGACCTCTTGCAAAAGTCATAGGTTAAGCTCGGAATTAATGATACCAGCAAACAGCTTCATTCTAAGATCATAG
>CANLXO010000036.1 GCA_947495055.1 uncultured Psychrobacter sp. | reverse complement strand
GAATATGACACCGAAGCTCGTCATTACGCCCACGTTGATTGCCCAGGTCACGCCGATTATGTTAAAAACATGATCACAGGTGCCGCCCAAATGGACGGCGCCATCCTAGTCGTCTCAGCCACAGACGGCCCAATGCCACAAACGCGTGAGCACATCTTGCTCTCTCGTCAGGTAGGCGTACCCTACATCATCGTCTTCATGAACAAATGTGACATGGTTGACGACGAAGAACTACTAGAGCTCGTCGAAATGGAAGTACGTGAACTCCTTTCTGACTACGACTTCCCAGGCGACGACACCCCAATCGTAAAAGGTAGTGCCACAGAAGCCCTAAAAGGCTCAGAAGACAAATACGGCGAACCAGCTGTTGTCGAACTACTAGAGATTCTAGACACCTACATCCCAGAGCCTGAGCGTGACGTCGACAAAGCATTCCTAATGCCAATCGAAGACGTCTTCTCAATCTCGGGTCGTGGTACTGTAGTAACAGGCCGTGTTGAGTCTGGTATCGTCCGCGTAGGCGACGAAATCGAAATCGTCGGTATCCGTGACACCCAAAAAACCACCTGTACTGGTGTAGAGATGTTCCGTAAACTGCTTGACGAAGGTCGTGCTGGTGAGAACTGTGGCGTACTACTACGTGGTACCAAGCGTGAAGACGTACAACGTGGCCAAGTACTAGCTAAGCCAGGTTCAATCACCCCGCATACCAAGTTTGACGCCGAAGTATACGTACTGTCAAAAGAAGAGGGTGGTCGTCACACACCATTCCTAAACGGCTATCGTCCACAGTTCTACTTCCGTACCACTGACGTCACTGGCGCAATCCAGCTACAAGACGGTACTGAGATGGTTATGCCTGGCGACAACGTTGAGATGGGCGTAGAGCTTATCCATCCAATCGCTATGGACAAAGGTCTGCGCTTCGCTATTCGTGAAGGCGGCCGTACGGTCGGTGCTGGTGTGGTTGCTACGGTTAAGGACTAATGACTTAATTAGCTTTTAACTAAACTCCGCTAAGCCAATCAAGAAGCCATCCTAGATAGGGTGGCTTTTTTGTGGGCGGTGGTATTG
>CANLXO010000035.1 GCA_947495055.1 uncultured Psychrobacter sp. | reverse complement strand
GCAGGTGTCATATCATTAAGTGAATCATGTGGTCTTTCAGTGTTATATACCTTTATCCAATCTTCAGTCAGTTGACTGACCTCATTCAAATTATTAAAAAGGTAGCAATCTAAAACCTCGTTACGATAACTGCGATTAA
Source organism: uncultured Psychrobacter sp. (assembly GCA_947495055.1). GTDB lineage: Bacteria > Pseudomonadota > Gammaproteobacteria > Pseudomonadales > Moraxellaceae > Psychrobacter. The sequence goes on along the minus strand of CANLXO010000035.1, from coordinate 986 downwards.
ACCGTTCAATATAAGCATTCTGATAAGGACAGCCAGGCTCGATATAGTCTATAAAGATATTATGAGCCGCTGCCCAATCAGCAAACACACTGGATGTAAACTCACTGCCATTATCTACACGGATTTGCTTAGGATAACCGTGCCACTGGGCCAACTGATCGAGATACCGAATCACTCTCAAGGATGGGATGCTGGTACCAATATCAATGCCTAATACCTCACGGTTGTAGTCATCAATCACGTTAAAAGTGCGAAAGCGAATATTGTTATGCAGCTTGTCACTCATGAAATCCATTGACCACATATGACCTAATGCATTTGGTACCCTTAATGGCTGTGGATTGCGTGCTGGTAGACGTCTTCTTGTCTTACGGCGTAGGTTTAGGTTCAAAGCTGTATAGACACGATGAACCCGCTTGTGATTCCATGAATAGCCAAGCTTACGTATGCGCTTAAAACACTTTGGAAAACCCCAACGGTTGTGCTTGTCAGTTAGTTCATTTAAGACATCAATAATTTCATGGTCATCAGGTAGCTTAGGTTTATAGTAGTAAGCCGTTCTACTGATACAGACGACCTGACAACTAACTGCAATACTGACACCATACTGCGCCTGTAGTTCCTGCGCCCAAACTTTGCGCTCAAGGGCAGGCGCTATAGCTTTTTTATAATCTCTTCCTGCATCTGAGATTTTAAGCTTAAATCAGCATACATCTGTTTGAGTCTGCGGTTTTCTTCTTCAAGCTCTTTTAGACGCTTTACATCAGAGGCTTCCATACCACCGTATTTGGACTTCCATTTATAGAAGGTTGAACTAGCAATACCGTATTTACGGCATAGCTCTTTAGCAGGTAACCCTGCATCAGCTTCTTTTAAAATGGATACAATTTGCGTTTCAGTCATTCGTTTGCTCATGTTAAAACTCCTTATGGGTATTTTATAAGAAATTCTACGATTGAGCTGTGTTATTTTAGGGGATAGCTACA
>CANLXO010000034.1 GCA_947495055.1 uncultured Psychrobacter sp. | reverse complement strand
TGAGCTATGCTGAAGAAACCGTACAAGTAAACTTGGTAAACTAAGCATATTAATCGGAGTTTATCATGGTCAAGAAAATAAGAACCTACAGTGACGAATTTAAAGCTGAAGCCGTTAAGAAGATATCAGACAATAATGGCAATATCTCAGCAACCGCAAAGCAGCTTGGCATTGCCATGCAAACGCTATCGAATTGGCATAACAAAGCCAACCAAGGCAAGCTCAAAGGCACAGAGCAATACGACCCTGATCTTATGACAGCTCTTCAAGAAATAAAGCAGCTCAAACGACAGCTCAAAGTTGCCGAAGAGGAGCGAGAGATATTAAAAAAGGCGACGGCGTACTTCGCGAAAAACAGCTAGTCAGGTACGCCTTCATCAAAGATAACCAGCACTTCTTTACCATCACCACTATGTGCCGCGTGCTAAGGGTTAAGCATTCAAGTTACTACGACTGGCTGAGTCGCGATATCAGCGAGCAGCAGATACATCGCAACCATTGTGAGCTACTCGTTAAAGCCGCTCACAGTGAAACTCATGAGCGCTATGGTGTTGAGCGTCTGCATGCGCATCTAAGTGAGCAAGGTCATAACATCAGTCCCTACATGGTCAGAAGCATCAAAGAGGAATACAGCATCAAATGCCGTCGCCACAAACGCTTTAAAGTCACCACCGACTCCAATCACAACAAACTGGTCTATCCAAACGTGTTGGATCAAGAGTTTGATGCCAGTCGCCCTAACCAAGCGTGGGCCAGTGACATCACCTATATTTGGACGCTTGAGGGCTGGTTGTATTTAGCGGGAGTCAAAGATTTATATACCAAAGAGCTGGTCGGCTATGCGATCAATAAGCGAATGACCGCAGATCTAGTATGCAAAGCATTGAACATGGCCATCAAGAATAAACAACCAAGCAAAGGGCTAGTCGTTCACTCTGACAGAGGCAGTCAGTACTGTAGCCATGCTTACCACAAGATCATCAAGCAGCATCAGTTTACAGGTTCAATGAGCGGTAAAGGCAACTGCTTTGACAACGCACCCATAGAAAGCTTCTGGGGCATATTGAAGAACGAGCTAGTATATCACCAAGACTATAAAACAAGGTTTGCAGCTATCAGAGATATCATTGGATATATTGAGTTATATTATAATCAGACTAGGATTCAAAAGGGTTTAGGCTATAAATCGCCAAGACAGGTGTGGTTTGATTATTATCGTCAGGCTGCGTAATCAAAATCTCCCAAGTTTATATATACGGGATTGACGGCAGGGGTCA
>CANLXO010000033.1 GCA_947495055.1 uncultured Psychrobacter sp. | reverse complement strand
CAAGGGTGGATGGAGAATAATCTACCTAAACTATTTTATGATATGGGCTGTATCGATTTTATAAAGACTTAACTATAATCAGCCAAAGTCTTATCGTCTTCCTTATTATTTTCCACTTCAGTTGGTATAGGCTTAGAAGAAATACCAACAAAATCAGCATCGGATAGAGCGCTCGTTGTCATATCTGATAAGTAAGCAAATAGCTCTGGATCGAACCCCCTTGTTTTTTTCAACTCTTCGATCTTGCTTTTCGCAGTTTTTGCATAGATCTTCATCTTTGTTAGTTCGGTACTATTGGGGTTAGTAGTATTTGAAAGAACAACGATATCACCAGGCTGTAACTCAAGGTAAGGCGTGCCAATTAGATGCGTATTATTTGCCAAGAATATACCCTTATCCATCTGAGTTGGCGTATGTAATAAAGCTCTTTTTAAAAAACTGTCTACAGTTTCTTTTTTCTTTACTAAATACCAGGCTACTTCAGTTGTATCAACACGTACGTTTTTACTATTATCAATATCGTTGATAGTTTTTGCATAGTTGTAGGTACCCTCCATACACTAAAAATCCCTTTTTTAATTTGACTTGTGACATCGACCTTCTCTATATGCTTGCCACTAACATGCCTAATATTAAATATTACTTTCGTAAAGTTTGATGGGATTTTATATTCTCTAGAGGCGGCTTGGCTTTTACTATAATTGATATCATCAAACTTTTGATCAGAAGCAGGATTGCTTACTGGATACTCTGGTTTCGAGTTTTTTGATTTTTTAAGTTCGGTAGTTACATAAACATCAAACCTTAAAGACCTTACTATCCTGATGTCGTCTACCTTAACAGTCAATTTTGTTTTAGCTGCCATTTTTAAATATCCTCATCTGTATTTACACCTGCTTCTTCATTGTCATCCTCTGCTTCAACTTCTTCATGAACCATTACATGCAGCTCATACTCATTCGGTTCATCATCAACAATCAGCTTTAACTTACCCTCATAATTAGTCTTATGTATTTCTATTGAGCCATCAGGCTTGATAAGCATACATTTAGTGAAAGGTAGTGGTTCATCATCCTGATCATGAACAATGTATGTCAGATAGTGATCCATGTTTTCAAGCATTTTTGCCTGCGGCAAATGCACAGCAGGAGACCCTGTACCACCCCCACTCCCCCAATCCACCTTACTCGCCTTATAGCCAACCTGCTTGGGTGAGATAAACGTCACCTTACCCCCTGATATCTCAATACCGCTCCCTGCGGCTTTTAGGGTCAGGGTGTCAGGCGCGATGATCTCAATACTGTCACGGCTATGAATACGTAGCACCTGCTCGCTATCAAGGCGCATCTCATCATGATGCGCGTGAATAGTCACATCGCCATGAGCAGCGGTATGGGTTTGTGCTTTGTTTGAATAGTAATGAATATCGCCTGCGACTAATTGGTTCATTTGGGTTTGGCTGTGATGATGGGTGTTATCAGTCGCATGGCTATGCGTGCTCTTCGTGCTGGTGTGCTGGTGTGCTGGCTGTGTTGTCCACTGAGCAGGGCCAGATGACGCTGGGAGTCGATCAGCACGTGAGGCTGTTGCCATTGTCCAGATTCGCTCAGCGTGCTGTCATTGGTATCTTGGCTAAACTCGGCAAATAGGGTTTGGCTATCGTCGTTACTGCCATTTTGCTTACTATTTTTAGTATTATTGGTGCTCTCTAAACCGACAGGCTGATGCGCCTCAACCAATTGCTCGTAAGCTTGCTGATGCTGATCGGCGGTTTGCAATTTGCCATGGCTGTCATGACTCATATGAGTGTTAGTTTTATGGCTACTGATGTGTAGTCCGGTGCTGCCTTGCACGTTGGCAGCCGCCTGAGTTTCAAGACTGATGCCTTGTCCGCGAGCAGTACCTCGGGTGTGATCGCTGTGCTGGTACAGATGACCGATAGTGAGGCTAGATTGGTAGCTGGTGCTATTGTAGCTATCCCCTAAAATAACACAGCTCAATCGTAGAATTTCTTATAAAATACCCATAAGGAGTTTTAACATGAGC
>CANLXO010000032.1 GCA_947495055.1 uncultured Psychrobacter sp. | reverse complement strand
AAGCAGAGTTATGAGAATACGGTAGCTCTCGCGTGCGCTTATATCTGGCTGAAATTATGAATGTTCAACACGCCCTAAACATTGATTTATTTTATTTGAAGGCGAAACTGATGTTGTATTTGATTATTGCAGTGCTGTGCAGCGTTGCCGTTTCGGTGCTATTAAAAGTGCTGCGGCAAAAAGATATAGATATTCGTCAAACGATTGTCGCCGGTTACCCTGTTGCCTTTTTACTCACTCTAGTCCTGCTCAAACCTGATGTCAGCGCTATCAGTACGCTTGGCGGCGCATGGGGCATTATCATCGCCCTTGGTATTTTACTGCCGCTCGTTTTTGTTATTCTTGGCCGTGCTATCTCAGCGGTAGGTATGGTTGCCACGGACGCCGCTCAGCGCTTATCACTGATTATTCCTATCATCGCCGCTTTTTTATGGTTCGGTGAAGTGCTGACAGGGACACGTATATTTGGCCTACTGCTGGGTTTTTTAGCGCTAGGCGCGCTGGTGTATCGCCCGCAGCACTTGGCTATAGCTACCACTAGTACTGCTAATATAGATCATCCTAGCGACAGCACGACTAGCAATAACAGTGCTCTCTCATACGCTAGGCAGACGCCACTTTGGTTATTCGGTGTTTGGGCCGGCTATGGCATTATTGATATTTTATTTAAGCAAGTCGCCAAGCAGGGCGCCGCCTTTCCATTAACGCTATTTGTTAGTTTTGGCTTGGCATCTGTGCTGTTATTTATCTATTTGCTTATCACCCGAGTGCGCTGGCAGGGCAATGCTTTGGCGGCAGGTCTGCTGCTTGGCGTACTGAACATGGGTAATATTTATGCATATGTGCGCGCCCATCAAGTCTTGTCTGAATCACCAAGTATCGTCTTTACGGGTATGAATGTTGGGGTGATTACCGTCGCTACCCTTATTGGGGTTGGCGTATTTAAAGAGCATCTTAATCGCATTAATATGTTAGGAATCCTGCTGGCTATCTGCTGCGTTGCGGTGCTGTTTTTGGCGTAAACTTGAGTTAGGATTTACTGATTAAAATTTAACGGTTAACCGACTAAATACAAGCAAATGCTAGCGCTTATGGTAAGGTAATTTATAATTCGCCATGGGTGTTGCTACGTCGTTAGGAACGAACATCGCTAAGCGCTTATAACACGTTATGATAAAATAAAGATTCAATAAATAGAGGATACTTAATCAATGGAATATCAAAAACAACTACAACGTATAAAAGAGAGTTCAGGATTCATCGCCGCACTCGATCAAAGTGGTGGCAGTACGCCTAAAGCGTTAGAGAATTACGGCGTAAACGGTGATGCCTACGATAGCGATGATGCTATGTTCGATTTAGTGCATGAAATGCGCGCCCGCATTATGACCTGCGACTGCTTTGATAATGAGCGCGTCCTTGGTGCGATTTTATTCGAAGATACGATGGATCGCGAAGTAAACGGCAAGTCCACTGCCAACTACTTATGGGAAGATAAAAACATCGTTCCTTTCTTAAAGGTAGATAAAGGTCTGGCTGAGCAAATGAGCGGCGTGCAAGTGATGCGCCCGATGCCAGATTTGGATGCGCTACTTGATAAGGCTAAAAAGTACCCTGTATTTGGTACTAAAATGCGTTCAGTCATTTATGAGCCAAGCGTCGATGGCATTGAGCTTGTCGTACAGCAGCAGTTTGATGTCGCCAAACAAATCATCTCTAAAGGCTTTATGCCCATTGTTGAGCCTGAGGTCAATATCGATAGCGCACAAAAACACGAGTGTGAAGTTATACTCAAAGCAGATATTTTGCGCAATTTGGATCGTTTAAACGACGATCACCAAGTCATGCTTAAACTGACTTTGCCAGAAGAAGAGGGTTTTTATCAAGAGCTTGTCGATCACCCAAAAGTGCTCAAAGTAGTCGCGCTATCAGGGGGTTACAGCCGCCAGCAAGCTTGTGATAAGCTCAAGCAAAACCCAGGTATGATCGCCAGCTTCTCACGTGCCTTTACCGAAGGTTTAAGTAAGCAGCAAAGCGATAAAGAGTTTGCTGAGACCATTGATAACTCGATCAATGAGATTTATGAAGCGTCAAAGGTTTAAGTAAGCGTAGACAGTGAATGACTTATGGAGACCATCCCGAATTCTGTGTAACTGCCGTTTAGATTAAATGCTTGCTGATACGGTCATCAAACATAATCATAAAG
>CANLXO010000031.1 GCA_947495055.1 uncultured Psychrobacter sp. | reverse complement strand
CTAACCCAGACTCATATCTATGTTTTTAAATAGTTCCTATCTCTTCGTCAGATGATAGGTTCTGTATAAAACAGAAAGAAGTAATCGGTGTCTTATCACTTGATAAGGTAATCACTTGTTTCTGTTTATGCTTTTTTTATATTCTATCTAATCGCGCTGTTTATATAATGGTGGAGCCAAACGGAGTCGAACCGTTGACCTCCTGCGTGCAAGGCAGGCGCTCTACCAACTGAGCTATGGCCCCTGAGAGCCGCTCGGGCGAAGCACTGCTTCGCTAGGCTCGCAAGAGAAAATTGCTTAAAGGCAATTTTCTATAAGTCTTGCTAACGCTTGAGCGTTTCCAACCGTTTACTAAAGCACTGTACCTAAATAATGGTAGGCCTGGGCAGACTTGAACTGCCGACCCCCGCGTTATCAACACGGTGCTCTAACCAGCTGAGCTACAGGCCTGAGAAGCGTATAGAAATTGCATTGCAATTTTAGCTTCGCAAGGAAAATCCTTTAAATAGGATTTTCAAATAGCTTGGCTATATCGCAATGCCTATTCGCCTAAGGCTTATAAACAAACTAAACTAAAGAACAACTTGTTGTGAATTCTTGCCAAGAAGAATGCCGTCTATAAGGAGGTGATCCAGCCGCAGGTTCCCCTACGGCTACCTTGTTACGACTTCACCCCAGTCATCAACCACACCGTGGTGAGCGCCATCCTAAAAGGTTAGGCTACCCACTTCTGGTGCAATCAACTCCCATGGTGTGACGGGCGGTGTGTACAAGGCCCGGGAACGTATTCACCGCGGCATTCTGATCCGCGATTACTAGCGATTCCTACTTCATGGAGTCGAGTTGCAGACTCCAATCCGGACTACGATAGGCTTTTTGAGATTCGCATCACATCGCTGTGTAGCTGCCCTCTGTACCTACCATTGTAGCACGTGTGTAGCCCTGGTCGTAAGGGCCATGATGACTTGACGTCGTCCCCGCCTTCCTCCAGTTTGTCACTGGCAGTATCCTTAGAGTTCCCGGCCTAACCGCTGGTAACTAAGGACAAGGGTTGCGCTCGTTGCGGGACTTAACCCAACATCTCACGACACGAGCTGACGACAGCCATGCAGCACCTGTATTCTAATTCCCGAAGGCACTCTCGTATCTCTACAAGATTCTAGATATGTCAAGACCAGGTAAGGTTCTTCGCGTTGCATCGAATTAAACCACATGCTCCACCGCTTGTGCGGGCCCCCGTCAATTCATTTGAGTTTTAACCTTGCGGCCGTACTCCCCAGGCGGTCTACTTATTGCGTTAGCTGCGTCACTAAGTCCTCAAGGGACCCAACGACTAGTAGACATCGTTTACGGCGTGGACTACCAGGGTATCTAATCCTGTTTGCTACCCACGCTTTCGAACCTCAGTGTCAATATGATGCCAGAAGGCTGCCTTCGCCATCGGTATTCCTCCAGATCTCTACGCATTTCACCGCTACACCTGGAATTCTACCTTCCTCTCACCTATTCTAGCCTAACAGTATCAGATGCAGTTCCCAGGTTAAGCCCGGGGATTTCACATCTGACTTATCAAGCCACCTACGCTCGCTTTACGCCCAGTAATTCCGATTAACGCTTGCACCCTCTGTATTACCGCGGCTGCTGGCACAGAGTTAGCCGGTGCTTATTCTGCAGCTAATGTCATCGTCAATGGGTATTAACCATTGAGTCTTCTTCACTGCTTAAAGTGCTTTACAACCAAAAGGCCTTCTTCACACACGCGGCATGGCTGGATCAGGGTTGCCCCCATTGTCCAATATTCCCCACTGCTGCCTCCCGTAGGAGTCCGGACCGTGTCTCAGTTCCGGTGTGGCTGATCATCCTCTCAGACCAGCTACAGATCGTCGCCATGGTAGGCCTTTACCCCACCATCTAGCTAATCCGACTTAGGCTCATCTAATAGCGAGAGCATCAAGATGCCCCCTTTCTCCCGTAGGTCGTATGCGGTATTAATACGAGTTTCCCCGTGCTATCCCCCACTACTAGGTAGATTCCTAAGTGTTACTCACCCGTCCGCCGCTCGTCATCTTCTAGCAAGCTAGAAATGTTACCGCTCGACTTGCATGTGTTAAGCCTGCCGCCAGCGTTCAATCTGAGCCATGATCAAACTCTTCAGTTTAATCTAACTATGAAGTCTTTCACTATAAATAGTAAGACGACTTCTAATCTTTGGCTCATCTAATCTGGCAAAATCGCTTTAAATTATGTTCGTAATGAATTAACTTTGAGTTTTT
>CANLXO010000030.1 GCA_947495055.1 uncultured Psychrobacter sp. | reverse complement strand
TGAATAAGTCATTGTTTATTTCATTAATTAAGATTGTTATAAATATTGTATCGGTTTTATTTGGATTAGACTATATACTAAGATTATGTATATAAACTTCTAACCTAAAAAAAATCAAAGCAGTAATATATGTAAATAATAAAACCGTAGCGAACCCAGCAAGCCACGAATTAATGAAAAACCAATAATATCCTTTCATATATATCCGTGCTGGCACAAATAGATATACACAGCAAAGTATTATTAAATAAAGCGTATTCCACTGTGGTAGTTCATTCGATAAATTACCCATAGCCAATCCTAACACTCCCATTAGAAGTGCTATGCCAGCAAACCACTTCCCAGAACAGTGATAGTTAAGTGAGTCTGCGAAAGTGTTAGGGTCTGGTAATTGTGTTTTAATTTTATAACTCATAATGATTTATTAGCCTCTAGATATTTCATATTGCTTGACTCTAAATAATTGACCATATTCTGTGCTTTTTGAGTCACATTATACTTTCTATCACCGGCTTCCAAAGCGAATGAAGCCAGTACAGCCGCAGCAATTCCTCCAGCTACTACTATAGTCAGTCTTTTATAAATAAGATACAATGCTTTTAAAATAAAGAGAAAGATATAATCATTATGACTTACTCAGCAGACTTTCGAACGCAAGTTATAAAAAGCGTCAAAGACAAAGACATGAGCATTCGTCAAGCTTGTATTTTCTATGACATCAGCAAAACCACTTTACAGCGTTGGCTGAAAAATCCAAGTATCAAACAAACTCGGGATAAGCCACCCAGTAAAATACCAAATGAAGCACTTCTCAAAGACGTCGCGCAGTATCCAGACGATTACATGTACGAGCGAGCTCAACGTTTAGGCTGTAGCAAGTCAGGCATTGATATTGCCCTAAAGCGCCTTGGTATCAGTCAAAAAAAAGACCTTAGAGCATCCAAAAGCTTGCCCATTAAACAGAGCTAAATATCTAAGTAAACTGGGCGACTACATCGCTCAAGGCTATGCAATTGTATACATGGATGAGAGTGGCTTCGAGGCTGAGACCATCCGCTCTCATGGCTATGCACCTATTGGTACCCCTTGCATCGATAGCTATAACTGGCAAGGTAAAAAACGCACCAATGTTATTGGTGCCTTATATGAAAAAGCGTTATTTGCACTTGATTACTTCGAAAAGAATATCAATGGCGACATATTCTACAACTGGTGCAAAAACACGCTAATACCAAGTCTTAAAATAAAATGCGTAATCGTCATGGATAACGCCAGCTTTCATAAACGCGTTCAGAGATTACTCAACAGGCATGGTCATCGCTTGTTATTTCTACCGCCTTACAGCCCTGATTTAAACCCTATTGAAAAAAAATGGGCACAGGCTAAGTTTCTACGACAAGGGTGGATGGAGAATAATTTACCTAAGCTGTTTCATGATATGGGTTGTACTAATTTTATTCTGGATTGACTATAGTAGGCCTCGCTTATAGTTGACTTTGAGCTTTAAAAACAATCATTAAATCTAGATTTACCGTATAAAAAAGTAGCTGCTGAACAATAATATAGTTATCAATAATTGAATAATTAAAATAACGAGTAAACCTCTTTTCCTATCTATAATTTCATTGACTAGCTCTATATGTCTTATATCTGTTTTTCTATATTCTTTTTTTAAAACTTTTTTTCTCAGCTGAATACCAACGTAAGCTCCTAAATTGTAGAAAAGTAAAAAAGATATCCGCAGATAATCGTCCATTTTGAATTCTTTAGTAGTACCGCTTGTAAAGTTATTAAAGAACTCATAATCCCTACTAACTTCATACTGCAAAGCTAGGCTCAACAAAGGAGCTACTGCAAACATCAAATATACAATCGGCATTGCATAAATCTCACTATTTGATTTTCTTTCATCGAAGAGTAACCAGTAGGCAAATAAGAATGTAAAAAACAGGAATGATAATAAGTGCAAAACAGATTTTTTTTTCATATTTAATTCCTAGTATTTTCATAAACGATATTGCCTGCTATTTCACCTAACTCTCCTCCAAGCAATCCTCCTCCAACACCTCCTATAACAGCACTCAGCCCTACTATTACAACACCTCCTATACCTCCTGTTCCTACAGTAACACCTACAATTACTGCACCAATTACTGCACCTTTTGCGGCACCGTATTCAGCGCCTAATACTGATCCTGACAATTTTAATGGCTCAATAGAAACTGCTTTGTGAAGCTTATCGGCATCACCAGAGTCATATGCTTTGTAAATTTCTTTACCGCCCTTCCCTGCATTATATGCAATAACTAAATTTCCACCATATCTAAGAGATGTTGTTACTTTTCCGTTTTTTTCCATATTATTAACATATGCTTCCAACCCTCCATTAAAAGACGTTGCCCTTTTCATTTCAGATTTTATAGACTTACTTAATTTATCGGTTCTAACCCCCTGATCCCACTGTAAAAAACTTAATGACAACTTATTATTCAAAGCTCGGTAAGTATTTGCATTATCTCTCCTAAATTGAGGAAAATGCTTTGCATTACCAGCTTTTGTACCTTGCGCCTTTTCATAATTAGTAATCAACTTTCCAAACTCTTTTAAAGTATCTTTATTAGTCTGGCTTGAAAACGTTATTGCAGCACTAGAACCGTCTACTAGATATAGTCTAATCCAAATAAAACCGATACAATCCTATTAACAATTGCATTTAATGAAATAAACAATGACTTATTCAAT
>CANLXO010000029.1 GCA_947495055.1 uncultured Psychrobacter sp. | reverse complement strand
TTTCTTGACCATGATAAACTCCGATTAATATGCTTAGTTTACCAAGTTTACTTGTACGGTTTCTTCAGCATAGCTCAAGTCAACTGACTGAAGATTGGATAAAGGTATATAACACTGAAAGACCACATGATTCACTTAATGATATGACACCTGCTGAGTATAGACAGGTCAATTAATTATTCTATGATAGTGTTGTGTTAAAAATGGGGCATTTACATCACTATCTCCACCAATATTAACTAAATATACATCTTTTCCTCCACCGTAACGTGGCGTTTTAATATATTTAGTTTTCCCTAAATAGTGTTTACTGCCACCTTCATCGTAATAAACGAATGCAGCATATTTTTCTGCTTTGGGGTGCTGACGTTCTATACGTCCATCAAAATAAATATGATAAACAGTCGTATCACTGTCATAGGTAATTTGTTCGACAGGGTTCCCCTTTTGATTATTACCGGTTTCTTTCTTCACATCTAATTTGGGTTCATCAACTTTACCCTTATTTTGGGTAGGATTGGTATTAGATGGTGTAGTATCCTCCTTATCACCAAATAATGTGTCATATAACTTCTCACTTGCATCAGTGACACTTTCCATCGCATCAATAGTTTCATCTATTACTTTTTGCTGTCCCTGCTTGATTGCTTCTTCTGCTTTATCAATCATAGCGTCTGCTTCATCAGCAGTCTCTTTGACACTATCCCATACCTCCTCATACCAAGGCTGCTCTGAATCTATAGGTATATCGCTTTCAGAGTCTACTGTAGCGGGTTCCGTTGGTTCTGATTGAGGAGAAGAGTCATCCGTAGTTTCTTTACTAACGTCTCCTATTTGAGCAGGAACCTTTAGCCAATTACCTTCATAAATTTTATGAATGCTTTTTATCTTTGGGTTTAGGCGTTTTAACTGTGCAACATTCGTATTAAACTTTTTAGCGATACCTTCTAAAGTATCGCCTTTAATTACCTGATAGTCTTTACGCTTAATACTACCTGGGCTTTCCCCATGTTTTTTCAGTTTTGAATCAACTAAAATAGCACTAATTCTAGCCCTAATTTTAAGTTTGCTTTTCTCAGTTGAAGGTAGTAATAGACAGGCTACCTTTTGAAAATCTTTTGTTCCTATTTTGACATATAGACAGATATTAGTATTTACTGGTTTAATAAATTCGTAAGTTGCGCCTTTACTATTAGTCTTACCTTTGACTAAGTGATGCTCTTTTTCATTGGTAACTGTTGTAACCTTATATTCAATATTTTTTAAGAGTTTGCTGTTTGCATCGAGTAGTATGAATCCTGCCGTGATTTTCTTTTGACTGTTTGGCATTATTCTTCATCCTCTAAAAAATCAATATCTTCTTCTGGTGCGTCACAAGCGCATTCATCATCTGAGTATTCAAATTCAACATTTTCAGTGACTTCACACTCCTCGTCTTCTGTGTCAATCTCTATACTCCAGTTATCTAGATATCCTACTAACACTTCAGCGCCTTTAGACTCCATAGACATCAATCTATCAGTCCGCCCATGTTCATCCAATGTTCCTTCAACAATTTGACCGTCGTCCATCATCGCAACATAATCAACTTCACTAAAATCGCTATGATAAAACAAATCATAAACATCGAGCTTGTTACTAAACAACGGAATGGTCTCAGGCATCATCGGTAATGAGTAATTAGCTCTTGCCCCACCCACCAAACGCTTCTTCACCGCCTTGATCTTAATCACCCCAGGCGCCACTAATTTGACCCCGCTCTCATCAATCGTCAGCGACGCCCCCGCACTGGTTTGCAGCTTGATGCGTTTAGGACTTGCGATATTCACCTGTCCCGACTCACTACCGATGGTCATGGATTGCTGGCTATGCAATTGCAGCTCACCGCCCTGTGCTTGTATCGCTACTGGCTTGGTATTAGCACTGATATGTAGTCCTGACTGAGCGGCTTGACCACCGACGCCTGATAGCGACTCGATAGTATCTGCCGTCAGCGTATAGTTGCCTGCCACCATATCTGATTGGGTACTACCAGACTGTCTCACGATCGTTTTCGCCGTCCACAGTGTATTGCTGCCTGATGCGAGGATACTATCTTTACTAACCAGTAGCACATCAGCCGCACCAAGTACCTCAGTATCTAGCGTCTCATCGATAATTTGCGCCGTACTCTTAAACCCTTCTATCGACGCTCGGGCATCACTGAGTGCTTCGGTCGATTGTAGGTGTGCGTGCTTGGCCTCCGCTAACGTCTCGCTCAGCTCAGCGCCTAACTTAAGCTGCTGCTGTCCTGCATCATTGACCCACGCCGACTCATGCTCAGCTTGTGTGTGACTGATATCAAAGGTAGAGAGTAGCACTCCTGTATCACCACTAATCTGTAGCCCATGATCGGTAGCGACATTGATGCCTTGACCACTATCGCTTGATTGATGATTGCTAAAGCGGTGGCGTAGTACGCCCAATTCTAATACATGCTCGTCAGGAGCAAAGATCGCTTGATCTGTAATAGTTGGTGTCTCAGTATTGGCACGTGATCCTGTATTCACCGTCCACTGTAGACCGACTTTATTAGGCGTGTCATCAAAGCTTAGGGTTACTTCAGAATCAGACGTCAGCCCGTATTGAGCAATACCAGAGATCCATCCGCTATGAGTATCATCGTCATTGATTTGTGAATGACCGAGACCACCACCATGCCATCTGGGAGAGGCACCGCCTTGTAGGTTATGTCTATTAGCCAGTGTAGTGGCATAATTAAATTGGACAGCGCATAAGAGGTTCATACTAACCAAAAGAAGGAAAATAGTATTGTAAATGCCCCATTTTTAACACAACACTATCATAGAATAATTAATTGACCTGTCTATACTCAGCAGGTGTCATATC
>CANLXO010000028.1 GCA_947495055.1 uncultured Psychrobacter sp. | reverse complement strand
AAACACACTTTAATTCCAAGTCTCAAGACTAAATGCGTGATTGTCATGGATAACGCTCGGTTTCATAAAAGCAAACGCATTCAAAAACTATTAAACAGACATGGCCATCGTATTCTTTGGCTGCCGCCGTACAGCCCTGATCTGAACCCTATTGAGAAAAAATGGGCACAGGCTAAGTTTCTGCGCCAAGGGTGGATGGAGAATAATCTCCCTAAACTGTTTTATGATATGGGCTGTATCGATTTTATAAAGACTTAACTATAGTAAAAATAAGCCCATCAATAACGCTAAAACTCACTCAACACTAATATTAGCTATTATTATCAATAAGATTGTGAGCAGTGCCTCCTCAGTCCAAACGCCACTAATCCTTTGCAGTCACATGGCACAGCTCAAATAGCCTTGGATATATTCGATAAAGCAACTGCTGGTAATCAACCACGTATGCTGGCGAAGAGTCAGCGCGTACAACTCAAACTATTGAGCAAGATATTGATAAACAAGCCGCCAGTCTAAACAGAGCGTTAGATCCTATGAATGGCGAGTATCAAAAGCTTGAGCGCCAATCAGCAGGCAAAGCGGCACTAGTATCAGTAGGTATTGGTCTGTTTCAGTTGCGTAGTATTTGGATGGGTAAGAGCAGTCTTGGTAGTATGGCAGCTCGAGGCGATCGGGCGGGTCTTGAGTTTATGACCGCTTATGCCAGTACCACGCTTGCGCTCACGACTGCCAGCCTAGATGTCGCCAACGCGGGACTACAGATGAAAGCGGCGCGTAGTGCATGGGTGGTAAGGCTTAGTTTAAGCGTGGGTGTGCTTGGCGCTGTGGGGGCTGGGTTTGAGGTGTATAGTTTGGAACTAAGTCAGCAACGGATGAAAGAAAGTGGTAGTACGACTTCTGCTCAAGCCATTGGTGTCGCGCAAGTTTCTGCAGGTGTCGCAGGTGTTTCAGGTGCAGCCATCGCTTTAGGTTTTACGATGCCATGGCTCGTAGGTATTATAGCAGTCGCTTGGGGCGTCAGTCTTATCGCTCAGTGGGTCGCCTTTCGCTATGATAAAGGTTATATTCTACCGATTCACTATTGGCTAGATGCTGGGGTCTTTGGCAATAAGGCTATGCTAAGTGACGAGTATCCCAATAATCCGTTTAAGATACAGGCAATGGGTAGCCTTGAGCAAGATATGCACGCTTACTCCTTAGCTTTGACTGAGATACAAGTCAACCCCAAATTTGCGACAAACACTGCTAATTTTAGACAAACATTATCAGGACAAATAGAGATAGCATTAAGTCAGTGGAACGATGATAGCGAGCTTGTCGTAGAGTTTATCGGTATCGGCAGTCGAGAGCTAGGACTAGATAGAAAATCCTTTAGCATAGACACACTTATACAGCAAAACAAAGCAGTTAAGACTACAGAAGGACTAAAAGTAACTTTAGATATACCCAAAACCAGTCACTTTCAAGCGCAATATTTAGGCTCATATAAAGAAGGCACGCGAAACCCTAGTAAGGAAAACGATATGCAAAAAGCTAGAGAGAAAGCACAAGCAAATCCTAACCGTCAGATTGAACAGCTAAGAGTGGTGGTATTGTACTCATTAAACCCAAGTATCAACCCCCATTATCAACTGCGTACGACGGTAACCAGCTAATAGAGATAGATTAATGATTGAAGACAAGCACAGTCAATTTGCCAAACACATTAATGAGCTGCAAGAAGTTCTTGAAAGCCCTTATAGCAGCAAGATAGATAAAACGTTATTAAAAGATAGCGAGGATATCGAGCACCTAAATAAAGAGATTGCTAATGTTAATCCTGACTATTTAACCTTTTTTCCTAGCTATTTTTGGTATTATTATTTTGGAATAGGATGGGTTTACTTTTCTGCATTCTGGCTAGGTAATTATTTTCTACAAGATATTGGAGAAGTTGTATTCGTAAATGGCAAATTTGGTTTATTTGATATTGTACTTACTTTTTTCTGGATACTTGTTTTTGGTGCTCCTCTTTTATTCCTCATTTATCAACTCATAAGAAAACATCCATACCGTATACAATACTACTTCTTAAGAAAAGAGCAAAAAGTCGCTTATTATTATCGCCCGTCACTACAATTTTTTAAACCTTTTGAGTTAAAGATAGTAGATTATAAAGACCTCATTCCTGAAATACACACCATCAAAAATAATACTGCTTATACGCCGCTAAACTTATATATTGCAGACCCCAAGACAGGGAATATTACGCATCATATCAAACCACATGATGTCAGTGTTGACCCGCGTGTACATTGGGCATTTATCCGCACCTATATGGAAAGTGATGCCACCGACTTACCGATAGATCCTGAGTTCTGCGAAGCTTATCCAGTTGACACAAGCAAATCACTATTTGCCTGTGCTGATATTATCTATCGCAAAAGTGGCATACTACCTAGCAATCATTCAGGCGGCGATCAGATCATGGTCTTTATAATAGGCTCAATAATCGCTTTGGGTAATCTATTTCAAGGTAATCACTATCAATGTACCAAGCGAGCTATATTACATCCCGACGTGCAAAAGCTTTTAACCTGGGACGGACAAAGCAATCCCTATTCGATACAGCCCATAACTGATGAAGCCAAACTAGCCTTTGAAGGTAGAAATTGGGAGGTTAATGTCAGATGGGTATGTATCATACTTATCAACGTTGGCTTATTTGTATGGGCAGTGGTGGCTTATAATAGCTAGCAAAAATTGCTAACTACATATTGTATAACTATGATTTTACCCGTTCCTCCTATACCTCCTGTCGGTAAAATACTCAGTCGCCCTTATGAAGGAGAGATTGGTAATTTTCAAGAAAAAAAAGCCAGTATTAATAGAATAAGTACACTTATTCATGAGGTGAATCCAGATTATCTATTATTTCATTCCAGTATTAGCTCTATTCAAAATGTATGGCTTCTAGCATCTTATTGCGGAGCATGGTTGAGCGCGTTTCACTTTGTTTTTTTACTTGAAGTTGCGTATGAATACATTTTCGTTGAAACTATTGACGTTATTGGTTTTAGCTTAATGACCCCTGCCGTCAATCCCGTATATATAAACTTGGGAGATTTTGATTACGCAGCCTGACGATAATAATCAAACCA
>CANLXO010000027.1 GCA_947495055.1 uncultured Psychrobacter sp. | reverse complement strand
TATCCTAACTGAATCAAGGATAAAGGTGATATCGATATAATTACTTAACTATCAACACTTTCATAGTTTGACAAGCTGACAAGGGACTTTCGAATAATTCGAAAGTGCGTGTCAGTCTGTGTTCTAAACCACTTGGGTGTTGTATGGTCAAGCCAAACGAGCAATTAGTACAGGTTAGCTACACACATCGCTGTGCTTCCACACCCTGCCTATCAACGTCCTAGTCTTGAACGGCTCTTTAGGGAAATCTTATCTTGAGGTGGGCTTCCCGCTTAGATGCTTTCAGCGGTTATCCCATCCGAACGTAGCTACCGGGCAATGCCATTGGCATGACAACCCGAACACCAGTGGTTCGTCCACTCTGGTCCTCTCGTACTAGGAGCAGATCCTCTCAAATTTCCAACGCCCACGGTAGATAGGGACCGAACTGTCTCACGACGTTCTAAACCCAGCTCGCGTACCTCTTTAAATGGCGAACAGCCATACCCTTAGGACCTGCTTCAGCCCTAGGATGAGATGAGCCGACATCGAGGTGCCAAACACCGCCGTCGATATGAACTCTTGGGCGGTATCAGCCTGTTATCCCCAGAGTACCTTTTATCCGTTGAGCGATGGCCCTTCCATACAGAACCACCGGATCACTAAGACCTACTTTCGTACCTGCTCGACTTGTGGGTCTCGCAGTTAAGCGCGCTTTTGCCTTTATACTCTACGACCGATTTCCGACCGGTCTGAGCGCACCTTCGTACTCCTCCGTTACTCTTTAGGAGGAGACCGCCCCAGTCAAACTACCCACCATACATTGTCCTCGGTACTGTTATACCTGAGTTAGAACCCCAACATGACCAGGGTGGTATTTCAAGATTGGCTCCACCAAGACTAGCGTCTCGGCTTCAAAGCCTCCCACCTATCCTGCACAAGTCAGGTCAAAGTTCAATGTAAAGCTGTAGTAAAGGTTCACGGGGTCTTTCCGTCTAGCCGCGGGTACACAGCATCTTCACTGCGATTTCGATTTCACTGAGTCTCTGCTGGAGACAGCGCTGCCATCATTATGTCATTCGTGCAGGTCGGAACTTACCCGACAAGGAATTTCGCTACCTTAGGACCGTTATAGTTACGGCCGCCGTTTACTGGGGCTTCGATCAAGAGCTTCGCTTACGCTAACCCCATCAATTAACCTTCCAGCACCGGGCAGACATCACACCCTATACGTCCACTTTCGTGTTTGCAGAGTGCTGTGTTTTTAATAAACAGTTGCAGCAGCCTGGTATCTGCGACTGCCAACAGCTCAAGGAGCAAGTCCTATCACCATCAGCAGCGTACCTTCTCCCGAAGTTACGGTACCATTTTGCCTAGTTCCTTCAGCAGAGTTCTCTCAAGCGCCTTGGTATTCTCTACCTGATCACCTGTGTCGGTTTAGGGTACGATTCGTTTATAACTATCGCTTAGAAGCTTTTCCTGGAAGCATGGTATTTGCCACTTCGTCCTACAAGTAGGACTTGCTATCAGATCTCGACCTTGTTGTAGCCCGGATTTACCTAAGCCACAAGCCTACATCCTTTCACCTAGATAACCATCACTAGGCTGACATAACCTTCTCCGTCCCTCCATCGCATTATAAACAAGTATCGGAATATTAACCGATTTCCCATCGACTACGCCTTTCGGCCTCGCCTTAGGGGTCGACTCACCCAGCCCCGATTAACGTTGGACTGGAACCCTTGATCTTCCGGCGTGGATGCTTTTCACACCCATTATCGTTACTCACGTCAGCATTCGCTCTTGTGATACCTCCAGCACACTTTACAATGCACCTTCACAGGCTTACACAACGCTCCCCTACCACTTGAAAACAAATTCAAATCCGCAGCTTCGGCTCCTAGTTTGAGCCCCGTTACATCTTCCGCGCGGGCCGACTCGACTAGTGAGCTATTACGCTTTCTTTAAAGGATGGCTGCTTCTAAGCCAACCTCCTAGCTGTCTATGCCTTCCCACCTCGTTTCCCACTTAACTAGGAATTTGGGGCCTTAGCTGGCGGTCTGGGTTGTTTCCCTCTCCACAATGGACGTTAGCACCCACTGTGTGTCTCCCGGATATCACTCATCGGTATTCGGAGTTTGCATCGGTTTGGTAAGTCGGTATGACCCCCTAGCCGAAACAGTGCTCTACCCCCAATGGTGTTCGTCCGAGGCGCTACCTAAATAGCTTTCGGGGAGAACCAGCTATCACCGAGTTTGATTAGCCTTTCACCCCTATCCACAAGTCATCCCCTGGCTTTTCAACGACAGTGGGTTCGGTCCTCCGGTGCCTGTTACGGCACTTTCAACCTGCTCATGGATAGATCACTCGGTTTCGGGTCTATACCCTGCAACTATGACGCCCTATTAAGACTCGGTTTCCCTACGGCTCCCCTAACGGTTAACCTTGCTACAGAATATAAGTCGCTGACCCATTATACAAAAGGTACGCGGTCACCACGCAAGGTGGCTCCCACTGCTTGTACGCACACGGTTTCAGGTTCTATTTCACTCCCCTCACAGGGGTTCTTTTCGCCTTTCCCTCACGGTACTGGTTCACTATCGGTCAGTCAGGAGTATTTAGCCTTGGAGGATGGTCCCCCCATCTTCAAACAGGATTTCTCGTGCCCCGCTCTACTTAATATGTCAATACTAGAATTTAAAATACAGGACTATCACCTACTACGGTCAGCTTTCCCACGCTGTTCTTCTATTCTAATACCAATCGGCTTCTCCCCGTTCGCTCGCCGCTACTTGGGGAATCTCATTTGATGTCTATTCCTAAGGGTACTGAGATGTTTCACTTCCCCTCGTTCGCTTCCTAATAAATTAGGATACCTAGCTTATACTAGGTGGGTTTCCCCATTCAGAAATCTCCGGATCACAGGATATTGCCGCCTCCCCGAAGCTTATCGCAGGCTGTCACGTCTTTCATCGCCTCTGACTGCCAAGGCATCCACCATGTGCGCTTAATTACTTGACCATACAACCCCAAAGGGTCTATATATACTTGCTAAGTTTATCTCTATTAGCAGTAAAAGTAGCCTCGAAGTAATTCGAGGTATTTTACTACTGAATAAATCCAGTTCTTAACAGGTTGGTTTCGCAATTATAACGATATCACCTATGTTTATACGCTTGATTCAGTTCTCTTTACTTT
>CANLXO010000026.1 GCA_947495055.1 uncultured Psychrobacter sp. | reverse complement strand
TGTTAGATGATCAGGGGCTTCTTCAAAGCTCAGGCAACCACTGGTGTACTGGCGTTTAAACTCTAATGAGTCAATAAGTAGCTTTTGCTGTTCTACGTCACCGCGCAATATTTCGGCATCAGGGCGATCACCGTCTTTGCCAAGCAAGTAATCAAAGACGGCACTGCCACCACCTGTGCCATGACGAAAGAATTTAACGATCATCGCTCATAATCCTTTGTAGCTCTGTATCAAGATCGGCTTGTATCTTCACCAAAGTCATAAGTACCTCATTGTCTACTTGGTTGCCTTGGTTTAGGTGCTTGGCGATTTGGTTCATGTTGTTGCCAATCCATGCCACATGACGCACCAATTCGGGATCAGCTGCGTGAATGATTTTCTTAGCCTTTGGTTTTGGCTGCTCGATCTTTTGATTGAGTGCCAATTGGCGCAAAAATGTTGATGTGCCAAGCTCACCTGCTCGGATTTTTATCTCCGAAAATTCGGCATCAGTGAGGCGTATTTGAATATACCTGTCTCTGATTTTCTTGATGGGTTTTTCATCGCTCATGAGTGACGTCCGTAAGGTTTTTGGGGTTAAGGGGCTTCCCCTTACCAGCTGCCGTCATTATGAAATCCGATAGGATTTTGTAATGACGGCATATGCTGGCTTAATAATACAAAAAATCTATTAGAAAGCATGGTTTAACATAGATTTATATACCTATCCTTGCTTACGTTTGATCTCATCAAATTCAGATGTAATCAAGGATTACTAGAGTAACAGGCCAACAGCTACCAAACTTAATATAGCACCTCCTGTAACTCTTATGAGGATTCGCATAATAGACCATAAGAATAAAGTCGATCTAACTACGAAGTGATTTATGACTATATCCTAACTTAGCTTTAACACCAATACTATTTATACCCCCTACTAAGTACTTACCAAATTTAAACCTATTCACTATGTAGGTCATAAGCATAGACCCTATAATGCTTCCTGCAAATAAAAACACTACATTAAAAATACCTAAATCAATCCCTAATACTTGTAATGCTTTACTTACAATGCTTAGAAAAAACATATGAAGTAAATATATAGAAAAAGAGTATTCACTTATTTTCATAAGTAAGTAGGGGATATCCTTCACCTTGGTAGCCATATAATAAAGCGTAGCTATCATACTAGTGGTAAAAAATATCATCATAATACTTTTTGAAGATAAAGGAATTATCTCAAGATTAGCTAGTATTACTGTAAGTGCACCGATAGAAACTGTCGAAGCTAGGATTAGATTTTTATTTTTATTTAGTAGAAATAAAAACTCGCTATAATTCTTACCACAATAATAAGCCACTGTAAAATAAAATACCCAGCCTACAAAAGGTATCCAGTGCCCTCTAACCCAAAAGTAATTAACTAAACTATTATCTATAGGCGAGCTTGAAAAATTAAATATAGCTAAGTAAATTAAATTTATAACTAATGAGATTAATATTATTGTAAGAGGGTTCTTTTTCGAAAGGTAATTATTGAAGAAGTAACAAAGCAGATAAAATTGGAATATTATCAGCACAAAATAACCGTGATAGCCTCCCAAAATATTCAACGAAGCATTTACCAAGATCTCTGTTATAGGGAGTTTGGAAACCAAACCATAGAACAAAGCATAAAATACTGCCATCGATAAATAAGGCAACAAAATTAACTTAGCCCTTCTACCCAAAAATGTAGTCGGTAAACCATTAGGATAAGAGTAGGAGATCAACAACATAGAAATAAAAACAAATGTAGGCGTACCAAACGTCAATAACACTCTAACTGAGTTAACGATGGCATCCAAATAATCACTAATATTAGAGACACCAGATTGAGCAACGCCAAGCGAATGCAGTAAAACTATACTAAGGCAAGCAACTGCCCTGAGCATAAAAATTTCATTAAGATATATTTTTTTAGTAAATGACATAACAACTCACATGGATCTTTAATAATAAGTGTCTAGCGCAGCATAGGAAAAAGCTCACGCACTATAACCAAAATACAGCCACTTAGAAAGAAACAACAATAAACCAACCTGCAAAATAGCCTAAGCGGGTTTAGACGCCAAAGCGCTGTTATCTGACTTAGGCTTATCCACTGTCAAATTTTGCCGAGTCTTTTGCGCCTTTGATATGTACTTTCTGATATACCTAACTCCACCCACGGTTTTAGTGATCGCTCTGACATAGCCACAGGCTTTCGTTTAGAAACCTTACCACCTTTACTACCCTTTAATGCCTGACGATAAATAAACTCATTGTAGTGGTAGGCATCACGCTTCCAACAGTATTTAGCAATGCTTTTGGCAGTGGCTTTGATTTCTGAGTAAGGTAATGGCTCTAAAAACATCATATTGACGCTCATAGCCTGTTTAAGCACTGAATTATACCATTGCTCCCCAGTCTTCCCTCTGTGCTCTCTAATCGCAGAATACGCCCAATGGCGAACGGTATCGAACAGGGAACAGTTCCTACCAAGTCCGTATTCTTTCTCTATGTTCGTTAAAGGTCTAAGATCAACAAACTCCGCTAGATAATTTAGCTCGTAGGCTTCTTTTGTCCATACTTCGGTACGCCAATGCTCGTGCATCGGGTTTTTGGTGATGAAGTTGGTATAACCGACATCTGCTCTTGTCTCTCTAACCAGTCCTGCTTGTATTTTAGCGAGATAATCTAAGGCTTTACGGCTGCCATGTTCACTGGTGCAGACAGGCGTTTTTAGCTCATAGACAATGTGAGCGTGTCCGTTTGAGGGGTTTTGGCTTGTCCACCGTGGTAGTGGTAGGTATTCTTCCGCCCAACGCATTGCGCCATGCTTATGATCAATGTCTAAGCAGATGAAGTGGGTCATGCAAGGAGGGTTATGCTGGATATACCGCATTTTGACGGCAGTTTGCCTAGGACGAATGACAAGATTACCTAAATCATCGGTGCAATAGGGCTTATGGGGGAGTGTTTCGTATATTTCAGGTAGTATTAACATCACGCACACTTGTGTTGGTGCGCCTGCTGATATAAAATAGCCGTATCGAAAAATGGGTTTTATATCTGCTGACACAGATTAAAATTCATCTAACCCCTAGTGTTGGTAGCACTGGGGGTTAGTCGTTTCTAATACTTGAGTTTACGCGCTCATATCGCTCACGTCAATTAACAATTTCCTCGTAAGCCACGCCATTTAAGGCGTACATCGCTCTAAAAAGTTGTACCTACTTCATATTACATGCCCATACTGGGTCCCGAATAAGACCGCTTAGGGCGTTGTTTTTCAAGCGCTTGCGTCATTTGTTTATTAACTTCTCTAACTGTTTCAGTTCGCTGGTCAATTCGTTCTGTGAGTGCTGTATTGCGTTCTGTGAACTCTTTAGCTGCTCCATCGTACCTTCTAGCATCGTCTCTAATGCGCTCATATCGCTCGTTAACTCGTCTGCTGGTACTAATGTACTCTGATACTCGCTCAAGGCTGTCGTGAGCTGTATTTGTGTGGTTGCGAGCTTGCTCAGTTGTTCGGCTATTATCATTTGCCCTTCTGTGTATTGCTTGCGATGATTCCACCAAGCTTGCTGCTCTTTCGTATGCTTGCACAGTGAAGTCTCTAATGCCTCGAACATGCTCGGTAACGCTTTGAGCTCCTTGTCTTGCGTTTCTGCCAATGCCGTCAATAATCGTTTCAATCTCTCGATGCTCTGCTCTTGGTAGTCGATTACGTCTTTCTGCCGCGCTATGGTGTCTGCGTTCGCTTGCATGGCTTGGCTGACTTGCTGTATCAGTTGTTTTTGCATGGTCTGTTATCCCAATTTCATTCCGAGCATGACGCCAAATCCCATCATCACTAAAGCGACAATTGCGCAGCCAATCACCACTACCCATGCTCGGTTTTGTATAAAGTCTAAGGCGTTGGCTTGATGCGATTGCATCGTTTGGCTTAACTCTTGTGAATACTCGCTCATCATCTGCGCGATCTCTGCTTTTTGTTGTTCTAGGCTTTCTGTCGTAAGGGCTTGGACGCTGGATAGGTGAGTAGCTAACACTGTGTTGATTGCTTCGTGATACGTCTCTAAGCTCTCTGTCAACTTGGTTTGTTTGTCGTTTAGGCTCTCCGTGCCTTGCTTGATGATACTCTCGCTTTCGGTCAAGCTCTTCATAAAGGACGCGTGTAGCTTCCCTAAGTCGTCCTGTAGCGTTGTCTCTATAAGCGCTGCTGTCTCGTTCGACTGTTTCTTGAACTTCTCTACTAAACTGAAAGTCTCGCTCATATAATCCGCCTGTTAATCTAATATTTCTGCCGCCACTGGGGTTTTTGATAGATATTGCTTTGTCCGTCTCTCGTGCAATCTCAAACCCTCCCTCTTGGAGGGTTTGTATAACTTCATGGCGGTTGGTTATCAGACCATTAGCCACCATGCTTTCTAAGCCCTCTGTAATGGCTTCACGCGCTTCTTTGGTGGCTCGTGGTAAGTTGTCTCGCTGCGCCATTAATCGCTTGCGTATGGGGTCATTTGGATCTGATAAGTCATATTCAATGTTCTGTATGTCTTTCCACGCATTGATCCTCGTTTTATCTTGGCTGTGAATATAGGGCTGGAACAGTCGCCCATGCTCAAGATCAACATTAGCAATGACAAAGTTCAGCTCAAGCCGTCCTTTGTCCCTATGTTCAATCCATGCAAAGCTCACCCGATCAACCTCTAACCCTGCGGTAATGGTTTCCTCAAAGCTGTCCATAATCTCGTTTTTTTGCTTAAGTGTTAGATGATCAGGGGCTTCTTCAAAGCTCAGGCAACCACTGGTGTACTGGCGTTTAAACTCTAATGAGTCAATAA
>CANLXO010000025.1 GCA_947495055.1 uncultured Psychrobacter sp. | reverse complement strand
ATTGAATAAGTCATTGTTTATTTCATTAATTAAGATTGTTATAAATATTGTATCGGTTTTATTTGGATTAGACTATATAGTTGCAGATTACTGGGCTATGAAAAAAAGCTTGTTTGGTAAGCTCAAAAATTCTATTAGAGCTACTAATTATGATGAAACGAATTTAACTTATTATAAAATAGTGGTGGATACAGTAATTACTAAATGATAATAACTACTGCGCTAAGTTTTTTAAACACTTATTACTGTTTAACATACAAAAGGATTGTTTAAATGCGATTTTTAGTACAGAGAAGTATAAAGGAACGTCTAAATCAAACATTAAAACCTTCTATATATCACTTGTTAAATTCTAGCCTTGTATTATTAGCGGTTAATATATCTGGCTGTATTATGAGTAATCCTGCGCACAGCCCACCTATTGAAGGAGATATTGAAATATCAAAAGATAGCAAAGGTGACTTATGTTTTATGCCATTATTTAGCTCAGCCATGAGTAGTGGGGATTTCATGGATTTAAATCATATAAAAATGGAAGAGTTAGCTATTTTAGATCCTAATAGGCAAGGAGGTGGCTATGTATTGCTAAGAATTAAGCCTACAAATAAGAAGTTTTTTATTTTAAATAATGGGCAAAAAATATGTTTAAATTCTAATAACCCTAATTTAGAACAGACTATTTACACACCATTGGATAAGCAGTCATTATCAGTGTCCATTGGTGGTCTAGACGACGAGAAAAAATATATAGTAAATTTCTATAAGGAGTTTGATTACCCTTATACACCTAATTAGTAAGGACTTTTTAAATGCGACTACCTAAATGAGTTGTAATATGAAAAATAAAGTTCAGAAATTTCTAATTTCTACTCTACTGTTAATAACTCCATTCGTATCTCAAGCAATGTCTAAGCCTGATTATGGGCAAGTCGATATTGTTGTTAAAAACAATCAGCCTTGCTTTTATTTATCTGGCTATACAAGGGAGGTTGCGACAGCAGACGATACTAATAAACTGACATATGCAATATTATTTGAAGGCTCAAAAGACTTGTTTATAGTGAACAATGTTTACTTAGATATACCTAATAACCCTCAGAGCTGCCTATTAGTAACGGATATGGAAGCTTTAACGAGTGAGCCTAACATTAGTCTTGATAAGCCTTACGGAATTGAGCTCAAACTAGGCATTAAAGACGAAGTTATAAACGGTGCTAACTACGTTTCGGAATTTTGCGTAACAGAAAAAAATAGTAGATACAAAATCGTTGAAGTTGACTATAAGATAAACCCAGATCCTACCAAGAACGCTACAGACTACTGTTCAAACAAAGAGTTTAAAGAAGAAAAGAGCTGGTTTCAGGAATTAAAGGAATGGCTATCAGGTTTTTTTGGATAAATATACAAGAAACTTAAGCATCATTCACTATCACAATTTTAAAGGTCCGTGTAACGCACCCTACAAGAGCTATATTGAATATTTTACCGATATTGTCAAAAAGGATTTTAAATGCTTGTAAGTCACCTATCGAAGCCATTTGTATTTTGTCTTTCACTTTCTATCTGTTCGTTACTGATAGTAGGTATTTCTGGCTGTTTTAAAACTCCTAATCCTTCCTCTGCAATAGAAGGTGATATTGAAATATCGACCAATAACAAGGGTAATTTATGTTTTGAACCCTTATTTGCAACAACAGTATTACATGAGCAGCCTATACAAATAAAACATATAAAAATGAGAAGGTTAGAGATATATAATTACGATGTTCCTGACGATCAAAGTCGCACAATACTAACTATAGCTCCTATAGATGAAGAATATTATATTGTAGAAAAAGGAGAAAAGATCTGTTTGAACACCGATAATCCAAACTTAAAACAAAGAATTTTTAGACCTTTTAAAACACAATCTGTAGTAGTTGCAATTGGAGGGATAGACAATAAAAAAGAGGAATACGTAGACTTTCATCGTGAATTTGACTATCCTTATACTCCTGAATAAATAGGACTCTTTGAATGCGATTTTTAGCACGTGAACTTGCCAAACGTGATACCGGACAGACACTGTATATCTTGGATGAGCCGACCACGGGTTTGCATTTCCATGATATCGATAAACTGCTCAATATCCTGCATGCGCTACGTGATAAAGGCAATACTATCGTCGTGATTGAGCATAACTTGGATGTGATCAAAACCGCCGATTGGGTTATCGATCTTGGTCCTGAAGGCGGTAAAGGTGGCGGTATGATTATCGCGGAAGGTACGCCGGAGGAAGTGGCGGAAGTTGCAGGCTCGCATACGGGTGAGTTCTTAAAGCCGGTGTTAGAACAGGCTATGTCAGAGGCGAGTTAGTAGGTTAATTGTTTGGTTTTGATTTAAAGGCTGCTCTTTTGGGGTGGCCTTTTTTATTAGTAAATTTTAATAAAGTCTGATTACCTACAATGAAATAGATGTTAATTGAGAATTACTATTCTATCGAAATGAAATTCAATCAGTTTATAATCATCCTTATTACCTGTTTTAATCAACAAATATAGCTTGTTTGATAGTTGACATATCATATACTTATGTTTACTATTTATCGTATTGTTGCTAACATCATATTTAATGTAATCATATTGTAAATACATGAAGTGGAATTAGCATTATTCTATTTTACATAATAAGGCTCAAAGGATGACGAATTTTTTACGAAATAAACTATCAGTAATGACTATATTAGCTATGACCACATTGTCTTTGACCGCTTGTAACGATGACAATGACTCAAACGTAACTGTGCAAAACTCTGAAAATCCTGGAGAAGTTATCGAGCCATCTCTACCTACACAAAGTAATATGATATCTGGTAAGTTGGTTTCATACGACGGTAAGACTCCTATTGCTAATGCATTGGTATATGTCGTAGGGCAACAAAATGCTTTGGATAGTAAAATAATGACGAGCTTATATAGCGCTAGTAGCATTGATGTAGAGGATGTAGATCTAACCTCTAATAGCGCGGCATCTGAATGTGGTGTGGCTCCTGAGTCAAGCTTGGCCAGCACTTGTACTCGTGCGGATGGAAGCTACGATTTAGATATTGAAACCGATGCAAAAGAGTTAGTTATCAAATTTGAAAAAGGAGCATTCACTGCTGAGCAAAAAATCACTCTACAAAACACTGGGTCATCTCAAGCAGGAGTAACTGAACTAAGCGATACTGTTCTTCAAAGTGTTCCTAAAATGGTCGTTATTGAAGGCTCTTACGATAGCATTGAACTCATCCTAGCAAGATTAGGACTTGCTAGTATTGACGCTGAGACTGGAGAGATTACTGAGTCTGAGTTCGACTTATGGGATTCAACTGATAAGCTTTTTGCAGATAATAACAATGATGGTAAAGCAGATATATACGACTATGAAATAGTGTTCTTTAACTGTGGTCAAAATGGTCTTTCATGGTTAATGGATGATGGTAAACGTCAAATTTTAAAGGACTATATCAGCAAGGGTGGTCGCATCTATGTCAGTGACCAAGCCTACGATATTGTTGAGCAGACTTTCCCAGAATACATTGATTTCTTTGGTTCAGATGACACACCAACCAATCAGCCAGAAGAACTATATAGCGCCAACGAAGGTGAAGATGGTATCACTATTCAAAGCAATATCGAACCAAGACTCAAATCGTGGTTAGAAGGCGTAACTTGCGCTCAAGGATCGTGTTTGAACGCTGATGGTACTGTTACCATTAAAGGTTTTGCAGGTGGATGGGCTAGAATGAACTCAGTCAACAATAGTAAAAACGTAGATATATATGTAAGTGGGCAAGACAGCGATCAATCACTTCGTCCATTAACAGTGGCGTTCAATTATGGTAAAGGGCGAGTCACCTACACGTCTTATCATAACGAAGAAGGAGGTAGCTACTGCTATGATGCATTAATCGAGGGTGATTTGAGCGAAAATGAATATGATGAGTGTATTGAAAACTCACTCAATCTATCAAATAATGAT
The DNA here is from genome assembly GCA_947495055.1 of uncultured Psychrobacter sp. Lineage (GTDB taxonomy): Bacteria > Pseudomonadota > Gammaproteobacteria > Pseudomonadales > Moraxellaceae > Psychrobacter. The sequence goes on along the minus strand of CANLXO010000025.1, from coordinate 1,920 downwards.
ATAAGCGCTCAGCAAAGAATTTTGCAATATCTTGTGTTTGAATTATAAGTCGTTTTAGACTACTTCTAGTAATCAATGATATTAAGTAAGGGCTACTCTTTATGGAGTGGCCCTTTTTTATATGAAATACAACGTTTTAGTCAACCTTACTTTTCGCTACTACTCAATAGTTTAAACAAAAAGTTAGATTATATTAAATAGATGAATTAAGTAGTTCAACATTTTATAGATTCTTCTCATTGAACCCCATACCTCGACATCGACCTAGTAAATGTCTATTATTGACTTAACAAGACAAGGACATCTTCAATGAAAATCAAAAACCACCCAAAACTAAAAAAACTCGCATTCAAAGCACAAAAAACTATCGTTAGAAAAATAGTCCACCTACCCAAGCCTATTCTACGCAAAATCGCAGGTAAGCCCATCGTCATAGACGGTCAGACTTTGGATGTCTCAGTGCAAGTCATTCTTAAGCTATTTGGTCCACCGCCCAATCACCTAGCGAGCGTTGCCAGCACGCGCAGACAAATCGATGCACAAGGGCCATTACTCGCGCAGTCTAATCATAAAGATATCATCAGCGATGACTTTCCCCTTGACGTATCAGGCGGTGATAGCATAACGCTACGTCGTTATCGCCATCGCAAAGTCAAAGATAATAATCAGTCAGCTTTGGTGTTTTTTCATGGTGGTGGTTATGTGGCAGGCTCACTTGAATCACACGATTTGGTCTGTCAGTATTTGGCGGCAGATGGTAATTGCACCGTCATCGCAGTCGATTATCGCCTCGCGCCTGAGCACGCCTTCCCTACTCCTGTCAATGATGGACTGGCAGCTTTCCGTCATGTTGCCAATAATGCCGATAAGTTTGGTGTTGATGCGACGCGTCTGGCGGTCGGTGGTGACAGCGCAGGTGGTAACTTAGCGGCTGTCGTCGCGCAGCAAACCAAAGACGATACCTATCCGCCAAAATTGCAACTATTATGGGTGCCTTGGGTCGATATGAGCCGTGAGTATGAGTCGTATGAGTTATTTGCGACCGGTTTCTTTTTAGAGCGCGTTAAGATGCGCTGGTTCCAAGAGCAATACATAAACGATGACACCGATACGACAGACCCGATGGTATCGCCAATATTTGGTGATTTAGAAGGCGTCGCTCCTGCCGTTGTTTTGGTCGGAGGATTCGATCCTTTGCGCGATGAAGGCGTGGCTTATGCGAATAAACTTGAAGAAGCCGGTGTAGATACTCAGCTCACCATTTATGAGACGATGCCGCATTTATTCCCTCTTTTCGCAGGAGAGATAGAGGATGCTAAAGTAGCTTTTGATGAGGCGACGCGGGCGCTTCGAGGGTTGTAGGGTGGTATTAAAATACTAGTAGAGTATAATAAAGTTTTGAGCAATACTATGAAAACTATTGAAGAAATATTTGTAAAAACTTGGTTAGACGAAGTAGACGTCGAAGCAATTAAAGAATGGGCTTATATCTTTATTGACAGGAACGATGATATTCCTCAAGAAGTATTTGAACTATTAGAGGCCAAAAAGTATGACTATGAAAACCTTATACTAAATACTGCATCGGTGTTAAACGAGTATTTTTCACCTCAATCATTAAATAATGAAATTTTGGCAGCTAAATATTTAGTTGCAGTAGCTACTGATTATTTAAATGATGAAACTACTCCTATGGATGTTTGTAGGGTCATTACTAATATTGATACTCATTTTATAGATGCGCCAAGAGATTTACCAGACAATATTGCTTACTATCCTATTTGGCTTGGTAATTTATATAACAGCTGTGACTGGTGTGATGAAACTTGGACGGACAATAGTGTGACCCCTGCCGTCAATCCCGTATATATAAACTTGGGAGATTTTGATTACGCAGCCTGACGATAATAATCAAACCAC
>CANLXO010000024.1 GCA_947495055.1 uncultured Psychrobacter sp. | reverse complement strand
GATATGACACCTGCTGAGTATAGACAGGTCAATTAATTATTCTATGATAGTGTTGTGTTAAAAATGGGGCATTTACACAACTACCGCACGGTCAAACTGCTCTAAGGTATGTTCAAGCGACCAGTTGTTACTGTCTGTGCCCCATATGCCATGTTTGAGCCAATTCTCCATACCTGTCTTTTTCCAATAGCCAATATACAGATTAATTCCAATAAAGGCTATAAATACAGCTACACCCACACCTGTAAATGCTGTAAATGTCAATAAGTAAGTTGAGGCAAGACCTGTTACGGCTGAGCCTCCATAAGCTATACCGACGACATAATTATCATTTTGTCCAGCATCGTAACCTGCCTTTAAATCAAACCCTGCAAATATTGCCGCACCGCCGAGACTTAGACCTCTTGCAACTATAGATAATCGACCTGCTTGACGGGTAGCATCAGATAGTTTCTTAGCATCTACAGATTTTCCTGCACCTTTCATTAATTCAAGCTCACTTGCCATTAGCTGACTTGCATTCCCGCGCAGCTCCAAACTACCTGCTAACAGCATCATCAATCCTGCGACTGCTTTACTGCCCTCTACCAACCTCTCCTTTTGAGACTTGGCTTGAAAGAATGCACTGACTAAAAAGACACAAGCGACTGTCTGTAGCATCGCACCAAAATAGTTGGCTCTAACCGCTTGATCTATTCTATGATTAGTAATACCTTCAAAATGTTTATAGTCTTTATAGTCTTGATCGAAAAGTTCAGGCGTCGTGTAGATAGAGCGATCAATAACTTGTCTAAGTGCGCCTTTATCAGCGTAAGCTCTGTTGCTACTTTGATAGACATTCATACCTGCTTTTAGCTCGTTTTATCAATGTAGTAGATGAAGCTTTGAACAAAGGGCTTGTTTAGTCGTGCCACCTCACCTGAGGTTTTGAGCGCTTGATCGACACTTTCGCGTATTCTAGTCGGTAAACTGCCACTGCCAACGACATTCATGACACCATTCATTAGTGCTTTTCTAGCGTCTGCATAGGTTCCTTGTCCTTTGACAATAACTAATGCCTTCTCGTGATGGTAGCCAAATAAATACTCCTTTTGTGAGATCATAAGACCAGATAATGTCTGACCTGTACGGTAGTTTTTCATAAAGGGTAGCGCAAGCTGTTCTGCTAGGCTAACCGTTGCGCCTACTTGGTTAGCGATAGCATCATACTTTGCAAAGATGCTGGCTGACCCTGTGTATAGTAATCCTGACCAAGAGTTGGTTGCTATCTCGTTTGTGCTAAGTCCTGCTGTAATAGGTGCTAGACTGTCAATATGATTGACGACCTCGTCTTGGTTGAATACTAAGGCGCGTACGGTAATCAAAGGGTAAATCGTTGACAAACAGCTCTAATGCGTATTCAGCCGCTTCTAGCATATTCGCAAAAGCATCACGCATCTCCTTAAAGTAAGCGGGTGAGCTATAGCGTTCTAAAAGGTAAATCTCTTGCGGTCTTATGATGTAGTTGTTCATTTGTTTATTGGTCTCAGGATCTATTTTGTATCTAATAATTGATAGCTCTCACAGCCATCTTTGTTGCCATTATTACAAGATTTACTGAACCACTCTTTGGCAATAGCCATGTCTTGACTCACACCTTCACCATATTCATAAATTACTCCAAGACTTAATTGAGCATCAGCATAGTTTTGATCGGCAGACTTTTCAAACCATTTTCTTGCTTCTATATAGTCTTGATTAACACTTTTACCGCTGTAGTACATTACGCCAAGATTGTGTTGAGCTTCAGCGTTACCTTGCTGAGCTGCTTTTTGGTATAACTCAAAAGCCCTGTCGTAATCTTGACCCGTACTGATACCATCGCCGAAATAATACATATCACCTAGAAAAAGCTGTTTATCAGGATCGTTATCAATAACATAGTTTTGCATATCAAATACTGAGTCATACTGCGTTTTCTTATCATCTGCTTCTATTACTTTTAGAAAAATGAAAGATGACAAAATACTTAAAAATAGTATTAATACAAATTTTTTATGAGTGAATTTACTTAATATATCCTTAAGAATCATTTTGATTTCCTGATATACAAACTTGTTAAAAGATAGTTTTATTTTTTAAAATGTAGTGTTGACGCACAAAAACTTACTGATGAACTTCTCTTAATGTCAAGCACAACCTCTAATAGGATTTTGAAAAGTTATTCCTTGTCTTGCTAAAAAAATAAGGTAAAAGGAAATCAATATGATGAAAAAGGCACCAACCTTCATTTTTATAGAGTTTATATTAGACATATTAGTAATAACACGGCTAAATTTCGAGTCGATTGAACATAATAGACTGAACGCTTGCATTGTTAGAGACTCTATCATTAAAGAATATATAATTGGTCCACAGTTTTCTTTCACCAAAAGTAAAATAAGCGAGTCTATTGAAATAACAGCAAGTATTATATATTTAGCACTAATATTCAATTACAACTTTCCTTAATATAATCTGTAACCTTTGCTGTACCTCTACCCATTTCAATAGCTATTAGGTCTGAACTTGCACCAGGACCACTATTATCACCTAGTGTTTGCCCCATAGCTAACGGTCCCATGACGGTATAGCCAAAGCTGCCAGATATCGCACCTAATGCAAAATCTCCGTTAAAAACTTTAGGATTGAGAGGGGTATCAGCTTTTTGATAAAATTTGACTTCGCCTTTACCTACAGAACTATCTCCAAAGATGCTTATATCTGTTACAAATACCTCAGCAGTAGCACGAACATTAACCATATATCTGGTTCCAGCGACACATTCGCTAGTTAATTTAAATTCATATATCTTTGTATCAATAATTTTCCTTCCTGTAGATACTTCAAAATAGGTACCTGTCCAAACTATATATTTTTTTGTTTTAATCTTAATTTTTTTTTCATTACTTGGATCCTTTAAGGAGCTAGCATGAGTGGTTGGTAGTTTCCATGAACTAGTTTTTTCTTTGAGGACATCATCTGTAGCATCGAACTTTTTTATAACCTCATTATTTAGTTTAACTAAAAAAACAACTTTCGTTATATTTGCTACTGATATTTTATGCTCAGGAGTAATAGCTCCGTTTTTGCTTGCTGTGAAGACTGCATCGGTAGCTGGCTTTAAAGTGATATCTGATTCAGGTAATTGTACTGATCTAGGACGTTTGTAAGTAATCAAAAGATCATACTTCAAATATTGAATGACCTTTATATTATCTACTACGACCGTTAATTTTGTTTTACTGAGTGCCATATCTAACCCTCCTTTTTTTGAACCTCATCTATTTCTTTATCAACAATCACATGCAACTCATACTCATTCGGTTCATCATCAACAATCAGATTTAACTTGCCTTCAAAATCAGTCGTATGCATCTCTGTTGAGCCATCAGGCTTAATTAGCATACATTTAGTGAAAGGCAGCGGTTCATCATCTTGATCATGGACGATGTATGTCAGATAGTAATCCATGTTTTCAAGCAGTTTCGCTGTTGGCAAATGCACGGCAGGAGACCCTGTGCTACCCCCACGCCCCCAACTCACCTTACTCGCCTTATACCCCACCTGCTTAGGCGTAATAAACGTCAACTTACCACCCGATAGCTCAATACCACTACCCGCAGCTTTTAGGGTTAAGGTATCAGGCGCGATGATCTCAATACTGTCCCTGCTATGAATACGTAGCACCTGCTCACTATCAAGACGCATCTCATCTTGATGCGCTTGTAGGGTCATATCACCATGAGCTGCGGTATGGGTCTGTGCTTTGTTTGAGTAGTAATGACTATCTCCTGCGACGAGCTGGTTCATCTGGGTTTGGCTGTGATAATAAGTACTGTCTGTAGCATGAGCGTGCGTGCTCTTCGTACTGGTCTGCTGACTGTGTTGTCCGCTGAGCATCGCTAGGTGGCGCTGGGAGTCGATGAGCACGTTAGGCTGTTGCCATTGTCCAGTTTCGCTTAGGACTGAGTCATTGGTGGCTTTACTAAACTCAGCAAATGGAGTTTGCTGTTCTTCTTTATTAGCGCTTTGCTGGTTACTTGCTTTGTTGCTTTTCTTATTGTTTGTGCTCTCTATTCCCACTGCTTGATGCGCCTCAGCTAGCTGCGCGTAAGCTTGTTGATGCTGATCCGCGGTTTGCAGTTTGCTATGACTGTCATGACTCATATGCTGCTTTGATTGACTGTCAACTTGATGGCTGCTGATATGAATACCTGTACTGCCTTGCACATTGGCGGCGGCTTGGGTTTCTACACTGATGCCCTGTCCACGTGCTTGACCACGAGTGTGGTCGCTGTGCTGGTATAGGTGTCCAATAGTCAGGCTAGACTGGTAGCTTGTGCTATAGAGACTGATTTGCGGACTGTCAGGATGAGCGTCAAACATGAGCTGGTTGTAGCCGTTGATAGCGTGGTCTTTAGTCGCCTCGCCTGTGCGACTGCTATCAATACTTTGGGTTTTGATGCCGTCGATGGGATACGCATGGCTTTGGTTGATAAACCAAACGGGGCTGGTGGCGTCGATGAAGTCTGTGTCACTGGCGATGCGGTTGTGCTGGGCGTCGTCGTTACCCTGTCCGTTATGGGTGCTGCCGATGATGATGGGATGGGTGATGTCGCCGCCAATAAAGTCAATGAGGACGTGCTGTCCGTGACGCAGAGGATGGGTTTGACCCATGTGGTCGGCGACTAAGTGGCTGGCGATGGGTATCCAGTGGCTGCTGTCGTCGCTACTATCTTCACTTTGCCAGTGGTAACGGATATGAGCGCGGTGGTTGCGGTCATTATCTACCGCACTACTGCTATGGGTGTCTATGATACTAGCGCTCATCAGACCTGTCAGACTCGGATGCGGTTGTCCTAGTCGGCTAAGCTCCTCTTCGTAGGGAATGTGGTAGTGATGCGGAAATGGCAGATAGCAAGCGCTGATATGGTGGATGTTTTCATTATCATGTGCTTGGTTTGTATTGGGCTGCAAGGTTATCGGGTCAAAGGGCGCATGTCCAAGCCAGTCCGCTGGTATGTGGTTGTTGATACTGTGGTGAATGGAGACGAGGCTTATTGGTTCGGTGACATAAGGATTGCCTGCAATGTCGTGGACGCTGGGTAGACTCAAGTGACGGATATTGCCTGTAAGACTACCTATATTAGCCAATTGCACTTTGCTTTTCTGATAGCGAGTCGCAAGTTTGTCCAGTCCGTCGTCGTTTAGGTAGCTATGGCTGACTTCCTATTATTGAAAGCATTATAAACTATCTATGCAATCACCAACATCACATACAATATAGACCCAATAAACCACGTCGCATTCACAGCAATACCTGAATACCATTTCCGCTTAACGGTTTGATTTTGGTTTGCAAAAGCCGCTTGGCGCTCTGCTGTGACAGGTAAGATGTTATACGGATTGTGCTCACCGTCCCACATAAGCCGCCGCTGCACTTCAGGATGTAGTGCAGGATTGGCACTCGATTGATAGATATTGCCTTCGGCCAAGTCTAAGTAACTGACAGTACAAGCACGCAACCAACCCATAAAGGTCACCTCGTGGCGTAGTCCTGTTAAGCCTTTGTTTTTCTTCTCTTGAGCGATATCAGCACAGGCAAGCAGTGAGGTACTGATATCGGTGGGACAGGCGTGGGCATATCGTGGGTCAAGCGGTAACTCGTCAGCGGGACGTTCCATATAGGTGCGAATAAACGCCCATTGGTCATAAGGGTTAAGCTGCATATCTTCACAGTTAATAGATAAGCTTAGTTCTCTTGTTGTCTTATCTATTACATGTAGATTAAGTACTTCATACACTAAACCTTCATTACGCCTTATGGAGGCTGTGATATCTTTGTAATTAATTAGATGAAAGATAGGGTCTTGCTTGCGATTGTGCTCATAGTAGGCAATCTGCTGGGTATTTTTTAGTAGTAGAATTTTGTGGTATCGAGATTTCTTGACTTTAAGTTGCTTGATAGTAAAAAATGCACCGAATCCTAGCATTGAGATTAGGAGCATCAGCATAAGTATTATGAGCTATGCTGAAGAAACCGTACAAGTAAACTTGGTAAACTAAGCATATTAATCGGAGTTTATCATGGTCAAGA
>CANLXO010000023.1 GCA_947495055.1 uncultured Psychrobacter sp. | reverse complement strand
TCATAAATATCGCAACCGTCGTCAGCGCTATGATCTTAGAATGAAGCTGTTTGCTGGTATCATTAATTCCGAGCTTAGACTATGACTTTTGCAAGAGGTCTAATAGTTAATTAGATAAATGATATAAAACCCCGCTAATCTTAGGCTTAGCGGGGTTTTTTGATAGATTCATTTGTTTGTATTGTTCTAAAATAAAGAATAGTTAATTGCGATTAGTACTGTTTATCGTGTCTAATACAACGGTTATAATAGACCCATAGTTCAAACACACCATTATAAATAAAGGATAACTTATGAAAACTATCTATCATGCAGCAGACTCTCGCGGTAATGCCGATCACGGCTGGCTCAAAAGCCGCCACACCTTTAGCTTCGCCAACTACCACAATCCTGAGCGTATGGGCTTTGGTGCGCTACGTGTCATCAATGATGACTTTGTAACGGGTGGTCAAGGCTTTGGTAAGCACTCACACCGCGATATGGAAATTATCAGCATTCCTTTATCAGGTAAGCTCGGTCATGGCGACAACATCGGTAACAATGGCATCATTGAGACCGGCGAGATTCAGGTCATGTCGGCAGGTACTGGTATTACTCATAGCGAGATGAATGGCGATGACTATGAGGCCGTCAAATTCTTACAGATTTGGGTCATTCCAAACAAAGGCGGCGTAGCACCGCGCTATCAGCAAGTGCGCATGGATGAAGACGTCAAGCACAACGCCTTTAACCAAGTGCTCTCGCCAAACCCTGATGACACGGGCGTCTGGATTCATCAAAACGCTTGGTTCCACATGGGCAGCTTCGATAAAGGCGTCACCGAAATCTACGAGCTAAAAGATGCTAACAATGGCGTTTATGTCCTCGTCCTTGAAGGCAAAGTCGCCATTGACGGTAACACTTTAGATACTCGTGATGGCCTAGGCATCTGGGATACTAAAAGCTTCACAATGGATGCTAATGAGGACGCTCGCGTATTGCTAATGGAAGTACCTATGCAATAAGTCGGCAGTAAAGCGGTATTGGACAATGAGCACATCTGTACCGTTAATGCCATTGTAAAATTCATAGTTTGATTACAGTCAACCAAGCAGAGTGATGTGTCAATAATAAGCGTATAAGTAAATACGCAAAAATAGACGCCGCCATTCTGCTTTTGGCTGTATTCCTATCCGTCATTCGATAAAAAAGGTGAGTTATGAGTATTCAAACCCTAGAGCCAAGACTGGCAGACGTAGGCGGCATTCCTATCGCTAGATTACTACCCAATAAAGGCAAGCAGCCTATCGGTGCATGGTGCTTTTTGGATCATGCGGGCCCCGCTGATTTCGGTCCAGACGAGGCTGGTATGCAGGTCGGTCGTCACCCGCATATCAACCTTCAGACTTTTAGCTGGATGTTAGATGGCGAAGTCTTGCACAAAGACAGCTTGGGTAACGAGCAAGTCATTACCAAAAACCAAGTCAACGTTATGACCGCAGGTACAGGGCCTACTCGCGGCATTAGCCATACCGAACAAAGCGTGTTCCCTGATACGGGTGGCTCGCCTGACGCGTCGCGTGCGCTAAGCATGGTACAGCTATGGGTCGCCCTACCGACGAATCAAGAGATTGAGCCAGGTTTTCATCATTATCCAGAACTGCCAACGTGGACAGAAGACAGCGTCGAGATGATTTTGACCACTGGCAGCTACACGTCAGTAACGGGTGAGCGGTATCAAGCGCCAACGATTCAGTACTCAAAGCTAATCGGTATCGATGTGTACTGGGTCGAGGACGGCGAAGTCACGCTAACGCTAGAGCCAGGATTTGAGTACGGTATCTTAGTCAATGAAGGCGAGATTGAGTCTGAGGGCAACCTCTGCCCGCAAGATCAATTATTGCGTTTTCACGATCATGATGTTGCCAATAACGAGAGCATCAAGCTGGTCGCCAAAAAAGGCACGCGAGTGATGTTCATCGGTGGTGAGCCACTCAATAACCAAGTCCTGCTGTGGTGGAACTTTGTCGCAGACAATAAAGAAGAGATTGAGCTTGCCATCAAAGACTGGAACAACGGTCACGAGCGTTTTGGTAATGTTGACTCAGATATGAAGCGTCTATCCGCACCAGAATTGCCAGAAGGTTTTCAAGGCTAATAGCAAAGGCTAGTTAAAGGCAATCAACGAATTGCTTTAGCAAGGTAATAAATAAGGCGAGACAAATTTATTGATTAGCTTGTCTTTACAGTAATAGTTATTGTTAAGTTATCTTACAAAAAGAGAATACGAATAATCGTGGCTTTCTTTTATAATAAGCAAGATTTTATATCGTATGGTTGAGCCACTACTTAAGCATACTTTTTATTCACCTATATTTTGGAGACACTTTATGTCAAACCTAAAAGATCTACAACATCTTATGGAAAAACGTCGTTCTATCTACGGTCTAGGCGCTACTCTACCCGTATCCAATAGTGATATCGTCAAACTGGTTGAGCACGCACTATTGCATGTGCCCTCATCGTTTAACTCGCAATCGACGCGATTGGTGGTGCTATTTGGCGAAGACCATGACAAATTATGGGACATTACCGAAGAGACGCTAAGAGTCATCGTTAACGACGAAGAGCAGTTTAAAGGTACTAAAGATAAAATCGCAGGCTTCAAAGCAGGCGCGGGTACGGTTTTATTCTTTGAAGATAAAGGCGTCGTGAGAGGCATGCAAGAAGCTGCGCCTTTGTACGCGGATAAGTTTCCTATTTGGGCTCATCAAACCAATGCTATGCACCAGTATGCGATCTGGACGGCGTTAGCAGCTATCGATATCGGTGCTAATTTACAGCATTACAATCCTGTGATCGACCAAAGAGTCGCACAGGCGTGGAACATCGCTGAAGACTGGGAATTGAATGCGCAGCTTGTGTTTGGTGCTATTGAGCAGCCAGCCGGCGAAAAAGAATTCAAGCCATTAGATGAGCGCATGAAAGTATTTGGCGCATAAGTCGCTATTGTAAGTACAATAACGGTCAATGCTAAAAACAAAACCCCGCTACTATGAATTTAGTAGCGGGGTTTTTTATGGTAATGGTCATTATCGGAATAAATTTTCTATTCATAATCATAGCCCTTTTTATTAACAATATTTTAGAGTAGCTTTTGAAATATTATTACCGTTTATGTTTGCTGCTATAAATTCAACGCATATCAGTAACCTGAATTAAATTCATCTTATCCTAAAATACTATCGTTTTTATTCATGTCACAGTTTAGGTATGATCTATCCCATACAATATCAAGTGCTACTAAAGACAGCGCAGTAGGGGAATATCATGACACAGCCATTTACCTATACCATATCCAGCATTCGCTTCGATGAAAATTATCAGCCCGCAGACAGTACGCGGCTGACCACGAACTTTGCCAATTTGGCACGCGGCGAGAGCCGTCAAGACAACTTACGCAAAACGCTGGCGATGATTAACAATCGCTTTAACGATCTTGCGCATTGGGATAACCCGTCAGCCGACCGTTACTCGCTAGAGGTTGATATTATCTCAGCTGACTTAGATATCGTAGGCAATGGTGATAGCTTCCCCGTTATCGAAACGCTAAAAACGACCATCGTTGATCACAAGACCAATGAGCGTATCGACGGTATGATTGGCAATAGCTTCTCATCCTACGTGCGCGATTATGATTTTAGTATTGTGTTACCAGAGCACTTTGCAAACCATCCAGATGCGCCGCCGCCAAATGATTTTGGCGTGCTCCATGGCAAACTGTTTCAGCATTTACTACGCTCAGAGGCTTACCAAGCAGAGTTTAACAAGCAGCCTGTGATTTGCCTAAGTGTCTCAAGCAGCAAAATATATCAGCGTACAGGCAATCAGCATCCAGTGTTAGGGATTGAATACAGACAAGATGGCTCCTCTTTAAACAAAGGATCACTGACCGATGAGTACTTTTATAAAATGGGCCTCACGGTGCGCTACTTTATGCCAGCAGGTAGCGTCGCGCCTTTAGCGTTCTATTTCGAAGGAGATTTGCTCAGCGACTACAGTGATCTTGAGCTGATTAGCGCCATTAGCACGATGGAGACCTTTCAAAAGATCTATCGACCTGAGATTTATAATGCCAATTCAAGAGCGGGGCAGGTGTATCAGCCAAGCCTCAAGTACCAAGATTATTCGCTAACGCAGATTGTCTATGACCGCGCGGAGCGTGGCCAAATGGCAGTGACGCAAGGCAAATTTACAGAAGATGACTTTATCAAACCGTATCAAACTATCCTTGATGAGTGGGCGGCAAGCTTTGTGCTGGACAATGATAGCGTGAAAAAACGCGCGGCTTAGGTGAGTGGTGCTTAAAAAGCACCCTACGCCTAATGATTAAAATAACAGAATAGAGACAGTGAATATTATGACAATACTATTACCAACCTCAACCGCAGGCAGTTTGCCAAAACCCTCTTGGCTAGCCGAACCTGAGAAAATCTGGTCACCTTGGGCGCTAGAAGGGAATCAGCTCATTGAAGCCAAACAGGATGCACTACGTCTAACTTTGCAAGAGCAAAGTCACGCTGGCATCGATATCGTTAGTGATGGCGAGCAGACCCGTCAGCATTTTGTGACGACCTTTATTGAGCATCTCGACGGCGTCGATTTTGAGAATCGTAAAACGGTCAAAATTCGTGACCGCTATGAGGCGAGTGTACCGACAGTGGTGGACGCGGTAAGTCGACCCAAAGCCGTTTTCGTTGACGATGCTAAGTTCTTGCGCGCGCAAACCGATCAGCCGATCAAATGGGCGCTGCCAGGTCCAATGACCATGATAGATACGCTGTATGATAGCCATTACAAAAGCCGTGAAAAACTAGCTTGGGAGTTTGCCACCATTCTCAACGCCGAGGCGCGCGAATTAGAAGCGGCTGGCGTCGATATTATTCAGTTCGATGAGCCGGCTTTTAACGTGTTCTTTGATGATGTCAATGACTGGGGTATTGCGACGCTTGAGCGCGCTATCGAGGGCCTCAAGTGTGAAACGGCAGTACATATCTGCTATGGCTATGGTATCAAAGCCAATAACGACTGGAAGAAGACACTGGGTTCAGAATGGCGTCAATATGAGCAAGCGTTCCCTAAGCTGCAACAGTCATCGATCGATATCGTCTCGCTTGAATGTCAAAATTCACATGTGCCGATGGATTTAATCGAGCTGATACGCGGTAAAAAGGTGATGGTCGGTGCTATTGATGTCGCCACCAATGATATCGAAACTCCTGAACAAGTCGCTGATACCCTACGTAAAGTCCTCCAATTCGTCGACGCCGATAAGCTCTATCCGTCGACCAACTGCGGTATGGCGCCATTGTCTCGTGAGGTGGCGCGAGGCAAGCTAGCAGCGCTGAGCGCAGGCGCGGCAATCGTGCGTAATGAGCTAAGCGCTTAGCATTTCTTAACAAGTGCTAGCTTGTTTACCTGCATGCATGGCCTCAGTTACAAGTATAATTATATCCGTGTAGGCTGGGCTTTTAATTCAGCTTTTATACATTACAAAGTTACAATGCTGGATTGAGCTGGATTGAGCTCGGTTAAAAAACTAGCCTACAGCTAAGCGCATTTGATAAAAAAGCGCTGATAAACTTGAGACTAAATTATGATTGAAGCCACTGACTTTAGAGATGCCATGTCTTTGCTCACAACTGCTGTGAATGTGGTCACGACCAAAGGCGAATCGGGCATTCATGGGTTTACGGCGTCTGCGGTGTGTAGCGTCACCGATACGCCGCCAACGCTGCTTGTTTGCATGAATCAGGCGGCGCGCTCGCATGCGCACTTTGCGGATAATAAAATATTGAGCGTCAATGTATTGGGCGCACAGCATGAGTCTATATCCAACGCCTTTGCTTCTAAATTGGGTTCAAGCGAGCGATTTGAATATGGTCAATGGACTGAGCGGGTCACAGGCGCACCTGTGCTAGAAGATGCGCTCGTGAGCTTCGATTGCGTGATTGACGACATTCAGCAAGTGGGCAGCCACAGTGTATTTATGTGCCAAGTTGTCGGTATCAAGCATGCTAAAGCGCAAGACGGGCAACACGAGAGTTTGGTTTATTTTAACCGTGCGTATTCTCGAGTTGGTCAGGTAGACATTACTTAAATTTGCGCGCAAACTCATCGTCAATCAGTGAGATTACCTTTCACTCGTTTAACTTATTCAATACAGAAGCAACTATACCGTGGAACTTATTATCTTTTTAATTATCGGCGCGCTAGCAGGATTTGCGGCAGGGCTGTTTGGTGTGGGCGGTGGCACGATCATCGTACCGCTACTGTTTATCGTCTTTACGCAAATGGGTTATAGTCCTGACAACATTATGCATCTTGCGCTCGGCACGTCACTAGCCACTATTATCGTCACCTCAATCAGCTCGCTGATGGCGCACAATAAAAAAGGCGCGGTGATGTGGCCGGTGTTCAAAAACTTAGCACCAGGGTTAGCGCTAGGCTGTTTCTTTGGCGCTGGGATAGCGGGACAAATCTCAGGGTTGTACTTGCAGCTTATCGTTGGGGTGTTTTTGCTGTGGGTCGCCTATAAGATGTTTTTCGGGGTCAAAAAGAAGGTCGCTAGTCAGACTGATAATATTGGTGGGCTTGAATATGCTCAGACTGAGCTACCGTCAAAACCTAAGCAACTCGCGGCAGGCGGCGTCATCGGTATCGCGTCTGCCATCTTTGGTATTGGCGGCGGTAGCTTAACGGTGCCTTATCTCACTCGCTATAATGTGGTCATGCAAAAAGCGGTGGGCACCTCAGCTGCCTGTGGTCTGCCGATTGCTATCGCTGGCGCGCTCGGCTTTATGTTCTTTGGGATGCAACAGCAGGTCGATGTGCCTAATACCATTGGCTTTGTGCATATTTATGCATTCTTAGGTATTGCAAGTATGAGCTTTTTTACCGCAAAGGTTGGCGCAAAGGTCGCGCATATCTTATCGCCAGAGATTTTGAAAAAGTGCTTTTCGGTTTTGTTATTCGTGGTGGGGTGCTATTTTCTTTATAAGGGTTTGGTTTAAGAGTCTTTATATTGATGTGTTTAAGATGAAAAATTAACTACTGGAATTATATTGCGTAATACCAAAAACCATATCTAATATAGAACTCTGTTATAAGTGGTTCCATTATAGCAGTCTGTTTTAAGTGGTCTGTTAATACGTTTGAGTGGTGAAATAGCTGGTTCCCTTGGGGTATAGCTTTTGAAACCATTTTTCTTTATATTGTCACTTAGACAGGCTGGGCATTTGATGTATAGTGTCATTTGCATTTCACTATTTATCAATTTCTCAGCCTGTTTTTTTCCAGCCTACTTTTTGAACCACCACCCGGATATAAATGTAACTATGAATAAAACAACTTTTAAAATATCGAAGATGGACTGCCCTTCGGAGGAAAACCTAATCCGAATGAAATTAGAGGGCCACTCGAATATTGAACATCTTGAGTTCGACATTCCTAACCGTCAATTAACTGTGTTTCATCATGACAATATAGAAGGGATAGAGACTGCTATTCATGACCTAAAATTAGGAGACACCCTACT
Source organism: uncultured Psychrobacter sp. (assembly GCA_947495055.1). GTDB lineage: Bacteria > Pseudomonadota > Gammaproteobacteria > Pseudomonadales > Moraxellaceae > Psychrobacter. Next base: position 756 of record CANLXO010000023.1, on the reverse strand, counting down.
CTCGACCGAAACCATTGACCCCTCTGATCCCAACAATAATTTTAAAATTGATGCTGACTCTAGTCACAAAAAAGATGCTGAGCAAAGAAAGCTACTATGGATAGTGCTGGTCATTAACTTTGCTTTCTTTATTATTGAAATGAGCACGGGACTGATTTCTCGTTCGATGGGGTTGGTCGCCGACAGCTTAGATATGTTAGCAGATAGCTTGGTGTACGGAATTAGCTTATTTGCGGTCGGTGGAACGGTCATTAAGAAAAAACGGATTGCTAGAATTGCCGGATATTTTCAAATTACGCTAGCGATTCTTGGTTTTTTAGAAGTACTAAGACGTTTCTTTGGCAATGAGCAGTTACCTGACTTTTCTACCATGATAGTCATATCGATTCTTGCGCTAATTGCAAACTTGATTTGCCTCTATTTACTACAAAAATCGAAAAGCAAAGAAGGAGAAGAAGCCCATATGCAAGCCAGTATGATTTTCACTTCAAACGATGTGATTATCAATTTAGGGGTAATTGTTGCAGGGATTTTGGTTAATTGGTTACACTCTAGTACGCCTGATTTGATTATTGGTAGCATCGTATTTGCTTTAGTTATTCAGGGCGCCTTTAGAATATTGAAGTTGAGTAAGTAGCCAAGCCTAATAACTGAAGCAAATAGCTCAAGTAAGTAGCTTTGACCCCTGCCGTCAATCCCGTATATATAAACTTGGGAGATTTTGATTACGCAGCCTGACGATAATAATCAAACCAC
>CANLXO010000022.1 GCA_947495055.1 uncultured Psychrobacter sp. | reverse complement strand
GTTTGGCATATCTATTAAGTAAGTAGCGTTCAATAATATACGTTGTGTCTTACAACTACTTTTGCAAGAGGTCTAATGTAGATAACCTGAGGATAACTTTGTCTTTCTGTGGAAAAGCTAGGTCTAAGTGTGGATAACTTGCTGTGGATAACTATAGAACTTATCCACAGCATTCAATTATAGACAGCCTCATCATCCTCTCATTAGATAATTCAGACGAGCAGCATAACTTGTATAGTCTGAATAAATGATTGAGTGAACTTTTATCCAAGACGTATCTACATATTGATATTGATAAGAAGATAGCGGCAGAGGTACAAAATCAATGCCATGACCACCTAGTGGATGACAACGACCTAAGCGCTTCAACAATAGCCAAATACCTGACCAAACGCCATGCCATGCCAAGGCCTGTTTGCCATATTCTGAACAAGTAGGATAATAGCGACAGCGCGCAGGTAATACTGGACTTATTATTTTTTGATAAAAAATGATAATACTACTGAATAATAAATAAAAAAAATAATTAATATTTTTTATAAAGTTAGTCATTTTATTTATTTTCTATTTTTTTAAATATATATTTTATCTGATCCCTTATCTCTTTTTTTTCTATATATTTTACAGGTTTTTTAACAATAAAAACTATGTCTTTATTTTCTAATATATGAGACTTTAATCGAAACTGCTCACGTATTTGACGTTTGATTAAATTTCTAGCGACTGCAGTAGGTACTTTGCGCTTGGTAATAGCCATACCTACTCGTGGCCGCTGACAAGTATTATCACGTACAAATGCCATCAAGTGACTTTGGTGAAGCTTACGAGTAGGAGCATCAAACACCGATTTGAAGTCACTAGGCGTCAGTAGGCGCTGCTCTTTAGTGAAACGGGTAGTAGGTACTGCTAAGACAGTGTTGGACATAGTACAGCCTAAATTGAGAGCTTCTGATGTTACAGAAAGTAATAGTATAAATCGTAAAGACAAAAAAAGCGCCTATATGGGCGCTTTTAATATATGAATCAATGGCAACTATAGTTTATCTTATTATCATACTAGATATTCAACCAGCACCTTGACCCACGATTCTTGCAATGTGCTCATTATACAGTAAGACGATGACGTCCTTTAGCGCGGCGACGTGCTAGAACCTGACGGCCCTTTTTAGTTGCCATACGAGCACGGAAACCGTGAGTACGTTTACGCTTGATCACACTGGGTTGGAATGTACGTTTCATAACTCACCTATCAAAATAATGGACTAAATTCGTAATAGCGAAGGATTATACCACTTAGCAACAACTGGGTCAACGAACTAGTTTATTAAATTTCTAAGCATCCGTTATCTCATCAGATAGGTGATCTTTTTTTATGATCTGTGCCGCTTGGTTACTAGTTAAGTCTAGACGAATATTTGACCGGTATTCAAAAGTTATCCACAGCAAATGCTGTTTTCCATAATAATTAATAATTAATATATATAAGTATTGTTGTTATTGGAGACCCTAATATCTGTGGGTAAGTCTAATTAGTTCTTTACTATCAAACTACTAGACTAGGGGTAACCCTGTGGATAACCTGTGGGCGAAATATGGATAACTCTGCCTTTTAACTTATCCACAAAACTATCCACAGCCTTATCCACAAAAAACAAGATGTTATCCACAGGCAGTTTATGTTAAATTAGCAGCCTACAAAATAGAGAACTTATCCTGGCTTTGTTCTACCTTAAATGGTCAAAGGGTGCTGCTAAGCAAGTTTCTAAATTATTCACAAATGACACAAAGTGCGTCATATTTTAAGATAAAAGGTTAAATTTCTTTATGATAGAGACTGCAACCATTTGGGATAAGTGCTTAGACGACTTACGTTATCACGTCAAAGACAACGTTTTTACGATGTGGCTAAGACCTTTGTCAGCACATCAAGAATCAAAAACGTTGGTCATTCGCGCGCCTAATGATTACTTTGTCTCTTATATTAAAAAGAATCATCTACAAGATATCCAGCAGCTGGTTGCCAAACATAGTCAAGGTAGTATTGATGAAGTCGTCGTTCGAGTCGACAATACAGGTCACAATGACGGGTCTTATAGTGATGAAAATAATGCCTCTCAAGTCACAAGTGACGCCTCTACCCTACTCCAGACAAACTCAAAAGTTACTACCCATAGTGAGAATAATGAGTTATTGAGTTACGATACAGGCTTGCAGCAACATGCTCAGCTTATGGAGTCTGCTGATACTAAGTCTTTGAGTTATCTAAATCCTGATTTTACCTTTGACAGCTTTGTTACAGGCAAGTCTAATAACCTAGCTTACAAAGCCTGTTATGAGCTAAGTAAACGTCAATCAAAAAATAGGCACAATCCTTTATTTATATATGGACCTTCAGGATTGGGAAAAACGCATTTAATGCATTCTGTTGCGCATCGTTTTATAAAAAACAATAGAAGTTTTTATTATTTTACTTCTGAAAAATTTATTAACCAATTAGTTTATTCATTAAGAAATAATAAAATAGAAGATTTTAAGAAGAAAATAAAAAAAGTAGACCTACTTATTGTAGATGATATTCATGTTTTGGCTGGAAAGACTAAAAGCAGTGATGAGTTTTTGACTTTATTTGCTGACTTCACCAGTGGTGATAAGCAGCTGATTCTGGCCTCAGATCGTCACCCTTCGCAAATGACTGAATTTGATGAACGTTTTCGTTCACGATTTGCTTGGGGTTTGACAGTTGCAGTTGATCCCCCTGAGATTGATACTAGGGTGCAGATACTACAAAAAAAGGCCGCCTCCTTTGGCATGGTATTACCTAAGGACTGTGCATTGTTTATCGCACAAAATGTGGTGTCGAACGTCAGGCGTCTAGAAGGTGCTCTAAATCAAGTTTTTGCCAATGCCAATCTGACAGGTGCACCAATTACGCTTGAGATGGTACAGTATGCGCTAAAAGACATTATCGCGATGCGTGTGCAAGCGGTAAATATGGATAACATACGCAAAGTGGTCGCTGAGTATTACAATATTAGCGTAAAGGATCTGATGGGACGCAAACGCACCCGAAGTATTGCCAGACCACGCCAGATTGCAATGTCTTTAGCTCGCGAGCTCACTGGTGATAGCTATCCTGATATTGGTCAGTCATTTGGCGGACGTGATCATACTACTGTAATGCACGCCTGTGACAAAGTCGCTCAACTGCGCTCAATGGATCCTGCTTTTGACAAAGACTACAAGTCGTTATCTATGATGCTACAAGCCGCTTAAAGCTTAGTATTACGGCTATGTTGTCGCCTACAATAATGGTTTATAATAAACCAAAAAGCCCTTTAAATAAGAGTAATTAAGCATGCAATTATCGATTAATCGAGAGTCGTTACTAAAAGCCATTAACCTGATCGCCAAAGCTGCTGACAAGCGCCATAATATGGTTATCTTGGGTAATATTAAGCTTCAATTATCCGAGTCTGAACTGATCTTAACGGCTTCTGATTTAGAGGTAGAATTGACATCGACTCTAAAGCTGCCAGCAGGCGCTTGTATCGAAGCGGGTGCAACGACACTACCTGCTACCAAACTAAAAGATATTTGTAAATCGCTACCAGCGCAAGCGCAAGTCAATCTAGCAACGCAAGCCAATGAGCGCTGCCTATTAACCAGTGGTAAGAGCCGATTTACCTTAGGAACGCTGCCAAGCGAAGACTATCCAAGCTTGGGCAATCCTGAAAGTATCACGCCTCTAAATATCAGCCGTAGCCATCTATTGGACTTAATTCACAAAACACAATTTGCGATGGCGATTCAAGATGTGCGCTATTACCTAACGGGTATGCTGTTTGATGTTGCAGAGCAGCAGCTCACGACTGTTGCGACTGATGGCCATAGACTGGCTTTGGCTCGCAGCGTGGTTGATGTCAGTCAAGAGTTGAATATGCAAGCTATTTTGCCGCGCAAGGCCGTTATTGAGCTTGAGCGTTTGGCCTCTGAGCTTGATAAAATGCTCGGTGAGCAAGATAATGCAGTAACGCTTAGCTTTGGCCGAGAGTTTTTGCAAGTCAGCTTGCCGTTTGGTAACGTTGATAGTACAGGGCAGGTGAGCACGGACTTGATGGTCACTTTTACTGCGCGCCTTATCGATGGCAAATTCCCTGACTATCGCCGCGTTATGCCAAGTAATACAGATAAGCTTGCACTATTTAATCAAGAAAAAATGATGGATGTATTACGCCGCGTTGCTATTTTGAGTAATGAAAAATCGCGCGGCGTCGTGTTTAACTTTGCCAGCGACGGTATGGTTGAGGTTCGTGCTAACAATGCCGAGCAGGACGAAGCTGTCGAGATGCTACAAGCTAAATATAGTGGCGAGCCGATGGAGCTATCATTCAATGCCGCTTACTTGCAAGACGTTCTTGGAGTGATCCAAGGAGATTTGCAAATGCATATGAGCCAATCTAATGCCTCAGTACTAGTCAACCAATTGGGTGATGAGTTTCATCAATACGTCATCATGCCTATGCGTATATAGTGCTTCACGCTCTAAGGTGCACTACGATGCGATGATCTATAGATATTATTAGGTAGTTATATGATTGAACGTCTACAAGTCTCGCATTTACGCAACCTTGATAACCTAAGTCTCAAAGCCTCAGCTTGCAACATCATTATTGGTGCTAATGGTAGTGGGAAGACGTCTCTACTTGAGGCGATATTCTTGTTATCCCGTGGCAAAAGCTTTCGTCATCATCAGCCTAAACGCTATATTCAACATTATCAGCCTGCAACGACGGTACATGCCACTCTGTCGGCAGATCGTACTATTGCTATTCAAAAACAGCTCGATGCAACTACCATATTACGTTTGAACCAAAACACTGTTTATACGCAAAGCGCTCTGACTGAGCAGCTACCAACGCTACTAATTGATCCCTCTACTATGGATATGTTAGAGCAGGGCAGTGCTAGTCGGCGTCAATTGCTCGACTGGCTCGTGTTTCACATGAAACCAGGCTTTCATTCGCAGTGGGTCTCCTATCAGCGCTTGCTTAAGCAGCGTAACAGTTTGCTCAAACAAAGCAGTAGCTTAAGTCAAACACAACTCAACGAGTTAAAGTCTTGGGATAAAGGTCTTGCCAATCATGCAGCGCTTATCCATCACTACCGCGAGCAAGTATTTGATGCTTGGCGACCCTTTTTTGCGCAAAGTATCGCACAGCTATTGCCGTCTTACGCAGATCAGCTGAGTTTAAGCTACAATGCAGGCTTTGACGCTACAAAACCTCTTGATGAGCAGCTCAATGAGCGTTTAAGTCAGGATTTGCAACTGGGTTATACTCGTATCGGCAGCCACCGCGCCGATATACATGTGCATTGGCGCTCAAATGATGACAAGTCTAAACCAGTAACTGATAATGCGATAAAACTACCAACCTTAAAAGAGCAGGCCGCTAACGTCTTATCTCGCGGCGAGAAAAAGCTACTGATTACCGCTTTACGCTTATCACAGTTGCCTTTACTGCTTAATAAACAAGTACTGAGTACGCAGTTTGCTGATCAAGAGAAGTCAGATGATGTCAGCATAAAGGATATTGGTTCTAGATCAGATCTATCTATAACCCCAGTTGTACTCTTAGATGATATTACCGCAGAGCTAGATGGTAGGGCGCTTGATATTTTATTGTCAACACTAGCAAAGCTTCCGTGTCAGGTCTTTATGACCAGTTTGACCGAAGATGTCATTGCACTCGTCAATCGTTATTGGCCATATTCTACAGTGTTTCACATGAAACAAGGCGTCCTTTTGGCTACTGAATGAGATAGTGATCCTATTGCTAGAATATGCCAGTAAACAGTGACTTACGAGCAAAAAAATGCTAAAATAGGGCTTTATTTTTGTCCTATATTCAGCAAATTATCTTAAGGTAAAAAACGAGCGATTTCAAGCCTCTACATCTATTCAAGCAACTGATTATTAAAGGTTTTATATTTATATAAATCTACAAGTAATGAGTGCTGATAAGCGCTGAGATTGTTTTAGTTTTTATCACATCAAGTTCAACTATTTGAGTCCAAGATAACATTATGCTCGCCTCACTACAGACGCGTGCTTATGATAAGCAACTGATTATGGCTAGACTAAGGAATGCACATGAGTGAGTCATTACCTATCGATAACGAGCAACTGATGTCAGCAGAATTACAAACAGATAGCATCGTTGAAACCATTACCCCTGAAGGATTGCCTTCAGATTATAGCTCTAAAGACATCCGCGTATTGCGTGGTCTTGAAGCGGTACGCGTGCGCCCTGGGATGTATATCGGTGATACGGATGATGGCACCGGTCTTCATCATATGGTCTTTGAGGTCGTTGATAACTCAATTGATGAGGCCTTAGCTGGTCACTGTGATCAGATTGATATTGTCATTCACGAAGATGAGTCGGTGAGCGTCATGGACAATGGTCGCGGCGTTCCTGTGGATATCCATCCGGAGGAAGGCGTATCAGCGGCGCAAGTCATCATGACAGTACTGCACGCTGGTGGTAAGTTCGATGATAATAGTTATAAAGTCTCAGGCGGCTTGCACGGTGTTGGCGTCTCTGTGGTCAATGCGCTGTCCAAAAAGCTTGAGATGAACATCTGGCGTGAGGGTTTTCATTACCAGCAGACTTATACCGATGGCGTGCCTGATAGCGATATCCAGCAGATGGAGGCGACCGATAGAACAGGGACGCAAATCCGTTTTTATCCAAGTACTGATGTGTTCACAGGTACGATCTTTGAGTACGATATTTTAGCAAAACGTTTGCGTGAGCTATCATTTTTAAACTCAGGCGTACGTATTGTCCTGACAGATGAGCGTATCGATAAACGTCATGAATTTGAGCACAAAGGCGGCTTGTCTGAGTTCGTAAGCTACATCAATGCTGGCAAAGACGGCATCAATGATATTTTCCATTTTAACAGCGACCAAGATGACGGCATCGGTGTAGAAGTGGCGTTGCAGTGGACCGATACTTATAATGAAAAGGTATTATGCTTTACCAATAATATTCCGCAGCGCGACGGTGGTACGCATCTATCAGGCTTTCGCTCGGCACTGACTCGCGTACTAAATACTTATATGGATCGTGAGAATCTGTTTAAAAAAGAAAAAGTCACGGCGACAGGTGATGATGCGCGTGAAGGCTTGACCGCTATCGTCTCTGTCAAAGTACCCGATCCTAAGTTCTCAAGTCAGACCAAAGACAAGCTGGTATCTAGCGAAGTCAAATCTGCGGTCGAATCGGCGATGCATGATAAGTTTAATGACTTTTTATTAGAGAATCCGAGCGCAGCTAAAGCAATTGCAGGCAAAATTATCGATGCCGCGCGTGCTCGTGACGCCGCTCGTAAAGCCCGTGAGATGACGCGCCGCAAGACCACTTTAGACATTGCAGGTCTGCCAGGAAAATTGGCTGATTGCCAAGAAAAAGACCCCGCGTTATCTGAGCTATACATAGTGGAGGGTGACTCTGCTGGCGGTTCAGCCAAACAAGGTCGTAGCCGCAAAACGCAGGCAATCTTACCGCTAAAAGGTAAAATCCTAAACGTCGAGCGCGCGCGTTTTGATAAGATGCTGTCCTCAGCTGAGGTCGGTACGCTCATTACTGCGCTTGGCTGCGGTATCGGTCCTGATGAGTATAATCCTGACAAAGTCCGCTATCACAAAATCATCATCATGACTGATGCGGACGTTGATGGTTCGCACATTCGTACGCTACTGTTGACTTTCTTTTTCCGCCAAACACCTGAGCTTATTGAGCGCGGCTATATTTATATCGCTCAGCCGCCACTATACAAAGTCAAGAAGGGTCGCCAAGAGCTGTACTTAAAAGACGATGAAGCACTCAAAGCCTATCTATTATCTTCAACCATAGATAATACTAAGCTGCATGTAAGCGAAGATGCGCCTGCGATTACTGGTCAAGCGCTTGAGACTTTATTGAACGATTATAACCAAACGCAGCTAATAAAAGCGCGTTTGCAGATTCGTTATCCTGCGGTGCTACTTGATGCATTGACGCACACGCCGAAGCTGAGCACAGATATGACTTATGATAAGGCGTCCATGGAGGAGTGGCGTACATCATTACAGACTCAGCTTGATCACTTTGGTAGTGATTTAAATCCTGAGATCGAACTGGTCAATATTCACGCGCCAAAAACGGACGCAAGCGAGATGGATGCTGCTGCTGCTGATTTATTAGGCATGAAGCCGCAACCTGAACTATTGGCTGATGACACCGATGCCCAAATACAGACAGCGTCTAATAGCGAGATGCTATCGACCAAAGCGCAGTGGCTACCACGTGTCACCATTTACGTCCATCAATTAGCCCATCATTACTTGCTTGATGCCAGCTTTATCAATTCAGGTGAGTATACTCGGCTGCTGCGTTTATCGAGCGAATGGAATACGCTACTAGATGACAGTGCGTTTATCCGCCGTGAGAATACTGCTGGCACGACCAAAGACATTCCAGTCCGCGACTTTGACTATCTATGGCAGCAGATGATGTTAGACGCGCGCCGTGGCCTTGCGATTCAGCGTTATAAAGGTCTGGGTGAGATGAATGCCGATCAACTCTGGGATACGACGATGGATCCAGAAAATCGCCGTATGCTACGTGTGACTATTGAGGATGCCATTGCTGCAGATCATATGTTTACCTGTCTTATGGGTGATGATGTTGAGCCGCGCCGCGCCTTTATTGAAGAGAATGCGTTGACCGTCTCTAATCTTGATATCTAGTGTAATGTTTACTTTTATTTAATAATCAAAGTCATCTTGCTTGCAAGGTGGCTTTTTTGTTTCATGTGAAACCCATTTAATAGTGAGATATTGTTTTATCATTTTAGGTGATAATTTAAAAATAGCTTAAGGACTATCTATGTTAGATGATCAGCAAAAGGCGTGTCTATCAAAGCTGCCTAAGGCGACTTTGATTAATTTTGTGGCTGATGTGCAAGGTATGGACAAGCTGCTTGATAAAAAGATTGAGCGTCTATTACTACAATCAGACAAACCTAAACTGATTAAAAAGCTAACTTCTACCTTAAAAGGACTCAGACGCCGCCGAAAATCGTTAAACTTTTGGGAGTATAGCAATTTTGTGACTGAGCTACATTACCTCATAGATGACGTTATGAGTCTATATCCTGAGCAAGCGCAAGCGTGTTTAGAGCTGCTTGAGCTATTTATTGATTCTACAGAATCTACCTTTGAGCGGATTGATGACTCAAACGGTGATGTCGGTGATATTTACCAGAATCTGACCTCGTTATGGCTACAAGTAGCGACTAAATGTTACGAGCAAGAATTGCAGGCTGCTGGCATAGATGAGCAAGATATCGTCCGCCATGCGTGGATGGAAAAAGTAAAGTCTATAGCTTGTGATAATGACTATGGCACTAAAGACCATATCCTGCGAGGCGTAGATCAGCTGTTTACATCAATAGAGATACAAGGCCTGATTGAGGATTACAAATACGATTATCAGACGCTACTTAACGATGCTTTTAGTGATTTTTTTAATGGTTCCAAGCCTAGTTTTGATGAGCAAAACAACGCTAATAGTATCCACAAAAAATATCTTGAGACTGCACTTACAGATCTAGCGTGGGCACTAGGCGATATCGACGTGTTCGAAGAGATGTACTTGTATTTAAATACTCATAGAGTGTTTTCGTTATATGAGTTTAAAATATTTATCACGTTTATGCTTGAGCGAGACGCTTACCATACTGCTTTACGTTATTTGACCAAAGACTGGCAAGATAGTCATCATGTCCCAGAGACAGAGCGTCTACACTGGCTCAATAGAGTTTATGCGCAGCAAAATAATGTTGCACTACAACTAGACGTATTAGACCTCTTGCAAAAGTCATAGGTTAAGCTCGGAATTAATGATACCAGCAAACAGCTTCATTCTAAGATCATAGCG
>CANLXO010000021.1 GCA_947495055.1 uncultured Psychrobacter sp. | reverse complement strand
ATGTTTGGCATATCTATTAAGTAAGTAGCGTTCAATAATATACGTTGTGTCTTACAACTACTTTTGCAAGAGGTCTAATTTAATGGTATTAAAGTGAACGACAATACTTGCAAAGTGACATTGAATGCTGGTGCTTACGGTCACGTAAAATGCGAAGATGGTCTCATGTACAACTTTGGCTGTTACGAAAAAGAATGCGAGCAATATTTTCCATTTCCATTCATAGATGAAGAGTAAAATTTTAGAAATTTTTTCAAAAAGCAGTTTAACTATTCTTTCTATCAGTCATTAGCTTGATTTACACTTATCGAAAATATATTCGTCTATTTAACTACAAGTGAATAAACTAAAATCCTTATTCTTCTAAGGCAAAAATATAGAAATATGCGCCTGCTCTTTGTTCTCTTGAATAATAGTATCGTAAGCGGACAGCTGATTGTCCGTAAAGCTATTCGTCAAATACCACATAGTGGTGAATATCGCCGTCAATAATACTGCCATGACTGCTAAAATAACCCACAACGGTGTCTCGTTGGTCAATGTGTGCTTGATTTGATCAGGAATCGCCCAAAATGGCGAGAACTCATTTTTATTACCGCGTAGATGTTCAATCTCATCCCCCAAGCGTGATATCAGGTAACGAATCTTTTCTGGGGCTTCCAAGCGGTATTTTCCCTGAAAGCCAAGCAGCATCGCATAGTGATAGACCTCAAGTGCTGGCAGTCGTCTCTCGCCTTGCTCACGCAAACCATCTAAACGCTCAAAGAACTCGTTGCCAGCGACTTGTGATCCAAAGAGATCTAGCTGTAGCGGATTGAGCTCCCACGCATCTTTAAGCGTTTGAAACTCAGGCTCTTGTGAGGTCATGATAGTCTCATCTATCAGCGCGCAATAGGCATATTTGGCTTCATGAATATCCTCTGACATAAAGCCTTTTTTGCGAGCATTAATCTCAAACTTATCCAAAAAGCTATAGATCTTTTGACGAAACTGGCGCGGTTCGGTACTAAAATAATGATTACGTAATAAAAACACCAAATAAAAGCCGTCATACATAATGTCTACTAACGACTGACTATTTAGGCGCTTATCAAGACCCTCTGTCGAGACTTTTGAGGCCACCTCACCCGAATCTAATAGCGAGGGCGCTGACCCTGTAGAATTATTACCTGCCATGATTATTCCTAATACTTGTCATCTCAAAAATGAGGTTTAATAGTTCATGAACCCTATGTTTTGCACTGTAAAATATAGAGACTCCATACTTTTGTATACCTTAGCTACTGTACAATCGCCATCAACTCGATTTTTAGATCATCGAAACCGTTAGGAACGTAGATACAGATTGATTCAGATTTGATCATCTCGTCATATAGCTCACCTATAGGCTCAATCGTAAAGTAACTAAATCCTGGACGTACAGGTATGGCGCTTGGTACTTGGGTCACATGCGATATAGGGGTACCAGGTAGGGCCGATAGTACACGCTTTTCTACCGAATCAGGAGTTGCTACTTTGAATCGGCGTGGCACGATATCTATAAGTTCATGCATAGCCACGGAGGAGCTAATAGACAAGTATAATTGTGAATTGCGAGTAATTTTATCACTGCTCAAATCACCTGTGTAATAAGAAGGTTTGTTCTGGCGTAGTGGAATGGAGATAAAGTTACTAGCAATAACGGTATTTAATAGCTCACGGATGATAATAATGATATTTACAAACGAATCATGGGTATTGTTGTGATGATACGAGGGTAAGTCGCCAACTTTATACAAGGAGCTAAAGGTAGCCAGTTGGCTGGCGACGTTAAGTAGTGACTCATAAAGTCTCTCAGGATGTAGTTTTGGATTATTATAAAGGTGGCTTAACTGCGAGTAAGCGGTGTTTAGGGCATGAAGTAACCAAAACGAGGCAATATCTGAGGAGCGAAACTCAAGCAAATCATTATTAGACTGGCGATGATGATCGTACAAGGCGCTGGACTTAGTATTAATCATCGTCATCAAACGATACACTTGGCTTAGCAACGCCGCATTACTCTCAATATGAATACTCGGAGCGATGTAATCTTCATCTACCTGATACACGCCTTGAGTCGTGCGAGAGAGCTTGGCTATCAGTAGCGACACGGTGTCTTGACTAGGCGTTTGCGGCGAGTGACTTAGTTGCAAGCTGGGTGATAGCTTTATGATATCAATGACCGCTTCGGCCGCTTGGCTATATAAGTCTTGAGCATTGATGTTATCTTTGATGTAGCGAGCTGGATTGTCGCTATGCTCAGTTTGAATATTATGACCACTGCTATGTACGATCTCTAAACTCAGAAACACATAGACGTCGTCGCCATTATCTTGGGTATCAAGGGTGACAGGTTTAGGTAAGGCGTCTGTGCGCGGCGCTTGATAAATAGTACCATCAGGTAATACACCATAGATACTGTTAAAACTTAATAGATTGCTCTCTAACAGCTGCTTGTCGATCTGAACATCTGCAATGCCATAAGCATACGGGTGAGAGAGCATCATACTCAGTGCACGCTGCGAGTTGTGATAGCTGTCTTGAATTTGAAAATGCTGAGGACGCAAAAACAGACCTTCGCCCCATAGTACTCTTTGTTTGCTCAAGATCGTCTCCTAAGAGCAGCTAACCAGAGGTTGCTGATAGTATTTAAGTTTGGTCGTAAATGTAGGCGTCAGCTCTGGTAAGATACCGTCTTCGATGTTGATATCACAAGCGCCAATATTCAATGTTAGTGACTTGTCAAAATCTAAACTACTAATCGGAATCAGTAGTTGAGAGCGCTTTTTGGTATATCTGAGTCCAACTTTTATAGCGATGAACTGGGCGTCTTGTGGGATATTTAGCTTCAGACTGCTTTGGCGCTGAGGAATAATACTAACCTCTTTGGTTGCCATCTCTTCAATCTCAGTGAACTGTTGCTCATTTTCTAAAAAAGCAATATACGCAGTACTTGCTGTACCTTGCTGATTGCGACCTGCGTTCGCCTCTTTGTTAGCAGATATATCAAGATTGATGCTCTGACGCTTTAGTACTTCTTGCAGCGCTTGCTGCTCGTCGCTCATTGCTTTTAATTGCTGTTGCTGCTGCTCTAGCTGATCTTTTAATATCTGTAAATCATCATTAACTGGAGCACTATCGTCATTGATAATGCTTTTTATTTTGTCAGTGATAGATGGCGTTTGAGCCACAGGAACAGATGTAGACGCCGGTTTTACAAGTTCATCTCCACTACTACAACCAAAAATGGTTGTAGTCAAAGCGCAGCATAACGCTACTTTTGTGATAGATATTTTCATACAGTTGTCCATAATTTTGGGTTATTATTATTAGTTATTGACTGGATTAGCTATTGACTGGTCAAAATTTCAGCCATATCTGGTCGTCCTAGTACCCCTTTTTTACGAAGTTCTACATGACCTAAATCCATCATTCGCCAGTCACCGCCCCACACAAGTCCAGCAGATTTGGCTACTTTACCATATAACTTATAACCCTGCATCGCCCAAGGATCCTTTTCAGTAATCACAATCTTGCCATTTCTAATAAAAGCACTATCCCCTGCCAATCCAAATTGATGATAGCTTTTATACGCGCCAGCGTTAGTCACATGTGCGCCCTTATTTAATAAACGGGCTTGACGTTTTGGACTACGATAACCCTCTAAAAGTACCATCTCATAACCATACTGATCGCGCATCACTTTGTATACTGTCAATAGCCGTTGCACAAATTCTGAGTTCATTTTTTCCCAGTTGCGATCCGCGTTTTTTATGTTGATTTGATCATTGTGTATATGCGATGCCAGTACATCTCCAGAATAACCTGTAGCCGTATCTTGTGTATTGAGATCAGACAAGTCAGGCTCAGGTAACATCAGTGGTCTAGTCGTTGTAACTGGATTGTTCGGGGCATCTGGCCAATAGCCTTCATCCATCTGTGAGGCTTGATAACTTGCAATTTCAGCTTCAAGTTCTGCGAATAATTCCTCTGGTGGTGCAGGCGGCGGACTTAAGCGCTCCCCTACTAATAACTGATTAATTTGCGAGCTTGCCGTGCTAACAGGTGTAATTTGTGCGTGGTAGACCGCAAGAGAGTTATGAGTGATCAAAAAATAGCACATACCCAAAGTGGCGATAATCGCAAACAGTGAAAGCATAGGCACTACAGGAATAGCAATAGACGTCGTATCGAGCCGGCGTTTAAGTGATTCTCTTTTTTTGGGTATAGACTTTTTTATATCTACCTTGGGTAGTCGATGAGATACCAGAGTTGTATAAGCAAAGAGGCGCGCCAGTAGCTGCCGATCAAAAAGCATGATAATAATCAGTATCGAGAGCATGATAAAAAAGGCAGCTAATAGATAGATCATAAAGAAGTATGAGACTAAAGAGTCTATTAATCAAAGGCTTACTATTATATAGAAAATCTTCCAGAAATTTTAGCTGAAACCAAACTTAATTGTAGTGAATGTTTAACATCACATTATTCATCTTAACCGACTATGTACACTCGTTATTCAAATTTGTGATTGTAGTCCTAAGATATCTGTTACTAGTACCTACTAACAATAGTAACGAACTTAAGTAGCTTGATGGCTTTAAATATCATAAAATAGCGGCTGATTGAATAGCCGTGTTCACAAATAATTAATAATACGAGAGTGTTGAAAAATGAGGTCTGGTAGATGACGACAAAAAAACTAATGACGTATGCACGAGTGGTTCTAGTCGTCATTCTCCTCATCTATCTATTATTGGTATGGATGTACTTTAAAGATAATGTATCGCAGCTAACTTCCTTCAACTTATTGGTGTGGTTCGTTGTGGTTCCACTACTCATTTTTAGCACTATCCTTCTTATACGGTGGCGACAAAAAAAACGTGAACAACAGCCAGAACCTGAGTCTGTAAAGACAGCCGTTGATAAAACTGTATTATCCTCTGATAGTTATCCGCTATTTATTTATAGTAGCCTATGCTTGCCAGAAGGGGATAGCTGGGCTGAGATTATAGAAAACGATAATGATCTGACATTATTAAGTGAGACATTAACGGACTTTGATGGTTTACCTATGCTCGTAAAACCTATCAATAGAGTCATAACGCAACCAGCTTTCGTTTATGATGATAACCTGCCAGCTCGCACTGACGACAATGATGATTTGTTAAATTCAGGCAACGCTAACCTGATTGATGTAGATATAGATACGCTAACCTTGCGTTTAGCAGCCCTGATATCAGAGCAACTAACCCTAAGCGAAGCCGCCTTGTCTGTTCTTACTCAGCACTATGATTTGATTGCGCATCAAGATCACAATGAGACCAACGCTGCGCTCCACGCACATCCTGAATGGCAAACTCATTATATAACTAGTACCCATGACGACGAATCGATGTCTGCTGATACCCCGACTACTCTTATGTCTGAGCTGAGCATATATCTTTGTGTACCCTCTATAGCCGACACTGATTATCTTATGAGGTTTGTCAAACAACAATTAATGACTTACGGTCTACCTGAGTCGCTACTCGCTATAACGCTTCTTGAGGCCAATAGCGAAGATCATAGCCCCTTACAGTTTTTTGAAGAGCAGCTGGTAGTGCTGTCCGCTGATGAAGCAAAAGTGTGTCTGCTGCTAGCGGCGGACTCTCAAATCAGTGAGGTTTGGTTGGATGAGTATCTGAACACCACCGAAACTCTCAATCATATACCGACCGAGGCGAGTACCTTATTTATTTTTTACAATCAGGCAGCACGGGCGGTATTAGATATAGAGGGTACTACCAGCGTATCAGCGCTAAAAATCACTGACGACGCTGAGCAAATCAAAAGAGCCAATGATGAAACGATATCTGCTCGATCGTCTCAATATTACACTCGTCACCTTCGTAAGATTAAACGCTTGTTATTAGACAATGGTTTTTTGCTCTCAGCATTGAGAGAAGATAAAGCGCATTCAAAAAACGACCCACAAATAAAGACCAAAGCCACACCGCCTGATCATGAGTCAACGACAACGCATTCACTTGGTACAAAAAGACTCAAAATACTCTCAGACATTAATCCATCAAAGCAGCCTTATGATTTGGCAGTTTTTATGACGTTTGTAGATAGTTTTGTAGAAAAAGGCGCTCTAGTAAATGAGCATCATTTAGGGCATTATATGCCTTTGAACTTGTGGTTACCGTCACTTACTAGCTTGGCGATGGTGATTCAGTTGAGTTATGAAGACCAACATGAGTCTGATACCAAATTTTTGATCACTCAACATAAGCGCTGTTGTATGCTGTGGCTTGTAGAAGATTTCGATACTTCTGAATAGGGTTACCCTCATCAATACTCGCAATTAATAAATACAAAGATACGCCCACTCTCTTAATTCTTTTAGGTTCATACTAGGTAGCAAGCATGTTCTCAAGGTTCTTTCATCTTATATATAATCCCAGAGTATTGTTAGTTTTAGGTATCATTGTCGCTTTGGTACTCTTATATGATTACGTCACTATCAATACTTTTATTATGATAGTGGGTGTTGTCGTTGCTAGCATAATATTAGGACTGCTCGGCTATTTATATTGGAAAAAGCGCAAAAAAGCCTCTGCTGAGCTGGCTGATTTGGTTGAGGACAATAATGATGATGCTAGTAATAATGCACAGGTTGCCAAAGATGAAAACGCGCAAGAAGTACAAGCACTGCGCCAGCAAATGCAAGACGCTATCAAGACCATACGTAAATCAAAAATAGGGGATCAAACGGGCAAAGCAGCTCTTTATGAGTTGCCTTGGTATATGGTTATCGGCAATCCAGCAGCAGGTAAAAGCTCAGCGGTGCTGCATTCAGGTCTTAAATTCCCATTTATGGAGCAGACCAATAAACTTTCGGTAAAAGGCGTTGGTGGTACTCGTAACTGCGATTGGTTTTTTTCAACTGAAGGTATTTTGCTCGATACCGCAGGTCGTTACTCAGCCTATGAAGATGACCGCTCAGAGTGGTTGTCGTTTTTAAATTTACTCAAAAAGAGCCGTCCAAAAGCCCCTATTAACGGCATTATCATCGCCGTCAGTATCGCGGAGCTGACCAAAAATGATCCAAATTACGCCCTTGAATTGGCAAAAAACTTACGTAGCCGTGTACAGGATTTGACAGAACAGCTAGAAGTTTATGCCCCCGTCTACGTCGTCTTTACCAAGATGGATTTGGTCTCAGGGTTTCGAGATTTCTTTAACGATTACGAACAAGAAGAGCGCCATCAGGTTTGGGGCGCGACCATCCCCTACCCTGAAGATCCTGAAAATATCAATATTACTGATGTGTTCGAAGAGCACTTTGGTGTACTGGTCAATGGCCTAAAAGACTTGAGCACGACCAAACTATCGCTACGTCATCAGCGTACCGTATCGCCAAGCCTTATGACCTTTCCCATGGAGTTTCAGTCTCTGCGTCCTATGATCAGAACGCTGATGCACGCATTGTTTGAGGACAATCCTTTTCAGTTCAAACCTATACTACGTGGGTTCTATTTCACTAGTGCCTTACAAGAAGGTCAAGTCACTAGCCAAATGACCCAGCAGATGGTGCAAAATTACGACTTAAAACCACCCGCAGTACCTCTGAACACTCAGCAAGAAGCAGCCGATAAGCCTTACTTTTTGCAAGATTTATTCTCAAAGGTTATCCTAAAAGACAAACATTTGGTCAAGCAGCATAAAAACCGCAATAAGCGGAGTCACCGCGCTATTGCAACACTGAGTTCAGTTGCTGTACTATGTCTCGCCGTTGGCCTATGGACTTGGTCTTATACTAATAATAAACAACTCACTGAACGCGTTGAAGCTGATCTACAGCAAGTGGCGCAAATTCAAAGAGACGCCAATGGTGATTTGCAATCTCAACTTGAGTCGCTCACTATTTTACAAAGTCGGATAGAACAACTCGAAGGCTATGAAGACAGTCGGCCTTTATCTCTCAGGTTCGGTCTGTATCAGGGTGATAAGCTCAAGCAAAAACTATTGTCTGAATATTATAATGGTATCAGTATCATTTTATTAGCACCGACCACTCAAAACATTGAAGGGTTTTTAACAGAGGTCAATAGCAACGCTGAGCGTTTGCAAGTGCAAGACGTCTCAGAGGATGATACGCAAGCGGTTAGTAGCGACACCTATATTCAATCCGATCCTACGGATGTCGAAGATGCCTATAATGCTCTAAAAGCTTATCTAATGCTTGGCAATCATGACAATCTAGAGACCAGTCACTTAAGTGATCAGATGACGCGGTTTTGGCGTACTTGGCTTGAGGCCAATCGTGCCGATATGCCACGTGACAAGATGATACGCCAAGCGGAACGTATATTAAGCTTTTCTCTCGCTCATGTTGATGATCCGGCCTTTCCTCTGATTCAAAATGATTTAGGTTTAGTCGATAAGACGCGCACGACGCTATCGACTGTTAGTAAAGGTCAACCCGCTCGCGAACGCGTTTACTCTGAGATCAAAATGCGCGCCTCTGCTCGCTTTCCTTCTGTCACTGTCGCCCAAATTACTCAAAATAATGCCAATGAAGCTCTGCTAGGCGGCTATGTCATTTCAGGTACCTTTACTCGTCAAGCATGGGAGTCATTTGTTAGTGATGAGATCGATAAAGCGGCGACAAATAAAGTGGTCGCTGATGATTGGGTGCTTGCCACTAGTAGCAATGACGACCTGACACTGACAGGTAGCCCTGAACAGATCCGTCAGTATTTGGTTAATCGCTATAAGCAGGAGTATATCTCTGAGTGGAAGCGCTTTATGTCACAGGTTTATGTGCGTGACAGTGAGGGCTTTGATGATCATGCGGTTCTCTTAAATCAGCTGTCCAATCCTACAGAGTCTCCGCTTAAAACTTTGTTTGAGACCGTTGATCGTCAAACTCAGTGGGACAACCAAGCAGCTAGTCAAGGATCAGGAAATGGCGCGCAATCTCGTCGCGGCTTTATTAATTGGTTCAAGCAAACCATCCTGCGCCAAAGCCCAGCTGAGCTACGTATGGCTGAATCGGCTATGAACAATAATGGCAACGATAGCGCGGCGCCAGCGGCTGTACCTGCTAGCACGGGTATGGTTGCTCAAGAATTTGCCTCTATCCATGCTCTAGTTACCCCAAGAGAGGACAATCAAGATTTGTCGTTATTAGACAACTATCTAGCCAGCTTGGGCGATATCAGAACGCGCTTTAATAATATAGCTCGTAGTGATGATATCGGTCCTGACGCCCTACTCTTTGCCTCACAAACGCTCAGTCCTGATGGCTCAGAGCTAACCAAGTCTCTACAGATATTAGATGAGCAGATACTCAGTCAAGCCAACTCGGAGATCAAGCAATTGGTGCGTCCGCTGCTCAGTGAGCCTTTGACACGCTCCTTTAACATGCTACTCACGCCAACAAGATCTGAGATCAACAAAGTATGGCAAGCTCAAGTACAAAAGCCCTTTAATGACAATTTAAGTCAAAAATATCCCTTTACCGCCAATGCCAATCTTGAGGCCACGCCTGCTGAGATTGGGCAGTTCTTTGGGGAAGATGGCTATGTGTCAAAGTTCGTTAATGAGACGATGTCACCCTTTATTATTAGACGCGGTGATCAGATCTCAAGTAAGATTTGGAACGGTGCTGGTTTAGGATTGAACCCCAAGTTTGTGGCCGACTTTGGTCGCTACTTTACCAATTACACTGGCAACGCTGGTAGCGGTTCAAACACTAGCAATAATAGCGGGGCTGCCAATCAAACCACTTTTCAGATCATGCCTTTGCCCGTAAGCGGTCTGACGGAGTATACGATTGTCGTTGATGGACAACAGCTACGCTACCGTATGGGCAGTCAGGCTTGGACGACCTTTGTATGGCCCAATCCTAGTAGTCAACCTGGCGCTAGTATCAGAGCTAAAGACTATGATGGCAAAGACTATACGATATTTGAGGAGGCAGGTAGCTTTGGGGTTGAGCGTTTGATCAATAGTGCACGCCGAACGGAACTGGGTAATGATATCTTTGAGATGGCATGGTCAGGAGACGGCATCACCGTTTCTGTGCGTTTTAGAATTATCAGTGGTAACAGCAATACGGCAAGTCAAGGACGCTCAACCAATCCTTTCACTGGTATGAAGTTACCAGAGGAGGTCATCGGACTTGGGGTCACTCGTACCGCTAGGCCAACAGACGATAATGCTAATGATGCCACTAGCAGTAATGCGGCTACGCCTCCGCCAGCAAGTACGGCAAACCGTAGCGGGGCAACCGCCGCACCGAGCACTACCACTGAGCAAACGAGTCCCTCACAGGCAGCTACCAACCCTATTTTAATCAATAATAACGAAGAGAGGGGTAATGCTCAAAACGCAAGCTCACCTCAAAATAACAACCAAGCACAGGAGTCCTCTCAATGACTCCTGACTCACTCCCTTTAGTATATTTTGGCAAGCTACCTGCTCGTGGTGATTTCATTCGTGCACGAGTTCATATCAGCGAAACTACCCTTATAGATCAGTGGGTCAGCGAGGCTTTGACTCGTTCAAAATCTATCTTGAACGAGTCAATAGATGACAACTCTTCTTTGAATGCTGCACAGTTTTTGAATTTTAGTCATGTCGATACGGCTGCTAACCAGATAATGACAGGTGTCTTGATTCCAAGCCATGATAGTAGCCATAGGCAATATCCTCTAATAGGGTTTGGTCTTATGCATGTAGACAAACCTAAGCTGTGGATGAATTATCTACCTATAAAATCCTTAAAAATTTGGGACGACACTCATGCTGCACTTAGCGCCGCCAAATCTCAAGCTGACAGCACTCAGGCAACTGACGATCTAAATCATTGCTCGCTCACTATCGATAAAAACGCCAGTACACACTATTACGATTTTATTAATAAAACGACCCTACAAGACATAGCTGCTTCTATGGCTATTGATAAGTTGCAGCTGGTTCAGCAAATTATTGCGACAGGTTTATTGTTTTTGCCAACTTACAGCAAAGGGTTCAATAGTCTCAACAAAACCATTTGCTGGTGCTTACCTGCCGACAAAGCGGGCGCTATCTTTATGGCAACTTTTTGGCATGATTTGATCAGTGGGTTTTACCAGCCGCATCAGTTGTACTTAAACACCTATCTGTACCGGGATACTGATCATCACTGCTTACTTATGAACTTTAGTAAACCTGATAGCCGTGTGTTAAGTCAATTGACTAGCACTACGGATGAGCGTCCTGATGACTGGGTTGTCATTGCTCAAAGCGAGTGGACGCAAGGCTATATCGATGATGATATCGGTCTTACTCGATTTAATAAAATATTGATGCAAGATGATCTTTACCTGTATGATACTAGACAACTGTTTAAGCAAATATTTTTAGCGCAATAGTATTACTACCATAATAGTATTAGCAGAAAAAGAGCGTTGAGAGTTACTTTTCGGACAAGTTCACCGACACCACAAAAGGTATGTTTATGTTTCGCCGTTTACCACCTAGCATCAAGCCTAAACCTCACAAAAAAAGCCTGATACTGGCAGGCGTAGTTGCTTTATCAGCAAGTGCTATGGTGCTGGCCGCTCAAAATGAGACAAGCTCTACTACTAGTACTCAGGATATTCCTGTAGTCATAAAGGGCGTAGTCGCCTCCAGCTCAGATAAGCAGCAATTGCTTGATAAACTCAAAGCCCAATACCCAAATAAACCCGTTAGAGATGAGATCGAAGTACGCTCAAATATCAGCGTCCCAACTAACTGGCAGCAAGTGGCGACGGCTATCATCGATAGTGATATCTCAAACATCCGTCAAGGCCGTATTGATATCCATGGTACGACGATCGGACTACATGGAAAAGTCAATAATGCTGAGCAAAAGCAGGCTATTCAAAACCGCATTCATAGCCGTTTGACTGATCTATATCAGCTCGATAATCAGCTCATTGTCACCGCAGGTGAGCAAGGTCTCATCGACGACACTTTAGGTAATCGTATCGTAGAGTTTGAATCTGGTAGCGCTAACTTGACGCCAATGGGTCTTGGCATCTTGGATGACATGGCTGACGTATTGCGCCGTGTCGGTGATAAGCCTGTCATTATTACTGGTCACACTGACAATGTGGGCAATTCAGATGCTAATTTAGCGCTCTCCAACCAGCGCGCTAAAGCCGTCAAACAGTACCTTATTGGACGTAATATAGACGCCTCTCGTATCAGTGTCACAGGCAAAGGGGATGCTGATCCTGTCGCCAGTAACGATAACGAAGAGGGTCGCACTCGCAACCGCCGTATTGAATTTACTATAGCTGACTAAAAGATCTTGATATTTCTGTAGGGCTAGTATGTTGATACTTACTACTGGCACTCAAGCAAGAGGGACCACACCCATGCACCGCCTAAGTAACCCTTCTTTGCCTATGATCGCTGACAGGCTCTACGCCAGTGAGACTAGCACCCAAGCCCCTTATGCCAGTAGTCGTCAAGACACCCATAGCCATCAAGCCTGGCTCGACGCGCTGATAGATGCCCATGATGAATCCGCCCTCATCGCTGCGCTCAATAAAAACAGTCTGAGCACCTCCTCATTGACACAGCACCACCAGCACAGCATCGACACCTACGTCCTCCACGTTTATATCCATGAGCGGCATCTGCCCGCTTTTAGCCCTTTGCATACTCTCATCAATAGCCCCTTGACTCTGAGCTTTGACACCCCAAGCGGCCTTGCCTATCGTCATCTTTATCTCACTGCTATACGCAAGCTTGATCATGATGGCAGCTATGGCTACTACCGCCTCATCGCCCAGCCCCTCACCTATCGCTTGCACCAGCATACCCGTAGTCAGATAGATACCGACCTATCCGTTCAAGCGATGGTCGCGGAGCGCACCGCTGTACTCAAGATAGACGTCATCGATGACAGTGGCTCTGATGGCAGTAGTGAGGAAAACGCCAGTTGGACCCCAGCGCGCCTAACCCAGTGGCAAAGCAGTGACTGGGCACACATCTGTGAGCGTCTGACGCGTCAGGGTCTCAGCGCCTACTTGCGTCATGCTCAAACCGAGAAGCACACCCCGCCCACCCTCGTCATCACCTCAGCCTATCCCAGTACTGAAGAGGGTATCAGTCAACACATCGGCCCTATCCGCTACCAACAAGTCTTGCATGATCGCACGCACGCCCCTATCATCGCCATCAGTGAACAGATCAGCACTCAGCCAAGCACCATCAGGGTACAGCGCTTCAATAGCGCTCAGGTCTCGCACCCCACTCAGTCCGCCGAAGTGGTCCATCCATCCAGCGGTACGCTTACCCTTGACACCCCAGCCGCCTTTGCCCCTGTAACGGACACTGAGACGATTGATGATGCCCGTCTCCTAGCTCATCATCATCACAGCCGTTATCATATCTATCATGCCCTAGCCCACTGTACTGACCTAAACGTTGCCGATACCTTTACCCTAGTGGATCATAGCCATCTCAACCAGCCCTACCGTGCCACCCATATCCTCCACCTTGCTCGTAATAGTCTCGCCCATGTCACAGGACTCACTGTCAGCACCCGTCATCATCAGCGTCATGCCTCAAGCCTAGAGAGTGGTCGTCACTTAACCCAGCTAACCCTGCTTACTGTCGATACCCCTTGGGTGGGTAGCCATTATAGCAAGCAAGTACTCCCTCCAATGACAGGTATCACTGAGAGTCAATCTGATAGCGACAGCCGCAATCATATGACGCCGACCAAACCCTACTTGCTGGACGCTCCTGCGCAAGCTATTAATCGATTAGAGACCCAAGCCGGTAGCAATTATGGGAGCCACTTCACTCATAGAGCGGATGATCAGACGCTGATGCAAGCAATCGGTGATGGTGAGCATTTGATGAATACGGGCAGTTTGCTATCATCAAGTCGCCCTAGTCTCTTTACCACGACGGATGAACAAGCGGTAGAGAGTGGCTATCGCAATACTGATAACGGTGTGACGGAGTGGATCAGCGATCATAGAGACCAGCAAGCTTACTCTCAGCTCAAAGTTGATGATGGACAAATTGCTGCTAGTCTTAAGATGGGGGTGATTAATGACAGTAGTGGTAATGATACGACAAAGAAGCAAGGTATCCATGCTACGACCAATGCGCAAATAAACATCAAATCAGGACAAGCGCTCACCCTGTCCACCCAGCCGCAAACTCATGCGCAAGTCCAAGAGCACAACTATCAACAGCACACCCCGACCCTGACACAAACTGGTCTTGGCGGTCAGCACTTAGCGGAGCGTTTAACGCAGCTAGCAACGGGGCTTGGCAGACAAGTGAATGACCATAACGCGATTAAGACGCAACTTGAGACTATCGCCAAAGAGCAACAGACCAGCACGCATCACACCACGCCATTTACCCTAATCGACAGCAATGCCGATATTAGCTATGTCAGTGAAGACACGCTTCTCCATAGAACCATGGGTGAGATGATCAGCACCACGCAGCAAGATATGAGGGTCAGTAGCGGTGATAGCCACCAACAGATCAGTAATGAAGCGCTGAATGTCATAGCCGATGGTCAAGTGAGCTTCACTAACGCCAAAGACAATATTACCCTATCCGCGCATACAGGCAAATTGGAAGCCACCGCCAAGCAAGATGTCAACATCGCCTCCTCCACTAAAGAAGTCGAAGTCGTCGCAACGAATAAAGTGACGATAACGGCAGGCGGTTCGAGCATTACTTTGGATGGTAGCAATATCACGATTGCTGCTAAAGAGGTGACGGAGAAAGGCGGTAAGCATACGAGGGCTGGAGGTGGTATGGATGGGTTGGGGCTTGGGATGTTGCCGAGTAAATCGATAGAAACAGATGATAACTTGAGAATTGTATATGATGAAGGATTCGTGATCGTTGATGAAGATACTCAAGAACCTATACCAAACTGTCATTATAAAATTGTGAAACCTGATGGAAGTATTGAAACAGGAATTACAGATGATGAAGGTAGAACAAAAGTAATAGAAAGCTATGCAATTGAAGATCTTAAAATAGAGGTGAGATTCTAATGACCGATAACTGGCAAAGAATTGGACAGTCATCAACTAGTCCAAAAAGTAATACTAATAGAGCAGTAGTAACTACAAGAGCACCCAAAACTGAAAATATCATATTTATTGGTTCTGAATTTGAATATAATAATTTTTGGTTAAAGAATATGTTTATTGCAGCTGCATATCCTTTTATCAAAAGCAGAATTAAGTTTAGAGAATGTGATAAAGTAACAATTGCTTATGTTGATTATGGCTATACTCGCTTAGAAAAATTGGCTATTGAAGGACTAAAAAACGAAATAGAATTTACCGATAACATAAATTTTGTCGCGTTGAAAACCAAATCAAAAATTATAGAACTATTAAACGCGGATAGAGAAAACTATAAAATAAAAGACTTAGCTTTTTTTTGTCATGGGTTGAATGGAAAGATTACCTTGAATTATAGTGCTAGACCTAATATCGACTTAACTACTTCAGATATAAATGCTATTGGTAACACTAACTTTCTTAGTTCAGCTAGAGCTAGTTCGTATGCTTGTAGAACAGGAATGGCAGATAGTATAACACTTAGGACTCAAGGATCGTTTGATGACATTAGCGAGGCAAATCCTGACAACAGTTTTGCTCAACTATTCGCAAATAGACATAATATGGATTTTTATGCATTTTATAAACGTACACTATATAGTAATATTTTGAACCCTAAGGAAGATGCCGAAAAAATATCTGAAGACCTTAAAGATAAAAGAAAAATAAATAGTAATAATGTCATTTCTATATTAGAAAATTATGAAGCATTACTACATCCAGAATTAGGTGAAAGTTATAAAAATATGTGGGGATGGATTCCTAGAGGGGCGGTATCAGAAGGAACAGTTGGTTATTCATTATGGCGAAAAGGGGGTGGATTAAAAATACCAGTTGCTGCCAATACCCCTACAGGATTACCTTCAACAATGACTAGATTCAGTCCTAAATAATATGATCAACAAAAAATTAAAACTCACATTCCTTATATTTACGCTAATAATCTTATTAGTTTTTTCGTATATTTATATGGTGAAATCAATGAATGCATTTAATCATCAATATTTTGATGAGAAAGACTTTTTACTTATTCAGGCAGATTTAAAAAAAGAATATAGCCTTTATTTAAATAGCTTTGAAAAAGATAACAGTGTTCAAGTTACTTTTAATTTTCACAATGTAATACCACCGCATGAGGCGACTATAGAACTATACTCTCATAAAATACCTAACTACATATATATTGGCCCTTATCAACCTACAATTTCATTTGCTGTAAAAGATGATTTATTCGAAGATAGTCTTGATTCACTAACTATTTCAATAGTAGATTCAGAAAATAGATCTTCCTACACTATAGAACAAGAAAAGGTTTTTGAAGTTTGGAAAAAAGGAAAAGTTGTTAATATTTGGTTTCTACCTTTTAGAAAATATGATGAAGAAACTGGTAGAGACATAGGCTACACAGTTTCACTCAGTTAAATTTTAGACTACTATAGTCTAATCCAAATAAAACCGATACAATATTTATAACAATCTTAATTAATGAAATAAACAATGACTTATTCAATAGACTATCGCAAACAGGTACTTTCTAGCATCGCTGATGGCATGACCAT
>CANLXO010000020.1 GCA_947495055.1 uncultured Psychrobacter sp. | reverse complement strand
GCTCATGTTAAAACTCCTTATGGGTATTTTATAAGAAATTCTACGATTGAGCTGTGTTATTTTAGGGGATAGCTACAGTATGACCAATAAACGCAACCAATATACCCGAGAATTCAAATTAGAAGCCATCAGCTTAGTTGTTGATCACAAACGTAAAATACCTGACGTGGCTGATTCCTTAGGGATAGGTAAATCTACCCTGCAGAAATGGCTGAGTCAGTACCGTCAAGAAATGAGTGGTCAAGCACCTAAAGTCGGCAACGCTTTAACGGATGAACAACGCGAGCTTCAAGAGCTGCGTGAGCAGGTTAAGCGGCTGACTATGGAGCGAGACATCTTAAAAAAGGCTTCCGCTCTGCTGGCCTTGGACAGCCTGAACGGCTATCGTTAATCAGTCAGCTTGCAGAGCAAGACAAACAGATCAATAAAAGCCTTCTGTGCAAG
Source organism: uncultured Psychrobacter sp. (assembly GCA_947495055.1). GTDB lineage: Bacteria > Pseudomonadota > Gammaproteobacteria > Pseudomonadales > Moraxellaceae > Psychrobacter. Next base: position 26,890 of record CANLXO010000020.1, on the reverse strand, counting down.
CTGTTTGGCGTGATAAAAAAGCAGCTACTACTATGGACTAAAGCCCAAGCCCATCAGCCTTGAAACCATCAAGCACAAGGCATTGATTCGTCAAATATTTAACGATTCAAAGCGATCAGCAGGGGCTCGCAGTATTGCTGCCATACTAATGAATAAGCATAACATCAAGCTGACCCGTTATATGGTAGGTAAACTCATGGCGCAGATGGGGCTTAAAAGCTGTCAATTAAAGACGCACAAATACAAGCACGCTGACAAGGCGCATAAAACCCATGATAACCTGTTAAGCCGTAATTTTAGTCCATCAGCGCCCAATCAAGTCTGGACGGGTGATGTCACTTATGTTCGTATTAAAGGCGGTTGGTGCTATTTAGCAGTAGTGTTAGATTTATATGCTCGGCGTGTGCTGGGCTTTGCTGTGTCAGATTCGCCTAACAGTATGCTGACAACCAAAGCACTGCAGATGGCTTATCACACTAGGCTCAAACCCAGCGGTGTGCTGTTTCATTCTGATCAAGGTACTCATTACACTAGTAAAGCGTTCGCTGACGCAGTAGCTGGCTGTAAGGATATGAAGCAGAGTATGAGCCGAAAAGGTAACTGTTGGGACAATGCACCAACTGAACGCTTCTTTAGAAGCTTTAAAACAGAATGGATGCCAAAGGGCGGCTACGAGAATATCGCTGAGGCTAAAAGTGCCATTATTGATTATATCTGGGGCTATTATCAAACTGTGAGACCGCATACTTTCAACAATTATTTAACACCGCTAGAAAAAGAGAATCGCTACTTTAATAAAAATCTCTTATCAGGTGTCCTAAATTAGTTGACCACTACATGCTGACGAAGCTGTGCGCGCTTGGATAAAAGATAATAGATTTCTTGTATAAGTCGTTGCCAACCCTTGACACTCTATCAGTAAAAATCAATAAAATGGTACTTTTGTTAGAGATCTAATATATACTTATCACATAATCTATCTAAAGCTCCTCACTTTGTGCCGCATAAGTGTCTAAAGCATTAGTGCAAATATCAGCGGTTTCATATATAAATTTGTACCAACCTTCAGAATTCCTATAAAGATGAATACCTGAATTTTGTATTAAGTCTTCATCATATTTACAGTTCATTGCTGCGAAGTCGTTAAGATTAAGTTTTTCACATTTTCGCTCTTTATCAGATAGTAATGGCTCAAAGCCCCACACTGTTAAGCTATTACTAATACTCATAGGCTTTACTTCATCATGTGAGCATACCGATGTAAAGTTAGAAGCGGGTAGTTTTGATTTTACTTCGATTTCATTTATTTTTGTACTTGAGTTAGCTGGTTCTGTAGTTGTAACACTGTTATAGCAAGAAGACAGTATTAACGTAGAAAAAGAAGAAAAGAAGAGTTTTTCATAGTTATTTATCCGCATTGTCTAAAAAAGAATTAGGATTGATTAGGTCGCTTCTACGTTTGAATTTGCCACCCGCTGCTCCTTTAACTGTAAGGTTAGAAGTGTCATTAGTATTTGAGTACATTTCAAGGTGTAACATATTGCTTGGACCATTGATCCCCTTAAGTTTTCCCACAGCACCAATAGGTTGACCTCTAGCTACCTCATCTTCTGCTTCAACTTTTATCGAACCCGGTGCCAACTCTCCATATCTGATGATGTGATTCGGATGCTTAATGGTCACAAAGTCGGTACCTGCATAAAAGCTACCAGTACTTAACACAATACCTGATTCCATTGCTCTTACTGTCGTTCCAGTTGGCGCATATAAATCTGCTCCCGCATGTTTGCGTTTACCACTTGAACGATTACTTCCAAAAGATCTCATGTCTGATTTGTAATCTGCAGTTGCATTTATTGGCAACGGGTATAAGTAGTTTTTAGGCTTTCTAGCCTTATAAACATAAGGAATACCATTCCGATCAGCACTTGCTGTAATGACATCTTTCTTAACTTCCTTACCGTCTACATATACCAGTACGGTTATATCAACACCTACTAGCGAAACGTGTGTTCTACCTCTCGTACCATCATTTCCTGCCACAGAAGTGTTCTTGCCATATTTAGTAGACTGAGTAATATAGGAAAGCCCTAATAAAGGCTTATTTGTTGCTTCATCAACGAACTTTATAGTGAGCCTAGCTTCATCTGAGGCAACCTCAAGTGTCGGCCCTGTTTCTGTCTTTTTTTCAACCTCTGTTACCTTTGATTTTTCTACTTTGATGACAGGGTCTTGCTCTGTTTGAGGTTTTGACTTGTCATTTTATTTACTGGTCTCTAGAGTAGTCGATGCTTCTTGATTTAAGATATCTGAGGTATCGCTGATATCTTATTCGGTGATGTCTGTGCCTATGATCATAGTCCATTGTTTAGAGCCATAGCTAACGATGGCGGTTGTTTGAGCTCTATCTTGTCCATCGATAACGGTAAGCTTTTGACCAGCAAGGGCTTGTATAGTGCTAATACCTTGACGGTTGGCTCTTTTTACAGCAGATTTTCTGCCACGATATATGGTTTTAAACTCGTAACGGGGTATGGGTTGATTGTTGTTGTCGACAAATTTGATGCTAAAGGACACAACAGGGACTTTGATTACTTTAGTCCGTCCGTCTAAGTCTCCTGTGACTGGGAATGCCATGCTGTAAATAGATTAGTATTTCCTATACATGCAGACTTAGTTTAAATAAGAGTAAAGTATAAAATTAGAAAGGACATTTAATAGGTTGTTCATTAGCTAAAAAAGACATTTGATAGTTGGAAATATTATTGATGCATATTTTAACATCATCTATATAATCAAATTGTTCAGCTGTTTTAAATATATTATAGTCAAAGTTTAAAATTTGCTCTGGACTTTCAATATTCAGATCTTTACTTATAAAGTTTATCAAGGCTGTTCTATCTTTAACTTTAATTTCAAAAGATCCAATCCCTAAGTTATTTGTCTTAAAACCTAAATCTACTTCTTCCTCATTTACACCGTCAAGATAAGATCTTATAGAAAAATCTAAAGGATTACTTATATTTGATTGCCTAATAATATATTTAGACGTGCTAAATGACTCTATATCTTTACTGTCAAAGTAAATTTTTATTTCTAATGCTGTGTTTTTATATAAATCATTTATGGTATTTAACTCTTTCTCTTCTTCGGTACTATGATTAATAGCATCATGGGTGCAAGATACTAAAAATAAAAGACCTAATAGGAAAATTGATATCTTAAACATGATTCTAACCTTCAAATTACCAACAATATTTTTTTAAATATAACTATTAACCGACTAAAATACATCGAACCCGTGTGTTACCGCCAATTGTCTCTTCTATAGTTGAATATGTTAATTCTATATTATGCTTCTGTAAAATACTCTTATTGATTGAAGGCTTACCTTTTAAAATAATGTAATATCCAAAATTTTCACTATTTCCATTTTGAGCAAAACTAGAAATCCTAAGTACTCTCACACCGAATTTATTAAAATCAGTATCCATATTTTTAGATATTTCATTTTTCGTTTTCTTAAATGTACTATTTATTGATTTTACATTTTTTAGTTTATATCTATTTCCAATGATAAACTGGCTATTTCTTTGCTTTATTGATGAATTTTCCAAAAGATTCGTATAAAAGCTTATTAGTTCTCCACTTGAGGCGTTAAAAGAACAGTTCAACGTAGATTCGCTTATTAAGTATTGAACATCAATCACTTCACTTGAGTTCAATTGATTATCGTGTATTTCTGCCTGTGTGCTGGCAAATGTGGTTAGCAGTAGAAGTACAATCCAACTAACCGTTTTCTTTACACTATCGAGTCGAGGTAGAGTCATGGGAGTTTAGTCCTTGATCAATTAAAGATTGGGTATCAACTATAGGTGCTGGTTGCTGAGAGTGTGAACCCCAAGCTTTTTTAGGATAGTAATAAATATACGTACTAATTTTTCTACTATCGAATGCTATCATTTGATCTTGGTTACCTCCCAACCTGTAGAATCTATCCTTATTTTTTCTACCTATTACAAAACATACATGACTAACTTCTTTGCTTACTGCAATTGCACCATACACTGGATTCTCAATTCTTACGAAGTTAACAGTATCTTTCTTAAATGCTTTAGCTCTTACTTTATCATAAGGATCATTAGTGGTGACCATTGGATAACCAGAATCTTTTAAGCAGTAGTTCACAAAAGATGCACACCAAGCTTGAGCAGTACCTACAAGTGATTTATAGCTACTGATACCTACTAAATTATGATAATTGTCTTTTATATTTTTCTCATGAGTGCCTTTCCATTGTTTACCTTCACGAATAGCTATTCTCATCCATGGTACAATATCAATTGAGCTATTATTTGTGGGAATTTGAACAACTTGTGAACAGGTGATTTTAAAATCCTTATGCTTTAGGCCATCTGTCAAATAATGATTGACTGCTTCTGCTATTTCAGACTTCATGACCTTACCGTCATTGTTAGGATCAATTTTATTTTGAGGGTAAGCTTTTACTCTTAATTCTTTTAACTTCAAACTTTCATTTGTACGGTCAAGTTTACTAGTACTATTTGCAAAGACTACATGTTCAGCTTTACCGCTTGAAACAGGGAACAAAACTTGAAGATAGAAGTCGATAAATTCTAACTTTTGATTACGCTTAGGCTCAAAATACTTTTTTACCAAATCTAACTGTTTGACCTCACTCATTTTAGCGAGTTGCTTCACCCTTTTTAGATTTTTATTTTTGCCCCAGTAGTTTTCCACAGTTTCCATTACCGCTTTTTCACCCGTTAGACCTTTATAAGTATCTGGCATAAACTGGATTAACCCAGTACCTCCAGAATTTCCTTGATTAGGAGCATCTGTCTTAAAAGTTTCACCACTTTCCCAAGCAAATACAGCCATTAAATTATTAGCCATTGCTAAATAGTCATCAGGCCATAAGTCTTGGCTTATCTCAATAACCTTTTTTCTAAAATCACAGTCTACTTTTGCACCCCAAATCAGATTATGTGCCTTACAAATACAAGCACCATTAGTAGTAGCGACAACCTTTGGCGTACCATCAGAGCTATTACTAGGTTTTGTAGTTATGTTTACAGGTTTATCTGGCTTACTTGATTGAGAAGAACGACCTGTGGATGAAGAAGTAGCTCCACCTTTGGGAATCGTTAATCTATCACCTGGGCGGATAGTATCAGTCAGTTTCAAGCCATTAGTACGAGCTAAATCATTAGTATCAACGCCATGCTGTCGCGCAATACCGCTCAAAGTATCGCCTCTTTTCACGGTATAATCACCTGATATAGATGAGGAGCTATTACCTGAATCAGTACCAGCGGCAGGCGCTCCTCCAGTTGGCTTATCATTTTTGCCACCGCTCATAGCGTCATTGATACCCTCTAAACCTTCTTTTGCCCTGTTACCTAAAGCGCCTAAACCCTCTCCTATGCTTTCAAGAACGCCACCGAAAAACCCTTCACCTTCGTCAGAAGAAGACGGTTTCGATGAAGGTTTTGGTGTAGGTCTCGCAGTGGGGGTGGGTTTAGGTGTTGTATGAGTCTGTGCTGAACCAGCGCCATGTAATCTAATAGTTTGCTCTGCTTGTAGTGTTGTAGGGTCGGTAATGCCGTTAATACGTTTCAGCTGCTCTACTGACACTCCACTTCTTTGTGAGATGTCAGATAATGTCTCTCCCTTTTTTACCTTATAATGAGTTTGATTTTTTAGAGAATCAGGTCTGTCATTGGTGATGCTTGTTAAGCTACTACCTTTGGGTGGCACTTTGATTACCTGCCCTGGAACTATTTCATCAGGGTCTTTAATAGTCGATTTGTTCAGCTGCGCTAGTATCTGCCATGTGGTGTTATGCATTTTAGCAATAGTGTATAGATCTTGGCCTTTTTTAACCTCATATTCATCTTTACCTGTAGCAACTTTATGAGTGCTTCTTTTGTATGAGCCACCATTGTCTGCAAGGGCTCGAAGCTTAACTATCTGAATAGAAAATGGCGCTTTGATAGTCATTGTGCCTTTCTGTGTCGGTACAACAATAGGACGTTGAATATCAATCATCTTGTTTGTCAATGGATGCTTGATACTAACAATTAGCATGGTACCGGGAGCTCTACTAATAGGTACGCCAAGACCTGAAGCATCTGATTTATTTTCACTAATTAATTTTTTTGATTCTCTAATAAGATGATATAAATTTGGAAATGGTTTATTCATCAAATCAACAAAACGAATTTTAATAACAACACTTTTAGCTTTAGTCATTATTATTCTCCTGAGAAGCCTTCTGATTTAAAGTTAGTTTTAATTCGTCATCTTTATTTTTGGTAGATTCTGAACTTTCTTCGTCATCTTCTTCATCAGGTTCAAACTCTATTGCCCAATCTGCATCTTTAAAGCCAACTAAAACATTAACCTCTTCCTCTTTATCACTAATCACAGGAGCGGTGCGTCCATGCTCATCTAACACCCCTTCTATCAACTGTCCGTCAGGTCGTAGCATCTGAAACTCAATGTCCTTAAAGTCATACTGATAAAACAAATCATAAACATCGAGCTTGTTACTAAACAACGGAATGGTCTCAGGCATCATCGGTAATGAGTAATTAGCTCTTGCCCCGCCCACCAAGCTCTTCTTCACCGCCTTTATCTTAATCTCCCCCGGGCAAACGAGCTTAATCCCGCTCTCATCAATCGTCAGCGACGCCCCCGCGCTGGTTTGCAGCTTGATGCGTTTAGGACTTGCGATATTCACTTGTCCTGACTCACTACCGATGGTCATGGATTGCTGGCTATGCAATTGCAGCTCACCGCCCTGTGCTTGTATCGCTACTGGCTTGGTATTAGCACTAATATTCAGTCCTGACATTGCGGCTTGTCCTGCCACCCCTGATAGCGACTCAATTGTATCTGCCGTAAGGGTGTAATTGCCCGCTACCACATCCGACTGTGTGCTACCTGATTGCCTAACAATGGTCTTTGCCGTGGTTAAGGTGTTGTTTGCAGAGGTAAGAATACTGTCTTTACTCACCAGCATCACATCGGGTGCCCCCAGCACTTCGGTTTGTAATGTGTCGTCCATGACCTGCGCTGCTTCTTGAAAGGCGGCTATCGACTGTTTGGCACTGCTGATTTCTTTAGTCGATTGCAAGTGCGCTTGTTTGGCCTCCGCTAGCGTTTCGCTCAGCTCTGCCCCTAATTTAAGCTGGCGTTGTCCCGCGTCATTGACCCATGCTGACTCGTGCTCGGATTGGCTGTGCCGGATACCAAAGGTGGATAGCAAGACTCCGCTATCCGCTGTGGCTTGCAGTCCATGATCGGTGGCAAGGTTGACCCCTTGTCCGCTGCTTGTCGATTGATGGTTGCTGTAGCGATGGCGTAGGACACCAAGCTCGAGGATGTGCTCATTTGGGGCAAAGACTGCTTTGTTGGTGGTCGTTGGGTGCTGTGCGTTAGCATGGGCATTGGTATTGACACTCCACTGCATGCCGATCTGGTTTGGGGTGTCATCAAACAGTAGGTTGACTTCACTATTAGAGGTCAGCCCGTATTGAGCGATACCGGTTATCCAGCCGCTATGTGCGTCGTCATCCTTGATTTGTGAATGTCCCAGACCGCCACCATGCCATCTGGGAGAGGCACCGCCTTTGAGGTTATGTCGATTGGCTAAACCGGCATCTTGAGTGGTGATGTCTTTCTCATCGGTGTCACCCATACCGATACCATCAAAGAGCGCGCGGCTAATCACTGGACTGTCAATATCACCATACCAGTGGTTCAGCAGCACAGACTGACCGATGCGCGGAGCAAACTGCCAACCATGCGCCGCACCCGATGACAGTTGTAATGCGCGTAGGGGCGGGGTGGTGCCATCATCGTGATCACTGATACCTGACCAGACAGGTGTGGTGATGGTTTGTTGCTGGCCGTCGTCTGTCACTTGAGAGGCGTAACTTGGTGCAGATGAGCTACTAGCATCTCCGGTACGGGCCTGGGTGAGTCCTGTGTAGTGGTGACTGACAAAGGCGTGCTTGCTTGGGTAAGGGGCGTAAGCAATGGAGGCGTCTAGTAAAGTGGCTGTGACCCAGATGCCGGTGTCACGGGCTGTGCTGTAGGCGTGCTGGGGTATGGCCTCAAGTACGGTGCAGGTTGCTTGTTTAGTAGTACGCGTCAGCCATTCTTTGATGACGCTTTGGTTGTGGTAGGAGACGCTGTTGCTAGCTGGTTCGATGCCGATTATGGTCAGGGCGGTACAGTAGCTCGCTAGACTCGTGATGCTTGGTAGGTTATGAATGCTGACAGGACTGCCAGTATGTATGCCGCGCAGGGTTCCTGTGGCGGTGTAGTGTTCTCTATGGCAGCCATTGGCGCGTACCCATAGCTCAGCTAAGCGCGTGGCAGCGGCGTCGCCATTAACGCGTGAGGGCGCGCCAAGGAGTACGGCGGTATCCTCAAGCGCTAGCGGCGAGTCATCATGGGCTTGTCCTTCATAGATAGTGTCAGCAGCGAGTCCGTCTGCGCGTACGATGACACTGCGCGTACCGAGTTGTTTGCTGCTCAGTTGAAGCTCGTCGACGGTGTCTTGTCCTGATGGGATAGCGGACTGCTCGTAACGATAGTCCAGTGGCAGTAGGTCATTCTCATTAAGAGCACTAAACAACAACCAGTGCCCTAGATCGTCCGCAGAGTTCCCGTGTCGCCATAGAGCGGAGATGCCACTATCAGCGAGCAGGCTTATAATAAAGTCATAGTCGCTGATGTCAGATTGGGTGCGTATGTCATGTATGTCGCTCAAAGAGGCGCTATCTGAGGAGGCATCTTGTGAGCGTAATTGCTCTGAGAGTTGCCAGTCAAAGGGGTAGTCGCTAAGGATGGTGGTGATGATGTCTAAGGTCGACTGACCGACAAAGCTGCGGGTGTGGATGGATTGGGTGAGTTGCCAGTCTGGGGTGACGATCTCTAAGGTATAAAAGTGCAGGGCGCCATCAGAATGCTGGTAGGTAATGGCTTTTATGAGCCCACATCGGTCGGTTGGATTTCGAGCGGCGGTGAGTGTCGTTAAGTTTACAGGTGTACCGATTAAAGATAGACAAGCGCCTGCATCTAAGAAGCTATGGGTGTAGACCAAAATATGGGCGCGTTCACTTTGATTAAGAGCGCTTGTCCAGATAAAAGCGGCGGGATAGAGGTCAAAAGGAGCTAGAATATCGTTGTGAGCAGTGAGCTGGTGCAAGCGGGCAGTTTGGGTAGGCAAGGAATAGTCTCCTGTGACGGCGAGAGTAGGAGCACAGTTTATAGAATAAAATAAACATTCATAAATTATTTGGTAATAAAAGTATAGAGTTTATTGAAATATTGTCAAGTATCTGTATAATCGAATGTAATTTAATCTGTTGTTTCTTTTAACGGATTAATAGATATATTAACTCATTGTACTTTTTGCACTATACTTTTATCGATGATCCCTTGTTTATGATAACTATGAATTCTCATACTAGAAGCTTGCTTTTCGTAACTTTACTCTCTTGTCTTTTGATGACGGGTTGCAGCTCTTTTGGCAAGAATAAAGAAACTCAGTCTACCAATAGAGTTAAACCTACTATTATTCAGCTTGCTAGCCCTTCACTGGCTTATTTATCAGATCCAGCTGTCAAAATTAATAATAGCCGCGGCATGACAGCTAAGCGCTGGCTTGCTATTGCTAACAATAATTATCAAGCAAAAAGATACGCCCGAGCATTAAGAGCTGCAACTGAGGCATTGAACATTGACGAGAGCTCCAATGAAGCTCGAGAATTGGCTATGTTGTCTGCTATTAAAGTGACCGAAAGCAACATCGGTACTTATCGTGATAATGCGCTAATGACAGATAAGGACAGAGCTACTTTTAAGAGTACGTTGACTAGAGTGACTACATTAGTCAATACATCAGATTGATGTGTCTAAGAGTAAATGACTAAATTGAAATAACTTATTCGCTTATAAAAAAGTATTACCTATAGGGCGACTAATAAGCCAATCGTATTTAGGATATTAAATATAATGATAGTGAGCATCGATCTACCATGAACAATAAAATAACGATAACAACAGGCGCAAAATACTATAAAGCGGTTGTAACAAGTATAGCTATTATGGGATCAGCGATAAGCGTGGCCCACAGTGAAACATTAGGTCAACAACTAGACCCACAGCTAAATGTGATAAATCAGTATGAAAGACTCAAAAATACAGATGCAAGATCAGCAGAGTTACATCAATTAGTAGCCACTTTAAATCAGAGATTAGATAGCAATCCTAGTGACTCTTTAGCATGGGAGTTATTAGCACAAATTTATTACAACAATGGTTATTATGCTTATGCCGTATATGCAGCAAGTGAAGCGATTGACCAAGGCTATCGATCTGATAAGTTACAAAAAATACTATTAAACAGCAGTGCCATTGTCTCCCAAAACCAGTTGCAACAAGATTACCTAACAGATGAGTTAGATGATCGGTTCTTAAATGAATACCAGTCCGCTCTTAGTAGAATTTATGGTTCAGTATATGGGTTTAACTATGATGAGTCGTTGCCCAAACCTCCAGCGCCAGTAGTCAAACCTAAAGCTGTTAAAGCTAAAGTAAAAGTGCCGCGCCGCGCTACCAAGAAAAAAGCTCAAATAGTGTCAAAAAAGAAAGCGGCTCCTAAGAAAAAGACAGTTGTGAAGACTAAACCCCGAGTCGTACCAAAAAAAGCACCTGTCAAAAAAATAGTGAAGCCTGCTCCCAAGAAGAGCAATCCTAGATCTACAGATCCATTTAGTATATTACGTTAGTTAGCATTTTACGTTAGATAGGTATGACATTAATTATCAATGACTTAGGTAAATTAATATTATGGCAAATCAAGACAGTGTACAAAAGAAGTTAGCAAAAGTACGTGCGCCCCGCGTACATCTGACTTATGACGTCGAAGTAGGCGATTCAATAGAGACTAAAGAGATTCCATTTGTCGTCGGTGTTTTAGGTGAGTTCTCTGGTGACTCTACGCTTGAGCAACCACGTTTCAAGGACAAAAAGTTTGTCGAAGTTGATTTAGATACTTTTGATGAGGTAATGTCAGGACTTGCTCCGCGCGCAACCTTTCGTGTTAGCAATGACTTGAGCGATAAAGGCGGCGAGTTTGCCGTTGATCTAGCTTTTAATAGCATTGATGATTTTCGGCCAGAGTCTGTAGCTAATCAAATACAGCCGCTTAAACAGCTGGTACAAGCTCGCGATCGTCTTGCAGATTTGCGTAATAAAATATCAGCTAATGAAAAACTTGAAGACCTTTTAGATGATGTTCTAAAAAATACAGAACAAGTCAAAAAAATGGCCGAACAAAATCAAATTGAAGGTGAGGAGTAAGCTATGAGTGCCCAAGCCCAACAGCAGCTCGCAGCTGATGTCGCACATGTCGACAATTTTGATTTGCTTGATGAGATCGTTGATAAAAGTAATATTGCTAAATCTGACGACGAAAAAAATCGTGCTAAGTCACAAATCGCTGAACTGGCTAACGAAGTTATGCAAGGAACAGTTACGTTGTCCGATAACTTGGCGGCTTCTATAGATGCCCGAATCGCTGAAATAGATGCGCTGATATCTAAACAACTGACAACGGTCATGCATGCTCCTGAGTTTCAAAAATTGGAATCAAGCTGGCGTGGTCTACATTATCTTTGTAGTCAAACGCCATCTGAGTCTATGCTCAAAATTCGTATGTTAAACACCAATAAGCGTGAACTGACTAAAGACTTTCAATCGTCTATTGATTTTGATCAAAGCACTTTGTTTAAAAAGATATATGAAGAAGAGTTCGGTAGTTTTGGTGGCGAACCTTATGCCGCCATTGTAGGCGACTTTCAGTTCACTCGTCAAAATGCTGATATGTATTTACTTGAGCAACTATCACACGTGGCAGCTGCGGCGCACGCACCCTTTGTATCAGCGGCTTCTGCTGAAATGTTTGGACTGGACTCATTCACTGACATCGGTCGTCCTCGCGATTTGTCAAAAATTTTTGAAACCGCAGAGTATATCCGCTGGCGCGCCTTTAGGCAGTCAGAAGATGCTCGTTATGTTGCATTGACTGTACCGAGCTTTTTAGGTCGCCTACCATATAATCCAAAAGATGGCACAGTGGTTGAAGGCTTTAATTTTGTAGAAGAGGTTTCAGGTAACGATCATAGCGACTACCTATGGGTCAATGCCGCTTATGCTTTTGCCTCACGTCTGACCTCCGCTTTTTCAGATTATCGCTGGTGCGCTGCTATTCGCGGCGTTGAAGGTGGCGGCTTAGTAGAGGGTTTACCTGTGCATACCTTTAAGACTGACGAGGGCGATCTTGCGCTTAAATGCCCAACCGAGATATCTATCACTGATCGCCGCGAAAAAGAGCTGAGTGACTTAGGATTTATCCCCTTAGTTCATTGCAAAAATACTAATTATGCTGCTTTTTTTGGCGCGCAGTCGGTGCAAAAAGCAAAATCGTATCAAAACGACGACGCCAACGCTAATGCGGTGTTATCTACTCAGCTACAGTACATTATGGCCGTTTCTCGTATTGCTCACTACTTAAAAGCGATGATGCGTGACAAAGTGGGTAGCTTCTTGGCGCCAGGTAACGTTGAGTCTTTTTTAAATGATTGGATTTCACGCTACGTCTTGTTAGACGATGGTGCCTCTCAAGAAGCCAAAGCACAGTATCCATTACGTGAAGCTTCTGTACAAGTTGTAGAAGTCCCAGGAAAACCTGGTGTCTACAAGTCGGTGGTCTTTTTGAGACCGCATTTTCAGCTTGATGAGTTGTCTGTTTCATTGCGTCTGGTCACGCAACTGCCGCAATCGAGCAACAACTAATCTTACAGTTAATCCCAGAGTTCGACTTAAACTTCCCAAAAAAAGGTGTAAAACATGAAAGATATCTACATTCAGTTCCGTGGTAAATACAAAATTGACGGTGAGTCACGTGATAGCGAGCACAAAGGCTGGCTTGAAGTTAACACGTGGGATCATCTTATTCGCCAACCAAAATCGGCAACTGCTAGCAGTGTTGGTGGTCATACCTCTGAGCGCTGTGAGCATGCTGACATGGTCTTTATGAAAGATCTTGATTCAACTAGCCCTAAATTATGGGAAGCGTGTTCAGCGGGTTACACGTTCGATGAGATCCAAGTTGATTTTTACCGTGCTAATGGTGACAAACGTGTCAAATACCTTGAAGTTAAGCTTAAGCACGCGCTTATTGCCAGTGTTGAGCCTACTGTACGCTCAGAAGGCGTGCCTATTGAAAAAGTGGGTATTAAATACGCAGCGGTTGAATGGACATACACGCAGCAAGATATCGATGGTACCGCTAAAGGCGCTGTAACCAAGAAGTGGTCACTGGCTAATAATACCGCGACTTATACGGCTTAATAGTCAGTGGTAGTGATAATAATGTATTGATACTCATAATAAGAAAGGTTTATATCTAGGCCTTTCTTTTTTTATTTAAGTCCATGCTAAATGTTTTAACTATTGATAATAAATAGGGCTCTGATCTGTCATAAAGATAGTTAAGAGTTTAATTTTTATAAGAGTACAGTATTGCTATGAACTACGGGGCTAAAGAGATAGGATTTCGTCCGAACTTATTTGAACAGTTATTTGATGATAACCCACGCTTAATGACCCATGAACTGATAGTGCGCCGTTTAAATATTGATGAACTGAAATCTTCTGTGGCTAGTGATTTAGAAGCGCTATTAAATACGCGCTGCGTGGTATCAGAGCAGTTGCAGTCTTACCAGCATGTACGCTCATCAATACTCAGTTTTGGTATTTTAGATTTCGTCGGACTTAGCAGTGCCAATCCTGCCGATTGTGATTATATATGCCGCCAAATTGCGCAAACTGTAGAGCAACAGGACACGCGTTTAAGAAACGTTCGGGTGTCACTTGATATAGGGGCTATTGATGTCAATCAGTTATGCTTTTCTATTGAGGCTTTACTTAAAGTTTATCCCGCTCAAGAGTTGGTGAGTTTTGATGCTTTTTTTGAACCAAGCTCGCAGCGTTATCAAGTAAAGTAGCTCAATTTTCAATCATTGAGCATAAACTTGAGTTTTAAGTGTATATAGAAGTCATTTATTATTGTTGAGGTCTTATGGATAGTCTACTTCCCTATTTTGAACATGAACTAAGCTTATTTAATAAGCAATCCAAAGAGTTTGCCAAAAAATACCCAAAGATAGCGAACCGTCTATTGATGGGCCACGATACGGTAGATGACCCACATATCGAACGCCTAATACAGGCGTTCTCATTGATTAGCGCTCGTATTAACAAAAAGCTAGATGATTCTTATGCAGATTTTACAGAGTCGTTGTTAGAGGTTGTTTATCCCGATTATCTCAAGCCTTTTCCCTCAGTTTCTATCGCTCAGTTCAATATAGGGGTTCAAGCCAATGCTATGAGCGAGATTATCCATGTTCCCAGAGCCAGTAGCTTTGCCACACAAAAGATCAATGGGACTGCCTGTCAGTTTCAATCGACATCCGATGTGGCTTTGTTTCCGCTACAGATTGAGAGTGTCAGTTTTGAGACTCGTCAAGAAGTTTATGATAACGAACATGGACTCTTGAATAGCTGTATCAGTATAAAGTTTAAGGGCACCAACCCAAGCTTTGATTATCAAACGCTTTTGTCTCAGCCAATAGATCTTTATATAGATGAAGATGCCAGTCAAGGCACCAGTCTATGGGATATGTTGTGGTGTGATGTGAAACAAACCCATATCCATGCTCAGCGTGTTAACAAAAGCGTAGGCAGTCCCTTTGAGATCATAGGCTTTGATCCTAAACAGCAAATCTTACCCAATAACAGGGTGAGTAATGCTGCGTCCGCTTTGTTAAAAGAATACTTTTACTTCCCCGAAAAATTTAACTTTTTGCGCCTAAATCTTGGAAAAGCGTGTCCTACGCTCAAGATTGACAGCAGTGGTTTTGAGATTCGCTGTTATTTTAAGATCGATAAAAAGAACACCATACGCCTAAAGAACCTACAACAACTGAGCGTAAATAGTATCAAGTTGTTTTGTACTCCTGTGGTCAATTTATTTAAAATCGCCGCAAAGCCCATTCAAGTGACGCATCGCTCCATATATTATGACCTGATACCTGATACCCGTGCCCTTTACCAGCATGAGATTTATGAAGTCACCAAAGTGGTTGAGTCAAAACAGATGAATAATCGTCTGGTGCAACATGACTATCATCCTTTTTATGCGCTCAACCATTATGAGCAGCAGGACGAAGGTCGTTATTATCATATCAAGCGTGATAAAGATATGGCGGAATTTAAACAGGGGTTTGAATATCAGATTATGTTCGTCGAAAAAAACCGTGAGGGCACAGCTGGCGCGGTAAGTATGAGTACTTCACTGCTTTGTACCAATAGAGACTTGCCAGCGCAAGTCATATTCGGTCAAAGTCGCGGCGATCTGTTTAGCGAGGGCATGTCAGGGTTTAGTAGTTTGACGCTGCTCAAGCAGCCGACCAGAACAGCACGATTTGAGTATACGGGGGAGGAGCGCTGGCGTCTGATTTCGCTTATTAGTTTGAACTTTTTGTCGCTTGCAGCGCAAGATGCTCAGCTAATGAAAGAGTATTTGTCGCTATATGATATTACTCAATCAGCATCTAACAGGCAGTTGGTTGAGGGGATAATTTCTGTCTCGACCAGTATCAAAGCTAGGCGAATACAGCGCTTACCGCAGCCAGGATTTGTGCGGGGTACAGTCGTCGATATTCAAATCAATCAGAAAAACTTTGCAAGCGTTAGTATTCGTCAGTTTGCGCAATTACTAGCGCACGTCTTTGGCTACCATGCCAGCTTAAATAGCTTTGTTGAAGTGACTATTAGTGATGCTACGACTAAAGAGGAGGTATACAGATGTCAGCCACGCAGTGGTCTAGCTCCTCTCATTTAACGGGTTTAATGAATGCTCCGCAGCGCTACGAGCTATTACAAGCGCTACGTTTGATTCATCATGAGACCAGCAAAAATCTAACGCCCATTGAGGTGCGTTATCGCTCATCATTGTCACTCGCTTATCCATTGGCTGAGATTGAGTCGATGACGTTGGTGGCGCAAGATACTATGGATAGCACTGCTAATGATGCCCAAATGACACAGATCGAGGTTTATCCTGCTGTTATCGGTTTGACAGGGCCTTTGTCTGCCATGCCAGCTATGTACACCGATCATCTAGCGTCACGCGTCAATCATAACAAGGATAAAGCGGCGCCCGCATTTTTGGATTTATTCAACCATCGTCTCACTGACCTTTATGTACAGGCAAGCTGGTTTTATAACCTCCCTTTGCAATATGAGCTTAATCATAAACAAGACAGCTACCTGCTTAGCTTGCGCGCATTAGCACGCCAGCCCAAGAAGCTGACGGCTATAGATAGCTTGATTGCCTATGCAGGTATGATCGCACCAGGACGGCTGACCGCAGATCAGTTGGCTCATGTGTTGTCTAACTTTTTGGACAGTGAGGTGAGTGTAGAGCAATTCGTACCTGAATGGTTTGATTTGCCCGTGACTGAGCAGACAGCACTCGGTGGTCAATATGCCGCTCTGGGTGTTTCAGCGTTCTGCGGTGCTCGGGGGGTTCAGTTCGATAGCAAGATTAGAGTAATATTTCACCGCTTGAATGCAGATCGTTATATCAGATTGCTGCCTGAGGGGGATATGTATCGAGTGATCATCGATTTTGTACGCAAGTGGTGCGGTGTCACTCTAGCGGTTGAGATGCAGCTTGAGCTGGACAAGGCGTATATCAAACCTCTGTCTCTATCTGAAAATGGCTTTGGTAGTTTAGGGCGTGGTGGATTTTTGATGAGTCATCCTGCCACTGAGCACCACGATGAGACGCGTTATGCATTACCTATTGAATACAGTGGTTGATAAGTTAAAAGTGAGTTCGATAAAACTATTTATCTTTTATACCTATTGAGCCAGTAAATTTAAAGTACTAATTTTTGTATAAAAATACATAAGGATAAACAGTTATGAGCCAATTAAAAGCGGTTATTACGCGGTTAAGTCCAAGCTGTCGTCAGTGTTTGCAGCAGGCTGCTAGGTTGTGCATCGATAAGGGTCATTCTGAAGTTGATATTGTGCATCTGCTGCATGAGTTGGTAGCTACAGCTCACAATGATGTAGACCAGATATTGAAGTTCAATAAGGTAAATCAGCAGTCTTTGTTATTAGCGCTATCAGAGTCATTAGATACTTTTACGCAAGCAACAGGATCGACACCTGTCTTTAGTCAGCGTCTCATGGCTCTGCTCGAAGATTCATGGGAGCTTGCCAGTAGTCAGCCAAGTCGTGATGGCGCACCACTTGCCATACGTTCAGGGCATATATTACTCGTGCTATTGACTCATGACAGTTATCGCCGTTTGCTCAATACGCTACCTGAGCCGCTACAGTACATAGATCGTTTTACCTTAAAAGATGACTACGAGCGTCAATGTCAAGGCAGCACTGAGGGTCAGGGTTCTACTAAGACGAGCAAAGTTGGTAGTAAGAGTGATAATAATACCCATGAGTTATCAGATGAGTTATTAGATAGTAATCAGACAACTAAGACGCCAACACCTGCACTAGATAAGTATACTTATGATCTCACTGCCAAAGCAGATGATGAACAAATAGATCCTGTTATAGGCCGCGAATTTGAGATCCATCAGCTGATTGATATCTTGATTCGCAGGCGTCAGAACAATCCTATTTTGACCGGAGAGGCGGGGGTTGGCAAGACAGCAGTGGTCGAAGGTTTGGCACAAAAAATAGTGGCAGGACAAGTCCCTGATCAACTCAAAGACGTTACCATACGCAGCCTAGATATGGGGCTTTTGCAAGCGGGAGCAAGCGTAAAGGGTGAGTTTGAAAACCGTCTAAAACAAGTCATTGAGGAGGTGCAAGCCTCACTACTACCGATTATTCTGTTTATAGATGAAGCCCATACTTTGATTGGGGCCGGCGGGCAGGCAGGTCAAAATGATGCGGCAAATTTACTTAAACCTGCGCTGGCACGTGGTGAGCTGAGAACTATCGCGGCAACCACTTGGTCTGAGTACAAAAAGTACTTTGAAAAAGACGCTGCACTCTCACGTCGCTTTCAGGTAGTCAAGGTTGATGAACCTGATATCGATACTGCTGTGGCCATGATTCGTGGTCTAAGTGCCAAAATGCAAGAGCACTTTGGTATTTTGATCGACGATGATGCCTTGCAAGCAGCGGTTGAGCTATCGGCGCGCTATATCGGTGACAGACAACTGCCGGACAAAGCGGTCAGTGTATTAGATACGGCAGCCGCACGCGTGAGCTTGTCTAAAACATCAATGCCCAACCAGCTAGATCGCTTGCATGCGACAGACAGACAGCTTCAGCAACACATCAACAATCTGAGCCAGCAGCTTGAGCGCATCGGTGGTATTGATGATAAAGAAAAAATCAGTCAGCAAATCGCTGTCTTAGACGATCAGCGTCAAACGAACCAGCAGAGCATCGCCGATATGAGCGCAGGATGGCAAGAGCAACAAGATCTTATAGATAAGCTTGATGCGCTCAATCGAGAGCTAACACGCTCAAAGGGAAATGACAGTAAAGCAGATGCTGATAAGCTCAGCGCTAGTGAACGCTTAGAAAAACAGATGGAGTATCAGACAACAGAGCAAGCGCTCAAGCAGGCGCAAGAATCGCATCGACTAGTATATGCGGTCCTTGATCGACAAGTTATCAAACAGATCATCTCCGATTGGACAGGTATTCCACTCAATGATATGGCAGGGAATGAAAAAAACCATATTTTAACGTTGGCGGATACCTTGCAAGATCGTGTGATAGGGCAGGATCATGCTATTAATGCCATCGTCAAACGTATCCATACCGCAAAAGCACGACTTGATGATCCTAATCGTCCGCAAGGGGTGTTTATGTTAGTAGGGCCAAGCGGTGTCGGTAAGACTGAAACGGCATTGGCACTATCTGATGTACTCTATGGCGGTGAGCGTAATCTAATCACTATTAATTTGTCTGAGTATCAAGAAGCGCATAGCGTAGCCTCCTTAAAAGGCTCACCTCCAGGGTATGTCGGTTACGGTGAAGGCGGGGTATTGACCGAAGCTATCAGACGTCGTCCTTATAGTGTGCTGTTACTTGATGAAGTCGAAAAAGCTCATCCCGATGTGCTCGATCTGTTCTATCAAGTATTCGACAAAGGGGTGATGGAGGATAGTGAAGGGCGCTTGATTGACTTCAAAAACACGCTGATTTTGCTGACTAGCAATGTAGGCTCCTCTGCCATTATGCAGCAGTGTATCAATACAGATCCTAATAACACTGACTTTAAAATCCCAGATAGCGAGACGCTCAGGCAGGTTATCAATCCGCATTTATACAAAGCCTTTAAACCTGCATTCTTGGGCCGCTTGACAGTGATACCTTATTATCCACTGACGGACGATGCGCTAGCAGAAATTATTCGCCTGAAGCTCAATAAGATTACCAGCCGTATTCGTGATAATTATGAAGTGCCCTGTGAGGTTGATGCGGAGGTCATCGAGCTGATACTCTCTCGCTGCCATGAGGTCGACTCAGGCGCGCGTAACGCTGATGCGATCATCAGCCATACGCTACTGCCGCAATTGGCAGGCAAGCTATTGGGTCATGATGACAGTCATAGTGTGCTCAAAAAAATCACTGTCAGTGTCGATGATAACGATCAGTTCACTTATCATTTGCACACAGATCCTATCGTAGCGCTCAATCAAATGGCTCAATTTAGTGATCTAACTGACGACAAGGCTCGCCAGACTCAGGAAGCAGATAATAATAAGGATAGTCTACAATCCAAAAAGACAACTGCTAAAATGGCAAGTACTAAAAAGTCAACTACTAAAAAACCAAGTACTAAAAAACCTGCGAGCAAAAAGCCCACTAATGAGGAGTTGTCGTAATGGCTGATAATCCCCTGTCATTGACGAGCATAGAGACCCTAATTGCGCCTATAGAAGGCAGTTATCAAAATGTGGGCGAGGATTTAACCTTTGATCCTCGTATCGATGCTATCGTTGCCGCCCGCATTGAGGATGATCCATTACTAGCCCAAGGCAACTGGGTCACTGAGCTCAAAGTTGCCGATTGGGGGTTTGTAAAACAGCAATGCGCCCAATTGCTCACTGATACCAGTAAAGACATCAAGCTTGCGCTTTGGTATGTCGATGCGCTCAGTCATACCCATCATCTACCAGGTATTCGTCATGGGCTAAGCTTGCTACAAGCCCTTAATGAGGAGTACTGGCTGACTATGTATCCGCGCCTAGATGGTGAGGACGATAGTATGGATATTAGAGCAGGCCTGCTATCTTGGTTCGTCAAGGCGCTAAGCGATGATCTTAAGCAGATACCGTTAGCGGATAGCCGAGCGAGTCACTACAACTACAATTATTATCTAACGGCTCGTGATCATGACAAACAACGCCTACAAAACCCAGATAGTGAATCGACGAGTAGCCAGTTGACCTTAAGTGAATATAATCAGGCGATAAAGGGTAGTAGCCCGCAGTGGCAGCAAACGCTGGTAACTGAGCTGGCTTCAATCAGCGGGCAGTGGCAGGCGCTCACCGATCAGCTCAACGATCTAATGGGGATGGACGCTCCTGTATTCGCCCCAGTCACAGATCTATTGGTGTCTATCACGCAGCATCTAAAACCGCTCATACCTGAGTTTGAAGAAGCGGCCATTCAAGGGGATGCTAACTCAGATATTATTCATACTGATGATGAGAGTGTACAGAGCGGTGCTCCAACGGCGCTCGCTGCTACTAGCTTTAGCCCAACAAGCCGCGATCATCAAAGCAATCGTCGCCAAGCCCTAAAGCTACTGGGTCAAATCCAAGAGTATTTTGCGGCAAATGAGCCGCATAGCCCTGTGACGTTTTTGTTAAAACGTGCGATCAACTGGGCGGACATGCCGCTAGATGAGTGGCTAAAACATATCATCAAGAACGAAGATCAGTTATCCATGTTATCTGACATGATAGGGATAGCACCCAAGCATGAATCGTCTGATACTGATGACTACTAATAAGACCAGTAAATTTAAAACTTTAGCATAATAGGGAAACTCTCTTATGGTATGGACTCAAGACAAACGGCATCTACAGATTACAAGCGGCCATCCTGACATTGCAACTAGCCTTGTTCAGCAAGCCGACGTGATTGAAAACCTACTTGGTATGCCACTGCCTGATAGCGTTTGGGACACACACAGTCTTATGCCAGACCCCAGTCATTATGCTGCGCCCTTTCACCAAGACCAGCGCAAGCTATCCTATCAAGAGCGTCAGATGGCACTATACTGCGGCTACCGCATCAGCCTAACCTTGCTCCACCCGCGAGCAGGACTCACCATCCAAGACTGGATAGGCAAAAGCCTTGCCATCCACTGGAATACAGGTGATATCTCACTATCGAGCCAAAGCCGTCATGGCATCATCACCGAAGCCATCGCCCTTGGCAGCAACCAAGGTCAAGCCGCCTACCGCATCATCTGTGAGCCTGCCCTTAGCCAACTGCGCTTATCCAGTCACAACCGTCGTCATCATCACCTGAGCCTAAGCGCACTGATCACAGACATCCTAAGCCCTTATGATATAGAAGTGGAGATAGACGAGCGCTTAAGCGGCGCAGACTATCATATTCAGCACAGCGTCCAATACAACCAAACCGATCTAGCCTACTTAATCCAGTACCTCACCTTGTACGGCATCACCGGCTACTACCGTCACGACCTAGACCGTCATACCTTAGTCCTACTGCCACACGACAGCGAAACCCTACGTCCAGATGCCAGCGACATCCGCAGCGTCCTCAGCCAAAACCCCGCCAGTCTCGCTGATAGACAAGACCGCATCACCGCCATCTATCCAAGCATGGCCCAGCATATACAGCAAAGCCAGCTTACCCGCTATGACAACCGCCTCATAGGCACCTATACTGGCAGTAGCACCAGCGAGCAGCCCATAGACACAAACAGCCCAAGCCATCACCAGCGCTTCATCCACAGTCATACTCGCTTCAATGACGACAGTCTTACTGCGCTTGCCACCCGCTATCAGCAGTATGCCCAGCAAAGCGCCAACCTAGGTAGCCTAACCGGCAACCTCCGTCATCTAAACCTACCCAGCGCCCACTACATCAATGGCAATCCTTATGTCACCGAGCCATTAAGTCTTATCTCCATCCATCATCAGATCAACAATCATATCCCAGCCAACTGGCTTGGCAATGCGCCCTTTGATCCGATTACCTTATTGCCCAATCCCAACTATAAGCGTAGTAGTGATAATGCTGATAGCGATGACAATAATAACAACAACGTTCATCACATCAATGCCTGCTACCTACCGTTTCCGCATCATCACCATATTCCCTATGGCGCACAGTTAAACGAACTTGGCGAGCCGCATCCGAGTCTGACAGGGCTCATGAGTGCCAGTATCATAGACACAGACAGCAGCGCCATTACCCATGACCGTAACCACCGTGCTCATATCAGATACCACTGGCAATCCGATGACAGTAATGGCAGCGATAGTAATAGCGACAATAGTCAGGATGATGCCCACTGGATACCCATCGCCAGCCACTTAGTCGCCGACCACATGGGACACACCCATCCTCTGCGTCACGGTCAACACGTCCTCATCGACTTTATTGGCGGCGACATCACTCATCCGATTATCATCGGCAGCACCCATAACGGACAGGGTAACTACGACGCCCAGCATAACCGCATCGCCAGTGACACAGACTTCATCGACGCCACCAGCCCCGCTTGGTTTATCAACCACAGCCATGCGTATCCCATCGACGGTATTAAAACCCAAAGCATTGATAGCAGTCGCACCGGAGAAGCGACTAAAGACCACGATATCAACGGCTACAACCAGCTGATGTTTGACGCTCATCCTGACAGTCCACAAATCAACCTGTATAGCAGCAGCTACCAGTCGAGTCTCATCCTCGGTCACCTATACCAACATAGCGACCATACTCGTGGTCAAGCACGTGGACAGGGCATCAGTATAGAGACTGAGGCCGCCGCCAATGTGCAAGGGAGTACAGGTATTCATATCAGCAGTCAAACATCAGGCAGTCAATCAAAGCAGCATATGAGCCATGACAGTCATAGCAAACTGCAAACCGCTGATCAGCATCAACAAGCTTACGCGCAGCTAGCTGACACCCATCAGCCAGTTGGACTAGAAGGCAATGCGAGTAACAAGCAAAGCGACAATAAAGCAGACAGTCAAACCCCCTTTGCCGAATTTAGCCAAGACACCAACGATAACAGATTAAATGAATCCGGACAATGGCAACAACCTCATCTACTCATCGACTCCCAGCGTCATCTAGCCCTATTAAGTGGACAACACAGTCAGCATACCAGTACTCAAAGCGTGCACAGCCATGCGACAGACAACACCCATCATCACAGCCAAACGCAGATAAACAAGCTAGTAGCAGGCGATATTCATTACTACGCCAACAAAGCGCAGACCCATACCGCTGCTCATGGTGATGTCACCATTCAAGCGCATCAAAATGAAATGCGACTCGATAGTGAGCAAGTACTACGCCTGCATAGCCGAGATAATATTGAGATCATCGCGCCTGATACGCTGACCCTAAAATCAGCAGGTAGTGGTATTGAGCTATCAGGGGGGAATGTGACGTTTATTACGCCTGCTCAGGTGGGATATAAGGCGAGTAAGGTGGATTGGGGCAGTGGGGGTGAGCTTTCGTTAAGTAAGGTTAATCTAATGCAGGCAAAAATATCTGATAGTCTTGTATAT
Organism: uncultured Psychrobacter sp.; assembly: GCA_947495055.1. GTDB lineage: Bacteria > Pseudomonadota > Gammaproteobacteria > Pseudomonadales > Moraxellaceae > Psychrobacter. Next base: position 2,936 of record CANLXO010000020.1, on the reverse strand, counting down.
ACGACACAGTTCACATTATTAGACTCAGATAAAAAACCTCAACCAAATATAAAGTATGTAGCATTTTTAGAAGACGGGGAAGTTGTATCAGGTATTACTAATGCTAGTGGAGAAACTCAACAATTTCAAACCGAAAACCCAGAAGAAATAGCAGTGCATTTTGCTACTGAATTATTGAGTGGGGTTGAAGTTACAAGGTCGGGGGATTAAACGTGGGTGAACAAACTGTAAGCGGTACTTTTAAGCTTGAATATAAGAACTCGAATGGTAGACATGACTTTATTGACGCACATTATAGAATAGTAGATAAAAGAGGAAGAGTATTAAGAACCGGTAAAACTAATGAAGATGGAAAGACTGAATCAGCCACTATAAAGAAAGGCGAACCAATCTATATAGAGTTAAGAGATTTATCTACAAACACATGGGAGTCTGCAAGTCCTCGAAAAAAAATGGGTTACACACCAACTAAATCAGGACAAAGCGCTACTATTTTGGTTTCCAACTGCTATTTTCAAGCTAAGCTAATGGCTAACAAATGGGTCAATTTTAAAAAACCTTGGCGTTATGAAGTGGTATTTCAAGGAGACAATAACAAAAAAATCAGATTGAAAGGTACATTAGATAAAGAAGGTAAGACTAAGATTTATGATTCACAAAAGATGCCGATGGCTAAGAACCACGAGTATACAGCAATAGCAAGATTTGAAGAACTAGCTATAAGCAGTCAACCCAATGTTGAAATAGTATTTATTGAACCTATTACAGGCGAAAGGTTTACTGACTCTAAACGCGTTATTCCTATAGGGTCTGATAAAAAATATCGTGAGTTTCAGATTCAACTAACTCCGAGCACTACGAAGGTTTATAGCGAAAAAAGCACCGTTCAACTGCAAGAACAAAAACAGCGAAGAACAATCATACTTGATGTAGATATAACAGCGGGAGCAACGTATACGGTAACTCGAGAAGATAACAAAAAATTCTTCGACAATAAATTAGCAGAGACGAAAAAATCTGTTTTTAAAGACGGCACACCGCATACTGTCTATATTCCTAAGAAGTACAATGGGAAAGTACTACTTAAAAAAGGCAGTAAGACTATTGCAACTTTTCCATTAGAAGCTTTAGACCCAAATGATACAAACGCACCAGTTGTGTTCTGTTTAAGTAATAAGTCTACTAGTATACCAAAACGAAAAGTATCGACAAATGGTATCGATGAAACAGAGCCTATGATGTGGCATTTTCAGACAAAAGAATCACTAGCAGAAGGGCTCTATGAATTCGATGAAAAAAGTAAAGGCTCAACCAATGATCTCAAAAAGATTGCTAATACCATCTTTGGTTCAATAGTGTTTGATGGTGTTATATTGCCTACAGTCGGGGAAGCGCAAAATGCACTAAAAGCTAACAATAGAAGTTTTATCTATGACGCATTTAGAAAACTCAAAGTCGGTAAAGATAAGCAAGATATATTAAGATTTTACATTAAAAAGTCTAAAACTGGAGCCAATATGATTGTGTTTAAAGGCTACTCTGGGCTTAGAGGTTTTTTAACAGGTACAAGATACGGTATTGATAATATGAAAGTCGGTATGATTGCTTCTGCATCTAGCGTTTATGCAGCGGCAACATCAGTAGGTTTAGGAGCAGCAGCTAAGACGACAGCATCTACAGCAGGCAAAAGTTTAGGCGGTATTGGGTTTGGTATAGTTGCCGCTTTTGAGATTGCGGAATGGCTCACTTCAGATGATCCATTTAACAACTGGTCAGACCTGTGGATAGGACTTGGTAGTAGTGCCATTAAAGCGGTTGTCGCTACAGCAGCAGGATTGGCTATTGGAGCAGGAATCATATTCCTCAGTGCATCAGCGGCTCCAGCTATTGCTGTCATTGCAATAGGCGCTGTTACTGTCATTGGTATCTCATTTGGTCTCGAAGCACTAGATTCAAGGTTTCAAATAACTAACAGAGCCAAAGGTTATATGAATGAGCTTGGCTACTAAATTAGGAGTATTATTTTGAAAAACATACAATGCCAACTACCTGATCCAGTAGCGTTTCCAGAAAAGCTATATATGCATTTTAAAGGGAAAGGTGTTATCCCGATGATTGTAATAATGGCATCTTGGTTTTTAGCATTCGCTCATTATTTAAATGGCATTAGTCAACTATGGACGCTTGTGATATTAGGGGTTTTTTTCATATATGCAGTTATTCCCACTAAATGGTATATGCAGAATATCTATCGTTTTTTTATTGGTTCTTTTATTGGTATTTTTATTGGTTCATTGTTATTTTATTATATTGGCTGGCTTTTTTTTATAAGTATAGATATTGATATACCAATATCGATGTTAGTGCTAAGTACAATAATTATATACATTTTTGTATTCAGTATAGAGTTATATCAGTTCAGAAATAAAATTAATGTGTATCAACAACTAATAAAAAAAGCAGTTACAGGTGTTGATGAGGAAAAACCTGTTTTTTCGTTTGATATTTGGATTACGAATCTAAAAAAATCATCTGTGAACTTGGGTAGCGGTATATCTATGTATATACTTCTTATTTTGACAGTTCCTGTACTTATAATAGGTTTTTTCGGTGGCAACCCTCTAATATCTGCCAGAATTGTTTTGGACAGTAATCAAGATTTTTTGGCTTACATTGTCATGTGTCTTGTTTCTATTGCTTTAGGCATTTTTTTAATAACGTTTGCAGTGAGAGAATTGCTTAAAGTAATTGCGCTATTTCAATTAGATAATTAAACCTCTTGCAAAAGTACCAATTCATTAACTCGAACTGACGAAGTCACAAGGGCGAGTGATGACTTATACAAGAGGTCTATTGAGTTATAGTCTAATCCAAATAAAACCGATACAATCCTATTAACAATTGCATTTAATGAAATAAACAATGACTTATTCAAT
>CANLXO010000019.1 GCA_947495055.1 uncultured Psychrobacter sp. | reverse complement strand
CTTTATGATTATGTTTGATGACCGTATCAGCAAGCATTTAATCTAAACGGCAGTTACACAGAATTCGGGATGGTCTCGGAGCTGGATTTTTTATACTAAATAATCTATTCTAAACAGACGCCTTAGTAATCTTACTTAACGCTTCATTAATAATAAAAGTCTTAGCCCGAATACCCGTAATACCATACGACTCTAAGCGCTCAGTATGTTTAGCTTGATATCTATTAGCGTCCTCTAAATTATCAAACACATATATTCCGCCCGCCTCTTGCGTGTCTGCGTTTTCTGTCCACAGCTTATAGACCAGACCACTCTCGGTCGCGATATCGCCAGCCAAGTCCTTCATTTGCGTATAAAACTCGTCACCAAAAGGACCACTGTACGGAAAATCCATTTGTAAAAGGTATTGCATAATTTGCTCCATTATTTGTTGATGCTCAAGCTTATTACTCTATCATAAAGCATGCTAAACCATATAAAAGGACTATAGCGTTATAGCACTCTATTTAAATACTTGCGCGTAGTTCGCGAGTGAAAAGTCTGTATCAGCTTTGATGTCCGTATCGGCCGTTTGAGGGTGTAGATTGGATGAGCTATCCGGTAAATCCACCCAGTAGCTTTGCGGATGGTTAGCTTGCAAATACTCATATAGATACTGTCTGGTACTATCGACAATCTCATTATCTTTTGGATAGCTTGAGTCAGGCTGCCACTGATTATATATCAGCGCATGTAGGGTCAATGAGCGGCTTTTTATGGCCTCAATGCTCAGTAACGTATGGTTAATACTACCAAGTCTGCCAGAGCTAACTAAGACAACAGGATAACCCTGCTCGGCGATATAATCTAGGGTTAGTAACGTATCGGTAATAGGCACCATAAGCCCGCCAGCACCCTCTAACAGTACGATATCATAATCCTTTAGCAGTGCATTGGTCGCAGCTGTGATAAGCTCAGGGTTGATCACCGTATGCTCAAGCGCGGATGATAAGTGCGGCGAGGCAGGCTTGCTAAAGAGGTAAGGACAACTTGTCCCGTCCTTATCTACTGTCTGTAGAGGGATACCCATCATATTTCTATGGGCGACGATATCCTCTGCAATATCAGAGCATCCTGTTTGCACAAGCTTTTGCGTGATGACCTTGTGCCCTTGCTGATGCAGAGTTTTGGCCAACTGCCCTGTCGCTACTGTTTTGCCAATATCGGTATCTATACCACCGATGAATAGTACCGTCATAGTTACTAATCCTTATTTTAAAGCGTATAAAATTTTAGCGTTTTATTGATGATAATATACCGTTAGAATGACTAGCTGCATCATTGTAGTAGCCAAAATCTAGTGACTACTGATGCTAATACTAGAATCAAATACTAAAAGCATCAAATAACCTTTAAATTAATGTAGGATTGCTGTTATGACAGGACCCACGCGCGCCCGCGTCAACGATCATCTAGATATGCTCCGTGCTAACGATCAGTATCGACAACTTCCTAACATTAAGCATCAAGATCAGTGCATTATCGCTGATAATCAATCCCTGCTAAATATCTCCAGCAATGACTACTTAGGCTTAGGCAATGACACTGGCTTGCAGAGCGAGTTTTTGGCTCAGCTGCAAGCGCTTCCTGCATCACAACTACCCAAAATGGGCTCGACCTCCTCACGTTTGCTGACGGGTAATCACGAGCAGTTGCCACTACTAGAAGCAGATTTATTAAACTGGTATCACCTTGCCTTATCAGATGATGAACGTCAAACCTCCACCAAGTCTATCTTGGTGCTCAACAGTGGCTATCACGCTAATATCGGGATTTTACCTGCGCTCGCAAAACTGCCTGTTAACACTTGCATCGTGTCAGACGAATTAATACACGCAAGTATGATAGATGGTATCCGTCTTATCAATAGCAAGCAGTGCAGCTCTCAGCGCTACCGCCACAATGACTTGGCACACTTGGCTACTATCATTGACAGCTTAGATAAGTCTGTTGAACGCATTATCATCGTCACCGAAAGTGTCTTTAGTATGGATGGCGATCGCGCGGACTTAAAAGCTTTGGTCAAACTCAAAGCGGGCGATCCTCGAATTGAACTCTATGTCGATGAAGCGCATGCCGTCGGCGTCTTAGGTCAAAATGGACTAGGATTGAGCGAGGAGACGCAAACCTTAGAAGACATAGATTATCTCGTCGGTACCTTTGGCAAAGCCTTTGCCTCAACAGGCGCTTATATTATATGTGATGAAAAGGTGAGAGAGTGGTTAATCAACCAAATGCGCTCCTTTATCTTTAGCACCGCACTGCCCCCTATTATGCATAGTTGGACCCGCTTTATCGTAGAGAAGATGCCTTCGCTTCACTATTTGCGTACCCATCTTGCCAAGCTATCTTTGCAAGTGGCAGAGGCTATCAAAGCTACAGAGGGTAGCTCAATTAGCAGCTATCAATCACCTATTATCCCTTATTTACTTGGGAGCAATGACAAAGCGATAAATAAGGCCAAACAGCTGCGGGAGGCGGGTTTTTATGTACTGCCAATCCGCCCACCTACCGTCCCTGTAGGCACAGCGCGCATTCGATTAGTGATGAATGCTAGGCTTACCACAGAGGACTGTGACCGTTTAATATCGCTCTTATAGAATACTGAAGTTGTTTTTGCTGTGAACAGAAGATCCTAGTCACTACTTATAGATAAGTACTGGTTAATCACGGCTTTTAATCGATCACATAGTGTAGTGACTTCTGCTTGGGTCATGATGATCGGTGGCATGATGTAAATGAGTTTGCCAAAGGGTCTGACCCAGATCTGATTGGCGATAAGCAATTTTTGAAAAGTAGGCATATCCACGTTGTCATTAAGTTCAATCACGCCTATAGCGCCTAGGGTACGCACGTCTGCTACTTGAGGATAATCTTTGATTGCAGCGAGCTGCGCTTGTAGATATTTCTCTATTTCTCTAGCTCGAGCAGGATATTCATTCTCAATAACTAAATTTAGTGAGGCAATAGCTACTGAGCACGCTAGCGGATTGCCCATAAAGGTCGGACCATGCATCAAAGCTGCATAAGGGCTAGCCGCAATAGTATCAGCGACATCACGCTGGCACAGGGTCGCTGCAAAGGTCATATAACCACCAGTTAGGGCTTTTCCTATGGTCATAATATCTGGGGTTATATCAGCATACTCACAGGCAAACATTTTGCCCGTACGCCCAAATCCTGTGGCAATCTCATCGGCTATCATCAGCACATCATAGTGACTGCACAACTGGCGTATCAGCTGTAAATACTGCGGACTATAAAAGCGCATGCCGCCCGCGCCTTGCACGATAGGCTCAATGATAAAAGCGGCCATATGAGTATGATTCGTCTCAAAGAACTCAGTCAGCTTCGCGCGCGCACTCTCTGGCATCTCATTGTTAAAGCCATCAATAGGCTTGTCTGTGAATAGCTGTACGGGTAGTTGATTGCCATAGATGCTGTGCATGCCGCCAACAGGATCGCAGATGCTCATGGCATGCCAAGTATCACCATAGTATCCAGAACGGGTGGTAGCGATTTTATTTTTCTCGGGTTTGTCCTTAGCGAGCTGATATTGCATGGCCATTTTTAATGACACTTCAACGGCGATGCTACCGCTGTCTGCATAAAAAATAGCATCAAGACCATTAGGGACGATAGAGAGCAGTTTTTTACCTAAATCGATAGCGGGCTGATGGGTAAGACCACCGAACATGACATGAGACATCTTTTGCAATTGCTCGCTGATGGCCTGATTGAGTGCAGGATGATTATAGCCATGAATACAGGCCCACCACGATGACATACCATCTATGAGGGGTTCGCCCGACTTTGTATACAGATAGACCCCATCACAGCGCTCGATGACCAGGTTGGGATAAGCAGGTGGCAGCGAGGTATAGGGATGCCAAAGGTGATGCTGATCAAACGCATCCGTATCCTCAGCATAAGTTGGCGTTTCATCTATAGTATGTAAATTATCGCTCATAAATCCATCAATCGCTTGTAAAAGGGTTATCACAATATAGCGGTAACTGCTTATAAAAGCTATACGCAGCCCCTTACTAAAACGGGGAATTGATCTATAGACTTTTAGCCCCCAAGCCGTTAGGGTAAATAGCTTATCCTCTATTCCATTATTAGTCTTATTATGCTTAAACTTGCCTCTGAGCTTTCTTGTCATTCAAGCTATGCCCCATGGGAAGCTTATCACCGTCCTTATGTACGCGATCTAGCGTTTGTACTCGCCTGCCCTAATGTGCTGACCAAATGGCTTGATTTTGCACCGCATCAAAGCACTCATGAAGTCGAAGTCCATCCCAGTGAGTTTTGGCTGGCGCAATTTAACGCTTATCGTCAGCGTTTGGATGAGCTTGATACTACTCACGCCTATCAAGATTTGACCCGTTATCTACTTAGTCGGCCAAGTCCCAATCGTTTGGGCTTTCACTTTGAGGGTTTGTTATCATTTTGGTTAGAGGACGGCTACGCGCGTGGATTGCATCCGTATGAGACACTCGCCAATAACGTGCAGCTATATAATGGTAAGCAAACCGTTGGTGAGCTGGATTTGATTTTGTACAACCACAGCGAGCAGTTGATTGAGCATTGGGAGCTGGCGATTAAGTTTTTTATGGGTGCGTCGCCTTTTACCCCTGAGCACTGGGTCGGTATCAACTCCAATGACAATCTACAGCGTAAGATGACTTATATGCAGACTAAGCAGTTTAGAGTGGTTTGGGTCGATACCGAGGCGCATGGTCGCGTCAGAATCGATAAGCGTTATGGGGTGATTAAGGGGCGCTTTTTTTTGCCGATAAACACCATTGACTTCGATAAACCTGATTGGCTAACACCAACCTTCCCTTTGCACGAGTGGTGCGATAAAAATGATGATGCAACACTTGCCACACTTGATACCTCTACACTTAGAGCCGCTCACTATATCGAATGGTTCACTAAACGCGACTTTTATGATGATTATCACTCTACGACTGAAGGTTTATACAGCGCGCGCCCAACGACAGGCTTGTATTTTTTGGAGCAAAGACCTATCGTCATTTACCCTAGAGTAAACGACGATGGTTAATAAGCATAAGTTATAGATATCCTAATACGTCTCAATCACCTGCACAATCTCATATCTGAGCATATCAGCGCTCGGCATACGCTCGGCGTGAAAACGTACGATAGCAATGCCTGCACTAGCCAGCGCTTTATCTTTTTTGTCATCTGCTTTTTGCCGCGCTTTACTATTGTGAGTCCAATCATCAAGCTCAATAACCACAAGCGTCGTCTGCATATCGATATCTGTAATGACATAGTCCACACTCTGACGACAAATGCGATTAAACCAAAAACTACGCTCGCTGGTCTCCTCGCTATTGGCCTCGATAAGACGCGATAATTGCACCTGTACAAAAATATGATACTCAGGCAAAGCGTTTTTGAGCTTATTAAAGAAGATAACTTCGGTATCTGTCATGATGGGAATAGGTGCAAAGGGCCATATAGCCAAATCGTCACCGCGGACCGGCTGCGGTTCTGGATCTGCTCTTTTTGCGGCTGACTGCTGCCTAATGACTATGATCAGTCCTAAAAACCCTACTGCTGCGAGCAAAAATATAACACCAAATGACATGGTTGTGCCTTATGAATAAAAAAAGACTAGGCGACCTTTATAGGCCGATAAGTCGTACAAAAACAAATAAAAAGGTGCGAGTAGAATATAGCTCATCGTATATAAATCACTCAAAATCAGCAATTCACAAAACAAAAAACACGACAATGAATGTCGTGTCTTAATATATGATCTTATGCATTTATGCTTACCAATACAAAACCCAAGCACTGGTGGTGTCGACTTTAGGATCGCTGTTGACCTTGTCTTTGAGTGCTAACGCGGCAATCTTACCGCGCTCAGGACCAACGACGACGCGTACGCCGCGACTGGTTGCACTGGTTTTGACTTGATAGCCTGCCGACTTGAATTTTTTGGCGACTTCATCCGCCTTGGCTTGATTGCCAGCTAGCGCCACTTGTACCCCAAAGCTGCCTTTGGCGTCTGTCTCTTTGACAGTTTGGCGCGCAGCGCTTAGCTTTTGTTGTGCGTCGCGTTTGGCCTCAGTCGATTTTTTGGCGAGTGCTTCTTCTTTTTGACGTTTCTCTTCGCGTGAGCGTTCGGCAGCGGCGGCTTCACGCTCCAAGCGCTCGATTTGCTTACGCGAGGGAATAGTCAGGGTTTGGCCCAATCGTAGGTCAGTTGAAGGCGCGATGTCGTTCGCTTGTGCTAAAGCGGCAACGGGGACATTGTATTGACGAGCCAGCTTAATCAGACCATCGCCGCGCTTAACCTTATAATCTGTAGGCGATGTCGGTGGCTCACTTTTAGCCTTTTCGGCAGCGGCCCTATCTTCTATTTGCTTTTGACGAGCAGCAGCTTGTTCTTGCTCTTTTTGTTTAGCTTTGGCGTCTGTTTGCGCCTGTTGTTGTGCTTGAGCCTGTTGTTGTGCTTGAGCAAGTCTGGCGGCTTCTTGCGCCTCGGCACGCTTAGCAGCTTCTTGCGCTTGTCGTTCTTGTTGCTGTTGCGCGGCGATAGCGACTTGATTATCAGTTGAAGCTGCCTCGCTCGTTGCAGCTATTGTCTGCGGTTGCACAGTAGGCGTTACTAGCGTGGTTTCTTGTACAGGCTCTTGTTCTGGCCCATCATTCTCTGATTCAGCGATATTGTCTCTGTAGCGCTCATTTTCTGCGCGAGCTTTTGCCAGCGCTTGGCTCTCAGCCGTTTCTTGCTCGGCTAAGAACTGCTCAGCGCGCCTCTCTTGCTCAGCGACGCGAGCGGCGCGCTCTTTTTGCTTTTGTGCCAAGAGTCGTTTTTCAGTATCGATATCTGTGGTCAATGGCGCTGCTGCTACGGTATCAGGGCTTGCGGTATCAACGATAGCGGTCGTTTGCTCAGGGTTATTGTCGCCGCCTACTTGCTGCACCATAGCGTATAGCATGACGCTACCGCCTACAATCATTCCAATGCCCAATAAGGCTTGTCTCGAAAAGTTCATTCGTTTACGTCTCTTAGTAGGTTTAAGTCCGATTCGTTAGCGTCGCTATTTGTCTGGCTATTCGTTAGCACAAACTTTGGTCACTGTTGACCTCAATCGTCACTGTTTTAACAACGCACACATTATATTAGCTATTTTTTGATTATAGAGTATATTTTTGATGCTGTCTGCTACTAGGCTATGCCAAACAAGAACTACCAAGCAAACTATTTGATGATTATGACCACTTATTCACTATCAGCTATTTAGAACAGCGAGCGACTCCCCTATCGTATGAAAAGAGCCGCAAACAACAATTAGGTCCTGCTCAGTACTTGCCTCAATAACCGCTTGCACAGCCTGTGCTAGGTTTGCAAACTCCTTTATATTATCTGTATCAGTATACGCTGTCAAAACGCCCTTTAATTGCTCAGTACTGGCAGCACGAGGATAGTCAATCTCGGCGATAAACCACTCACTAATAGGTAAATCAGCTTGCGTCAACTGCTGTACCACGCCTTCAATATCTTTGTCCCCAAGCATAGAAAACAGCATTTTTATCGTGCCGGTTTGAGCGCTAGACGTTTTCTGTGCTTGCTCTTGTAGATGCTGTTGCCAAAGCGGTAATAATTGCGCGAGCAAAAACGCAACGCCTTGCTCGTTATGCGCCACATCAAATAACCAATGGCGATTGTCAAGCGTACGATAATCAAAACGTCCTGCTAACTTTACAGTTTGTAGCGCTTGCTTGATAGCAGCACTATCGACTTTTAATGGACTGGCTAACACAGCAGATAACGCATTAGCAGTATTGGTAAGTGATAGCGCTGGGCGCGGTAGCTCGAGCGTGACAGCGGCATTACTGTACTGCCATCTTTGGATATCCAGATTGCGATAGCCAAAATCTTGCTCGGCTTGATAGCAAGTAATATCCTGCTCATCAATGAGCTTCCTGACGCTATTTGGCATCTCATATGCACCATATATTAAAGGGATGCCTTGACGTAAAATGCCTGCTTTTTCGCGGCCAATGTCCTCAGTATTGTCTCCTAGCCAATCGATATGATCGATACTGATATTGGTAATAACCGCTAAGTCTGGGTCTATGATATTAACCACATCTAAGCGCCCGCCGAGTCCGACCTCTAATACCCAAACATCGCAGTCCGCGTTCGCAAATATCAATAAGGCAGCCAAGGTCGTCATCTCAAAAAACGATAACGTCAGCTCACAAGCCAAGCGGGCGCGCTCAACACTATTAAAAGCGTCAATCAAAGTCTCATCGCTGACCATCTCGCCATTAATACGGACGCGCTCATTAAATACGCTCAGATGCGGCGACTGGTACAGCGCGGTTTTGTACCCTGCTGCCTGAGTCATCGCCGCGATAACTGCTGTCGTTGAGCCTTTACCATTGGTGCCAGCGACAGTAAACACATAAGCGTCGTCTTTCGCCGATTGTACAACGCCTAAATACTGTGCCACAGGCAGTACCCGTGATAGTCCCATGTCTATGGCTGAGACATGAATATGCTGCATATAATTCAGCCACTCGGTGAGACTGGCGGTGCTATCTGGCGTGGCTGGACTGGGCTGGGATGCGCTAGGGACGGACATAGTAGAACCTACATTAACCTTTATAAGGTGACACAAAATTAGACAGCCGTAAATGACTTACGGTGATTTATAGCAACTGGCTAGGCAGTGTATAACACGGATACCAAAAACCAAACCTAAAAAAATAGCACTCATCGCCTATGCACGATAAATGCTATCTCTATATAAGTATAATCCAGCTGATATTTTAGCTTAAGCATCTACATTAGGCTTGTGACACATCTTTGCCAGCAAACGATAGATGGTATCTATCATCTGATGACGATGCACGACCTCATCGACCACGCCATGCTCAAGTAAGAACTCAGCACGCTGGAATGGCTCCTCTAGCGTCTCGCGCACCGTCTGCTCAATGACGCGCTTACCTGCAAAGCCAATCATCGCTTTGGGTTCAGCCAGATGAATATCGCCTAGCATAGCAAGAGATGCAGTTACCCCGCCATAGACTGGATTGGTCAATACTACAATATAAGGAATGCCCGCGATTCTCAAGCGCTCAATCGCGGCTGCCGTACGTGCCATCTGCATGAGCGATAGCAAGCCCTCTTGCATACGTGCGCCACCAGATGCGGCAAAACATACTAAAGGTTTACGCTCTGCCAATGATTTTTCAGCCGCCTGTACAAAGCGATCGCCGACCACAGAGCCCATCGAGCCGCCCATAAAACGAAAGTCAAAAGCACAAGCCACCAGATCGATATTACGCAGTTTGCCATACATGACGATTAATGCTTCACTCTCCCCAGTCTTAGCTTGCGCTTCATCCATACGCTTAGGATAAGGCTTGCTATCGACGAAGCGTAAGGGGTCTTTTGCAGTAAATTCCTGCCCAAGCTCACCGTCTACTTGCTCCAAAAACCACTGCAAGCGCTCGCGTGCAGTCATCGTCAAATGATGCTCACAGTGCGGACAGACGTAGCAGTTGAATATCAGCGCGGTATTAGTAATTTTGGAGTGACAATTGCTGCATTGAGTTGACGGCTCTGTCTCTACCGCAGAAAGCGTTGGCGTCAATTGATGCTTGACCCCAGGTACCGGCCTGTCAAACCACGTACTAGGCTTGGTCATACCATCATTGGTAGCATCTGGTTTTTCTATCGTATCAGTCATAGTATTGGCCCTTATCCTAGGCTATTTGACAAGTCTACTCATAAACTTGCCGCTAATCGTTAAGTGTCGTTGCAATAATCCCTCATGTAGCACCATAACTTTGATAGTTATAGGCTTGACAATCATATATGCACAGGCTTAGTTTACACACGTAAACTAAATTTAGCAAAGCCAATCGGGTCTGCTGTTCTTTAGCCAAAATAACGTCGATGAGCCTGATTTATTGTTAATACGATTTAGCCATTTATGCACTTAGACTGTCGAGTGCGGCGCGCAATTCATCCATCTTGGTCATAATACGCTGCTGTGCTGCTGCCACTGCCGTACTGTCGTTAGCATCTATATTGGCAAAGTTCTGTACTAGCGCACTACCGACAATAATACCATCAGCATGAGCACCAATCGCTTTGGCGGAAACGCCGTCACGGATACCAAAACCAACGCAGACAGGTAGATCGGTCTCTGCTTTGATCGCTTGTACTTGAGTGGCAACATCATCGGTATCAAGTGTGGCAGAGCCTGTCACCCCTTTGAGCGAGACATAGTAAATATAGCCGCCACAATGGGTCAGTACTTGCTCACGGCGCTCAGGCAAAGTGGTGGGCGATAGTAAAAAAATCTCGTTAATTGCATTATCCGTTAGATGCTGGGTAAAGCTACCCGCCTCCGCTGGTGGCAAGTCGACCATCAAGATACCGTCAACGCCTGATTGCTCACAAAGCGCAACAAATTTGTCATAACCGATAATCTCAACAGGATTAAGATACCCCATTAAGATAATCGGCGTCTGCGTGTTTGTCTTACGAAACTCACCTACCATCTGTAGCGCTTCGCGAGTACTCGTGCCTGCCGCTAGTGCCCGCTCACCTGCCAAGGCAACCGTTGGGCCATCTGCCATCGGATCAGAGAATGGCAAACCCACTTCTATCATATCTGCGCCATGCTTGACGAGATCATGAAGCAAGCTGACAAAGTTGCTCGGATTGGGATCGCCTGCCATTACATAAGGGATGAGGGCTTTTTTGTTCTGTGATTTTAAAGTTTCAAAGGTGCTTTCAATTCGGGTCATAGGGGTCTCTAAATATAATCAATGCGGCTTTAATCAAAGGGCCGCTATTAACAGCCCTTTTCTGATAGTTACTTGCTAATAGTTATTGGAGTATGGGACTAAAACTCAATCCCTTCTGCGCTCATTACCGAATGCAAATCCTTATCACCACGACCTGACATATTGACGACGATGGTTTGATCTGGGGTCATGGTTTTAGCAAGCTCTAGTGCATAGTAGCAAGCGTGAGCGGTCTCAAGTGCTGGGATGATGCCTTCTTTGCGCGTGACTTCATGGAAGCCCTCTAATGCCTCAGCATCCGTGCAGCCGACATATTCTACGCGGTGCATATCTTTTAAGAAGCTGTGCTCAGGGCCAACGCCTGGGTAGTCGAGACCTGCTGAGATAGAATGCGTTTCTTGGATTTGTCCATCGTCATCTGCCATAAGATACGTGCGGTTGCCGTGCAATACCCCAATACGACCTGCCGCAAGTGGCGCAGAATGGCGACCTGATTCAATACCATCACCTGTGGCCTCGACGCCGTACATTTTGACGTCAGTATCGTTGAGAAAGTCAAAGAACAAACCGATAGCGTTTGAACCGCCACCAACGCAAGCGACTAGGGCATCAGGTAACTTGCCCGTTTGTTGCAAATGCTGAACGCGCGTCTCTTTACCGATGATCGCCTGAAAATCACGTACCAAGAGCGGATAAGGATGCGGACCTGCGACCGTGCCAATGATGTAATAGGTGGTATCGACGTTGGTGACCCAATCGCGCATCGCCTCGTTCATCGCATCTTTGAGCGTGCGTGAGCCTGAGGTAACAGGGACAACAGTGGTGCCCAATAAACGCATACGATAGACGTTCATCTTTTGACGCTCGACATCGTCTGCACCCATATAGACGATACATTCCAGCCCTAAACGCGCGGCGATTGTCGCTGTCGCGACCCCATGCTGACCTGCGCCTGTCTCAGCGATAATACGTTTTTTACCACTCATCTTGGCAAGGAGTGCTTGCCCAATAGTGTTATTTACTTTGTGTGCGCCAGTGTGATTTAAGTCTTCACGCTTAAAATAAATTTGCGCGCCGCCGATCTCATCGCTTAGACGCTTGGCGTGGTATAGCGGCGTAGGACGACCAACGTAATTGACTAGGTCGTTATGATACTCCTCCCAAAATGCGGGATCGGCTTTGACTCTAGTATATAGCGTCTCAAGCTCTTCAAGCGCCGCCATTAGCGTCTCAGAGACAAAGCGGCCGCCATGTACACCAAAATGTCCGCGAGCATCAGGGTATTGGTTAAAATCTTGTACGCCTTCTGGATTGGCAATCGTTTCTGCTAAATTAGTTGCGAGCTGACTCATGATATTTCCTACTTAATATGAAAGGTTTTAAAATAGATAGTGTTGCTAATAACTTGAAGTTCGCTTACAGCGTCTCGTTTTGCCATCGATCACGCTTGACCGCTTTTATAAATCCGCGCATTTTTGCTGTATTTTTTTTGCCTTTTGCAGACTCTATACCACCGCTGACATCAACCGCATAAATAGGTAGCTTATGAGTTGCGGTGACGTTTTTTTCATCTAGTCCACCTGCCAAAATAATGGGCAAGGCACTCTTGGGCGGTATTAAGTCCCAGTCAAAATGATCACCAGTACCGCCGTATTTTTGCGGATGATAGGCATCGAGCAAAATACTACTCGCGCCAGCATCAGCAAAAGCGTCAATCTGAGATTTTACGCTATCTTGTGTCTCTTGCTCAGCATTAATGCGTAAGGCTTTTATCCAGCGCTTGCTTACGCTAGCAGCGAGCGCCTGACACTGCTCGGCAGACTCGTCACCGTGAAACTGGATAATATCAAAGGATACTTGCCCCGCTAGCTGCATAAGCTCATCCTTTGACATATTGACTACTAACGCCACTACGCTCACAAAGGCGGGAATAGCGCGAGTTAAGGTTTGCGCTTGCTCTATTGTTACCGTGCGCGGGCTTGGTGGATAAAACACTAGACCCACAGCATCCACGCCCAACTCTATCGCGGCATGAATATCATCAAGACGAGTAAACCCGCAAAACTTTACGTGCATGAGATGACCTTTAAACACCAAAGGGGGTTAATGAGGAGGCGAAAACTAAACATTTATCATCGAAGAAATTACCATTAGAAATGATGATGATTTGTTACCTGTGGGGCAAATCAATTGCATCCAAAAACTTATCCTAGCATACTTTTATGCATCGTTTTGTTTATGATTAGGATAAGGAAAGCTAAATGGCAAATAATGACAATAAGGCTGAAAAAGACAAGGGGCGCACGCCGCACTATTTGATGTGGTTTCGCCGTGATTTGCGTAACCATGACAATACCGCTTTGGCCGCTATTTGTGAACAGGCTAATGCCAGTGAAGCGCCTGTTACCGCCGTCTACTTTATCACTCCTGAGCAATGGCTTGAGCATGATGACTCGCTCGTACAAGTCGATCATATCGCGCGTACTCTGCCGATACTAGCGCAAAAGCTAGAAGATCAGTTAAATATCGCTTTAAACGTCTATCTATGTGCCGATTTTGATAAGTCTATAGACGCTATCACTGAGCTATGTGCAGAGCAAAAAATCAGCTGCCTAGTGGCCAACCACGAATACGAAGGGCGCGAGATCGCTCGGGATGAGGCATTAGCCAAACAGCTCGCTGAGCTAGACATTGAGTTCATACGTCATCATGACCAGTGTATATTGCCGCCGCAAAGCATCACTACCAATGATAGTGACACGATGTACAAAGTGTTTACACCGTTTTACAAAAAGTGGCGTCATACCTTAGAAGTCAGTCAGCTTGAGAGTCACAACGCGGTGGGGGTAAAGAGTAATAATGAGACGACTGATGCACTCATTAATCTTACGTCAGTAGATAGCAGCGCAAGCACACTCAAAGATATCGAAGAGCTAAGTGCTCAGATCGTACAAGACTATCAAGCGGCATTAGATAAAAACGCCGCTTATCAACATATCGATTATAGCGCGCAGTTAGAGCAAGCACGCGAGCACTATCCTGCTGGCGAGGCCGCAGCACGCGCGCGATTAGAGCAATTTACAAGCGATGATATCAATAATTACAACGTCAGCCGTGACAAGCCCATCTTGCAAGGCACCAGCCACATGTCAGCTTATCTCACCATCGGCAGCATTAGTCCTAGAGAGTGCTACCTACAGGCGGTAAAAGCGCAAGATAAATTACATGACAATGATGGCGACAATGAAGACATCAATCGCTGGATTAGTGAGCTGGCATGGCGCGATTTTTATCGTCATGTATTAACTGTCAAACCTGAACTCATCCGCCACAAAGCCTACAAAGAAGAGACCGACGCCAAGATTAACTGGTCATACAACGAAGAGGACTTTGAGGCATGGTGCACGGGCAAGACAGGCGTACCCTTCGTTGATGCCGCGATGCGTAGCTTAAATACCAATGGCTTTATGCACAATCGCTTGCGTATGGTCACAGCAATGTTTTTGACCAAGGATTTATTAATTGATTGGCGCTGGGGTGAGCGCTACTTTATGAGTCAGCTTGTTGATGGTGACTTTGCCTCTAATAACGGCGGCTGGCAATGGAGCGCTTCAACGGGTACTGACTCTGCCCCTTACTTTCGTATTATGAATCCCTTTAGCCAAGGCAAAAGCCACGATCCAAAAGCGCTGTTTATCAAGACTTGGCTGCCTGAGCTCAAAGACGTTCCTGCCAGCATATTGCATGATGAGAATAAACTTCGTAAAGCACTGACCAAAGGCGGCGACTTTGCCGATATTGACTACCCTACTCCTATGGTCGATCATAAAGAAGCGAGGCAGTTGGCTATCGCAGAGTTTAAAAAAAACTAAGTAGGGTTGTTAGTGATAAGACGGGGTGACCACTACGAAGCAGACGCTGGCAGACGACATGCGCCCGCGCCTTGAGTGGTAACCGTCACAGTAGCGCCCGTTAGAGCAAAGAGCTGCTGCAATTGAGATTGGGCGTTATCAAGAGCGATGGTCATAACATCACCGCGGCAAGCCTTCTCTAACACTTCTGTCTTGCCCATCTTTTGCGCTTGCTCAAAAATTCTAGGATCAACCTGCGTCATACCAAAGACGCCAGCTTGCCAATCATAGATTTCGATATCGTCTAAATATACTGAGAATATCTCAGACTGCGGCAAGGTGATATCAATCTTTGGCATCAATACGGCAGGATTACTACCTAAGTTTGCGTCATCTTCAGTAGCACTCTCAAACGCTGCAATGTCCTCGGCGCTAGGCTGGGTCACTCGTACCATATCAGGTGTCAAATTAGCCAGATCGACGCCTGCCTCAACGCGGCCACGAACGATAAATAGCCCCTTTTGCTCATCAGTCCAAAGCTTCTGCCAGCTACCCTCGCGCTGACTGGTGATGACCGTATCTACGCTAAAGCCAACCGTTTGCAAGCGATTGAGCTGCTGGATCTGCGTTACCACCCCTTCGCGTGTGATGGTCTCGATAGGCTCGTCTTCTACTTGATTTTGCACCATATAAAAAGCGGCGAGTAAAGCAAGCAGACCTATTATTAACAAAAGCCACGAGGTTTTAGCTACCTTGATTTTAGGCTTGGTCGAGAGTCGATTGTCAGACGCTGGCATGGCGATATCCTTTTAGGGGTCATGGGCTTAAAGACGATTGAATCATAGATGATCAGCGCATAAGCGAAGACTGCGTTTATGAATAGGAGATGGGATATAAATGATACCGTCAGAGCCGCACTTCAAGTTATGGCTACCAATTGCTACACATAAGCCTTGCTCAAGACGCCTTTTAGTACGGTAATTTAAGCCATATTTCAACTATCATTAGCCTTTTTTATCTCTATATTGAGCAAAAGCTAAAAAGTCATTGCGTCTAGCTCAAACTTTACCTAACATAGTCTGATTGTGCTGGTGAATACTATCCTGGCCTCTACTCCTATTTTGCGCTTGTAGTCCTTTACGCTGCACCGCGCTACTTATTTATTCTTTATAAAAGATAAGGTTTCGCTTTATTTATGAAAGCCAGTCAGTTTTTATTTGCCACCCTAAAAGAAACGCCAAGCGATGCTGACATCGCCTCAAGCCAGTTAATGGTTCGCGCCGGTCTTATTCGCAAAATCGCCTCTGGGCTCTATATTTGGTTACCTATGGGTCTGCGTATCTTGCAAAAGGTCGAAAAAATCGTGCGCGAAGAGATGCAAAGTATCGGCGCGCAAGAAGTGCTTATGCCGATGACTCAACCTGCTGAGCTGTGGCAGATCACTGGGCGTTTTGAAGACTATGGCCCTGAGCTACTGCGCTTCAAAGATCGCCATGATCGTGATTTTGTCTTAGGGCCAACGCACGAAGAGGTCATCACCAATCTAGCTCAAGGCGAACTGCGTAGTTATAAGCAGCTGCCTATTAGCTTCTTTCAGATTCAAAATAAGTTTCGTGATGAGATACGTCCGCGCTTTGGCGTGATGCGTGCGCGCGAATTTACTATGAAAGATGCTTACTCTTTTCATATCGATCAGGCCTCACTAGCAAAAACCTACCATGATATGTATGACGCTTATACTCGTATCTTTACCCGTTTGGGTTTGGACTTTCGCGCAGTGCAAGCGGACACTGGCTCTATCGGCGGTTTTGCCTCGCATGAATTTCATGTCTTAGCTGATAGTGGTGAGGATGATATTGCCTTCTCTGATTCTTCTGATTACGCAGCTAACGTGGAGCTGGCCGAATCAGTCAGTACTGCTGAGCGCCGGCCACCGACACAGGCGCGTGAAGACGTACTAACAGAGAACATGACGACTTGCAAAATGGTCGCAGAGCATTTAGATATTGAGCTTGCCACTACCGTCAAAACCTTGATCGTTCATGGTCATAAAGAAGACGATACCCCGCAACTTATCGCTATTATCTTGCGCGGCGATCATCAATTAAATACCGTGAAAGCGGAGAAGATAGAAGAAGCGAATGTACCACTAACTTTGGCCTCTGATGAAGAGTTAAAAGCGGCAGGCCTTCACAAAGGCTATATCGGCGTTGATTTAGATATGCCAGTATTTGTCGATCGCGCGGCAGCTACTTTGTCAGATTTTGTCTCTGGTGCTAACGAGATTAATAAGCATACTATCGGTATGAATTGGGCGCGTGACGCTAGTATCACCCGCATCGTTGATGTGCGTAATGTCAAGGAAGGCGATCCATCACCCGATGGTAAAGGAGTGCTCAAGATCAAACGTGGTATCGAAGTCGGCCATATCTTCCAGCTGGGTGATAAATACTCGCAAGCCATGGGCTGCACGGTCTCTGGCGAAGATGGTAAGCCTGTCACCTTAATGATGGGCTGCTATGGTATTGGTGTCAGCCGCATTATTGCTGCCGCTATTGAGCAAAATAATGATGAAAACGGTATTATGTGGCCACAAACCCCAAGCGTGACTGATTCAATTGCGCCATTTGAAGTCGCTATCGTACCGATGAAGTCCAAAGAAGATACGGTGATGCAAACCGCGACAGCGCTCTATGAAGAGCTTAAAGCGCAAGGCGTCAATGTATTACTCGACGATCGAAACGAGCGCCCAGGCGTTAAGTTTGCGGATTTGGAGCTGATCGGTATCCCGCATCGTATCGTCGTCTCCGATCGCAACTTGGCAGAGAATAAATTTGAGTACGTCAATCGCCGCGATAGCGAAAAGCAGATGCTAAGTCGTGACGAGGTATTGGCTAAAGTGATCAGCAAATAGGTCAAGCTCTAAAATTAAGCTTCAATATCGGTCAATAAAAAAGCGCCTATCTTACATTTTTGAATGTGTAAGATAGGCGCTTTTTTGTGGGTCATTTAAATCACAGAGCACCGATTTATTAATAACTTGTCTAAATAGACCCTACTCTTTACTGCCGAATCAGACGACTCGGTTTAGGTAATAAACTCATATCACTAACGCGACAAGGATTGATATCGATACCGCCGCGGCGCGTGTACCAAGCTCGAACCATAAGCTGGCTTGGCTGATAGACTTCGCTTAAATCTGCAAATATCTGCTCCACGCACTGCTCATGAAAACCGTTGTGTTGTCTAAAGCTTAAAATATAACGTAGCATAGCCGCGTCATCTACCGCTAGATCACTGCTTATCTCAACCACCAATGTGCCCCAATCGGGCTGATTGGTCACTGGACAATTACTGCGTAGTAGGTTGGAGTAAAAGCTAACAGGCGCGCTACTATCACTGCTTGCTCTTTGCGCGTCACCTCGCAATAACGAAGCGTCAGGATGCAAGGTTAAAGCAACTTTTTCTGTGCTATCAGCCAAAGCCTTATCGATACAAATGCCCTTAGGTTGGCTAATCATGAGTTCTGACGGCTCACCGTCTAGAGCGAACAGCTCAACTTGTACGTCCGCTTGTACGCAGGCGGATAAGTCTTTGGCAATCAAAGTTTGCACCTCATGCCAGCTAGCAAACTCAGTAAAATTAATACTGTTTAAATACAGCTTAAGTGACTTTGACTCAATGATATACGGCGAGCTTGCAGGGACACTAAAGCGCGCTATCGCTACTTGCGAGACGCCTTGCACATTGAGCCATGACATCTCAAACGCCTGCCACCAGTCAACACCGACAGCAAGCTTATCATCCTGCCAGCCAATTGCCGCGCGCCCCATACTACGGGCGATGGGATATAGCGTCTGTGGACTATACTCAGTGGGATAATCAGTGGTCTGCTCGCCTAAAATACCGTGAATACTCATAAATGACCTTTAGCGCTTAACATTAAAACTACAAACCAATAAAACTACAACCGAATCCGTGAACCATCACTTAGTAAGCGATAAGAGATCACATAGAACACCACACAAAAGGCAAAAATCGCCGCCATCGAATAGAACACATTGACATCAGAGTAACCTAAAATACCATAGCGAAATGAGTTTACCATATACACAATTGGGTTGAGTAAGGAGACATTTTGCCAAAATTCTGATAAGTCTTCCATCGAATAAAACACCCCGCCCAAAAAGGTCAACGGCGTGAGAACGAAACTTGGCACAATAGAGATGTCATCAAAAGAGCGCGCAAACACCGCATTAATAAAACCGCCAAGCGAGAACAATATCGAAGTACCAAGCACGGTGAATATAGTGACAAATAAGTGCTCAACGCCCAAGTCCGTAAAGAACAGCGCGACGATAGAGACCACAATTGCAATGACTAATCCGCGAAAGATACCGCCGCTGACATAACCTGCTAATATCGCATGTTTGGAGACTGGCGAGACCAGTAACTCCTCAATACTAGCGGTGAACTTAGCACTAAAAAAACTAGAGACCACGTTTGAGTAGCTGTTAGTAATTACTGCCATCATGATAAGGCCAGGTACAATAAACTGCATATAAGGCACGCCGCCCATCTCACCCACTCTATCGCCAATCATACGACCAAAGATAATAAAGTACAGTGTCATAGTAATAACTGGTGGCAACAGCGTTTGCGGCCAGATACGCAAAATCCGGCGTATCTCTTTAAGTAAAATAGTGCGAAAAGCAATCCACTTTTTGCCCCATGACATGGTCTCATTTGGGTCTACCGTTATTTTTTTATTCACAACCCTGACTCCTTCATGCTGTCTTTGCTATCGATATTTTGATCTACTAGGCGCATGAACAGCTCCTCTAAGCGGTTAGACTTATTACGCATGCTGGCGATAGTGATACCCTGATCAGAGAGTTGAGTAAAGACGCCGTTTAGCGACTCGCCTTCTGTCAGCGTCACCTCAAGGGTTAAGCTATCAGGCTGTGCAACTTCGGTGACATCAGTAAGCTTTATAGGGTGATCGACAGGTACTGACAAATCAAAAACGAAAGTCTCAACAGACAACTGCGCAAGCAAGTCCTTCATCTCGGTATTAATACGAATCTCACCATGATCTAAGATAGCGATGCGCTTACACAGCTGCTCTGCTTCCTCCAAATAATGCGTCGTCAGAATAATCGTAGTGTTTTCTTCGACATTAATCTGCTGCATAAACTCCCACATAGAGCGGCGCAGCTCGATATCGACGCCAGCGGTTGGCTCATCGAGGATCAAAAGCTTAGGCTTATGAATCAGCGCGCGCGCAATCATCAATCGGCGCTTCATACCGCCAGATAGCTCACGCGACTTGCTATCGCGCTTGTCCCATAATCCAAGAGCGGTCAATAGGCGCTTGGCTCGCGGCTTAGCTTCTTTAGCTGATATACCAAAGTAACCTGCTTGAGTAATTAGAATATCTTCAACTTTTTCAAACATATTGAAGTTAAATTCTTGCGGCACGACCCCTAAATATTGCTTGGCAACGGATGGATTCTCTAGCAAATCTGTACCAAAAATATGTACGCTGCCAGTAGTTGGCTTAAATAACGAGCTGATAATACCAATCATGGTCGATTTACCAGCACCATTAGGCCCAAGCAGCGCAAAAAATCCACCTTGCGGTACGGTCAAGTCGATACCTTTTAAAGCTGAAAATCCATTATCGTAAGTCTTAGATAAATCTCGAACGGTGAGTGCTGGTACCTCTGACATGACGACCTCTTAAATAAATAGTAAAATTTATTGTTATAATAAATAATGTAGCTCTTAAAGTGAGGCTGCCTGCAGTGTATTTCAAGCGCACATTATAGCAAGGACGATATTGATAATATCAATCAGCAAATAAGGACTACAAAAAAGCGCCTACCTCATTAATGAAATAGACGCTTTTAATTCTAAGATTAACTTTATAACTAGTGCTACCTAAGTGCTCACTATGATGTTTAGGAAAAATAAAACTATCTTAGCTGGCCTCAGCAATCATATAGTCGACCGCGTTTTGAACCTCTTCATCAGGAATATCAGCACCACCTTTAGCTGGCATGGCATTAAAACCTTGAATCGCATGGGTATATAGCGTATCTGCGCCTTTAGCGATACGTGGACCCCAAGCGCCCGCGTCCCCTAGCATTGGCGAGCCAAGTAGGCCTGAAGCGTGGCAAGTCTGGCACACCGCATTGTATACTGCAGCACCGTCACGTGGACCACCATCAGCAGAAGCGCTAGCAGCTCTGACGGTTACATCACAGATCTCGCCTTCTTCAAAACAGACGCGCCCTACAGGCTGAATACGAGCAACCAGATTGGGGTAAAGCGCAACCAGCTTTTGAACTTGCGGGGTATCTTCTGGAATAGGCTCTTCTTCAGCAGGTGCCGCTTGCACGGTTACCGCCTCGCCTGCTTCTGCGTCTTCACCCGCTACTACTGCCGTCTCATCAACAGGCGCAGCATCCGTCGTATCAGCAGCAGCTTGTACGTCATCACCGAGCACCTGCGGCGCGTTTTCAACGACTTCTTGGGCCTCTACTACCTCAGAGACCGTCGTTGTATCTACAACTTCTTCAGCTTGGCTCACCGCGATACTAGCAATCCCTAGAATGGCAGCTGCCGATAACATCACTACTTTTCTCATTCGTCACGTTCTCTTATTACATATACAAATGGCAAATAGGCAAAAAAATTATCTGACAGCCAGCGTACCGGTATCAAAATAAATAATCTTTGCATGCTTTGACACAATTGTAATCGGTGAATATGGATCAAATTCGTTGTCCCTAACATTATAAGGGAAAAGGGTGGTAGATTGCCATGCCTGATTGTTGACTTGACTGTTTTTTCGTAAATAATGAGGATAGCCTGCATCGCTTATTGGTTTTAGCCGCTTTATTTGCTAGACTAAGCGGTCTTAAATTTATGTCGCCGTACGTAAATACTAAGCGCTCGTAGCTCAGTTGGATAGAGTATCGGCCTCCGAAGCCGAGGGTCACAGGTTCGATCCCTGTCGAGCGCACCATTTATTGCATTACTCTCTCTTGCTCTGTACTACCCTCTTTTTGCATTACCTGCTACTCAAACCCTATTATGTTTCTAATATAATTTAGTAGTACCTACAGAATACTGCTAACAGCACTCTATCGAACCACTTCAAGCTTACGCAAAACTACTGCGCATCCTGCAAGTTAGCAGCTAGCTGATCACGGCTTGGGACGCGGTGATAGTTAATTACTGGCACCTCGCCCAAACGGCGTTGACCCATAGCGAGTTTTTTATCAATAGTAATCATCGCAATTTTTTTATCTTGCTTACTCACGAGCAAATGATTGGCTTTTTGCTTAACCACATAATCTGGGAAGTACTGCTTTAATAATAAGGCGGTTTTTTGCAAGCTATCATTAATAGGTATCTTTTGTTTTTTTGCTTGCCCGCGAGCCGATTTTTGATAAAGCCCCTCGCCCTTTTTTGCACCGCGCGACTTGGCAAACAGCCACAGCCCAATGGCTACGCTTAGCAGTATGACAAGCCACCATATTCCGTCTATCATAAACACAGTCATCCATTATTGAGGGTTAGGTTATGGTAGCAGAATTATCAACGCAGTTAGTAGCCCAACAACAGCACGCGGCTAAATTATTAACATCAGCTGAGCGTATTTGTATCTTAACGGGCGCAGGTATCTCAGCTGAAAGCGGTATCCCCACCTTTCGAGATAAGCAGACAGGCTTGTGGGAGAATTATCGCGCTGAGGATTTGGCCAGCCCTATTGCCTTTGATCGTGATCCAAAAATGGTTTGGTCATGGTATCAATGGCGTCGACAACTGGTACAGGATAAAGCGCCTAATCCTGCGCATTTAGTCTTGGCGCAGTGGCAGCAAAGCGTTAAACAAAGTCATCAGCACATTACAATCATCACTCAAAACGTCGATGATTTACATGAACAAGCAGGCGCTCAGGTGACGCATTTGCACGGACATCTATGGCGCAATCGCTGTCATCAGTGTGATAAGCCTTATAAGATAGAAGGTATAAATAAAGAGAATCAATATGCTAACGATGAGCTAATCACCTGCCCGCACTGCGCAGGTTACATCAGACCTGATATTGTTTGGTTTGGTGAAGCCTTACCTGTAGAGGCGTGGCAAATAGCAGAACAGGCAGCCGCAAGCTGTGAGGTATTTATGAGTATCGGCACCTCAAGCCTTGTCTATCCCGCTGCGGGACTAGCAAAGCTGGCCAAACAAAACGGCGCTAAACTCATAGAAATCAACCCAAACCCAACACCGAACACGGTAGTCGATATTACGCTTGCAGCAAAAGCGGGAGAGGTATTGCCTATACTCTTAAAGGATTTTGTTGAGCACTCTTAGACTTACTATATCAACGCTAAAAACTTTATTTTAAAAACACTACAGTGTCGGACAGCTCATTGCCTTCAGGATCGTCTTCGAGATGATAGTATTGACGTAATAGCTGTCCGATCTCATCTAATAGCTCAATCAAGCTCGCTTCCATCTTTTGATTGGCGATACCAGCTAGCGCCTTATCACACATAGCGCGCCACACGGTTGGACTGACATGGGCGCTGATGCCGCGATCGGCGACGATATCTAAGCTATGCTCGCATATATTGACATAGACTAAAACGCCTGTGTTCTCTTCGGTATCCCATACCCTATACTCGCTGAACAAGTCAACAGCCCGCACGCGAGAATTGATACGGTAAGCCTCTTGGATAGGTAAATGATTTTCAACAACCAGGAACACTTCTCCGCGATGCCCAAGCTCCGCTTCGGTAACCTTAGCTGTTAAGCGCGCTTTGGCATCTGCTGTGAGCCATCTGCTATGGAGCATAGGAACAAAGATAGCTTGACGCCAAAGACGAGCAAGGCTTGGCTGCGGCGGGGTATGTTGTACCATTATAATATTTCCTCAAATAGGCAATTATCTAATATGCCCGATTATCTTTAAAGCCGCTAACTCTAAATGTGTCATTTTTGAGCATAACGACTTTTAAAGAAGTATTTTATTGTTTAAAGTCGCACTCACTCTACCATGAGCCGCCAGCACCGCCACCGCCGAAGCCGCCGCCACCACCGCCAAAGCCACCACTACCAAAACCGCCGCCACCGAAGCCACCGCCGCCGCCAAGTCCAGGTAAAAATATCAGGCCACCGCCGCCACCGCGCCCGCCTTTGCCGCCGCCTGAGCCGCGCGAGATGAGGAACATCCACAAAAACACTGCCATGATAAGGGTCATAAAGAACCCACCACCGAGCGCCAAAGAGCCTGCAAAGAAGCCGCCAGCGGTCAAGATAGAGCCAAAGACGCGTCCAAAAATACTAGTGATAAAGCTACCAAACACCATAGCCATCACAAACAAGAATACCGAGGACGGACTCTCCTCCGAGCTTTGTTGTGCGCTGCGAGATTCGGCTTGCGCATCAGCGCGTGCCAGCACCTCAGGATCGGCAGTTAGGCGAGTCTCAAGCGCACCGATACCTGCCAGCAGTCCGCCTGCATAATCATTTTGCTTAAATAGCGGCGCTATATCCTCGCGAATAATGCGATTGACTGCTGAATCTGGTAATACACCCTCTAACCCGTAACCTGTCAAGATATACATATCTCTATCATTGACCGCGACAACGATCAGTAAGCCGTCATCGATAGTCTCATTACCCAACTGCCATTTTTCAGCGACTTGCAGAGCATAGTCAAATATAGGCAGACCGTTAGTTGTCGGTACAATGACGACAGCGGCTTGCGCGTAGCCTTGTTGATAGATATTACGCAGTTGCGCCTCTAGGCGTAGCTTCTCTTGTGGGTTTAGGATATTAGCCTGGTCAACGACTGGGTTGTTCAGTATTAGCTTATCAGCATCGACACTTTGCGCATTTGATTGAATAGGCGTCGGCGCAGGCAGATTTGCGCCAGCATCGTTATTAGCACTGGGCGCGATAGCCTCGTTACCTAAAGCTTCATTACCTAAAACGGTGCCACTAATCGCATCATTACCCAGTACCGCATCATTGATGGCTTCGTTTGACTCGCCCGCTTTAGCGATGGCTACTAGTTCTTCAACACTACGGTTTTGCAGGTTTGCCGATGATTCTGTGGCCCCTGCCTGATTAGTAGCCACATCATCTGCAAAACTTATTGGCGCATATAGGCTGCCCCACGCTAAGAGGATGGCAGTCAAGCATGGTTTTAGATTTTGCATAATGTATTTACCATCTATAGATTGAGTCAAACGATAAGTCTAGTTGCCATATTGCTATAAAGCACTACTCACCAAAATCAACATCGGGCGCAGTAGATATTGCGTCTTCGTTAGCAACCGTGAAGTTGGGCTTGGTATCCATACCAAACACTTTGGCAGTGATATTGGTTGGGAACTGGCGTACTGTAGTGTTGTAGCCTTGAACTTCTTGGATGTAGCGATTACGCGCAACTGCAATACGGTTTTCAGTGCCTTCTAACTGCGCTTGCAAGTCTTGAAACAAAGCATCAGATTTGAGCTCAGGATAACGCTCGGACACTGCCATCAAACGTGACAACGCCCCTGTCATCTGCGACTGCGCCTCAGCATAACGCTCCATCGCTTCAGGGTCGTTGAGTAGCTCAGGCGTTACCGTAATGCCGCCTGCTTGTGAGCGCGCGGCGGCCACTTCTGTGAATACTTCTTGCTCTTGATCAGCGTATTGCTTCACCACTTTGACCAGATTTGGCACCAAATCATCACGGCGCTGATATTGGTTGACCACCTCAGACCAAGACGCGGTTACTTGCTCGTCTTGCGATTGTAAGTTGTTATAACCACAGCCTGACAGACCAATAGTAGAGGTTGCTAGTACGGCTGAGAGCAGCATAGGTTTTATAAAAGAGTTGCGTGACATAAAGGTCGCTCCTGATTGTTAATCGTTAGTCATTATTTATATAGTAGTTGTTGAGCAAACTGGCATAGATTTCATAGCCTAAATCATAAGTTATCATCACCAGTAGCTTATGCTGGTAATGATGACGTCATCACTAGACTTTTACAATTCACCGTTACCAAAACACAACCGCGTCATCAGATAAGCTTTCGTACTAATTATTTATCTAAGAGCTCATTAGTGCTGCGTGGTAGAGGATAAGACTAGTTAAAAGAGTATTGATAAGTACAGTCACAAGCTCTAAAACTCCCGTTTAATCATACTTTATCAAAACTTAATAGACACCTGTCTATTTAATCACCTTTAACCTTTGTGATTCACAGAAAATTCTAGTAATTAAAGTAAAAATATGGCAAATTGCAGTTACGTTACTGTATGGTTTGCATACATTTGGTAGTTAATTTGTTATATAGCTGGCATCAGTAGTAAGCAAGCTTTTGATATGTATACTATTTTTAGTCAATTACTATCCAAAATAACTACTTTTATTAAATGCAAATGTAAGTATCCATTACAGTGTAAAATATATTAGATGCCTAGTAGCGATACTATGCATTTGCTTTCAACATTCCCTTTTTTATCTATTGATGTCTTGTTGCTCGTTTTGTCGTTAGCAACTTGGTGTCGATACCACTGAGTCTAATATCAACATTGATGTCATTATTTAATATCGATACTAATCTTGGTAGATAAATACAGACAACCATAGCCTACTCTCAATAGTACAAAAAACACTTAGGGACTTGCTTGAAGCTAACAGCAGGTTCACTGAGTCAAGGCTTATTGAGACAGCTTTAGGAATATATAATATGGAAAGTTTAGTCAATCTAGCAAACGGAATTATCTGGAGCCCGGCACTCATTTACTTATGCTTAGGTGCAGGTTTATTCTATTCTATCTTAACGCGGTTTGTTCAAGTTCGCCTGTTTGGGGAGATGATCAGACTACTATTTAAGGGCAAGCCTGACAATGCAGGTATCTCATCATTTCAGGCCCTAGCCGTATCACTGGCAGGCCGCGTTGGTATGGGTAACATTGCAGGGGTCGCCGCTGCCATCGGTTTTGGTGGTCCTGGTGCGGTGTTCTGGATGTGGGTTGTGGCCTTTTTGGGCGCCTCAACCGCTTATGTTGAGTCAACCTTAGGTCAGATCTACAAAGAGCGCGACGTGGTCACTGGCGAGTACCGCGGTGGTCCTGCTTATTACTTTGAGCGTGCTCTGGGTCAAAAATGGTACGGTATCTTGTTTGCCATTGCTTCGATCATCGCTTGTGGTGTGTTCTTACCTGGCGTACAGGCCAACGGCGTTATCAACGCTGTGGCTCAGGTTGCAGGTGAAGGGTCAGCAATGAACTTCATGGGTATGGAAACAGGATCAACCCGCCTAATCGCTCTTGGTATTATCCTAGTGGTTTTAGGTTTTATCATCTTTGGTGGTATCAAGCGTATCGCAACCTTTACTGAGTATGCCGTTCCGTTTATGGCAGTCGGTTATATTATTCTTGCGCTACTGATCATGTTTGCAAACTTTAGCATGATTCCACAAGTATTCGGTGCTATCGTTGGTGATGCCTTTACCGCGCAAGCAGGTTTTGGTGCCGCTATTGGTTGGGGCGTCAAACGTGGTATTTACTCTAATGAAGCCGGTCAAGGTACAGGCCCTCACGCTGCATCAGCAGCAGCGGTCGATCACCCAGCGCAGCAGGGTTTGGTACAGGCATTCTCCGTCTACGTTGATACTCTGCTTGTTTGTTCTGCAACTGCCTTTATGATTCTATCTACTGGCATGTACAACATCCAAGGCGAGCTACCTGATGGTCAGTTCCTAGTTCAAAACGTCGCGGCGACTGTTGAGATCAACTCACCATCGTTTACACAAATGGCGATGGAATCAGTCTACGGCACCTTTGGTAACACGTTCATTGCGGTAGCGGTCTTCTTCTTTGCCTTTACTACTATCTTGGCATACTACTACATCGCTGAAGTGAACATCTCCTACCTCACCCGCTCTATGGGTCGCGGCGCAAGTAAAGCTGGTCAGTTCATCGTTAAACTTATCATCATGTTTATGGTGGCATACGGCGCGCTCAACAGCTCAGGTTATATCTGGGGTCTTGGTGATGTTGGTGTTGGCTTGATGGCTTGGCTCAATATCGTCGGTATCATTGTTATCTTCTTTGTGGCACGTCCTGCTATCGATATCCTACGCGATTACGAAGCACAGCTCAAAGCAGGCGGCGGTACAACTTCTAAAAGATTCGTCTTTGATCCTAAGAAATTTGGTATCAAAAACGCGACTTATTGGGAAGAGCGTCATCTAGCAGAGCAGCAAAGAGTTGCAGCTGATCCCTTGCGTAAAGATCTTAAGTAATCTCTACGTATTAACATAAAAAAAGCCTGAGATTAAGTCTCGGGCTTTTTTGTGGATGTTGTATAAACTACTCAAAGATATAAAAGATGAGCTATAAAAAGATGGACAACAAAAAACCCAACTACTAGAGCTGGGCTTTTTTCGTATAAAATAGTAATCGTATAAAATAACAGTTATCTAAACCAATAGTTACTCTGGCATGAGTACCGCATCAATAGTATGCACTACGCCGTTGGTCGCCATAATATCGGTACCAGTAATATTAGCAGTGTTACCCGCTGCATCAGTGATAACGTTAGCATCGCTGATATTAATAGTAGCACCATTTACGGTAGTAACATCTGTACCGTATGGAATCTCAGCTGCCATAACGACCATAGGTAGGACGTGATAAGGCAGTACGCTATTTAGCAAATCAGTGTTTGCTAAAAGCTCTTCTTTAGTGACGCCAAGCTTTTCAAGTACTGGTGCAAACGCATCATCAGTAGGGGCAAATACCGTATAAGTACCTGCATCCATTAGCATAGTATCTAAGCCAGCTGACTGTAATGCTGCGGTCAAGATAGTTAAATTCTCGTTACCCGCTGCGATTTCGGCGATGCTTTGAGTTGCCATAGTGTCAGCCATAGGATCAGCTTCTACCATTGGCTCTGCCATAAGTTCAGTCTCAACCATCGGCTCGGTTTCAACCATTGGCTCTTCGACTGGCTCAACAACGGTTTCGGTATCGTTACAGGCAACTAAAGTTACTGCAGATGCCGCGATAGCTAGTGATAAAAATGTTTTCTTTAACATAAAGATTTCCTTTTAAAACAAAATTGAGTCATACCCCATTTATAGATAAGTAACCGTACAAATGATGGATTGGACTTTGTGTTGATGAATAGATGGATTAAACAAAACAAGCGGATGGTTTAATGAATCGCTGACACCTACTGAGACATCAGCTCTTTTACAGTAATGGCTTACAATCAATTTAGTAGTCTATTGATCTGACTACGCTGTCAACTTAGCTGCGCTATTAGCTTAACCTAACACAGTAATTATTGTGGCATTAAAACTCTGTCAATAACATGTACAACGCCGTTGCTTGCTGCGATATCTGTTTTGATAATGCTCGTCGTACGACCCATCTCATCCATCAATTTACCTTGTGGCGTGATGACAAGAGTGTCGTTGCTCAGCATGGTATAGTTACCTGGTTTCACATGCTTTTGATATACTGGGGTGTTACCCTTGATCACATGATAAGTCAGAATTTTGGTCAGTAATGGCTTATTTGCAAAGAGTTGCGCCTTTGTCATGCCAGTCTCTTGTAGTGCTTGAGCGAAGGCAGCATTGGTTGGGGCTAATACGGTATAGCTTGCGCTCGTATCAGACAGTGCGCCAGCTAAACCTGCAGCTTGCACCGCCTCTACTAAGATAGAAAAATCAGCATTACTCTGCGCAATTTGAACGACATTCATATCTGACATGGTCTGATTTTGCATAGCTTGTTTTTGCGCTGGCGTTTTCATAGGCATGGAGTCAGCTGCCATCATATTATTACAGGCGCTCAATCCTAGTAACGATACTGCCAAAGTACTGATTGTAGCGATTTTAGTAAGTTTCATATTCGTATCCCTGATTATTTTATTAACGGTTATATGCTTAGTATGTCATATATAAGGTAGTTATTCTCAAAGTTAAGAAAACTTGATTAAAAATTTTAATCATATTCAACAAACTTATAAGTAGTACTAATGAGAAGCAAATCCTTATAAACGTAAATTAACATATTGGTTCGAAGTGTCACTCTGTGTTTACGCTACTTTTTGTAATACCCCTGTAAGTTATGTCTGTTTTTTACCCTAATTAGCAGATTTTGTAGAAACTTGCTGCTTATTTGCTCACTCTTGTAAACCGCTTAAAATGCTTATAGAAGGGTATGGCTAGCAACGCCTACTCGAATACGCCAATTTTCATGTTAAAATGCGCTAACTTTTAATTCTGCGCTTTTGCACTTATCCCTTTATAACATCAATAACATAAGCCTTACTCCTATGACATCGACAACGCCTCAAAACGATAGCAAGCAGCAAACCACTACTTCTAGCGGTGATTTTGTATTAACGCCGCCTAGTGTATTCCCTTATAAAGAACAACAGCTTACGGCACGCACCCGCATTGAAGCTGAAATGGCAAAACGTATTTTGATGCTCGATGGGGCGATGGGCACTCAGATTCAGACCTATAAATTAGAGGAAGAAGATTATCGCGGCGAACGCTTTGCTGGTATTGAGCAGGACGTACGTGGTAATAATGATTTGCTCGTGCTGACGCAGCCGCAGATGATCAGAGATATTCATAATGACCACCTCGCTGCTGGCGCTGATATTATCGAGACCAATAGCTTTAATGGTACGCGATTATCGATGGCGGACTATGATATGGAGTACCTCGTACCAGAGCTTAATATTACCGCTGCTCAAATAGCGCGCGAGGCCGCTGATGGGTTTACGGCAAAGAATCCTGAAAAACCGCGCTTTGTCGCAGGCGTCATTGGTCCAACATCGCGCACGTGTTCGCTATCGCCTGATGTCAATGATCCTGCTTATCGTAACGTGACCTTTGATCAGTTAGTTGATAACTACCGTGAAGCCACCCTTGCACTGATCGAAGGCGGTGTTGATATTATCTTGATTGAGACTGTGTTCGATACGCTAAATGCCAAAGCTGCGATATTCGCCGTCACTGGCGTCTTTGATGATATTGGGTTTGAGCTACCCATTATGATCTCAGGTACCATTACCGATGCGTCAGGTCGCACCCTATCAGGACAAACGGCAGAAGCCTTTTATAATTCAGTACGTCATGCGAAACCTTTGTCGGTAGGTTTTAACTGTGCACTCGGTGCCGATGCGCTGCGCCCGCATATTCAAACGCTCTCCAATATTGCTAATGTCCACGTCTCAGCCCATCCCAATGCCGGCTTACCTAATGAGTTCGGTGAATATGATGAGACTCCTGAGCAAACGACAGCCTTGCTCGAAGGCTTTGCTAAAGCGGGTATTTTAAACATCGTTGGCGGCTGCTGTGGTACCACCCCTGAACATATTCGCCTAATCGCTGAGATGGTCGCCAATTATTCGCCGCGTGTTATTCCTGAGATTGCGCCTGCCTGCCGTTTGTCTGGTCTTGAGCCGTTTAACATCACCCCTGATAGCCTATTTGTCAACGTCGGCGAGCGTACTAATGTCACAGGCTCAAAGAAATTCTTGCGCTTGATCAAGACCGAAGCCTATACCGAAGCACTAGACGTCGCCCGCGATCAGGTCGAGGGCGGCGCGCAAATCGTCGATATCAACATGGATGAGGGTATGCTCGACTCCAAGCAGGCGATGATACATTTTGTCAACTTGGTCTCAGGTGAGCCAGATATCAGCCGCGTGCCATTGATGATTGACTCCTCGAAATGGGACATCATCGAAGAAGGACTTAAACGCACGCAAGGCAAATCGGTGGTCAACTCTATCTCACTCAAAGAAGGTCACGAAGAATTCGTTGAGCGCGCTAAGCTGTGTATGCGCTACGGCGCCGCGGTTATCGTCATGGCATTCGACGAGGACGGTCAGGCCGATACCTTTGAGCGCAAAACTGAGATTAGCCAGCGCAGCTATGACGTACTCGTTAACGAGGTCGGTTTCCCGTCTGAGGACATTATCTTTGACCCCAATATCTTTGCGGTCGCCACCGGTATCACCGAGCACAACAATTATGGCGCAGACTTCATTAACGCTACAAAATGGATCACGGACAACCTACCTAATGCGATGGTATCAGGCGGCGTCTCTAACGTCTCCTTTAGCTTCCGAGGTAACCCGATTCGCGAAGCCATCAACTCGGTATTTCTTTATCATGCGATTCAAAATGGCCTGACCATGGGTATCGTCAACCCCGCTATGCTTGAGCTATATGACGATATTCCGAAGGAAGCGCGCGACGCTATCGAAGATGTCATGCTCAATCGCAATCAAGGCGAAAGCGGTCAAGACGCGACCGAGCGCCTAATGAGCGTCGCCGAAAACTACCAAGACGGCGGCAAGAAAAAAGACAGTACCGTCGATATGAGCTGGCGTGAAGGATCAGTCGAGGAGCGTATCGCTCATGCGCTAGTCAAAGGTATTACCACCTTTATCGAAGCGGACACCAAGGAAGCATGGGAGAAATACCCTAAACCGCTAGAGGTCATCGAAGGGCCGCTCATGGACGGGATGAATATCGTCGGCGATCTATTTGGCGCGGGCAAAATGTTCTTACCGCAAGTGGTCAAATCAGCGCGCGTGATGAAGCAGTCCGTCGCTTGGCTCAACCCCTATATCGAAGCGGAAAAGGTCGAAGGCGAAGTCAAAGGCAAGATCCTGATGGCCACGGTCAAAGGCGACGTCCATGATATCGGTAAAAACATCGTCGGCGTGGTACTTGGCTGTAATGGCTATGACATCGTCGATATGGGCGTCATGGTACCGTGTGAGACAATCCTCGATACCGCCATCAAAGAGAAAGTCGATATCATCGGTCTCTCAGGACTAATCACCCCGAGTCTCGATGAGATGGTCTATGTCGCTAAGCAAATGCAAGAGCGCGGCATGACCCTGCCGTTAATGATGGGCGGTGCCACGACTTCTAAAGCGCATACCGCGGTGAAGGTGGAGCCGCAGTATCAAAACGATGGCGTCATCTATGTGGCTGATGCTTCGCGCGCGGTCGGCGTGGTCACCAAACTGCTCTCCAAAGAAAACCGTCAAGAGCTGCTCGATGACACCCGCGAAGAATATATCAAAGTGCGCGAGCGTCTGGCGAAGCGTCAACCCAAAGCCGCCAAGCTCTCTTATGCTGAATCGATTGAAGCGGGCTTTAATTATGATTGGGCCAACTATACCCCGCCTGTGCCGAACAAACTCGGTCAGGTGATATTGGACGACTACCCTATCACTGACTTGCTGCCCTATATCGATTGGACGCCGTTCTTCATCTCTTGGGGTCTAGCGGGCAAGTATCCCAAAATATTGCAAGATGACGTGGTTGGTGAAGCCGCGCGTGATCTGTTCGATAATGCCAATGATCTGATGCAAAAGATGATCGATGAAAAGCTCATCGTCGCCAAAGGCGTGTTTAAACTTATGCCTGCGCGTCGCACCAGTAGCGATACGATTACCGTGTACGACAGAGCGCTCGAAGATGGCGGACAAGCCACGCATACCTTTGAGCATCTGCGTCAGCAAAGCGATAAAGCCAGTGGCAAGCCTAACTTTAGCTTAGCAGACTTTATCTCGCCATTGGACACCCATTCTGATTATCTTGGCGGCTTTACCGTCTCTATCGTTGGCACTGAAGACTTGGCTGATAAGTATAAGGAAGCTGGCGATGACTATAATGCGATCATGGTACAAGCACTCTCCGATCGCCTCGCCGAAGCCTTTGCTGAGCATTTGCATGAGCTGATCCGCAAAGACTATTGGGGCTATCAGGCTGACGAGAGTTTAACCAATGATGAGATGATTAAAGAAAAATACGTCGGTATCCGCCCTGCACCGGGCTATCCTGCCTGTCCTGAACATACGGAAAAAGGCAAGCTGTTTGATTGGCTCGGTACGGTAGACGCTATCGGTACGACGTTGACCGAGAGCTACGCGATGTGGCCAGCCTCATCGGTCAGCGGCTTTTATTACTCGCATCCAGATAGCGAATACTTCAACGTCGGTAAAATCGACCGCGACCAGTTGGAGGATTATGCGGCGCGAAAGGATTGGGATATCAAAACCGCTGAGAAGTGGTTAAATCCGAATTTGTAGATCACCAAAAAAGTTCTATCGGCAGACTGTACTTGTTTTTAGTAAGAAACAAATGCAGTATGCTAACCTAAGTATAAAGAATGAGTGGATTGAAATAACCATATTAAATACAGATGATTATTCAGAGCTAAATATGACCCCTGCCGTCAATCCCGTATATATAAACTTGGGAGATTTTGATTACGCAGCCTGACGATAATAATCAAACCAC
>CANLXO010000018.1 GCA_947495055.1 uncultured Psychrobacter sp. | reverse complement strand
AGCTTTTAACTAAACTCCGCTAAGCCAATCAAGAAGCCATCCTAGATAGGGTGGCTTTTTTGTGGGCGGTGGTATTGTTTATACGTAATAACAAAGGGTTGGGCTGTAGGATGTGCTTCGCGTATCATAAATGGTTAATATAGAGCTTCTTCGGTTATTTTAAAAATTCTCTAGTCTTTGGCTTTAATCGATACACTTTCTTATCAATGGTGCGCTAGGCGCACCCTACAAAGGCTGACCTTTCAAATTGTATTAAGAAGTTAATTGATAAGAGAGTTTAAGAGCTATACTCTGACATGTAACAACAAGCGTAACCTGCAAAATCTATGATTCAAAATCTGATGGCGGGTAACGTTTCTTCTTCACTCTTTACGAGAGCTTGAAAAAACTAACCCACCCTACGCGCCCTTCAACCTTATAGATGTAACTTGTAGAGACAAGATAATGCTAACCATAGATTTGCTAAACAAAGAATCATCTAACCCTCAAATCACTATCCAAGCCGTTGCTAACATTGAAGCTATCATTCAATCGCGAGATGCTTGGGATTATCAGAGCATAGTAAAATTGCTTGCACAAGGTAGTATTGATTTACTGGTAGTTCGTAAAAGCGATGAAGTCGTTGGTTATTGCTTATATCAACATCTTTTTGAGCAAGCAGAGATTTTACGTATCGGCACGCATCCTGATTATCAGCGCCAAGGAGTTGCCTCTGAGCTCTTTACAGCATTGAATAAGGAGTTGATTAGCAAAGACGTCCAGCAGCTTATGTTAGAGGTAAGGGCAGATAATATCGCAGCGATCGCATTGTATGAGCAGCAAGGGTTTGAGGTGATCCATAGGCGTAAAGGCTATTACACAGAGGTGCATAGGGTAAGTGTTGATGCTCTTATTATGCAGCGTCGTTACTTAGATAATTACTGTTAGTTCTTTAGAGTTTTTATTTTTTCATCTGTTCAAGAGTGACTAAGCGCTGACTTAAGGTCTCTACCATCAGATTGATAGTGGCTTGTTGTTCAAGGATTTGCGCTAGTTTTTGTTTGACGATATCGAGTTGTTCATCCAAATCAAGCTGACCATCGTAATAGTCATTTAGACTGTTTTGAATTTCAGTCAAGGTAAAGCCAATCGCTTGCGCGCTTTTGATCAGCGCGATACGATCCACGCATTCAGGATGAAACTCAGTGTATAGCCGTGATCCTGCTTGACGTTTACGAGATTTTAATAACCCTAAATCATCGTAATGACGCACCGTATCTTTGGTCGTATTGGCAGTTTGTGCCAATTGACCTATTAATAAAAACGAGTCATCAGATGACATATAGCCGTCCTTGTATGGGTAGATATCTGGCTGTGTCTATACGTGTAATCGTTTGCGCCTCTCTATGGTTATGGTTGTACTTTCCAAGGTAGTGCAGACCCTAACTTGGCAGCAGATAGAGGTTTGTGCGAACCGGTTTGCCATTGGACAGAACGCGCACCAATAAGGTTATCTAGCTGCGCCAAAAACTCAGTACGCGGCACTGTGGCCGCGCCCAAACTCATCAAGTGCTCGTTTGGCAGTTGGCAATCTACTAGCGCCATACCACTTTGCTCACATAGACGCATAAGACCCCAAAACGCAAGTTTGGACGCGTTAGAGGCAGTATGAAACATGGATTCCCCAAAATAAATACTGCCTATTTTTAGACCATATAATCCGCCTACTAGCTGTCCCACCTCATCCCAAACCTCGATACTATGAGCAAAACCATGAGCATGAAGCTCGGTATAAGCTTCAATCATCTCTTCATGAATCCAAGTATGTTCGCCCTCGGGCAGGCCATCACTACGCGGTAAGCTACAGGCATGAATGACCTCATCAAAAGCCTGATTGAGGGTCAATTGCCAACGCATGCGGTTTGCTTGTTTGCGTAGTGATTTACTAGGCTGATAGCTCTTTGGCGCGATCACGCAGCGCGGCTGGGGGCACCACCAAGCAATCGGCTCATCCTCGTTGAACCAAGGAAACAGACCGCGCGCATAAGCGGATATTAGAGTCTCTGCTGCCAAGTCTCCGCCTACTGCGATAATACCTATACCATCGGGATCGACCTCTATTGGACTTGGAAAGTTATAACGCCCAAGACTTTTTAGCCTCTCAGGCGTGATGGTGTTGGCACTAACCAGAGGTTGTTGACTTAAATGACTGTTGGCAGAGGCGCTCACTTACGCCTCTTTGTCCGCAGTCAAAGTTGAGGCGTAAGTGTGGTCAGTGGCAACCGCTTCACCGATAGCATCAAGATACTTTTCAGCATCGAGTGCTGCCATACAGCCAGTGCCCGCTGAGGTGATCGCTTGACGATAGACGTGATCTGCGACATCACCTGCGGCAAAAACGCCCTCAACACTGGTCTGGGTTGCATTACCATTAAGGCCACTGTTGACCACAAGATAGCCATCTTTCATGTCTAGCTGACCTTTGAACAGATCGGTATTAGGCTTGTGACCAATAGCGACGAACATGCCAAACACGTCCAGCTCTTTAGTGCTACCATCTAACATCGACTCGATGACCACACCGTTGACGCCCATATCATCGCCGACCACCTCGCGGACTTTATGATCCCACTCGATTTTGACATTACCGTTTTTGGCTTTTTCAAACAGCTTGTCTTGCAGTATTTTCTCAGAGCGCAGCTTGTCACGACGATGCACTAAGGTCACCTCGGATGCGATGTTGGATAGATATAGCGCTTCTTCAACTGCGGTATTACCACCGCCAATAACCGCGACTTTTTGATCTTTATAAAAGAATCCATCACAAGTCGCACAAGCGGAGACGCCAAGGCCTCTAAATTTGGTTTCTGATTCTAATCCTAAATACTGAGCGGAGGCACCCGTCGAGATAATGAGGGCGTCACAAGTAAAATTGCCGTTGTCGCCAGTTAGCTTAAAAGGACGCTCGCTCAAATCCACCGCGTTGATATGATCATAAATCAGCTCAGTACCAAAACGCTCAGCATGAGATTTCATACGCTCCATTAGCGCAGGCCCTGTCAGATCATACGGGTCGCCTGGCCAGTTATCGACCTCTGTCGTTGTCGTAAGCTGTCCGCCGACCTCTAAACCTGTGACCATGACAGGCTTTAGGTTAGCGCGCGCCGCATAGACAGCAGCGGCATACCCTGCTGGACCTGAGCCTAAGATAATGAGTTTTTCGTGGCGAGTGTTGTCAGTTGCCATATTGGTTCCTTACGGTAGTATTAAGTTTTATTAATTAAAGTGAGATAAAATTATGCTACAAAGGTAGCATTAAAAAGGTAAAAACGTCGTCTTTAAAAATGACGAACGGTATCGTTATTTGTGGTGTTGTCAACATGCTGGCGTGATACTAACATAAGGGTGATAAGCAAAAAGTGCAAGTTTGCTAAAACAAACATCATTATCATTAGAATAAAACCATAAACAAAGCATTAAAGCCAGATTTGTAGATAACTCAGTCGCCAATTTACCTATCTATTTGTTATTATAGGAGGTTATATACAGCTTAAGACATAATCTGTTTTACTATAGGCTTTATGGTTAGCAGCGCTCATTTACACTATAAGCATCGCTTACTTATATAGTAATATTTGACGCCATTATGACGAACACTCGTCATAATCTGGCACCCCTTTGTATGAATCGTATTGATAAAGGCAGATCCTACGTGATATCAGCATCAGTTATTGATTATTTAAAAAAAGGCATATTTACGGTCCTTGGATTGATAGTGGCCGTGTATTTGTTTGTGATTTTGCTGACTTATACCGGTAATGATCCCAGCTGGTCACATATCAGTAGTGATATGAATACGATCAATAATATGGGCGGCGCTATGGGCGCTTGGTTATCCGATCTGCTCTACAGTTTTTTTGGCTTTAGCGCTTGGTGGTTGCTAGCGTTTTTGGTGTATGAGTCTATTCTGATTTGGTGGGAGAGTAAGCCGACATTCTGGCCTTTGCGCTTAATGGCTTATGTGTTTTTATTGCTCAGTGCTAGTGCCTTATTCGCTCAAGTAGTGGCTATTATTCAGCAAGTTGCTAACCCTAGCGCAACCGCTCTAAAAGGAGTGGCAGGCGGGATCATCGGTCTTGAATTACAAGCACGTTTAGCGCAACTGTTAACGCAGTGGGGCAGCGTGGCGTTTTTGACATTGTTTGTGATTATTACCGCGACTTTTGCCTTCAACATTCACTGGCAAACGGTATACCATAAGCTCACTGATCTTGGGTGGCTTGGCTCTGGAGTCAGTGATAAGGCTCAACGTAGTGAGGCTCAAAGCGCAAAACAAAACGATAGTGAATCTCAAGAGGATAGCGATGAGCTTGATGACGAGTTTGCGACCGCTCAAAAAACAGACGTCGATCAACAAGAAAAATCAGGTCAATTGCCACTTGAGCTACCAGAGAAACAAGACAATGACACAGCGGACAGTGGTCGCTTTGGTAATGTGTTGACGGACTTTTTGACGAAGTCAGGTCTAAAAGACAGCGTAAAAGCGTCTATGGCGATAGCAGCAACAGAAGCGGCGGCTATGGGTTCTAAACCGCAAGCGGTAATGGCAACTGCTAGCTCTTATGCTAACAATGAGTCATTAAAAGAGCCTGTCACGACTTTACGCAAGGTAGAGCCAAGCTTTGCTTGGAATGATGCCAGTACCGTTGATGATCTATTAGCAACAGATGCTTTTGTCGCTAACTATGGTGAGCAATATGACGAGCAGTACGCCCCAAGCTCTGATGAAACGGTATCAGAGCTTGCTCCTACTCATAATGCAAATTTCGTAGAGCCATTAGCGTCATTAGAGCCTTCAGCGTCATCAGCACCATCAGCACCACTAGTACTACAACAAGATGATGCACTGTCCGATAGCAAAAACGGTGATGAAATTAGCGCAAGCCAGCTGGCTGATGCTTGGATCGCAGAGCATGATACTACTCCTGATACTAGGCTCAACATTATGCCTAATAATGAGCTCAATACTAATCTCAATATCAAGCCTGATAGCTCACCTGTTATTGCGAATGAGAGGGATGCAGTATCCTTTGATAATGACTCAACCGAAACGGTAAGTGCGCCAATGCATACTGAAACGGTCGCACCCGTCATTGAGCCGCAGTCTGACACTCAAGACGTATCAAGCGCGCCAGTCACTGATATGACACCGACCAATACGCCTCCTGCTAACCCGACGCTACCACCAACAGCTGTCACGCCAGCCGCAGCCGAGCCAGTAGTCGCAAAGCTAGATGAGCCAAGTGTCAGCTTTGCTGTGCCAGAGGGGGATAGCAGCAACCATATTACTGACATGATGCCAGATAATACCGACGCGCCAGTAATGCCAGATATCAGTGATGATGCCGCTTTTAGTCAAAAATCTCGAGCCATGCAAACGGCTGAGTATCGTGGTAATCTCACGCCTATTCCTGAGATGTCTATCCTAGATAAGCCCGATCCTGATCGCAAACCAAGCTATACCGTCGCCGAGCTTGAAAAATTATCAGAACTGCTTGAGATTAAATTACAAGAGTTCAATGTAAAGGCCGAGGTGGTCAATGCGATACCAGGGCCAGTGGTGACGCGTTTTGAGGTGGAGTTGGCAGCTGGCGTAAAAGCAAGCAAGGTCACAGGTATCTCCCGTGATTTGGCGCGCTCGTTATCTATGGCGTCCCTGCGCGTAGTCGAAGTCATACCAGGCAAACCCTATATCGGTATCGAAGTACCTAACAAAAAGCGCGAAATGGTACGCCTTATTGAGCTGCTTAATACGGACAAATTCAAAGACCCCAAAGCGCAAATCAGCATGGCGATGGGCAAAGATATCGGTGGCAATGCTATTATCACAGACCTTGCACGCGCGCCGCATATGCTCGTTGCGGGTACCACAGGCTCTGGTAAGTCGGTACTGGTTAATTCTATGCTGCTATCGATACTACTTAAATACAAGCCCGATGAGCTACGTCTCATTCTCATTGATCCCAAGCAGTTAGAGCTTGCCAACTACAATGATATTCCGCATTTGCTCACGCCTGTGGTGACCGATATGACCGAGGCGGCGAGTAGTTTATCGTGGTGCGTGGCTGAGATGGAGCGCCGTTATCAGCTGATGAGTTTGCTCAAAGTACGTAAGCTCGATGAGTTTAATAAAAAAGTCCGCGCCGCTGAAAAAGCAGGTAAGCCAATGCTCGATCCCTTGTGGCGACCGAACGATAGCGTGAGCATTAGCCAAGCGCCTAAGCTTAAGACCCTGCCGATGATTGTCATTGTCGCCGACGAGTTTGCTGATATGATCATGCAAGTAGGTAAGCAAGCTGAAGAGCTAATCACCCGCTTGGCACAAAAATCACGGGCAGCGGGCATTCACCTTATGCTCGCCACCCAGCGTCCTTCGGTCGATGTCATTACAGGTCTGATCAAAGCCAATATTCCAGTGAGAGCCGCACTACGAGTCAACTCAAAAGTCGATTCGCGCACGATACTCGATAGCGGCGGCGCTGAGGATATGCTCGGTAACGGTGATATGTTGTTCTTGGGGCCAGGTCAAATTGAGCCTGATCGCGTCCATGGCGCGTATGTCAGTGATGAAGAGGTCAACCGTGTCTGCGATGCGTGGCGCGAGCGCGGCGCACCAGATTATATCGATAATATGGCGGGCAACTTTGAATTGTCGAGTCCAAGCGGCGGCGGTACCGCTAATGCTTCCGGTGAGGATGATGATCTGTACAATGACGCGGTTGCCTTTATTATGGAGACGCGCAAAGTCTCGGCCTCAAGCATTCAGCGTAAGTTTAGTATCGGCTATAACCGCGCCGCACGCATTGTTGACTCTATGGAGGAGGCGGGACTCGTTAGCTCGATGGGCAAAAGTGGTAAGCGTGAGCTGCTTATGTAGCACTGTATGGTTATAATAAATAAAAGAACAAACGAGTCTCGTTTTTTTTGTTTGAATAAACGACTATAAATGGCTGTTTT
Organism: uncultured Psychrobacter sp.; assembly: GCA_947495055.1. Taxonomy (GTDB): domain Bacteria; phylum Pseudomonadota; class Gammaproteobacteria; order Pseudomonadales; family Moraxellaceae; genus Psychrobacter. The sequence goes on along the minus strand of CANLXO010000018.1, from coordinate 30,726 downwards.
ATTCTACACTTCAGCAAGGATGCCAACATGTTTAAAGAATATACCCAATACGATGCAATAGGATTGGCAGAGCTCGTCAAATCAGGCGAGGTGAGTGCCAAAGAGCTATTAGAGTCAGCGATTGCGCGCGCTAATACACTCAATCCCAAAATGAATGCCATTATTCATCGATTCGACGCGCGCGCTTACAACGCCGCGCAGCAAGGTTTGCCAGATGGCGCGTTCACAGGTGTGCCTTTTTTATTAAAAGATTTGTCTTTTTATTTTGAAGGTGAGCCGATCACTATGGGTAGCCGTAGTATCAACGTCGTCAATAAACACGACAGCGAAATCGTTAAACGTATGAAAGCCTCAGGAGTCAATACCTTTGGCAAGACCAATACGCCTGAGTTTGGGCTGATTATCACCACAGAACCCAAAGCACACGGTCCAACGCACAATCCCTTCAAAAAAGGCTACAGCTCTGGCGGCTCATCAGGTGGTAGTGCGGCAGCCGTTGCTAGTGGCATCGTACCGATGGCAGGCGCAGGCGATGGTGGCGGCTCTATACGGTTTCCTGCGGCGTGGTGCGGGGCAGTGGGGCTCAAACCGAGTCGCGGGCGCAATCCATTCGGTCCTGATTTTGGCGAAGGCTGGGATGGCGCTGCTGCCGATCACGTCATTACCCGCACGGTTCGTGATACCGCAGCTATGCTCGATGCGACTAGTGGCCGCGAGATCGGTGCGCCTTATGTTATTGCTGCGCCTGAGGGGTCGTTTTTGCAAGCAGCTATGCGCGCGCCTAAGCAGTTAACGATCGCTTTGCATCAGCAGCCGCTTATCGCTAATACGACTGTGGATAAAGAAGTGCTGGCTGTACTTGAGCGTACCGCCAAACAGCTAGAGTCTATGGGTCATCGCGTCGTTCCTGCTGAGCCTAATATCAATATCGAGCAGTTTTGGCATGATTTTATAGTCGTCGTTTGCGCGCATACAGCTTTTACCATCGATAATGTTGAGCGTAACTTTGGCGCTGAACATATCAAAAAACTAGAACCTCAAACCTACAATATGGCGATGCTTGGGCGTTCGCTATCTGCTGCCGACTTAGTCCATGCCAAGCACGGTTGGCACAATAGTCAGCATCAGACAGGACTGCTGCTTGAAACCTACGATATGATTTTGTCGCCCACAGTGCCGACAACGGCGGTTAAGCATGGTGTGCTGCCGCCAAGCCGAGTCGATGAGATGCTGATGAACACCTCAGGGCTTCTAAGCAAAGGTATCAATATGGGTAAGTATACTTTTAGCTCCGGCATGATAGAAAAACTCAGTCATCCCGTGCTGAGCAAAATGGCCTTTACGATATTGGGTAATGTCACAGGCCTGCCAGCGATGTCGATACCAATGGGTATGAGCAAAAAGGGTCTACCGATCGGTATGCAGCTGATTGGACGCATGAATGATGAGTCAACGATACTGAGCCTAGCAGCAGAGATAGAGCGTGCTGGCTGGTTTACTAAGCCAGCGTTTGAGAAGTAGATTTATTTGGTATTAGTTATCGCAAACACGCTTTAATCAAAACGATAAATATCCATACCTAAGCTATGATGCGCCATGCTTTGATGAACCACAGAGACACGTTGTCCTGCACCTAAAGCAAAAAATAGCGGTAATAAATGCTCGTCGCTTGGGTGAATATTGCGGTAGTCAGGATATTGCTGCCACTCTAGCGCCGTTGGTATATCAGTTTTAAGCTTTTTAAGCAACCATAGCTTAAAGTCTTTGGCGGTCTCATCAATACTATCAGCTTGCCATTTCATAGCTTGTAGATTATGGGTGATGTTGCCTGAACCGATCACAAGGATTTGCTGATGACGTAGGTTTGCTAGCTGCGCGCCTAATTGATAACAGGCTACGCTATCATAATGACGCGGCAAAGAGATCTGCACGATGGGCACATCAGCATCTGGGTATAAATGATGAAGCGGTACCCAAACACCGTGATCCCAAACTCGCACGGGATTGACGCGGCATGTGATACCACGCGCGCTTAGTTGCTGCGCAAGTGACTCTGCAAGCGATGGTTGACCTAATGCTGGATAGTCTAGCTCATATAGCGCATCATCAAACCCTGAAAAGTCATGCCAAGTCTTAGGTTTTGGGTTGCTACTAATCTCAAGCTTACTCGATTGCCAATGTGCGGACATGATGATAATCGCCCGCGGCTTGGGCAGGTTGTGGCCCATGCGAGCTAGTGCATTGGTCGTCGCTGATTGCTCGGTTGCGAGCGTTGGCGCGCCATGCGAGATAAACAAAGCTGGCAAAGTTGCGCCGCTGCTTAAGCGCGCAGACGAATCTGCCCATGTAACCGATCCTGTAATGGGAGCGATATTCGTGCGCGCTTGGCGGTCTGCGTGCGCTTGATAGTTAGGAGGTGTCGCAAATCTTGATTGAGTCATCTTGCATTTATTAGGGCGCAAGTGGGTTTTTCAATCGCTAGAGGGGACGATATTTTTAGATAATTTAACTCATGTGCTCACTATCAGTTGCCACGGTGATAAGGGTGATTGTGATTGATACTCATCGCGCGATACAGTTGCTCCATGAGCACTACTCGAACCAAAGGGTGCGGCATGGTCAGTGCTGATAGTGACCATTTGACATCGGCTTTTGCAAGTACCTCAGGCGACACGCCGTCAGCGCCGCCGATGACCAGCGCGATATCATCACCCTGTTGCATCACGTCTGCTAGCTTATCTGCTAAGCCCTCAGTGGATAACATTTTGCCCTTGACATCGAGTACCCAGAGTTGCTCACGCCCTGAGGTATTGTGAGCGGCGAGAATCGCTTGACCTTCTGTCTCGCGGTACTGCGCCAAATTGGCATCAGAGGGGTTTTTGGCGCGCTTAGCAGCAGCAAGCTCGACCACCTCAGTGCTCAGCATAGGCTGAATACGTTTGTGATACTCATTAAAACCCGTTTGTACCCAATCAGGCGTTTTATTACCAATGGTCAAAATCCTCGCTTTCATAATCACATACTCTTTTTATTCATAACAGTTTTTATTAACACTAGCGGGTTAAGGGTTCTATCGTTTCAGGAATCAAATCTCTTTGCTTACCTTTAGAGATGACCGTCAGCTCAGCATTAGACTCAAACACTATCGCCTCAACATCATCTAAATTATGAATGCCTTCGGCACGCATGGCGTTTTCGAGCTCTTGACGAGTCAGCCTTTCTTCACGCATGGCTTCTGGCAAAAACTGTCCTTGATAAAAAACAATACGTGGCTCAGACAGAATAAGACGGGCAAAGTGTGGCGAGATAGAAGCATACTTAGTCACGACGTATTGCAATATATATAGCGTTAATATAGATACAAAACCTTCGATCAATGGAATCTCTTTGAGCAAAATAGTACTAGCGCCCAAAGAGCCGATCATCACAGTCATAATCCAATCAAAATTATTCAATTGAGATATAGAGCGTTTGCCTGAAACTTTGGTGGTTGTGACGATCAAGACATACACCATAACTGTCGTTAAGAGAATACGGCCTAACTTTTCGAGATCATCGAACATTAACATATCCATACCGCTATTTCCTTGTGACCACTAGGTATCAAAAATTTACTATCTTTATCTAAAGCTCATAGAACTACTATACGCCAATCTTTTTGATGATAAAAAATCATTTTGGGGTCAGCAGGCGATTAAATATCAAAATACTAATACGGGCGCAAGCGAGGGTCAGCAGCATAATCATGATAACTGCGCTGACTAAAGGCATAGGATTCTCAATAGCCATCTCTGTGAATACTTCGCGGCTGACGACGTCAAATAGCGCAAACCATATTCCCAAAAAATACAGCGTACTCAGTAGCCAGACGGTTGCGGTGCCAGCTAGAGTCAATCGATTCATCTCACTTTTTTGTAAAGCGCGCTTATGATGCTTGATAAACTTGTACACTGCAATATAAGCCGCCGCGATAACCGATAGCACCGTTACCAAGTGCGGGTTCATCACCAGCTGCGTTTGCACAACGATAAATACGACGCTGGCAAGAATATAACCCACTGCAAAAAACCCCACGTACTCTGTCATGTTGGCGTTTGAGTTAATAGCGTTTTGATACGCAAGGGGCGCAGGCTTTTGTAAGCTGGGGCGTTGATCAGTCATGAGGCTACCTATTACAAAATTAGGGCGTGTTTGATAATTCACAAATACGCACTGACAGAGACTATTTTTTAGTCGCTGCTCTTAAATTAGAAGCAAGATAAAAATAGTAAGTTTAGTCATTCTAAGCGTCTACTTTTTATCAAAGGAGCGGCAAAAAAGAGTCCTGTCCTTTCAGGCTGATGCTAAAATTGCCCCCAGCTCTATATAAGCAGTGTGTTGCAAGTCTAGCTAAGGTCTAGACATTATCTTCAACTTGCGCCGTGTCTGGAACACAGCTTTGATAAACTAGCAGCGATCAGCAGTGCCATGGTTGAATGTTCAACACGCCCTAAGCTATAAAATAAAAATTATCATCACTTAGCGCTGAGCGCTCCAATCAAGCAAAGCATCAAGTACGGGCCTTGCCCTATAAGCATTGAGCGCCTGCTCAGTATTAATAATGCCAACGACAGCGTAGTCTTGCCCTGATAGCCCTTTGACGTAGCCTGCCATTGAGGTTACATTATTTAATGTACCTGTCTTTATCCAGGCGCGCCCTATGGCTGCTGACTCAGGAAAACGCTGACTGTGAGAGGATATAGTACCGCTAACGCCCGCCACGCCCAGCGAGCTGACATAAGCATCAAAACTGGGATGCGTATAAGCGTAGCTCAATAACTCACCTAAATTGGCCGCGCTCAAAGTGCACTCTCTACATAGACCTGAACCATTGGTTAGATACGGCGGCGGTGTGCTTAAATGCGTGCGCCACCAGTCATCAATGCGCGCCAAGGCCTGCGGATAATCGGTCATCTTTGGCGCGCCATAGTAATATAGACTATTTACTGTGCTAGTGTTTTTTTGAGCATTACCAGAGCTATAAGCCCCCAAAGATAAGGCAACTTGCTCGGTCATCACGTTGTTTGAAAAATGGTTGATATCGTAGATCTGCTGAGTCAAATTCAGCGAAGGATAACTGGCAATAGGTAAGGGTGATACCGCGTTTGCGTAACTTTTATGGCGTCTACTAATCGCTTGATAAGGCATGTCTTGAGCAATCACTCGACCGTCAAGCGTATTACCCAGTTGTTGCCACTTTGAGGCGACCACACGCGCGCCAAAGTCTTTGGCGTCAGGATAAGCGACATAAAATACGTGCTCAGCGCAGCTGACTGGTAGACTGGCATTGAGTACCAGCTTATCAGCTTGCCAGTCAGGGGCAAGACTACTGCTCGCCTGCGCGCAAGCTGCTTGCCGTGTGCCTATAGACGAGGGCAGCTGATAGTTTGCAAGAGTAGGCTTATAGGTTAGTTTGGCGCTATTATTGTCGACAAGGTAGCTGCGAATACCGACGGTATTAAAGTTAATTAAGAATCCATCAGGGCTAGCATTATAAGGTCGTAGTGGCGCGTTATCAAAGGCGGCAGGGTCTTTGGTGACATTTGCAAAGATCGTACTATCGACGATAATATCGCCATCGACATGACGTATGCCTGCTTTTGTTACCTGATAAAGCAGCTGACGCAAACGCTCATGAGTCATTTTGGGGTCGCCGCTACCTTGAATAATCAGATCGCCTTGCAGACGATTACCGACAATCAGTCCCGTATGATATACCCGAGTATGCCAAACAAAATCAGCGCCCAAAGTATCAAGGGCAATAAAGCTAGGAATAAGCTTCATAGTGCTAGCAGGCGTGCGCGCTATATCTGCTTGATGAGTCAGTAACGGCTGACGATGAGGAGATGAAGACGGCGCGGGTAGGGTTGGCGTCTCTGCATTGCTACTTCCATCAGTATCGTGAATAAGCTTGTCATTGCTAATAGTATCATCAAAAGGATCAAGACTTAGATGCGTATAAGGGTCATCAGTATAGCTATTGAGTTGACGCTCTTGCTCGTTGATGTCTTGTTGAGCGATGAGTTGCTGATTTTTCGTTGATGTCTTTTGCGTAGAGGTAAGCGTGCTATCGTTGCCAGTACTGTTTTTATCAGTACTGGCTTCAACACTGCCATCTTTATCAGTGCTAGCTTTGTCAGTGCTAGCCTCGTCAAGCGTCACTACTTGTACTATCGGCGGTAATCGACTGCTATCTTTTTGACCGATAGGTATAACCATAATACTGATATCTGCAGGCGCAAGTTCCGCCTTTGTCAGTGCCTCTAAGATAGGCGCTGGCAATACCGCTTGCGCACTTATCGGCGCCAGCATAACTAGAGCAATAGATATAGAAGATAAGCGACGAGAAGTTTGGGTGATAGGCATGACAGACACTACTTTAAAAGCTCAAAAACCAGCTATAGTATCATGAGTTAGCGGTTTTACGTACCATCAACGCTAGCTTTGCGTCCATAAAATCAGGCTTTTGGTACCAGCAGGTCTTTAATAGAGCAGTAATGATCATTAGCGCAAATGCACAAAGGCCATAGCCGTCATAATGGCGTCGTTATAAGCATCATGAGCACCTAATTCGGGAATATCATAGTGAGCCATAATGTTACTTAGGTGATGGGATTGATCAGGAGCCGCCCCTGCTGAGCTGCCCATTTGTCTGGCGTATAGCTTACGTACATCAATCACCTGATTGGGAAGGGTCACGCCCATGTAACTTTTTATTAGAGGATTTAAAAAGGCGGTATCAATCTGCGGACAAAATCCTACAATAGGACGATTGGCGATAAAGGGTAGGAGCAGTGCCAGCATCTCGTCATAACTCATACCGTTTTCGACCTCAGCGGCGCGTAGTCCGTGAATGACAATAGTATCGGCATCTGGCATAACAGGCGGGCGACAGACCAGATGCAGACCATTGCCCGTATCGATCATATTGTCATTGACATGAATGGCGGCAACCGAGATCAGGTGATGTTTACGCGGATTTAGCCCGGTCATTTCGCAGTCGATGGCGACCCACTGCCCTGATAGCGGCGGCTCAAACATCCTCTCAAGCTCAGGACGTTGTAGCTTGGCTTTGTGCCATGACGTGGTGAGTTGCTTAAGCCAGCTCATAGTCGGCTCCCATTTATCCGATTTCTAACTGATAGTGCTGCGTAAGCTCGTACTTAAAGCTTTTGACGACTGCTAAGCACTCTTTTAGCGCGTCACGTTCTAGCGCTGACAGGGTTATTGGATCGACTTGGCGGGCATATTTGTCATCAGTTGCAAGCGCAACTGCCAAGCGCTGCGCCATAAAGAACTCTAGCGCTTCGCCTAGCGTTTCGGCGCGCTCCTTATTGAACATACCAGCATCGACCAAAGCTTTGAGGCGCTCTTTGGTACTGGTGACCTCAAATATATTGTGCTCAAGAGCTAACGCACGAATACCGTGTACTAGCGGAAATAGACCTGACTTTTTGAGATCCACGTCGCGGCGCGTCGGTTTACCGATTAAGGGGACAAACTTTTGCCACCATTGACCGACATCACCAAACTGCAAGGCGGCGCGTGCAAAATGACGGACGAACATAGGATCTGCGCGCATGTGCGCGACTTGTAGATGGGCGCGTATTTGCGCTAACAGCTCTCTATCGCCGCAGACGTACTCGCCGTCGAGTATTGAGGATAAATAAATACCATGCATAGGATCGGTATTTTTGAACCACAGGCTAATCTGCGCTTTAAAATCGCTAATAGAGTGTCGCCATATGGGATTATTCATCATAATATGGCCATCGCATAAGGGATAACCTAAGACGGACAGCTGCTGATTAAAGGTATCGGCAAACTTTTCTAAGTCAGGATGAGTAAACCCATCACGAATGATCAGTGCATTGTCTTGGTCGGTACGCATAATCTGCTCACCGCGGCCCTCTGAACCCATAACGATGACACAAGTGTTCTCAATCACTTCTTTGGGGGCGATTAGCTGCCACAGCTTTGTGAATACTTGAGCGTTGAGCTGCTGTACCATGCGGCTAACCACGCTGACTTTTACCCCGTTTTGCTGCTGCGCGCGGATGTAGCGACCGATCAACTCCACCGCTTTATCTAAACTGCTCATATCCTGCGCATGCTCAATCTCCATACTAATGAGCTGTGAGTGTTGACCGACGTAGGCGATCAAATCACTCTGCGCTAATACGCCTATAACCGTGTCGCTGTCATCTAAGACGGGCAGGCGATGGATACGGTAGCGCGTCATCATCAATAGCGCATCACCAATCTCACTTTTATCTTTGATGGTATGCAGATTAAAGCTGGCATAATCTAGACAGGGGGTAGTAGCAGGATCTTTTTGATCACTGACCGCGCGGCAAATATCATGATCACTCAAGAGCCCTAAGGTACGATCTGATTTAGGCGGTACTACCGAGTGTGATACCTCGCTTTGTCTCATCTTAATGTGCTCAGATGAGCGCACCAGCACATGCTTGAGACCGGCGTCCATCATGATACGCGTGGCTTGATATAAGCTGCTACTTGCAGCAACGATATGGACGGGTAGTAAAGTGACATCGGTAACGGGTTGCAAAAGGATTTGTTGTACCTCTTGCTGGGCGGTGTAGCTATTAGTGCCCGCAGCCTGATTGCTACGTCTAAGTTCAAGCGCTTTTAGACGCTCAGAGAGCTTGTCGGATAACAACTGACGCACCAGATAGTTTTGCGCGCCAATCTTGTCGATAGCGCTGCCATCAACTTGAAGTAACAACGAGTCCTCTACCGCACAAAACTGGTAATACTCAGGCGAGTGACCCATCTCACCGTTTTTGTCGGTGCGCTCAGGAGTACGGCGGCTATCAAACCAGTCATTACTGTTTAAATGCTTGGTATGGTTGTTACCTAGGTAAGTGGCGACGAATTCATCACCCAAGCGCTGCTCAATTTGACCTTTTAAAACCACAAAAAAATACTGTAGATCATCGACAGCCAAAGAGTCATCTTTAGCAAGATAGCGCACTTGGGTATGTTTTTTGACGCTTAGACGCTCATCAGCGCTTAATACATCAAAAGGCGGCTGGGTAAAATCAAGCTGAGGCATGACATCTTCCTTTTAGTGCTATTTAGTCTTACTATAGCACTATCCCCGCCCAAATCCACAATAACATCATTGTTATCAAAATATCATGTTACGACCAAAGAGAAGAGAGTCTGTCATGTTAATCGGTCAGCATTGTACGGATACGGCGAATGGCTTCACGACTCTCCTCAACGCTGGCAACTAGGGCGATACGCACATAGCCTTGACCTGGGTTAAAGCCATCGGCCTCTCTTGAGAGATAACGTCCTGCAAGCGCGTGAATATTGGCTTGCTCATAAAGCGCTTTGACAAAAGCTTCATCATCACAATCGAACTGCTCAGGCGCTTTTATCCAAAAGTAAAACCCAGCGTCTGGCATACGTAGATCTAGTAGCTCGCCTAACTCTTGCATCCATAGAGCAAATTTTTCTCTATAAAGCGTGCGATTATGCGCCACGTGCTTCTCATCTTGCCAAGCGGCAATCGATGCGAGTTGATGGGCGATAGGCATAGCGCAGCCTTGATAAGTACGATATTGCAGGTAGCTTTGTAGGATATCGCCATCGCCTGCGATAAACCCTGAGCGCAGTCCTGGCAAGTTTGAGCGTTTTGATAGGGAGTGAAAGACCACACAGTTTTTGAAATTATCACGTCCAAGGGCGGCGCACGCTTGTAGTAACCCTATTGGCGCCTCATCGGAATATAACTCGCTGTAACACTCATCGCTTGCGATAATAAAGTCGTGCTGATCTGATAAGCGAATCAGGTACTCCCAATCATCCATAGTCATCACAGAGCCAGTAGGATTATTCGGGTTACAGACGAATAATAGCTGAGTACGCGTCCAGACCTCTTTAGGCACTGAGCGGTAGCTGCCCTTAAAGTTGTTAGCAGGGGTACAAGGTACAAAATGCGGCGTGGCCTCTGCAAGTATCGCCGCCCCTTCATAGATTTGATAAAAAGGATTGGGCATGACGACGGTAGGCTCATCGTTATCGCCATCATGGTTGATAACCGCTTGAACGAAACTAAATATCGCTTCACGCGAGCCCATAACGGGTAATACTTGTGAGTTTGGATTGACATGCTGCAAAAAAAACCGCTTTTCTAACCAGTGCGCGATGGTTTGACGCAGCTCAAACATACCGCTCGTCGTCGGATAGCGCGATAAGGTGTCCAAGTTTTCTTGTAGTACGTCCAGCACAAAGGCGGGCGGTGCGTGTTTTGGCTCACCAATACCTAGCTTGATCTCAGTGTAGTTGGGGGCAGGCGAGCTATTCTCTAGCAAAGTTGCCATTTTTGCAAAGGGGTAGGGATGCAGGTGCGTTAAGTTGTTATTCATAAGATCGCTGGCTATAATAGACAATAAATAATAAAGTTATAAAGAAAAATTACAGTTTAGTAGTGTAGCACTTCTGCTGTTTGATGTCTTTTTCTTCCAATGCTTGTTGTCATTATCCCAATATCTAAAGGTTGAATGACTCAAGTTCAAAGATATAAAGTTTATGGTGATTTAGTTTAAGATGACTCAAGGACGTATCCAGTCATTTTGTAGTAAACCGTCTTATAATGAGCAGCTGCACTCTATCATTATAGTTCGCCTTATTACCCATAGCTTATAAATAATAGAACAATAAGGACGCCGCCCTTAGGTGGCTGCCTAATAAGCTTAGGACAATTGATATGACACTCGTTTATGATCCAAAAAAACTCGACAATAATAATTTCGATATTGATCAAAGCCCTAGAGTCGAACCTCGTCCTATCATTTGTGATCAGCTACGCGCACGTGAACAGCAGTGGTGTCATGCACGCAAGCGCATATCTACCCTGCAAGAGCGTCAGATGTTTTGGTACGGCGACAATAGCTCCATAATGTGGTTACTCTGGCAACTGGTCGCTTATGTGGTTGCAGCAATTATACTAATGCTATCGACAAGACTACTTGGTTTTAGCTTGTCTGTATGGGTCTATCCACTGGTATTTGGTTTACAAACGATCCTTTTCTTTGTGCTGCTACATAAAAAAGGACGCTTAGCCAACCGTATTCAGACTATTTTGACCAAGACTGAAATGACGTGTAAGCAGGCGTTCAATGAGATGGATGTTTTAGCCAAAGATAGCGTGTTCCCTGATGTTCACGCCAACTCGCCACTATCTTTAAAATGTATTTATGAGCGCTGTGAGGCACAGTTGCATCTCATTACTCTACGCTGCTTACTACAAAAAGAGGTGGAGGCGGGCAGGATGATCATCAAGCAAAAGCGAGTCGACGCTGATGTCTTGCCCATAGACTTGGCTGATGAGGACTTAATTGAGCATGCGAGTGAAATTATATACAAAAGTACTTTATAGGGTATAAGTGCACTTAAATAAACATCGCTTAAATAGACCTAGCAATACATAAAAAAGCCTTGTCAGTGACAAGGCTTTTTTGGTTTATAGATAATACTCTAAAGTATCATTATGGCGAGTATTCAAGCTCTCTATCAGAGCCGCTTTTAACGAAGCAAGCCTTTCGTTAGATAACCGCTTGTCATCTTGATCACTGATATAAAACATATCTTCTGCGCGCTCGCCTAAAGTGGTGATACGCGCGGCGTGCACCTCTATTTTTTGCTCTAAAAACTCTTGTCCCACGCGCGCAAGCAAGCCTGGCTGATCCAAGGTCTGCAAGCTCATAATATGCTGGCTTGAGGCTTCATTAAATTCAAAATCTATAGTCGTTGGCACCTCAAAATGTCGAAGCTGACGCGGCAAGCGTTTATGTGCAAGCTTGGGCATAGTTGGATTTTTGAATGCATTAATCAAGCGCTGCTTAAGCTCTTGCTGACTGTCCTCGTCAGCGAGTAGCGTGCCACTGCGATCTAACAACACATAAGAGTCCAGAGCAAAATCTCGCGTTGCAGTAATAATACGAGCATCTAAGACGTCTAGATTCATCTGATCAAACACCGCCATCGTTACTGCAAACAGATTGGCTTGATCTTGGGTATAAACAAAGACCTGCACTGCATCAAGTGCTAATTCGCGGTGCTCACGCAGCACTACTAATGGCGCGCTATCGCTATCTGAGGCGCGTCCGATCGGGGGATGGTTGAGTATCGCCTCGGTGTGCCAAAGAATGTCTTCTGCAATCTCACGCAAAAAATACTCATCGCCCAAATCATCCCATAGGCTGAGTACTTCATCGCGGTTCATATGCTGGTTGTCGACATTATCTAACATCGTCAGTGCTTGCTTGTAAGTGGCATCGATCATATCTTTACGGTTATTTGGCGCATCGATATCCGCGCGCAATATGCGCCGCGTTTGCGAGTACAACTGCTTCATGAGAGTGGCGCGCCAGCTATTCCATAGCTCAGGGTTGGTCGCGTTCATATCAGCGACCGTCAGCACGTATAGATGATTCAGATGCGTGACATTACCGACCAGATTGGCAAAGATGGTGACGACTTCAGGGTCTGAGATATCCTTTTTTTGTGCCGTCATCGACATCAGTAGATGATAGCGAGTTAGCCAGCCGACGAGATTGGCATCTGCCAGACTCATACCGTGCTTGAGGCAAAACTCAACGGATTCAGTCTCCCCCAATTGACTGTGATTGCCGCCACGACCTTTGGCGATATCATGGAACATCGCGGCTAATACCAAGATCTCTTTACGCTCAATCCGTTGATAAATAGCACTGACCAGCGGAAAGTCTTGATTGTAGGCAGGATCGGTAAAACGGTGCAAAATACGAATCAAAAACAGCGTATGCGCATCAACTGTATAACGGTGAAATAGATCATATTGCATAAGACCTGTTACTTGACCAAAGGCGGGAATATAATTACCTAAAATGCCGTAGCGGTTCATAATGCGCAGGCGATGGAACAGATAGTTTTGCTCCTTTAGATTCGCCAAAAACAGCGCCTGATGATCAATGTTATCACGGTAAGTTTCATCAATACCGCGCGCAGCAATCTTAAGCGCTCGCAGGGTACGGGTGCGTACAGTTTTGATGCCGTGTTGTCCCATGAGCAAAAACATCTCAAGAATCGTCTCAGGGTGCTGGGCAAAAACACGATGATGCGCCATTGCGATCTGATCGCCAATCTGATTGAAATGAGCATTTAAAGGACGCTTGCGCGGACGCTCTTCATCAGAAAGCTCAGGCTCGATAATGGTCTCAAAATAGTGGTTGGTAAGCATCTCAGAGAGCGTTGATATCTGCATGGCGCAGCGATAATAATCCCGCATAAAGCGCTCGACGGCGGCGTTAGGCTCATCACTTGGCTGCATCTCATAGCCCATGCGCTGTGCAATATCACGCTGATAATCAAATAATAGCTTGTTCTCGTTGCGCCCCGTAAGCTCATGTAAATGATGACGTATCTGCCATAAAAAGTCCTCGGCAAAATTGAGCTCATCGAACTCTTTTTCGGTCAAAAAGTTCTGCTGTACTAGATCGTAAAGCTTACCAACCCGAAAATAGCGCTTAGTTACCCAGCCGACGATGTGGATATCACGCAAGCCGCCCGGTGCGGTTTTGATATTGGGTTCAAGGTTGTATTCGGTAGCATTGTGACGCAGATAGCGCGATTTGGCCTCACCTATCTTTGCCTCAAAAAAAGCACGCTGTGACCACTGCTTATTGACCACGCGTTTGGGTATGGCTTTGAGATCATCATTACCGATTAATAGTCTTGCCTCTAATAAAGCAGTAGCAATCGTGTGATCTGTTGCGGCCTCAAAGCATTCATATGTAGTGCGCACCGAGAGCGCAGGTTCAAGACCGACATCCCAAAGTAGTGCCACCAAGCGATCTATACGACTACTGACGTCTTTGCTGATCTCTTTGGGTGCTAGTAGTAAAATATCGATATCTGAGTATAGGGATAGCTCGCCGCGACCATAACCCCCCGTGGCAAAGAGCGCAAGGTCGGTTTTGTCCAGCTCAAACCATAAAAATAAAGCTCTGAGCAATTCATCAATCGCACAGGCGCGAGCGATGACCAGTTGGCGTATACCAATACCGCGTACAACGCCGCTACTGATGTCCTCGTTGATTTGTGCAAGCCACTCAGGAATGCCCAGTAACGACTTTCTGCTTGGGTCGCTTACGACCAATAAAGGCGTATCGGTAGTCATATCAGGCGGCTGTAAGGCGGGCAGTGGAGTAATGTAGACGGCCGCGACATCGCAATTAAACATAAGGGTATCCCGTTTGATCTTTGGGTTAAACTTGTTGGGGTGCAAGATAATTATAGAGGTAAATAATAAATAAAAACGCACTTTAAAAGCAAAAAAAAGACCGCCTAAGCGGTCTATTCTTTATTACTGCGTCAAAAAGCTCAAATCTTCTTCAGGTCGAGTCGTAAAGACCTCACAGCCATTATCGGTCACGACCATGGTATGCTCCCACTGTGCTGAGAGTTTACGATCTTTAGTAATCGCCGTCCACTCATCAGGTAGTATCTTAGTCTGCCAAGTGCCTTGGTTAATCATCGGCTCAATGGTAAAGGTCATACCCGTTTTGAGCTCAAAGCCTGTGCCCTTTTTGCCGTAGTGCATTACCTGCGGCTCATGATGAAAGGTATCGCTAATACCATGACCACAGAACTCGCGTACGATACTAAAACGCTCAGGCTCGACCACTTCTTGAATGGCCGCGCCAACATCACCCAGACGCGCGCCGTCTTTGACCACGCTCATACCAGCGTACAGCGCTTTTTGAGCGACATCGCAAATGCGCTTAGCCATGATGGAGCCTTCGCCGACGATCCACATCTTTGAGGTATCGCCATAATAGCCGTCTTTTATGACCGTGACATCAATATTGATAATATCGCCGTCTTTAAGCAGCTTACTATCGGTAGGAATACCGTGACAGACCACATGATTGACTGAGGTACAGATTGATTTAGGAAAGCCGTTGTAATTGAGCGGAGCTGGAATAGCGCCTTGCTCATTGACAATGTAATCGTGAGCGATTTGATTAAGCGCTTCGGTACTGATACCGACTCTGACGTGCTCATCGAGCATGACGAGGACGTCGCTGGCAAGCTTGCCGGCAACACGCATTTTTTCTATCGCTTCAGGAGACTGTATAAGTGATTTTTTAGTTATCATAATTATGCTTATCGTTAGGGGGTTGAAGTATGCTAATTATACCATGAATGGATTATTTGCGGTTTTGCCAAAATCATATAAGGGTTTGTCTGCTAAAAGTCTTTACCGATTATATGTTTAGCTTTGACTGTAAGGTCACGCAAAAATAATGAATAGTTAAAATAATAAGCCTATTGTTACTAAATAGTTACTATTACTAAATATAAGTACTCTGTAAATTGAGCATGCAACGGATTTGCACTAGTTTCAATGGTATCGGCCCTACTCAATATAAGTGAGTAATGCTCATACCTTGTCATTCATTATTTATCGACAACAAGGATGTAGTCATGACGTCAACCACGCAAAAAATCAAGCACTCCTTTCAAGCTATTATCACGCCGCGCAAAATTGTACCTATACTTGGTGGCCTAGGTACTGGCCTACTCATGATGACCCTGTCATCAACCTCGGTACAAGCTGCGACTTACTATACTTGTTCAGCACCTAGCGGCTGTCAGTTGGCAGGCGCTAGGTTATTTACCTCAAGCTATACCGATACCAAGAGCCCTGTGGTGTTAGCTCACGGTCTTGGCGGTTTTAATAAATTATTTGGGGCGTTAGATTACTTTTATGGTATTCCGCAGACATTAATGCGCGGCGGCACCGATGTATATGCAACCAAAACCTCAGCGGCTAATAATAGTGAAGTACGCGGCGAGCAGCTGCTTCAGCAGGTCAAGCTTATCTCCGCCATCTCAGGCAAACCAAAAGTCAATCTGATAGGCCATAGCCAAGGCGGTATCGATATTCGTTACGTGGCTGGCGTGGCACCAGAGTACGTGTCATCAGTGACCGCCGTGGCGAGCCCAGAACAAGGCTCAAAGACCGCTGACGCTATTATGTCGCAGCTCTCAGAGGATAGCGTAGTCACAGAAGCTGCTGCTGGACTCTTTAAGCTATTAGGCATAGCAACTGATATTGGCTCAGGCGTAAGTGTTACTGAACTGCAAGAACAAGACGCCTGGAACGCTTTGGTCGCTTTGTCTACTGAGGGCGCCGCTAAATTCAACGCCAAATTCCCAGCCGCTATGCCAACGCGCTACTGTGGTCAGCCAACGAGCACGCAAGTCAATGGTATCAATTACTACTCGTTCAGCGGCAAAGGTCAACTGACCAATCTCACTGATGTCACTGATCCTATTTTGCTAGCAACTAGTGTCCCCTTTGGCGCGGATCAAAATGATGGCTTAGTATCGGTCTGCTCAAGCCGATTGGGTTACGTCATTCGTGATGACTATAGAATGAATCACTTAGATTCAGCCAATCAGTTATTGGGCCTAGTATCGTGGCGCGAGACCAATCCTGCGACTATCTATCGCAGTCAGGTCAACCGTCTCAAAAAAGCAAACCTATAATAGCTAGCCAAAAGGCATTTCATTCAAAATATTTTGGTTAGAGCTTAATCAATACTTATCAACATTGGTTCGTATAACAAGATAACGCTACTATGTCACACGCTCGTCGCCCTTATTTATCACTTGTCGTCATCGGTCTTGTCATCGCTGCGCTGATTGCTGTTGTCCTATGGTTTAAACCGACATCAAGTGACAGACAAAGCGAAAATATGCAAACGACGACAACCGATAGTGAGATATTAAACGACTCCTCAAGCGCTGTTGTCGCAGAGAATGTAGCTGATAACGGCAATACTCGGTTTGTTACAGGACTTGAGAATCTACCGCGCTCACTACAAGGCACGGACGTCGATGGCGAAATAATCATCGATGAAAATCGTCAGCTAGTGGTGACCGAAGGGCTGCGCCGACTGTTTGATTATTTTTTATCAGCGCTAGGAGAGGAGGATGAGGCGACCATACATGCCCGCGTTGAGAGCTATATTCGTAGTGTAACCCCTGAACCTGCGGCGTCTCAAGCTATCGGGCTATACCATCAGTATGTCGCTTATCTCAAAGCCATCCCTGAAATTCAAAAACGCTATGGCACGCTGCAATTGCAGGCCACCCAAAATGGCGAGCTCGATCTAAACATGGTCATGCAGCAAAAACAAGACGTCGCTCGTTTGCGTCAGCAATACTTTGATGACCAGACTATACAAGCGTTTTTTGGGAGTGAAGATGAGTATGATGACTATAATATTGAGATGATGAGAATTGAGCAAAACTCGCAACTGAGCACAGCGCAAAAGCAAGCGGCGCAAGAGGATTATGTTAGCCGGCTACCTGATGGCGCGATCAAAACCAATATCGAACAGCAAGTCAATATGGCAAAGCTAATGCAGCGCAGCAAGCAGATGAAAGCGCGCGGCGCCACGCCTGAGGAGCTATATAACATGCGCCGTGAGCTCGTTGGCGCACCTGCGGCGACAAGGCTTGCCAAGCTTGATGCCGAGGATGCTGACTTTGATCAGCGCTTTACCCAGTATCAAGTGCAAAAACAGCAACTATTAACGCAAAATCCAGATAACGTACAAACTCAAATCAATCAACTCGAGCAGCAACTCTTTAGCGAGACTGAACGTAAACGCTTAACGGGTTATGCCGCTCTTAAACAGGAGACCTCTCAATAACATTAAATAACTTTTAGTCAGATAAAAGACAGTTGTGATTGAGACTTAGATAAGTTACGGTTGCTAATGGAAATACAAGCTCGTTACTTTTATGCATCTTGCATGAAGTTAAAGTAGCAGCCTCGTATTTTGATATAAGAGTAGCTTTAGTTTAACATTCAACAACGACTTTTATATGAGTACCCATAAACCAACTTATAACAACATTTAGGGAGCTTCAATGAAAAACCTGACCAAAGCACTAATGACCGGTATCGTAATGATGACTATGTTAGCAGGTTGCCAGTCGATGATGGCACAGCCAACCGACCAGCCTGATATTACAGGTACAGATGTCATCTAATTATCAGTAATACTTGTTTAACGACCTCACAAACTAGTGGGGTTTTTTTATGCCTGATTTTAAAGCGAGCAGTTAGCAGCTATTAGCTCATCTGACAAGCCTTATTAGCAAAACACATATAACAAAGTACAAAGTAGGGGCGCGTCGTATACAGGATAGCTCATGACAGGTATGGTTCAGTCAGGCACAATAGCTAGATTGTTTAGCACTACAAGTTAAGCACTACAAATAAGACAATAATTAAATACTACTGATATTTAGGAGATATTATGAAAACCATGACTAAAATCTTGATGACAAGTACACTTGCAGTTGGCGTTTTAGCAGGGTGTCAGACGACGCCTACCGTCAACGCTCCTACGGCGCAGCCTGTAACGACTAGCGTTTTGCAAGCTTACAACTGGCAGCTCGTTGACGCCAAACGTGCCAACGGCGAGCAGATATCTCAGCTATTTTATAACCCTGCCAAACCTTTAACACTGAACTTCTTTGAGGCTGAGGGTACCAATCGCGTTACCTTTATGAATACCTGTAATAATATGGGCGCTGAATATAGAGTCGTTAACAGTAACGTTGAGTTTGGTAATATGATGAGCACGCTTATGCAATGTCCTGAGCCACAAGCCAGCTTTGATACTGCGACGATGGCTACTGTACAAGGCAAATATGATATTAATAAAAATGCCAATAACGTGCCTATTTTGACTATTCGTAACAACAATCAAGTCGCTTATTTTAAAGCGGTTGCTAAATAGTTAGCGACAATAGATGACTCATAAAGCTACTTTATAATGATGCCTCACGCTATAGTGGGGCATTTTTTTTGCAACAATTGCGTTACACTAGAGTAACTCACAGCCCTCTACTGGATTGCAGTTATGCCAAAAGCTTTCTCTTTTAATAGTCAGGTACTATTTGTGCTACTGACTATCACCCTTGTTAGCGGTTGCCAAACCCTTTCTGCCCCAAAAGCAACTATCGATACCAGCATCAGCAGTCCACTGACCGCCGCTATGCCTATAATCGATCGCACAGGCCGTATCGCTTATGTCGAGGAGCAAGGCGCGGGCGCAAGTAAGATATCGACGCTTTATACTATCCGTCCTGATGGCAGCGATCGAAAGCTTATTGAGCAGCTCAATGGCTATATCTACGCGCCCGCATGGTCAACCGATGGTCAGCTGCTGGCCTACAGTAAGCAAGCTATGCGCGAGCCGCCCAAGATTTATATCTATGATCTAAGCCGTCAAACGCGCAATCTTATCGTCAATAGTAATGGCAGCAATCTATCCGCCTCCTTCTCACCTGATAGTAAAAAAATGCTTTATAGCTCAACGGTCGGCGGCAACGCTGATATCTATGAGCTGTCGTTAACTGATGGTAGTACGCGTCAGCTGACCACCCTAAAGAGTACAGAAGTGCAGCCAAGCTATGCCCCAGACGGCGCAAGCTTCGTTTATGTCAGTGACAAAGTCCGAGCAGGGCGTCCGCGTATCTATCGTTATGATTTTGCTAGTAGTAGCGCCTCTCCTATAGCGACTGGCGGCTACGCGGCAAGCCCGCAGCTGAGCGGTGATGGTCAACGCATGGCGTATCTCAATGGGCGCAAAGCGGCAGTCATGACCTTGGCGACAGGGCAGGTGATCGATCTTGCTGAAACCGGACTTGATGAGCCGGCGCGCCTGTCTCCCTCTGGGCAGTACGCTGTTTATCCAACTCGAAGTAGTTTAGTGATTGCCTCATTGACGGGCGGCAATAGTTATACGATTAGCAGCCAAGCAGATACGGTTGTGCGCGCGCCCGTTTGGGGTCGCCAGTGAACATGCGTAAGCGCTCATTTATCGGTCATAAATTTTCTCTAAAGACTGATTTTTGCCTATATAATAACTAACAAAGAAACATAAGTTGAGCCCGATTGCTCAAGCCTGATAGGTTTTTTGTATAGGTTAGGTTTGGCGGAATTAATGATTAACAGTCAAGTGGTACATAAGTAGAGATCCATTGAGCAAGTGCAAAACGTAGGAGCACCACATGCAAGACGCTTTTTTGTTATTCATCACCAAGATCAGTTTGTATCCGACGCTTGTCTTTACCGGTCTAGTCATGTTTGTCACCTTGTATTGGATCGTCTCTTTGCTCGGCATGGTGGATATGGATAGCGTAGATGTTGGTGATAGCGCCGATATCTCTGAGGTATCATCGGCAGGGTTTTTTTCAGGATTGCTACTTAAATTTGGGTTATACGGCGTGCCGCTCATTATTATTTTAACGCTAATTAGCCTCATCGGTTGGCTGCTTAGCTACGTCTATACCAGCTTGCTACATGATTATATTAGCTCAGGTATTTTGTATTGGGTGTTTGGTACAGGCGCTTTGTTATTGGTACTCGTCGTATCTATGTGGCTGACAGGCCTGATCATCGCCCCTATTCGCAAAAACATCGCCAAAATTCCTAAGCGCAACGCTATTAGCAATATTGGAAAAACAGCCATCGTGCGCACGCTTAGCGTCACAGACAAGCACGGCGAGGCGCAATTAAGTGATGGCGGCGCCGGACTAATACTCAAGATTCGCCCTGATAGCAGTGAGCAAGAGTACTCGCTTAAACAAGGCGATAAAGTCGTGTTGGTTGAGTATTTAGCAGAAGCCAATACCTACCGAGTAGAACGCGTTAAAGATTAGAAATTACTGATAATCGCCATTTATAGTGGCATAGCTTGTTTTAATTATAGGAAAAAATATGGACATACTCATTATCGTCGGCGTGGTTGTGGTGCTGGCATTTGTTTTCGTTATGGCAGCGCTGCTCATGCTCAAAGCCTTCTATTTTAAGGTTGAGCAAGGCAAGGCGCTTATTATTAACGGCGTGAATAAAATCGCCGTGCGTTTTGATGGTGGCTTTGTTTGGCCTATTATCAATAAAAAAGAGCTGATGCGAATCTCATTAATCACTCTAGAGGTTGATCGCCGCGGTAAAGAGGGACTGATTTGCGCGGACAATATGCGTGCTGATATCACCGTGGCGTTTTATTTGCGAGTCAACGAGACCGAAGAGGACGTACTTAAAGTTGCCAAATCGGTTGGTGTTGAGCGCGCCTCAGACAAAGTGGCGGTCAATGAGCTATTTAATGCTAAGTTCTCAGAAGCGCTCAAAACGGTCGGTAAGCAAATTGATTTCGTTAAGCTGTTTGAAAATCGTAGCGAGTTTCGTGACAGTATCGTGCAAGAGATCGGCAACGATCTTAACGGTTATGTCCTAGAAGATGTGGCGATTGATTACTTAGAGCAAACGCCAAAAGCCTCGCTTGACTCCAGCAATATCTTGGACGCTGAGGGTATCAAAAAGATCACGCAGCTGACAGCGACGCAAAACATCATTACCAACGAGCTTGAACGTGACGAAGAGCTGGCGGTGAAAAAGAAAAACGTCGAAACCGTTGAGGCGATGCTTGAGCTTGAGCGTCAACAAGCGGACGCCGAAGCCAAGCAAAATCGTGAAATCTCTTCAGTGATTGCTCGCGAGACGGCTGAAACGCGCAAAATTGAAGAAGAAGAGCGCAAAAAGTCTGAAACTGCGGTCATTATGGTGGAGCAAGACTTAGCGGTACAACGTGAAAACCAGCAACGTGAAATCGAAGTCGCTGAGCAAAACCGAATGCGCGCGGTGATCATTGAGCAAGAAAAAGTCACCCGCGCTCAAGACTTAGAGATTGTCTCGCGCGAGCGTGAAGTGGATCTGCAGCGTATTGAAGCTGAAAAAGCGATTGAGCTTGAGAAAAAAGAAATCGCTAACGTCATCCGTGAGCGTATCGTTGTCGATAAGTCAGTGGCGCAAGAAGAAGAGCGCATCAAAGAAGTCCGCGAAGTCAGTGAAGCGGATCGTGATAAGCAAACCCGCGTCCTCGCCGCTGAAGCGGACGCCGAAGAGATCAAAGTCCGTCAAGTCAAAAAGGCCGAAGCCGAAGAGCTATCTGCTAAGCACAAAGCGGTTGAAATCATGACTCTGGCTAATGCCAATCTAGAAGCCTCAGCCAAAGACGCCGAAGCTAAAGTCAAAATGGCAGAAGGCATCAAGGCTGAAGAGTCCGCGCATGGTTTTGCTGAAGCGGCTATTCAAGAAGCCAAAGCAGACTCCTTAGAAAAAGAAGGTCTCGCCAAAGCCAATATCATCAGAGCCACAGGGCAAGCTGAAGCGCAATCAGAGCGCGAAAAAGGCATGGCAAATGCTGAGATCATCGCCGCACGTGGTGAGTCCAATGCTAAAGCTGATCGTGATATTGGTATGGCGGACGCCGCCGTTATCGCGGCTCGCGGTGAATCCAATGCTAAAGCTGAGCGTGAAGTGGGTCTGGCAAAAGCTGAAGTCACTCGCGCGCACTTCCAAGCTGAGGCCGATGGTCTGGTCGAGAAGTTCAACGCCATGGGTAGCATGAGTACGGAAGCACGCGAGCACGAAGAGTTCCGCATGAGCCTTGAGACCGCATTGCAAGAAGCGATGGCGTCTATCGATGCCGGTAAGGAGATCGCCAAAGAAAATGCGGAAGTACTGGCAGTGGCGCTTCAAAAAGCTAAAATCGATATCGTTGGTGGTGAAGAGCACTTCTTTGATAACTTCGCCAAGTCACTCTCTATCGGTAAAGCCATCGATGGTCTCGCTGGCAAGTCCGATACGCTCAGCGGTATCATCAATGGGGTGATGGCCAATCAGGTTATGAAAAACACCAATCAGCCTAATAATCAGCCCACTCAGCATAGCGAGTAATTATTTTATACTCTAAAAAATCTGCTACTTAGGTAGCAGATTTTGCCAACTCAAAATAGTGAGTTGGCTCGTCTAAAAGAATGTTTTACGTTTTTTTAGACGAGCCAAAGCCTTCTTATTTTCTTTATTGCCCAAAATTCTCTTATTGTCTAAAAACAGAAATGGACGACTCACGATGGCGGATACGCAAAACCCAAACCCTTCAGACAGCACGCCTCATTCAGCCCAGCAAACGGATCAAGCCGTCGCCTCAGGCAATGCCTATGAGCTGATCAAACGCCGCTTAACTGAGCAAGGCAGCCGTCTACAAGCTCAAACAGCGACCCTTAATAATGCCCGCCTAGAAGAGTTTGGTAGCACACAGATGCAAGTCATTGCACGCACGCGTATTCGTACTGAATACAACTGCGTGGCGCAGGACATGGTGCAAGTGGGCGACTATCTACTATTTGGCTATAACGTCTTTATGGGGCTCAAACGTGCCAGCAATATCAAAGACGTGCTATCACTTTATCGCCTTATAGAGCCTGAAAATGACGATTTAGCATCGAACACTGAGCAAGAGTATCAGTTAGAGGAGGTCGATCTAGCAGGTACGTTTTTGGATCAAGATAACTTCGTCCAAGATTTCAATGAGCTGTATCGCTACTATAAGCAAACCCGCCTGATTCAGATCACCGTAAAAGACAGCAAACTGCTATTAGCGTTTCAGATCGGTGAGCGTATCACTGATATTCGAGTGTTTCGCTTTGCGCTTGATTTTAGCGAGGGTACGCCAGAATCGGCGCAGGTGGCCTATGTCGATAACCGCGGTGAGCGCGATATCGAACTGCCGCCCGCCTATGATTTTGAGTGGATAGAGACCTCGCGTGAGCAGATGATCAATGGCAAATACCCGCACATGAATATCTTAGATACAATATTTGTGGAGACGGTCGGTGGTAATCTGACCATTAAGATTGAGAACAATACGCAGTCAGGTCAAGGTATCTACAACGAGTCGGTCAGTGACAGTACTCAATCGCTGACCGATGCGCAGATTCATTATGCCAAAGTTGGCAGTTTAATACTTCTCAAAATTCTACCTTATCGCGAAGATAATTACCGCTACTTTGTCTATAACACCCTGACCGAAGCGGTGCTACGCTTGGACGCTATCGGACAGTCTTGTGTGCAATTGCCTGAGGATCACGGCATTATCTTCCCAGGGGGCTATTACCTGCAAACGGGCGAGTATAAGCTGTTTGAGAGCAATAACGGCGATGGCAATACCAGCAGCGGTAATAACAAAAACCTAAAGTTTAAGCGCCGCATTGTCTCCCCAAACGGTGAGGATGTGCTGTTTTTGTTTTATGACAGAGACTTGGGCGTCACTGGGCTATTTGCCTACAACCTTATCAAAAAGCAGTTGGCCAATCCCATTTATTGTAACGGCATGGCACTGGCAGAGAATGGCCGTTTGGTGCTGTTCACGGCTCAAAGTGAGCCGTCACGTATTCACCCCATGCAGATATGGCACACGCCCTATGCGTCAGCTGAGTACATCAGTGAGCTGCCTGAGAGCACCAGCTTCTATGGCAAAATCGGCAATAAAGAACTGGTGCGCGGCATCTCTGATCTGTACAGCATTACTCGCCTAATTGATAACCAAAGCGTCTCGCAAAAGCTCTATGAGGAACTGGCCGACAATACCAGCCGCCTATTTGACAACTATTACTGGTTATCTGAGCCTGATCTGACCGAGATTGCAGGTAGCATCCGCGAGGTCACCGAGACCGCTGAGCTAGTCATTGATGAGTTCGCCAAAGTCCAAAGCATCCAAAAGCAAACCCAAAAGGCATTAGCGGACGCCCAAGCCAAGCAAGATGAAATCCTGCGCCAGATAAAGATCACTACCTTTGAGTCTGCTAGCGATTATGTCGAGCAGTTATCCAATATCAGACGGCAAAAAGGCCATTTGGTTAGCTTAGAGGAGCTGCGTTATTTAGATAGCGATAAGTTAGAAGCGCTACAAACCCAGCTAGAGACGGCTGAAAGCGAGCTTGCCGAACAAACCGTCATTTATTTAAGTGGTGAGGAAGCGCTAGCGAGTTATGAGGGCATACTAGCGGATGTTAGCGAGCGCTTAAATACGAGCGAGACCAATGCCGAGCTAAAGCCAGTATTAGATAAAATTGACGAGACTGCGCAAGGGCTTGATTTGCTCACTGAATTACTTGGTACATTAGATGTCGCTGATGCCACGGTGCGCACGCAGATTATAGATGACATCTCGACCATTTACTCAAGCCTTAATCAAAGCAAAGCTAAGCTCAATCATAAACGCAAAAATTTGGGTTCCGCCGAAGCGGTTGCGCAGTTTGGCGCGCAGTTCAAGCTGTTCGGTCAATCCATCGCCAATGCCTTGTCGATTGCCAATACGCCTGAGAAGTCCGATGAGCAAATGGCAAAGCTGCTGGTGCAATTAGAGGAGCTAGAGAGTCAGTTTGCTGACCCTGAGATCGGTGGCGGCGATCAGTTCTTAGCCGATATCATTAGTAAGCGTGAAGAGATTTACGATACCTTTGAGAATCACAAACAGCAATTGCTTGATGCTCGTAATCGCAGGGCACAAAACTTAGGCGATGGTGCGCTGCGCATGTTAGATAGCATCAAAAAGCGTACGCAAAGCACCGGGGTTACAGGCTTCAAGGATGAAGAGTCACTCAATACTTACTTTGCTGCTGATGGCCTGGTACAAAAGGTACGCGGCATCGCCAAAGACTTACAAGAGATGGGCTTTAGTGTCAAAGCCGATGACATCGATGCACGACTCAAAGCGATTCAGATTGAGAGCTACAAAAGCCTCAAAGACAAGTCCGACTTGTTTGAAGAGGGCGGTCAAATTATTAAGCTTGGCAAACACCGCTTTTCGGTCAATACCCAGCCGCTCGATTTGACCTTACTCAGTCGCCAGCAGAACGATGGCAAGCGCGTACTAAATTTGCACCTGACAGGCACCGACTATTACGAAGTACTCAACAATAGCGAGCTAAATGCCCTGCGCCCCTATTGGGATATGAGTATTGCCTCAGAATCTGATACCGTTTACCGCAGCGAGTATCTGGCTTATAGCATTATCGAGAGCGCAAATAATAACCAAGACGGCCTCACTGAGGCGCGTCTATATCAGGCTCTTGATGAAACGGATACTGCGAGTGCTATGGATAGCATTGACAACAGCCCCCTTGCCAAACTAGTCAAAGCTTTTGCTACGCCGCGTTATCAGCTCGGCTATGACAAGGGCATTCATGATCACGATGCCACGCTGTTATTGCTACAGATACTACCGACCCTACGCGAGGCGGGATTGCTCATTTATACCCCGCAAGTACGGGGATTGGCGCAGCTGTTTTATTGGCAGTTGGGTCTTGTGCAGGCGTTAGGGTTAGAGGGTCTGCGCCAATTTGGTTATGACAACTGGTTGAATGAGTCAGTGCTTACGCGCGCGCGCAACTGGACGGATAGAGCTGTGATTGCTGAGCAGTTGCGTCGTAGCCTCGGTAGTGATACCGCCAAAGCACTACTGGTCGAAGATATGGCGGCGGTCATGCGCGAGTTTGTCGCCACTTATGACGGTAAGCAAGAGAGTGTAGAGGCGACCCTAGAGACACATTCGGAGCTAGGCGCTAGCAATATTCATAATGCCAATATCTTTAAACAAAGCTACGTGCAATTGGCTTGTGAGTATTTGGTCAGCGTCATGGGGCAGTCGGGTAGCCCTGATGTTGCAATAAACTGGCTGACCAGTCAGCAAGCGCAGCAATTATGCGAGCAGCTGACCCAAACGCTCAATAGCGCATCAAATGCTAAAGAGGCTGGCTTTGAACAACTCACATACGCAATCGGTAAGCTGGGTTTTCAACCTAAGTCCGCCTATGAGCTACTAGCCACTTGGTTTCATGCGCTACTTGATAAGACTTATGCCAGCAGCACAGATAATAATGACGCAGAACTCAGTGAAGAGCAACGTGCCAAGCTAGATGAAGAACAGGCGCTACGCCAGCAGCACTTAGATATCGGTCGCCACTACGTGCCCGAAGCGATTGCGATTTTGCTCACCCAATTAACAGATAGTCAGCGCGAAGCCTTGGTACAGCGTCTGATTGATTCTGGCGTGAGCTTGAATAAAGGCATAGGTAACAAAGGGGCGACTAGCACGCCATCTACCTTGTCATTCTCAGCCGCAACCTCGCTGACTAGCCTTAATAATCCGCTCAATCAAGTAGCGAGCTTTGAGCGCAGCATAGGTAAAGTGTCGCTTGAAATACAAGTCAATAACCTGTTAGGCGA
The DNA here is from genome assembly GCA_947495055.1 of uncultured Psychrobacter sp. Classification (GTDB taxonomy): domain Bacteria; phylum Pseudomonadota; class Gammaproteobacteria; order Pseudomonadales; family Moraxellaceae; genus Psychrobacter. Next base: position 3,506 of record CANLXO010000018.1, on the reverse strand, counting down.
GCACGAGCGCATTCACAGCCAAACACTGACCTTTGCCGTTGATGACTTCTTGAGCCGTTTGCACCATCATGATAGCCAAGTTATCCCCGCCTATAGGCGCTATTTGGCTATGCGCTCGGAGATATTGCACGACGCCCGGGACGAGCTACGATTGGACGAGTTTATGCCGCGCCCGTTGTCCTCTTTCGTGCGTAACCGTCTGATTAACGAGAGCTATCTACCTTTGATCGGTGACAACCTCGCCAAGCAAATGGGCACGGTCGGTGAGGACAAGCGTACCGATCTGATGGGTATCCTCATGATGATATCGCCACCAGGGTACGGTAAAACCACCTTGATGGAATACGTGGCGAATCGTTTGGGCTTAATCTTTATGAAGATTAATTGTCCTTCACTCGGTCATGATGTCACCTCCCTCGACCCCGAAAAAGCGCCCAATGCCACCGCGCGTGAAGAGCTGAATAAAATCAACTTGGCCTTTGAGATGGGCAATAACGTCATGCTCTATCTTGATGATATTCAGCATACTCATGCCGAATTTTTGCAGAAGTTTATCTCTTTAGGCGATGGCACACGCCGTATAGATGGCGTCTGGCAAGGCAAAACCAAAACCTATGATATGCGTGGCAAGAAGTTCTGCGTGGTCATGGCGGGTAATCCTTATACCGAAAGCGGTGAAGCCTTTAAAGTCCCTGACATGCTCGCCAACCGTGCCGACATCTATAATTTGGGTGATATCATGAGCGGTATGGAGGAAGTCTTTGCGCTTAGTTATATCGAAAACTCACTGACCTCAAACAAAGTACTTGCGCCCCTTGCTAACCGCGATTTGAGTGATGTACATCGCCTGATCAAAATGGCAAAAGCTGACAATCCGAATCTTGCGCAAGCGCAAGCAAGCGATCTCTCCTATCCGTACAGCACCTCGGAGATCAATGAGATTATCGCTATTTTGCGTCATATGTTCACGGTGCAAGAAGTCATTCTTGACGTCAACCAAGCCTACATTGCCTCCGCCTCACAAGATGACAAATACCGCGTCGAGCCAATATTTAAACTGCAAGGCAGTTACCGCAACATGAATAAAATGACCGAAAAGCTCTCGGCGGTCATGAATAAAGAGGAGCTAAACCAGCTCATCGACGATCACTATCTAGGCGAGTCGCAATTATTGACCCAAGGCGCAGAGAGCAACTTGCTTAAGCTTGCGGAGATGCGCGGCGAGCTAAGCGCAGAGGAGGCTGAGCGTTGGGCACAAATTAAAGCTGACTTCTTACGTAATAAAGCTATGGGCGGGGAGGACGGCGACGTTGGCGCTCGTATCGTCGCGCAACTGGTCGATCTCGCTAGCGGCTTTAACGCTATCAGCAGCCAGTTCGATACTTACCTCAGTCAAAATGACCCTGAGCAACTGGCGCGTTTAAACGAGTCAGCAGAGCAAGCCAAAAGAGATGCGCAGCTTGAATCACAAAAACGGCTCGCCGATAGCGTTATCACAGGTTTTGTAGATAACGCCAAAGTCGTCAGCGAGAGCATCGATAGTGGCTTTGAGAAGAGCATCAATCAGCTCACGCAAATCTATAAGCACGACCACAATGCTGAAAAGGCAGAAAGCGAGTACCTCAAGCAAAATCACGACATGCAAAAAGCGCTGATGGTGCAACTGGTCAGCGCGGTTGAACAGCTGGCGCAGCAAATGGCTCAAAGTCTATCGACTAGTACTGACAATCAAGCTTTGAGCACTGATCTCACTGAGCAAACTGCGCTGATGGCCAATGCGCTCAAACGAGCGTTAGAGCCACTGACTATGCGCATGGATGAGAAAATCGCTCTCGATACCAGTACGGATCAATCGGGCAAGCTTATCGTCAACAGCCTCAATCAGCTCAACAAAATATTTGACGAGCATAGCTCATAGCAGACGTCGGGTGCGCTCTACGCACCCACCGATAACTCTATAGTAGGATAAGGCGAAACATGGCGCATAAAAAGAAGAACGTCCGCAAAAAAGAATGTCCGGTCTGCGAGCGCGAATTTAGCTGGACTAAAAAGCTCGATAAAAACTGGGAGAGTATGGTGTATTGCTCAGACCAATGTCGCAGAGTAAAGACCTATGAGAATGTCGAGCATAAGAAAGGATAAAAAATATGGCACATAAAAAGGTAAACCTACCACAAAAAATCTGCCCTGTATGCCTGCGTCCTTTTACGTGGCGTAAGAAGTGGGAGAAGGATTGGGATAATGTAGTGTATTGTTCTGAGCGATGTCGGCGGACAAAAACGCGCGATTAACTTTGAAGTATACTAAGCATTTAGCTTAAATGTAGCCCACGTTTAACGATAAGGAGGCGAAATTGTCTCCCAATTTTGTCATATTTTATTTACTTGTAAAGGAATTTTCATGAAAAGACTATCTATAATCGTCTGTAGCTCTATGCTTATTCTATCTAGTTGTTCAGTGTACGACGGACGCTCAGAACAATACACGCAAAAGCTCATTAGTAAAAGTCTAGTCTCCGCACAGGAGCGTGATGATATTTTGGCAAAGGCGCAGGCTTTACCTGAAGTAGATAGCGATCAGCCCAAATGGTTACTGGTTAGAGAGTACGATAATATTCTCACTTCAGGAAATGAAACAACTAAAAGCTATTTAGACGTTAATAGCATCCTACAGATTAAAAATGTCGCATTTGGCAAGGTTAAAAAAATCAGTCCTAATAAAAACTACACAGTGACCACTTATAGGGTATTTTGCCAAGACGGGTACATTAGAAAGTATGAAGTCAATAACTATGACGAGAATGGTGCAAAAAAATCTGAATTTATATCGTCACTATCCGAAAATGCCTATGATGAACCTATAGCAACTAAAGATGAAAATATGGCAAAAAGCATATGTGCCTTGGCAGGATTTTATAAGGGAATGGATCCAAACTTGCCATCGATATCAATACCGTCTAAATAGCAAAAGTCATCTTCAATGGCTTATAAAGTTAACGGTTATAAATGCGATTGAAGATGAAAATTATAATCATGAACTGTTAGAAGTAAACCTACCCCAAAAGGTATGCCCCGTCTGCCTGCGTCCTTTTACGTGGCGTAAGAAGTGGGAAAAGGATTGGGAGCAAACCATTTATTGTTCTGAACGGTGTCAGCGGGGGAAGGTTACTAGTGAAAAAACTAAAGTATAACTATTAGTTTATCCTTACTCAAAAATATTACAATTTATATCAGAGTTTTGCAAGACTCCTAGCTTACTCTCACTTTTAGAATGTAGTGAACAGTTTCGTACTCCAAGATTAAAAAGAATTTTAGGAACGATGCTATAATCTCTACTATCTTTTGAAAAGCCTAGCTGTATGTATGCTTCATCCTGAGTAGCACCGTTTTCTTTAAGGTCTTGTGAGGCTATATGAGCAACATTGCCATTAGTGAGCTATGCTGAAGAAACCGTACAAGTAAACTTGGTAAACTAAGCATATTAATCGGAGTTTATCATGGTCAAGA
>CANLXO010000017.1 GCA_947495055.1 uncultured Psychrobacter sp. | reverse complement strand
TGGCATATCTATTAAGTAAGTAGCGTTCAATAATATACGTTGTGTCTTACAACTACTTTTGCAAGAGGTCTATTAAACTGCCCAGCAAGAGCACCCGAAAGCACCAAAGAAGTCTTTAAAGTTCGAGACCGGTGCGTTGGATTTCCATGCTTTGGCGTGATTATGTCCATGCAAAGTACAAGCGCTAGCACAGCCGCAAGCCATCGCCGCTTGATTCATCAGTGGCTCTAAGGAGTTTTTGCCTGCGCCTTCAGGCTCGCCCCAAGCGCCGTAGCCTCCGTACTGATTGACAGGGGACCAGTCTGGCATAGCGGGCGGTATCGGCGTGTCATAATCTGAGAACTCGCCATCACCGTACACGACCTTGCCGCCGACAACCGTCAGGTTCGAAGTCAAGAACGGAATCTCATTGTCAGGGACACTAAAGAAGTCTTTGCTCGGCACGATAAAGTCGGCTAGATGACCCACTTCAATACGACCGCGCTCGCCTTCTTGATTAGAGAACCAAGCGACCTTTTCCGTCCACATACGTAGCGCGGTTTCACGATCAACGAGATTGTCTTGATCGTAGAGTTTCATACCGCCGACAGTCTTGCCTGTGATCAGCCAAGCGAGTGACACCCAAGGATTATAAGAGGCCACGCGGGTGGCATCCGTACCGGCTGAGACATTGACACCGCTATCGAGCATTTGCTTTACGGGCGGCGTATTTGCTGCTGCCGCCGTACCGTAACGCTCCGCGAAATACTCGCCTTGATAGGCCATACGATGCTGCACTGCAATGCCGCCGCCCATCTCGGCGATACGATCAATATTGCGCTGTGAGATAGTTTCAGCATGATCAAAGAACCAGTTGAGACCGTCAATTGGCATGTCGCGATTGACCTTTTCGAACACGTTTAGCGAGCGCTCAATGGTCTCATCATAAGTCGCATGCATACGCCAAGGCCATTTATTCTGTACCAAAATACGGATAACGTCCTCAAGCTCGCCTTCCATTTCAGGTGGCATCTCAGGGCGCGGCTGTCTGAAATCCTCAAAGTCAGCGGCTGAGAATACCAGCATCTCGCCTGCGCCATTATGACGAAAATAGTCATCGCCTTGCTTATAGTCAGTCGTTTGCGTCCAGCGTAAAAAGTCCTCTTTTTCCTCTTTTGGCTTTTGGGTAAATAAGTTATACGCCATGCGCACAGTCAGCAAATTCTCATCGTTAAGCTTTTGCACGACTTCATAATCATCAGGGAAGTTCTGTGAGCCGCCGCCTGCATCGATAATACCCGTGATGCCCAAGCGATTGAGCTCGCGCATAAAGTGACGGGTTGAGTTCACTTGATAGTCAAAAGGCAGTTTTGGCCCTTTGGCAAGGGTGGCATACAAGATAGTCGCATTGGGCTGAGCAATGAGCAGACCTGTCGGATTGCCATTAGCATCACGAGTAATCTCGCCACCCGGTGGTTCAGGCGTGTCCTTGGTATAGCCTACCGTACGCAGAGCTGCCGCGTTCAATAGCGCGCGATCATATAGATGGAGGATAAATACTGGCGTATCTGGGGAGATAGCATTGATCTCATCAATCGTCGGCAGACGCTTCTCAGCGAACTGCTGATCGGTAAAGCCGCCAACGACGCGTACCCACTGCGGGGATGGCGTCTTATCCACTTGCGCCTTGAGCATAGACATCGCATCGGCAAGCGATCTTACCCCATCCCAACGCAGCTCCATATTGTAATTGAGCCCGCCGCGGATGACATGAGTGTGGTTATCAAAAAGACCCGGAATGACGCTACGACCGTTTAGATTAATAATCTTGGTATTTTCGCCCGCCAGCTCTCGTACGTCTTTGTCATTGCCGACCGCGACGAATCTATCGTCTTTGATGGCGACAGCGCTTGCACTAGGTTTGCTGTGGTCAAGAGTCGTCATCTTGCCGTTGTAGTAGATGATATCGGGAGTTGCCATAATATTATCCTTAATGTATGGAATGCACTTATCGGGCATGCATTTAAGTGAATTAAGCGTCTAAGCGCGGCTGAGAAGTGGTTTTTGGGTCTAACACTGCGTCATTATTGACATTTGAGGTGCTGGGCGCTGATGTAGAGGGTTCAAGTACTTGTGCCGCCTCATCTTTTGATGAGTAACTGGCGATAAACTGCTTACCATAAGGCACCATTTGCTCACCGATGAGCATACCAAGTAGTCCAATGAGTGCGACCACAGGAGGCGCAGGCGAGCGCACGTTCAATACGCCATTTTTAGCGCTTGCTTATCACGCATTTTTATCGCCGCGTAAAGCACGGGCAAGACAAACGGAGCAATTGCCCACAGACCGATGTAGATGAACAATACCGCACCCACAAAAGCGCCAATAGTAAAGCTGGCCACTAACGTAAAGCTATGCTTTAGGCTACTCATGTTGCAATTTTTGCGATCAAACACATAGTCTGATAGATCAATACCGAGCTGCGTGGTATTACCCGTCATCAGTAGCGTTGGCTTCATTTTGCCCATAATCGTTTTGCCCGCAGTATTACGAATAGCAAAAGCGGTCAAACCCAAAAAGCCTGTAAATGCCACTTCTAACGTGCCCGCCTGCTCAAAAGGGCCAAAATAGATAGCCGATGCCAAAAACGCCAGCAAAAACACAACTTCAGCAAATAATAAATTACTGAGAATAGGTTTGTTAGCGCTCGTGATATTGATCATGCGTTTGGTGATAATGACCGTCAGCAAGAACACAGGCAATGCGCCAAGCTTGACCCACAGCCCATCGCCACCTTTAACCAGTCCGCCACCCGCCATCACCAAGTTACCAGTGACATGATTGGTAAAGAAGCCAAGCAAGCCAATAAAACCTATGGTATCAATAGCGCCGCCCACCGTAGTTAACATGACTGGTATCTGATAGCGCTGCCAAAACGTCAGGTTAGATGAAGGCGCGTTGTCGCTCTCATTTTTTGTTTTTTCTATATGAGCCACTTCACTCCCCTATTTATATGTTGGTGAATTTATATCGCAAATGCCAAGTACGTTTACTACTTCGATCAGTATAATTGTTGACTATAGTTAGATAAACACTAATAAAAACAACACTAAGTTCATGTTTAAAGAACAATAAAAGTAAGAACAATAAAAGTACAGCCTTTTTAAGGCAGCAAGGTTGCATGACATCATTAGAAGGATTCATTTACTCAAAGATAAATGCAGTGCTACTAACAAGGGGTTTTACGCCGTATCAAAGATTGCAGACATGACAATAGGATCTACCCCAGTTGCCTGTACAGTAATAGGTATGATGTTATTTAAAATAAGCTATGTAAGAGAATTTTGTCGGGTGATGTTGCAAGAGGATATCGTTGTATGGCGTTATACAAGGATTTAGGATATCAATCGCTAGCCGATATTTTGCAAAAAGCTTTTGTCACGGGCCAGCCAAGCTAAGTACAGCACTGGCAATACAAACAAACCCACAGCCCAGTAGCCAAGCTTAACGTAAAGCACTGCACCCAATAGTGCCCCAACAACAAAGCTGATCACCAGCGCTGAGCTATGACCGAGCTTTTTGGCATTATCTAGCGTCCTATGGGCTAAATAGTCAGACAAATTGATACCGAGTTGGGTCGTATTGCCAGTCATGAGCACCGTGGGGCTCATGTGCTTGATGACAGTTTTGCTCGCTGTGTTACGAATCGCTAAAGCCGTCAAACCTAAGCCGCCAGTTATCGCCACCGTGATGCTATTGCCATCGGTAAAAGGCCCAAAAGATAATCCCGCTATCATAAACGCGGTGAGAAATACCGCTTCTGCTAATAGCAAATGCGTCAGTATCAGCTGCTGTTTGCGGCTATTATCGATATAGATTTTGGTTACAACGACCGTCAAGATGAACAGTGGCACAGAAGCCAGCTTGATCCACAGACCATCCTCGCCTTTGACAAGGCCGCTCCCTGCCAATACCAAGTTACCCGTCACGTGGGCAGTGAAAAACCCAAATAGGGTGATAAAGCCAATAGTGTCAATAGCGCCGCCGACGACAGTCAACAACACAGGGGCACGGTAGCGCTGCCAAAAACTTGGCGGCTGATCGTTTTGAGCGCCACTGTGATGACTATTTGACGCTACACTGTTAGATGCGCTATCAGACACTAATACGTCCTGCGAATGTAGCGAGCTCATCTGTGAACTTTTTGAGGAATTTTTGTGTGCGCTCGCTGACCTGACCTGCGTCATCTAAGCTGTCAGTTGCATGGCCTAAGTAGACCTCAGGGCTAATCATCATTTGAGCTGAGAGCATTTGCATGCTTTTGCGTACATCAAGGCCACTAGATCTGCCGCCATAGGTACCAGGAGACGCGGTCACGACAGCGACTCTCTTAGTAGTCCATACGCTGTCACCATGAGGACGCGAGCCGATATCGATGACATTTTTGAGCGCTGCGGGCATAGTACGATTATGCTCTGGGGTAACAATTAAGACCGCATTAGCCGTCTTAATCTGCTGGCGAACGCGATCATAACTATCGATACTCTGATCATCATAGTCTTGATTATAAAGCGGCAAGTCATCGATGATAACTTCTTCTACCTTGATGTCATCAGGTAGCTGCGACACGATATATTCTGCAAACTTACGGTTAATGGAGGCTTTACGCAAGCTGCCTATAATTAAAGCTATAGTCGTACTCATAGTGATCTCCTAGTACTCTGCATTTATTACTGTGGTGCTGTTCATATTAGCAGAGCCTAGCTTAACAGAACTTAGCTTATCAAAACTTAGTGCAATCTTGTCTTTGGTGTCTGGTCTTTATCAATAGAATAAGCGCCTGGACCATGCGCAAATATCATCAAAAACCCACCTGCCATAGCGATGTTTTTCATAAAGGGGTTCATCTGCGACTCATCGTTCCAAAACTGATGAAACAAAATAGCAGAAACAATACTAAAACCAGCAATCAATAACGATACTAAGCGCGCTTTAAAACCGACAAGTACCGCGATACCGCCTAAGATTTCAAGGGCGATGACTAACGGCAATAGCATACTAGGGACACCTACTGACTCCATATAAGCCGCTGTACCTGCATAACCTGTAATCTTGCTAAATCCTGAAAAGATAAAGATCATTCATAAAAATAGGCGACCGATTGGGGCGCTTAATTCTTGTAATTTATCCATTTTTTTTCTCCAAAAGTTGAGTTTTTATTTAAGGTATTTTCGTTGAGTTGCATAATAGCACTATTGTAAAGGCTGATGGATGAGCGATAAACCGCACGAATCACAAATATAAGTTCTTATTATCAGAACAATGCTATAGTAACTTAAATGCTGACTTTATTATTTTGAGCGCCCTTTATATAAGATAGCTTTTATCGACGAAAAACAGGAGAGTAAGGTGGGACAACTAGAAGATATGGCCATGTTCGTACGCGTGGTTGAAGCGGGTAGCATTACCAAAGCCGCTGAGCAGTTAAATGTCGCCAAATCTGCGGTGAGTCGTCGTCTAAAAGACTTGGAGACGCGTTTGGGCAATCAGTTGATCAGCCGCACCACGCGCCAATCGAATCTGACTGAAGCGGGTGAGTATTATTATCGCCAAGCGAACAATATCTTGAGCGAGGTAGAGGCTATCAATGAGCAAGCAACTGGCGCACCCACGCGTATTGAGGGTACGCTTAAGATGACCGCGCCATTAACCTTTGGTCTGATGCATTTAAGTGAAGTGATAGATGACTACTCAAAAGAGTACCCCAATCTAAAGTTTGAGTTGGACTTCTCAGATCGGCACATAGATCTGGTTGAAGAAGGCTACGAGCTTGCTATTCGCATTAGAGAATTACAAGACTCAACGCACCAAGCCAAGCGTTTGGCGCGAATTCGATACTCGCTGTGCGCAAGTCCCGACTATCTAAGCAAAAGGGGCACGCCGCAGACGGCTGATGATCTGACAGAGCATGAGTTCTTGCAATATGGCCTTGGCAAATATGGCTCGATAGCGCTGACAGATGAGCAAGGCAAAACGCATAACGTGGTGACACAGTCTAAAATAAAGGCCAATAACGGTGATTTTTTGCTCGATATGGCAGTAAGGGGTCAAGGTATTGCGTTTTTGCCTACTTTTATTACCTATCAGACCGTAGCGCGCGGCGCACTTATTCCTATCCTTGAGCAGTATAAGCTGCCCTCTTTAAATGCTTATGCCGTCTATCCCAAAAACCGATTTTTGTCACAGCGCTGTTGTTATCTGATTGATTTTATTGCAGAACGCTTCGGTGATGATCCGTATTGGGATAAGACTTAAGCGTACGCTAAAAGTACTATCACTGCCGAAATACTATTGCTATTATCAAGTACAGCTTATGATTTAAAGCTCATTGACATCCAAACACTTATAAGGATATATATGATGGATTTGCAATCATTAGGTATGAAAACCTTGCACGACTTTGATGCAGTACGCCAAAGTCCATTGCCACAAGAGCGCCTAAGTGCGGCGCGCAAACAGGCCGAAGCGTTTCGCGAGCGCTTTATGGAGGAGCCGGAGGTCGCCTACTATCAAAGCGTCAATCTAGTGCGCGTCCCCTACCCGACATGGTACGCTTATAGCGGCGTCTATACGCAAAGCACCTACAAGTTTCCGTATTTGCATATTTTAAACCGTCTATTTATTGTGCAGTTTCGCAACGCCTTAGGTGAGCTTAAAACCTTGTTGTTCTCACCATCAGATATCGATGCTGACCGTGAAACGCCATTCTTTAAACGCCTAACTGATAAAATGCCCAACTGGTCGCCGCTTGAAAACGTGGTTGCGCCTATCTTTCGCGATGTCACTGAGGCTCTAAAAGAGATTAATCTAACGCCAGAGGACGTCGATTACATCAGCTATGACCATCTGCATACGCAAGATGTACGTCAATGGCTCGGTAGCAAGACCGCTACCGAGGACAGACCTGCCTACTTCCCAAATGCCAAGCTCCTCGTCCAGGAAAAAGAATGGCAAAGCGCGCAGGGGCTACTGCCAGTACAAGCAGAATGGTACTGCCCTAATGGCATCGAAGGCGTCGATCCTGAAAAGGTGATTACCTTTACCAGTAGCCTACAGTTGGGCGAAGGCTTAGCGCTTGTACATACGCCTGGTCACACTGAGGGCAATCACTCTTTGGTCGCGCGCGTCCCTGACGGTATCCGCGTCACCTCAGAGAATGGCGTGGGCGCTGATGCTTATGCCCCGATGAACTCCAAGGTCAACGCTATTCGCCGCTATGCCAAAAATACAGGCATGGAGGTTATCTTAAATGGTAACACCCTAGAGGACAGCACCGACCAATACATCTCTATGGTCGTCGAGAAAACCATCGCAGGACCGTCTAGCAATCCTGACTTTCCTAATTGCGCCTCAAGTAGTGAAGCCACCCCTTATTGGCTCTTGCCAGGTCAAAAGGTCAGTCATCTCATTGGCGAAGCTAAGTTTGGCTCGCTGCGTACCCGTAGCGCTGCACCTCAAAATAGTAAAGCGCAACAGGTAGGTGCTTGATGAGTTACTATAAAGACAAAACGGTTTATATCACGGGTGCAGCCTCTGGTATTGGCTTTGAGACGGCCAAGCAATTGATCAATCAAGGCGCGCATCTAGTACTATTTGATGTGCAAACGCTCGATGAGACCTTGTCAACGCTCAAAGGCATGAACAAACTCAACACCTCAATTAGCACCTATGAGCTTGATGCGACCGACGCCCAGATGACTACCAAACAGATCGCTGAGGCCGCGAGTCATACGCCGCCCGATATCTTAATGCATTTCGTTGGCGTCACAGGGCCTTGGACTTTTGATGAGATGACGCAAGAGCAGTTTGAGCGAGTCATGAGTATCAATGTGTTTGGTACGCGCAACGTGCTCGCAGCGGTACGTCCCTTTTTATCGCGCGGCAAGCAAATCATGGTGACCGCGTCGATGGCATCGTTTACAGGTAGTTATGGCTATAGTTCTTATAGCGCCTCCAAATTTGCCATTTGGGGCATGATGCAATCGCTTCATTATGAATGGCAGCCTTTGGGTATCGATATCACCGTCTTTGCCCCGCCGCCTATCGATACCCCGCTTACCCAAGCTGAGGTCGGAGTCATGGCAGCCGCAGGCGTCGGTATGAAAAAACTAGCAGGCGAGCTTAAGATTGAAGATGCGGTCAAAGCTATGCTAAAAGGCGTCAAAAACCGTGAGTTCTTGGTTGTGCCAGGCGTGATGGCCAATCTTATCCGCTTGCAACTGCGCCTCTTTCCTGTCAGCTGGGTCAATTGGATTGGTGACAAAGCGGTTGCGATGTCGATGAAAAATAAGTAGTTTTTGTTATAGATTAAAATCTCAAAAATCCTGATTAAGTTAATGTAAGTAAGATGTAGCGGGATGGATATGAATTTTTGCAGCCTCTGTCTGCGTAGGCACAGCACGCAAAAAAATTTATATCCATTCCGCGTGTCCGTATAGCATTTCTATTTTATTTACTTATTTATTTACTTATTATTAGCTGAGCGTAATGCTCAGCTTTTTTTTGGCTATTTTTCACTTCTCCTTAATCAATCCATTCCTGCCTACACAATTGCCACCGAACCATGACAATAAGAGATAGCAGCTATTTGCTAAATATTTTACGCTTTAATGATCTATAGTCGGTTCGCTATAAATGTTATAGCAAGACTGATAAAAATTTTTGCAGCCCCTGTCTGCATAGGCACCCCAAGCTAGAAAATCTTTATCAGCCTTGCTAGTAAATAGAGCACATAATACTTTTACTTAGAATCTACTGATCACTACATACTTAAAATAAAACGATAACTCTCAAATGGGATAATAATAATGACCGACTTCACTATAAAAAATGCCATGCTTCGAGCCTATCAACATCCTGTTGATATCCGTATAAAAGATGGACTCATTGCTAGTATAGACGTCGTCAAAGACGATGCTACTACTGAGAAAATCGGAACATTTGAGCCTAAGGACAACGAAGCTATTGATTACGATGCTAAAGGCAACTTTGTCTGTTCAGGGTTTTTTGAGAGTCATATTCATCTGGATAAAGCCTGTATTTTAGACCGTTGTAGCGTAGAAAAAGGCACGCTTGATGAGGCCGTCGAACAGACGGGCAATGCCAAAGAAAACTTCACTACCCAAGATGTATTCGAGCGCGCCTCAAGAGTTTTAGAGATGGCAATCAAAAAGGGCACCGTCGGTCTGCGTACCTTTGTAGAGACTGATGAAAAAACTGAAATGCGCGCTTTTGACGCCATCAAAAAAGCGCGCGATAAATATGCCTTTGCTATCGATGTTGAGATATGCGTCTTTGCCCAGTCAGGACTGACGACCAAACCCAAAACCCTTAAGCTACTTAAACAAGCGCTGGAGCAAGGCGCGGATCTGATAGGGGGCTGCCCTTACAAAGACGACAATCCAGACGAGCATATCGAACTGATATTCGATATCGCTCAAGAGTATGACGTCGATGTTGACTTTCATTTAGATTTTGATTTGGATCCTAAAGACTCTAGCATTCCAAAAGTGGTAGAGGAGACCATCAAACGTGGTTATCAAGGCCGCGTCTCTATCGGACATGTGACCAAGCTTGCGGCGATGGACAAGATGAAGCGCGGTGAGATGGCAGGACTACTCAAACAGGCAGACATTGCCCTAATTGTCCTGCCTGCTACTGATATCTACATCAATGGCAGTGATTACGAAGCGCTTATCCCTAGAGGCACGGTCAATGCCAATCCGTTCGCAGAGTTGGGCGTCAAAACCATGATCTCAAGCAACAACATATTAAATGCCTTTACCCCTTTTGGCGATGCGTCGCTCATACGCATGGCGAATATGTACGCCAATATCGCGCAATTATCTACCGATGATGAGATTGCAGATGCCTTTGATATGATCACTCAAAACGCCGCCAAACTATTATCTATGCAGAGCGAGATAGTGGTTGGCGCGCCAGCAACGCTAGTAATACTAGAGGCCAAAGACGAGGTCGAAGCCATCCGCACCAATGCGCAAGCGCTAGCGGGCTTTAAAAACGGTAAGCAAACCTTTAACAACGCGGCCGCTGAGATTTATTTTTTAGAATGATTTTAAAGGCTTTAAAAAAAGCGCTTATTGATAAGTCAGCATAAAGCTTACTTTGATAGCCTACTTTGATAGCCTAGCCATCTTCATACCGCCCCAAGTGACTAGCATCACACCGAGGGCGATCAAAGCGCCGCCTAAGATTAACCCCTGAGGCGGCGCTTCGCCTTGCAAGAGAACAGCGACGGGCACGCCAACGATAGCACCGACAGCGCCAAGTAGGCTTAGTAGCACAGGCCCGCCCGTTTTTTGTAGTACAAATAGCAGGACAAACTGCACCGCAAAGATGATGGCTTGCACAAGGATTAATAGTATTGAGTGAGTATTGTCTAACGAGACTATAAGTGAAAAACTAGGCAGTATCCCTACTAGGCCGAGCATAATAGCCGCGGCGATCAGCATGCCAGGCGCGAGTGCAATAGGTGAGGCATCATCCGGCCAGCGAAGCGTGCGATAAATATTACCAATCGCTAGCAGCACAGGGCCACAAAGCGCGATTAAGATCCAAAAGACGCTGGTATCTGGCGTCGCAAATTTACGCGCTGCCAGTACACCAACGCCTATAAGCGCAGCGGCGACACCGAGCGCGCGCACTGTACTAAAGCGCTCGATACTCAGCATAAGCGCGCCCAAATAAGTCAGCAGCGGCGGCAAGGAGATTATCAGCGCCACAAAACCTGCACCTACGTGTGGAATAGCGGAGAAAAATATCAAGTTTGAGCCTGCGACGCTGACCAAAGCGGCAACGATGTAATACTCAAAACTACGCTTGCTTGGCGCTAATAGCTCGCCTCTCATATAGGCGACGACAAGCAAGATAATGGCCGCGCCCGCAATTGACCAAAATAAAAAAGCCAGTGGTGTTAGTCCAATCTCATCTGCGTACTTGGCTAAGTTGGTTGAGATACCAAGCAATGCCCCGCCCAAAAGCAGACAGGTCAGCGCTATGAGCCAAGCATTATTTTTGATAAAAGACTGTTTAATCGGTTCACTCATAAAGGATAGTCACCGTCTAAAAGCCGTTTTAAATATAAAACCAATAAATATAGTCCGTTTAATCTGAAGGCGATACAGGGAGATTGAGATATGTTTTTGCAGTATCAGGTAGCGTAGGCACAGTACGCAAGAAAAAATCGTTTTAATTTCGCCCTATAATATAGTCGATATACTGTAAAAATGTTATAGCGCTGCTGGTATGAATTTTGCGCAGCCTCTGGGGACGCAGCACGCAAGTAAAATTTATACCAGCAGCGCGTTCAAATCTATAACCGTTTTGCATTCAACTAACTATAAGACGTCTCTGTTTTATTGGGTATCGACCTTAGAACATGACAGCCTAAACCAGTAAAAGGGAGTACAGTAACCAAAATATAACAACACCACACAATCATCTATTCTAGTAATCAACAAGATTGCTAAATATTTGCTAAACTAATAACGCATTTCGGTAAGATAAGCTAAACGATAAAGATTTTAGTTATTTTGGCTTTTATACCAAAATGAATAACGAAATTATAGTCTTCGAGTGCTCATTAATAACCTCTTACAGTATATAAGGATAACTTATTATGAATTTATCAATTAAAACATTAAAACGTACTATTGCTATCACTGCGGTCAGTAGTCTTGGCATGCTTAGCGTACTAGGTCATAGTGCCATATATGAGCTTGACCCAAGCCATACCGCAGCCCGTTTTACTGTTGATCATTTTGGCACCTCTACCAATGCTGGTGGATTTTATGGTTTGACAGGTATGATTGATTATCAGCCAGAGGCTCAAAAGGGGTTTGTAGGTATCACTATTCCTATGGGTAGCTTGAGCACAGGAATCAAAGGCTTTGATAAGCATCTCAAATCTGCTGATTTTTTTGATGTTGCCAAGTACCCTACCGCTTATTTTAAGTCAACATCATGGCAGTTTGATGGTGAAGAGGTACAGACAGTAAAAGGCGATCTAACGCTACATGGTCAGACGCACCCTATCACGCTCACCGCGACCAAATTCAATTGCTATGACAGTCCAGTACTTGAGACTCAAGTATGTGGCGGCGATTTTGAGACCACTATTGATCGCACTAAGTGGGGTCTTACCACCTATACCGATGGCGGTATGATGAAAGACATTAAGCTCGTTATACAAGTAGAAGCGAGTCTAAAAGATGGTAACTCGTAACCTAAATGTCTACTAATACGCTTTTTATGATTGCGCTCTTTAGCGACCAGTTATAAAAAACGCGCTATTTTAATAAAAAGGTATCAATTTGCTTGATACCTTTTTTATTGCCAGCTTTTTGCCTGTTAACGAACCTATAAAACGCCCTACTGCTTTGCCGCTTCTATTTGAATCATCAAATCTACTTTTTCAGTCATCCCAAGCAAGGTGTATTTGCTAATGCCCCATTTGGTGCGATCGATGGTCGTAGTAAAGTCGCCACCGCAAACGCGCCCCTTTAGAATAGGACTCAAATAACAATTAAATTTGGTCGCCGTCAAGGTTACCGGATGGGTCTGCCCGCGTAGGGTCAGATTACCATCTACGCGAGTGACTTGTGGCGAGCTGGCATCACTAAAATACCATTTACTCGACTTAAAATACGCTGCTGGATACTTGTCGATATCGAAAAATTCATCACTTTTAAGTACAATATCAAAGGCGGTATTGCCTGTCATTAACGTATTCATCGGAATAATGAGAGCGATATCCCCTTTTTTGGCCTGCGGGTTGTACTCGAGTTGACCGGTTAGATTATAAAACCCGCCCGTATTGGTTGACGTACCAAAATGATCGATAGCGAAGCGGACATTGGCATGCGTGGGATCGATATTATAGGTGGCGGCGTAGCTTATACTGTTGATGCCAGCAGCCGCTAATAATAAAGCAGCTATTGGCTTGCCAAAGTACGCTTGTATTTTTTGAGGAAATAAAAGAAATTTCATAGCGGCCTTCCTTGTCATATAGAGTTATTCCATTGCTAGTTGAAACAATAGCACGATTTAGCTCCATGACTCGTATAGATATGCTTGTATCACTATGTTGATTCTACTCATATCTCATTCGACGTCACCTGTGTATCCTGCTTTAGCATATTTGCACTGTCATCGGTTTTACCATGCGGCCTAAGCCATCTGGCAAACCAGTTCGATAAATCATCCATAAGCGTATATACCACAGGGATGACAACTAGGCTAAGTAAAGTAGAGGTCACCAGCCCGCCCAATACCGCTGCCGCCATCGGACGCCTAAAGGTCGGATCAGCATCACCCCAACCAAATACTAATGGCAACATGCCAGCGCCCATCGCGATCGTCGTCATGATAATCGGGCGCGCGCGTTTACGACACGCATCAATGATAGCTTCAAAGCGTGCCAAACCGCGATTTTGCGCGATGATGGCGTAATCGACGAGTAAGATTGAGTTCTTGGTTGCGATACCCATAAGCATAATGAAACCAATCATCGACGGCATCGACAAGCTGCTGTTAGTGATAACTAAGCCGACAAAAGCGCCGCCTATCGATAGCGGTAGCGCCATTAGGATAGTAAAGGGCTGGAGCAATTTGCCGAACAGCAGAATCAGTACGCCCAAAATACAGATGATACCGACTGACATGGCGATGACAAAGCCACTAAACAGCTCGGCCATGTTTTCAGCCTGTCCTTGATCGATAATCGTAATCGACGCTGGCAGGTTTTGCATCGTCTGAGTGTTTTTGACTGCCTGTACCAACTCACCAAGCTCGCCATTGGCAGGCTGTACGGTGATACTAATAGCGCGCTCGCGATCCAAACGCTTGATCTGCGCAGGACCGGTGCCAAAGTTTAGATCCGCCACCTCGCCGACGCGTACGCCCTGACCTGCTGGACTCATACTAGGCACGTACAGCCCTTCTAACTGATTGACGTTTTCTTTGGCAATATCAGGCAGGCGCACAACAATAGGAATCTGCCGCGTATCTAAATTAAGCTTAGATAGACGCTGCTCATAATCGCCAACGGTGGCGATACGCAAGGTCGTGGCGATATCTTGGGTGGTCACGCCTTTGTCCGCCATCGCTAACCTATCTGGGGTCACTGTCAGCTCTTGACGCGGCAGACTGCGATCGCTAGTCACTGAGCCTGCGCTCGGCAAGGCGCGAATATCAGTCATAATCTGCTGAACCGTCTGCTCTAACACCTCAGGATTGGTACTGGTCAAAGAGAAGTTGTAACCGGTCTCGCCGCCGCTCGATAACCCAACGGTAAAGCGCGCACCTGGCACCTCGGATAGTAATTGGCTTATCTTGCGCTCAATGGCTTGCTTTGAGCCACGCTCAGCGCGCGGCGCAAGTACGATATCGAGTCCTGCGATATTCTCAGCCTTATTGCCGCCAGAGTCTGAGTCCATCGATGCCTGCGCCTCGCCTACGGAGGTAAAGATATTGGTCACTTCAGGCATTGCCAAGATACGCGTACTCGCCATTTCAGCGACGCGCGCAGTATCCTCTAAGGCGACATCGGGGGTCAGCTCAATCGCCACCCGCGTCTGATCGATATCGTTGTCAGGGATAAAAGAAGTCGGCAGCAGCTTAACTAAAGCTAACGAAGCAACGAACAGCACTAAGGTTGCACCCATCGTCAGCCAGCGATGATTCAGCGTCCATGAGACGATCTTAAGATAGCGCGTCATCGTACCGCTTTGTACTTCAACGCGATGTTTTTCAGGTCGCAAGATATATGCGGCCATCATTGGAGTAATGAGACGCGCGACCATAAGTGAGGCAAAAATCGCCAAGGCTGCCGTCCAGCCAAACTGACGGAAAAACTGCCCAACCACGCCGCCCATAAAGGCCGTTGGCAAAAACACCGCTATTAAAGTAAAAGTAGTTGCGACGACGGCTAGACCAATCTCATCCGCCGCCTCCATCGCCGCTTCATAGGGGGTCTTACCCATACGCAAGTGACGAATAATGTTTT
Organism: uncultured Psychrobacter sp.; assembly: GCA_947495055.1. Taxonomy (GTDB): domain Bacteria; phylum Pseudomonadota; class Gammaproteobacteria; order Pseudomonadales; family Moraxellaceae; genus Psychrobacter. The sequence goes on along the minus strand of CANLXO010000017.1, from coordinate 23,723 downwards.
CAACCTCGACGATGGCGTCATCGACCAAGACCCCGATAACCAACGACAAAGCCAATAAGGAGATGATGTTTAAGCTAAAATCAAACAGATACATTGCCAAAAACGTTGGAATGACGGATAACGGTAAAGCGACTGCTGCCACGAAAGTTGCGCGTACATTTTTTAAGAATAAGAAGACAACGATAACCGCCAAAATTCCGCCTTCGATAAGCATCTTAATTGAGGCATCATAATCTTGTGCGATTGGCGTGGCGCGGTCATAGACCTTTTCGACTTCGATAGTGCTCATCTCGCGGGTGAGCTTGGCAAGCTCAGCATCGACGCGCTCCATAACTTCAACTTCACTAGCGCCGCGCGAGCGGGTGATATTAAAGGCGACGACCGTTTGCCCATCGAGCTTGGCGATAGAATTCGGATCGGCTGGGCCATCAGTGATTTGTGCCAAGCGTCCTAGAGCTTGCGTACCGCCAGTGGGTACGGCAATCTGTAAGTCGTTTAGCTCACGCGCGCGCTCAACCGCACCTAATACGCGAATAGTCTGCGTCGTATTGCCGACCTCAGCCTCCCCGCCTGAGCTGTCTTGTTGAATACCTGTTAGTTGCTGGGATAACTGCGAGATTGGAAACCCCAAACCGCTCAGTGCAATAGGATCGGCGGCTACGGTAATCTCACGCTCCAGACCGCCAACACGGCTTACCGTACTGACCCCTGGGATATCAGAGAGGCGCTTGGTGATCGTATCATCGACGAACCAAGACAGATCCTCGACGCTCATATTGCTAGCGGCAACTGAGTAAGTGACTACAGGGAAGCCTGCCGTCGATACCTTGGTAATAATGGGATCGTTAGCCGCAGCGGGCAGATCGCCGCGCACCTCGCCAACGGCAGAGCGCACATCATCAACGGCTTCTTGAATATCTTTTTCGAGCACAAACTCAGTAGCTATGGTCGCAGCGCCTGTCTGTAAGGTCGTGCGAATGTGCTTAACGCCCTCGATACTGGTAATACGGTTCTCAATCTTTTTGGCGACATCGTTCTCAAGCTGAGAGGGCGCCGCGCCTGGCAGCGTCACGGTAACTACGACAGCTGGTAGGTCGATATCAGGGAACTGCTGTACTTTCATTTGCATAAAGCCGTAAATACCGCCCAATGTGAGCAGTACAAACAGCAAGATAGCAACGAGCGGATTTTTTATCGAATAAGCAGAGACATTTAAACTCATGAGCTTGCCTGCGCACTGTTAGAGGTTTGCATAGTATTGACGATACGCACCAGATCACCCTCATTCAAAAAACTGCCCCCTTGCTCGACCAGTTGACTATCCGTTGGCAGCGGCTCGGTTACTGCCACTCTATCACCAATACGCTCACCGAGACTCACGCGCTGCTGCTTGATACGGCCTACTTTTTGCTCGTCTCTAGTCGTACGTATTTGAGTGACCAGCATGACGTAATCGTAGCCGTCATTACTGACGATAGCGCTATTAGGTACGGTTTGCATACTCTCGCTACCTAACAGAAACTCGCCTGTTTGGTACATACCCACGCGCGCAGCAGTGCTTGGCTCTAGGCTAGCATAGATAGTGATTTGCCGATTATTTGCCGCAGTCGGTGCGATGCGACTGACTTGTCCCATGACCGACTGATTATTAGGTAGACTGACTTTAACAGGCGTGCCAACGGTCACTTCACCGACCAATTTGGGATCGATATCCGCTTGCCATTCTAAGACCCCGTTTTTGATAATAGAAAATAGCGGCGCGCCGCCTGTCACTTGTCCCACTTCAATCATTTTTTCGCTGATGATACCGCTGACTGGCGCAGTAACGGTTGCATTATCTAAGGTCAAGCGCTGACTACTCAAACGTGCTTGTGCCGCCTGTAGCGCCGCTTTTGCCCGCAGCTCTGAGGTGCGATAGCGATCGGCTTCTTGACGACTTATAGCATCTATATCAATGAGCGGTAGCACGCGCGCGGCATCGGCGCTAGCATTGGCAAGGGTCGCTTGCGCTTCTGCAACATCTGCTTCGGCCTGCAATACCTGTTGCTCCATAGCATCGGTATCAAATATCGCTAGCACTTGCCCTGCTTTTACCCGATCGCCTTCTTCGACTAAGATACGCTCGATAGCGACGCCATTGACTTTGGCGCTGACATTAGCCGTGTCTTTGGCACTAATAGTACCGTCTGCGCTTAAGGTGTTGCCGATACTATCTTGGCTTGGCATAACGGTTTCTACTGACAAGACCGCTTGGGCGGCATCAAATGCATCGCTGCCTACGTCATCACTTTGCGCACTATTGGCAGCGACTGGCTCATCAATAGCTGGCTCATCACCTTCCCAGTACCTACCCAATAAGACACCCGCGATCAGCACTGCGATTAATACAGGCCACAACCAAGCAGGTGTTTTGGATACTGACTTTTGCGTCGTGACTGGCTGACGATAAGGCGGTAGCTCAGTGTCAGCTACAGGCTTATCGATATTGGAAGTAGCAGGATCTTGCTTATGATTAGGGTCTTGATGGTCACTCATAATCGGTCTCTACGGATAAGCACAGGGTAAAAAAGGGGTGAACACTCGTTTTTCTATAAAGATAGTTTATATGATTATCAGCGTTTAGCCTTGTAGTCTATCGTACTAGCAGGTCAATTACGGCTGTATTTACACCATCACTGCATAAGCGCAAGTTATCGACAAAAGCTGGAATAAGCATTTTATAGTAAGGGCTACTACGTAGAAAGGCGTAAGTAAATATGACTATTAAATAAGATATAGGGCTTTGAGAATAATAGAAGGGTCTCAAAAAGGTAAGGTACTACCTATAAGCCACGCTCTTCAAACTTATCGACCAAAGTTAATGCACCAGTTAAGGCCTTTGCGCTACACCAACTCAAAATATCTCCCGGCAGACGAATGGCTTTGCGATTGACGATCCAAAAGTCAGTCAAATCGCTGTTTTGTTCACTGAGCAGTTGCGCGATTAACTTACCATTTAAGTGCGTCAAAGAGACACCATGACCGATACAGCCGCAAGTATAGATAATTTTGTTAGAATTTAGATAGCCAATCTCTGGCGTCATATCTAGATTCACTGAGGTCGGGCCGCCCCATCTATAAGCGATTTTGACGTCCTGTAATTGTGGATAAATCCATTTGAGATGCTCCTCGCAGTGCTGCCACGCTTTTGGGTGGCTATCTTTATCCATATCATTGCCATAAGCGACAGCGACGCGCCCGCCGCCCATGGTGATACGTCCATCTGCGGTCGGACGAAAGTAATGCACTAATTGCCTATTATCTTCAAACGCTTGTCTTTTATGCCAACCGATAGCGTCCCATTGCTCAGGCGTCAAAGGCTGCGTCACCACCTGATACGTCCACACAGGGAGTTGATGGTTTTTTAAGCGTACGCTAGGCACATTGTGCGAATAGCCATTGGTGGCAATGACCAATTTGTCACTGGTAATACGACCATTAGGCGTTGTTACTTTGATGGTTCTAGATTCTTCGATATCTAGCGCAGGCGTTGTCTCATAAATATCGACACCTACTTGCAAACAGATCCGTTTTAACTCTCGCACTTGTTTGCAAGGATTTAACAGACCCGTCTGAGTCTCGTACATGCCTGCGAAGAATTTATCGGTTTTGAACGCCTGTGCTAGCGCCTGTTTTGGCTGCCAAGACATATCACCATCTAGACCTAGTTTTTGAAACAACTCATAGGTCTTGCTCAGCCTTTTGGCTTGCCTGTCGGAATAGGCGACTCGAAACATACCCGTGTGCTGATAATCAGACTCAAACTCATGCTCGTGCACTAAGTTTTGCACATGATTGACGGCTTTGATCATATATTGATGCGCGTCAATGGTCTTTTGCTCGCCCCAGCGCAGCACCGTTATCTCAGGCTCCAAACCAAAGAGCTTCATACTAAAGCCGCCATTGCGCCCACTGGCCCCATAACCGATTATCGCTGATTCAATGACCACGACCCTAGCATTGGGATTGATTTTTTTGAACTCAAAAGCGGTGCTAAGACCACTAAAACCGCCACCGATGATACAAACGTCGGCGCTTATATCGGTATCAAGCGCGAGATTAGGCTTATAATGACCATAGTCTTGTAACCAAAAAGATTTCTCTTGGTATATCTTGTGCTGATTAGCAGTCATGATTACCTCCTGATTATCCTGACATTTATAACTACTGTCTTTTACAATAATCTATAGGGTATGTTTAGCAGAATTTACATACGTCATACAGTATAGTCTTGTAGGTTTGTTACTCTCTAATAGAGAAATCAACAATAACATCATGGTAATCATCAATGAAGATGCTGACTATAATCAGTTCAATATAAAACCGATACAGCAAGATTGAAATGGTTTTTTTGCAGCATTAAGCGGCGTAGGCACAGCACGCAAGAAAAAATTATTTCAATCTGCGCCATAATACGACGTATCTGTTTTATTTAGTATCGACTATAGATAGTATTAACGCTGCACCGATACCTAGATGCTGATGCACTAGTCCCTACAACAAACAAAAAGGAGCCCATCATGGCTAATAAAGAAAAAGTAAAAGCGGTAAAACAGGCGATTAAAGACGCTCAAGCTGAAATCAAAACGCAAAAGAAAAATATTAAGGATCTCAAAAAAGACCTTAAAAAGGCCAAAAAAGAAAAACCTGAAAAGAAACAAAAAAAGGCCAAAAAAGACAAGTAAGGTTTTTAGCCTTTAAGATTTATATAAATAAAAAAGAGGATAGCATTGGCTGTCCTCTTTTTTTATTGACGCTAAGCTTTATGCAGTTGATATCCTTAAGCATCGATATCCTTTAGCATCGACATTCTTTAGCATCAATACACTTAAGCATTGGTATAGCGACTAGCCTCTGGCATCCAGCGGTGGATAAGCTGGCTCACATCCGCTTTGCGCGTAGGATCTGCTATGAGATGTTTAGCCAAACGCTGCGCAATAGCAAACAGCTCTTCATCCCGAATCAAATCAGCAAGATAGTAGCCAATGTTGCCCGTTTGGCGTTTTCCGAGTAGCTCACCAGGACCGCGCAGCTCCAAGTCTTTTTGCGCAATGACAAAACCATCGGTACTATCGCGCAGCACGTTTAGGCGTTCTGTACCTGTTTCCGACAATGGCTTTTGATATAGCAACACACAGTAGCTTTTGGTCGAGCCGCGCCCGACCCGCCCGCGCAATTGGTGCAACTGTGATAAGCCCAAACGCTCGGCATTTTCGATGACCATGAGTGAAGCATTGGGCACATCGACCCCGACTTCGATAACGGTAGTGGCAATGAGCAAATCCAGATTGCCTGCTTTGAACTCATGCATAATGGCTTGTTTGTCAGCGGATTTCATTTTGCCATGCACCAGACCAATACGGATGTTTAAGCGCTCGTTTAGATCCTCATAAGTGGCCTCGGCAGCTTGCGCGTCTAACACACTAGACTCTTCTACTAATGAGCACACCCAGTAGGCTTGACGACCCTCGCTACAGTTGATTGCAATACGCTCGATAACATCATCACGGCGATTACGATCTATCGTCACAGTAGTGATAGGCGTACGTCCCGGTGGCAGCTCATCGATAATGGAGGTATCCATATCGCCGTAGACACTCATCGCTAGCGTCCGCGGAATCGGCGTTGCGGTCATAATCAGCTGATGGGGCGTACTATTCGCCACGCCTTTATTGGTCAACGCCATACGCTGCTCCACACCAAAGCGGTGCTGCTCATCGATGATGACGAGTCCCAATTTGGCAAACTCAACCGTATCTTGAAACAGCGCATGCGTGCCGACGACGATTTGTACGGTATTATCCGCTACAGCTTCTAAAGCCTCGCGGCGCTGTTTGGCTGTTTGCTTACCTGCAAGCCAGCCAACACCCACGCCTAGTGGCTCAAACCACGCCTTAAAATTCGCCAAATGCTGCTCGGCTAATATCTCAGTCGGTGCCATGACCGCGACCTGCCAGCCACTATCAAGCGCATAGCCTGCTGCCCCTGCCGCGACCAAAGTCTTACCTGCGCCAACGTCCCCTTGCACAAGCCTAAGCATAGGAATCGATATAGCCATATCAGCGACGATGTCAGTCATCACCCGTTTTTGCGCGCCCGTCAGATCAAACGGCAGAGCACCAAATAACTTGTCCGTCAGTGGACTGGTAGTGGCACATTTTGGCGCTTTATGCTTATGCAATTGCTGACGACGATACAGTAGACTCAGCTGATGGGCGGTGAGCTCTTCGATAATTAGGCGCTGGCAGGCGGCGTGCGTACGCGCCGTGAGCTGAGTCAATAGGCGATACTGCTGAGGGGCATCCGTATAAGTGGGCGGCGTATGCAAGAGAACTAGTGCTTCAAATATCGTTAAATGATAGACGCTGTTCATTTCGTGCGCCGTCTCGGCTGTAGCCGTTTTGTCATTTGATGCTAACTGCTCATGACTCGTATGGTCATAAGGTACTGGACTGGCTTTATGTACACTACTTGTGTTGATCTTATCAGGCACACTACGCGCAAGCTCCGAGAATATATCCTCAGGCTCGTCTTCAATGACGACAGGTTGCGATTTGGGATCAAACGGCACAAGCGGCATATCTGCGACCGTCTCAAAGTCCGCTTGCGTGAACAGCGTCATCGGTAGCGCTTGCGTGCGTACGGTTTGTAGCGCCAGTTTAATCAGCGTGCGCAGTTTATTTTGATGCAGACCTTTTACCGTTGGATAAATGGGTTGCAGACCTGTATTGATTAGTGTGCCGGCGGCGCTCATCACTTGGTACTCAGGATGATGCATCTGCTTGCCATAGCGATTAACCTTGATCTCACCAAACAGTTGCAGCCGTGTGCCAAGGCTCATAGTTTGAAGTAGCCCAGGGTACACCTTAAAAAATCGCAATGATACGGTGCCGCTGTCATCATCAATGATTACGGTCATGCCACTACGCTTATTATCGACATGGACTACGCGCCCTGTAATTAGGGCTGACTGCCCATGCGCCAGCTCGCCTATCGGCACCAGTCGGCTACGATCCTCATAATCACGCGGCAGATGTAGCAAGAGATCAAATATGCGCTTGATACCTAATTGCTCAAGCTGCTCGGCGACTTTTGGACCGACGCCTGCTAATGCGGTCACAGGCATATCGAGTGACGATTCTGGTATCGAAAAATCTAATGTGGTAGAGGCAGAGGGCATCAAAAGTCCTAATTAAGTCTCATACTGTAGGTTATTATAACGGACAACGCGTTTGATTATGCTAAGCTAATTATAACGATAATTATAGGGTATTTTTATGTTTGCCAAGCATAGCCAATCTAGCAAGCTAAGAGCTTTTCGCTTAGCTATGCAGCCTAGTCTGCTGATAGCGCTCACTGCCCTCATGAGTGCCTGTAACAGTATGACGCCAGCTGCAACTATGCCAGCTGCGATCGTAGAACCACCAAGCGTGGCGCTGGTTTTGGGCGGCGGCGGCGCTAAAGGCTTTGCTCATGTTGGAGTGATAAAAGTGCTGGAGGAGAATGGCATTACGCCGACCCTTATCGTCGGTACGAGTATCGGCAGCGTTATCGGTAGCTTGTACGCAAGCGGTTATAGTGCCGCGCAATTAGAGCAGCTAGCGCTGACCACCTCTGATAGCGACTTGACTGATTTTACTTGGTCAAATCAGGGGTTTATTGAAGGGATAAAGCTGAGAAACTTTATTAATGCTAAAGCTGAAGGGCGCACTATAGAGAACTTCCCTATTCGATTTGCAGCAGTCGCCGCTGAAAAACATACGCTAAAGAAAACGGTGTTTACTACAGGCAATGCCGGCCTTGCGGTACAAGCGTCAAGTAGTGTGCCCAATATATTCATCGCACCGCGCATTCCTGAACGCGTCGGCAAAAAATACATCGATGGCGGCGTAGTCAGTTTAGTACCCGTTGATAGCGCGCGCGACTTAGGCGCGGATATCGTCATCGCCGTCGACGTTACCGCTGCTGATAGCAAAACGCGCACGAGCGCTACTGATAGAATACCTACTATTACTTCTCTAAGTAGCTTCTGGGGCTTACTTGAGAACACCTTTGCGCGCAGTACCGCTACCTTAAGCAGTCGAACCGCTATGGTCAGTGAACGCGAGCGCGCTGATATTATCATCACCCCAAAAGTCGGTCATATTAGCTCGTTTGATACCAGTCAACGCCGCGCTTTAATCGATGCAGGCGAGCAGGCTACCACGGCGCAAATTGATGCCATCAAAGTATTCATTAAAGATAAAACCAAGAGCAAATATACGGCCCTTTGATGTTATCAACGTAAACAAAAACGGCTAAGCACAAAAAAGCACGACAGATATAAACTGCCGTGCTTTTTATCATCGTGTTTTCTGTCGTAGTGCTATTTTATCTATTTAACTTTAGCACGGTACTTAACCATTACTGTGTCATTGAGACCCACATCTTCGATATCCCAGCGTACTGCTTTATAGTATTTTGGTGCAACCTCTACCAGCTGATTATTGACTCGTGAGCGCAGCGGCATACGAGCAAACGTATTGCCATCGACACTACCATACGGGAACTCAGGCGCGACCACACGTATCATTTCTACTTGCTCAGGGATACTCATGGTAACTGTCATCTTGCGCACGCGATCTGCATTATTATTAGTAAAATAACCCTGATATTCTAAGATGTTGCCAGCTTGCAAGCGGGTATTGGCATCGACAGGTATCAAAGTTTCTTGTCCATTGGCATCCACGCCGACGAGTGCTGCGGTCACTGTCGTATTGACCGCTTGCACGCTTGAGGTGCTAGGCTGCATCATCGCTGGATTGTCAACAGTCTGCTCAGGCGTCGGTAGCATCGCCGAAGCTTGAGTGACTGCCATCACACCGATAAGCGTACCTGCGACGACGTGAAATAAGCGATGACCGCTCCAAGCGGTAAATGGATTGGCAAGAGAGTTGATTTTTTTCATGAGGTTCATTATCCCTAATTAATGTATCGATAAAACGAGGTCAGTAAATCGTAGCCGAGATTAATCTTGAGTCGTGATTATTCTTGAGTCGTGTTGGTGCAATAGCGCTTAGCATAGCAAAAAGTATTTGTAGGTATACTAACCCCGTGTTGAGGTTGTGTATATAGCTTTTCCACTATAAATGCCCCTTGATTCTATTCAAATAAAAAGATAGCTCATAACGGTGTTTTTTGCTATGGTAAATCTTTGCAGGCAAACCCTTTTTGTCACCCCTTTTTCCTCTTTAGACTGCTCCTATTATGACTACTAGCGCTATGCCACAGATTAATCCTGAATACGTCCATTGGTTTCGTAACTCTGCGCCCTACATTAATACCCATCGCGGCAAGACTTTCGTTATTATGTTTGGCGGCGAGGCGGTTCGTCATCCCAATTTTAGCACCCTTATTCATGACTTCGCTTTGCTCCACAGCTTAGGTATTAAGCTGGTACTCGTGCACGGCGCACGTCCACAAATTGAGAAGAACCTCAAAGAAGTCGGTATTACCTCTCCTTTGCATCAAGATATCCGCGTCACCCCGCGTGAGGCGATGCCCTCTATCTTGCAAGCTGTAGGCGCGATTCGCTTACAGATTGAAGCGCAGCTGTCTATGGGCCTTGCCAACTCGCCTATGTATGGCTCTCGTATCGATGCCGTCTCAGGTAACTTCGTCACCGCCCGCCCTTATGGGGTACGCGACGGCGTAGATTATCAGATGACAGGTGAAGTGCGCTCAATCGATATAGAAGCTATCAAAAACAATTTGCTTCACGATCATATTGTTATTTTGGGTTCGATGGGGTATTCAGCGACCGGTGAGGTGTTCAATCTATTGGCTGAGGACGTCGCTCTCAGTGCAGCCGTTGCCCTCGGTGCGGACAAGCTGATACTGCTAGGTGCTGAGGCAGGTATCAACGATGATGATCGCTTGCTAAGCGAGATGATTCCTAACGAGGTCGATCGTTTTTTACGCGATCGCGATTTGAACCAAGAGCTGTGCTACTTTTTGCACTGCGCCAGCAAAGCCTGCCGCCAAGGGGTACATCGCACCCATATCATCTCCTATGCCAAAAACGGCGCTTTGTTAGAAGAGTTATTTACCCGTGACGGCTCAGGTACGCTTATCAGCCATGATCCTTACGAGGAGATTCGCCGTGCGACTATCGATGATGTCATCGGTCTCACTGAGCTACTAGCGCCACTTGAGGAACAAGGTATCTTGGTTAGCCGATCACGTGAGCGCTTAGAACAAGAGATCGACAACTACAGCGTGATCGAGCGTGACGGCATGGTTTTAGGTTGCGCCGCCCTTTACCCTTTAAGTAAAGACTCAGCCGAGGTTGCTTGCGTTGCGGTACATTCTGAATACCGCAATGGGAGCCGCGGCGCTGATTTGCTGGCATTTTTGGAGCAGCAAGCACGTAGTCATGGTCTCCATAAACTGTTTGTATTAACCACACGTACCGCGCACTGGTTTGTAGAGCAAGGCTTTGAAGAGGTTGATGCTGATGCCCTGCCCAAGGAACGCTTAGAGCAGTATCACAATGGTCGCAACTCAAAGGTGTTCCAAAAAACGCTATAGGCTCATTTTAATAGCATTTAGCTTAATAATACCTAGCAACAAAAAAGCCCTTCAAATATTGAAGGGCTTCTTGTTTATAAGGTGTTTATATTACTTAACATCTATGAGTTCAACGACAAAGATAAGGGTGCTGTTAGGCTCAATACCTGCGTTACCCGCTTCGCCATAAGCGATATCACCTGGGATATAAAACTCGTATTTACCGCCCTCTTTCATTAGTTGCAAGCCCTCAGTCCAGCCCGCGATCACTTGATTGAGTGGGAATTCAACAGATTCGCCGCGCTCATATGAGCTGTCAAATACCGTACCATCGATCAATTTGCCTTCGTAGTTTACTTCAACCACGTCTGTCGCTTTTGGCGATTGACCCGTTCCTGCCTCTAGCACTTTATATTGCAAACCACTATCCGTGGTCATCACGCCCTCTTTTGCAGCATTGGCTGTCAAAAAGGCTTCGCCTGCAGCTTTGTTTTCAACCGCTTGAGTTTGCATGTCTTGAACAAACTTCTCTTCTTGCTCTTTTTGATACGTCATGAGCACTTCTTGCATTTGCTCTTGGGTTAGAGCCGACTCTTTGCCGTCGTAACCATCACGAAAACCCATCTCAAAGGTATCTAGGTTTAGATCATCAACGGCTTCTTTGTTGCCTTCAGCCATCATAAATCCTAAGCTGTAGCCAACTTTTTCATTAGCCGTACTTTGCTCAGTGATAGCCACGCTTTGCGCCGCGGCTTCTTGATTACCGTTATTAGTGCTACAGCCAACTAATACCATAGCGCTGGCAAGGGCACTGATGCTTAAGGTAGTGATTTTTTTCATAAATTGCTCTCAATTGGAAGAATAGTGGCAAGATGTCACAGTGACGATATCATAGCAAATCTTGGTTTTGTGAGCCATGTTTAGCGCAAAATTATCGGTGCAATGTACAGTCTATGTAAGTATTTACTATAAACATAACAACTTATCACACAAATATAGTGGCAGGTTAAGCTTTCTGTCTTTATATTCACGATTATATCAGCTAAGCTAATTTGGTTAAGAAGATAAGTAACTCTTGGTAACTTTTTATTAAACTACTGATAATATATGGTCTTTATTTTGAATGATATACCACCTATTTTTAGTGCCTTTAATAGTTAGTTAGCGACTTAAATATTCAACGAATAATGCCAATTAAAATACTATTTATTATAACTGTCCGTATGTGTTTTCATTATAAAAGTGATTGTTTTGAGTTTACATCCTTCAATATCATGACTTTTATTCTGCTACTCATATGTGAAGTTTAAAGGAGGACAGGATGAACCCAACGTTTACATCTTTTAATGGCTATCTTGGTGGACCTATCGGTTCTATCATCGGCGCTATTCTTATCTTTATCATTGGCTGGCTTGTTGCTTTAGGTATCGCAGCAGTAGTGCGCGGTGTGTTAGCAAAGGTCAATGTCAATCAACGTATGAACACCTCAACAGGTAAAACCTACGATATAGAAGGCATAGTCTCCAAGATTGTCTTTTGGTTTATCTTTATTATCGCGATATCAGCGGCATTAAATCAGTTAAACCTCAATTCAGTATCAGCACCGTTCGCTAATATGGTCGGTCAAGTGCTCTCGTTTATTCCAAACCTCATCGCTGCTATCGCCGTTGGTGTGATTGGTTGGGTCATTGCTACTGTAGTACGTACCGCTATCAATACTGGACTGTCTAAGACGTCAATGGATGAGCGTTTAAGTGCTCAAGCTGGCGTAAAACCTATGAGCAGCACGATTGCTGATATGGTTTATTGGTTCATCCTACTTATCGTTTTGACAATGGTTCTAGGTCAATTAGAGCTTGATGGTCTATTTGCACCGCTCACTAACATGGTCGATAAGATCTTTAGCTTTATCCCTAATATCTTAATTGCAGCGGTTGTCTTTGTTGTCGGTTATATCATCGCCAAAGTCGTACGCGGCATCGTCACTAACCTTGTCTCTACTTTTGATGTGCAAAAATTAGCCTCAAGAGCAGGTTTGAGCGAAGAGAACAGTCTGCCTAATATCGCGGGTTCTTTAGCCTTTTTAATCGTTATTATTCCAACGACAATTGCCGCTCTAAACGCGCTAAAAATTGACGTTATCGCTCGTCCAGCAACCAACATGCTGAACAAAATCATGGAAGCTTTGCCAAATATCTTTATGGCAGCGGCAATCTTGATTGTGACTTTCTATGTTATTCGCATGGTCGCTAACATCATCAAAGGTTTGATAGAAAACACGCAGATCAATCAATTGCCAGCCAAAGTCGGTCTACAAGAGACGATGGGCGACAAGCGAGTATCTGACGTCGTAGGCTATGCCATTATCTTCTTTGCGATGTTATTTGCGGCAGTTGCGGCAGCTGACTTATTAGGTTTTGAGCCTATCTCAGCGATCATCACGATGTTTATCGCATTTGGTGCGAACATCATCTTGGGCGCGATCATCCTATTCATCGGTTTTTGGCTTGCCAATATCATCGCCGGTGTCGTTGAGCGCTCTGAGCAAGGATCGCAGTTCTTAGCGAATATCGTACGCGTACTGATCATGGGCTTAGTATTAGCCATGGGTCTAAAAGCTATGGGTATTGCAGATTCTATCGTTAACCTAGCATTTGGTCTAACACTAGGCGCTGTTGCTGTAGCCTTTGCCCTTTCATTCGGTCTTGGTGGTCAAGAAGCCGCCGCTCGCTTCTTACGTAAGATGCAGGACAAGATGGACAAAGAAAGCGACAAAGCAAAAGCAAAATCTACTGTGACGCCTAATAGCAGCACGCAGGACAAAGTTGCGGACGCGGTACGCGAAAACACGCCAAGCGCTGCTACTGCTGATGCTGATGCTACCAATACTTCGGTAACTGCCACTACGCCTACAACCACAAGTACTACTACGAACGACTTTAGTACAGATACTGTCGATACGAGTAAGCTTGGGTCTGAGTCTGTTGACACTACTGATGTTGAAAGCAACACCCGCTCAAACTTGTTGTCTGATCAAGGTCTAAACAACGATCTAAATAATGACAACAAATAAGCTAGATTACTCTCAAGCACCAAAAAGACAGCCTAGGCTGTCTTTTTTTATGGCTACTGTTTGAGTTTAAACTTATAGGTCTTAGCAAAGTTGAGACTGTTTAAGGCTTGTCTTTGCGCGCAGGAATTGACAAGTTTAATTGCATACTAGGCAGCTTTTTAAACTTCCCTTTTTCTATATCCTTGTGCTTTGGAGCGCTAGATACCTGTGCACTCTTAGCTCGGATTTCGCTAGTGACTTGAGGGTTACTTGTTTGCTGACTGTCCTCTTTTAGCCTAGAGGTTTGTGGTTTTAGCTGCTGAATCTGTTTGGTGAGTTGCCGCTCTTTTTGAGTCGTCGCATCAATGGGCTGAATCCATAGATCGATATCGATAAAGGTATCATCTTGATCTGTAATAAAGTCGACGCCCATTACGATTACATGATGCAGCTCTGCAAGCGGTAAGCGCGTTGCTACCTCCTGCGCGATATCGCTAAGCTTAGGCTGAATAACTGCCTTACTTTGCTGAGCGCCCTTTACTTGACCGTAGAATACCAAAACATAATGTCGACCCAAGTGCTCATAAGAGTGCTGATGCACCACGTAGCCACTTTGCTGCAAAGCGTGTTCTTGTTTGGGGTGCTTATATATAGTACGAACGAGCTCATGACGAGAGAACAGTGACTCATCTAGTAGCTGCTTTTGCCACTGTATCGATCTTGGTTCCTTACGATAGCCTCTTTTATCCGCCTGCTGCTTAGTATCGACGGTCGTCATCATCTGTGCAATCAGCTGCGACCATAGAGTTGATGCCTGTTGCATATGACGCTGATACATAGGCGATGTTTTGCTTTTGCTTTTTTGCGCAAGCTTCATCGTAATCAGTGCAGAATTGGGCTTATCTTGCATCTTATAATTCATCAAAGCATTGTCGATAGTGATGGCTTGAGTGAATAACACATCATCACTCATAAAGGCATCGAGCACCTCTTGCTCTGAATCAAAGTCTACACCGTCGTCAAGCGCTGAGCGCTGCAAATACGCTAAATGATACTCCAAAAACCGCCATAACTCACAAGGCGTCTGTACTGCTGTAAGTATAGCGTGCCAGTCCTGTCGACTAAAAACCTGTAGCTGCTGAACGTTTTCGCTCATATCAACGACCAGATCCTCCATAAAGTAGCGCGCGCCAAAGCTGTGCTCAAAAGCGCGGCTTTGAGCATTTTGTATATCTAAAAGACTAAACGCTTGATTTAGATCGTTATGATTGTAGAGCTGAATATCAAAGGTTAATAGATTGTGACTTTTTGAATCCTCAGCATTCTGTGTCAAAAACAGTTTATGCCATGCTAACGCTCCCTTAATCATAGCCATGCGCTCGCTTTCTATGACGCTACGACTACTGTGAGCTGGCAAGTAAAGGGTGAAGGCTAATACATTAATCCCACCCAAAGGCAACTGATAGCGGTATAAAGTGGCATGATGCTGTGCGCTATTTGTACCCAGCGGTACTGGAAGTGCAACCTCAACAGGCCGTACTGATAAGTAGCAGGCTAAATCTTTTGCTAAAAAAGGCGGCGTGCTCTTTGGGGTTTTAGACAAAATCTGACCCTTTCATTGGTAAATCAAAATAATCTTTAAATAAACAGCATAAGTGCAATCTTATTCTCTAGTACGATAAAAAATACTATACATAAGAATAATTATACACAATCGCTTTCATAGCGATGAGTTGTTATGATGACTAAAATAGCTACAAACAAACTGATGTTCTGTCAATTATTTTAGCCATGTTCAGTTATATCTACGGCGCACTTACCACTTATAATAACAAGGATTCAAAATTATGAAACGTTTTAAAGAAAAAACCGTGATCGTCACTGGTGCAGGTTCAGGCATGGGGCGTGCAACCGCTATCCGTTTTGCCAATGAAGGCGCTAATGTTGTGCTAGTAGGGCGTACTGCTGAGACTTTGGAGGAGACCGCAGGTGAATTTCCACAGGACAAAACGTGGATTCATTCAGACAATTATATGGTTGTCGTTTGCGATATTAGCGACCAAGGTCAAGTACAGGAGATGATTAAGCGCGTTATAGACAAGTTTGAGCACTTAGATATCGTCGTAAACAATGCAGGCAAAGGCATGCAGGGCAAAATCATAGACTTATCTGCCGAGGACTGGCAATCGGCTATGGACGTCAATTTAAATGGCACTTTTTATGTTTGCCAAGCTGCCCTGCCACACTTAATCAAAACCAAAGGCAATATCGTCAACGTCTCATCGCTATCTGGTATCGGTGGCGACTGGAATATGGCGGCTTACAATGCAGCTAAGGCAGGCGTGACCAATCTTACGCGTACCTTAGCGCTCGATCATGGTGCAGACGGCGTCCGTGTTAACGCGGTCAACCCTACTGCGACCAAAACCAGTATGACTAAAGACATGCGAGAGGATCAAGAAAAGGTGGATAAATTCCTAGCGCGCTGTCCTCTAGGACGTTTTGTGACGCCTGAAGATATTGCAGGAGCCATTACCTTTTTGGCAAGTGATGATGCTTTAATGATTACTGGCGTTAACTTGCCTGTCGATGGCGGCGTGAGTGCCTCTAATGGACAACCGCACTTTTAATTAAAATGACTTATCCTAGAGTTATTTGTCACTGTAAAACAAAAATAGATAGCGCCGCTCGGTGCTATCTATTTTTTTATTATTCAGGCTCTTGATTGTTCATATCCTGTAGCGGCTTAGATAAGCGCTTAGGATATCGCGGCACCACCCCTCGGTACTGCTCATATATCTTTGGCAAATCAGCATCGATGTCACCAGTAGGATAAACGGGCGACAAAAACTGCACTTCTTTAGTTTTGTAATCTAAAGCTACCGGCAGAATTGGCACATTAGCGCCGACTGCTAGATAATAAAATCCCGTTTTCCACTTATCGGTATAGTCGCGTGTACCCTCAGGCGATAACCCCAAAAATAGCGGCTCACCACTTTTAAATTTATCAATACTCGCCTGCAAAACTGAACCTTTTTGACCGCGATCAATAGGAATAATACCCATCCAACGTAGCAGCTGTGAGAGTACCGGCACTTTAAATAAAGTATGTTTGCCCATAATGCTGATTTTTAGATCAAGTGCAAACAGATTGGGCAAAGCATAGACACCGTCGACATTAGAGGTATGCGGCAATGCCAGTACCACTGCTTGCGAGATGTTCGGAATCTCGCCAACGCTGCGCCACCCCATAGCCTTTACCATTACTGAGGCAATCGTTGGCGTAAACTTATTACCGCGTTTAGGTATCTTAGCGCCTAAATCTTTTCTGCTAAGCTTAGGTAATCTGCTGGTTTTTGTGGGCTTTGATTTATCAGTTGTCTCAGATTTCATAGGGGCATCGCATAATAAAAGATACCCTTATCATAGCATTAACTTATGAAAACTTAGCCAAATAAGCCGACTTTTATAGATATTTGTTGCTGTGCAGGCTGTGCAGTTTGCTCTAATACGACTAATGACTATTGCTAAATCGACATATCAGCCAAAACTAAACGGGTATATCTGCCAAGTTACCTTTATCCTCAAGCCACGACTTGCGATCAGACGAGCGTTTTTTGGCAAGTAGCATATCCATAATGCTATTAGTCAGTGCCATATCGTCCATATCTAATTGCACCAAGCGCCTTGTATCGCGGTTCATTGTTGTCTCGCGTAGCTGCTCAGCACTCATCTCCCCTAGACCCTTAAATCGGGTAATCTGGGCTTTTTTGTTACCTTGCACGCTCGCCAATATATGCTTAAGCTCAGACTCATCTAACGCGTAATGTACCTCACGACCCACATCGACGCGGTAAAGCGGCGGCATCGCAACAAACAGATGACCTGCATCGACAAGTGCTGGAAAATGCTTGACGAACAGTGCACAGATCAAAGTGGCAATGTGCAAGCCATCAGAGTCAGCATCGGCTAGGATACATATCTTGTCATAACGTAGCTCTGATAAGTCATCTGATGCTGGATCGACACCGATAGCGATAGCGATATCATGAATCTCTTGGCTTGAGAGCACGGTATCTGAAGAGACCTCCCACGTATTTAGAATCTTACCACGTAGCGGCAGTATCGCCTGATAGTGACGATCACGTGCTTGCTTAGCACTACCGCCAGCGGAGTCGCCTTCTACCAAAAACAGCTCTGCCCCATCACGCAGATCACCTCGGCAGTCGGCCAGTTTACCCGGTAGCGCTGGACCTTGAGTGATTTTTTTACGTGCGACTTTTTTAGCAGATTTTAGGCGGCGTCCTGCTTTATTAATCGCTAATTCTGCAATCTGCGCGCCTAAATCTGCGTGCTGATTGAGCCATAAGCTAAACGCATCTTTGGCAAGCGTTTGTACCGCCCCCGCCGCTTCTCGGCTTGAGAGACGCTCTTTGGTCTGACCTGAGAACTGCGGCTCAGAGAATTTGAGCGACAAGATATAATTAATCCCATCCCAGACATCCTCACCGGTAAGCTTGACGTTACGCGGCAATAGATTGTGAATATCACAAAACTCACGCAGCGCTTCTAAAATACCCGTACGCAGCCCATTTACGTGGGTGCCGCCTTGAGCGGTTGGAATGAGATTGACATAACTCTCTTGAATGGGCACGCCGCCCTCAGGTAACCAAGACAGTGCAAAGGTGATGCCGGCGCGCTCGCTACCTGTCGCTTCATAATTATAATAAAAAGGCTCTGGCGGTAGGGTCTCAAGCCCATCTAATTGCTCGGTTAGATACTCAACCACCCCATCGGTAAATTGCCAAACAATCTTTTCATCATTGATCTCATCTGTGAACTCAATAGTGAGTCCAGCGGCCAACACCGCCTTGGCCTTTAAGGTGTGCTTGAGCTGTTTAATATTGAATTTAGGCGTATCAAAGAAGGTACTATCTGACCAAAACCGTACTCTAGTACCACGTTTGCGCTTGTTTGGACTGACCGATTCGGTCAATAGCGTCACTGGCGCACCGTTCTCAAATGCCATGTCGAATTGAGTACTATCACGCCACACCGTCACTTCCACACGTGTAGACAAGGCATTGACGACAGAGATGCCAACGCCGTGCAAACCGCCTGACACCTCATAGTTTGAGGTCGAAAACTTACCACCGGCGTGCAAGCGAGTTAAGATAATTTCAATACCCGATTGACCAAATTCAGGATGGATATCTGTTGGCATACCGCGGCCATCATCTTCGACCGATAACGAACCATCCTCATGAAGCCTGACTTTTATGGTTTTGGCATAGCCCGCCAGCGCTTCATCAACCGAGTTATCGATGACTTCTTGCGCTAAATGATTGGGACGGGTGGTATCGGTATACATGCCAGGACGGCGGCGGACAGGCTCAAGGCCTTCTAAAATCTCTAACGATTGCGCATTATATTGACTCACAAATGCTTTCCTTTATTATTCACATATAACGGTTTCTATCTGACCATTATAACCAAAAACAGCGCGCTTTACGTCAATCGTCAGCGGCTTACGTCAGATAATGTCGTCTAGTTCTACGGCTTACGTTTAAACGTTGGACGCTACTTTTTGAACCCTCTTACACCTCTTACCAGATAAGCTACTAGACTCGCTCTATAGCTGCTGCACTAACCTCATAACCTCTGGTAAATGCTCCCTAAAATCACTAAACCGATGATCACCGCCTTCTTGCAAAATAACTCTAGCACCTTGTTCACTATAAAATTTGGCTGAAAGACTGGCATTGAGCAATTCATCACCCTCTTTAATGAGCGCAGCCACTTTTTTAGGATTAACGATAGATAATAATGGATGCTCAGCAAACCACTGTAGATGGTTCTTAGTGATCGCCCAACCACCAGAAGTCGTATAAAGTATTTCGTTATTATTATCATCATTAAAACGCTGCAAAGTGACATGCGGCTGGGTGCTAGGGTTTAATAATAATGCGCCGCAGCCAGTGCGATTACTGACTAAGGTTGAAAAGTAGCCTCCCAATGAGCTACCGATCAATACCGTTTTGGCATCTTGACTGAGCTCGTCGACTAGCTTTGTTAAATAGCTAAATACCTGTTCAGGAGAATGGTTTAAATCTGGACGATAGACTTTGCTATCTGGATAATTCTCTTGGCAATATTGCTCTAATAACAAGCCTTTATTAGAGTTGGCATCGCTATCTAAGCCATGGACGTACACAATATTCATATGCAATCTCATCTTTATAATTGGTTATACTGTAAAAATTGAATAATAATGAGCATAACACTAGGGATATAACGTTAATAGTGCTAAAAACGCTGATGTATAGTCAATTTGAACGATTACGAATGCTTTATTTAAATATCTACTTTAACCAAAGTAAAATTGCGACAAGGAGAGGTCATGAATGAGCAGATTGAACTGTTTGACATTGATAATCCTTGTATAGGCGTTTGTACCAGTAATAAGAAAGGCTATTGTTTTGGCTGCTTGCGCAGTCGTACTGAGCGTCAATTATGGCTAAGCATGAGCACCGAACAGCGCCGTGAAGTATTAAGGCTAATCGTAGGTCGCAGGCAGCGTATTGAACAAATGCGTCAGCGTAAAGGTGAGCAACTAGGCTTTGATTTTGAAGAAGTGATTGAGACGGGTGAGTTGTTTTAACCTTGCAATAAATTAACTTATACTTAAAAAGTTGAATCTCTTATTTACATTTACTACACAATAAAGTATTGAAATCTACAACCCCTTACCCCAAATATATGGCTGAATATGAATAAAAGAAGTCCATTATTCACAATCATAAAAATGGGAGAGAACCATGAATAACCCTGTAGCAAATAGCGTAAAAGACGTAGCGAATAGCAAAAAAGATACTGTGACCCAATCGCGTCAAATCGAGCAGCTTTTTGCTGGGGTCGATACCCAAGACGGCGCTGGCGTTAAATTAACTCGCGTGCTTACGCAGCAGCTGCAACAGCGCCTCGATCCGTACTTGATGCTAGATAACTTCAAAAGTGACAATCCAGATGATTATGTCGCAGGCTTCCCCAATCATCCACATCGCGGCTTTGAAACGATTACTTATATGATCACGGGCCGTATGCGTCATCGCGACAGCGCGGGCAACGAAGGCTTATTGCAAAACGGCGGCGTGCAGTGGATGACGGCAGCTAGCGGCGTGATCCATTCGGAGCTACCTGAACAAGAAGATGGCGCGATGGAAGGCTTCCAGCTGTGGCTTAATCTACCTGCCAAAGATAAAATGAATGACCCTTGGTATAAAGACTTTCAAAGTGAGGACTTGCCTAAATACACCACTGATGACGGCGTAGACGTTACGGTAATCGCAGGTAGATCGCATGGCGTAGAAGGTGCAGTCACCCGCGACATTACTGAGCCGACGTATTTGGATATTCATCTACCCGCAGGAACGAGCTTTAGCCAAGCCATTCCAGCCGATCACAATGCCTTTGCCTTTGTGTATCGTGGTACGGTAGATATCGAAGGCGAAACCGTACCGACTAAGACCATGGCTATCTTAAAAAATGATAAAGATGCCGATGGCGTGACTATTACAGCGAATAGTAGTGAGGATACCAAAGTGATCTTAATCACGGGTCGCCCACTACGCGAACCGATTGTGCAATATGGTCCGTTTGTCATGAACAGCCAGCAAGAAATCATGCAAGCGGTCACTGATTTCCAAAGTGGTAAATTTGGTGAAGGGGCTTAATGGTTAGCTTAGTTGGTTAACTACTCTATTCAATATTAAAGCCCGTATTAGCGAACTAATACGGGCTTTTTTATGGGAAAGATTGCTGATTTCTCTGTTTGCGAAATAGTTATAATCATCAATTTTAGCCTAGTATGACCAATGAGCAGCGTCGTGACGTGCTAAGGTTGATAGTAGGACGCAAACAGCGTATCGAGCAAATGCGCCAGCTTAAAGGTCAGCAGTTGGGTTTCGATTTTAAACCTTTGGTTGATATTGATAAGCTGTCTTAAACGGTGCTTGTTAAACCTGTTTGACAAAGAGTTCAGATCTACTTTTAATCGAACGGTCAAACTTAATACCAACCTCACCAGTATTTATTTCATCAACATCTCGATCATTTACTCTAAGTGATACAATATTAACCTTACTATATTGATCATTTTTTCTAATGTACAAGTTCATTCCTATCTTCAAATTCATAGATTCCAAATTTATTATCGCTATAGTCCCAGAAGAAAAATATTCTTGAGGAATGCCTAATGATATTAAATTTTTAGGTTTTAACTCTACGAGACCGAATTCGAACAAGCTATCACGGACCTCAGATTTTGAAAGCACTTCATCTTCAATTAAAAAGTATGCCTTGTATAGGTCATATGTAGTCAATAACCCACGTTTGTCTAAAAGCGCATCTTTTATTTGGTTATCGCTGAATGGAGGATTGCTTCTTGAATTTGGAGAAACATACCTCTGATGATTCACAATATAGAGTCCATAAACATCGAATTTATTTCTTTGTTCTGCTCGACGATATCTTATCTTACTTATTTGAGAGCAGTCTTTATCTGTTGAGGTTCCACCTATACCCTTAATTTCAATGACTAAGAACTTATCCTCATAATCAACTTGAATATCTTCCTCTAATACGTCAGGGTTTGTCTCATCAAGATTAACGACGCTAGGGAACTCTAACCACTTAAGATAATATTCTACAGCTGAGACAAGCTTATCACCTGATTCTGATATCAAGTCTCTAAGAAAAGAATATTGAATTTTAAGACTTGCTATAGCTTTATTATTAGTATCAATATCATTTATATATCTTTTTTCGATATTTTTTCTGCTATCGGATAATTTGACCTCACCTGGTAGAGGATAATCGCCATTATCAAGCCAACCAAACTGCCCATGAAATGGGAATAGATTCGGAAATAATGCTGATAAATGATTATTAAATAGTTCAAGTAAAAATGACTCTTTATTATTAATGCACGGAAAAACAAATACCGTCCCTTCTGAATGAATATGACAGAAAGAAATAACTTCATTATCATTATTCAAAAGTAGTGGTATGAAATTATCATATTTCATTTGTTTACCTTCTTTACTATTCCAGTAAGTTGGATGACTAAAAGTTAACTCGTAACTTGAATCATCTGCATACTTTAGAAGTAAAGGCGTTAGAATAGCTTCTGTATCTGGAGACCTCATTTTTTTACCAGTTTTGTTATAGCAATCAGGAAAATCGCTATAAAACGCTGTATTAGTAAAATCTGTTTGCTTTACTATTTTATTTTGATGTGAAGTAATCTCTACTTGTTGGTAAGTAACTATTTCTTGTCTACTCGCAAATATAATAACAATTGATTCTTTATTTAATATGTTATTAACTTCTTTAGATAAGAACCAAGTCGCATATGCTCTAGGATTAAATATTTTTTCTGGAAATACGCTAAGTAGTGCGTATACAGATTGACCTGTTACATCATCCAAACAGACTTGGCTATCTTCATAGTCTTCCTTTTGATAAAAGTCCATATTAAATACAAGAATATCATGCTCATGAATATTAGCGGGCTGAGAATAGTTTAATTTCAAGAAATGTTCTGATTTTATTCTATCATTCGGGACTCGAACCAATTTACCTAAAGAACCTATACTACAATTGTATGAATTCTCTTTAAAAGACTGCAAAACTGATTCATCTAAATCAAAAAGACAAATCAATGGTGTTTCATGAACAGACTTATATTCTTGTTCTACTTTGATATTTTCTTCGGGAATGTCGTGCTTTTTCTTAGCAAACATCTAAAATCCTTATTAAAATTATAACTTCTTGTAGGAATGTGGATAGTATCTCAAATATACAATGTATCAGCAAAATATGTTTCATTCATTAAAAATTTACCCATAAAAAAAGCCCCCTCTGCGCTAGCAAAGGGGGCTTTTTAGGAATAGGGAGCTGACGATGACCTACTCTCACATGGCCGGAGCCACACTACCATTGGCGCGACGATGTTTCACTTCTGAGTTCGGGAAGGGATCAGGTGGTGCCATCGTGCTATTGTCGTCAGCAAAGGGGGTTAGAT
>CANLXO010000016.1 GCA_947495055.1 uncultured Psychrobacter sp. | reverse complement strand
ATGGTCATGCCATCAGCGATGCTAGAAAGTACCTGTTTGCGATAGTCTATTGAATAAGTCATTGTTTATTTCATTAAATGCAATTGTTAATAGGATTGTATCGGTTTTATTTGGATTAGACTATACTTAAACCAAAAAAACCGCCAAGCCTAAGCCAAGCGGTTTCTATTTTTATACGTCTAAAAGCAGGTAAAAGAAATTACTGATTCTTTGCGTACACAGGCTTTTTGGCGCAGATGGCTTTTACCTTTTCGCGCGTATCAGAGATTACTTGCTCATCACCGCGGCTATCTAAGACATCACACATCCAGCCTGCTAGCTCTTTTACGTCAGCTTCATCAAAGCCGCGCGTGGTTACCGCTGGCGTACCAATACGGATACCTGAAGTCACAAACGGTGATTTTGGATCGTTAGGCACCGCGTTTTTGTTAACCGTAATATAAGCATCACCAAGCCATGCATCCGCTTCTTTACCCGTCATTTCTTGTTTAACTAGGCTGATAAGCATCAGATGGTTTTCGGTGCCGCCAGAGACGATATCGTAACCGCGATCCATGATGACCTCTGCCATAGCTTTGGCGTTCTTGACCACTTGCTCTTGGTAAGTCTTAAAATTGTCCTCTAAGGCTTCTTTAAAGCACACCGCTTTGCCTGCGATGGCATGCATAAGCGGGCCGCCCTGGTTGCCGGGGAATACCGCCGAGTTGAGCTTTTTGGCCAGCTTATCATCACGCGATAAGATAATGCCTGAGCGCGGGCCACGTAAGGTTTTGTGCGTGGTGCTGGTGACCACATCGGCGAATGGTACGGGGCTTGGATACGCGCCAGTAGCGGCAAGGCCTGCAATGTGCGCCATATCGACCAAAAAGTACGCCCCTACTTCGTCAGCGATATCACGAAAACGCTGCCAATCGACCACTTGAGAATACGCGGAGAAGCCTGCGATAATCATTTTAGGCTTGTGCTCGCGGGCTAGGCTGTCGACTTGATCATAATCAATCTCGCCCGCCTCATTTAGACCGTACTGCACCGCATTGTAGTTAATGCCCGAGAAGTTAATGTGCGCGCCATGCGTTAAGTGACCGCCCGCGTCGAGGCTCATACCAAGTACCGTATCATTGGCTTCAAGGAGTGCTAAAAAAACCGCTGAGTTAGCTTGGCTACCTGAATGCGGCTGGACGTTGACGTATTCTGCGCCAAATAGCTCTTTGGCACGGTCAATCGCGAGCTGCTCAATGATATCGACGTATTCGCAGCCGCCGTAATAGCGCTTGCCCGGATAGCCTTCGGCATATTTATTGGTCAGATCCGAGCCTTGTGCTTCCATGACTGCTTGTGAGCAATAGTTCTCTGAGGCGATAAGCTCAATATGGCTCTCTTGACGTTTGCTTTCAGACGCCATCGCGTCAGCGAGTACAGGGTCAAAATCTTTAATAGAGATGTCTTTAAACATAAGAGTGTCCTATATTATTGGTTTTGTAAAACTAGTGTTATTTAAGATAAGGTTATGAGCGCGCTCATAGAGGGTGGATGCTCAGCAAGGATATTGCACTGAAATCTTGCCGTATGCTGAGTCTAACATGAAATATAACTTTATGAGCGCAAAAAAGCTCAGCTTAAGCTGAATGGTTTAAAGAATGATACGATAGAAAACACGTTGTGATGAAACTAAAAAACAGCCAAATGATATGGCTGTTTTTGTAGGTAGAAATAATGAGTGTTAGTATCTCAATCCTACTAGCGGTTTAGATACCCAGCCTGCGCCTTTATCAGTTTGAACATAATAATACCCGTTCTGCTCTTTACCCATATAAATAATGGTATCTTGCTGAGATAAACTACTCACCTGCATCGAATTGTTGCTCGCTTGATTATACAGTGATGTATTCTTAAGCTTGCCCGCTAGTAGAGCACCTTCAATAAGTTTGACGCCGCCCACTTGATTATCTACTTCATTTGACGAGATAAAACCAACTTCTTCACCCAAGTCTGTCACCGCCTGTTTGCTACCGCGAAACGTATCAGCAGTCTGCCCAATGGAGCTTACCGCTCTTTGCACATCATAGATGCTATCAAAAAACCCAGCGTTGGCCGTTTGCGATAGAGCAATTGTACTGGCACACAAGATGAAGGTGCTAGATAGCTTCAAAAATAATTTTGCGGGACTTAATGGGCTCATAATTGACTCTCATATTTTGATAACAGTGAAATAATAGACTAACGTTTAGTTACAAAATACTAACACAGTATCTATTTATTAAACAAGTATTTTTCAATAATTGAAACCAGACAGAAACGTCTCGCTAATAAGCAGTTTTCGTCCATACCAGTCATAACGCGTTTGCCGCTGCCAACCTTTATGTGTATGAAAGATAAAGCGCTGGCTTGGCAAGGTGCGGCAGCGCCTAAATAGAACATAACCAATTGGCGTACCCTTTAAATGTTGCAAGCGACGAGCATCTCCTTTTAGGCTTGGTAGCGGAAACAGGCTTTGCGCCCAGACCCAAGGCGCCTCATCGTTGCCATATAGATATACTTCGCGCACCCATGCTAGCATCGGTCGATTAAGCGCTCTGCCCTCAATGCCCAGTTGATGTTTTTGCGCTAAGCTCAAAAGTCTGTAGCCCTCAAACTGTCGCTCTACGCGTAGGGGCTGACCTGCCTTGGTTTCTAGCATCGCAGTCAAAGAGCCTTTGGCATCGAGCCACGGCACAAGATTAGGCGGCGCTGGGGTATGCATGTGAGATAACTTGGTATTTAGCATTGCTATAGCGTGGCCCTTATACGTCGCTATCTATTTGAGCATCATTAAAGGTAGGCATATTATCTTCATTAAAAGGCAAAGCCGCAAACGCCTGCTGTCGATACTGCGCCATACGCTGTCTATCTTCAATGCAAAAGTTGCTAATTGCCGGAACAAAACGCGGATCATAAATACGATGTATCGAGTAGGTCTTGGTCGGAATAAAGCCGCGAATGAGCTTGTGTTCCCCTTGAGTGCCAGGATCAAAATACATCAGTCCCTGCTCAATCGCAAACTCAAGCCCTTGGTAGTAGCATAGCTCAAAGTGTAAGCTATCATAATCAGCAAGCGCGCCCCAGTAGCGTCCGTACAACGTCGCATTGTCGCTGTTAGGATTATCATATAAGAATAAGCTACAGGCGATAATGTCCTCATTATTACCATCAGCACTATCATAGGCGAGCGCGAGCATTAAATGCTCGGGCATACTCTGTGCCAATGCCATAAAAAAGTCTAGCGTCAAATAAGGCTGCTGTCCCCGCACTGCATAGGTCATCACGTAACAGTGATAAAAGGCCTTCCAGTCGCTATCAGTAATGTCATCACCGCATTTACGCACGCACCTGATATCTTGCGTAGCAACTTTACGGCGCTCGGCGCGAATAGTCTTGCGCTTTTTAGCTTTAAGGGTTGCTAGAAACCCTTCAAAGTCTACAAAAGGCTGCTCATCTTTGAGCAAATCCTTATTTTGCCACAAGAACTGACAGCCTTGACGCTCAAGGATTGGCATCTCTATTATCGCCGGCTCAGCATCTATCTCTTGAGCCATAAGTGCCAGCTCTACATCAGTGTCACTTGGCATAGCAGTGGTGGCAACGTTTGCAAGCTTTGGCGTGACAAACAGCCCATGCCAGCTCGACGCGCCCACTTGCCGCGCAATATCATCAACCCCTGCGATAGCGGTTTTTATAATATCGTCAGTTAAAGTTTCGCCCTCTGCCAACCACAGGCGCTGACCGGTAATAGGCGTATAGGGTACGCTCGTTACCAGCCGCGGGTAATAATCGACGCCGTAGCGCGCATAAGCCTCTGCCCACGCATAATCAAAAACGAACTCGCCGCGGTGATGACCCTTTATAAAGACAGGTAGCACCGCTACAGGATGAGAGATAGACTCTGTAGCTAAGTCTCCCATATCATTTACGACGCGATGCACCACTATAAATATCGGCAGCCACCCTGCTTGCTCACCGATAGCCCCTGTGTCCGTCAGCGCTTGCCAAAACGCAAAGGACATAAAGGGCGTGTCGGGCGTTTGCCATTTAGCATTATTCTGCCAGTCGGTATCATTTAGTAACGCGTACTCTAGATTCATAGGTCTCACAATCGTTGTTGTCGTTATGTGCTTGGCTTACTTATTTAAGTTTGCTTAGGTTTAAGTTTGCTTAGGATTAGTCGTGCGACAATTACAGTCATTAGCCTAGCAAATTTATACCTATTTGCTGTCACAATTTGCAAATATAGATATCACTTGATGATAAAAATTAGTCAAGCTTTATAATAGAAAACACCTAAGCTGCCAGTATTTGAATAGCTCAGCATGGTAAAAATAGGGTCAATATTAAGGTCAAATGTAGTGGATAGACGGCTTAAAATCACTTGGCAAAGGTGATATTCAGCGCAATCGCTGTTAGAATATAAGGGGTGACAGCCTATAACTAAACCTGCATTCAAAAAATAGTATACCAAGTTCACTATTCAAGATTGACAACGTATCGAATATGCGGTGTTTTTCTTACAAATTACTGTCATCAGTTCACTTTTTGGGTGTTTAAATGCTATAGTCAAACTATCATTCTATCGAATGTAGATAACACCCTTTTACCTTTTATATTTGTCCTTATGCTCAACTGAATGAAAACATGATTGCTACTATTAATAGCTGATACACACTCTAAATTTAACTATAACCTAAAGGAATAGCATACTAAAATGTCAAAAATTATATATACAAAAACCGACGAAGCTCCAGCGCTAGCCACTTTATCTTTTTTGCCTATTGTTGAAGCCTTTACCAAAACTGCAGGCGTCGATGTTGAAACCAGCGACATCTCTGTAGCTGCACGTATCTTAGCAGAATTTCCTGATTACCTAACTGAGGAGCAGCGCGTTCCTAATAACTTAGCTAAGCTAGGTGAACTCACGCAAGATCCTAATGCCAATATTATTAAACTGCCTAATATCAGTGCCTCAGTACAGCAGCTCAAAGCCGCTATCAAAGAGCTACAGGCTAAAGGCTACGCGATACCTGATTTCCCTGATGATCCAGAGACCGAAGAAGAGTTAGAGCTACGCAAGCGCTATGGCAAAAGCCTAGGTAGCTCGGTCAACCCCGTCTTACGTGAAGGTAACTCAGATCGCCGCGCACCAAAAGCGGTCAAAAACTACGCGCGCAAGCACCCGCACTCTATGGGCGAGTGGAAGCAGTGGTCACAGACTCATGTCTCACACATGCATGATGGCGATTTTTATGCTGGTGAGCAGTCGATGACTTTGGACAAAGCGCGCAGCGTCCGTATGGAGCGTGTCACTGATGATGGTACGGTCAATGTCTTCAAAACCGGTATCGCTTTACAAGACAAAGAAGTCATCGATCTGATGTTTATGAGTAAAGACTCCTTACTTGAGTTTTATGAGCGTGAGATGGAAGACTGCCGTGAAGCGGGTATCTTATTCTCATTGCATGTAAAAGCCACAATGATGAAAGTCTCGCACCCTATCGTCTTTGGTCATGCCGTCAGAACCTACTACAAAGACGCTTTTCAAAAGCACGGCGCGCTCTTTGAAGAGCTTGGCATCAACGTCAACAATGGTATGGCAAGTTTGTACGAAAAAATCAAAGAGCTACCCACCTCATTGCAAGAAGAGATTGAGCGTGATTTGCATGCCTGCCAAGTACATCGTCCGCGTCTTGCTATGGTTGACTCTAATAAAGGCATTACTAACTTTCACTCACCGAGTGATGTCATCGTTGACGCCTCTATGCCCGCAATGATTCGCTCAGGCGGCAAAATGTGGGGCGCTGATGGTAAATTGTATGATTGCAAAGCGGTGATGCCTGAGTCTACCTTTGCTCGTATTTATCAAGAGATGATCAATTTCTGTAAATGGCATGGCAACTTTGATCCAACCACGATGGGTACAGTACCAAACGTCGGTCTTATGGCACAAAAGGCAGAAGAATACGGCTCACACGACAAGACTTTTGAAGCCAGTGATTCGGGCATCGCTCGTATTGTTGACGAAGAGACGGATGAAGTATTAATGGAGCAGCGCGTTGAAAAAGGCGATATCTGGCGCATGTGTCAGACCAAAGATCTGCCTATTCAAGACTGGGTTAAGCTTGCTGTACGCCGCGCGCGTGAATCAGATACACCCGTTGTCTTTTGGTTAGACCCGTATCGCCCGCACGAGAATGAGCTGATCAAAAAAGTCAAAATGTACTTAAAGGATCACGATACTGACGGCCTGCATATTGAGATCATGTCACAGGTTCGTGCTATGCGTTATACCCTAGAGCGCGTTGCTCGCGGCCTTGATACAATATCTGCTACTGGTAATATCTTGCGTGATTACCTGACCGATCTATTCCCAATCTTGGAACTGGGCACGAGTGCTAAGATGCTCTCGGTAGTACCGCTAATGAAAGGCGGCGGTTTGTTTGAAACGGGTGCTGGCGGTTCTGCACCTAAGCACGTACAGCAATTGGTTGAGGAGAATCATTTGCGTTGGGATTCGTTAGGTGAGTTCCTAGCATTAACTGAATCGCTTGAGCACTTGGCCAAAAACGATGACAACACTAAAGCGCAAATATTGGCAGAAACGCTTGATAAAGCGACTGAAAAACTGTTGTTAAATGATAAGTCGCCTTCACGCAAAACAGGTGAGCTTGACAACCGTGGTAGTCATTTTTACTTAGCAATGTACTGGGCTGAGGAACTCGCTGCGCAGGACAAAGATGGCGATCTCAAAGCTCAGTTCTCAAAACTTGCTAAAGAGTTGGAGAGCAACGAAGAGACTATCGTCAAAGAGCTAAATGATGCACAAGGTAAATCTGTCGATATCGATGGTTATTATCTAGCGGATGAAGCGCTCGCTGAGCAAGTCATGCGTCCAAGTCAAACCTTTAATGACGCTATAGCTTCGATATAGTATCCGATGCGTTTTTAGCATTATTTAAGTTAGATATGAGCACCTCAAAGACAATAAATCTTTGGGGTGTTTTTTATTGCCTATAAATCTTTGTACTGCGTCATGATAAAATCAGCCATAACTTTTATATATGGCACCCATTATGCCTACACTCGTTTTATTTAATAAGCCCTACGGCGTCCAAAGCCAGTTTAGGGATGACGATAATAATAAATTTACGCCATTAGCAGAGTTCTTTGATGACAAATCCTTACGCGTCGCTGGACGCTTGGACGCCACTAGCGAAGGTCTGCTGTTATTAACTGCTGATGGTAAGCTTAACAAGGCCATTACGCATCCACCAAAAGCCAATAGCGGACGCAAACAAGGCAAAACGTACCTGGTACAAGTAGAGGGTATTCCGACTGCTGAGCAACTCACACAATTAGGCCGCGGCGTCATGCTCAAAGACGGCAAGACCTTGCCCGCTAAAATCAAACACGTAAGCGTAGAGGATTTGCCTATTGCGCTATGGCCGCGTCATCCACCGATACGCGAGCGCAAAAGTGTCCCTGACTCGTGGCTGATACTCACTATCTTTGAGGGTAAAAATCGACAAGTACGGCGCATGACGGCCCATGTGGGCTTGCCTTGCTTGCGCCTGATTCGCTGGTCGGTCGCTGGATTTGAGCTCAAAGATTTAGCCGTTGGTGAGTCTGTGCATGTTAGCCTTAGCCGTGAGCAATGTCAGCAATTAGGCCTTTAAAGCTTTGTAGACAAAAAAGTGACCACATTTTTAACCTAGTGACTCGAAAGGGTAAGGTTTGTCTGCTACTATTCTTAAGTCTTTATTCTTTCGCCATCTACTTGCCTTTGACAAGGATCCGTCATGTTTAACGCCCGTCTTCTTATGCCTATCTTTGCAGCTGTTTTTGCCGTTAGTGCGTGTCAACCCGTGGCCGAGACGACTAACGCTACAGCGCTAGAAGAGACGACAGTAGAGGATAAGATTGTCATCGAGCCGCAGCCGCCTGTCAGCGACAATGCTGATAGTACAGAGGTCTTAGCAGAAGGTGCAGGCGCACGTAGTGCTCATGGTATGACGAATGATTTAGAGGTGCCAAATGAGATAAAGACGAGCGCGAGATATCAAGACTACGCTAAAGCGATGACAGGTATGCATGATGAGATGCTAATAGGCATAGGTTATAACGATCCAGATACAGCCTTTGCCAAAAGTATGCTCGGTCATCATCGCGGTACGATTGATATGGCTAAGGTTGAGCTAAAATACGGTCAAGATCCCTTTATGCGCAAGGTGGCACAAGAGGTCATGACCGCGCAGCAAAGTGAGATCGATATTCTAAGAAAGTGGCTTGCCAGCCATCCTGATACGATCGAGTCAAAACCTGTGACCCAAGCGATGCAGCGCGCTTATGATGCGAGCGCCAAGA
Source organism: uncultured Psychrobacter sp. (assembly GCA_947495055.1). Classification (GTDB taxonomy): domain Bacteria; phylum Pseudomonadota; class Gammaproteobacteria; order Pseudomonadales; family Moraxellaceae; genus Psychrobacter. Next base: position 50,836 of record CANLXO010000016.1, on the reverse strand, counting down.
CCATGCACGATGAGATGTCAGCGGCCATCACTGACCCTGACGCTGATATGGCATTTGCACGTGCTATGCTCGCTCATCATATCGGTGCGGTAAAGCTGGCAAGAACACAATTAAAATACGGCGAGGATGACGAGATGCGAGCGCTGGCTAAAAACATTATCGACGCGCAGCAAAGCGAGATTGAAATCATACAAAATTGGATCGATAGTCAAACTATTATTGAAGAAGCCGATGACAGCGCTGAGTTAACCGAAAATGAGTCTGTAACGTAAAAACAGATACCGTTTAAATAAAACCCCGTACTAAAAATAGCTAGTACGGGGTTTTTTATGTTGATAGCGAGACGTTCTTTGAGCAAACAGCTTTATTCTACCTGATCCATAGCCCCAAGCCAGATTAGCGCTTTATCTGACTCTGACTGATTGCCATCAGTCGATGCCGAGCGCATAGTTATAAACTGTAGATCTACCTTGTGAGGGAATGGGCTTTGCTGGCTTATATCCTCAATACCCTGAGCGGCTTTAGGTAATACGTCAACGCGCATCAGCTCGTCACGGCGAAACAGATGACATTCAACATGATAATCAGCGTCTTTTAAGGTAGCTAGCTGCTTGCTATCGGCTTTGATACCATCGATGGCGACGATGACGTCGTGCGCTGATATTCCAGCAATAGCCGCCGCGCTACCGCGCTGTACGCGACTGACTTTAAGACCTGCTGGCGTGTCGGTGCAGCGCATGCCCCAAGGCACCTGTTTATCTGCTGTGTCTTTGTTATCAGGTTTTATAGTGATGCCATTTGCGCTCAGTAGCTCATCAAGTGGTAACTCTTCAACGCCATCGATATAGCGGCGCTCAAACGTCTCCCACTCATCTGCTGGCATGAACTCACCGATAACGCGGCCCATATCAGCGCTGGTGATTCCGATTCTCTTTTTATCGGACGCTTTTGCTTGCTCATAAAAAGACTTGATCACATCAAACAACCGATAGCGTCCATTGCTGTGCTCAAGCAAAGTCAAATCCAAGCACAAAGCGACCAGCGCGCCTTTATTGTAGTAGCTGATACCCGCGTTGCCTGTGTTCTCGTCACTACGATACAGCTTAATCCAAGCATCAAAACTAGATTCAGCAACGCTTTGATTGGCGCGGCCATGCGTTTGATAGTAGCGATTGATCTGTTCGGCGAGTAATTTAAGATAGCTGGCTTTGTCTATGACACCGGAGGCTTGTAGCATAAAATCATCAACATAGGAGGTAAAGCCTTCAAACACCCAAAGCAGCGGTGTAAAGGCCTCACGGCGCAAATCAACATCGAACATGACATCAGGCTGCACCGTCTTGACCCACCATGCATGAAAATACTCATGACTACACAAGCCTAAAAAGCGCTGATAGGCATTGCTGGGTATTTGGGGCTCATCGTGACTAGGCAAGTCACGGCGCGGCGTAATCAAACTGGTCGAATTAATATGTTCAAGACCACCATAATCTTGCCCGCTGGCATAAGTCATAAAGGTGTAATCGCTAAAGGGCGCGTCCCCTAGCCAGTCCATATAGCTCTGGCAAATTTGAGTCAGATCCTGCTGCAGCCGTCCTAAATGGGCACTATGTCTGCCTGATATATAAAAGCGGTGCGCAAGTGCTTGATGACGATGATCTTGTACGATAAACCCAAACTTATCCTGCTCAGCAATCTCAAACGGGTAATCGATCAGCTGATGATAGCTCTGTGCCTGCAACCCGTATATATGTTGACTGACGCTCTTTGCTTCATTAACCAAAGAAGTCGCCTCAAGACCGCAGGCGATAATTACTTTGTTAGCGTCCTTGCCTGTCAAAAACGCATCAGGTACCACTAAGCTTACTTGTATCGCCGATGCCTCCTGCCCTTCAATCGCTAGCGCAAGAGAGGTAAAGTTGCCATACAGCCGCTGCTGATCGACATAAGCGGTGCGTACTGACAGATCGTAGCAATACACTTCATAGTGGACGTTCACCGTTTGTGCCGCCTCAACCTTAGGTAATTGCCAAGTATGCTTATCTGTCTTTTTTGCGCGTAGGCTGACTGAATCATCACCTTTATTTTGCGTATCTTTTAGCACTTGATAATGCACAGCGGTGATGTGACGGGCAAACTCACGCATTAAATAACTGCCTGGAATCCAAGCCGGCAGCCATAAGCTTGGCACATCGATGTCGCTTTGAAAAGTTAAGGTCACATCAACCAAATGCTCGTTAAAGCGAGCAAAGTCAAACTTGTAATGCACAGGATAAGCTTTGGGCGTTGTCATAGTCTATTCTTATAAAAAGGGATATGGTTATGGTAGAAGTCATTGCATCAAAACGCAACTGGCAAAATCGTCTTTGCACCGCTCACTGACAATATTGCATTTTTGCCCTTACTTTATGATACAAAAGGCTATGCTTAGCTTAGGGCGTGTTTGATAATTCACAAATACGCACTGACAGAGACTATTTTTTAGTCGCTGCTCTTAAATTAGAAGCAAGATAAAAATAGTAAGTTTAGTCATTCTAAGCGTCTATTTTTATTAAAGGAGCGGCAAAAAAGAGTCCTGTCCTTTCAGGCTGATGCTAAAATTGCCCCATACTGTGTTGCAAGTCTAGCTAAGGTCTAGACATTATCTTCGACTTGCGCCGTGTCTGGAACCATTTTAGCGATCAGCAGTGCCATGGTTAAATGTTCAATACGCCCTATTTATGCACTCTTTTTTATTTTTTACCTTGAAAGTTATTATGAGCATCTCAATTAAAGACACTAACTGCTACAGTTACTTTGATAAACTGATGATAACTGATTAATAGTTCGGCTTTTTGGCTGGCTAATTGGCTCTTTTAGGTTTATTACTACTTCAGATTTATGTTATTTGTATTAAAAAAGGATAATTTATGACTACTATCACAAAAGATACCGCCGTAAAGTTTAACTACACGCTAAAAGATGACGAAGGCAATATATTAGACCAGTCACAAGAAGGTCAGCCACTCGCTTACTTGCATGGTCATCAAAACATCATTCCAGGTTTAGAAAAACAATTAGAAGGCAAGTCTGCTGGCGAAAAAGTAAACGCTGTTGTAGAGCCTGCTGATGGCTACGGCGAGTACCAAGACCAAGCGGTACAAAAAGTGCCTCGTGATAACTTTCAAGGCGTAGAAGACATTCAGCCAGGTATGCAGTTTCAATCACAAGCAGGCGAGCAAGTGATGCTCGTAACCGTAACTGATGTAACGGACGAAGAAGTTACTGTTGATGCCAACCATCCTTTGGCAGGCAAGCGTTTGACGTTTGATGTTGAGATTCAAGAAGTACGCGCGGCAACTGAAGATGAGCTAAACCATGGTCACGTCCACGGTGCAGGCGGCGTTGAGCATTAATTAGAGCGTAGAGCTATTGAGTGGTCTAACACACTACTATAGCAAGCTAAAAGCCAGTCACTCAAATTGAGCGACTGGCTTTTTTGTGTGCTAACATAATGAATCCTATATATAGTTGAATTACTATAAAACTGATATAGTGCTGCTGGGATGAATTTTGCGCAGCTTCTGTCAGCGTAGACACAGCAAGCAAGTAAAATTTATACCAGTAGCACTGGTAATATTTGCGTATCGATTTTATTTCACATTGACTATAGCTGGAATTTTTTTAAAGTTTTGTAGCAAAACCAGATGTCTAAACGTAACAAAACCGTATAACGACTAGCGTTACACGGCTCTCATTACTAACCATCCTTGTTAATACTAAAACCAACCTAATCCCGAAGTCAACTCTAGCTAGCGGGCATCTAGCCCTGTCATCCCTAATCAGCAAACCATCCCTGATACAATCACTGAATACCAATCCCTAGTACTACTCAATTGTGCTGTGGGACCATTATCGTAAAATTAGCCCTATAAGGTAAGACGCCAAAGACTCAATGTGTGTAAGCATATGCTTACACAGTGTTACACACCCCTACTAGCTGATTACATAGCTTGCTTATCTCTAGCAGATAACTTCTCTTTAGGACTGCTTAGAGTTTGTGGCTGGGCACTTAGCATTAAATAAGCGGCCTCAGTGATATATGCCTCACTCTCTGGTAGCTCAGGGCGCTCGTCCGCTTTCATTTGGCTGCGCTCTTCAAATTTGGCATCCATAGCGGCTTGATAGGTATTCCAATTAGCGTAAGGACGCTCACCTGTTGCGATAAGGCGTTTGTTTTCAGCTTCTAACGAGCGCTTTTCTATCAGCTGCATTTTAGCGCGGCGTTTGTTAATATCAATCTCGGTCGGCTTTTTCTCATCTTCCATATTGCGAATATCATTGAGCGTTGATAGATAGACAAACTGCGGATTTTGCTCTTGACGGATTTTGGACTGCTGATTAAGCGTAGCTAGTGTATCAGAGGTGAACTTACCTTCAGGCTTATAAGCGGCCGTCTTTATAGTATCCCAAGGCAGCGCTTTTTTCTGCGCGCGCTCACCAAAAGTTGCATCATCATAGATATTGACCAGTTCTACATCTGGAACGACGCCTTTGTTTTGCGTACTACCACCTGTAATACGGTAAAACTTACGCTGAGTAAGAGTGGCTGAACCTAGAGCGAGGTTATCAAGTTGAATCTGTGCAGAACCCTTACCAGTGGTTGTGCTCCCGACGACTAAACCGCGACCATAATCTTGAATAGCGGCAGCAAAAATCTCACTCGCTGAGGCTGAAGCCAGATTAGTAATCACTGCCATTTTGCCATCATAGAGTTGCTCACCGCCGTCATCATCACGGTAGACTTGGATATTGCCGCGATTATCACGAATTTGTACTAACGGACCGCCTTTGATGAACAATCCAAGCATTTTCGCCACTTCATCTAGTGAGCCGCCTGGATTATTGCGCAGATCGACCACTAGTCCGTCGATATTTTCTTCATTGAGCTCTTTGATTGCGCGCTCTGTATCTATACTGACACTACGATAGTCCTCACCATTACGGCGCGCACGATAATTTAGATAAAAACTTGGAATCTCAAGGACACCAATACGTTTAAGCGAGCCATCCTCAGGAGATTTGACTGCTACCACGCGCTGGCGTACGCCTGACTCTTCTTGCTGAATGATATCGCGTACTACTGTGACCGTACGCGCGCTAGCATCCGGAGTGTTGGGTTGGCGCAGCTTAAGCGTCACCGAAGTACCGCGTTTACCGCGAATAAGACCGACAACTTCGCGCGTTGACCAGCCGACCACATCCGTCATGTTCTTACCGTCTTTGGCGATCCCTATAATGAGATCGTTGGGTTTTATCTGACCTGTTTTTGCTGCAGGGCCTCCATCGACGAGAGTCACAATACGAGTATAATCTGGGTTTTTGCGATCAGGACGGATAGAGACGCCAATGCCCTCTAATTGCAAGCTTGACTGGATTTGTAGCTCAGTCGCTTGAATAGGCGCATAGTAATTGCTGTGCGGATCATAGGTTAGCATAGCAGTATTTAGAACGGTCTCCATTACCTCGTCATCTTTGAGGCGACCGAACTGTCCTTGCTGACGCGTTAAGCGGTTAAGTAGTATCTCGTTTGGCGTACGCTGATCGTTACGGACCAAATCCTGACCACGAGTGATATCTGGATTATCTAAAAATACTTTTTCTTTGGCTTTTTCATCTTCTTGGCCTAAAGTGATGCTAAGCAATTGAAACTTCAATTGGCGCGTCCAGTAGTCGCGCTGCTCTTTTTTGGTCTTAAAATGGCCGAGCTTTTCGCGATCTAGCACAATGGTCTCATCGCCTGTCAAATCGATATCGGTTTTGAGCATTCTTGTTGCCATCTCAAAGTACTCGTTTGAGCGTTTGCGGTAGCGCTCAAAGATATCAACGCCTGCTGATAAATCGCCGCGTTTGAGGCGAGTACCAAAGTCATCAGCATACTTTTTCTTAAACTCATCGACATCCGATTGTAAGAACAGGGTATGGTTTGGATCTAAGCTATCGATGTACATAGAGAGTATCTCATTGCCCATTTCAGCATTTAACGGCTGATTGAGATAATGGCTACGATCCAGCAAAGCGGCAACTTGACGGGTGGTGACTTTTTGTTCAGGGGTGGGCTCGAACCCTTGTGTCTCAGTATTAGCGACTGCAGTTCCATAACTTTGAGTAAGGATAATACCTGCGATGCCTACAGAAGCTGCACTTAATAACCATTGTGCGGGTTGTTTTTTCATCGTATCTACCTAGTAGTTTTAAATATAAGTTGTTTTAAATATAGCTCGTTTAATTCCAATGCAAGTACTATCTCTTTATTCTTGCACTTGCATAATATACGACTACAGCGCTACTGCTATGATGGTGACACTAACATGGCAACGATACTAACATGGCGATGATACTAGTATAGTAATAGCATCTAGTATAGCACTCGTATTTTATCTCTCATTTTGGATTAGCGGCTCATATAGCCTAATAGTGGCTTGTCCTGCTCAAACTTAGTACTTGATTAATAACTGAATAAAAATAGCATCTAACACTAGCACTGTATAGCCAAAATACAATAAATACTAGCACGCGCAACCTGTATCGACTGTCTCAAACTGTATAAATAATCTTACACTTAATTCCCTTTATGCTTTTAATTCTTATCTATTAGATATCTTATGTTCACGCTTGTTAGGTTGATGAGCGACCACCCTTATGTATAATGACTGACATAGTAGGCGAACGGTAGCATCAAGAAGTGTGTCAACTTAAATTACTAAGCACTCCTCTATCCTAGCCTTGTAAATGTAACTTAAAAAAGGATTCTGCCATGTACGGCGTGTTAATGATAGATATAGACAATACCGCGCTGACCGCAGAAGACGTCAGCTTGATCAAACAGGCACAAGTAGGCGGCATTATACTGTTTGCACGCAACGTGATCGATGCCGCCCAAGTGCGCGCGCTATGTGATGACATCCGCTATCACAATGCTGATATCCTAATCGGGGTCGATCAAGAAGGCGGCCGCGTAGCACGCCTGCGTGAAGGCTTCACTCCGCTACCTGCAATGGGCCTCCTCGGTGATTTATTCGATAAAGACCCAAATCTCGCCCTAAGCTGTGCTTACGATTGCGGCTACCTTATGGCAGCAGAAGTACTCGCCGTAGGTATCGATATGAGCTTTGCGCCTGTCCTCGATAGAGGCGGTATCAGTCAAGTGATAGGGGATCGTAGCTTTCATCATGAGCCGCAAGCGATTGTAGCTTTGTCTACGCAGTTTATGCGCGGAATGAAGGCCGCTGGCATGGCAACTACGGGCAAGCACTTTCCTGGTCATGGCGCGATCGCTCCTGACTCACACGTAGCGCAGGCCATTGATACGCGCAGTTTAGACGAGATTATGGCAAGCGATATGCAACCCTTCGCCCAGACTTTGCCATGGTTAGATGCGGTGATGCCTGCTCATGTTATCTTCTCGCAAGTCGATGATAAGCCAGCAGGATTTTCAAAAATATGGCTTAAAGACATTTTGCGTAGTCAGCTCAAGTATGATGGGGTGATATTCTCTGATGATCTCTCTATGGCAGGTGCCAATTCTGTTGGTGATGTCAGCGCTCGCGTTAAAGCCGCCATCAATGCAGGTTGTGACATCGCACTAGTCTGTAATGATAGAATTGCTGCTCACGATGCTGCCAAAACGGCGCAAGAGCTACCCTATCCCAATCAAAGTCGTATCAAAACCATGCGCGGACATATTCCAGTATGGCAAGATGACTTGCTCTCTACTTGTGAGCAATTTGACTACTGGCAACAGGCTCGGAATCATATCTTGAATACTTTTTTCGTCAACGAAGATCTAAACACTAAGATTACAGCGAAGCAAAAGGATCCTACTGAGTATAAATAAAAGCAGACTACAATAACTACAACTACATGCAGAAGCAAAAACTCTACTCTTTTAAAGATAGCCAAACTCCAACAAAAAAACCGCACTCTGATAAGTGCGGTTTTTTGGATAATCTATAATTGTATCGATAGATTATTTCGTTGGATCAAGAACAGTACCTTGAGTGGGATCATCACCATCTGGTAGTAAGTCATCATTATTGTTATCTAATGGATTCAGATCTGGGTCTGGCATTGATGCGTTTACGCCTCGATCATCACCATCAACCGTTAGATCATCGTTGTTGCTATCTAGCGGGTTAAGATCTGGGTCGAGGTTGCCACTGTTGGTCGCCATGCCATTGTTACTTGCCATTGCAGATTGATCGTTGACTGTAAACTCAATGCGGCGGTTACGGAAACGTCCCTGCTCAGTTGAGTTATCAGCGATAGGATCCGTTTCACCCATACCTTTTGTCGTAAGCTTACTTGCGTCAACGCCTTGAGAAACTAAGTACTCTTTGACTGATTCAGCACGGTCACGTGATAGCTCCATGTTGTAAGCATTAGAAGCTTGATTATCCGTATGACCTATAATAACCAATTCCATGTTTGGTACTTCGGTAACTATCTTGGCAGCGCGATCTAAGAACGGCTTGTTGACATCAGGGATAAAGGCTTTGTCCAACTCAAAGTTGATGGTTTGTAGGCTCAAAGCACGAGCAACATCGCGTGGATCTGGATTGTCACCCAGTCTATCTATTGCCGCACCAGCAGCAACTAGGCTGTTGTCAATCTCGCCTTGCATATCTAGCGGACCTTCAGCTTCAACTGTCATTGACGGTGCTGCAGCTTGTAAATCAGATACTAGCTTGCTAAGTACATCAGCATCTGCTGAATTCACTACGATATTATCGCCTTTGATAATCATGCTAGCGTCTGGGACATCTTTGAAGATAGCTAAGATAGCAGCAAGATTGGCTGCAGCTGGCATATCTGTCGCAAAACTGTCATCGACATCAGCACGACACTTATCAGTTTCAGCGCCGAACGCATCATTAAGCGCGCCCATAACAGTGCTTTGTAGCGCTTCGTCACCGACATTCATACGGCAAGCGTATAAGGTGTTGCCTTCACCCATAGCAAGACGCAATGAGGCAGGCTCGACATCCATAGCAACTGCTGTTTGCCCATCTGTCTGCGCTTGCTCTTCAGCAACAACAGGCGTAGCGACAGGTGCTGGGTCATCTTGGCAACCTCTGAGCAGTGCCCAAGCAAGTGCACCTAAAATAATTAAACCAATAATAGGCAATAACGCTTTCATAAAGCTGCCGTCTTTTTGCTCTTCTTCGCGTACTAGAGGCGCGGTCGTAGTCGTGTCAGAAATACGTGCGCCAGCAGGAGCGGCGGCTAACATACCAGCAGGTACCACAGCGCTTGCCCATGCTGGGATATGATGCTGATAGCTGGATAAATTATCATTTAAAAACTGGGGTACTGGCGTCGTTCCAGCAAGGCTTTTTATCTCATGATAGGCTAAAGGTGCAGCCATAGCGATTAAACCACGAGAAGCTGTTGCGTCAACGTTGTGCGCGCCTGCAAGCTCACGTGAGATACGGTCACGATGCGCGCCATCTGTCCAAACGCGGTCGTAAAACCCTTGATCATCACGAGCAATATTCTCATTAGAGAAACGTCCGTAGGTTTCGTTATCAGCTAGGCGAGCGGCGAATATCGCATAAAACTGCTCAAGTAGGCCTTTTTTGGCTGGGCTATGATCATCTCCCAAAACTGCTGGGCTGACGGTTCGTGTTAAATGACTGATAATATCCATATTCTGTATCCCCTAATAGTTTGTGTAATCGTTCTAAATGTTCAAAATTTGCGAAAACTTATTCTGTCATTTTAAATTAACAAAACAAAAGATTATGTTTCGCTTTATAAGAGTGAATGTAACAAGTAGTAGCAAATGAAAATAAAGAATGTGTCTGTTACTCATTATTGAGTTCAAATACTTAGCTATAGCTACTTATTGATTTACTTCAGTATTGTCCTAGTATAATCACTAAGTGGTTACTCACAACAAAGGTGATGTTGTACAAATGCAACATTAGGTAATGTTAGGAGAGTTACGCGTAACTAAAAACCTATCAGTGTAATCGACGTTAACGTATATTAAGGATTGCCAGATAGAGTCTGCTGAACACTTTAAATAACGGCGTAAGTAAGAAGTCACTTTTAATTTTTTAATATCAAACAAATAGGGATATTAATATATTGCCAAATAAGCTTATACAAATATTTAAAGGAATCATGCAAGTTACTACTAAGTTAATGACTGCTAAGCTAGTCACTGTATAACTACTACCACTATATAACCACTACCACTACCACTATATGACTATTACACCGCTACATAGTTATTATCAGTTCGCTCTTACTGGATCTACTCTGATTTCTTTACTTGCCATCTCCTCTAATTCAGATAAAGAAATAGGTCCTGATGGAACGGGCGTGCTATTTGTATTTTGATTATTGTTCCTATATTGATTTGGCGTATCAGGTATGACTCTATCGCCTGTTTCATCATCTGTAGCCTGATAGTTGTTTGTAGTGTTGTTTGCATTGCCGACATCGTTATTATTTAGGTTACTTATAGTCTCGTTGCCGCTATCAACAGGATTATTCATAGTTATACTATTATCAGTAGTTACATCATTATCAGTAGTTAGATTGTCAGGTAGTGGTATAGGCGCAGCGCGCTCTATCGGCATGGCAGGTACTAAAATACGCATGTCATCGACCAGCTGTTGCAGCAACAGACCATCAGGCGCTTCTAGTACGATGCGCTCGTTTTGTAGTTGCAAGCGTGCAAAAGGGGTAGCTCTGAGCAAAGTTAGGATATCAGGTAGCGTCTCTATGGACATATTGGGCAAGCTTGCAGCGATTTCTTTGGCTACAGTGATATCACAAATACTAGCTTGCTCACCAAAGCTCACGTTAAGCGCTTGCATAAACGTACTTTGCAAACTGGTATCACCGACTTTTGCATTACAAGTGTAAAGATTGCCACTATTATCCACGCCCACACTCATCGAAACAGGTGTCAAAGGCACAACGACTGGCGGCGTTACAGGCGCTGCAACCGTAGGCGGTGCTGCGATGGTTTCAACTGGTTTAGGCTTTGTCACTAACGCCCATGCCAACCCCATTCCTGCCAATACGGCTAAGGCAAACAGTAACCAGGATGTCTTACGCATGCCTTTATTATGGTTACGAGCGCTCGTTACTCTAAAAGGCTTAACCTCGTTATTATTAGCCTCGTTATTATCTGCATAGTTATATGCATAGTTATCTGCATGATGCTGGGAGGGATTTGCATGAATGGCATCGGTATCAGATAGCTCCTCTTGCTCAATGATTTCTTTCTCAAGGTTTTGTGTATTTAAGATGTGAGCGTCACCTGCCGTCGTTTTATCTGAATTTGTAATAATAGCTGACGTCAGTGAACCCTCGATATGCGTACGTTGTGCAATAACAGATGCTGACCACGCTGGAAGATATTGACGTAAAATGGGTTGCTGATGTTGTAAAAAGGCGGGCAGATAATCACCCTTTGCACTGTCTTTTAGGGCTTGATAAGCGAGGGGTGTGGCATTGATAAGCAGTTGCGTGGTCACTATCTCATTGATATGGTGCGCTGCGGACAACTCTTTAATGATGACTTGACGATCATCAGGGTCTTGCCATAGTTGCTCAAATAGTGAGTGATGAATGGTGTCAAAACTGTCTGAACGCGCCTTATCATCGTGCTGCACCTGTGATGATGACAACCGCGTCGCTAAAATTGCATAGAACTGCTCAAGTAAGCTTAGCTTAGCAGCATCTACAGTATCTGCTAACACTAGGCTGCTAACGGTTTGTTCTAAGTGTTCAATGATATTCATAAAATGCAGCTTTCCTCTGCTTGATTAAAGGTTTTAATGGCTCAATTCTACGTTTTTTATGCCAAGTATCTCTGTCAACAGGAGTCGTTACGCTCGCAATACGAAGCCTTACTCATCATCACTTGCTGATAGTTTAATTGCTTTATATTGGAGTCTACATATTCTGCTTTTCTCAATCAAAACGCTTGAGACTTAGAGCGTATCGTACTTGGAACGCGTCGTACTTGGAACGCGTCGTACTTTGAGCGCGTCGTACTTTGAGCGCGTAGTATAATAGGCTTGCCCTAAGGATGACCTTTTTGTTTAATCATACTACACTTATTATTATCGTTACGGTTATTATCAGTCTGCTGGCTTGGCAAAATAAAGCTCTGTTTAATCGTCTGATATTCTATCCGCCAGCAGTAGAACAAGGTCAATGGGATCGATTTGTGACCCATGGTTTTATTCATGCCGATAGCATGCATCTGCTGTTTAACATGTTTACCTTGTATTTTTTTGGTCGCGCCATCGAAGGGCTGTATGAGCCATATCTCTGGGGCTTTGGGTTTATTGTGTTTTACCTTTTGGCTATCATTGTGGCGATGATTCCAAGTTATCTCAAAAACAAAAACAATGCTAGCTACCTAAGCCTTGGAGCTTCTGGCGGCGTATCAGCAGTACTCTTTGCCTTTATACTGCTCGCGCCTTGGGATACGCTGTATCTATTCGCTGTTGTACCGATTCCTGCGATATTATTCGCTATCGCATACGTCGCTTATAGCATCTATGCCGATAAAAAAGGCGACTCTAATATTAACCATATGGCGCATTTATGGGGCGGCGCGTTTGGCGTGATAGCCACAATAATACTAGAGCCACAGGTTATACCGCACTTTATTAGCGAGCTACTCTCGCCTATCCTTTAATCTACTGACTCGGAATTTGATCACAATTTATGATTATAGATATTATCGGTGACATTCATGGCTATGCAGACAAACTAATAGGACTACTGACGCAATTAGATTATCAGCATAATGGTCAGTATTTTGTGCCGCCCAAAGGCCACCGAGCGCTGTTTATCGGTGATTTAATCGATCGTGGCCCGCAGCAAATCAAGACGCTTGAGATTGTCTTTGCGATGCTCGATGCAGGCGTTGCTGATGCCGTGATGGGCAATCATGAATACAATGCTTTAGCGTTTGCCACTTTAGATCCTGAGCATCCAGAGCACTATTTACGCGTGCACAATGAGATACATACCCGCCAGCATGAGGCGTTTTTAGATGAAGTGACCTTTGGCTCGGAGCTGCATACCTATTGGCTTAAGCGCTTTTACGAGATTCCATTGTGGCTTGAGACCGACTATGCCTGTTTCGTGCATGCCTGCTGGGATGTCGATAGTATGGCAATGCTAAAGCCACTGCTAACCGATGACAATCGCTTAACCTTAAAGGCGCTCATTCACACCTCACAAAAACATACGCCGTTATTTGATGCCTTAGAGCGCGTGCTCAAAGGGGTGGAGACGCCGCTGCCTGAGGGTATTGTGATGGTGGATAAAGAAGGTACGACGCGTACGCGAGTACGAGTAAGGTGGTGGCTTGATGATCTCAATGATCGCCCTATCCACGATATTGCACGCGCGCCTGCCTCAGCGATAGCGCAGATTCCTTATGATACTAAGCCTGAGCCTATAGACTTTACGCTCAAAACGACTAAACCTATATTTGTGGGTCACTACTGGCTAACAGGCACGCCTGCGCCGCTCAGTCCGCAGGTCGTTTGCACGGATTATTCAGCAGCGGTTGATAGTGGATATTTGACCAGTTATCAGCTGGACACTGACCACCCATTACCACTTAGCCCCAATAACTTTGTGCAGTACCTAAATACGTAGACCTTCTACGACTACCAAACTATGCGATGAGTTTTGCTAAGATGAGGCAATCTTGTCTTTACGGCACTAGCAAAACTTTTGTATGATGGTCGTTTTGAGGATATTGCCTTATGAGCACCGATCATGCAACTGACCAAAACAAGGCTATCGCCTCCCCAGCAGGTCAGCCCAAAGTAGGTATAATCATGGGCTCGCAGTCTGATTGGCCGACAATGAGCGCAGCAGCCCAGTTATTAGCAGACTTCGGTATTGCGTTTGAATGCGAGGTGGTCTCGGCTCATCGTACGCCTGATAGACTATTTGATTATGCCAAAGGCGCTAAAGACAATGGCCTGCAAGTCATCATCGCTGGTGCTGGAGGGGCGGCGCACCTGCCGGGTATGTGCGCCAGTCAAACGCCGCTTCCTGTCTTTGGCGTCCCTGTAAAGTCCTCGATACTTAGCGGTTGGGATAGTCTACTCTCTATCGTCCAGATGCCAAAAGGCGTCGCGGTTGGTACGCTAGCTATCGGTAGTGCTGGCGCTTATAATGCTGCACTGCTGGCGATTCAGGTGTTGGCATTGCATGATGAGTTGATTGCTCATAAATTGCAACATTTGCGTCAAACGCAAACCGATACCATTCTTGCCAGCCCTATTCCTGGTATTATCAATCAATAAAATGACCAACTTAGCTTGGTCATCATTTAGCTCAATAATAAAAGGTGCCTTTCGTGCACCTTTTCCTATTTTGCTATACTACCAAAACCATATCCTTTTTGATGACGCAAAAGAGCCTGCTATGACAACAGATAATGCTTACCCTGCAACCCAAACCATTGGCACGATAGGTATTTTAGGAGGCGGTCAGCTCGGCATGATGCTGGCAGAGGCTGCCATGCCGCTCGGTTATCGCTGCGTATTTTTAGAGGACAATGCGCAGTGTCCAGCCAGTCTTTATGGACGCGTCTTTAGCAGTGAGCAGTTAGAGGATTTTATAGCGGCAGCGGACGTGTTTACCCTAGAGTTTGAAAACACGCCAACATCGACCGTTGAACGTCTAGCAAGTCTTGCCAAGTCAGGACAAAAACAGGGCATGTATCCACCGCCTATTGCTCTTGATGTGGCACAAGATCGCCTAAAAGAAAAGCAGATGTTTAATGATTTGGCTATTGCGACCGTCCCCTTTGTCGCCGTGAGTACCCAAGCCGAGCTTGCACAGGCTTGTAAGGCTTTGGGCTTGCCTATCGTACTCAAAACCAGTCGCGGCGGCTACGATGGCAAAGGTCAGTTTGTGATCAAAACCGATGACGATATACCAGCGGCGTGGCACGCGCTCAAAGATGCGGTCAGTGGTCAAGGTAGCCTGACGCCAACCCCCGCCCCGCTGATCGCTGAGGGCTTTATCCACTTTAGTCGTGAGCTCTCTATCATCGCCACACGTGGCACAGAGGGTAATGTGCGCTGTTATGATTTGGTCGAAAACCATCATCATCAAGGGATTTTAGCTAAAACTCAAGCACCTGCGGTCGGTACCAGCCATTTATTTAAGCAAGCAAAAGACGCTATTACCACTGTGATGAATCATCTTAATTACGTGGGTACTATGGCGCTTGAGTTGTTTGTGACTAAAGACGCGCGCGGTCATGATTATCTGCTCGCCAATGAGATCGCGCCGCGTGTACATAACTCTGGGCACTGGAGTATTGAGGGCGCAATCACCAGTCAGTTTGAGAACCATATACGTGCAGTAGTTGGTCTGCCTCTGGGCGATACTGATAATATCCACCCCGCCATTATGCTCAATGTCCTCGGTCAGTATCCAGATATCAGCGAGGTACTTAAAATAGACGGTGCGCATTATCACAGCTATCATAAAGAGGAGCGCGAAGATCGCAAGATCGCTCATATTACCTTGATGCCAAATGACGTCGCTGAGCTTGAGACAAGCTTGAGCGCACTGATAAGCGTTTTACCTAATAAAGTTGGTTTGGATAAAAAACACTCAGATACCAAAACAGAGTCCGATCAGTTAGATATCGAAGCCGAGGCTAAAGTCGACGAAAAAGTAGAAGACTTACATCAAAGCGCAAGTACCGCTGACAAAGAAGACAAGGCTAATAACTAATGCAAATCTGGATTGACGCTGACTCAGTGCCACTTATTGCCAAAGAGTTAATTATCAAAACCGCAGAGCGTACGCAAACCATGGCTATCTTCGTCGCCAACCACCCCATCAAGCTACGCAAGTCACCGCTATTGATCATGACCGTTGTACCGCATGGGTTTGATAAAGCTGATGATTACATTGTCGAAAAAATACAGGCAGGCGATTTGGCGATTACCAGCGATATTCCTTTGGCTAATGATATCTTGGATAAAGGCGGCATGGTGCTGACTACGCGCGGCGTCATTTATAATAAAAACAATATCAAGCAAAAACTCAACATGCGTGATTTTATGGATACTATGCGCGGTACCGGCGTGCTCGAATTACAAGAGATGAGTGGACAAAAGCCGTACGGCGATCGTGATAAAAAAGCCTTTGCCGACGGTCTTAACAAACTAGTGCGTTAGACATTTTAAAAGAATAAATTCAACCGCTATACATGCTTTCCTTGCAAACGGTATACACGCTATAACCAAACACTATGTAATCGGCACGCATCATAACGATGTATGCCGATTTTTTTGTTATCTTAGATGCATATTTTAAATAACTCTTAAAAAAACAACGCTCAAAGATAGGAGTCCATATGAAAATTTTAGTCATAGGTGCCAGTGGCCGCGTCGGTAGTGATTTGGTTGAACAATTATTAAATGATAGTCATCAAGTCATCGGTACGACCAGACAAGATGAAAAATTATTCGATAACGACAACTACAGTCAGTTAGATTTAGACATTACAGCTCATAAAGACGACATTCAAAAACAAATCGATAAAGATATCGATGCGGTTTACTTTGTCGCAGGATCTGGTGGCAAAAATGTATTAGAAGTAGATTTGCATGGCGCGGTGAAAACTATGCAAGCGGCGCAAGATAACGGCATTAAACGTTATATCATGCTCAGTACCGTATTTTCATTAGATACTAGTAAATGGAACAATCCTGGTATCAAAGATCTAAAAGACTACTATATTTGCAAGCATTACGCAGACCAATGGCTCGTCCATGACAGCACCCTTGACTACACTATTGTGCAAGCAGGCGCGCTTAAAGAGCGAGAAGCTACGGGAACTATTGCTGTCAATGATGATAGTGCAGGTGAGAACTCAATCAAGGATGTAGCGAGCACTTTAGCGGCGGTATTAAATGCTGATAACACCATCAAGCAAGTCTTTAGTATGCAAAACGGTGAGACGGCTATCAAAGAAGCTATTGCCAAAATATAATCTTATCTATATATAATCTTAGCTATTTTGTTCAAAAAAAGCGGACTGTCCTTGGATAGTCCGCTTTTTTATGCTCACAAAACACTGACTCAATGCTTAAGCTTGGTCGCTTGGAAAACTAATGACGTCTGATAGTTGAGCTGCACCTGTTAGCACCATTAATAGACGATCGACACCGAGCGCAATCCCGCTACAAGTCGGCAGCTTATCACAAGCAGCGAGTAGGCGCTCATCGATAGGCATTAGTGGCAGGTTATGATGACGGCGCAATTGATTGTCTTGCTCAAAACGTGCTCTTAGTGCCTGTCCGTCAGCCAATTCATCATAAGCATTGGCAATCTCGATACCATTAATATATAGCTCAAAACGTTTGGCAATCTGATTGCCGTCTTTATCGAGAGCGGTTTTGGCTAGTGCCGCTGTTGCTGGTGGATACTCAACAATTAACGTTGGCAACTCATAACCCAAGTTTGGCTCGACGGCGTGGCTAAAGAGCAAATCTAGCCACCCTTGGCGGATATTATCCTCACTTTGCTGTGAGCTGTCGCCATCACCTTCAAGACCAGATACACTCAGACCCTTGTCCTCAGCTACGGCTTGTAGCGCCGAGATACTAGCCGTCAGTGGATGAATACCCACAAAGTCCATAAACGCATCGACATAACGATAGTGATTCATCACTACAGGATAACCATAGAGCACCTCTAACATCTGCCCAAGCTCATCAGCCAAATCAGCCAAAGTATAATTCGGTTGATACCATTCAAGTATGGTGAATTCTATGTTGTGCCGCGAACCGATCTCATTATCGCGAAAGACCGTGCATATCTGATAAATAGGTACGCGCCAGCTGGCAAGCAGACGCTTCATCGCAAATTCAGGCGAGGTATGCAAATAATAAGTGCGCAGCTGATCTTGATAGGTTACCCCAGCACCTACCGATTGCAAAAAGGTATCCGTGTTGCCCGCTTGCGATAATAGCGGCGTCTGTACTTCTAATACCTGACGCATAGCAAAAAACTGCCTGATATCAGCGAGCATTTGCGCGCGCTTTTGTGCCATTGCTAGCGTCATCGTTGGTGCATAGCTAGATGCATCAAGCCTATGGTTAGGTGAGGTCATAAGTATTTTCTGTAATGAACTATTATAAGTTGACTCATATCAAGCCTGCCATTCACGGCGCAAATGATAATCGCGTCTGAGCTTGTCAAAGTCAGCTCCCTCTACTCGCCCATCGGTAGCCTTTTCTCTTAACGCGCTATCGTCTTGCTTAATATCATAAAACTTGCCTAAAAGATTAGGATTGTCTTTGAGCTCAGACCACAAGAACATATTAACGGGCAGCAGCTTATTCATCGATTGCGTAGGTAGCACTCCTAGCTTGTCGCAGAGCGCATCATAAATCATTTGTGTACCGCGCAGCTTACCCTCTAGGGTATACCCTGCGATATGCGGAGTGGCGATAGCGAGCTTAGATAATAGACTCTCAGACACTTGCGGCTCATGCTCAAACACATCGAGCACCATTTGTCTACCTGTACGTTCGATATCCGCTACGAGCGCCGCTTCATCGATAACAGGCCCGCGCGCACTATTGATAAGTAGCGTATCTGCTGGGAGTTTTGCCAAAGCAGCACTATCGATAAGATGAAGCGTTGGATAATCACTACTATGGTCAGCAACGTTGTCAGCGTTATGTCTATACGTCAACGGCACATGCAAACTTATCACATCGCTTTGACTTAATACCTGCTCAAAGCTTGCATTGTTGACCGTTGATACCGGTAATAGCGGATCATACCCGAGTACTTGCCAGCCCAGGTCAGTTGCGTACTGCGCTAGTGTACTACCGATATTACCCAGTCCGATGATGCCAAGCGTCATAGGCTTCATTGCCTTGATAGACTGTGACCAATACTGCGGACGTAGCGTCAAAATAGCCGTCAGCACATATTGCGCGACTGAATGCTTGCTACATCCCGCTGCATTGGCAAAGGTGATATTGCGCGATTTTAAATAGTGCTGGTCGACATGATCGGTGCCGATAGTGGCTGAGCCGACAAAATGGACGCTACTGTTATCTTTAAGTAGTGCTTTATTGACTTGAGTCACTGAGCGTATGAGCAGCACTTGAGGCTGTAGCTGCTCTAGCAATTGCGCTGTAATATCACGCCCTGCTACAGTCACGATAGTGATCTGATCGCTCTCTTGACCTAAATTGGCAGCGGTAAAAAACTCATTGAGACTGGCAATGTTGCTATCAGCAACGATAGTAATAGAATTATTCATAGAATTAGTATGTCGTTATTAAAGTATTGTGCTGTCAGCATCAAATCGGTTTATTGCTTTCACTCACCGCTGTTTTGTCGGCAGATACAAGCGGTTCATCATCGTCTAGTGGTACTTTTTTGGGCGCGAACACTTCATTTTTATGATTAGATATCCATTCACGCCAGACGGCAAGACCGATCGCAAGTACCACAGGTCCGATAAATAGACCGACAAAGCCAAAAGCCGTCAAGCCGCCGAGCACCCCAATAAAGATAATAATAAAGGGTATTTTGGTCGCGCCACTAATGACAATAGGACGAATCAAATTATCTACCCAGCTGATGACCAAAGTACCCCAAAGCGCTAAACCAATGCCTTCAGCGGTATAACCTTGACTGAGTAGCCAAATCGATACTCCGCCCCAAACAAAGGGCGTGCCAAAGGGAATGAGCGCAATAATAAAAGTCACTATCGTCAATAAAATAGGACTTGGCGCACTAGCGAAATAATAACCAACGCCAGCTAGCAAAGCTTGCGCGAGCGCCGTTAGACCAATGCCATATACCACAGCGCGCGTGGTTGTCCCTACCGAGTCGATATAGCCGTCGATACGATTGCCAATGATATTGCGCAGCGCTTGACGAATTTGACGAATTAAGTTGGTACCATCACGGTAAAAGAAAAACAGCGTCATCAGTGCCATACCCAATTTGGCAAGACTGCTGAGCATCACATCAAGAGCGATTTTGCCATAATACAGATGCGACTGCGCCCAGACTCGAAAAGCCTCAAGCGCACCCTCTGGATTTTTGTTAATGCGCCACAGCATGTCTTTAATCTGTTGACCTATAATCGGTAAATCCTTGATAGATTCAGGCACATCTAAGTAACCTGCTCTAATGCGATAAATGATGTTGCTAATTAAACTTATAGCCTCTTGCTGCAATATAAACAGACCGAAAACAAGAGGAATACCTATGATAAGTGTAATACTAACCGTCATCACCCCAGCACTAACGCCAGAGCTAAAGCGTACTTTTTCGTTAAAAAACTGATAAACAGGGAAAGTCACATAAGCCAAAATCGCCGCCCACAACGCAGGCACGATAAAGAACTGTACCACCTGAAAGCACAAGATAAACAGCACAACCAGCAAAGTGATCGCAAGTAAGCGCTGAATAATAAACTCTTTTGTCCAGTGTTCAATCATGGCAATGTGACCAAAATCAGTTAGCAAAGTTTTGCTGTAAACTTGCTATAAAATAGTAACTATACAAATACAGCTTATAGGCAAAAGCTATAAGCTGTATTTGATGACGATATAAGGCTGTTGGTATCAGATAAGTTTGACATCGGCTTAAGTCAAAAACCGCATCAGTCAATAGTTATCATTATGCATTAGAATATAACGAATATATAATACTGTGTTGTAACTTTTACTTACAACTGTGCGTCTAAGGCTCAAATGAAAGGCTCAAGTGAGTCGCAACTTCATTGAGTACATTTGTCTTTATGAGCGCTTTTATCATAGCACTTGACTCAGCTGACGTCGCTGCTAAATCACTGGTGCGTTCTATGAGCGCTTCTAATTGATGTTATACTAGAGCGGTTGTCTGTCAGATCTAGATACTTTTAGTCTTGATTATCAGTAAGCGAAAAAGGATTTTTTTGCTTTGGTTTAAGCGGTGCTTTATATTTAAGCGGCAGCTGCTAAACATAAAATAATGACAGATATCTTGAGCGCCTATAACGCTAAATGTAGAAAAAGCCAATAATAGAGCTTTTATTATAGAAAACGCCAGCGTCTTATCGCTTATGAGTTCAATATTTGAACTTATATATTTAGCCCAATAATAATTTTGTATATATAAACATAAATAGGAACAATAACAATGTCAAAAGACACTGATAACCCCAACCCTTCAACCAATAATAGTCATAAGTCAGCAAATACAGTAACCTTTGCATTAGCACAAGCGCAGTTTTTGGTCGGTGATATTACCGCCAATGCTCAAAAAATGCGCACTTTAGCACTACAAGCCCGCGAGCAAGGTGCCGACGTCATTGTCTTTCCAGAGCTAGCATTATTAGGCTATCCGCCGCAGGACTTGTTACTACGTCCAAGCTTGTCTGGTCGCATCAAAAGCGCCTTATCCAGCCTAAGCGATATCGACGATATCGTCATGATTGTCGGCTACCCTCATGTCGATCATCACGGCACCTTTAACTCTGCTGCTATCTTGCATAATGGTCATCAAAAAGGCTTTTACCACAAACAAGTACTGCCCAATTATGGCGTTTTTGATGAGCGTCGTTACTTCGATAAAGGCCGCAATCAAGTCTTGTTTGATTACAAAGGTATCACTATCGGTCTGCTCATCTGCGAAGACTTGTGGGAAAAAGGCCCGATTGCCGATCTCAAAAAACAAGGCGCAGATCTTATCGTAAGCTTAAACGCCTCACCGTTTGAGATTAGCAAACAAGACCAGCGTAAAGATATGCTAGCTAAACGCAGCCGCGAGCATAATCTACCTATCGTCTATGTCAATGCCGTCGGCGGGCAAGATGATTTGGTATTTGATGGCGGCTCTGTCATTATGCAAGCCGATGGTAATATCGCTCATGAGGCCCCGCGCTTTATGAATCAGCTATTGCTCGCGACTTTAGATATCAAGAGCAACTCCTTTAATACCCAAAACAAAGCGCCGTTATCGCTAAGCCGCGAGTCTGAGATGTATCAGGCTTTAGTTGTCGGTCTGCGTGATTATGTCAATCTATCAGGATTCTCAGGTATCATCGTCGGTTTATCAGGCGGTATTGATTCGGCATTGACGCTTTGTATTGCGGTTGACGCTTTGGGCGCTGACAAGGTGTACGCGGTGATGATGCCGTACGAGTACACCTCGCAAATCAGCCTAGAGGATGCCCAAGCACAAGCGCGCCGCCTGAATGTGTCCTATACCGTCTGCCCTATCTTCGATGCGGTCGAAGGCATTCGCCATACGCTAGCGCCTTTATTCAACAAGTCGCCAGCTGATACGACCGAAGAGAACATCCAAGCCCGCGCGCGCGGCGTAGTACTCATGGCTCTGTCCAATAAATTTGGTCATCTGGTTATCACCACAGGTAACAAGTCTGAGCTGGCAGTAGGTTATTCAACCCTATACGGTGATATGGCAGGCGGCTTTGATGTGCTAAAAGACGTCTACAAAACGCAAGTGTACGATTTGGCAAATTATCGCAACCGCTTAGAGGATACGCCCGTTATTCCCGAGCGCGTGATTACTCGCCCGCCATCAGCTGAGCTGCGCCCTGATCAAAAAGATCAAGATAGCTTGCCTGATTATGACGTATTAGATGGTATCTTGACGATGTATATCGATGAGGATATGGGCTATCAAGACATTATCGATAAAGGCTATGATGCTGACGTCGCTGCCCGCGTGATTTCTCTGGTGGATCGTAGCGAATACAAACGCGCGCAGGCACCGCTTGGCACCAAAATCAGTCACAAAGCTTTTGGTCGTGAGCGCCGCTATCCTTTAGTCAATAAGTGGTCGATAAAAGGCTAACTTATAACGCTTTATTCTGGGGCGCGTTGAACAATCAAACACGCCCTAATACTTTATGATTAGCTGGGTGCTTACCCAGCTTTTTTAGTGGCTCATTTTGACGCCCTCCCCCCTGGTTATCATCATTTTATTTGAGTCTCTCATGAGCTTGTTAAGCGCTAGTGTCTTTATTATTTTACTTATTATATTAGCCGCGCTTGTTTCAAGCTCTGAGATGGCGATTGCCTCAGCACGCAAAATTAAGCTGCAAGTCATGGCAAAAGAGGGCGAGGTACGCGCGCTTGATGTGCTCAATATGCAAGAGCACTCTGGTAGTTTTATCACCGTGGTCCAAGTCGTGCTCAACGCCGTCGCCATTTTGGCTGGTGCTATTGGCGAGTCAGCGATCAGCTCTTATTTGCAAGTACTATTGGGTCATGAAACTTTGGCGTCTATCGTATCATTTGTACTCGTTACTAGTATCTTTATCCTATTTGCAGACTTGATGCCAAGGCGTTTGGCGATGTCGAACTCTGAGCATATCGCTATCAGACTAGTTAGACCGATGATCTTTTTGATATTTATTCTAAAGCCGCTGATTTGGGTATTTGATGGCGCGGCTAATTTAGTCTTTAAACTCATTGGCATCTCAACCGTACGCCGCGACGACATGACGCCAGAGGATATCTACGCGGTCATGGATGCCGGTGCTGAGGCCGGCGTTCTCAAAAAACAAGAACACCATCTAATTGAGAACATTTTTGAGATGCAAGAGCGCACGGTAACCTCAGTGATGAATCCGCGCGAGCACATCGTCTACTTCAATAGCGATACCACAACTGAGCAAGCTGTCTCGGTCATGATAGAGCAGCCACACAATAAGTTTTTGGTCTGTCGCAATGATGATTTGGAACATATCATTGGCTACGTTGAATCGCGCACCTTTTTGGCCTCAGTGCTTGAGCAGCGCAAAGTGCAGTTAACTGACAAGGCATTGTTAAAACCGGCGCTCTTTATCCCAGATACGCTGTCACTGTTTGAGGTGTTAGAGACCTTTAAGTCAAACGGCGCTGACTTTGCGGTTATTGTTAATGAGTATGCGATGGTTGTGGGCGTCATCACCTTAAAGGATGTGATGAGCATTGTGATGGGCGAGCTTGTGACGTTAGAGGAGCAGCTTATTGTACAACGTACCGAAAACTCTTGGCTGGTGGACGGTATGACGCCAATCGAGGATGTGATACGTGCTTTGGGTATCGTCAACCTGCCCTTTAGTCAAAATTATGAAACCATCAGCGGCTTTATGACCTATATGCTGCGCAAAATTCCAAAGAAGACAGATACTATCGAATACGCGCATTATCGGTTTGAGATTCTGGCAACCGATAATCTTAAGATCAATCAGCTACTGGTTACCAAACTTGACGACAGCTGATAAGTGAGTTTAAAAGCCTTTTGAGCTAATCGCGTGCGCCAAAGATCGCTGTACCCACACGTACCATAGTCGAGCCGCTTGCAATCGCCTCCGCCATATCGCCACTCATCCCCATACTCAAAGTATCCCAAGCGATGAGCTCTGGATGCGCCTCCTTAATCTCATTAAATAATGTTTTAGTACGCTTAAAAGCATCGGTATCTGTTTTGGACGGGATAATCATCAGGCCGCGCAGACATAACTGCTCATAGTTCTTTATCGCGGTTACTAACTCTGGTAGCTCGCTTGGCAAACATCCTGACTTACTGTCTTCGTTATCAATATTTATCTGAATCAAAACGTTGAGTGCGCCCATATTCTCAGGGCGCTGATCATTTAAGCGCTTGGCAATAATGTCACGCTCAAGCGTCTGTACCCAATCAAAATTTTCAGCGATATCTCGCGTCTTATTGCGCTGAATGCTACCAATATAATGCCAAACGATGTCACTCGTTTTGGACTCATTTTTTAGCACTTCTATTTTTTCAAGCGCCTCTTTCAAGTAATTTTCACCAAAATGGCGCTGTCCTTGCTCAGCTAAAGTGGCAATCATTGGCGCAGGCTTAGTCTTTGAGACCGCAAGTAAAGTGACGTTGTTCTTGTTTGCTAACTTGCAGGCACCTTTAACTTGCTCAAGCGTTTGCCCCCAGCGCTCAACCAAAGTCTCGCTATCAAAGCCAAGCTTTACAACATGCTCACTTTTATCATTGTAATTATTGCTCATAACTCTCTCATTTATTCGTTTGCGATGGTCAGTCTATTCTCTTTACCTATAATGGCGTTATTTTTAAATTTTGTCTTAATATGGCATATATTTTGCTCTTAAATTAAATATTAGTTGAGTGGTTATGATATTGTTATCTTAACCACTTAACAATCAAATGCTTGTCAGCTTTGCATGGTTGGTCTTTACTGATGACTTTTAGCGATTGGCTAGGTGCTACTGATTTGTCCTTACCGATAGGAATACCCAATTATGGCTGAAAAGAACACCTTGAATATTGAAGATTTATTGCGTTTTGCAGTCAAACACAATGCATCAGATTTACACATATCAGCTGGTATGCCCGCGATGATCCGCGTCGATGGTGAGATGACCCGTATCAATATGCCTGTGATGACGCATCAAGTGGTACATCAGCTCATCTACGACATTATGAACGATAAGCAGCGCGCTGATTTTGAGGAGTTTTTTGAGACCGACTTTTCTTTTGAGATTCCAGATTTAGCGCGGTTTCGGGTCAACGCCTTTAATCAAAATCGCGGCGCAGGTGCCGTATTTCGTACTATTCCCTCCAAAGTATTGACGATGGAGGACTTAGGTATGGGTGAGGTGTTCAAGCGCGTCTCTGACTTTAAACGCGGCGTGGTCTTGGTGACAGGCCCTACGGGTTCAGGTAAATCAACGACCCTTGCCGCTATGATCGATTATATCAACGAGAGCCGCAAAGAGCACATTTTAACGATTGAGGATCCTATTGAGTTTGTACATGAGTCCAAAAAAAGCCTGATCAATCAGCGCGAAGTGCATAGAGATACTTTAGGCTTTGAGCCTGCGCTGCGCTCAGCACTACGTGAGGATCCTGATATTATTCTCGTCGGTGAGCTGCGAGACCTTGAGACCATACGCTTAGCGCTTACCGCTGCTGAAACGGGGCATTTAGTCTTTGGCACTTTGCACACAAGCTCTGCGGCCAAAACCATTGACCGCGTCATCGACGTCTTCCCTGCCGCCGAAAAAGACATGATTCGCGCGATGCTATCAGAGTCGCTACAAGCGGTTATCTCACAAACCCTGCTACGTCGTCAAACCGGCGGACGCGTCGCCGCTCACGAGATTATGCTTGGCACGCCCGCTATTCGTAACTTGATTCGCGAAAACAAAATTGCACAGATGTACTCCTCTATTCAGACGGGAGCTGGCGACGGTATGATCACTTTAGATCAAACCCTCAAAAACCTAGTAGCGCAAGGCGTTATAAGTAAAGACGTTGCTCGTCCTTACGCTAAGCAACCAGAAGCATTTATTTAATACAACACATTTAAATCAGCATGACATGACAAGCTTAAGGACAAGGATAGATCACTATGGATTTTGATAAATTATTACAACTGATGGTCAAAAAAAACGGCTCTGACCTTTTTATCACCGCTGATGTTCCGCCTTCTATGAAAGTCAATGGTCAGATATTAGCGATTGGCAAAACGCCGCTTAGCGCTGAGCAATCTATGGCTTGGGTCAAAAGCGTGATGACACCCAGTCAAGTTAAAGAGTTTGAGACGACTAACGAGTGTCAGTTTGCTATTACCGATAAAGCGCAGCAGGCCCGTTTTCGGGTTAGTGCTTTTGTTCAGCGTGATATGGCAGGTATGATCCTGCGTAAGATTGAAAACAAGATTCCAACGGTTGAAGAGCTGTGTTTACCGCCCTCGCTAAAAGAGCTGGCGATGAAAAAACGCGGAATTATCCTATTGGTCGGTGCCACAGGAACGGGCAAATCCTCTACCTTAGCTGCCATGATCGGTCACCGTAATCAGCACTCTCATGGTCATATCATTACTATCGAAGACCCTATCGAGTTTATTCATGAGCACCGCGGCTGTATCATCACTCAGCGCGAGGTCGGTATCGACACCTTGTCCTTTGAAGCGGGCCTCAAAAACACCTTGCGTCAGGCGCCCGATGTTATCT
The DNA here is from genome assembly GCA_947495055.1 of uncultured Psychrobacter sp. Taxonomy (GTDB): domain Bacteria; phylum Pseudomonadota; class Gammaproteobacteria; order Pseudomonadales; family Moraxellaceae; genus Psychrobacter. The sequence goes on along the minus strand of CANLXO010000016.1, from coordinate 23,792 downwards.
TGATTGGTGAGATTCGTAATCCTGAGGTTATGAGCTACGCTATTCAATATGCCGAAACAGGTCATTTGGTATTTGCAACCTTACATGCCAATAACGCCAACCAAGCGATTGATCGTATCATTCACTTTTTTGAGTCCGAGCGCCACAGTCAACTGCTTATGGATCTCTCGCTAAACTTACAAGCCATCGTCGCCCAGCAACTAATACCGACCCCTGATGGTGAGGGCTGCCGCGCTGCGGTAGAGATTTTATTGAACTCAAAACTAATCAGTAGCTGTATTCGTAAAGGTGATATTCACGAGATTAAAGAAGTTATGACGCGCTCGCGTGACAGCAATATGCAAACCTTTGATCAGGCGCTACTTGATTTGTACGAAGAAGGCGAAATCACTTACGAAGATGCAATTATGCATGCGGACTCCGCCAATGATCTGCGCCTAAAAATCAAACTCAGCGGCAAAAACCGCGGTGAAAAAGTTGATGAAGATTCTGACGGGCTATCACTGGTTATCAATTAGAGCCCTTTAATTTTAGTATCCTTGGCTTTGACATACCTACTCTTGTAGTGCTTATATAATTAACCCTCAAAAAAACAGCCCTCATCTTGAGTGCTGTTTTTTACGTTATAATCAAAATTTATTTTAACGCCTATTATCTAGCATTGTCTTGGCACTCTTTATTATTGCAGATACCGTACAGCACTAGCGAGTGACCTGAGAGCTTAAAGCCATGCTCTTTGGCTACCTTGAGCTGCTCTTCTTCGATAATTTCATTATGAAACTCAATGATCTTACCGCAGCCGTCACAGACCAAGTGGTCATGATGCTCTTCTTGGGTAATCTCAAACACTGATAGATTATTTTCAAAGTTATGCCGCTCAACGATGCCTGCTTGCTCAAACTGAGTCAACACGCGGTAAACTGTTGCAAGGCCTACATCTTCACCTTGACCAATGAGTGCCTTGTATACCTCTTCTGCGCTCATATGATGCATCTCAGCGCTCTCAAGCAGCTCCAATATTTTGATACGAGGCAAGGTTACTTTTAGTCCCGCTTTACGTAGATCTTGATTAGTTAAAGACATAATATTCCTTTTAACGGTCAGATTTTAGCAACTGATTGGACGCCTTTATTCTTAATTTGAGCTTATTAAGTACCAAAGCGCAAGTCCCTGAATTTACGATAAAAACAGTTTATCATCTTAGAGTAGGTTTGGTAAATAATGTGGTAAATGGTAGGCAATAGGTTCTAAATGACGTATCATTTGTCCAAGATTGTCGGTAGTACTTATTGTTGATAGCAGTACTTATCATTGATAGTACTTATTGTCGATAATATATATTTTCGGCAGTACTTAACACTACCGCGCCTAATCCATTTTTTAATGAGTCATCTTATCATGATACAGTCATTGACCACTCGTTTGTTTTATCGTCCGCAAAGCCTGTTACGTAGAGCGGCTACTATTGGCATGTTGAGCGCAGCAGTTGCAATGTCTGGCTGCTCTTTGCTTAGTGTATACAAAATAGATTTGCCGCAAGGGACGCCTGTCACTCAAGTACAAGCGCAAAAGCTTAAAGTCGGTATGAACCAAAACCAGGTGCTCTATGTGTTGGGTAGCCCTGCCATCAGAGATACCCTAGCGCCTAACCGCTGGGACTACATCTATGATTACAAGGCGGGTACTGAGGGCGAGCGCAAGGGAATCGCTGATGTCAAAAACGCCAGTCAGCATCTGATTGTATACTTTGATGAGCGCGGTATTGTTACGCGTATTGAAGGTATAGAGACCCTTCCAGCATCATAATTCATAGTGTAACGTTGTCATTATTCTACGTTTAATGACGTGATTTGTTTTTGCGCTGAGACATTGGATCAGCGCTCAAACTACGATACACCTCGATACGATCAAAGGGCTGCAAGCGGTAATTAAGCGGCTGTTTTTGTGCATAGATACCCACATGCCAGCGCTTAGCCGTTGGTACTTTTATGTCTACAGCTTGCTCGCACCAAGACGCCAAAGAGGCAAATTTCGCCAGCCATCCTGCTTGCATGAGTGCCTCATATAGTGTTGTCCCCTCTTCAACCACAAGCGTTGTGTAGTGCTGACGCTGCGGCTTTTCTGCATAAGCTAAGTACACCGTTATAGGATTAGCTATCAGCTCAGCCACTGCAATACCCACCCTATCAAGGCCAGCACCAGTGCTAAAGGGACGATGAGGCGTATCGCCACGCGCCATAGATTATAAAACCCTTCATTAGCAAAGTTAAGTGATTTGCGTAGATGACTGATCTTCATCTGCCAGCCTGCAAATATAGACAATAGCAAAACCGCTACCGTGCTAATGATAACCAGTAGCCCAACCAACCAACTTGCAGGTATTAGTACCACTAGCAATAGCCCTAAAACCAGAGTAACAATTAAGCTAACCATCACACCAAACTTGTGACTTAACTGCCCAGCGGCGTAATGTAACAGGTAACTGGCCACAAAAATAACCCCAGTCCAATATAGTAATTGACCGATCGGCGGTAAGCTAAGCCCGCTTATAAACAAAGCTATCACGCCAACGACGAGCTGTAGTATCCATATCGGTAGTACCAGCTTACTTGCTCTATGACTCTTGGTCGCCCGATGAATCGCAGGGCGATTTGAGGCAGCGCTATTTGAAGCTGCCACCGCGCTATCTATTTGCCGAGCCGCCAGATTTTGACCGAACCAATATAAGCCAGTCCCTGCGCCTACGCTGACCAGTGCTAACGCCACCGCGCGTCCCCATTCGCTCAAGCTAATACCTGTCATCGCAAACTCAATCTGCGGCAAACCATTAGCTACGCCAAGTATCAAGCCAAGTATCATAAGCCCAAGACCGATAGGTAATGGCGCTACCCCGAGTAAGCTCAATAGCACCGCTATCACCATTAAACCTGCGGCAATAGCAAAGCTTGGAATAGCAGGGTCACTATCGAGCGCCATCAGCCCTGTTATCATACCCTCAGCTGCTCCTGAAATGACCAGTGCAGCAATCACAATAGAGACGAGTGCAGCAAGCCAACCAAAGCTGCGCCAAAATGGACTGGCATCAGCTTCACGCGTTAGTTTTTGCATGCCTGCTATTGGCGCATCGATACTGCGATAAGCTAAGGCAATCTCAGCGTAGACCACAGGCAAGGATACTAATACCATAGCCAGTAGCCACAATAGCCAAAAGTCAATTTCACCAATAGCACTAGGTGCAAACCAACGAAAGAGCAATAAGGGCAAAAGCGCGGCGATAAAGTAAGAAGCGTAGCGAATCATGATAATCTCAACCAAAATAGCAGATAAGAGTAGGTTTATAATGATAAAAAAACCCCGATAACGGGGCTTTATAATTTAACATAAAGATTTTAAAACTTGGGCACCAAAGATATTAGTGAACGGCGCTAATATAATCTGACAAGATACGAATATCACGATCGGATAATCTTGAAGCGACCGTTTGCATCATGCCTTTTTCGCCTTCTTTGGCCGCATCATTGTAACGCATCTGAGCATCACCATCGACCTCATCTTCACGACCTGCAGCGCGGAATAGTTTGAGCTGCGTTGAGATGTATTCGGCATGCTGTCCGCCCAGACGTGGAAACGCCGCCCATGCGTTGCCAGCGGCATCAGGACCATGACAACCAGCACAGCCAATCACGTTACGTGATTTAGCGCCGCCTAGATATAGCTTAGTCGCTTCTTGGTGTGTTGCAGGATTGCCAAAGCCTACGCTCCACGGCGCTTGATTAGCATAGTATGCGGCAACGTTTGCCATATCTTGCTGCGATAGGTTAGCGACCTGTGATTGCATAATGCCATTAACGCGATAACCTGACTTAAAGTTGACGAGTTGCTTATAGAGGTATTTGACATTTTGACCGCCAAGGTTAGGCTGTGATGGGATCGGACTGACGCCATCGACACCATGACAGGCCGCGCATACGGTCTCAGCGATTTGTTTACCAGCATTAATGTCATGCTCAGGAACGATAATGGCACTGTGAGCGCTAAAACTTGCAACACATAAGCTGGCGGCAGCAATTAACTTTTTCATTGATAACAATCCTACTGGCTCGGCATAAGACTAATATGAGATAGTAAGTAACTTTTAGACATTCGGCAGATCAAACTGTACTTAATCGTTATCAGCGACGACTTTTATGTCGCAACATGGCTATGCTGAAGTCTTAGTTTTATACTATTTCAGATGACTTACTGATATCAGGGTTTATTTATAAATATTATAGCAAGACTTTGTAGTATTTGCCTACTTAATCCTAGCACCATATGGTTTTTGTGCCGATTGATTTTATGACAAATTATTGACTCTATAACAACGACGATCTTTCGCCACCTACTTCGCAGACTACATGACTTTTAAGTCGTGATAATACTATTTAGCCATATGTTCTATTAATTGCCTGTAATCCTCGTCGCTACAGGTCTCGCACAATCCGCCAGCTGGCATCTGAATCATGCCATTCTTTACCGAATCAATCAGGGCGGGCATGCCCTTTTGCTGTATGAGTTTTTGCCACTTAGCACTATCGCCTTTTTTGATAGCTCTTAGGGCGCCACTATCATGACACGCCGCGCACGAGTCGTTGTAGATAGCCTCTACATCAGCAGCCTGAACCGTTGTTGCTGCGCTCAAACTAAGTATGACGATAGCACTACTCCCTATGAGCACGCGTTTGAGTTGGGTTAATGATTTAATTAAAAGTGTGGTGAATGCATACATGGAACACCTCCTTTATTGCTCTATAAGCTCTCAACTATCATTGTAACCATATATGTCGACATTAAGTAGGTTTATCAAGTTTGGCTTTGGTAAATCTCAAATGGACTTATTACCCTACCCAAAATAATTTTGAAGGCATTATCTAGTTTAATGTTATGCTGCACTTATAATTTATCTGGTGTTTAAACTCAGATAACCCAAATTTTATTTTTAGAGTAACGAGTCACTTATGAGTACCCCGTTCAATGATGTCGCTGCCGAAAATGCAGCATTCAATACCAAATCTCGCCAGCGTATCCAGCAGACTGAGTTTATGACCTCAGCGCCTACCTTTCGTCTGTGCCCTCCTGATGAGGGCTTTGAAGTGGCTTTTGCTGGGCGCTCAAACGCCGGTAAATCATCAGCGATCAATGCCTTGACCAATCAGCGGCAGCTGGCACGCTCGTCTAAAACACCTGGACGCACGCAGATGATTAATTTTTTTAGTATTGGTGATACGCATACCCGTCTGGTTGATTTGCCAGGCTATGGCTATGCTGCGGTGCCGCTTGAGATGAAAAAAGAGTGGCAAGTAGAGCTTGAGGAGTACTTAGTATCGCGCTCTAGTTTGGCAGGCTTGGTGTTGATGAGTGATATTCGCCACCCGCTCAAGTTCTTTGATGAGCAGATGCTGCACTGGGCCAAAGACGGCGAGTTGCCAGTACACATTTTACTCACTAAGGCGGATAAATTTAAATACGGCGCTTCTAAAAACGCCTTACTCAATACTCGCAAAAGGCTAAAAGAGTTGGGGCTTGATTGTACTATTCAGCTGTTCTCCGCCCTTAGAAAAGAAGGCCTTGATGAATTAGCAGGGGTAATGGGACACTGGTATGAGTACAAGCTGGGCAAGGATAATGTCCTTGAATACCCTACCAAAGCTGATGATACAGCGCTCTTGGATAGTGAAGGCACGATTGAACAACAGCCAGATGCCAAGTAAAGCTATATGCCAAGTAAAACTATAGTTCATCATGTAGATAATAAAAAGGGGTTATCGCTATTAACGATAACCCCTATTTTGGTTAAGATTTTTTAGTTAATAAGGTTATCCGTATAAAAGCGCAACCAATGCCTGCGGTGAGTCAACTTGATAGGTTGGATTTTGCTCAGCAAGAGTGTCGCTGGATGCGGCACCGTAGTTGACCGCAATACTCATCATGCCAAGCGCATTAGCCATTTGGATATCATGGATACTATCACCGATAAACACCGCATCAGCTACCTGCTGCTGGGTATGCATCAAAATATCGTTAAGCATTTGTGGATCAGGTTTAGATCCTGACTCGTCCGCGCCGCGCGTAATCGCAAAGTAGTGCTGACTGTTTGACGCATTTAGCACCCTATCAAGCCCCTGACGTTTTTTGCCTGTTGCTACAGCAAGCGTTTTGCCGCGCTGGCACAATGTTTTTAGCATAGCCTCTATAGGCGCAAAGAGCGGCGTTTTATGGCTGTTGGCGATATAGTACTCAGCGTAACGGTGCTCGATAGATTGTTTTTGCGTATCAGTCGCTTGCGGGTATAAGATTTCAATACCCTTAGTTAAGCTTAAACCGATGATATCCTTTACAGCGTCATCTGTGGTATCAAATCCGTGCGCCTCTCCTGCAACATGCATAGAGGTAACGATAAGCCCTATTGAGTCCATCAAAGTGCCATCCCAATCAAAGATTATCAAAGATTTGTCTGAGGGGTCATTGGCTACTGATAGCGGTGCAGTCTGCGTTGTAGCGTTATTCATAACTACCCTTTATAGCCTATAAAAATGGCTTGTCCGTATAGTGAGCAAGCCATTATTGATTTTGGTGTGAGTCGTCTTGCTCGCCTGATTATTGTGGTAATGTCTGGTTATCAGGTACCAAAGCAAGCATCTCTTCAGGAAGCGGCGCAGTGATAGTCTTATAGCCTGGAATGTCCAAGCGCCAAGCATGCAAGCACAGACGGTGTACGCCTGATTTGTCATGGACGTTGTATTTATCATCGCCCAAGATCGCATGACCGATATGCGCTAGGTGCACACGTATCTGGTGCGTGCGTCCAGTCAGCGGCTTAGCTTCTATTAAGCTTACTGGCTGATTGTTCAGGGTAAAGCGCGCGTGAACGTTGATGTCCGTTTGACTCTCTTTGGCTAGCTCATCTTGCGCGTCGACCTTGACGCGGCGCTCGCCACTTGCCACCGTATAGCGCAGCAATGGCGCATCAATACGCTGCTCACTCATCGCAGGCTGACCTTTTGCTAGGCACAAATAATGCTTTTGAATGGTTTTGTCCACCAAATGCTGTTGCAAGGTTTTAAGCGTTGAGCGTTTTTTGGAAATCATCAGCAGACCTGAGGTATCTTTGTCGATACGATGGATCAGCTCTAAATATTTTTTGCCCGTAACCTCGCGCATGGCCTCAATAACGCCAAAGTTGAGTCCGCTACCGCCGTGAACTGCAATGCCTGAGGGCTTGTTCAGTACAATCAGGCCCTCATCTTCATACACCACACGTGCCAGCAAGCTATTGGCAAATTCGATACTGATAATAGGCTTCTCGCGGGTCGCTAGCTGTACAGGAGCGATACGTACCACGTCCTCACGCTGTAATCTATCATGCGCCTTGCAGCGCTTGTTATTGACACGAATCTCATCGGAGCGAATCATTTTATAGATATGCGATTTGGGTAGACCTTTGAGACGGTTTAACAAAAAATTATCCAAACGCTGATCGTGCTGATGACGCGTCACCTCAAGATAATTTACTTTTTCAAAGTTGCCAATCTCATCATCTGCGCTTTGCGGGCGAGTTTTGCTATTGAAGATAGCAGGAGCTTTATGAAGAGTGTCGTTGTCTGTCATTACTTGATTTGTCATTTTTAGTTAGGTGTTTACACAAAGATTTGTTATAGTTTAGCATGTTGAGCGCTAATTACGGTAACGTTACGCGTCTCATCCGCTTTTAAAAGACAACCGTGACACCCTTTTTTTACTTAACGCGCGCATAACGACACTTTGATATATTTTATGGCCTTACAAGCCTTTGATATTTGATCAATTAAGCGGCGCAGTTGAGCAAGTTTAAGCAGATAAGCGATTACTCTTTAGCTGCCTACGTATTGGCGGTCAAACATATTTGATAGTAGATAGTGACAACCCTCCTATCCCAAGCTTAGTTTTAAACCCAAGCTTAGTCTCAAAGACTTTTATTTTGTTTGCCAAGTACGCCCCGCTGATAATAGCAAAGCTATAGAGAGTCGCCCAACTGCCTTTGATGGATATTTTATTCGTAAGAATAATAGATAACCCTATAGAAGTTAACGCTGAGTCTCAAGGATTTACGACCCTTAGCGCGACAGAACAACTAAAACTATTGATTTTTATTACTGGTACTTCCTGATAACTCCTTTAACAGCATTACTTAATGACCTTTAGTATTAAAAGTATCAAGTAGCGCTATTATGTTTTATTACCGACATATTGATTGACAACCAGTATGTACTGCATCTGCTAACAACACATGCAAAAAATTATCAGCTGTTATGCCCAACTGATTATAGCGCTCAAATGAGCGAGATATTTATAGCCCTACAGGCGGTATAACAGACAGACAAATTATAGACTCACACTTTATAATCTCTGTATAAAGCGCCAATCAATAACGTTGTGCTCCGCTTAGGTCTGCATTTTAAGACCAGCGTAATTACCCAATAGGTTTTACTGCTCTACAATCTAACGTCTATCATCGCGATAATTAATCGCACTTGCCACTGAGCTTATCTGTATATTGTCGTTACTGTGCGTCCTCATAGGATATAAATATGAAACGCATTTTAATCAACGCCACTCAAAACGAAGAGATTCGTGTTGCCCTATGTAAAGGCAATCATCTGTATGATTTTGATCTAGAAAACCGTACCCGCGAACAAAAAAAATCTAACATCTATAAAGGTCATGTGACTCGCGTTGAGCCGTCACTAGAAGCTGTGTTTGTCGAATACGGCTCACAGCGTCAAGGATTTTTGCCGATTCGTGAAATCTCAAGCGAGTATTTAAGCGGTAATCCACGTGATGAAAACATCAAAAAACTCATCAAAGAAGGCGATGAGCTGATCGTACAAGTTGAAAAAGAAGAGCGCGGTAATAAAGGCGCTGCGCTATCGACTTACGTATCACTTGCTGGTCGCTACTTGGTATTAATGCCGAACAATCCACGTGGCGGCGGTATCTCACGTCAAATCTCAGGAAAGCTTCGTGAAGATATGAAGCGTATGCTCAGCAATCTTGATTTGCCAAAAGGCATGAGCGTTATTATACGCACGGCAGGTATCGGCAAGACGCAAGAAGATCTGCAACATGATTTGAACCATCTGCTCAATATCTGGCAAGCCATTCAAGAACAAAATCAGAAGTATCCGTCACCGCGCCTGGTACATCAAGAAGCAGGCGTCGTCACGCGTGCGGTTCGTGATTATCTGCGCGATGATATCACTGAGATTTGGATCGATAACGAAAACGCTTACATTGAAGCGGCGGGTTTTATTGATGCGGTTATGCCTAAACAGGCGGAGAAACTGCGCAAATATACCGATTATGAGCCGATGTTCTCACGCTTTAATATCGAAAAACAAATTGAAACCGCCTATCAGCGCGAAGTACGTCTGCCCTCTGGTGGCTCTATTGTTATCGATCAAACCGAAGCTTTGGTCTCTATCGATATCAACTCAGCTAAGTCGACCAAAGGTGCTGATGTCTCTGAAACCGCTTTTCATACCAACCTAGAAGCCGCTGACGAGATTGCTCGTCAATTGCGCCTGCGCGATATGGGTGGCCTTATTGTCATTGATTTTATCGATATGAATGACAACAAGAACCAAAAAGAAGTCGAAAAACGTCTGATTGACGCGACCAAATACGATCGCGCCCGTGTTCAGTTTGGGGAGATCTCCAAGTTCGGTTTGATGGAGATGAGCCGCCAGCGCTTGCGTCCCTCGCTAGAGGAATCAACAGGTTATATCTGCCCGCGCTGTCATGGCAATGGTATGATTCGTGACTTGCGTTCATTATCGCTCTCTATTATGCGCCAAATTGAGCAAATCGCCCTAAAAGAGCGTCAAGGCGAAGTACAAGCTGAAGTGCCAACAGATATCGCCGCCTTTTTGCTCAACGAGAAGCGCGATAGCTTAGTCTATCTTGAGCAAGATAGCGGTACGCGCATTACGATTTTGCCACATGCCCACCTTGAGTCGCCAAACTTTAAATTGCACTTTAACCGCGACGGTTTTGCGCCCTCAAGCTATGAGCGCATCACTGATACGCAGCAGCAAGAGCACAGTGATTTGGGCTACGATGTTGATTGGCAAACCGCTGATTCAGCGCGTCCAGAGCAGCAGCCTACTCGCCAGCCGCGAGCATCATCAAGCGCTCCAAGTGCGCAAAAGCCAACCACGCCGACTAATGAGCAAGTACGCCAACCCTCAGGTGGATCAGCAAATCAGCGCATCAATAATCAAAGTGCGACTCAAGATAGCGCCGCCCAGCGTAGCAATGATCATCGCGGCAAAAGCAACCACGCGCCAGTAGCAAATCATCAAACTAGTGCTCAAGTAGCGCCAACTGAACAAGCAAGCAATGTCGCCGTAGCCGCCCAGCCGCAAGCCGTTGCTTGGTTATCAAACCTGTTCTCACAAGCGCCGCAAGCACAGACTACGCGTAGTGTCAGTAGCCGCGATGCAGCCGAAGCGATCGAAGCTATCGTTAACACAGGCGCGCAAAGTCGAGGCGCTTTTGGTCAAGTTGACAACGAGGCTCTAAATAGCAAAGAGGCGCCTGAGTCACAGACTGATAATAATCATAAATCTCAGCAAGCGCGTCGCTCTGACAGTGACCGCGATGATGAGAGCAGTGATGATAGACGCCGCCGCAAAACGCGCAAGTCAAGATCATCAAAACCACGCCAAAGAAAAGACTCGCGTGATGACACAAGCGATAATGACAGTAACAGCAATCAAGCTGACAGCGCTCATGACGACAATACTCAAACTAAGCGTCAAGACAATCGTCGTGGCAGCAATCGCAATAGCCGTCAAAGCACTAGCACTCGTCAAAACCAAAACGAGCGCTCAAATGCAGAACAAAAAGAGGGTAACTCTGATGAGCAAACGCGCAGTAAACGCAAGTCGCACAGCCAGCGCGGCTCACGTGGTAATCTTGAACGCGGTGAAACGCTAAGCGCTGACGCGGCCCAGCAAACTCAAAGATCTGAGAGTAAAACATCTGGTCAGGCGCGCAGTAAAAGTGACCATCAAGACCCAAATGAGGTGACTTTGCAGATCAATGAGTCACCTGTTAAGTTAAAGACGCCAGAGGTCGTTCATTTATCCTTAGATGATAGTAAGTCAAAGACGGTAGAGCAATCGACTACAGCTAACGAAGCTGATGATAATCAAGTCAAAGGCAAAGCGCCCGCCGATGAGAGCAATCGCGAAGATACAAATCGCGATCAGAAGTCTGATAGCAATGCTACTGATCACGCTGATAATCCGTCGGATGCAGAGGCTACTAAGTCTGCACCGAAAGAGTCAGTATCTAAAGCAGCGCAAACGCCAGATGAGTCGGATGCAGATGACAACAAGGCTACTACAGAAGACAAAACCAGTAGCACGCTTGACTTTGACCGTGAGGACCTTTTTGCTGCGCGTTACGTCACGGCTAATAAGTTCGGTCAAGCTAGCAACGACCCACGTGTTGTACGTCGCCAGCAGGCAGAGTCTACAAAACCAGCAGACATGCAAGTCAATACTCCTGCTGCTACATCAACCATCAGCGGTACGGTTGGTCGATTTATTCATGCGCTGCTACCAAAAGCTGAGTCGCGTTTGGCTGAGGATGGCGTGATTCAGTGCTTTATCGAAGCAATTGCGCTACACAAAGCCAAAGCGCAGCCTGTCGCTGAGCAGCAGAGTACTGGGCAACAAGGTACTGAACAACAAGGTGCTGATAACAAGTCTGAAGCTATCGATGCTGACTTTGACTTTAGCAATTATGGTTATGAGCCTCTAAGCGCTGATTACTTAGCGCGTTTTGAGGCAATGACCCAGGCTGTCAGTCAGTTTGCAGCTGCTCAAGGCAAGACACAAGCAGCGCCTAAAGCTATTGGTAAACGTGCCAGCAATGATCCCCGTGGCCAGCATCCAGACTATCAGGCAGACACTTCTACTGATAGCGAGTCATCAAAATCAGCGCAAGCTGATACAGCGCAGACTGAAGCTAAGCAGACTGTAGAGGCAGATGAGGTTGCGGCGAGTGCGCTGAGTAGTCAAGAGCAGGCAGATGATGTGACGACAGATAGCGAGCAGGCACTACTGACAGATGCAGATCATAGTCAGACTGATGAGGCGCAAGACGCAGCCGACTCTAGTGACGCAGCTAACGATGATGCGCAAGCAAGCAAATCAAAGACGACGATCGCCAGCTACAAAAACATGATCGAAAACGTAGCTGAGCAACTACTACCGCAAACAGGTATGTTTAATCTGACGACACCAAAGGTGCCAAAGGCTCGCACGCGTAAGCCTAAAACGGAGCACAAAAAGCCGACGCAGGCAGAACAAGCGGACGCTAATAACTCAAACGAGGAGCGCTCAGATGATAACGATAGCACAAGCTAATCGTTAACTGACAAACCAAAGCCCCAAAGCTCATATGAGTTTTGGGGCTTTTTATACTCTACTACGATAAAAACGTCTAAAATCTAATCATAATCAATGAGCCGCCGACTTATCACCACCGCGAATTTTACCGATAATAGTAAAGATAGCAACAATGATAGCACCGATGATAAAGCCGATAACACCATTTAATAATGCGGTCGTTACGCTCTCAAATATACCCGTCAAGTGTGCCAAATCCTCTACGCCATGATGCAGAAAATCAATACCATGAACTAAGATGCCACCACCAACCAAGAACATAGCTAGCGTACCTGCAATCGACAAAAACTTCATAAGTTTTGGTGCAGCGGCAAACATAATTTTGCCAAGTTTTTGTTTGAACGCGCCTTCTTGCTCCATTAAGTGCAAGCCTGCATCGTCTATTTTGACGATACCAGCTACTAGGCCATAGATACCTATTGTAATCGCAACTGCGAGAATAGACAGCACCAAGCTTTGCTGCAACAACGTGGCACCAGCAGCAGAGCCCAAAGCGATGACGATAATCTCAGCTGACAAAATAAAATCTGTACGTATAGCGCCTTTGATCTTTTGTTTTTCAAAAGCGACCAGATCAACGGTTTCATCCGCATTAGCAGCGAGCCGTGCTTCGTGCTCCTCATCATGCGGCAGGGCATGGGGCCAAAACCTATGAATAACTTTTTCAGCGCCTTCATAGACCAAGAATAGACCGCCACACATCAGCAAAAAGGTCACCAACGGCGGATAAATAGCACTGATTAAGAGGGCAGCAGGCACCAAAATCAGCTTATTGATAAAGGAGCCTTTTGCCACCGCCCAAATAACTGGCAACTCGCGGTTTGCTTTGACGCCGCTGACCTGCTCTGCGTTAAGTGCCAGATCATCGCCCAATACGCCAGCGGTTTTTTTGGCAGCGACCTTTGTCATGACTGACACATCATCCAATATCACGCTAATATCATCGAGAAGAGTTAGTAAACTGGCACCTGCCATGGACGTTCCTTAAAATATGAGAGTTAGATTAGAATTAAAAGTGCTGTAGCAGCGCAACACTCACGACATACACTTTTACTGATATGGTGCTTTTTAATCCTTTGTACTACAACCACATCGCTGTTTGCAACAGATTACCTAGGCACAAAGCGATATGACATAGTATAAATGTATCTAATTGCTGTAACTAAAGCGAGACACTGGGTACGATACTTGCAGGCAAAGTACAATAGCCTTTAGTTTCAATAGATTAAATTATGCTAATATATTCCCTCTATTTTGTTTTTTGCAAGCGCTGTCTTTTACAAGTATTGGGGCGGCTGTAATAATCGCTGCAACCTCTTGTTCTCATAACTATTTACGATTGTTTTATACTTAATCGCCTAGGTCTATAGACCTACAGGACACCTCTATGAGCCTATTTTCTTTATCAACTCTTATCAAAGCTAAGCCATCTATGACTCAAAAATCTTTTGCTCAAAAAAAGCTACCTGCCGCTATGGTGGCGGCGCTTTTGACAGTCGCTATCACGGGTTGTTCAAACAATACGGCTGATACTGCTAGTAATTCTAGCATCATTAGTAGCGCACAAGCGCAAGAGAGTCAAACGCCTATTGCAACCGATAGCGACGCCTCAGTCGTGCAAGCACTACAAAGCAACTTACAGACCTCTGGTATCGAAGGCACTATTATATCGGCTATCCCTACAGATATGGACGACATCTATTGGGTGACAGCTGAAGGCTTGCCAGCATTTTTTACCGATAAGGCGGGCAAGCATATCATTCAAGGGCAGATTGTCGCTGTGGGCGGCGCTGAACCTATCGACATTAGCGGCGCTCTCATTGCCAATTCAGCAAAACAGGCATTAGCCGCAGTCGATAAAAAAGATATGGTTATATTCCCTGCTACTGGGGAGACAAAATCTGTCGTTTATGCTTTTACTGACGCTGATTGTGGCTATTGCCGCAAGCTACATGAAGAGATGGCAGATATCAATGCGCGCGGTATTGAGGTGCGCTACCTAGCATGGCCGCGTAGTCAGGAGTCAGTCCCCAAGATGGAGTCTGTATGGTGTAGTCAAGATCGCAAAGCGGCAATGAATCAGGCAAAGATGGGCGCTAATGTACAAGCGCCAAGCTGTACTAACCCTGTAGCCGATCAAATGGCACTTGGCGCAAGACTTGGCGTACGCGGAACACCCGCTATCTTTACCGAATCAGGTCAACAAGTGGGTGGCTACTTGCCCGCCGATCAGTTAGCGCAAGCGGTTGCCGCTGCCAATTAATCATCATCTATAAATGGTATACAATAGGCGTTATTAGCGCTCGTCGGTATGATACGATAGAGCCGCTAATCGCGCTAAAATAATACTTTTTTTAGTAGCATTATTTAGTTCTGTTCAATAACCTAAACCTACCTCTTGAGGATACTGTGAGTAAACCCATCAAATTAGCGATACTTGGCCTAGGGACTGTAGGCACTGGCGTAGTCCACCTAATCAACGACAACCTAAACGAGCTTAAACGCCGCAGCGGTCGCGACATTATTATTACCGAGGTCGGTACGCGCCGTCAGCGTGATGATATAGATAGCAGCATTACGCAAAATGCTGATCTGATGACGGTCGCTAGTAGCGATAATGTTGATATCGTCATAGAGCTCATCGGCGGTACTACCCTTGCCAAAGACGTCATTATGCATGCGATCAAAAACGGCAAGCATGTAGTGACCGCTAACAAGGCGCTGCTCGCAGAACACGGCAACGAGATTTTTGCTTTAGCAGAAGCAAACGGCGTACATGTCGCTTATGAAGCCGCAGTCGCAGGCGGTATACCGATTATCAAAGTTATGCGCGAGGCACTCGCCGCTAATAGAGTAGATTGGCTTGCAGGTATCATCAATGGTACAGGCAACTTTATTATGACTGAAATGCGCGATAAGGGCCGCCCCTTTGATGACGTATTAGCAGAGGCACAAGCACTAGGTTATGCAGAAGCGGATCCGACTTTTGATGTTGAAGGTATCGATGCTGCGCACAAATTGGCGCTACTTGCCTCCATCGCCTTTGGTATTCCGCTACAGTTTGACAAAGTATACTGTGAGGGCATCACAGGTATCACCTTACAAGATGTTAATTACGCCGAAGAGCTCGGTTACCGTATCAAACATTTAGGTTTTGCAGTACGCCGTACAGGCGAGCAAGACAATGCAAGTCAGGGCAATGCAGATGAAGACAATGCTGGTATTGAGCTGCGCGTACACCCAACGCTCATTCCACAAGATGCCTTACTTGCCAATGTCAATGGCGTCAAAAACGCCGTGCTAGTCAACTCGCATCCGCTGGGGCAAACCTTGTACTGTGGTGATGGCGCAGGCGCAGGCGCGACAGCCTCTGCGGTAATGGCAGACGTTATGGATTTGGTACGCGTTTTGGGCAGTAATGATGACTCAAATAGCGCTAACAACAGCCAATATGTTCCGCATTTGGCCTTTATTCCAGAACAGCTCTCTGATACGACAATACTACGTGCAGAGCAGATGACAACAGGCTACTACTTGCGTGTCCATGCTTTTGATCACCCAGGCGTGTTGGCCGATATCACTCGCATACTTAGTGATGCTGGTATTAATATCGATGCTATCTTGCAAAAGCCTGCGCATAAGTTAGGTCAAGTGCCTGTTATCATCTTGACTTTGCCTGTCGTTGAGTCGCAAATGAACGTCGCGATTGAAAAAATAGAACAGCTTGAATCTATCACAGATAAAGTGGTTCGTATTCGCCTTGATGAATTATCATAAATAATTAAATTAGTTTTGTGGCTGAGGCTTTTGGTCAAGACCAGTACCATTTAGCCCACTAGATAGTCAGCTTACTTGATTTACACTCAAGCGGTACGCATTATAATGGTACCGTTTTTTTAATAAAATAAGTATAGGATAAATAAAATGTCAAATGACTCGATTGTAATTGTAAACGGTGCGCGCACCCCAATGGGCGGTTTTCAAGGCGCATTAAAAGACGTAAGCGCTCCAGATCTAGGCGCAGCTGTCATCAAAGCGGCGGTTGAGCGTGCTGGTATTAGCCCTGATAAAGTTGATGAAGTCATCATGGGTTGTATTCTAAGCGCAGGTTTGGGTCAAGGCCCTGCTCGTCAAGCGATGCGCAAAGCAGGTCTACCTGATGCTACTGGTGCCATTACTATTAACAAGCTATGTGGATCTGGTCTAAAAGCAGTCATGCAGGCGCATGATGGTATCAAGGCTGGCAGTATCGATATTGCAGTTGCAGGCGGTCTTGAATCAATGACGAATGCGCCCTATGTCATGTCTGGATCTCGTAGCGGCTATCGTATGGGGCATAAAGAAGTCAAAGATCATATCTTTATCGATGGCCTAGAAGATGCTGAAACGGGCAAATTGATGGGACATTTTGCGCAAGAAATGGCAAATGAGAAAGGCTATACTCGTGAGCAGATGGATGAATTTGCTATTGAATCGCTCAATCGCGCGCTTACAGCCATTAAAGACGGTCATTTTAAAGATGAGATCACGCCAGTGACTTTTGAGACCCGTAAAGGCGAGCAAACGGTCGATACCGATGAAGAGCCAGGTCTTGCCAATGCAGAACGTATTCCTACCTTGCGCCCTGCCTTTGCTAAAGATGGTACGATTACCGCCGCTAACTCAAGCTCTATCTCAGACGGTGCGGCAGCTGTGGTGCTAATGAAAGAGTCACAAGCGCAATCTGAAGGTTTAGACTTTCAAGCTCGTATTGTAGCGACCGCTTCTCACTCACGCCATCCGAGTGAATTTACTATCGCAAATATCGGCGCAATTAAAAATCTACTACCAAAGGCTGGCTGGAGCGTTGAAGATGTCGATCTTTGGGAGATCAATGAAGCCTTTGCTATGGTGACGATGGCCACTATGGACGAGTTCAATCTTGACCATGCCAAGGTTAACATTGAAGGCGGCGCTTGTGCACTTGGTCACCCTGTAGGATCATCAGGAGCACGTATCTTAGTAACACTTATCAATTCTCTAAAACGTACTGGCGGCAAAAAAGGCGTCGCTACTTTATGTATTGGCGGTGGTGAGTCTGTTGCAGTCGCTATCGAAATGGCATAACGTAAGCTACTTTAAAATTTAATGTCAAATTAAAAACCGCATGGGCTATAAGCTCATGCGGTTTTTTGTGGTCAAACTCCTCAGAATACTTGCATTTGTCTATTGTTGTAAAAAAGCGTTAATTTATACCCTAACCTTGTTATAGCTTTTACAGCCTATTACACGCTTTTACCTTGAGTGCACACTTTGCTACTTCATTTATATATCATAAGCTTAGGCCTATTGGTACTCTATTTACAGGTTGATGCAGAGGCTGACCTATTAGAGTTACGTTATTTTGTACATCTAATATATCGCATTATTTATCAGCCAATTAGCAATAAAGATAAGAAAAACCATACTGCTATTATCGTATTTAATAAAACGGTAAGCATTAACAGCAGGTATATATTGATGTTTTTAGCTTATGACTAATTTTAGTACTAAAGCTATCAGCACACTTTAATTTAATCACTCATACTAAAGGAAGATAATAATGAGCCAACTAATTCGTTTACAAGATATTCAAGCAACCCATCGTGACGTCATCGGTGATGATTACTATGACCCAACAGG
The DNA here is from genome assembly GCA_947495055.1 of uncultured Psychrobacter sp. GTDB lineage: Bacteria > Pseudomonadota > Gammaproteobacteria > Pseudomonadales > Moraxellaceae > Psychrobacter. The sequence continues at coordinate 5,634 of CANLXO010000016.1, read as the reverse complement.
CAAAACAGCCTACGGCGTCAATGAAGAAAAGATTGGTAAAATCGACGGTGCTCTAGTAGAAGATACTACGGGTCGCATTCGCTACTTAATTGCTGATGTAGGCGGTTGGTTTAGCTCAAAAGAAGTATTAATTCCAGCAGGTTTAGCTCGTATCGTTGGTGATGATGTCTTTTTCGATAGCTTAACGAAATCTCAAGTTGAAGCTATGGAAGTTTATGATCATGACTATCAGTATAGCTATAAAGAGCAAAACGAGAAAGATCGTCAAGCATTTGTTGCAGACACCATTCCTACCGAAGAGCGTATGGAAATAAATGAAACGGCTTACAATGCTCCAGACACTCTAGAGCTATTAGAAGAGCGTTTGACAGTCAATAAAGACCGTATCGTAGCAGGTCTAGTTAAAGTCGGTAAGCATGTTGTGACTGAAGAGCGTAACGTTGACGTAGAGCTAGAAGAAGAGCATGCTCATATCGAACGCACTAACGTAGATCGTCCAACAGATCGCCGTATCGGTGAGACTGGTACAACAGAGACTATCGCTGTAGAGCTAGAAGCTGAGCGTGCTCGCGTTGGTAAAGAGACTTATGTTACTGAAGAAGTTAACGTTGGTAAAACGACTGAGCGTCATACAGAAACTATCGTTGAAACTATTCAGCGTGAAGAGCTAGACATTGACCGTGACGGTAATGTTGTAGACGGCAAAGGTAACTTGTACGAAGGCAATGACGTTACTGCTGATGATGTACGCCGTGCTCGTGGCATGTAATACGCAGAATAATTATAGTTCTATCGTTATAAACTATAATAATAAGCAGCTAAGTATATTTACTTAGTCATTAAGGTCAGAGCTTGTCTCTGGCCTTTTTTGTGCCAAAGAATACAACCAAATCTAAGGTATAGTAGTAACTACTAACGACGATATAAATTATTACTCAACAAGGACTACGACTATGGACAATAACAATAGTAAAACTGGACAAATAAACGATGCAGCTGATCCTGCTATAAATGATCAATATACAGATCAAAACGATGTTTTAGATACGCAAGATGATGCAGTCGTTAGACAAGGCGTTGGTCATTTAGAGCTGTTAGAGGAGCGCCCAGTCGTCAACAAAGAGCGTCTGGATGTTGGCAAAGTTACCGTGACTAAGCACACTCGTACCAAAACTATCGATGTCCCTATTGAGCTGGTTGAAGAGTACATCACTATCGAGACTCAACATCATGACGCGCAAAGCCAAGACTTGCTATCAGGCAGTTATGATGACAAAGATATATTGCGCCACGTTGAGCCTTCATTAAATAGTAAGGCGGTCATTACGATCAATGGCACACAAGTGGAGCTCGGTGACGCGCCCACTGAGATTATAATCTCTCGTCAGGTGGCAACGATTACCAAAGACACTTATGCAATCCAAGAAGTAGACGTCAAAAAGACCATTCATACGCATACTGACAATATTCAGGTTGAGCTTAAGCATGAAGAGCTAGATGTCACTGAAGAAGGGTTTTTGGCGCATGAGAGTTCACGTGTTAATCATAAGTCGTCGTAAATTACTTATTTAAACCTGCGCACAAATTTAAACCTGCGCACAAAAAAAGCAACGAGACGTTGCTTTTTTATTGGTTAAAGATAGTTCGTTTTATTCAGAGTCATTACACTCGTAAGTATCGATGCTCGCTTCATCACTGCTACTGTTGGTGCGCAGCACACCGGTTTCACGGGTCTGGTGAGCAGTACGCCACTGGGTATAACCCTGATTGCCACTTAGATCTGTACTAACTTCATAGGCTTCAGGATTGGTGCCTTCATTAGTTTTGTTTAGTGTCACTGTGCCCTTGTCTGTCCCTAACACCACTTGATTGTCTTCTTCTAGATAGGTCGCTTCAACCTTTAGCGTAGGAGCACATAGGTATGTTCTTTGCATGATATTGTCATCAACCGTTGCTACTGTATCCCCTTCTACTTCATTCAAAGTAGCATCTGCAACGACCGCATCGCTTGGCTCAGCAGGTTCTGCGGACATAGGAGCTGCCTGCTCTTCGCTAATAGCGTCCTCTAAACTTGGCTCAGGCTCAGGACCTTGCTGGCAAGCACTGAGACTTAGCATAGCTGCTAATAAACCTGTGACAACAAAGGAGGTACGGCTCTTTTTTAATGACTGAAACTTCATGATTTGCTCCTGATTTTGTATGCTAAATACTATAGCGTGTCCGCATATCTACGCCTATACGCAATTTGTAAGTAATAAATACAAAGATTATGTTTCAAAAGCACGAATGCTCTTTGATCCTTGTAATTTATAGCTATTGCAAAACGCAAAATGCCCATAGCTAATAAACTATAGACACTATTAAAATGATAGGCACTAATAAAATGATGGGCACTAATAAACAGCCATTCTCGTTCAAATAACAATCAGAACATGTCAACTGAACAGACCGTATCACCCAAGCAAGGGGCGATCAAATCTTGCCATGACATTGCTTATATTTGAGACCTGAGCCGCAAGGACAAGGCGCATTACGACTAACATTCATACCTGCATAAGGATTTGGCTCTGCCTCAGCACTGCTTACAGCACCAGCACTGACACCAGCCGCCGCAGTACCGCCTAGATTGACGCGCATTTGACCATTGGCGCGTGCGCCTTGATTGACCTGATTTTGCTCATTGGTCGCTCTGCGCTCACCGCCACCGATGCCGCCTGCGTCATCGTGCTCAAACTGCATCTGCATGCGTTCAGCGTCCGCCCGCTTTTGCGCCTCTAGTGCCTCAAGCTCCTCTTTGGTTGGGATATGGACACGTGATAAGTCTTGTACGGTCTCAGATTTGATCGCCCCTAGCATCATTTGAAACAGCTCAAACGATTCTCGCTTATACTCTTGCTCTGGATTTTTTTGTGCATAACCACGCAGATGAATGCCTTTGCGCAGCTGATCCATTTGCGTTAGATGCTCTTTCCAATGCTTATCCAAGCTTTGAAGCATAAAGTGACGCTCAAGCTGAGCGGCGCTTTGCTCGCCCATTTGCGCGCGTCGACCACGGTAATGATCCAGCGCAGTTTGAATGATTTTTTCACGTAATGCCTCTTCATCAAGGCGGCGATCTTCATCAAGCCAGTCGTTGATCGGCATATAGAGTTTGAACTCATCTTCAAGCTCATCCTCAAGCCCGTCAATATTCCACTGATCATCAATAGATTCTGGCGGAATGAACTGACTGATCATAGCGTTGTATACGTCGTAATGCATCGCTTCAATCGCCTCTTGCAAGTCCATATCTGCAAGCAAATCATCACGCTGACTATAGATAACTTTACGTTGCTCGTTGGCGACATCATCGTATTTAAGCAAGTTTTTACGCGCATCAAAATCGCGGCTCTCAACCTTACCTTGAGCATTTTCAATAGATTTTGACACCATCTTATGCTCGATGGCTTCATCTTCTTTGAGGCCCATAGCCTTCATCATGTTGACCACGCGATCGCCTGCGAAGATACGCATCAGATCATCCTCAAGCGATAAGAAGAAACGTGACATGCCAGGATCTCCTTGACGACCGGCACGGCCTCGCAGCTGGTTATCGATACGGCGCGATTCGTGGCGCTCTGAACCTACAATATGCAAGCCGCCTGCTGCGACCACTTGATCGTGCTTGACCTGCCACTGCTCTTTTAGACGTTTCATCTCATCAGGGCTGACATTGTCGATGTCCTCAATAAACGACTGCCAGTTACCGCCCAAGATAATATCAGTACCACGACCTGCCATGTTGGTCGCGATAGTGACCGACTTAGGACTACCTGCCTGCGCGATGATTTCAGCTTCGCGCTCATGCTGCTTGGCGTTTAGAACGTTGTGTTTGACGCCTTCTTGATCAAGCAAGTAGGACAACTCTTCACTGGCCTCAATCGTTGCCGTACCGACCAGTACTGGCGCGCCTTTTTCTTGAATGCCTTTAATCTCACGGATAATGCCTTGATACTTACCCAGTTTGGTCAAAAATATCTGATCATCCATATCCACCCGCGCAATCGGCTTATGGGTTGGGATAACGATAACATCAAGATCGTAAGTGGATTTAAATTCTGCCGCCTCAGTATCAGCGGTACCTGTCATACCAGATAATTTGTCGTACAAGCGGAAAAAATTCTGAAAAGTCGTCGTCGCCAGCGTTTGGTTCTCTGCTTGAATCTCGACGTTTTCTTTGGCCTCTACCGCTTGATGCAGACCCTCTGACCAGCGGCGACCAGGCATCGTACGCCCCGTGTTTTCATCAACGATGACTACCTCGCCTTCATCGACAATGTAATGCACGTTTTTGACAAAGATATGATGGGCGCGAATAGCGGCTTGTACGTGCGCAAGTAACGGCAGACGACTTGGACTATACAGACTCTCTTCAGGTCCCAGCTCGCCCACTTCGATTAAAAAGCGCTCAATTTTCTCATAGCCTTTTTCGCTAATCTCAATTTGACGGTTTTTTTCGTCAATCCAAAAGTCCTCTTCTTCATTGTTCTTGTTCGCTTCTTCGTCTTTTGAGCGAACCAGTACGGGAATAATCGTGTTGATCAGCGCATACATGCGTGAGGAGTCCTCGGCCTGACCTGAGATAATCAGTGGCGTACGCGCTTCATCGATCAAGATAGAATCGATCTCATCGATAATACAGAAGTTTAACGGACGTTGTTTTTTCTCGCCTAGACTAAACACCATGTTATCGCGAAGATAGTCAAAACCGTATTCATTATTGGTACCATAAGTGATATCAGCTTGATAAGCATCGACCTTTTCTTGCGGCGGCTGCTGTGAGTAGATGACGCCAACTTTTAGACCCAAAAAGTTAAACAAGGGACGGTTTAAATCGGCATCACGGGCAGCTAGGTAGTCGTTGACCGTGACGACGTGCACACCTTTACCACTAATACCGTTAAGATAAATGGCCAAAGTCGCCATTAAGGTTTTACCCTCACCGGTTTTCATCTCAGCGATTTTGCCTTCGTGCAAGGTGATACCACCGATCAGCTGCACATCATAGTGACGCATACCTGTGATACGTAAGGATGCCTCACGGCAGACCGCAAACGCTTCAGGCAATAGCGCATCTAAGCTCTCACCCTTCAAAAATCGCGCTTTAAATTCTTCTGTTTTTTGTTGTAGCTCTTCATCAGACAAGGCTTGAATGCTCGCCTCGTGCGCATTTATTTTGCTAACCACGCGGCGCATACGCTTGAGCTCACGATCATTTTTGGTGCCAACCACACTGCCTACAATCTTTGATAACATAATTTTTGACCTATGGAAATATTCGATAATCAGCGCAAACAAATGGGTGCTCTATCGCTACTTGGCTTAATTTTACCTGAGTATGCTTTGCCTGACTAAGTACGACCTAATTTAAGTACGCTTCAATATTAGTACCACCCAATTAAGTGTGCCGTCATTATATATGGTTATGCTGACGATGGATACAAGGGTGGAGCGTAGATTTGGCAACGCGAAAGGTGCGCTTGTCATGGTAAAATAGCGCCCAATATATAACAAATACTAGGGCGTGTTGAACATTCAACCATGGCACTGCTGATCGCTGCTAGTTTATCAAAGCTGTGTTCCAGACACGGCGCA
>CANLXO010000015.1 GCA_947495055.1 uncultured Psychrobacter sp. | reverse complement strand
CGCTATGATCTTAGAATGAAGCTGTTTGCTGGTATCATTAATTCCGAGCTTAACCTATGACTTTTGCAAGAGGTCTATTATTTATGATTTGGGCTATTGGTATCATTTAGAGTGGATTTTTAGTAAAATAGTGCACATTTTGTGTCAGTGACTGCTTTTGCCTGATTTCATTGCGTCAGTAGTAGCAATAATCTTATCTAGCAGTCATGACATATGTCCCAACATTTCGCTCCCTAATTTTTAATCTAGGAAAGGTTTATGCAAAAGATATTTCGGGTGATGATCATCATTGCGATGTTGATCACCGCTTATCTGCTGATACTAGCGTGGCGCGACGATTACGCTGATGTACCTGCTGTGGATACTGTCTCTGAGGCCACGACGTCTGTGAGTGCTGATATTCCTGCAACGACTGGTGCTGCAGGCGATATTCCAGTGCAAACACTGCCTGCTGATAACAGTATAGTGGCGGCCGCCCCTGATAGCGCCGCTCTTATCACAGTAACGACTGATCGCTATGATATTAAAATCAACCCAGAAGGCGGTGATATTGAGTATGCAGCGCTTAAGCAGTTTGATGCGACACTCGATAGCGATGAGCCTTTTGTATTATTAGAGAGCAATAGCAATCGTATATATGTCGCTCAATCAGGTTTGATTGGTCAAGATGGTATCGATACTGCTGAGGGCCGAGCAAGCTACAGCCATACTGCTAATAATTATGTGATGGAGGAAGGTCAGCAAACTCTATCTGTACCACTTACCTATCAACAAGACGGCGTTAAGATCACAAAGACCTTTACCTTTACCCAAGGTAAATACCCTATCGATATCAGCTATCAGATTCAAAACGCCTCTACGTCTGCCTGGCAAGGACAGATGTTTGCGCAGCTTAAGCGTGATGATAGTAAAGACCCTGGTATGTCTGATAAGGGCGCGCTTAGTATGGCTACCTATTTAGGCGGTGCGTGGGGTACACCTGATGACCCTTATAATAAGCTTAAGTTCAAAGACTTTAGCGAGCAGCTGGCAGTAACCAGTGATGAGGGCTGGGTAGGGATAGTGCAGCATTATTTTGTTTCTGCATGGACGCCTGAGAATTTCACAGGTAAGTTCTTTACTCGCGAAACAGGCAATGATTATTTTATTGGCTTTAATAGTCAGCCAGTTAATGTCGCCCCAAATAAGCAAGTGACGTTAAATGCAACCTTGTATGCTGGACCAAAAGTACAGTCTGAGCTCAAAGAGGTCGCTGTAGGTCTTAACCAAACGGTTGACTATGGCTTGCTTTGGCCAATATCTAAGATATTATTCGCCATACTTGATGGTATCCATAAGGTACTTGGTAATTGGGGTTGGTCGATCATTGTGTTGACTATCTTGGTCAAAATCGCTTTGATGTGGTTCTCAAATAAGAGCTACTACTCTATGGCGAAGATGCGCGCACTTGCTCCGCGCCTAGCCGCGCTCAAAGAAGAGCATGGCGATGATCGCATGAAGATGTCACAAGAGATGATGGGCATTTATAAAGAAGAAAAAGTCAATCCAATGGCAGGGTGTTTGCCCATACTCATGCAAATGCCTATTTTCTTGGCACTGTATTGGGTGCTGGTTGAAAGTGTTGAGCTGCGTCATGCGCCGTGGATACTATGGATTCAAGATCTATCAGCGATGGATCCATGGTTCATCTTACCACTGCTTATGGGTGCCTCGATGTTCATTCAGCAGCAGCTTAATCCGCAGCCTGCTGATCCGATGCAAGCTAAAGTGATGAAGTTTTTACCTATTATCTTCACCGCCTTTATGTTGTTCTTCCCAGCAGGTCTGGTATTGTACTGGACAGTGAACAACTTGTTTAGTATGACGCAGCAGTATATCGTCAACAAAAAAGTTGAAGAAGAGCAAAAGCGCCGTACTGTTAAAGTGCTGAGCTAAGTTTGTATGTACGGTATAAAAACCATCGCTTTAGCGGTGGTTTTTTTATGATTATAGTTTTATTTTTTAGTGCTAGAGATACTGATATCAAGTTTGTTTTGTGAGTATCCACGCAGCCGTCTATAATGATGATTTTAGCTAGTGAGAGTCAATGTGAATGCTATTGTAACGCCGCTGATGCCTGATGAGCGATCTGAAAAGTCAGGACTTACGACCATTGCCGCTATAGCTACGCCTATCGGCCGCGCGGGAGTAGGCATCGTTAGGCTATCGGGCCCAAAAGCTTATGCTATAGCCTGCAAGCTTACAGATAAAACGAGCTTTACGCCGCGACAAGCTCACTTTTGCCGTTTTTATCAAGCGGATGGTAGTATTATTGACGAAGGCTTAGTGCTGTATTTTAAAGCACCGCATTCGTTCACAGGTGAAGATGTTATCGAGCTACAAGGTCATGGCGGAGTAATACTACAAAATCATCTGCTTGCACGCGTGTTCGAACTAGGCGCTCAGCAAGCGACAGCGGGCGAGTTCTCTTATCGCGCCTTTGACAATGATAAGTTGGATCTAGTGCAAGCAGAAGCTATTGCTGATGCTATTGATGCGACTAGTAGTGCTGCGGCGAGTAGCGCTATTCGCTCACTAAGTGGTGAGTTTTCACAAAAAATTAACCAGCTATTAGAGCAGCTCATTCATCTGCGTTTGCACGTTGAGGCGGCTATTGATTTCCCTGATGAAGAAGACGTTGATTTTTTATCCGATGGCGTCATACAAGATAAGCTTGAGCACACTCAAGCTAGAATTAGGCAAGTCTTGGCGACTGCAAAACAAGGGCAATTATTGCGTGATGGTATTCATGTGGTGCTAGCAGGGCGTCCTAATGCTGGCAAGTCAAGTCTGCTTAATCGCTTGGCAGGGCAGGAGCGCGCTATTGTCACAGAGGTCGCAGGCACAACTCGTGACACTCTAAGTGAGACAGTGGTGCTCAATGGTCTGACGCTACATCTAACTGATACTGCAGGTCTAAGGGACACTGAGGATACCGTAGAGCGCATAGGGATTGAGCGCGCGCGCACAGCGATTGAGCAAGCCGATATACTCCTTATGGTCTACGATGTGACTCGTGATCTTGTAAGTGAAAGTACACCATTACAGCTAGCAGAGCAGCTATTTGGTAAGCTGCCTGAGGCTAAGCGCTTACTTATAATTGCCAACAAAAGCGATTTATTAAATGCTAGTGATGATCAAAAAAAGGCTATAGATACTGATAAGCACATGCGAGAAATAGGTTACGAGCAGGTCAATGTTTCATGTGAAACAGGTGCTGGTATCGATACTTTAGTTACGGCTCTATGTGATAAAGTAGGATTTCATCCGCCAGAAAACAGTCTAATCGCTCGTACGCGTCACTTAGATGCCTTAAAGCGAACGGCTGAACATTTAAGTGAGGCGCACGAGCAACTCACGGTATTTACCGCAGGCGAATTGGTCGCTGAAAGTCTGCGCCAAGCGCAGCAGAGTTTGGGCGAGATCACAGGTGAGTTTAGCGCTGATGATCTACTAGGTAAAATATTTGGTAGTTTTTGTATTGGTAAATAGCTGTTTTTAATAAAGAGTTAACAAGGAAGCGATATGCATTGTCCCTATTGTAATGCCTCAGAGACAAAGGTTATTGACTCGCGTCTGGCCGCAGAGGGCGCACAAGTACGCCGCCGCCGCTCTTGTAGTAGCTGTCAAGAGCGCTTTACTACCTTTGAGATGGTAGAGGTAGTCATGCCGCGTATCATCAAATCTAGTAGTAAAATCGTACCTTATGACAATGAAAAACTGCGCCGCTCTATTTTATTGCCGCTACAAAAGCGTCCTATTACTATCGATGAGCAAGAGGCGATGATTAGCCGTATCGAAAAACGTATTAGGCAAATGGGCGAGCGTGAGATCAGTAGCAAAGTGCTTGGTGAGATTATTATGAGCGAGCTTAAAGTGTTGGACGATGTCGCCTATGTACGCTTCGCTAGCGTCTACCGTGACTTTCAAGATATCGATGCTTTTCATCAAGAAATCGCTAATATTCGCCCTAGTGAAAAATCAGATGATTAATTCTGAAAATGGATAGCGTCTTAAAATCATTTCACCTTTTGGTGTTGACTCATATTTACTTAATAAGCACTCCCTTATGTCATCTATAGACCATGCTCAAAATGCGCAAGATAGCTATTTTATGATGCTCGCTATCGAACAGGCTAAACTAGGTTTGTATACTACCAGACCCAATCCAGCGGTAGGCTGCGTCATTGTGCAAGCACAGCAGGTCGTTGGACAAGGCTATCACCCCAAGGCAGGACAGCCTCACGCTGAGGTATTTGCACTCAAAGATGCAGGCGAGCAAGCGATTGGTGCGACCGCTTACGTTACTTTAGAGCCTTGTAGTCATACGGGGCGCACGCCGCCTTGTGCTTTGGCACTGATAGAGGCTGGGATTAAGCGTGTCGTTGTAGCAGGTCTTGATCCCAATCCACAAGTCGCTGGACGCGGTGTCCGCCTACTCAAAGAGGCTAGAATTGAAGTCAGTGTTGGTGTATTAACTGAGCAAGCAGAAGCACTCAATCGAGGATTTTTGAAGGCGATGCGTACGCAAATGCCTTACGTGCGCCTCAAAATCGCTACTAGTCTTGATGGACGTACCGCGATGGCAACTGGCGAGTCAAAGTGGATCACTGGACCAGCTGCCCGCGAGGATGTACAAAAGCTGCGAGCACGTAGTGGTGCCATTATTACAGGTAGCGAGACAGTTATTCAAGATAACCCGCAGCTTAATGTACGCTCAAATCAGCTGGGGGTATCGCCTGAGCAGGTTCCGCCTCCTATCATCGTCATACTCGATAGACGCAAACGCTTATCCCATAATGCACGATCAAATTATCGACTCTGTCGCCATATGGCTACTGTGTATTGGCGCGATGACAATTTGATTGAACTACTAAAAACTTTAGTGAGTGAGCATCATTGCTATGAGGTGTTAATAGAGGCAGGCGCTAGCGTCGCAGGTAGTTTTTTGAGTCAGCAGCTGGTCGATGAATTGATTGTTTATCAAGCGCCTTGTATTTTAGGGGCACATGCACGCGCTATGGTTGATAGTGCTCCGCTGACTTTAGCGCAGCAACTACGTTTTGAGTATCAAAGTTGTGAGAAAATAGGCTCTGATTTAAAGCTAACCTTGTTGCCGATCTAAATACTTATCTATCCACAGCTAATATCATTACTGTTTATAAATATAGATAAAAGCAGCTCTCTTGAAAGTTCCACATGAAACTGTGTATAACTTTGTTTCACATGGAACTAAAATAATTAATCAAAGGTAAGTTGCTATAAATTATCATAAAAATCAGTAATTTATGTCTATTAGTGTTCGTTTACCAGAGTTGTACTATGTATTCAAATACTGTGGATAACTTCTTAATTGGTACTCATGAAATAGTAATATCTAAAATTTTTTATACTTATCCACAGGTTATCCCTTACTACGCAAACTAAAATATAGCATAGGTTTATAACCATAAAAATGAGGTTCATATGTTCACAGGAATTATAGAAAGTGTCGGGCACGTAAAATCAATGCAACCTGTAGGCGGTGATATCCGTCTCACAGTAGAGTCCAATGATCTAGACTTCAGCGATGTCAAGATTGGAGACTCCATAGCATCTAATGGTATTTGTCTTACCGTGGTAGATATGAGCAGCAACTCTTATTCAGTAGATGTGTCACGTGAAACTATGGCTCGTACGACGCTTGAAGGGCTAAAGACGGGTGATATTGTGAATTTAGAAAAAGCTATGCTACCGACCACTCGTTTTGGCGGTCATATTGTCGCAGGTCATGTCGATGGCGTGGGTACAGTCGTTAAACTCCAACAAGATGCACGCTCTATCTATATTGAGATTGCTATTCCAAAGGAGCTTGAGCACTACGCGGCGACCAAAGGCTCTATTACCTTAGACGGAATAAGTCTCACAACCAATCTAGTCAAAGATAATATCGTATCTCTAAACATTATCCCACATACTGCACAAGTCACCAATATATCCAAGCATTGGCTGGTAGGAGATAAGGTCAATGTCGAGGTAGATATTGTAGCGCGTTATCTTGAGCGCCTAATTAATAAAACACCAGCAAGCCAAGAAAGCAGTATTACAGAGGCGTTTTTAGCGGATAACGGTTTTATGAAGTAAAAGGCTTAGATATATTTTTTTAGGACAGTCTGTAGCCTATCCTTATTGATGGGTTTAGATAAAAAGTCGCTCATACCTGCTCTTGTACACGCTTCACGATCCTCTTCGGTATTATTAGCCGTCAAGGCGACGATTGGGATATTTTCGTCTTGTGAGCGAATAGCTCGAGTGGCTTCAAACCCGTCCATAATGGGCATGCGGCAATCCATCAAAATCAAATCAATAGGCTCTTTTTGATTTTCAAATTGTGCCAAACCCTTTTGTCCATCCTCTGCAACGACGCTACGATATCCCAACTTTTTGAGTAAGCGGCAGGTAATTTTTTGATTGGTCAAGCTATCTTCAACGACGAGTACAAGAGGCGCTGATGACTCAGTTGTATCAGTAATTTCAGTTGTATCAGTAATTGTAGCTGTATCAGTAATTGTAGCTGTATCAGTAATTGTGGCTATCTCTTCTTTTTCTACTAAGCTTTTTGGTGACGTAGCGAGGCGTTTTAGTTCAGATAACAATAAACTGATGTCTAAAGGTTTATTCAAAAAACCATCGAAGCGATCTAGAAGACTTGAAGGTATGTGGCGTGTCCGTTTACGGCTTAAGAGTAGGGTGGAGAGGGTATCATCTGCGAGCAAACCATCCAAAAGCGTTATGATGTCAGCGCGGCTCTTAGTCATTATGCGCTTAGTCTCTTTTGACGCTTGATGATAAGTGTTCTCGTACAGCTCAAAGTCTAAGAGTACGATAGGGGTGAGATTTTTATCATTTTGAAGCATATCTTTTATATCATCAATAACATCGATTGAAGTATGGACGCTACAAGTCATCGATAGATGCTGACAGATATTTTCTAAATGCTCTGCATACATTTGATGATTAACAATAGCTATAAGGTGCACATTTTTTAAGCTATCGTTGTCATGATATATCGGTACATAATTGGGTTGACGACAGGGCAGATAAAGGGTCGTGCTGTTGATTTTGTCATACTCACTATCGGAATCATCATTTTGACTGCCAAACTCCATATAGCCGTCCAGCGATTGCCCCGCGCTATCAGCCGCACTCATTTTAAGCTTACTACTATAGTAGTTTTGCTGCGTGGACTTATCATCTTGTTCAGTGTAGTGAATCGGGTAAAGATGCGTAGGATCTACCTTTTGCGTTCTAGTATCGTATACCGTGAAGCTTATCCAAGCGCAGGCGCTCTGCTCTTTTGATACTGAGTCGATAGTTAGAGCAATACAGCCCGCCTCGGTCGCACTGATCGCATCTGCCAATAAATTACGTAGTAACTGCCTTAATCTAGAATCGTCAGTATCGATATAACGCGGACAGTTTGGGGCAAAAAAGTATAGAAGCTCAATACCTTGCTGATGTACCTCATCGGTTACCAAAGCAATTAATTGTTTACCCATCATAAAGATATCTACAGGTTTGCTACTGATCGTTGATTTAGTAGCTATTGGCTGTGCTGTGCTAAGTACATCGATAAGTTTGCCTGATAAGGTGTGACTCAATTGATTAACATCTTCTATTATCTCATCTTTTAATAAAGTGTCAGAACTGATGTCCTTTAGCGTGCTGATTACTCTATCAAGTGGTAAAGCAAGTTCGTGATGAAGAATAGCTTTGGTTTTGTGAGCTTCATTAAGCTGCTGCTGCAATACTTGGTTTTGTCGCTGCAAGCGCTCTGTTTGTTTGACAAAGTCGTTGATGGAGTTAAGAAGCACAGTGAAGCCATGGATCTGTCCATGATCGCCAAACCAAGGGGTAATATGGAGCTGATAGGTCTGTTGATCCTTTAACCCTTTGACTACTAAAGTGCGCATGACACGCTGGGTCGATAAGTTCTTTAACCAAAGCTGAGTGGCATCATCAAAACCGGTCACAAATTCTGTCAGCTGATAACTATGGCTAAGCTGGGAGGAGACACCAAAGACTTGCTCAAAGCGCTTGTTGGAGAAGCTAATCTGACCGTGGCGCATCAGCATCAGCATCGGGAGCGGTGCTTGTTCAACTAGGCGCTCAAGACGGTGATTAAGGGTTTTTATACTGCGATGATTGTTGTGTATCTGATAGCTAATACGGCTAAGCGCATGACCTAAACGCAAAAATTCAGTGGTGGTATTGCTCTCAAGAAAGGGCTGGGGACTATAGGATTCTTTGGCGCTATTGCCTAAATTATCGGCATAGCTCATCAGCTCCCTCCAGTTGGCGTTACGTTTGAGCATGTAGAGTAAAGCGATGGTGAACAAGATCAACGCTGCCATCAAAGGTAGCCAAAAGCGATAGGATATCCAACTGATTTGGATAGGCTGATGTTTAATCATGACATAAAGCTGATGACCACTTTGAAGCTTGATAGTACCTTTTAAATCGACAGAAGTGATTAAGTAGTCGCTGTTACTATTACTTTGAGTAGGAGATGAAATCGTAGGAAAGACAACGGTCGATATGGTCGTGTCGTTAGGCCGCGTATACCGATGGATAAAGGTTTGACCTGAGGGCAACATAAATATGAGCTGATAACTTAAATCTTGAAAATAGGGCTTCTTTAATAGTTTTTGAATATCAAGGTCTGTGACATTATTTCCGTAATCAATAAAGTCGTACTGCAAGGACTCAAAGGCATCAAGGGTATGGCGTTCGCTATAGGTCTCAAGCTCACTAAATACCATCGTATAATATAACGCTAGCATGACTATGAGCGTTATCGTATAAAAAAGCAGCAAGCGTTGCAAAGAATGGAACTGTTGCATAAAAACATAATCCTATGTCAGTACCAAAACCTATATAAAGTGTTTGAGTATAACAACCATATTAAACGCTTGTCATCGACTTAACCTCGCTATTTTAGTAAAAGATAAGTAATCAAGAATAGACCCAAGTGTAGTCACGGCCTAGGACAGGCATAGCGCTATATAGAAAACTCACTTATAATGGCTAAGTCTATTTTTAATCAAGCCTTACTATGAGCTTATCTGCCGTATCAGAAAAACAAAATACCTTATCTGTCGTGCGTCCATTACGAGTCATCTTTGCTGGAACGCCTGAGTTTGCAGCGACTAGTCTTGAAGCCTTGATTGCTCAGCAAGAGTCGCTGGCTATAGAAATCGTTGCGGTCTACACCCAACCTGATCGCAAAGCGGGGCGAGGTCAAAAAATCACAATGTCTGCGGTCAAGCAAGTCGCTCTAGCACATGATATTGTAGTCGAGCAGCCCGCTACTTTCAAAAAGTCTAGTACTGAGGGCATGGCAGCCAGACAGACGCTGCGCTCTTATCAGCCTGATGTCATGATTGTCGCCGCTTACGGGCTGATCTTGCCAGTAGGGGTGTTGACTACGCCAACTTTAGGGTGTCTTAATATTCATGCGTCATTGCTGCCGCGCTTTCGCGGGGCGGCGCCGATTCACCGCGCGCTACTGGCGGGTGATAAAGAGACTGGCATTACCATTATGCAAATGGATAAAGGGCTAGATACGGGCGATATGCTCTATAAAGTCAGCTGCACTATTGAATCACGCGATAGTGCGTCAAGCTTGCATGATAAGTTAGCAGACTTGGGCGCTCAGGCGATCATTACCGTCATGCAAGATCTACAAAAATATCAGGCAAACGCAAGCAAGCAAGATGATAGTCAAGCCAATTATGCCAAGAAGTTAGTCAAGTCTGAGGGCGAGATCGATTGGACGCAGTCTGCTACGGCTATTGAGCGTCAGATACGTGGCCTGACCCCTTGGCCTGGTGCTTATACCTTTCTACAAGCTCAACGTGTCAAGATTTTAGCCAGTTTACCTGTCGATGAAACGCTGCGAACCGACAAGCCAGCGGGCACTGTTATCAGCGTCGGGCGCAAAGCTATTTTAATTGCTTGCGGCAAAGAAAATGCTAGTGATACGCAAGGGAGTACGTTAAGAGTGACTCAGTTGCAATTTGCAGGCAGTAAGCCAGTAAACGCCGAGCAAGTCTGTCAGGGTAGTCAATTAAATGATGACGACCAATTTACTCGCGACCCTACTTAGTTCTAAGATTAATCCTAAAATACGCCAAACTCTATCTAAATAAGACGCTATTAATCAGACGTCAAGGAAACAAAACTTAATGAGACACCAAACCGCGTCTAATCACAATAGCAAAAAAGCTAAGCCATCGAGTAACCTAAAAATGAGTGGCAGCGTGCGCGTGCGTGTCATACGTACGCTACTTGCGATTCAAAACGGTCAATCCCTCTCAAGCGTACTCGATCCACTGCTCAATAGCCTGCACGATGGAGACAAGGGTTTCGCTCATGCGCTGCTTTTGACCACGCTACGCCAGTGGTACGCGCTCGCGCGACTGCTCGATAGTCTTGCGGATAATTCTATTGATGAGATAGAGGTGCGCACGACGATTCAGGTCGGTATGGTGCAATTGCTGTATCTAGAAGTCGCCGACCATGCTGCGATTCACGAAACGGTTGAAGCGGTTAAAGAGATAGAGTTCGCGCATGCCTCAGGTCTGGTCAATGCAATCTTGCGTAAAATCGCCAAAAATACTAATAAATTTCGCAAAAAATGCGATAAAAACCATAGCTTGCCCAATTGGCTAGCCTATCAGCTCAAGCAAGACTGGAGCGAGTACTATAACGATCTTACTCAAGGGCTGCGCCTGCCTGCACCGATGTTTTTGCGCGTGAACAGTCGTATGCACTCGGTCGAGGACTATCATCAAATGCTTATAGATGCCGATATCAGCAATGATGTCGTTGAGCTGCGTAGTGGTTTGGCTTTGAATAATCAGCTAGCTAATCAGGCTGAAGGTAGCGTTACTGAAATAACATCGCAAGCTCTACGCTTACAGCAAAGTACTGCGGTAAGTTATTTGCCGCAATTTAGCGAAGGCGCAGCTAGTGTGCAAGACATGCATGCTCAGCTCGCTGCCTTGCTTATCAATCAAGCGCTTGTCCAAAAGATAACAGGTGCGCGTGAAGAGGATACGCCAACTACAGATATTCATCTGCTAGATGCATGCGCCGCTCCTGGCGGTAAGCTGGCCCACTGGCTAGAATTACTAAACACGGGTAGTGAGCAGTCTTTGTTTCATGTGAAACAAGATAACGACGCTAAAACGCAAGTCAAACTAACCGCTATCGATAATGAAGCAATGCGTATCACTCGTATTCACGATAACCTAGAGCGCTTACAACTGGGCCAAGCTCAAAATGAACCTATCGATCTCAATATCGTTTGTACAGATGCCACTCGCTGGCAGTACGCTCAAGATGAAAATCTCGCCGTATTCGATGCTATTTTGCTTGACTCCCCTTGTACGGCAACAGGCGTTATCCGTCGTCATCCTGACATCAGCATCTTGCGTCATGAAGAAGATATGGCGCAGACGGCCATTTTACAAGCGGATATCTTGCACAATTTATGGCCACAGCTTAAGGTTGGCGGTTATTTGCTTTATGTGACGTGCTCTATTTTAAAGCAAGAAAACGTCGAGCAAATGCAGGACTTTATTACTCATCACAATGATGCAGTGGCGATTGAATTCACCGATGCTTGTAACTGGGGAATCCATCAAGAGATTGGTCGTCAGTGCTTGCCGATTGATAGCGACGGCGGCGATGGCTTTTATTATGCATTGTTGCAAAAGACAGATCAGTAGATATATTTGAGACCTACTTTAAACGATTAAGGTTTAGGGTAGGCTGGTGCTTTAGACCAGCTTCTATATTTTGTAAGGTTGCCATGCTGGGCTAAAGCACCAGCCTACAACCGCATATACCTATTTGAAATTTATATTTGAACGAAGCAATTATTTATAGGACAAACAATGAAATATATCAGTACCCGTGGTCAGACTGAGCCGATGGATTTTAGCGATGTGCTTTTATTGGGCCTTGCTCCTGATGGCGGCTTGATGCTACCTGAGCATTATCCAGCGATTGATGCTGCGACATTGAGCGAGTGGCGAGGGCTGAGTTACCCAGAACTGGCATTTGCCATTATGCAGCGTTTTGCGACTGATATTCCAAAGGCAGATTTAAGAGACATTATCGAGCGTACTTATACGGCTGAAGTGTTCGGTGATTCTGAGATTGTTCCTGTACGTAAGCTTGAGGACAACCTATACATTTTAGGTTTATCAAACGGTCCGACGCTAGCGTTTAAAGATGTGGCGATGCAGTTTTTGGGTAATGCTTTTGAATATGTACTCAAACAAAAAGACGCTCGCATCACGATTATCGGTGCGACCAGTGGTGATACGGGCAGTGCTGCTGAATATGCGCTACGCGGTAAAGAGAATATCGAAGTCTTTATGCTCTCTCCCCATGGCAGAATGAGTGAGTTTCAGCGCGCGCAAATGTATAGCCTAACCGATGACAACATCCACAATATCGCTATTGACGGTATGTTTGATGATTGCCAAGATATTGTCAAAGCGTTACAGCAAGATGCCACCTTTAAAGCGGCCTATAATCTAGGCACGGTCAACTCTATCAATTGGGGCCGTATATTGGCGCAAATCGTTTATTATTTCAAAGCCTACTTTGCGGTCACTGATAGTAACGATGAGCAAGTGAGCTTTAGCGTGCCATCAGGGAATTTTGGTAATATCTGCGCCGGTCACATTGCCCGCGAGATGGGTTTGCCTATTAGACGCTTAATTGTCGCAACCAATGAAAACGATGTGTTAAATGACTTTTTTAATAAAGGGGTCTATCAGCCACGTCCTACAGAGCAGACTTATATCACCTCAAGCCCATCAATGGATATATCCAAAGCCTCTAACTTTGAGCGTTTTGTGTACCTATTGTTAGATAAAGATAGCGCCCGCGTCCATGAGCTGTTTGAAGGCGTCAAATCAGGTCAAGGGTTTGATCTATCTGGTGCGATGGATACCGTCAATACGCACTATGGCTTTGCAGCGGGCAAATCAACCCATGAGGATCGTTTGCAGACAATTCGCAAGCTGTATAAAGAGTCAGGCGAGTTGGTCGATCCGCATACTGCTGACGGTATCAAAGTGGCTAAAGAGTTGCAGCAAGAGGGCGAGGTTATCATCTGTGCTGAGACCGCTTTACCTGTTAAATTTGCCGATACTATCGTAGAGTCCATTGGTCCAATAGACATTGCTCGTCCAGCACACACTGAAGGCTTAGAGGATTTACCTCAGCATGTCACCGTATTAGCTAATAACGCCGAACTAGTTGCTGACCAGATTCGTCAGCATGTAACTTCTAATCCGTAATAGGTAAAATCGATCTAAAATGTGAGACAAGCTTATTTTGTTTCACATGAAACTTTATAAGTTGTCTTTACTCAAATCTATGGCTATAAATAGTATTGTTTTTTGTAAAAATGTGTCAGAAATTATGCTATGGTTCTTACTACTGTAAGTTGAGCGGTTGGTCATACTTGTTTTATCTTATTTAAAGATAAAAACCTTACTTTATATCGCCTACGATAACTCTCATATTTTGTGGATATAACAATGAAAATAAGCATTACTGCCCTAACCAAGGCTTTTATTGTCACAGCTTTTAGTAGCGCTATACTCATGACAACCGCTTATGCTAACAATCCACCGCCAACCATCAAAGCTGATGCGCCTAACCGCTATATCGTCAAAAAAGGCGATACCTTATGGGATATATCGGGGCGATACCTAGATAGTCCATGGCGCTGGACGGAGATTTGGGCAACCAATAAGCAAATCAAAAATCCTAACCTGATCTATCCTGATGACATTCTCATCTTGTGCGTCATTCAAGGCAAAACGCTCATTGGAGTCGATACAGGCGAGGGCTGCGCTGGCGTTGAGAGGCAACTGACTGGTGATGTTGTAGCCACTGCGGTTGCGGTGACCTCAACTGTGAATAGTATACCTGCCATTCCGCGCTCTGCAATTGGGCACTGGCTTGATAAAACCCTTATCGTCAATCCAGCAGACTTTAATACTACCCCTTATGTTCTAGCGTCCAAAAAAGGCAACTTGGTCACGGCAAGCGGTGATAAAGTTTACGCCAAAGGCGTGCCTTTAATTGTCGGTCAACGCTACGGTGTGTATCGTGAAGGGCAACAGTATGTTGATCCTAAGAGTCAGAGGGTTATCGGATTAGAGGTCACGCAAGTGGCAACTGGTATGGTCACAAGTGTGGCTAGTAATGGCGTGAGCAGCTTAGAGTTGACAGATTCTTATGATAAAGAAGTACGTGAAGGCGATCGGGTGTTCGTTGAGCTTAACAACTCGATACCGCCTGTGTTCTACCCTACGCCTGCGACAGTCAATCGCGGTGGTATGATCGTACGTGTTATGGATTCTATTAGCTCAGCGGCTAAGGGTAGCGTAGTCGCTATCAATCTAGGTCGTACTCAAGGCGCTAAGCCTGGCGATGTTTTGACTATCTATAAACAAGGCGCTTTGGTGCGCGATACTATCGATAATGATATGCCAGTGCGTCTGCCAAATGAGCCAAGTGGTATGCTTATGGTGTTCAATACCTTTAGCGATATCAGCTACGCTTATATTTTAAGCTCAGACTTACCGCTCAATGTCGGCGATAAGCTACTACCGCCGCCTTATCTATAACGGTATTAATAGGCGCGCCCAAGCGTCTTACAGATTTAAAAATCTAAACAGAGCAATGACTCATGACCACGTCGCGACCTTTTTTATCTACAGATCAACGCGCTATATTGGCGCTGTGGTATGAGGTCAATGCGTCACTATCAGCTTATCATAAGCTGGTCACTCATTTGGGTAGCGCGCAACAAGCATGGCAAGCCAAAGCAAGCGTTTGGCAAGAGATGGGTATCCATCATACTCATCTTAAGCGTCATGAAAATTTAGAGCAAACACAGACTGATATCAATAAGATTGAGCAAGCCTTGGTAGAGGGACGCTATGGTCTCCTATTCGCCGATCAGCCTGAATATCCTGTGTCACTATCACAAATATTCGACCCGCCGCCACTGCTGTTCTTTCGCGGTGACATCTCTTTATTGCAGCAACCCCAGATTGCTATCGTCGGTAGCCGCAAGCCTAGCACCCATGCGCAAAAAATTACCTTTGATATCGCGCAGTATCTTGTGCAAGCAGGCTATATCGTCACCAGTGGTCTAGCAATGGGCGTCGATAAGTGCGCGCATCTAGGCGCACTGTCGCAGACAGATACGCAGTATCAAGGCCGTACGATAGGAGTTATGGGTACGGGTATCAATATCAGCTACCCCAATCACCACGATAAGCTCTTTAGCAAAATTATCGAACAAGGCGGCTGCCTTATCAGTGAGCTATTGCCGCATACTGGTCCGCACAAACATACCTTTCCGCGGCGCAATCGTTTGGTCGCAGGTTTAAGCTTAGCCACCATAGTGACTGAAGCGACGATCAAAAGTGGCTCTTTAATTACCGCACGTCTGACCTCAGAGCAGGGCAAACAAGTCTTTGCCGTACCCAGCCACATCGACAACAGCAACGCTGAGGGCTGCCATCATCTAATACGTGAGGGCGCAACACTGATATACCATCCGCAGCAGGTGCTAGATGATGTCAGTGCTCAAGTTTATACGCCGCTACAACGTACACGTATAAACCAATCTCAACCGTCGAAAGTTAATAGCGCGAAAGATAATAGCGCTGACTCTAATAAAAACGCCAAGCAACGCTCAAGTACAGCTATGAATACCAAAGCTGACATAGTCGTGCCTGAGCATTTAGCGCCTGTTTACGAGCAGCTTGACTGGCATGGTCAGGATTTAGATGCCTTGCTTATCAGTACTACTCTCACGGCGCCGCCGCTGATCGGTCAACTGATGGAGCTTGAGCTTTTGGGACTCATTAGTGAGCAGGGCGGACGTTATTTGCGTGTTTGATACTAGTTTTTAGCCTCTGTTTGCCCTGTTAATCTGTATATATTTTCGCAGCCTTATATATAGCGCCTATCTTATGTCCTTATCTAGCCCGCTTATTACTGAATCCGTCGTTCAAGCTGCAACATGGCTCAAACAAGGACGGCTGCTCGCTTATCCGACTGAAAGCGTTTGGGGTATTGGCTGTGATGCTTATAATAAAGCAGCAGTTGGGCGTATTTTAGATATTAAACAGCGCCCGCAAGCCAAAGGTATGATTGTTATTACCGATAGTAGCGAGCGCTTAACCCCTTTATTGGAGACTTTAGACAAAGATAGACACCAACAGATTATGGATAGCTGGCAGGTAGACAAGGAGAATTTAGAGGTTCTACATCAGCAAGCTCATACTTGGCTTTTACCTATTTCTCCAATGCTTGCCAGCACTATCCCTTTTTGGATAACGGGTCAGCATCAGAGCATTGCGGTTAGAGTCATTGCCCATCCGCTTATCCGCGAGCTTTGCCGGCAGCTGGTATCTATTGATAATCCTTATGGGTTTATCGTCTCTACGAGCTGCAACCCTTCAGGTCAGCCGCCTGCCAAAAATTTCTTTGAAGCGTACAATTATTTTGATACCCAAATCAGTTATCTACAAGCTGATACTCTCGGCTATACGCAGCCAAGCCAGATACGAGATGCCGTTACTGGTCTAATCGTTCGTTAATAGTATAGTTAACACTAGATAAAATGGATACGTTATTCAAAAACGCGGGACTAGTATAAATTTTGCTGGCGTGCTGTGCCTACGCAGACAGAGGCTGCAAAAAATTCATTCCAGCCCCGCTGTATCTTTTTTATATTGGACTGGCTATATAGCGTGAAAAAGAGACCGTTAAATAAAAAAGTATATTCTTTTATTTCAGTGTTGACAGAAATAAAAGAATAGCGCAGTATAGATTCAAAGAACTCATAAAAGTTAAGAGTATTTATTTATTATGAAACTAAACCCTGTCACCGAAAAATTTATCTTACATTGGGGCGAAATGGGCTCTAAATGGGGCGTCAATCGTACGATGTCACAGATTCATGCTTTGCTTTATGTCATTGGCAAGCCGTTAAATGCCGAAGAAATCACCGAAACACTAGGCGTGGCACGCTCAAACGTCTCTAACAGCATCAAAGAGCTACAGAACTGGGGATTGGTGCAAAAGGTGTCGATATTAGGCGATCGCCGCGATCACTTTACGACCAATACTGATGTCTGGGAGCTGGCGCGTATCATTGTCGCCCAGCGGCAAAAGCGTGAGCTGGACCCGACCGTTCAATTCTTGCAAGAGCTGATGAATAGTCCTGAGTTTGAACATGAGAATAGCGAAGTAAAAGCTCGTATCCGTGATACGCAAGAGTTCGTCAGCACGCTCACAACTTGGTCATCTGAGATGCTCAAACTACCGACCAATATACTAAAAAAGGTACTAAAACTAGGCGCTAGTGTTAAAAAGGTTTTACGCTAATAGTGAAACTGTACTATTTAAAATAAAAAATTTGAGTACTGTTTTCTGTTTTGACAGAAATTAATAAAAAAAATTCCATCTATTATCCACAGTGAATTCGTAGTGAATTCATTGTCACTACCAACGCTGTATTTATACTAAGTGAACGACTCACTTTTTAGGGTAAATATAATGAATATAGACAATAGCGCTTATCCTTATTTACAGGTTGTCTTTTTATTTTCAGGATTTGGTAGTGTCATCAGTGGACTCATAGCAGAGCTTATTATTTTGGTTGTTTTTAGAGAGGCGAGCTTTGCGCAGATAGGGTTTCAACCTTTAATATTCGTTGGACTATTTGGGTGTTTACCCGCATTTATAACCGCTTGTATATTGGCCTTTATCAGGCTTAAGCAAAGCGCAAAAAATGCTACAGAGATTACTTTTTTGACAGGGTTTTTAGTATCAGCATTCTACGTGGCTTTTATCGTGCTATACCTAGGTATCGGATCTTTATTAGAAGTTGGCGTTTTACTCGGATTTATGCTCATTGGTGGGGTGTTTGGCGGTACGAGTTCTATAGTAGCGGGCTACTTAACCTTACCTAAACTCACCAAAAGCTGTTTTGACAATAGCGCTAGAAAAGCACAGGATATTGATAAAGATAGTGCTTATAGCAAACATAGATAACGCACAAATCATAACGAATAAGGAAGATATGATGAAGATTTTAATCAGCGGTGGTTCAGGGTTTTTGGGTAGTGCTTTTAGTCAAGAGATCATCAGCCGTTATCAAGGCGACGATAAAGAGGTGCATGTTACTTGGCTCACTCGTGATAGTACGCAAGCGCATCCAAGCCGCGTCAGTATGATGAGCTATGATGAGCTTGCTAAGAGCGATGATAGCTTCGATGTGATATTGAATTTAGCAGGAGCAGGTATCGCCGACTCGCGCTGGAGCGATGAGCGCAAAGAGCAATTGCTTGTCAGCCGCGTGAAACCAACCGAATCATTACTGGAATACGTTGCTCGTAGTAGCACCAAGCCTAAACTGATGGTGAGTGGCTCAGCGATTGGCTGGTATGGCACCCAAGGCGACAAGCCATTAACTGAAAGCAGCGACTACAAGACAGATTTTGCTCATAAACTTTGTGACACGTGGGAGCAACTCGCGCTCAAAGCGACTGCCTATGGTGTACCTGTTGCCATTGTACGTACGGGCGTGGTGATGCATCCTGACGGCGGTATGCTGGACAAGCTGATGCTGCCATTTAAAATGGGTGTTGGCGGACAACTGGGTGATGGCCAGCAAATCATGAGCTGGATTAGTCGTGAGGACTGGGTAGGGGCTACGATATTTATTATTGAGCAGCATGTTAATAATGGCACTAGTAGCCAAGTGACGCAGAACAATGCGATTAAGACAACTACTGATACACCTGCTGTCGTCTACAACTTAACCGCACCCAATCCTGTGAGCAATCATACCTTTACCAAAACCTTTGGCGCTTGGCTACATCGCCCAACGATCTTCACTCTACCAGAATTTTTGCTCAAGCTGATGTTTGGTGAGATGTCGACCTTACTTATCGATGGTCAAAAAGTATTGCCACAAGCACTACAGGACGCAGGCTATAAGTTTAAACAACCGACGCTCAAACAGGCCTTAGAAGAGCAGAAGTAGGGCACCTTTATGAACATGAAAATTAATTTTGTTTCATGTGAAACTTCTCAAGTTTATTTTTCAAGTTTTAAGCAACGTAGTAACGGTTAAATATAGTTAGGCGGTTTGGACACAGTTTACGAGCCGTCTAGTTATTTAACTATTAATTTCAGTTTTGACAGAAATAAAGTAAATGCAGTGATTCAATATTTATATAGATACTAATCAAGGAGAACCTCATGCGGCATCCTTCGCTCAGTCAAATAAAGTGGCAAGACTTACGTCAACTGCGTCCTGTTGAAGCTATCTACAATGTATTGCTATCACTTCCTTTTCTTTTGTTATCATGGTGGAGCGCGTGGCAAGAGTTTTGGTTATTGGCATTAGTGGCAACGTTTTTCTTTTTTACCGCCGCACTACGTCAGGCGCATGATTGCTATCATCGCACTTTAGGCGTCGGCAAGATGGCGACCGAGCTCATGCTATTTGCGCTCAGTATCACTATGCTCTGTAGTACGCATGCGATTCGCCATACTCACCTCAATCATCATCGTGACCCATTAGGGGAGAGCGATGTCGAGGGCAACTGGGCACGTCTGCCTTGGTATCAAGCGATACTCGGCGGCGGACTATTTTCAATAGCGATTCAGTGGTTCGGTCTGACCCATGGCAGTCGCCATAATCGCTTGCTTATCGCCATTGATATGATATTAATATCAGCGGTTATTGTTACAGCGCTTATTACTATGCATCCTGTCTTGGTCTATCACGTGCTCGTTATGATACTTGCCAATACTATGGTCGGCTTCTTTGCGGTATGGAGCGTCCATCATGGCTGTGATGAGCGAGTTTATGCCCGTAGCGAGCGCCATCCGCTAATCAATCTGCTGACTTTTAATCTGCTCTATCACATCGAGCATCATCTATTTCCA
Source organism: uncultured Psychrobacter sp. (assembly GCA_947495055.1). GTDB lineage: Bacteria > Pseudomonadota > Gammaproteobacteria > Pseudomonadales > Moraxellaceae > Psychrobacter. The sequence continues at coordinate 54,822 of CANLXO010000015.1, read as the reverse complement.
GCGGTACCGACCAACCATTTGCCAGAGCTCGCTAAGCGTTTGGATGCGCAGGCACCTGAGTGGACGCAGCAACCTGTGATACCTATGTTAGCACCTAGCTATTCGCAAAAGACGAGAAGTCATAAAGTCATGCAGAGCGATACCATACTATAAGAAATACTGTAAAAGTCATGTTCAACATAATAAGTTCAACATAATAAATGAAGGAGCCCGCAGATGATTATTTTAAATAAAGACAATCGCTCAAAATCAAAGGTTACCGCCATCACTATGTACTACGACGACAGTTGCGTGCTCTGTAGTACAGAAGCGCACAGTATGCAAATTCGTAATCCAAAGGGTATTAAATTGATTTCAGTAGATAGAGGTATAGATGAGTTACTAGCGGCTGGGTTTAGCCGCGCTGATGCTATGACTTATCTGTGTGTCCAGACCGATCAAGGTCACTGGTATACGCATATGGATGCTATCAGACTGCTCTATAAGGTGGGCGGCGTGAAGTGGGCATCGATGCTGTATTTGCCTGTTATTAAACAGCTGGGCGACTTTATTTATCCTACGATTGCGCGTAATCGCTACCGTATTCCAAACTGGGTAACCAAATTGATTTATGGTAAAGCAGTGACACAAGCCTGCGCTAATGGCATTTGTAAAATCGCCCCTGATAAGCGTTAAAGGATTTTTTATGAAGTGTTCGTGAAAACTGACTAGCACTATTTCGCTTTAGGTCGTTGTACCGTAAGATAGCTTTATATTCACTTTGTTAGATATGGCTATGTGGTTCTTTATCACTTTCACCCAGCTGCTTGCTATTATGACCAGCATGATTCTTTTATGGTTAATTAGGCCTAAAAGGGCGATTAGTAAAGTGGCGCTGGTTCTAGCGATTTTTGTATTTAACAATGCCATACTCGTTTACGGCTTTACTGAATTTTGGTATGAGCGTTTTCACGTCTATCTAGTGGTCGCTATCTTGCAAGGCTTTATGCTCTATGCGGTAGCCATAACGGCTGTGGTTTGGTTTATCTTATCCAAAGGGTATAGACAAAATCCAAATGCGAAGTTTATACGTTTATTTGCTATCGTCACTTTTGTCAGTATTGCTAGCTTAGCCGTATTCAATGCGTATTCACCAGTGGTGCATAGATTGACGGTTACGACAGACAAACCGTTGGATAAGCCAATGGATATCGCGCTAATCTCTGATACCCATTTGGGTAGATGGTTTGGGAATCGGCAAATAAAGAAAATGGTTGATTTGGTTGATGAGCAAAACCCTGACGTGGTTGTTATCGCAGGCGACATCATGAATGATACGACCATCGCTTATGACAATACCAATATGCATAAGCAATTATCGCAGCTAAAAGCGCCGCTTGGCGTTTATGCGACGCTTGGCAATCATGATTACCGAGGCTATGATGAAGCGATTACTCAAGCTGTGGAAGCGGCTGGTATCACCGCGCTCGATAGCGAGAGTGTGTTGTTAGATGATGCGGTATGGCTGGTTGGACGCTCAGACGATGTTGATTTGACGAGGTTATCAGCAGATACGCTACTCAAGCAAGTGGATACCCAAAAGCCTGTCGTATTCTTGGAGCATCGCCCCTCAACGATGGATGAGATCAGTGGCTTGCCAGTAGATTTGCACTTGTCCGGTCATACGCATGGCGGGCAGATATTCCCGTTAACGATACTAAAGAGTTGGTTCGAGCCGCTTAATTATGGCGCAAAGAAGCTAGGAGGCACGCAGTTTTTGGTCACCTCAGGCTACGGGTTTGGCCCTGTGCCCTTTAGACTCGGCACCCGCTCTGAGATTTGGATGATACATTTACAATCAACATCTTAATAATGACTTATCAGCCTCTACTATGAAGAGGCTTTTTTATTGATTTTGGTTGGGCCCGTTCTCATATCTGTACTCAAACCAGCTCTAGGACACCGCATGCGCTACACGTTTTTTATTACTGTATTTATGCTATTACAGCTCTTTAGTACGGGCGCGGCACTTAGCTTACAGTGGTGGCTGGCGCCTTGGAGCACCTCCACATCAAAAGTCGCAGTATGGGTTATTGTGTTTGCGATTACCAATATTTTGCTGGTACTAAGCGTTAAAAGAGCATTTGCCAATAGCTATCGCTGGGTGAGTATGTGGATGCTAATCATGCATTTTATTATGCTGACTGCGCTGGTTATCAGTATTTTTTATGGTGGATACTGGCTTTTGGCCTCGTTTACTAGCGTAGCGTCAATGCAATCCATTAGATTAGAGGTTGGCTTGCGAGTGCTGGCATTATTTACATTGATAGGATTGTTTGTCTACGCGCTTTATAGCGCTTATGTGCCCGTCGTGCGCAAGCTAAGTATCCAGATAGATAAGCACTTATCTCATCCACTACGCTTAGCGCTAGCGAGTGATTTACATATCGGACGCTTATTTGGTAATAGAGCGCTTGACAAATTGCATCAGCTCCTTATTGATCATCAAGCAGACATTTTGCTTATGCCAGGCGATATCATGGATGATAATACACAAGCGTTTAATGACTATAATATGGCAGTGAATTTAGCCAAACTTTGCGCTGCTGTGCCGTATGGTGTTTATGCTACGCTTGGCAATCATGATTTATATGGTCATGAGCAATCGATCAGCGAGGCGCTGCGAGAGGCTGGCGTACAGTTATTAAACGATGAAGTGCTACGAATTGAGCACAAGGGCGATCCGCTATGGCTAGTGGGACGTTTTGATAATCACAAGAGTAAGCGTGTGGCAACCACAGATCTGTTAGCACAAACCGATACGGCAGAGCCTATTATCCTGCTAGATCACAGACCAAGCGATATTATGGAGCACAGCCAGCTACCTATAGATCTGCAAGTCTCAGGACATACTCATAATGGGCAAGTGTTTCCTGCAAATTTCATTGTCAAGGCTATAAACAGGATAGGCTACGGCTATGAAGCCATAAACCAAGGTCACTTTGTGGTGTCCTCAGGTTATGGCTTTTGGGGGATTCCGTTTCGATTGGGCTCGCGTGCTGAGATTTGGCTAATTACTTTGACGGGCAATAAATGATAAAAATAAAACTTATTTTATTTTTAGGCCGCAAGTTTAGCTTGTGTGCTAATAACCTCACTCACAAACTGAGCAAAACCTTTAATAATATCATGCGTCTCTTTGGCTATACCTTGATGTACACTCATCAAGTGAATAAAACCATGCGGCGCGCCAAGTACCGTGTAGGTCTGCGTAGCAATACCAAAACTCTCTAATTGCTTGGCATAAGCAAAGGCCTCATCACGCAACACATCAAGCTCGGAGGCGACCACATAGGTTGGGCATACTCGGCTGTTATCGCCAATCATCGGTGAGATAAGGACATGATCACGTGATAGCGGACTATTGGCAAGGCATGCCGCATCAAACACTGCTACGTCAGCATGATCTAATAGCAAACCTTCCCCGTACAGCTCCCAGCTTGGATAGTCAGTCTCAACATCGGTCACAGGATATAGCGGCATTTGTGCAAGCGGCGCAGGCAGATCCTTTAATAGCCCAAACGTTTTTTGACCTTCAGCACCCAAATCTGCCCATGTGCTTTGTACTGGCGTAATAACTTGCTGCGCCACTAACGTCGATAGACCGCCGCCTGCACTATCCCCTGCTAATACGATACGCTTAGCAGAAGCGCCAAGGCTTTGACAGTTGTCCGCAAGCCACGCATAAGCAGTAATGCAGTCTCTAAGTGCTACAGGCGCTGAATACTCAGGAGATAGACGATAATCGACGCTGACAACTGGCCAGCCTGTCTGCTCACATACTGCATGACAGAACTCGTGATGGGTATCGACATCACCGATACAGAATCCGCCGCCATGAAAGAACAGCATTACAGTTTCGTCAGGATTAATCTTAGCTTGCGTTTTATTTCCCGCTGTCGCCTGATAGCAGCGTACTGTCATATCGCCATCATCAGCATTAGCAATAGTCTTATCCTGCCAGTTGACAGCTATATCGTCTTTTTTAATAAAGCGTTTGATATTGCTCTTAGTCGCATCCTCTTGCTGCCATACTTTTGGCGCTTGCATAGCAACAGAGTCAGCGGCGAATCTTTGACGCAGCTCTTGCATTTTATCAACGTGTAGCGGCGTTTTAAGCTTACTGTTGACCGCGATAATAAGGCGCATGTGCGCATCAGCATGCAGATATTGCTTAGACGTCGGACCTTTTAGGCGACCGACTAAATTCTCAAGCAGTGGATCTGGTAAGTAGCCGATACCTTTTAATACGTAATGCAAAGCGTGCTGCTGATAGTCGCTCGTAGGTAGGTAGCTGGCAAGTTTTTCACCGATAAAGCGGTAGCGATCATCAACTGCACTCTCGCTATCATGATAGCTTGCAACTTTTTCTATAGGAGCAAGATCAGACTGGCTATCGTTTTTATCGAACGTCGCTGCTGTCTTGCTCAGCCAAGTGTTGAGCGATGTTATCGATGAATTTGATGTAACATTTCTCATAGGTCTACTCTCTTTCTTAGTACGTTGTTGGCTCTAAGGCCGACGTTTACGCTAAGCTGTTATATGTATAAGATATTAATAATAATTATTTCAGGTGATAATAAAGTAGCTGTGAGATGAGGTGGGTTTTGTTTAGTAATGGTTTATATACAGACAGTAAAAAATTTGGAATAACATGACCTTCTTGTACCTTTTGTAAATCGTTTTTTACACAAGTATTGACAATGGCATCATTCGTCCAGATATGTGGTTTACACTTTGCCAAATAGCTGCGCCTGTGCTGATACCTATTTAGGTATAGCGACAGCTTTAGAACATACCTTACTATTAGTAAAATTATCCTTATTAATAGGCTTGAAATCAGTGCCTATAGCCTTTATCAATCAGCTATTAGGCCGCATTCATATAAACGGTTAATAGAGGCCATTAAACTAGGTATAAAAGCAAGTTTACATCTTTGATTAAAATAAAGGAGCTATCATGAGCGAGAACAATTCAAATCAAAACACCAGTCACTCAAATCAAAATACTAATAATATTGATGAGCAAACGGCACACAATAATCTAGATCTTAATGAGAGCGTTCTCTCTGAGACTATGGATGAGTTCGATCCTGCCAATAATTCAGGCAAGCATCAAACGATTGAGAGCGAGATTGATTTAGGCGTTTTTGAGGCACGTATTAAAGAGTTAGAAGGCGAAGTCAAGCAGGCCAAAGAGGGTACAGCGCGCGCTAATGCCGAAGCTTATAATGCGCAAAAACGCATGGAGCAAGAAGCGGATAAAAGCAAAAAGTTCGCTCTGCAAAAATTTGCCCGCGAGCTACTAGAGATTGTCGATAATTTAGAGCGTGCTATTGAAAGCGCTAACGCTGATGATCCTGTGGCAGAAGGCGTACAACTGACGCACAAAGCTTTGCTTGCGGTACTAAACAAAAACGGCGTTGAAGTCGTTGACCCTATGGGTGAGAAGTTCAATGCTGATATGCATGAAGCAGTCGGCATCGATAGCGATGCCGAGGCGGATACAGTCGGTACAGTATTACAAAAAGGCTATAGCTTAAATGGTCGTCTATTGCGTCCTGCTATGGTGCGCGTCGGTCAATAATTTAAGCAGTAAATTAAGCAATAAATGATGAAACCCTTGTTTATACTAAGGGTATTCACAAAACTTCACACAAAAACTAGGGTTTAGCCAAGCATTGACTTGAAAAAATGCGCACCTAAACCGATATAAAGCAACAAGTGACCAACTACGGTCTGATATGTCGGTTTTGTTTGAGTTTATATGTTAGGAGTTAATAACTATAAATTAAGTTAGTCACTCAAAGCGTCTCAATGAAACTGGCACCTCAACACAACTATTAAATCAAAAAATTAGGAGCACTCAATTATGGGTAAAGTAATCGGTATTGATTTAGGAACCACCAACTCATGCGTCGCGGTAATGGAAGGCGATAGCGTCAAGATCATCGAGAACGCTGAAGGTACGCGCACTACGCCTTCAATCGTCGCTTACAAAGACGACGAAACACTCGTTGGTCAATCAGCTAAGCGTCAAGCGGTCACCAATCCAAAGAACACGCTGTTTGCCATTAAGCGTCTGATTGGTCGTCGTTTTGATGACAAAGTCGTGCAAAAAGATATCGGCATGGTCCCGTATAAGATCGCAAAAGCGGATAACGGTGATGCTTGGGTCGAAATCAATGGCAAAAAATTAGCGCCGCCGCAAGTGTCAGCTGAGATCTTGAAAAAGATGAAGAAGACTGCTGAAGACTATTTGGGCGAAAATGTTACTGAAGCGGTCATCACCGTTCCTGCCTACTTCAACGACTCACAGCGTCAAGCAACCAAAGACGCGGGTAAAATTGCAGGTCTTGATGTCAAGCGTATTATCAACGAGCCAACTGCCGCAGCCCTTGCCTATGGTATGGATAAAAAGCAAGGCGATAGCACCGTTGCCGTATATGACTTAGGTGGTGGTACTTTTGACGTATCAATCATCGAAATCGCTGATGTCGATGGTGAGCAGCAGTTTGAAGTCCTAGCGACCAACGGTGATACATTCTTGGGTGGTGAAGATTTTGATTCAGCGCTTATTGATTATCTGGTTGATGAGTTCAAAAAGCAGCAGGATGTTAACCTAAAGGGTGATTCTCTTGCCATGCAGCGTCTAAAAGAAGCTGCTGAAAAAGCAAAGATTGAGCTATCAAGCGCCCAAAGCACTGAAGTCAACTTGCCTTATATCACAGCAGACAGCAATGGTCCTAAGCATTTGGTTATTACCATTAGCCGCTCAAAGCTAGAAGGCCTTACTGAAGATCTAGTCAAGCGTACGATGGGTCCTTGTAAGATTGCTCTAGAAGATGCTGGCATCAAATTATCTGATATCGACGACGTTATTTTGGTCGGTGGTCAGACGCGTATGCCATTAGTACAGAAGCAAGTAGAAGACTTCTTCGGTCAAGAGCCACGTAAAGACGTTAACCCTGATGAAGCAGTAGCAGCAGGTGCAGCGATCCAAGGCGCAGTATTGTCAGGCGACAAAACCGACGTACTATTGCTTGATGTCACGCCATTGACGCTAGGTATCGAAACGATGGGCGGTGTGATGACGCCAGTTATCGAGAAAAACACCATGATTCCTACCAAGAAATCACAAGTGTTCTCGACGGCAGAAGACAACCAGCCAGCGGTTACCATTCAGGTCTATCAAGGTGAGCGTAAGATTGCTAACCAAAATAAACTATTGGGTCGTTTTGACTTGACTGACATTCCACCAGCGCCGCGCGGTCTACCGCAAATCGAAGTAACTTTCGACATCAATGCTGATGGTATCATGAACATCTCAGCGACTGATAAAGGTACGGGTAAAGCACAAAGTATCCAGATTAAAGCAGACTCTGGCTTGTCGGATGAAGAAGTCGAGCAAATGGTACAAGACGCAGAAGCGAACGCTGCTGAAGATGAGAAGTTTGCAAATCTTGCGCAAGTGCGTAACGAAGCAGACGGCCGTATCCATGCGGTACAAAAAGCCCTTAAAGAAGCAGAAGATAAAGTCACTGAAGAAGAGAAATCATCAGTAGAGACTGCTATCTCTGATCTTGAAGCCGCGACTAAAGAAGACGACCATGACGATATCAAAGCTAAGCTTGAAGCGCTAGATAACGCTTTCTTACCTGTCAGCCAAAAGATCTACGCTGATAGTGGTGCTGGCGCGGAAGGTATGGACCCAGGTCAGTTCCAACAAAGCACAGAATCAGCTGACGCTACCCAAGCGGATGATGATGTCGTAGATGCTGAGTTCACTGAAGTGGACGAAGACAAAAAGTCGTAATTGACACTACTGGCAGTACCTTAAAGCTAGTTTTATGATAAATATAAGAAAAACGCATCTCTCGAGGTGCGTTTTTTTATGGACTAAATAATGTCATTGGGTAAGCGCTTTTAATTGCTGATGGACATAAAATTTATGAAAAATCTAGCAATGTAACAAAAGATTTCATATATCAGCCTTTGTAACCCACCCACTGATAAACGCTTTCAAATCTTAACTCGCATACCATTAAACACTGACAGAGTGTTTGAAATAGTTTGTTACTATGTACCCATCGTTAGCAAACAAGGCGATAGGGCCAAAAGGTCAATACAACTAAATAACTTGTTTGTCCAAATTTGCTTGAAGGAGCTAATAATGAAAACTCTACAAAAAACTATACTTGCACTAGCTACTGGTTCTTTACTGACTGTAGGTGCAAACGCCGCTGTCACTTATGGTAACGGCTACACTGGTCAACCATACGTTGGTGCCAAGATCGGTCAATTTGACAATGATGTAGACGGTGATGATCCAACTGCTTATGGTGTATATGCTGGTTACAACTTCGATCCTAACTTTGGTATGGAAGTTGAGTACGTCGGTTCAGATGATGCCGATCTAGATAACAATGCTGGCGATTATGACACCAAAACTTATGGTGCGTACGGTACTTATCGTTATATGTTCCCAAATACTGCACTATATGCCAAAGGGAAGCTTGGTGTTGCCAAAACAGAGTTAGAAGCTGATTTTGATAACGGTAACAATGACTCAGTCAGTGATACTGGCATTGCTGGTGGTATCGGTCTTGGTTATGCAGTAAATCCTAATTTCAATGTTGAGACAGAGTATGCCATGATGGATAGTGATGCAGATACTAAGCTACTTACTGTAGGCGCTAACTTGAAATTCTAAGATAAAATTATGTAGTCATACATAGTTGAACATAAAGAACGACCATTATATATGGTCGTTTTTTTGTGCTTAAAAAATATTTTTTACGACACATGTTTACTTTGATTGATAATTTGATATGATACCACCACTACTAACATCAAGTGAAAAAGAGTTGAGTAGTATTTGATAGTAAACAAAAATTTTGCTTAATAACTCCAAGGTCGAGAATCGTTTATGAAAAATCTACAAAAAGCGTTACTTGCAGTAATCGCAGGCTCAGTAATGACAATGAGCGCACAAGCAGCCATTTCTTATGGTGCTGGCCAATCATACGTTGGTATTAAAGCTGGTCAATTCATGGTAGATGCTGATGATTTAGATGATCCAACCGCATATGGCGTTTATGCTGGTTATAACTTCGATCCTAACTTTGGTGCTGAGATTGAGTATGTAGGTTCTAATGACGCTGATGTTGATACAGGTATCAGTGGCATTGACGCTGAATTTGATCTAAAAACTTATGGTGCTTATGGTACTTACCGTTATGCATTCCCAAATACTGGTTTATATGCAAAAGGTAAACTAGGCTTTGCTAAAGCTGAGATTGAAGTTTCTGCTGAGGACTTTCTTGGAAACTCTGGAAGTGACAGCGATAGCGACAGTGGTGTAGCTGGCGGTATTGGCTTGGGTTATAACTTCAATCCTAATATGAGTGTTGAAGCTGAATATGACTATGTTGCTGAAGACCTTACGCTATTAACTCTTGGTGCACATTACAAATTCTAAGCTTTAATTTGTGTGGATGACTAAAAAACGATTACTTTAAGTGGTCGTTTTTTTTGTGCCAATTTTAATATTCACCATGCTTGTTTTATTGAAACAACGCACCATAAATAATAATAGGTAATTGATTTTTAAAATAATATCAGCTACAAAACTGTGCTACATTGGAAGGTGAGCAGATACAGGAGTAGACAGCGATGATTGAGACTATCTGGATGATTGAACCTTGGCATTGGTTGGTACTCGGTTTCTTATTGATGATTGCTGAGATTTTTATTCCAACCTTTGCCAGTCTTTGGTTTGGTGCGGCTGCGGTGATCGTTGCTGCCTTAGCATGGTTGCTGCCCATTCCGCTATTATTTCAGGTATTGATCTGGCTTACGCTATCGGTTTTATTTATGTTTGCTTGGGTCAAATACATCAAGCCGTTGTCCATAAGCCGTAAAAAGGCTGCGCAACATAGTAATTTAATTATTGGTGAAACGGGCATGATCGTGGTCAAACCACAAAAAGGTATTTCAGGTACGGTGCGCTTTAATGTGCCCATTTGGGGTGCAGATGAGTGGCCATGCCGCACAGCAGGCGTGAAAGTCGAGGCAGGAGATCGTGTGGTGGTTATAAAGGTGGTCGGCGATGAGCTAATCGTTGCGCCCTCGCAGCGCCTCCAAGCACCTAAAAGTATGCACCCCAATATCACCCCGACGATCAACAGTGACGTACCTGCAAGTACCCAAATGCCGACCAAACAATCTAAAGCGAGTAGACTGAGCTTGCACAAACCCGATCTCAAAGAGACAGGTACTAGCAAATAAACGTTATCAGGTACTAAAGATTTTTAAATTAAGAAAAAAAGGACATAAATCACGTCGCTGGCAAATAAAGCAAGGGTCAAGGAGAATGAAATGAACAGTATCTTGAGTAGTTTAAATGGTGTCGGTATCGTGATGCTGGTATTAATAGCATTGGTGATTTTTACCGTTTTTAAAGGCGTTTGTATTGTCCCGCAAGGATACAAATGGGTCGTGCAGCGGCTGGGTAAATATCAGCAAACACTGGAGCCAGGATTTAGCATTATCATTCCTTTTGTGGATAGAGTCGCTTATAAAGTCACCACCAAAGACATCGTACTTGATATTCCATCACAAGAAGTCATCACCCGCGATAACGTTGTCATTATTGCCAACGCGGTCGCTTATATCAATATTGTCCGTCCAGACAAAGCGGTCTACGGTATCGAAGATTATGAGTATGGTATCCGCAATTTAGTACAGACCTCACTTCGTTCTATCATTGGTGAGATGGATTTGGACAATGCTCTGTCTAGTCGTGACGAGATCAAAGCTTTGCTCAAGCATGCTATCTCAGAAGATATCGCTGATTGGGGTATTACTCTAAAGACCGTTGAGATTCAAGACATCAATCCCTCACAGACCATGCAAGCCTCTATGGAAGAGCAGGCCGCAGCAGAGCGTCTACGCCGTGCAACAGTGACCCGTGCTGATGGTCAAAAGCAAGCGGCTATCTTAGAAGCTGATGGTCGCCTTGAAGCCTCACGCCGCGATGCTGAAGCGCAAGTGGTACTGGCCAAAGGCTCAGAAGAATCTATTCGCCTTATTACCGCGGCGATGGGTGATGAAGAGATGCCGATTGTCTACTTACTTGGCGAGCAGTACATTAAGTCGATTCGTAAACTGGCAGAGTCTGATAATTCAAAAATGGTCGTGTTACCTGCTGATATTTTGAGCACCGTTAAAGGTATGGTCGGTGATAAGTTTAAAGTGTAGTCCATAATTTAAAAAAAGACCTCGCTTGAGGTCTTTTTTTTGGCTGCTCTTATGACTATGAACGGTTAAATCACTTTAGAAAAACGGTCTTTATGTTTGACGCTTAGATACTCATCAAACACCATCGCTACGTTGCGACCAAGCAGGCGACCTCTGGGCAAAACGCGAATACCCGCTGCATCCATATCTATCAGCTTATCTTTTTGCATAGCATCTAACTGGCTGATCTCATCAATAAAATAAGTCACCGCATCAATACCAAATTTCTGATTAACGTCTTTAAAGTCGATATAGTCGTGACAAAGCAGATTCATAATCACGTACTCACGCAGACGGTCTTTGAGTGAGGTTTTGATGCTTTTAACAGCAGGCATCAGGTTAGGGTTATGACGTGCCTTATCAATACTCTCCTTATAAGCTTGCAAGTCGGTATCGTTTTGCAAAATATAGCGCGTATTACTATTGGCGATTTGGCTGATGGCTGAGACCCCAAAGCCGAGCAAATCGCAATCGCCCATGATGGTATAACCCTGAAAATTACGGTGTAATTTACCGGCGCGCTGCGCTATAGCCAACTCATCATCCGCTTTGGCAAAATGATCGATACCGATATATTGATAGCCTGCTGTAGTGAGCATATTGACCGTATTGCCAAGCATAGTGAGCTTGTCGCTAGGGCTAGGTAGATCCTCATCCTTGATCTGCCGCTGCGCTTTAAAACGCTCAGGCAAGTGCGCGTAGTTAAACACAGACAGACGATCAGGTGACATCTCTATGATGCGTGCAACGGTTTTATCTAAGGTATCAGGGGTCTGATGCGGGAGACCATAAATCAAATCAATGTTAATAGAGCCAAAACCAAGCTTGCGCGCCTCAGCCAAGATATGAGCAATCAATTCTGCTGAATGGACGCGGTTGACGGCGATTTGCACCGCGTCATCCAAATCCTGCACCCCTAAGCTAATGCGATTAAAACCAAGCCTGCGCAACGTTTTGAGGGTATTATCTCCAAGCTCGCGCGGATCAATTTCGATGGAGTAATCCCCTTTATCCTCATCCAAAAACTCAAACTGCGTCTGCAAAAACTTCCACAGTTGCACCAGCTCCTCATCGCGCAAAAACGTCGGCGTACCACCGCCTAGATGCAGCTGTTTGACGATAGGCTTATCACTACCCTCTGGTGCAGTTAGCAAACGGCGTTTTTGTTTTACCTCATTGATCAAATACGCTAAATAATCGCCCGAGTCTCTGTTCTTTTTAGTGATAATTTTATTGCAAGCGCAGTAATAGCATAGATGACGACAAAAAGGGATATGAAAGTACAGAGATAATGGCGCGCGTGCTTCACGCTTTTGGAGTATTTTTGTCTCTAGATTTTCAGCGATGGGGGAGAATTCTAGTGCCGTTGGATATGACGTGTAGCGGGGCCCTGAACGATTGTATTTTTGGATAATGGCGTCGTCAAAGGCAGGGAGCTGCTTACTGGTGATACTGCCGCGCGTGCTAGCATAAGGGTTGTCAGGCTGGGCGGTAGGGCGCACGGTAGTAGGCGGCGCGTCATGTGCGTAATGATCAAATTCTGCCATGTGCGTATCCTTTTTTTATATTGTAAACGTTTAGTAATATCATTTTATTATATCAAATCCCTAATAAAAGTAGGGATAATTTATGGTCTAAGGGTTTATTGGCTCAAAAAAATCACCAATGACACGACATTTGCGCGTCAGTAGATAATACTTTATTATCAATCAATCTGCATAAGGAAGTGCTCATGTCGTTCGCGCAAGTCTATACCCGCTCCGTAGTCGGTCTACATGCTCCGCAAGTTATCATCGAAGTCCATCTCTCTCAAGGCTTGCCTGCACTGACTATCGTCGGACTCCCAGCCGCAGCAGTCAGAGAGAGTAAAGATCGGGTGCGCTCAGCTATTATAAATTCAGGATTTCAGTTCCCCAACAGGCGTTTGACCATAAATCTTGCGCCAGCTGATTTGCCCAAAGACGGCGCGCGTTTGGATCTGCCCATTGCCATTGGTATTTTGGCCGCCAGTGGTCAGCTTGAGCCTGAGGTGCTCACTGGGTTTGAGTTTATCGGAGAGCTTGCGCTAAATGGCGAGCTACGACAAGTGACTGGAAGCCTTGCTGTTGCCCGAGCCATTAAGGCTGAACAGTCCGCGTCAAAAGAGACAGTAACAAAAGAGACAATAACGAAAGAGACATTAGCAACGCGTCAGCTTATGGTACCAAGCGCTAACGGCGCTGAGGCTAGCCGAGTGGACGGTATAGAGGTGCTTGGCGCGATAAGTCTAAAGGCGGTTTGTGATCATCTGCAAGCGCTAACGGATGCCACCATGACGGACAAACAGCTGACACCAGTTGTGCCAACGCCAGCCCCCAAACATACAGGGTATAAAGTCGATTTAGCTGATGTAAAGGGTCAGCATCATGCGCGCCGAGCGCTTGAGATCGCAGCTGCTGGCGGGCACTCATTACTATTCACAGGACCACCAGGTTCGGGTAAGACCTTGATGGCGTCGCGCCTACCAACGATACTGCCAGATCTTAGCGCTGAGGATGCGTTAGAGGTCGCTAGTACCTATTCGGTCGCAGATAGCGAGTATGACTATGGTACGCGCCCCTTTCGTCAAGTGCATCACACCATATCAGCAGTCGCCTTGGTTGGTGGCGGCTCACGTCCCAAACCTGGCGAGATTACCCTTGCCAATAAAGGCGTGTTGTTCCTTGATGAATTGCCTGAGTTTGAGCGCAGTGTATTAGAAGTACTACGCCAACCATTAGAAGCCAAGCAAATTACCATTAGCCGCGCCAACTCACAGATGACTTTTCCTGCCAACTTTCAGCTAGTGGCCGCGATGAATCCGTGTCCTTGCGGTTATGATGGCGACGCCTCTAATCGTTGCCGCTGTCGTCCTGAACAGATCAAGCGCTATCAAGATAAGCTCTCAGGGCCACTACTAGATCGTATTGACTTGCATATTACCGTACCTGCGCTACCAATAGCCGATCTGCAAAACGCGCAAGCGGGGGAGAGCTCAGAGCAAGTACAAACTCGAGTAGCCGCAGCGCATCAGCGCCAACTAACGCGGCAAAAGAAGGTCAATAACGAGCTAAGTCCTAGCGAGCTTGACGAGCACGTTCAGTTAGGCGAGAGCGAGCAAAAGATACTACAGATGGCGCAGCAGCGTCTCAATCTATCGGCGCGTGGTTATCACCGTGTATTGCGAGTTGCCCGTACCATCGCCGATCTCGCCGATAGCATCGACATCACCAGCGCTCATGTGTCCGAAGCGCTCAGTTACCGTAGTAAGTGATTGACTATTTTTGACCTTGATGAATTAAATCAAAACAGCCCGATGATATTGCCAGCATCATCTAAGTCAATACGCTCAGCTGAGGGCTGTTTTGGTAGTCCTGGCATTTTCATAATAGGGCCACAAATCACCACGATAAACCCTGCACCACTTGAGATGCTGATATCGCGCACATGGATAGTAAAGCCGGTTGGTCGTCCTAATAGTTTGGCGTCATCGCTTAGAGAATACTGCGTCTTAGCAATACAAACAGGCATCTTATCGAGATTAAGTGCCTCTAGTCGCGCGATTTTGGACTGCGCAAGGCTGCTGATATCGATGTCATCTGCGCCGTAGATACGCTGAGCAATCGCGCGTATTTTATAAGCAATAGGTTTGTCACTATCATAAGCTAACTGAAAGGTGCTGGGTTTATCGTCATGCAATATATCAAGCAGAGTATTCGCTAGTGCCTCGCCGCCTGCGCCGCCTTTTTCCCATACTTGCGTGAGCGCCACTTTAACGCCTTTTGCCTGACAGGCTCGCCGTACTAGTTCAATCTCAGCATCCGTATCACTGACAAAATGGTTGATGGCGACAACGACAGGTAGACCATAGACGTTTTGCATATTATCGATATGCTTCATTAGATTAGGCAGCCCTTCCTCAAGGACAGGCAGGTTCTCAGCTGTCAGCTCGTTTTTGGTAACACCGCCATTATATTTAAGCGCGCGGATAGTCGCGACAATAACCGCTGCATCTGGGATGAGCCCTGACAAGCGGCATTTGATATCGCAGAACTTTTGCGCGCCAAGATCAGCACCAAAGCCTGCTTCGGTAAGGGTATAATCTGCTAAATGCATAGCGACGCGAGTGGCAATCACTGAACTGCAGCCGTGGGCGATATTGGCAAAGGGACCACCGTGGACGAAAGCAGGTGTGCCCTCGATCGTTTGGACGAGGTTGGGTTTGATGGCCTCTTTTAATAAAACTGCCATAGCGCCGTGAGCGTTTAGATCACGAGCGTAGACTGGCTGTTTGTCTTTATTAAAGGCAACCAAAATATTACCCAAGCGCTGCTTTAAATCGTTTAAATTGGTTGCCAAACAAAATATCGCCATGACCTCAGAGGCAACAGTGATATCAAAGCCGTCTTCACGCATGATGCCATCAGTCGTCTTGCCGATACCGCTGATCATATTGCGCAGCTGACGATCATTCATATCGACCGCACGCCGCCAAAAGATTTGTTTGGGATCGATACCCAGTGCATTACCTTGATAAATATGATTATCAATCAGCGCGGCTAGCAAATTATTAGCCGCACCAATCGCATGAAAGTCACCTGTGAAATGCAAGTTAATATCCTCCATCGGCAACACCTGCGCGTATCCACCGCCAGCGGCGCCGCCTTTGATACCGAATACTGGGCCTAAGGAGGGTTCACGAATAGCGACAACCGTTTTTTTACCTGAGCGCTGCTGCTGATGGATGCGATTGAGCGCGTCAGCCAGACCAATAGTGACCGTGGTCTTGCCTTCACCAGCAGGGGTGGGGTTAATGGCGGTGACTAAGATTAACTTGCTACGCTTGGTCGCAGGCATTGCAAATACGTCGGCGGGGTCTATTTTGGCCTTGTAATGTCCATAGGGCTCGATATGGTCTGCATCTATGCCTAGCTTTTGCGCAATAGTATTGATAGGTTGCAAGATTGCTTGCTGGGCAATAGCAATATCGTTAGGGACGCTCATACAGGCAATTCTCTTTTATTTATAATTGGCGGTGAGTCGCTGTTTAAAGGTTATTGATTCAAAACGTAATCAAGCAAATCTGCAAAGTTGTCAAAGGCGGCGCTAGGTTGACTATCTCGAATATCTTGACCGTAGTTGTAGCCATAGGATAGCGCTAGGGTATCCATACCAGCGCTTTTACCAGCGAGCATATCATTGACAGAGTCGCCAATCATAACCGCTTGCATGGGCGTAAATCCAAGAGTCTGGCAGGTATGAAGCAGCGGAGTTGGATCAGGCTTTTTAACTGGTAAGCTATCGCCGCCAAGCACACTTGAGAACAGCGGCGTCCAACCAAAGCTCTCAAGTATTTTGGGTACAAAGCGTATGGGTTTATTAGTAACGAGCGCTAACGTGTAGCCCGCTTGTTTTAATTGATGTAGACCCTTATCGACATCAGGATAAGCGACAGTTTTACTGGTTTCTATGCTGTTATAAGCCTCCAAAAATATCTGCTCTGCATGATCTGCCTCGGATGGTATCAATGCGCCATCAGGTACTTGTGTCTGTCCAACCAGAGCACGCTCAACCAGCAGGCGCGAGCCATTACCGACCCACTCTTTTATCGTATCGAGCGAGTAGGTAGGTTTGCCAAGCGTTGTTAGCATCGTATTGGTCGCGTCAGCCAAATCAGGAACGCTATCGATCAAAGTACCATCAAAATCAAAAATCAACAGTTTTTTATCTTGCATAGATGTACTCATTATTATGTTTGTATTAAAAATACTAGGCTAAACCGATAGTTTTAAGGGTTAAAGTTAGCACTCAAACTAAGCCATTATTCTACTTCTTTGTAGCGCTCGCGATGCTCCTTTTTCATCTGTAGATAGTCTTCATTTGCGCGGCACTCATCCCATTTGGCTTTAAATATTTGCGCTGATTCTGCCTTAACGGGGTCTTCGATTTGCCGGGGTAATTCCTCGCGACCATGCGCACCGCTTTGACCTTTTTTATCCTCAGGTACAGGGCCTTTGTACTTTTTACCGCCCTTGTGATTGGCGTAGCGACGCGCGCGGGTGTAGCCCATCTGAATAAATTTGCGTGCCATATCGGCACCAACGAAGTCATCGTCTGCTAAATAGTCCAAAAATATCTGATAGATTTTTTCACTACTCTCACGAGCAATATCAGGCGTCGCAAAGCGCCAATGCGGCAGAATCTCAGACTTATATGGCTCGACGAGTAACACGCCTTGCTCACCGCGCCCCACTCGGTATAGCTCAGGCTGCGCGCGCAGATCTAGATTCTTATAATCCAAATCGTAATCAAATTTTCTCATTACCTTCACCCGTTGCTGTTAGTGCTACCCAGTATACTGAGCAAAACATGATGAAAAGTAGCATAAAAGTGTTATGAATGAGTATGTGCTTGCCTGATTTTTAGCCATAAAAAAACCCTCAAACTATATAGCTTGAGGGTTTTGGCTGCTTAATTAACAGCTAAATTAGGTCAACGAAATGGTGGCTCGAGGCAGGATCGAACTGCCGACACACGGATTTTCAATCCGTTGCTCTACCTACTGAGCTATCGAGCCGTCTTCGTTGAGGTCGCTATTAAACTAAATATAGGCGCTAGTGTCAAGTCATTTTTAGCTTTTCTACTATAATATAAATAAATACAGAAGTAATATAAGCAAATATAGATATCAGGTCACTCTTTGACACGTAGCAGCTCATAATCGCTCATAATGTGATGGATATCGCTATCGACAGGGACGAACTGGCGCACACCCTTTTTGACCTCAGCGGCATAGACCAATTTGATGAATTTAGCGTCTATCGCGCGCCCCTTGTTTTGTTCGTGCACCGTCAAGTATTGCAAGCGTTTGGCGTCGGTCTGCCCATCATCAAAACAGCCAACCGCAGCGATAGGCTTGTCATTGAACATACCGACATACAGGTACTGACCACGCTTGAAGCCTTGCTCAATAAGACTTAAGACCTCAGCGCCACTTGGCTGGGTATCATCGTTATCGTAGAGAGCTTGCAAACGCTCAGCAAGCTCATTGTCGCGCGCAGGTTTTTTGATGAGCGGCGCATCTAGATCGTTAATGGCAATGGCTTCTAATGGCATGGTCGAATCCTACAAAGAGTACTTTTATAACGATTAAAATAAGTAAATTGATAATACTAAACACACTATTTTAGCACAATCGCGGGCGCTTTACGCGCGTGCCATAGCCCTTATGGCTGCACTTTGCTATGATAAGCACAGACATCACACAGCATATTATTCTAGTATTAAAAACGTTGGGCGCATTGCCCTATTTTATTGCCAGTATGATTATAGAGAGTAGTTATGACCACTAATAATGAACAATCGCAAAATACAAACTTACATGGTCGCCCAGCGCGCACCGCTACCGTAGAGCGCAACACTGCTGAGACGCAGATCACGTGTACCGTCAATCTTGATGGCACGGGTCAAGGGGTGGTCGATACCGGCGTGCCGTTTTTGGATCACATGATTGATCAGATCAAGCGTCATGGTCTTTTTGATTTAGACATCAAATGCGTCGGCGATACCTTTATCGACGACCATCACAGCGTCGAAGATACTGGTATTACCCTTGGTCAAGCGTTTAATAAAGCGCTTGGTGATAAAAAAGGCATTCGTCGCTATGGGCATTTCTACGCGCCGCTTGATGAGTCATTAACCCGCGCCGTCGTTGATCTGTCAGGGCGTCCAGGGCTGCACATGGACATCCCGTTTACGCGCTCGCATGTCGGCACGTTCGATGTCGATCTGTTTAGCGAGTTCTTTTACGGTTTCGTCAATCACTCTTGGATGACCGTGCATTTGGATAATCTTAAAGGTAAAAACAGCCATCACCAAATCGAGTCGACCTTTAAAGCCTTTGCTCGCGCGCTTCGTATGGCCTGTGAGTATGATGAGCGGGCGCTTAATACCTTGCCGTCGACCAAAGAGGCGTTCTAGATGAGTAAAACCACCAAAGTTGCACTCTTAGATTACGGTATGGGTAACTTGCACTCGGTCAGCAAGGCGCTCGCCAATGTCGGCAGCGATGTGTCCATTACTAATGACCCCAAAGTCGTGACTGCCGCTGATAAAATCGTCTTCCCTGGCGTCGGTGCTATGCGTGATTGTATGATCGGCATGACCGATGCTGGCATCGATGACGTCGTGCGCAAGGCTATATTCAACAAGCCCGTCATGGCGATTTGCGTGGGTATGCAGGCCTTATTTGAGCAATCAAGCGAGAATGGCGGCACCGAGTGTTTAGGTATCCTAGATGGCAACGTAGAAGCCTTTGATCCATCGTGGACAGATAAGCTCGGCGCGACCATTAAAGTGCCACACATGGGCTGGAATACGATTACCGAGTTGGAGAGCAGTCATCCGTTATGGCACGGTATTGAGGATAACGCGCACTTTTACTTTGTGCACAGTTATTACTGCGCGCCTAACGATAGCTCTCAAGTCGCCGCTATCTGTGATTATGGCCAGCCGTTTTGTGCCAGTATCATCAAAGACAACCTATTTGCCACTCAGTTTCATCCTGAGAAAAGCCATACCGCAGGCTTGCAACTACTCAAGAATTTTGTAGAGTGGGACGTGTAGTTAGGTAAAAGTTAAATTTGGCAGTAAGGTGAGTTATCATAGGCGTAACTCACCTTTTTTATTATCTATAACTAACATTTGAGATAAATAAGTGGACTTTACTACTTTTAAACTAAGCGTCATTGAAGTGACAGGCCTTGCCAAAGATGCCTTACATATCTACGTTGGCGTCGGCGTCTATTTGCTTTGCCTATTTATTTTGCGTCCCATTATCAAAAATCAAAATATCCGCTCGTTTCTTGCTTTGCTCGTCGTCATTGCCGTGGCACTCGCAGGAGAATACTTGGACAACCGCCATATTATTCGACCAAAAGGGCTGCTTGCGCTACAAGGCATCGATATAAAGGCTAGCATCCATGATCTTATTAATACGTGCTTGCTACCCTTCGTGCTTTATACTTTGACTCTATGGACGACTATATTCCACCCTTCAAACCCGCAAGTTAAAATGTTGAGACAAAGATCTTAACTTACCGCCCTAAAAATAAGCTAAAGTAAGGGTGTTCTTTCAAAAACCTGAAAGAGGCGCTATTACCATGTTTATCTCCAGCAAGTTTAAACCTTACGCTGCTAGACTCCTCTCTACATTGACCGCTTTGCTGCTTAGCTTTGGCAGCCATCATTCGGCAATGGCTGCTCAGAACGTCATTGAATCGACAAACCCCTCTATTGAAAAACCATTAGCCCGCGTAACACCTGCACCTGTCAAATTGCTTGATACTAATGAGTTAAATCGAATAACGCATTTGTCAGTAGGCAAAAAAGATCAATTTTTTCCAGCTGGCAAAGTACTCAATGACTATCTTAAAATTGAATTAATAGATAAAGCCTTTTTTGAGAAAAAACGTCCGCTCGCTGTCGATTATTTATCACATAAAAACGCCATTAAAAAACAAGATAGCGTCATATCCATTCAACTGGTTAAGGACTCTTTGAAACTAGTAGATATCGATAGTGACGATGATGGCGAAACGTATAGATATATCGGCCAAATAGATGCCTTAGATCAGCATCTGGTTGAAGTACTGCGTTGGGAGAGTCAGAACTATCAAATGTTTGATCAAGTTGAAGGGTTCTTAACTCAAGAGTTTTCAGCTTATCCTTATCTCTCACCAAATAAACGCTATATCATCTCAGCTTACGCTAACCCATATGAGGGTCATACCGATCTCGGACTCTATAAAGTTAAAGGCAGAGAGATCATCCCTGTTATGAGTGCAGGCTTTAAAAATTGGATGCCTATCACTGATCCTGCTGATATATTTTGGGCGAGAGATGGCTATCTGTATTTAGCGGTGACTCATAGCGCTAGTGCCATGCAGATCGGCGGTCGCGTCAATGCACAGACGCAGTATATTAGGATAAAAGTGAACTTGTAGACTTTTCACCCTAATAACCTATGCTTTACAAAGCTTACGAAACATAAAAACTCTCCTCTATTTAATGCCTCCTTAGTTTGTTACTTTACTATCAGACAATAGCCAAATCGATATGCCTATCAAGTTTATTAATTCGGCTATTCATAACTATCAATAATAAAAATCTATTAAAAAGGAAGCGCTATGAATATCCAAGACCTACTAGACAAAGCTAAAGACACTGTAGATAAGGCCAAAGACACTTTAGGGTTAGAGCCACAAGAGACTGAATCAGGTGCTTATCAGCCTTCCAAATCCTCGCTAAAGATAGCCGCACCGAACAAAACCAACTACGATAATACTGAGTACGATAATCTCTATACTGGCAATAAGAAAATTATGATGGTCTGCACCGAGCAGCAGTACATGAACATGGTCAATGATAAAAAGTTTAAAACAGGCAATCATCCGGTTGAGATGATGGTACCTTTATTGCACTTTAAACAAGCAGGCTTTGATGTCGATGTGTTTACCCCAACAGGCGAGTCTGTAAAAGTCGAGCAATGGGCGATGCCAGAGGACGATGACGACGTCAAACAAATCTATAGCGAGTATAAGTCCAAGCTTAAAAACCCAAACAGCATCGCTGACTTTGTCAAAAACGATATGGCAGACAGCGATGAGTACGCGGCGATCTTTATTCCCGGTGGTCATGGGGCAATGCTGGGCTTACCTGAAGACAAAAACCTTGGTGCACTATTGCGTTGGGGTTATGACAAGGATTTATTCACCTTAGCGATTTGTCATGGGCCTGCGGCTTTATTAGCGGCTGATTTAGAGAGTCCTGATAGCTCTGATAAGACAGATAAAGCTGAGCGCGATTTTATTTTTAAAGGCTACAAGATGGTTGCCTTTCCGACCGCGATGGATAAGCAAATGCCAAAAATCGGTTATTTGCCTGGACCTATGCCTTGGTACTTTGCAGAAAAGTTAGAAGATTTAGGCGTCACGATTAGCAATAAGCTCGCCTCAGGACAGACGCATCAAGATAGAAAGCTGATCTCAGGTGACGGGCCATTAGCGGCAAATGATTTTGGTAAAATGAGTGCTAAAGCTTTGCTAAAAGAGCTTAACTAAACCATTCTCATAAGATTAGTGTATAAAAAAACGGACTATCAAGTAGTCCGCTTTTTTGTTTTTGATATTATATCAAACTCAAAAAATAGGGTGAATAATACTCAACTGCTTTAGCCTTTGTAGGGTGCGCCGCGCGCACCGATTACAGGTAATAGCCTACAACTGGTGCGTGAAACGCACCCTACGCCTACTTTAGTTTTTACGGACTCACTTAGCCATATCATAAATCCCACGTACCACCTCACCAATCACCGCAATACCATCAATCAAAGTTTGCTCATCTGCGGCAATACTCATGCGAATACACTCATGCGCGTGCTTATAGTCGCTAATATCGACACCCGGGAAAAAGTATTCACTCGGTACGATAAGCGTCCCTTTTTCTTTCAAAGTCTCATACAGCTCAGAGGTGCTAATCGGTAAATCCTTAAACCACAACCATAAAAATATCGCGCCCTCGGGTTTATGAATCACTAGCGGGTAATCGCCCAATTCTTTTTTAAGTAAGGTAACTGCGGTCTTCGCTTGCTGCTGATAAAAAGGCTTAATATCGTTATCAGACAAGTCTTTGATAGCGTTATTTTCAACCAGCGGCGTGGCAATAGATGCGCCAAAGCGTGTTGGTGAAAGATTAACCACGGCATTCATCGCACTGACCGCCTCAATCACCTCAGGCGCGGCAACGATAATACCGGTACGCACTCCGGGTAAGCCAATTTTGGATAAGCTAAAACACAGAATGGTATTGTCATCCCAATTAAGGGTAACGTCTGAATAAATAATATTAGGGAAGGGCATACCATAAGCGTTATCGATAATCAGCGGTACATCGTAACGCTTAGCAATCTCCGCCAAATGCGCCATTTCCTCATCGGTTAAGACATTACCCGTCGGATTGGTCGGACGCGAACAACAAATCGCGCCGATGCGTCCTTCCTTCAATGCGGGCAAGTTCTCCAACGCCTCAAAATCCACGCGATATTTAAAGAAGCCTGCTTCGCCATCATGCGTCACTTCATCGATGTGCGGCAACACGGCGGCAAAATGCTGACCTTCGACATGCACATCGCTATAGCCGATATATTCAGGCGTTAATGGCAATAAAATAGACTTATCGACAGATTCGCTCTGTTCATCAGCGAAAGCACCGCCAAATAGGTTAAACAAATAGAAAAACGCATTCTGCGAGCCATTGGTCAACGCGATATTATCTGCCGTGAGATTCCAATCATAATGCCGATTAAAAAACCCTACTAAGGCATCGATAAAAGCAGCATCGCCCTGCGGATTGGAGTAATTCGCCATGCTGATAATCGCGCTACTGTTGGGTACGCCTGCATCGTTGTCAACGCCCAGCGCTTTATAGGTCTCCAAAAACAGCTCATTCACCGCTTCAATCCGTGCCGGATTACCACCGCCTAGCATATTGACGGGCTGATCGCTTTTTAGCGCATCGCCCAAATCGTCCATCAATTGCGAGATGCCCGTAGGCTGGGTAAATTTCTGACCGAACTTTGAGAATTTCATAAGAGTACCGTGGGGCTAATGAGGGGTAGGAGTTATTTGCGTGCAAAGTGGCGCTATTATAGCAAATGCGAGGTACGGGTATAAGCGTAATAAAAAAACGCTCTCTAAATGAATAGCGAGCGTTTTGGATTTGTTGTTTTAGGGGATTAGGGTTTTGGAGCTAATCTCGCCATCCGCTCATATCTTATATGCCCACTAGCGCGGTGACTAAAGGCTGATAGTGTTCCTGTTGCCTCGATAACCCTCTCAGCCAAGTCCCCGCAAGCCAGTGAGAATATAAGTATAGCCGCTACTGTCGAGGCTAAACCGCGCTCTAAGGCGGCTATTGTTAGTTAGGCAGAGTCTTGCTAAGATTCTACTTTTTCTGTTCCAGAGTAATAAAGTTTGAAGAGATCGTTATAAAACTTGCATTAGCAATAATTTTTGAATACTATAAGTAGCATATGAGTATAAGGTAAACAATATGAGTTTGGAAAATTTTAATAAGATTAAGAGGATTCTCGGAGAGCCAGCTTTTGAAGTTGAAGGAGTTGCAATTTATCAAGAAGACTGTTTAGAAGGAATGAAAAAGATTCCTAAAGAGTTAGTAGACCTGACAATAACTTCTCCTCCTTACAATATCGGTAAAGAATACGAGGAGCTTGCTAAACTAGATGACTATTTAGAATGGTGCAAAAGATGGATGCATGAGGTTTATCGTGTGACCGTACCTCATGGTACCTTTTGGTTAAACGTGGGTTATTTAGAAGTAGCAGGCAAAGGTAAGGCAGTACCAATACCATATCTACTATGGGACAAAACTGACTTCTATCTAATTCAAGAAGTCGTTTGGAATTATTCAGCAGGGGTGGCATGCAGAAAACGTCTATCACCTAGAAATGAAAAAATACTTTGGTATGTCAAAGATCCGGAAGCTTATACATTTAATTTAGATGATATAAGAGATCCAAATGTGAAATATCCAAACCAAAAGAAGAATGGTAAGCTCAAATGTAACCCATTAGGAAAGAATCCAACTGATGTGTGGCAAATAAAAAAAGTAACTTCGGGACGGAACAGAGCCTCTTCAGAGAGAACACCCCATCCTGCACAGTTCCCTATAGATTTAGTTGAAAGAATGATTAAAGCTTCAAGCAACGAAGGTGAGTTAATTTTAGACCCTTTTATGGGGTCAGGGAGTACGGCAGAGACTGCGTTAGCAAATGGTAGATATGTGATAGGTTTCGAGTTAAAGAATGAATATATTGGTTATGCTAGAGATAGAATAGAAAATTTTATTGAAAATAAAATTTTATTAGAAGCTCAACAAGAGTTAAGCTTCTAATAAATATCCCTATATAGAATTAACAAGGATAGGCAAGTCCATGCGTTCTATAAAAGCGCTCTAATGTTGTTTTATGCTTGTCAAATTCATTGCCTTGATAAAGAGCTAAATCATTGAAAGTGTAAATTCCAATTTGATTAAGCTTTGATGCAGCTACTGAACCTACATTGTCTAAGAGAATTATTGGACTGTGACGAATATAACTACCTGAAATGTCAATAAGTTTGTGCTCGTATACTTCAGAACTAAGAGTGGCTGACTGTCCAGTTTGCGAGGATTGTCCCAACCAATCATTTTCATCAATCCAACCAATACGTAATCTAGTCATTACCTGACCATGAAAGTTCAAAGTAATATAGTAACCAGATTTATCTTTTCCACTAGTTGCCCTTTGTGAAACTTCTTGACTGGTGCTACGGTTACCATATAAGTAGTAGCCTGCCTGTCCAGAAGTTTTCATTTCTGTAGAAAAATAATTATTTGATATATATACTATGTCTTTATCAGATTTATTACTCTGCTCTCTCCATTTATTAGGATGTCGCAATACTAGTTCATGTATATATAACTGTTGAAAAAAATTACCGATATTACTAGCAGTTAAACCTACTTCATTGATAGATATATGTCCACCAATAGAGGTGTTCCATATATTATTCCAAGCTAAAGTCGCTATTTCGAGAATTTCCTGTATACTTATAGGATATTCGTTAACTAATCGTTGAGTAATATTTTTCCAATTTTCTTTGGGTTGGTTTGCGTATGGAGAATCCATTATTGAACTATATTCCTTTTAGTAAGTCGCTAGGCGCTACTTGAAGCGCACTTGCGATACAGATAATATTTTCTAAGCTAATATTTCTCTCGCCACGTTCAACTGAACCAATATATGTACGGTGTAAATGAGCGCGCAATGCTAAATCTTCCTGAGAAATACCTAATTCAAGGCGAAAAGACTTTACATTTTTTCCAAAAGTTTTTGTTATTTCATTCATCGATTTATTATTCATTTATGAACACTATTCGTCTACAGACTATAAGTAGCATTAAAGTTATTAACTTAGGAATATATAAGTAAACTTTAAGTAATGAGTTAAGTGAATATGTAAAATATTCAAATCAGATCTAGATTAGAAAGTAGTTTAGCCTAGACTGGCAGATAATAGCGGATAACAGGATTAGCTACAAATAACTCGCCATCAATTCTTACTAAACTTTCAACAATCAAAAAATCCCCTTTAAGGGATTTTTCTTTGCAAAGATAAAATTGAATACGCTTAAACCATCGCCCGCACCCTTGCCATAATCCCACGCCCAATCACCAAGCGTACATAAATGATCGCAATACCCAGCAGCAGGGCGAACAGCAGCCCGCCGCCAATACCTAAGCTCATCCATGGCACACTATAGCGTAAGTCAAACCACTGGGTAATCGCAAACCACGAGCCGACGCTAGCGATAGTCATCGCAAACACCGCCGCGCTAACGCCAAGTACGCCAATCTCTAAGATATTAAGCAGATATAAATCCCGCTTTTGCATCCCTAATAATCGGAATGACGCGCTCTCTTGCATCCGATCTTGTGAAGTCGACAGTAGCGAGCTAATCAGCACCATAATGCCCGTAAGTAGTGCCAGTAAGGTAAAGACATAGACCAAACGGCTCATCTGCTGCACGAGACCTTGGATTTGCTCAGCGATAGCCGTACCGTCAACCGTAGTAACGGCTGGGAATTCGCGTACCAGCTGTCCTTGCACCTCAGCGATACTGTCCTCAGGGATATGCGCGGTGGCAAATTGGATTTGCGGGGCGGCGGCTAACAGCTCAGGCTCAAATAAAAAATAAAAGAAAGGACTGGGACCACGCTCGAAGCGTGAGCGGATACTGGTAATCTCTCCAGTTATTTCAATACCTTGAATATTAAACACCACTTCATCGCCCATGCTGACGTTTAGCAGACTGGCAGCACTGTCTAAGATAGATAACGGCTGTACTTGTTGCAGTGCGGACTTAGTAGAGTCTTGACCGTCGATAGGGCTATATAGCTCGTTATTAGTGACCGCATCGACGATGTATTCAGTATCCATAATCGTATCGGCGTAGCTTAAATTGAACACTCGCGTTGGGTCATCCGCCCCTTGAGTGGCTTCGATATCTTCTGCCGCCACGCCGCCAGCGGTGACGATACGCGCGCGAATGACGGGGTAGTAGCTGACCGGTGTGCCAATGATATTATTAATCGCGTCGTGTTGCTCGCTTTGCACGTCAAGCAAGAATATATTGGGCGCATCTTCAGGATAGGCGTTGACGAACTGGGCGTTGATACTGTGGTTTAAAGTAGTAATCAGGGTCAATACCGCGACCGATAGCGACAGCGTGACGAAGAATAGCGCTGATTGATTGCCTTTGCGTGCCAGATTATGAATGGCGATACGCTGCATCCAGCTGATGTTTTTATTTTTTGCCAAGCGTGATAATAGCCACAGCCAACCGCGAGCCAGCGCCCAAAATATAGCGACAAAGCCAATCAACCCGATAAGCAGTTGCGCTGATAAGCGCCAAGAGCCGACTTCATAAGTGAAGAATAAATACAGACCGATAAACATCCCCCCATACCAGAGTAGGGGCGTGCGCTGATACCAAGGTTGCTTTCCTGATTGTTGACTTGCGCCTTGATTAAGTAGAGTAGCGGGTTTAGTAGTACTCAGCTCATTAAGGCCGCGCTGGGTAATCACCAAGGTCAATATAATAGCGATAATCAGCGTTTTGATGATGCTAAGCGGACTAATTGCTAAGCCAAGGTCTTCAGGCAAAATAGCGGTGAGATAAGGCTGACCGACTTTTAATAGCCCGAGACTAAGCACCACGGAGGCGATACTGGCAATGATGGACATGCCCAATAACAGCCGATAGTAGCTGGCTTTGATTTGACGGGCCGGTTCGCCCATCGCCATACGGATGGCATTATTGGCTTGCTGTTTGGTGACAAAGGCAGTGATGACGCCATACATAGCGACGGCGGATAGTAGCAGTACCGCGATGACTAGTAATTTTAAAAACATTAATACATTGTCAGAGATGCGCGAGACCTGCGTGTCCTCGCTATCGATATCAGAAAGCCTGATGTTAGGATAGCTGGTTAAGGTTTGCTCTAATTGCTCATTTAATGCGGCTATGGTGTCCTCGTCGCCTGCCATCTCAATACGATAACGCACACGGCTACGCTGACCGAGCAGATTGGTCGTCTCCAGCGCGTCCTCTTGCATCAATACATGCCCGCCAAAATCAAAGGCGCTCAAGGGGCGGTCTGGCTCTTTGGTCAGCACATCGCTGATAGTAAATTGCCCATCACCAATAGCAACCGTATCGCCAACGCTAGCATTTAACCCTTGTAACACCTCTGGCGCAATGACGATAGTGTCTGGCCTTAACTGTTGCCACAAAGGTTTGCCGGAGGCGGTTTGTGCCTCTCCATACAAAGGATAGGCAGGAGTAACGCCTTTTATGCGCACCAATAAGGTTTGCTTTTCAGTCACCGCCATGGAGCTAAACTGATGGTCATAGACAACTTGATCGTCAGGCAAGCTGCGCACTTGCTCTAATACTTGCGCGGGCCAGTCTTGATTGCTCTCGAGTACCAAATCGCCACCGACCAGCGCGCGCTGATTATCGGTGATATAGGTATTCACCGCTTGCTGAATCGAGTCAAGTGTCAGGTAAGTGGCAAGCGATAGCGTTAGAGTAATTAAGAATAAAACGGGATATACCCAGCGTCGCCACCAGCTGCGGGTGAGGGCTTTGGTGCCAAGGGTGGAGGCGAAAAGCTGGCTTATTATACTGTCAGCAGCGCTTGAATTATCATCGACATGATGACGAGTTTGATTGTTTTTTGCGAGCTTATCCATTGGCGTAAGTTCCGTCTATCACCCCATCATGCATAGTAATCACTCTATCCGCCATCTCAGCAAGCGCAGGGTCATGAGTCACAACTACCAGCGCTGAACCGGTTTGTTGCCGCAAATCTAATAACAATTGCATAACTTGGTCAGCGTTTTGCTCGTCTAGATTACCCGTTGGCTCATCAGCAAAGACGATTTTGGGACGTGATACCAAAGCGCGGGCGACGGCAGTACGCTGCTGTTCACCACCAGATAATTGATTGGGCAAACTATCACGCCGATGCCCAAGTCCGACCGCATCGATGAGTTCATCGACCCGCACATTGTCAGGACGCCGCGCAATATCGAGCGGAAAAGCAATATTTTCTGCCACGGTCAATGTCGGTAATAAATGAAAGGATTGAAACACAAAGCCCATATCACGCTGACGAATAGCGGCAAGCTTATCTTCATCAAGGCTACTTAAGGTTTGCTCGCCTAATTTAACCGAGCCGCCATCTGGATAATCGAGCGCTGCTAGCAAACCAAGTAAGGTAGATTTACCTGAGCCGGACTTGCCCATAATTACTACAAACTCGCCGGCATCGACATGGATACTGACGTCTTTAATAATCGCTAGTGATTGCTCGCCGACTTGTACGGTTTTGTTGAGGTTTGCGGCGGTAAGTAGAGCATTGTTGGTAGGTGTAGCGGTCATTGGGCAGTCTCGACTGGTATTTTTATGGCTATAGGTTTGTGAAGCGTAGTTTGGCAAGCATTTTTAATTACGCGCGCTTGCCACCATGCTCTCAAGCTCCGGCTTAAGCACCGGCAAGATATTATTATTCACGATAATCGTATAGCCTTCCTTCGTTGGATGGATAGCATCAGCTTGATTCAAGTCAGGGTCGCCGCCTACGCCTTCTAAGAAAAACGGGATCATCGGCACATTCATATCTTCAGCAATTCGCGGATAAATATCTGAAAAGGACTGCACGTATTCATTGCCCAAGTTATCATAAATCTGCATACCGCCTAAGATAACCTCGCTACCATTATCTTGTAGATGTTTAACTGCTGTGCGAATGTTATCTTCAATCGTTGCTACATCGAGTCCGCGAATGGCATCGTTAGCGCCAATGGTTAGAATAGTAATATCAGGTTCAGTCTGGCTCACCCAGTCGAGACGATTAACAAGGCCAGTACTGGTTTCACCGCTTAAGCCTGAGTTGACCACATCGACGTTAACGTAGCCCATCTCTTTTAATGTCGCTTCTAGTTGCGCGGGGTAATTACCGTCACGCTCAACGCCTAAGCCTTCGGTGAGTGAATCACCCAGCGCTAGGATAGTAATAGGCTGTTCTACGACTACCACATTAGTATTTTCAGTTTCACGTGAAACAGACTCAGCACTATTGGTAGTTTCTACTGGAGCTATAATTTCGACAGCGTCATCCGTGGCTTGCTCATCCTTAGTGGGACTACAGGCGATCAGAGACAGGCTCATTAATACGGCTAAGCTCGCTGTTTTAATTGGTATAGGGTTTAAAGATAAGGACATAGGGGTTCCGTAGTAGGACTATATTTAGACTTTTACTTTGCACTGACTATAGTAGCAAGTTTGTAACTTGTAGCTTGTCTAGGAATGGTGAGCGTTGTTTCTTAACCTTGTCATCAGCATGTATTTGTCTAAATTTTGCTGTTTAAAAACGCATTGATAGCCGTATAAGTCTGCATGCAAACATCAGGATTGAGGTTTTCCATATTAAGGTAAGCGTGAATAACCTTATCATAAGTAATATGCTGCGCATCAACGCCTGCTTGGTTGAGTTTGGTAGCATAAGCGACGCCTTCATCATATAAAGGGTCAATGGCTGCATTGATAATAAGCGCAGGCGGCTGACCCTTGAGGTCGTCTAAACTGGCAAATAGCGCGGACTTAGCTTGTGTATATTCATTGTTCTGAAAGTATTGGTTAAAATACCAGTCGATACGTACGCGGCTGAGCAAGTAGCCACTGGCATATTTTTCAACAGAGGGGCTACTCATTGTAAAGTCGACGCTAGGGTACATCAGCACTTGCGCGCTGATTTTCTCTATTATATCCGAGGCTTTTACCCTAGGATCACGTAATAGATTGGTTACTAGCGCGCCGCCATGACTATCGCCTGCGACCACTATCTTGTCTGTCATTATTTGACGGCGGGCAAGTAGTTTATTGAGTCCAAGCAGCACAGTACAAGCGTCGTTTTGCGCGGCAGGGTAAGGATTTTCTGGGGCTAGGCGATATTCTGGCGCGATGATGATGTGATTGGTATGTTTTGCCAAACGGCATAAGATCTGATGATAAACAGAGACGCTACCCGCGGTACCGCCGCCGCCATGAAAGTACAGCATCACGGGTAAAGAGGTCGTGGCTGACTCTCCCGAGTCTACGGGCAAGCTGGGATAAAAAAGCCGTACGGGTACATCATAAGCGCGCGTATCACTAGCATCTGTCGCTTGTTCATCACATTTCACAATGTTGTCAATTATCAATGGGATATCTACTGCTTGGGTCACAAAGGTATGAGTCAAATTTGCCAGACCATCTCGTGCATTGATTGCATTAGGGACGCTACCTGTTTTGATAAAAGCAGGTAGTACTTGCTCGTTAAGTATTTTTAGATAATTGGCAACGGCGGGTAGTAAATCCGCCTCAATTGCATTATTTACCGATGTTTTTTTGTTCACAGTAGTCATATCAATTCCCTTTAATAGATAATATTGTCAACTATTCGACTATGCCGTACGCCCATCGATCATCACAGGACGACTAATTAGCCAAGCCACGACGACGTTGATAATCATCAAGATCGATATCAGAAGTAGCGGCAAACTCCAATCTCCCGAGACTTCATTGAGCCAGCCTGCGCCCAGTGGACCAAAAAACGCAATCAGGTAACCGACCGTTTGCGCCATACCAGACAGCTCGCTCGCCTGATTAGGCGTATAAGTACGCAAGGAGAACAGCATCATACTCAAGGTAAAGATCGCCGAGCAGCCAGCGCCCATCATCCCTGACCATAGCCATGCTAAATCTGCCGATAGGTAGCTCATACCCAAGACGCCGACCACGTTGAGTACTGCAGCTAGCACCGTCAACGCTTGAATGGGGCGACCACGGTTGACCAGCCACGTCAAACTGATAATCGCAATAGGTGCCATAAACTGAAACACCGAACCCATCTGTCCTGCTTTTACCGCGCTTAAACCTTTGCTCACCCAGATTGAGGGCAAAAAACTAGCGACGGTATAATAAAGCAAAGATTGCAGCCCCATAAATACCGCGATCTGCCAAGCAAACGCATTGCGCCATATCGCGATATGCGATGTCCCTTGAGCCGCTATTGGTGCTATCAAATTCGTTGATGAGCCAAGGCGCAAGCGCAAAAATGTCCAGACGACAAGTGCCAACACACCCAAAATTGCCCAGCCACCTAGCGCCCATTGCCAACCCACATATTCAGATAAAGGTAGAACGACGCCAGCGACAATACCTGCAACGACTGTCATAGTCAGACTAAAGAGTCCAGTAATCAGTGGAATATGATTAGGTGTGCGCTGCTTAATGACAGGAGCTGCAAGCGTATTGGCAAAGCCGATCGCTAAAGTGAGCATAATCGTTCCGCTCAAAAACCCAGTCCAAGTCGGTATAACAGAGCGCACCATCATGCCCAAAGTCAGCAGCGCAATCATAGCGATAAGCGTATTCTCAAGCCCAAAGCGTTTACCGATAGTAGGCGAGATAAACGAACCCACAGCAAAGCCCAACATAGGCACCGCGCCAAGCCAACCAATCTGGGTTTCAGAGACATGTAGCGCCTCTTGCACCACGGGTGCAATAGAGCCAAGGGCAACGATAGGCGCGCGCATATTGGTCGCCAGTAAAATAATAGCGCAGAGCACGACCCAAAAGGTAAACTTTGATGACGGCAGCTTAGATGATGGCTTGGTATCTGTGTTTGATTTGAGCGCTGAGTGAGGTGAAGTAGACATAGCAACCCGATTACCATTAAAAGTAAGTCATCAAAAGGGCTAACAAATGAGCACTTTTTAAACGACAACAAAAAAATTCCACTATAAAGTGGCCGATATATGAGATGCGCTATAAACCACAAAAACTCTATACCCTAAAGAGGGCAAGAGTAATAGAGTAAAGCTATCGCAAAGAAATATAGGAGGTTATCTACAATAGTGCTGAGTATAAGATAACACTCAGCACTATTGTATATCTACGAGGGGTTATGTACTACCAGCGTTAAGTAACTGCTAAACTGATGAGCAGTCGCAGAGTTTGACTATGCCAAATTATGCTAAGCTAAGTTGTGCTAAGCTAAGTTATACTAGTCTAAGCTAGGCTATACTAAGTACTAAAGGGTTTAAGTGCGGATTGCTATAAAAGCTAGATGCTAAACAAAGCTATGGGTTAAACAGATTTGCCTAACTTAGCTGCATTTAACGAGGTAGCTTGTTGCTCTGCAATCATAGAATCACATTTGTTGGGATCATCACCACAAAACGAGCATTGCTCATCGCCCATTAATTTGGCGACGCCGCCGCAAGAACCTTTAAGCGGTTGTTTTTTGAACATATAACCGATACCCATAAAGACAAAAAACAGTACGAATACAGTAAAGGTAATGGCGAACATTGGAATTAATTGACTAAGCATGGAGGAGACCTCGACTCATATCAGACCATCCATAGTGATAGATGGTCTTAGAATGTATAGCTCTATTCTAGCACATTTAGTCTCGTTAAAGGTCAAACTATCAACAGCTTAAGGCAGTATCTATATCATCTGTATCAAGATATAGGTCGCCGCGCCTGCCAAGTAACCGACTAGAGCTAAGCCACTGATACGCTTGAGATACCACAGAAACGGAATCTTCTCCATACCCATCGCCGCAACACCTGCAGCTGATCCAATGATCAGGCAGCTACCACCGACGCCCGCACAATACGCTAAAAAGTGCCAAAACTCGCCATCTTGCATAAACTGACTTTGACGCGCCAGCTCATCGCCCGCCAGCCCCGCCATCGCCGCCTCACCAAGTAGCGGATACATTTTCATGGCTCCAGCGACAAGGGGTACGTTATCAACCAAAGATGATAGCAGACCAATTAAGACATTGATGACATATAGATTACCAAAGGTATTATCCAGCCACATCGCCATATCAGATAAATGCCCAGCGGTCGCCAGACCTGAAACGGCAAGTAAAATACCTAAAAAGAATAAAATGCTGGGCATATCAACACGGGTCAAGACACCGACGACGGTCATGTGCTGCTTGACGTACCAATCTTGATGACGATGCATCAGCTCAGTGAATACCCACAGTACCCCAACACCGAACAAGATACCCATATAAGGCGGTAGATGGGTGACCGTTTTGAACACAGGGACAAAGGCGAGTGCGCCCAAACCCAATGCTAAAACGCTCAGGCGCATTCTATTGGTAATAACGTCGCTTGGCTCTACTGCCACCGCGCTACTACTGACATTTGAGGGCGAGCTTGAGGGCATAGTAGTAGGCGTATCAATACCATTAATAGCAGAAGCGGTCGCCGTCGTCGCTGTATAATCCCCTAGATAGTTGGTGTTAGTAGAGAGCACAGGTTCTTTGTCATCGACAGGGCGCATGACTTGCTTGCCCTTAAAGATAAGGGTTAGCATGATAAGCGGCACAACGGCAGCGACTAGGCTTGGGATGATTAGATCTACAATGATACGGCTAGCGGTAATCTGACTGCCAATCCATAGCATAGTCGTTGTCACATCACCAATAGGCGACCAAGCGCCGCCTGCATTAGCACAGACGACAACCGTGCCGACGAACCACCAACGCAGCTCTTTGTCAGCGACCAGTTTGCGTAGCAAGGAAACCATAACGATAGTGGTGGTTAAGTTATCAAGCAGCGCTGAGAAAAAGAAAGTCAGCGTCCCTATGGTCCAAAGTAGCGTGACTGCATTGGTCGTTTGAATGCGGCTGGTAATAGCATAAAAGCCGTCATGAGCATCAATCAGCTCCACGATGACCATAGCACCCATCAAGAAAAACAAAATCTCCGCAATCTCTGCCAGATGATGCCTAAGCTCGCTGTTTAAAATATAAGTGGCTCCAAGACTATCTACTGCGCTCAGCTCTTCAACGAGTAACGTGTCAGCACCGATGACCAGCAGTGTCCAAATGATGGTAGCGGTCAGTAGAGCAGAGGCGGCCTTGTCTACATGGAAGTTATGCTCTAAGGCAATAGCGATATAGCCGAGCACAAAAACCACAGCCATCAAGGAGTAAATCATGGGAACCCTTAAGTGTAATAATGCGGTAACAACAGTTAACTAAAGGGCAATAGTTTAACGAGTTATGCTCAATATTACACCTAGTAATAATGACTGACTAAATAACGCGGCAACCCAATGTAAATCAATGGGTTAATAGAGGAACACCAAGCAAAAATACTGAGTAAAAATTACTCAGACTCTCCTGCACGCAGAGCTTTCATAGCAGCCGTTTGTACAGTCGTCCATGTTTTTAAAGGACTTGTACCTATGCCGTCTTCATTACCTGCATGAATCACAAACAGAGCTGCTAAGTTCTGCCGTTTAGCGGTATCTAGAGCTTTGTCATAAGGCATAGCAGTCAGCGCCGTTGCCCACGCATCAGCAAGCGCAACTGAATCGGCAGCTACGGTTACAGACGGCGCGCCGCCAACGATAGGCTCGCCCGTAGTGGGGTCGATGGTATGACTATAGCGCTTACCATCAAATATGATAGCGTTACGGTAGTTACCAGAGGTCGCTAGATGCATGGTACTCCCAGCAGGCTGGCGAATAGCTGCAATTGTCTGGCGCTCGCTAACTGTACTGCCCTCAATCGGCGCGTCAATCGCGATCTGCCATGGCAGCTTTTGAGCGCTGACGCCAGAGGTCGCCACCTCTCCACCAATCTCAACCATATAATTGCGAATGTTATAATCACTTTTGAGCACATCAGCGATGACATCGACGCCATAGCCTTTTGCCACCGCAGAAAAATCAAGCCCGACACCGTCTTTGGTCTTGTACAGCAGCTTGTCCTTTTGCATGATACTCTCAAAATCTACCAAAGCTTTTGCTTGTGCAATCTCTTGCGCGCTTGGCGGACTTTGCAAACGCTCAACGGTCATAGTGCTACCAAAGCCCCAAACGTCTATCAAAGGCATGACGGTAGGATCAAAGGCGCCGCCTGATTGCTCATAAACTTGACGCGAGATTTGTAGCACTTGGCTAAAGTCTGCATCAATCGTTACGGACGCATCTGCAGCCAAACGATTAAATTTAGAAATGGTTGAATCATCTTGGTAAGTCGACATGCTATCGTTAATCTGCTGCAAACGCTGATCGATAGCCGCTTGAATCTCGTTTTCATCACTATGGTCTGGCAGCTGATAACTAATATGGTAACTGGTACCCATCGTCTCGCCGCTTAGGTAGTTGTAATCTGGCGTTTGCTGGCAAGCACTTAAGCTGAGCAGGCTGACAGAAGCGAATAGGCTCATCAAAATTTTATGATTAAAGATATGGGGAGAGGCGAGCGGATTTGTATTTATCATAGATATTTTTGGATAGAGTAGGGGCGAATGTAGGATACATTTTACACCCCTTTATATCAATAACGCTAATAAGTATGTCTATGAACCAAGCTTGGTGCAGAGTCTTATTTGACTTGCGACTCGCGGATTAGTTTGTAGAGCTTGGGCGGTGATACACGGTTGACTCTGGTGGCAAGCTTCTCTTTGGAGCCGGCAACAATGATATATTCCTCCCCTTTACTCAAAGCTTTGGTGACTTGCTTGGCAAACTCGGTCGCCGTCAATCCAGCATTAGTCGCCTCATCTATCGTGCCTTGCGGACTACCATCTGCCGTCAAAGCATTGATTGAGATATTAGTTTGAATAAATCCTGGAAATACAGTGGCAACTTCTATCCCTTTATCATGCAATTCAGCACGCAGGCTATTTGCCCACATATGGAGCGCCGCTTTGGCTGCACCATAAGCCCCGCGGTACTGCGTACCAAGTAGACCTGCTACGCTAGAGATCATCACGATCCTACCACCGCCTTGAGTGATCATATCTGGTAATATGAGCCGCGTTAGGCGCGTTTGCGCAAAATAATCTATCTCCATGATCTGGCGCTCAACCTCCTCTTCTGTCTCCATAATCAGTGAGCGCTGAGAGATACCTGCATTGTTAATCAGCCAATCAACCTTACCTGTTTGCGCTTTGATTAATTGATAGGCTTTTCTTGCCTGCTTGCTATCGGTAATATCAAATGGAATAACGATATGTTTATGCGAGCGTTTACATTTATCTTTGACGGCTTCAAGTTTTTGACGATCACGCCCGCTTAAAATGATAGTCGCGCCTTTTTTTGCAAAAGCAATAGATAGCGCAGCACCAAGTCCACTTGATGCACCTGTAATCCATATGGTTAGATTTTTAAACTTGGTTTTCATAAGCATCCTTACTGACAGTATTAAATGACTTGTATTGAGTAATAAGAGGCAGAAGAAAGTATCTAATATTGAGGCAATAATATTGACGATCACTATTTATCCGATACTAGAACAAAAAAAAGAGCCTCGATTGAGACTCTTAATTTAGCACAAAATATTTTACTTAACGGTTAAACATTTTTTAACCACCAAAGTCATCGAGAGCGATGTTTTCATCTTCGACGCCTAGGCTATGAAGCATATCGATGACAGCAGCGTTCATCATCGGTGGCCCACACATATAGTATTCGCAATCTTCTGGGTTTGGATGATCCTTGAGATACTCTTCTAGTAACACGTTGTGGATAAAACCGGTGTAACCATCCCAGTTGTCTTCTGGTAATGGATCTGATAAGGCCACATGCCACTCAAAGTTATCGAACTCTTCTTCTAGTTGATCATAATCCTCAACATAGAACATCTCGCGGATAGAGCGTGCCCCGTACCAAAAGCTAATCTTGCGATCAGAATTGAGACGTTTGAGCTGATCAAAGATGTGCGAGCGCATCGGTGCCATACCTGCACCGCCACCGACAAAGACCATCTCAGCATCCGTGTCTTTTGCAAAGAATTCACCATAAGGGCCTGATACCGTTACTTTATCTCCAGGCTTTAGACTAAAGGTCCATGATGACATTTTACCTGGTGGAATATTATCAGGGCCACGCGGCGGTGGACTTGCAATACGAATATTGAACTTAATAAGACCTTTTTCTTCAGGGTAATTGGCCATCGAATAAGCACGGATAACAGGCTCATCGACCTTTGACACATATTTAAAGATGCCAAACTTTTCCCAATCTTCGCGGTATTCTTCTGCGATATCGAAGTCTTTGTAGTGTACTTCGTGCGGCGGCGCCTCAAGCTGAACATAACCCCCAGCACGGAAGTTAACCTCTTCGCCTTCTGGAATTTTGAGTACAAGCTCCTTAATAAAGGTCGCTACGTTGTCATTAGAGATGACCTCACATTCCCATTTTTGCACATCAAAGAATTCAGGATCGATCTCAATTTCCATGTCTTGCTTAACTGCAACCTGACAAGCCAAGCGCATATGATTGCGAATCTCGCCTTGGGTAAAGTAGCCCTCTTCGGTAGGCAAAATAGAGCCGCCACCTTCGATAACGCGGCAGCGACACTGCGCGCATGTACCACCGCCACCACAAGCTGAAGATAAAAATATACCTTCGCTTGCAAGGGTTTGCAATAATTTGCCGCCTGCTGGCGTGACCACATCGTTAGCCGGATCTTCATTGATGCGAATGGTTACGTCACCTGAACTGACCAATCTTGAGCGCGCTGCCAAAATAATGGCAACCAGACCCAT
Source organism: uncultured Psychrobacter sp. (assembly GCA_947495055.1). Lineage (GTDB taxonomy): Bacteria > Pseudomonadota > Gammaproteobacteria > Pseudomonadales > Moraxellaceae > Psychrobacter. The sequence goes on along the minus strand of CANLXO010000015.1, from coordinate 15,704 downwards.
GATGATCACGGTAAACATAGCAACGCCACCAATCGCCGTAGCATAATCCATGATAGGTATCCTTAACTATGAAGTAGCGGTCTAAAAGTGAATTCTCGTACCGCTACCGTATAAATGAATAAGAAACTGATAAATTCTTTCGCTTAAATCGACATACCACCAAAAGACATAAAGCCAAGTGACATAAGGCCTACAGTAATAAAGGTGATACCCAGTCCGCGAAGAGGGCCTGGAATGTCTGAGTATTTAAGCTTTTCTCGAATACCCGCCAAGGCGACAATAGCGACCGCCCAACCAAAGCCTGCACCAACGCCATAAACGACTGATTCACTAAAGTTATAATCACGCTCAACCATAAAGAGTACGCCGCCCAAAATAGCGCAGTTGACCGTAATAAGAGGCAAGAAAACCCCAAGCGCGTTATATAATGCGGGCACGAACTTATCCAAGAACATCTCTAGAATCTGAACGGTTGCTGCGATAAGACCGATGTAGCTTAGTAGACCTAAGAAGCTTAGATCAATACCAGGGAAGCCGGCCCAACCTAGAGCGCCATCTTTTAGGATGAACTGAAATAGCAAGTTGTTCAGCGGTACGGTAATGACCATAACCACGATAACGGCAACCCCAAGACCAATAGCCGTTGAGACCTTTTTTGATACTGCCAAAAAGGTACACATGCCTAAGAAGTAGGCGAGTGCCATATTCTCAATAAAAACTGAGGTTATAAATAAACTAACGTAATGTCCCATTAGTGACCGCCTCCATGTGCCATGCCTTTAGACTGCGGCTTCATAACAAAATCAGCTTCTTCGATTTGTTCTGGTTTCCAGATACGTACGATGGCGATAAACAGACCAATAATAAAGAAAGCCGATGGTGGCAATAGGAGTAAGCCGTTTGGTAAGTACCAACCGCCCTCTGATACCGGCTGCAAGATAGTAATGCCAAACCAAGTACCTGAACCTAATAGCTCACGGATAGTGGCGACAAATAGTAGTACCGCAGAATAGCCAAGACCATTACCAATACCGTCCAAAAAGCTCGGAACCGGCGGATTGCTCATAGCAAAGGCTTCGGCGCGGCCCATAACGATACAGTTAGTAATAATCAAGCCGACGAATACCGATAGCCCTTTACTAATGTCATAAGCGACCGCTTTGAGTACCTGATCGACCAAAATTACTAGAGAGGCAATAATCGTCATCTGCACGATAATACGAATGCTTGATGGAATTTTTTTGCGAATAATAGAGATAAAGAAACTTGAGAACGCCGTCACTAGGGTCAGTGCCACGCACATGACCAGCGCATTGGACATGCTGGTCGTGACCGCTAGCGCCGAACAGATACCCAAGATCTGTAGAGCAATAGGGTTATTATCAAAAATAGGCGAGGTTAAAATACCTTTTGTATCCGCCATATTATGCCTCCTTGCCGTTTGCTACTGGCGACTTTACTGCCAGATCGGTGGTGGGTTGTGCAGCTTTGTCATCAGATAACTGAGCCTTCGCTTCAGCGTTATCGATGGTTTCACCGCTCTCTTGACGTAGTGCGTCTAGGTAAGGCTTATAGCCTTGCTCACCTAACCAAAACTGAATCATGTTGCTCACGCCGCGCCCTGTTAGGGTAGCACCGCTAATACCATCGACCCAGTTCTCTTTTGGATTACCCGCTTTAGTCACGCCAGTTGCGACCGCGCCGCCTTCATCATAAGAATGAATACCTTGCCATTTGGCGCGCCATTCAGGCTCCTCGATACGAGCGCCAAGTCCTGGGGTTTCTTTATGCTCATAAAAGCTGATACCTTTTATGGTATTCATATCGCTCTCAAGCGTCAAGAATCCATAAATCGTACCCCACAGACCATAGCCTTGAATCGGTAATACGACCATTTCAGGGTTGCCCGCTTCATCGTTTTTGACATAGACTTTGGCATATTTAGGAACGCGGCCAATGCTAGCAGGATCATTACTACCTAAGTCTTCGCTAAGCGCTGCGTTTTTAGTCGCTTGACTGGCATCATAAGCATTGCGATCAGGAATTCCAACCTCTACGAGCGCATTGTCATCTAGGTAGGTGCCTTGAGTTAGATCAACAATCTCGACATCAAACTCTTTAAAGCGCTCTACTACATCATCAGCAGTATCAGATTCAGCGTTATATAACCCTGCTGCCACCAAGATATTCTTGTTACGATCTAAGCGTGCATTCTCAACTTGGGCAGGCTTGAGGCCAACAGCGACTGCTGAGACCAGTACCGAACACACCAAGCATAGCGTAAGCGCGACGCTGATGGTTTTTGCATTGTTACTTTTGGGCTTGGACATAACGAACCCTCCGTGCGGTTTGACGCTTGATATTGGCTTGCGTCACAAAATAGTCAAACAAAGGCGCAAATAAGTTAGCAAATAATATGGCCAGCATAATGCCTTCTGGGAAGGCGGGGTTGACCACACGAATAAGTATCGTCATAAAGCCAATCAAAATACCATAAGCCCAGCGGCCTTTATTGGTATGAGCGGCTGATACTGGATCTGTTGCCATAAAGACGGCACCAAAAGCAAAACCACCGATAACTAGATGCCAATAAAACGGCATATTCATCATTAGGTTTTCTTCAGAACCGATCATGTTAAAGACAAGCGAGGTCAAGATAAGACCGATCACGCAGCCTGCCATAATGCGCCATGAGGCGATACGTGCCCACAATAAGAACACCGCACCGATTAAGATGGCCAGTGTCGAGACTTCTCCAACACTACCTTGGATATTGCCTAAAAAAGCATCGCTCCAAGTGATCGCTTGACCGTAGACATTGGTAAAGTTCTCAGGTGTCACCCCAAGAGCAGCAAGACCCAGCGGCGTGGCTCCCGAAAAGCCATCGACCGCCGTCCAGACCGAATCACCTGACATATAAGCGGGGTAGGCAAAGTACAAGAACGCACGACCCGATAGGGCAGGGTTCAAGAAGTTCTTACCAGTACCACCAAAGACCTCTTTTGCGACCACGACCCCAAAGATAATACCTAAGGCCACTTGCCATAAAGGAATATCTGGCGGCATGATAAGCGCATACAACACCGAAGTCACAAAGAAGCCTTCGTTGACTTCATGACCGCGCACTACCGCAAATATGATCTCACAGGTAATACCAACGGCAAAGGTGACGATATATATCGGCAAAAATTGCATAGCCCCGTAGACAAAGCTTGCCCAAATGCTATCTGGATTATAGCCGGCCATACTCGTGATAATAGTGCGCCAGCCATCAGGCTGTAGGCCTAATTGAGCAATAGCAGTTAGTGCTTGATGACCGACGTTGTACATACCCCAAAACATTGCAGGAAAGGTACAGAGCCATACCGTAATCATAATGCGTTTTAGATCGATACCGTCACGCACGTGCGATGAGGTAAAAGTCGTTGAGCTAGGTTGACGCAAAAACGTATCGAACATCTCAAAGATGGCATAGTACTTTTCGTGCTTGCCGCCTTTGGTAAAGGATGGCTCCATACGATCGAACATATTGTATAAAAATTTCATCGTGATTAACCCTCCAGCTCAATACGCGTCAAATTATCACGCAAGATATCACTGTATTCATATTTACCAGGTGAGACAAAGGTGCATAATGCCAAGTCTTCTTCGTCCAGCTCAAGTACGCCTAGATCTACAGCAGTAATCATATCCTCGATAATCAGCGCGCGCAGTAGCTGCGTTGGCAGATAGTCCTGTGGCATGACTTCTTCATAGATACCAATTGGTACCATCGCTCGTGGTGAGCCATTGGTGGTCGTCGTAAAGTTGTATTTCTTCTTAAAAAACTGCGAGATGTAGATAGGCAGCTTAGAAAAACGGTTTTTGCCAGGGCTAAAGAAGTGAAAAGCGGGGCGCTCATAGCCTTCTGCCAAGGAGCTGACTTGATCGTGAAAGCGGCCAAGATAGGCGATGTTATCAAAAACTCTGCGACCTGATAATACCGAGCCTGAGATCACGCGGTTATCGCCCTCTAGCAGTTTGCCTTGTGTCAAAGCGATTAAATCAGCGCCGCGCTCAGTCGCCACCAAATGCGGGTTTTTGACCGCAGGACCTGCCAAACTAATCAAACGGCGCGTGTACAAGCGCCCTGTGGTGAATAGCTTGCCGATAGCGATAACGTCTTGATAGCCGATCGTCCATACGGTTACGCCGCGCATGATAGGATGCAAGAAATGGATATGCGTACCCGCAAGGCCTGCTGGATGCTTGCCTGCAAAAGCATGATATTCAGTCACGTTGCTACCAGCAGTCTTAGTGAGTGCAGGCAACTTGGCGTCTGCATGATGACAGACATACGTTTTTGGGCTGAGCGCTGATAACACTGCAAGACCATCATTAAAGGCTTGCATCTGTTCAGTGATAAGTAGCATAGGGTCAAATGCTAATGGATTGGTATCGATAGCGGTGACAAAGATCGCTTGCGGGCGCGCACCGATTTCAGGCGCACGGCTATAGGGACGGGTACGAAACGCCGTCCATTCGCCCGATGCCAGTAACTGCTTTTCGATAATTTCAGAATCAAGCGTAGCAAGGCTTGCCGAATCAAAGCGCTCAAACTCGACTTCTTTGCCGTTTGGGTCCACTTCAATCACCAAGCTCTCAAACACCCGGCGCTCGCCGCGCTTGACGGCTTTGACAGTGCCTGCTGCAGGTGCAGTATAAATAACGCCTACCCGTTTTTTGTCTTCAAAAACAGGTTGACCTTTGGCTACGACATCGCCTTCTGTGACGTTCATCGTAGGTTTCATACCCACATAATCGTAACCAACAAGGGCCACGTGCTTAGGTTGATGCTCGGATATCTCGCGGGAGGGTTCACCTGTGATGGGCAAATCCAAACCTTTTTTGATGGTAATCATAAGCGAAAACTTAGTCCATAGTTCAAAACGATACCAGACGTCCTGTTTGGTATAACGGCAACATACTCAAGCGATTATTAAGCAGACTTGATTTTATATGGTCTTTAATCTCTAAGGATTAAAAACTATCATCGAGACTGTCAAAATATAGGCTTAAGATTTGCTACTAGCAAGAGTATTAACGCTGACCTTAGACTCCTTAACAACACGTTAATGTCTTATTCGTTGTACCAATTAGCGACCGGCTACCAAGATGCAGAATAAATAACGCTCCTAAAGCGCATTGAGACTGTTTTACTCAACACTCAAACTATAAGAGCCCGTTTATCCTGCCATTTATAACCAACTTGTGATGCTATAAAAGCTTAATTCAACAGTGAAACCAAAGCGTTGAATTGATAAATGAGCAGCTGACCTAGGATCGAGTACAGTGCTCATAAACTTTTATTTATCAAATAATCCATATCTTATGAGTATCAAACCAGGTTACAAAGCCCAACGTCTGATGACTCTTCTATAAAAACAAATACAAATTTACCTAGGATTATACGCTAAATTGACCTAAAATTGCCAGTTACTAATTGAATTTACTTGATATTAGTGCTTATTTTTTATGGCAATAATATCTTGTAGCAAAATGATGCTTTTTTAGTATTCATGCGATAAATGTGATGTTTTTATAAGGAATAAAATATGTGTGCAGCGCCAGTTATTATCCCTGCTATTGATCTAAAAGATGGCAAATGCGTGCGTCTCAAACAGGGCCGGATGGAGGATGACACGGTATTCTCTGATGATCCAGTCGCTATGGCAGCACGCTGGGTGGATGCGGGGGCAAGACGTTTGCACCTAGTCGATCTTAACGGCGCTTTTGATGGCGTACCGGTACACAAAGACGTGGTACATGACATAGCCAAAGCTTATCCCAACCTACCTATTCAGTTGGGTGGCGGCGTGCGTACGCTGCAGACTATAGAGCAATACATCAGTGCTGGCCTGACTTATATTATTATCGGTACCAAAGCGGTTGAAGATCCTAAGTTTGTCGCTGAGGCCTGCCGCGAGTTTGCCGGTCACATCATCGTCGGCATCGATGCCAAGGATGGTATGGTCGCCACCCACGGCTGGGCAAACGTCACTGATACCCGCGCCACTGAACTGGCTAAGCGCTTTGCTGATGTCGGTGTCTCATCTATCGTTTATACCGATATTACCCGCGATGGCATGATGCAAGGCGTTAATGTGGAGCAAACCGTCAATTTAGCGCGAGAGGGCGGCTTGCCAGTGATTGCCTCAGGTGGCGTGACCGATATGAAAGATATCGAACTACTCAAACCTTTTGGCGACTGTATTGAAGGTATTATCACTGGTCGTGCGATTTACGAAGGCATGTTGGATTTAAGCGAAGCACAGCAGTACTTAGATCGCTAATACGACATCCCTTAAATCAGCTAGAGCATGTCATTAATCAAAAAAATTTCATTGGCAACATGCTCTAGACTCAAAGCTAAAAAGCACGATTGATTTGATATTAAAAAGAGCATTTATAATGACCGACTCAAGCCTGCACGCCCAAAAACTACCTTTTATATTAAGATTAATTGTCGGCACTACGCCACGCTTTATACTAGCCTCGCTGCTGTTGTTTATTAGCTTAGTACTAGCTATGCCTAGCTACGCTGCATCAGAGGAGCTGGCGGGCGTGGCAACGGCTTTGGGCGTAGAGGGCAGTGAGGTAATAGAGACTCCAGATGAGGAGGAGGCAAGTGAGGCACCAGCGCCGCCTGTCATCAATGGTCAAAGCACTAACAATGCACAAATAGAAACGACGCCAACACCGCTTAAAGACGACGAGATTCGCACACGTATTAAGGGTATATTCTCAGAGATTGAGGGCTTGCAAGCGGTCACAGTAAAGGTATCACAAGGCGTTGCGACTCTAAGTGGTGAGGCGCCTAACGAAAAAAAGGCTCAGCAAGCCATTAATTTAACCAATCGTTTAACGGATGTGGTCACTGTAGATGACCAAATCGAGCGTACACTCGATGTACAAGATAACGTCTCAACCGTCTATCAAGGTCTAAAGACCCAAGGCAGAAACCTTCTCAAAGCCATTCCTTTATTACTAGTCGGTATTGTCATATTTGGTATAGTGGCTTGGTTTGGCAGTTGGCTATCCAACCGCAAACAGATGTGGCAACGCCTCACGCCCAACCCCTTTGTAGCAGAGCTATTAGCACAAACGGTCAAAGTCATTTTTATCATCTTCGGTCTTATACTGGCGCTTAGTTTGATAGGCGCTGAGACTGTGCTCGGCACACTGCTTGGCGGTGCAGGGGTTATCGGTATCGCTGTAGGTTTTGCAGTTAAAGACACGATTGAGAACTATATTGCCTCCTTAATGCTAAGTATACGCCAGCCTTTTCGTGCGCGCGATCAAGTCGATATCAATGGGCAGGAGGGTATCGTAGTTAGATTGACATCACGGGCGACGATATTGATGACCTTAGATGGCAATCAGTTGCGTATTCCAAACGCTGAGGTGTTCAAAGGGACTATTTTGAACTATACCAAAAACCCTGAGCGACGTTTTACCTTTGAGCTAGGCGTGGATGCCAATGATGATCCATTAGCGGCAATCAAAGTCGGACTTGATGCGATTTACACCTTAGATTTTGTATTAGACAAGCCTCGCTCCATTGCTATTATTACCAATGTTGGCGACTCAAATATTATTTTGGAATTTCAGGTGTGGGTGGATCAGTCCGAAACCGACTTTTATAAAGCACGTAGTATCGCGATCCGCGAAACCAAACATGCGCTAGAAAACGAAGGCTTTAGTCTGCCTGAACCTATTTACCGTTTGCGCTTTAATGACAAGGTAGAAAAAGCTCTAGAGTTTGGTCAAGTTCTAAGTGAGCAAGAAGCGCCTCAAAGCACTGATATGAGTATCACACCGACGACACCAGAATCTACCAGGGATGTGAAGCTTGACGACGTCAACAATGATGATGAGGACAAAAAGCGCGCTAAGGCCCGCGCCAAGTACATTTTGCAAGGTCGCAATGCTGATGAGGTATTAGACGCCCGTCCTGATGATAAATTGATGGAAAAGGTAGAACAAGAGATCGCAGAAAACTCCGACGAGACTGATTTATTAAACAATAATAGTCCGCAAGAGTAATTTGAAAGACTAAGTCCAAAAAATTAAGAGTGAAGACAAATTATAGAAGGTTACACCTATGCAAAGAAAACATCTGATAGCTTTTACTCTTGCTACTGTCTTTATGCTACTTGGCTTTAATATGATCAATAATTATTTTAACCAAAAAAACAGAGCTGCGCTAATGGATGCTGATGTGGCAGTAGTTAAAAATAAAGACGAGGCAAATGACAGTATCTCAGGACAGCCTTTAGGTGAGCAGCCCAAAGCCATTATTGATGATGTGACGGCTGATATTGAACAAGCTCAAAACCTCGAGCAACAGCGACTTGAACAGATGCAAGAGAGCGCTGAGTAACTATAAGCTATAAGCGGTCATTTATTTTTTAATTTGCAAACAAAGTATCCTGAATCTTCCTTGCTACAAAACAAAAAAGGCTAACATCGCGTTAGCCTTTTTATTTAAATAAGTTTTGTCAAAAAGATTTTAGAGAAACTAGCTCTTTTTGTTACCGCCTTTGCCGCGGCTGCTTTTCTTAGCAGGTGCTTTTTTAGAATTGTCTTTCTTAGTTTGATTCATAGCGCTGGCTTTCAGCTTAGCGGTCAAATCAAAATCAATCTGTAACAAGTCCATATTGACGCCAGCGACTTTTACTTTTACGGTGTCGCCAAGTCCAAACAAACCGCCTTTATCTTTACCGATAAGCTGCTGCTGCTTTTCATCATAGACAAAGAAGTCATCGCCAACGTTTGAGATATGCACCAGGCCATCGATGTATAGGTCGGTCAAAGTCACAAATAGGCCAAAGCTTGTCACACTGGTTACCACGCCTTCGAACTCTTCGCCGACGTGATCTTTCATATAATGACATTTAAGCCAAGACTCGACGTAGCGAGAGGCTTTTTCCGCGCGGCGCTCAGTATCTGAGGTTTGTGTGCCCGCACCGTCCAAAGAGAAGTCCATGACAGGCTGTTTGCTACCTGTGACTTTTGCCTTGATCGCGCGATGAAGCATCAAATCAGGGTAGCGGCGAATTGGTGAAGTAAAGTGACTGTACTCATCATAAGCCAAACCAAAATGACCGATATTATCAGGGGCATAGTTAGCTTGCATCATCGAGCGTAGTAACATGCTGTGCACACTTATAGCATCGGGACGGTCTTTAGTCGCCTCAATAATACGCTGATAATCCGCTTGCGTCGGGTTTTCTTCTGGGAAGGACAAGCCAAAGTTCTTAGCGTATTCATGTACACGCATGGACTTCTCGCCATCTGGCTTATCGTGGTTACGATACAGTACCGGCAGCTCTTCTTTGAGCGCAAAGTTCGCCGCGCAGGTATTAGCAAGGAGCATGCACTCTTCAATTAGTTTGTGCGCGTCCCCGCGTGTGCGAGGTACAATGGCTGCAATACCGCCTGTCTCATTGAACTTGATGTAAGTTTCAACCGTTTCAAACTCCATCGCATGGCGCTCTTCACGCTTTTGGATAAGCAAATCATACAACTGATGTAGCGTATCGATAGACTTCTTAACGTCTTTGTTGCCTGTTAATGACTTTGGAATGCTGTCATCTTTTGGATTGGCAAAGTAATCGTTAACCTGATTATAGGTCAGACGTGCCTGCGAATGGATAACCGCAGGATAGAACTCATAGCCTGTCACTTTGCCGGCGCGTGATACTTTAATATCTGCGACCATACACAGACGATCGACATCAGGATTCAATGAGCACAGACCATTGGATAAGACTTCTGGCAACATCGGAATGACCCGATGCGGGAAGTAGACGGACGTACCGCGCTCAAAGGCTTCAACATCTAAAGGAGAGTTCGGCGTGACATAGTGACTGACATCAGCGATTGCTACAACGACGCGATAATTGCCACCAGAGCGTTTTTCGGCGAATACCGCATCATCAAAATCGCGTGCATCCTCGCCATCGATAGTGACTAGGGGTAGATCACGCAAATCAGTACGACCTTTTAGATCTTTTTCGGTCGGCTCTTTATAGTCATTGGCTTGTTTGAGAGTGGCTTCGCTAAATTCTGACGGAATATCATAATTGAGCAGCGTTGTCTCAATAATGAGTTCGCGATCGTTCTCATCATCGAGTACTTCTGTGATTTTGCCCGTAGAGAACTCGTGCTGGTTGGGCCAATCGATAATATCTACTTTGACAGGAGCGCCTTGCTTGATATTGAGCGCTTTGACATTGTCATCAGTAACCGTAATCGGTTGATGATTATTAGGACTACCCAGCTCAACGCAGTAGCCATCCTCATCGCGAGCCAGTGTACCGATGAATTGATTTTGTTGACGTTCAACGACATCAACGATGCGACCTTCAGTGCGACCGCGATTGTCTGTAGAGGTCGCAACTGCCGCAACCGTGTCACCGTTAAAGACCCAGCGCATTTGCTTTTCATGCAAGAACAAATCTGGCATATCACTTAGCAATACAAACCCAAAGCCCTTGGCATGTGCAGAGACTGTACCCTCGACAACGTCATGCTGCGTGACCGTACGATAGCGATAAGGACGCCCATCACGGTTAACTTGACCATCACGAGCCATTGCTTTTAGGCGATTGCCTAGCGCATCAAACTGATCAGGATCCTCTATGCCAAAGGCTTTTGCCAGTTGCTGATGGGTCGCTTCGCCCTGCTCAGTGATCGTGCTAAGTATAAGCTCACGACTAGGAATAGGATTATCATATTTTTGTGCCTCAGCTGAGGCGTTTGGATCATTCCAACTCATAAATTACCGTTTCTATTTTTAAATTATTAGTAGGCGCTATCTTAACACGAACTTAGATGCAATATATGACGTCTATTGTTCGTCTTAAAATAACAAATAGGGCAGACACTCAAGTAATGAGCATCTGTGAATATATAAAACCAAATCAAAATGGCTATTAAGATACTGCTCTGTTAAATATCGATACCAGATTCGTCTGTTAGCGACTTGCTATCGAGCTCTTTTGACACCTCTATCACCGTGGTCTGATTGGATTTATCGAGATACTTTTGTGCTTTATCGACTTCATTCGTTAAAGTATTGACCGTCTGCTTCATGTTCTCGAGCGCTTCAATCTTATAATTACTAATCATATCCATAGTGTCATAGACATTATTGAAGGCATTTTGCAATTTATCAAGCTCAATAGTACTACTGGTCGCTTGCTCATGAATCTCGCCTGACTGACGTTTGAGCATCTCAGAGGTCGACTCAATCAAACTACTGGTGGTTTTATTGAGTGCTGTAATCTGATCCAGAACGAGCTTTTGATTGGTCATCGCTTGAGCGACAACGACGGCAGTACGTAGAGCAGAGACTGTGGTCGTAGTCGCGCGATCGACACCTTTTATCAGCTCTAGGTTATTCTTACGAATCGTATCGAGTGCCAAATAACCTTGGACGTTTACTGCCAACTGCGTCAAAAAGTCGGTGTTCTTTTGACGCACATAAAACAGCATCTCTTCTTTAATAATGCGCGCTTTTTCAGGGTCTGTCGCTTCTATCGCGTGTATCTTTTGCTCAAGCTGCTCATCGATTTTTTTACCGACATAGACATACTGACGTATCGATTGCATCAGCTCCCACATATTGACTTTTTCTTGCTCAATGGTGGCATTGTCTTTGAGCAGCTCGTCTTTACCGTTATAAAGGCTAGTCACTACCGCATTAATATGCGATTGCGCCGACTCGTACTGACGGAAATAATCTTGGACTTTATTGCCAAAGGGAATAAGGCCAAATAATTTGCGCGAGCTGGTCAATTGCTTTTTACTAGGATCCAAATCCTCGACGATACCGCGCAGCTCAGTTAGTGACTTAGCGATAGGGGAGTTATCAAATAAACCATCGTTTAAGCTTTTGGCAGGCAAGTCCAGCATGCGGTTTGAGACTTGTGCGGACTCGCGAATCTCTTTGGTGCCCAAATTGTGAATGGACTGAATGTTTTGCTGAAACTCAGGACTATGCACAGAATTGGTGATGACATGATCGACGAATGCATCGACTTTGGCGTCTAGCTCTGGAATTTGACTCTCATCTAGCTTTACCATCTGATCCGCTTCGCTTTTTTGTATCTCTTTCACAGGCTCTGGCGGCGTTAGTGAGATACTTGGCGTATTGGTGTTTTCTGGTGGGGTCAATTCTTGCATGTCATGTCCTATTATAATTAGTGAATGAGCTTATTGGCTTAACGGTCGAGCTTTTGAATACTTTTTATTTTTATTAATGTGAGTAGATCAAACGAGTAGCGTTTAATATTAGCTATAGACTACGCGGTTACTACCGAGTTGATAAGGCAGATTTTGTAAATGCAGAACCTATTAAAGGCAAAACAACACCAGCTACAAATCAAAGACTACCAACCATAGATAATAAAAAACCATCAATATCTCGCTGTATATTGATGGTTGGACATTACAATTACATACGTTACAGCTATCACTACTCTTATAGCCTATTTTTTGCGAGTAGGGCCTAATAGCATACCCATCTGGCGACCTTCCATCTTTGGATGTTGCTCGACGTTTGAGATCTCTGCAGTATCTTCAATAATACGCTCAAGCTGCTTGCGACCCAAATCTTGGTGCGCCATTTCACGACCACGAAAGCGAATACTGACTTTAACCTTGTCCTGATCTTCTAAGAAGCTGACAATTTTACGCAGTTTTACTTGATAATCAGCTTCATCAGTGCTCGGACGCAGTTTCATCTCTTTCAACTGAGTTTGCTTTTGGTTCTTCTTAGCCTCTTTCGCCTTTTGCTTTTGATCATAGAGGTAGTGCTTATAATCCATGATTTTGCATACTGGCGGCTTGGCATCTGGGACCAATTCAACCAAATCTAAGTTGTCCTCACGAGCCGTTCTCATCGCGGTCTCGATATCAACTACGCCCATTTGTTCGCCATCTTCTTTAACCAAGCGAACTTCTTTGACGTTAATATCTTCGTTAATGTTTAAACGGTTTGACTGTTTAATAGGTATTACTCCTCATCTGTTTTTGGGGTCTGTCGGCCTTTGGCACCAACAGCGGTCTGTACTAATGTGATAAATTCGTTGACACTCATCACGCCTAGGTTCTCACCTTCACGTGTGCGGACATTGACTTTGCCCGATTCCACTTCTTTATCCCCTAATACTAGCATATAGGGAATACGTTCTAATGTTTTCTCTCGTATCTTAAATCCAATCTTTTCGTTACGCAAGTCGCTAATAGCACGCAAGCCTACGTTTTTAAGCTCATTGACCACATTTTCACAAGCATCTGCCTGTTTATCCGTGATATTCATGACCACTACTTGCTTGGGCGCAAGCCAAACGGGCATCCAACCGGCGTAGTTCTCAATCAAAATACCAATGAAGCGCTCAAACGAACCCAAGATGGCACGGTGCAACATAATAGGTACTTCGCGCTCGTTTTGCTCATTGACGAATTCAGCATCGAGGCGCTCAGGCATATTGGGATCAACCTGAATAGTACCGCACTGCCAGACGCGACCTAAGCTGTCTTTGAGACTAAATTCAATCTTTGGACCATAAAATGCGCCTTCGCCTGGCAAGTAATCCCAATCGAGACCTGAGCTATCGAGCGCATCAGCTAGCGCTTTTTCGGCAAAGTCCCAAGACTCATCGCTACCGACACGCTTCTCTGGACGGGTTGAAAGCTTCATAATAATATTATCAAAGCCAAAGTCTTCATATACCGCAAGCGTGAGCTTAATAAAATCCGCCACCTCCTGCTGGATTTGAGCCTGCGTACAGAAGATATGCGCGTCATCTTGGGTAAAGCCGCGTACCCGCATCAAACCATGTAGTGACCCTGACGGCTCATTACGGTGACAAGAGCCAAATTCTGCCATACGTAGTGGCAAATCACGATAAGACTTTAGGCCTTGATTGAACACTTGCACGTGACACGGGCAGTTCATCGGCTTTACCGCGTAATCACGATTTTCGCTCGAAGTGGTGAACATATTGGTCGCATAGTTGCCCCAATGTCCCGAACGCTCCCAAAGCGATCGATCAACGATTTGCGGCGTCTTAATCTCTTCATAGCCATTATCGTATTGCACCTTACGCATATACTGCTCAAGCACTTGGTATATCGTCCAACCATTCGCATGCCAAAACACCATACCCGGCGCTTGCTCTTGCATATGAAACAGATTCAACGCACGACCAATTTTACGATGGTCACGTTTTTCCGCTTCTTCAATACGTTGGATATAAGCTTTTAAATCTTTTTTATCTGCCCAAGCGGTACCGTAAATACGCTGTAGCTGTTCGTTCTTAGCATCACCGCGCCAATAAGCACCTGACATCTTAGTTAATTTAAATACTTTTAAGAATCTTGTGTTAGGCACATGCGGGCCACGGCACATATCGACATATTCTTGATGATGGTACAGACCAAAAGCTTCTTCGCCCGGCATATCGTTGATCAATTTGAGCTTATAGTCCTCACCGCGCTCTTCAAAGATTTTAATCACTTCATCACGTGGCGTTATCTTCTTTATGACGTCATAGTCCTGCTTTATCAACGCCATCATGCGTTTTTCGATCGCTTCCATATGCTCAGGTGTAAACGGCGTCTCGCTATAGATGTCATAATAAAAGCCATCTTCAATTACTGGCCCGATGACCATTTTTACCTCAGGATACAGCTGTTTTACCGCATGACCGAGCAGGTGCGCGGCTGAGTGACGAATGATATCGACCCCATCAGCATCTTTTGGGGTAACGATTTCAACGACGGCATCATGGGCTATAGGATCAGAGGCATCTACCAAATGACCATCTACGCGTCCAGCGACCGTCGCTTTGGCAAGGCCTGCGCCAATACTTTGCGCCACTTCCATGACTGTCGTGCTGCCCTCAAACTCTTTTACGCTACCATCGGGTAAAGTAATCGCTACCATAATCTTATCCAAAATTTATTAAAACGCTATCAATGAATGACGGCTATTAAAACAGAAAAACCAGCAATAGCGCTAGTTATCATATATAGGTTATCTAAGTGACGGCTATTATAAACGATTTTTGGGAGCTAATCTTGCTATTTGCTTGTATCTAACACGCTCTCTATTTGCTTGTATCTAACACGCTCTATGAGTTGCTGGCTAAAGAAGGTATCTCAGTACATAAGGTATCCTAGTATTATCGTAGTCATTAAAGCTTAACTACACAGAAGATCCTAGATTTTCTCTGGTGTCAGGGCAAGTGTCTCCCAAGCACTTGCTTTTACCTCCTTGTATCGAGGCTAGCGGCGAGGTTATGTTCTTATAACTATCATATAGTAATATGAGTTAGATTCTCCTACATATATAAGTATTATTAGCCACGAGTCGATGACATTAATATGCAATAAACACTGTCAGTGGGCACACCCCACACAGCAGAATCTTAGAAAACATCAATATATAAAATAAATCTACCAAACCCCTTGACCCAACTTTAAACATGCGTATAATGCCACCCAGTCGAAAGGGAAGGCAGTTTGATTTATCACACAGCCATAGATTGAGAATAGAGCGTTTAAAACAATTTAAAAATAAACCCTTGACACCAAATAATAAGCGTCTATAATACGCACCTCGATAACAGATAGGGAAAGAGACTAGCTAA
>CANLXO010000014.1 GCA_947495055.1 uncultured Psychrobacter sp. | reverse complement strand
CTATCTAGCGAGCCGACTATCTTATCATAGTAGATTAGTTTGTCAACTCTTTTTATAATTTGTTTCGCTAAGTTAAGGTTCTGATTTCGCTAATGTTATTAGCTAGTCTCTTTCCCTATCTGTTATCGAGGTGCGTATTATAGACGCTTATTATTTGGTGTCAAGGGTTTATTTTATTTAGTTTGAAATTTCATTTTTAATTACTAAAGTAGTTAGTTTGAAACTTCTCGCTATTGGCTGGTTGGTTAGAATGATAAGTCATTCTTCAATCCGCCTTCCCTTTCGACTGGGTGGCATTATACGCATGTTTAAAGTTGGGTCAAGGGGTTTGTGAAAAGAATTTAATATTCATGTTTTACCTTATCACTTTTTACTCCATTAAAAGCTAATGCAAGCTTACTATCTTCTGATGGTAAGCTTGCTTATTCTGCTTATTAACTTAAAGGTTATTTAGTCAAAGGTATAACTGACGCCGACATTACCACCATTTTGACTGCCACTGCCTCCAAAGGCGCTGCTAATGGAGAACTGTCCATCTGATGTAGTATAGCCTATACCTACTGCGTAACCAGACTCTCCTTCCCATGTGCCGCCACCAAGACCAACACTTACTTTGCCTGGGACATTAGGATAGCGTAGAGCGCCAAAGGCGAGAGCACCAGCAACAGCTGAATGAGTTTCTCCTTCGAGATCATCTATTCTTCTATCTGTATAACCAAAGGCTTCAGCACGATTTTGATTGAGCTGAGAGACATTGACCGCGTCGTTTGAGTTGACTCCAGTAGCGACATTGGTAATGCGGCGCTGGTTATTTGCGTTACCTACTGAGACGGTATTATCCGCACTAGCCTGTGAGTTAGCACCAAGTGCTACCGAGTTGTTATTAGTCACACTACTATTAGAGCCGATAGCTACTGAATTATTTGCCTGTACGTTGACCGACTCACCAATAGCAACAGAGTTTGATGCGTCCGTTGTATCAGTAAAGGTTGGGGTGCCATTATTGTTAGCTGTTGCTCCTGTAGCACCGACGGTAGCGTTGCTACCTAAGACTACTGAATTACTAGTCGTATCGCCTATGACGTTGTCGTTACCGACGGCGTAGTTGGCATTACCACCGACGATGTTAGGATCACCAAACGCACCTGAGCGATCGCCTGAGACAATGTTGCCTTTGCCGACGCTAGTAGATTGATCACCCGTGACTATGCTATCTGTTCCTACGGCGATACTGTTAGTACCTGCAGATTTGGTATTAACACCAATAGCAATCGCACCATCAGCTGTCGCACCGTTACCATTATAATTACCTGCATCTTCGCTATCACTAGAACCGTTGACACTAAAGAAACGAGCTTGGCTGTCTTCGATTTGCTCTACTAGTTCAGCTCTAGCTTCTTCACTGATGCCAGATTCGCCTTTATCACCCTTATCGCCCTTAACACCTTGGGCACCCATCGCACCGTCTTGACCATCAATGCCATCAGTCCCATCAGCACCGTCTTGACCTGCTACGCCTTGCAAACCTTGCTCGCCTTGAGCACCAGTTTCGCCTTGAATGCCTTGTTCACCCTGAATACCCTGAGCACCCTGAATACCCTGAGCACCCATTGCGCCGTCTTGACCATCAACGCCATTAGTACCATTTAAGCCATCAGCGCCGTCGATACCGTCTTGACCTGCTACGCCTTGCTCACCTTGTAGACCCTGCTCTCCTTGCAGGCCGCGTTCGCCTTGGATACCCTGTTCACCCATTGCACCGTCAGCACCATCTTGGCCTGCTACGCCCTGCAAACCGCGCTCACCTTGTTCACCCTGAATGCCTCGTTCGCCTTGAGCACCAGTTTCACCTTGAATACCTTGCTCTCCTTGCAGGCCGCGTTCGCCCTGATCACCAGTCTCCCCCTGAATACCTTGAGCACCAGTTTCGCCTTGTATGCCTTGTTCACCCTGAATACCTTGAGCACCAGTCTCACCTTGGATACCACGCTCACCTTGAAGACCTTGAGCGCCCATAGCGCCCATTACACCATCCTGACCGTCCGCACCGTCTTGACCTGCTATGCCTTGCAAACCTCTCTCGCCTTGTTCACCTTGAATACCCTGTTCGCCTTGAGCACCAGTTTCACCTTGGATACCTTGCTCTCCTTGCAGGCCGCGTTCGCCTTGGATACCCTGTTCACCCATTGCACCGTCAGCACCATCTTGGCCTGCTACGCCCTGCAAACCGCGCTCACCTTGTTCACCCTGAATGCCTCGTTCGCCTTGAGCACCAGTTTCACCTTGAATACCTTGCTCTCCTTGCAGGCCGCGTTCGCCCTGATCACCCGTTGCACCGTCAGCACCGTCTTGACCTGCTACGCCCTGCAAACCTCTCTCACCTTGTTCACCTTGTTCACCTTGGATACCTTGGATACCTTGGATACCTTGTATGCCTTGAGGTCCTTGAGGTCCCGCTTGAATAGAATTAGCCACTTGTTTTAATTGAGCAACATTGACAGCATCAGTATCCGCTGTACCTGCAGCAACGCTTGTAATCTGACGAGTTAGATTATTACTAGTGTTACCGACGCTAACCGCTGCAAGTGTGGATTGCCATGTGGCACTTCTTCTACCATTGGCTCCAAAGCCTACTGCCCCAGCATTAGCATTAGTAACGCTGCTCTCTCCTAAAGCCACACTACTAGCGATGTTAGCCGTCGCGTTTGAGCCGATGGCCAAACTGTTGGCAGCTAAGGCTTTGTTGTTAAACCCTATTGCCGAGCTACGACTACCTTGCGCATTATTAGAGCTACCTATTGCTGAGCTATCTTCACCTGAAGCATTATTAGTGCGACCAATTGCTGAAGCTGCAAGGACTGAAGCACTGTTCTGAAAGCCTATCGCTGAGCTAAATCTTTGTGATGCTTGGTTTGAAGAGCCTATTGCTGAGCTGGCAACGCCTGACGCTTGGTTCTGATAGCCTATTGCTGAGCTTGCCTCATTTGAGGCTATATTGCCAATACCGCAAGCTGTAGCTTGAGGACCATTGCCAGTACTGTTACCCGTACCACTATCGAGAAAACAAGTTTCTGCCTGAGCATTTATCGTCGTCAGTCCTAACATCAGTCCCAATGCGCTACTTATTGCTACCATGATCGCACGATAACGTAACGATACGCCTGCCTTGCTAGCTGACACAGTACCACTTATCGCTGACTTGCTAGCTTTGCCACCTGATTTAGCGATTTCACTTACCGCCGTATAGCAGCCAGTTGAGCGATTAAAGATAACGCGGTAAACATGATTTAACATACAAACATCCCTTTTTGATTTGATAATTCAGAACTCTTCGTTATCAATATTTATAATTAGCCATCAGCAATACGTAGAACCTATATAGAAGGTTTGAGAAGTAGCTACTCATTAACATGATCAGCAGTTCTCATTCACAACACATTTCATATATATTCAATATTTGTTATATTTAGAAACATGAATGATAGAATTATCATACATAATAAACATTAATATTACATTAGGTTACACCTTGTAATAGTGCCGTTGTAGTTTAATATAAGATTTGAGTTCGATGAATAGTACAAATGTACTATTTACGGTAATAAGAATGTCATCGTAGGGTATATGTCACTAATGTTCGCTACTATGAGCCAGTCTTGAACCCTCAGTTAGAGGATATAGTGATGCCGCGTCAAGGATTAGACAAAAATATTCTTTTGGTCGATGATCATGCTCTGTTTCGGGCAGGTTTACGGTTGATTCTCAGTAGTAAGATAAATGCGACTATTTATGAGATCGAAAAGATTAGTGATGCAAAAGCGCTTGCAGTTGATATAGATGTCATCTTGTTAGATGTTCATCTGCCTGGTCTAAACGGTATCGATGGTATGAGCGTATTGCAGCAGCAGTGGTCAGATGCTCGTATCATGCTTTTGTCCGCTGCTAGCAATCATGAGGATATAAATCAGGCGCTCAGTCAAGGAGCACGATGCTTTTTGAATAAAAATACAGATCCTGCTCTCATATGCAAAACCGTTCAGTCTCTACTTGACAATCGATCGATTGCCAGCGCTCAACATGCTTTTAATACAAACTCTGAGATAGTAACCCAAGCCAAACACTTATTGAGTACTAGAATGTTAGAAGTTCTAGCACTCATGGCTGAGGGTCATAGCAATAAACACATTGCAGACAAACTATCGTTGAGTGAGAACACCATTCGCAACCATGTTGTTGCCTTGATGGAACATTTTGATGTTAACAACCGCACCAAAACAATTATTGCAGCTCAGCAAGCCGGTTATTTGAGTCAGTAGGATAGTATGAGCTGTTTTATTAGTCACCTTCACATTATATTTATAAAGCATGACAATAGACTATGTTTAAAGATGACATTCAGGCGTTACCTGATACTATTCCTGATGGCTACGATTCTAAGCTGATACTTGCAGAGCAGATTAGACTGGTAATGAGACATTTACCATTAGCATTGTTAGGGACTGTTTTTACAGCGTTGTGCTTTTTTGCGACGATGTTTATTACGTATGATCTTAATACCAATCAAAAAATACTGAATATAGTTTGGTTAATTTATCAGGTAATTATATTGGGTATGCTGTTGTTTACTATACAACTTATACTTAAAAAGACTGACAGTCTTAGTATCTTATTTCTGAAAAGAGTATTTAGGTCTTTTGCTATTTTGTTTTCGTTCGCTATGGCTTTTGGAGTTTTTGCTTTTGTAAGCATGCTTTATCGTGTGCCTTTAATGGAGCTAAATGCCGCCAAAGCAATGATCCTGATTTGGATCGTTTTTCATATTGTTATCATTAGTGTCTGCTGGCTGAACTGGCAAAAGGTAAAAATATTAGCCTATGATGCTCAAATCAGCTTAGATAAGCCATTGTCAGATAACCGCATTCAGCAAGTATCTTCGACCTCGTCCGTCCCTATCAGCCATATAAACCACTTGTCTCACTATGCTGCTTATAACGTGCTATTTATGTGTACACTTGCAGTTGCCTGTTTATGGGCACTGGCTATAGGCAAAGCATTTATGACTAATGTGCAAAATGCAACGCAAGTTATTGTACTTCTGGGATTGCATTTTGGACTGCTCAGCGGCGGTATTTCAAGTTTAGCAATGTTCTGGCGGGTCTATATTGCATACGCTGTGCCTAGTGTTTTTATGTGGACATTTTTGCTATTTTATTTAGATGAAACAGGCTTTGCTATCTTAGCTATCGCTGTTATTGGTCTGCTCTTATTTAATATTTTCTTTGCCAAACATACCTCGCTCAATACCTTAAAAGCTATTTTAATCTACCTAGAAAACCAAAGCTTAGTCACTCAGCTTCAGACAAAAACTCAGCAATTAGAAAAAGCAAATCTAGCTAAAACGCAGTTTTTGGCGGCGGCGAGTCACGATTTGCGTCAACCAGTACATGCCTTGAGCTTATTTATCGAAGCACTTATCGACACCGATCTTGATAGTCATCAAGCGCAGATAGTGGATTATGCCAAATCTGCTAGTCAATCGAGTCGAGAGATGCTCAATACTATTTTGGACTACGCGCATGTAGAATCAGGACAAATGAGCCCGCATTTTGTACCCACTGATATTGATAATATCATTCGGCATCTGGTTGATGAGTTTGGCCTGCAAGCTAAAAGCAAAGGACTATCGCTACGATACAAGTCTACTGGCATTTGGGTAATGACAGATCCGACTATGATTGGACTTATCTTAAGAAACTTTATCAGTAATGCAATACGCTACACAGCTAAGGGCGGCGTAGTGATTGGCGTACGCAAAATGCCTATAGAGAATCAATCTATCTTGTTGGAATACTGCCGCATTAGCGTGTGGGATACAGGAAGCGGCATGACGATAGATGAAACCGAACAGATATTTGAATCGTTCTATCAAATCGAGCGCAATAAAACAACGGATCAAGGTTTGGGTCTGGGCTTAGCTATCGTCAAAGGAATGGCGCAGCTCTTGAAGGCTGATCTGAACGTTAAGTCAACCGTCAAAATAGGCTCGCAGTTTTCAGTAGTACTCCCGACTTGCTCACCAAATAATAGTGACGCTTTGAATTTTAGCAAAACGATAAACTATCTAAAGAACAAAGTTATCTTAGTCATTGATGATGATGATGCGGTGCTAAAGTCAATGCAATTACTCCTCGGATCTTGGGGCTGTCAGCCTGTTGCCGTACAGACGCTTGAGGAGGCAGTAACTGCTTTTAATAAGTGTCATCCTGACATGGTCATCACCGATTTTCGCTTAGCTAATGGCATAACTGGTGAGGATATTATCTTTGCGATTAGACAAAGTAGTGACTCTGCCCATTTGACGCCGTTTGTCATCTTGACTGCCGATACGACGCCGCAGCTATTTACAGCTACTAAAGCGATAAACCCTTTAGTCCTACATAAACCAATAGATCCAAAGAATCTACGCCAGCAGCTCCAACAAGTACTCGCACTTATCTAAACCAAAAAAGCCGCCTACTATCATTAAATAGTAAGCGGCTTTATTTTAATTGTCTCTAAGTTTTACATTTTTGCTTTTATCGTTGTCACAATACCTGACAAAGCATAGATGATACCGATAGCTAAGATACCCACAGGGATATCATATATAGCGATACTGAGTATCAAAACCCCAATAATAAGCACCACAAAGGGTACTTTCTTTTTATCGAATTCTTTAAAGCTGTAGTATTTAACGTTACTCACCATTAAGAGACCACAGATGACAACCCAAGCTGCGAACAAGAACATGACGGCGGTATCGTACTGCCCGATCCACTCGTTATGATCAACGGCAACCATGACGGCAGAGGTAACCAATATCGCAGCGAGCGGACTGGCTAGTCCAACAAAATATTTTTTATCGACAGTGCCTACTTGCACGTTAAAGCGTGCGAGGCGAAACGCGCCGCAAGCGGTAAAGACAAAAGCGCAGCCCAAACCGATACGTCCTAGTGGCTCTAAGGCAAAACTATAAATTAAAATAGCTGGCGCGATGCCAAACGCTAACATGTCTGCTAGTGAATCATACTGCTCACCAAACGGGCTTTGGGCGTTGAGCATACGTGCTACGCGTCCATCCGCGCCATCTAATATCGCTGACAAAAAAATCGCTAGTGACGCTTTGTAGAACTCGCCTTGCGTACTTGCCAAAATCGAATAAAACCCTGATAGCAGTGATAGCGTAGTAATTAGATTGGGCGCAAGATAGACACCGCGGCTAACGACAGGCTTACCCTCCGCCACCTCGGTTTCTATCACTTCAAAAGTGAGACCGTCGTAGTCGTCATTGTCCGCTAAGCGAATATTGAACTCATGCTCATCGGCATAGGGCGGCTGAGTCGCTGCGCTATCACTGATGCTATCTAAGTGGGTGTTCAATGGTGTCTCAGTGCGCTTGGCATCTGTATTTATCTTGCTATCCATACTCATCAGTTTATCCTTATTCGCCAACCAGCCAGCGCACGTTGGTAGCGCTATCAGGCGTCATGTTAGGGGCATCAGCCACTTTGAGTGCCGGCTGCAAGAATCGCAATATCTCGCGCGCTTGGTTGTCAAACTGCCAAGGCGGATTGATAATAAGCATACCCGTACCGTTGAGACCAACCGCGACATCGTTAGGATAGATGTTGAGCTCACAGATCAGCTGACGTCTGATATCAGTGCGTTTTAGCTTTTTGTAAAATAGCTCAACCGCTTCGATGTTTTTGATCGGGAACCATAGCGCATAGGTACCTTGAGGCCATTTATTATAAGAGGCGACAAGCAAGTCAATCAGACGGGTAAAGTCCTTGTGCTCTTGCTCATAAGGAGGATCTAAGAATATTAGACCACGGCGCTCAGCAGGTGGAATGACCGCGCGGATACCTTCAAACGCATCACGGTGATGAATACCAATGGGCAACTTATGCAGTTGATAATTAAGCGCGTCATACTCGCTCGCTTTGGCTTCAAAGGCTTCGCCGCGTACGCCGCCGTCAGGGTTCTTTTCGACATGGTGCGCAATCCACCATGGTGAGCCGGGATAGACTTTGCTATCGTAGGTAAAGCGTGCTTGCTTGATACCTTCTATATAGTCTTTAATAGCGGCTGGGGCTTTTTCCATATCGATATCGGCATTTTTAAGCAGCGCTTGTATACCGCCTTTGGCCTCGCCTGTCTTGCGCGCCTCTTCGCTTGCGAGCGAATACAGTCCGCGCCCGCCATAAGCATCTAGCACATAAAAAGGCTTGTTCTTTTGGCTGAGCTGATTGAGGAGTTGTACGAGCAATATGTGTTTGACCACATCAGCAAAGTTACCGGCGTGGTAGGCATGTTTATAGTTCATAGTCTCAAAAGTTTAAATAAGAAAAATTGCATCTATGGTAGCATAGACAGCATAAAAGATAACGAGGTTTCGGTAACTCGCCATTGAATAAGAAAGGTGAAAAAGTCGTTTGACTATGCTTATTATAAGGATAAAAGATGACAACGATTCATAGTAATACTGAGATGATGAATTCTGATTTGGATAAATTGACTGTTAATAAGCCAGTAGAATCTGATAATACCTTGCTACTTGTCCAAGATATTGCCACTCTGCAAGCCGCTGACTTTGTTGTCAATTGGGAACAAAGGCTTACCGATATGCAGCTAAACAAGCTTAGTTTTGAAGGTTTTGTCATTATCGATAATGTCTTTAGTGACAAAGCTCTACTCGCTTTGCAGGCAGAGAGCGGTTTCGTTGATTATCGAGAGGCTCATCTTACAGCTGGCGTGCGTTTAAGTCATATACGCGGGGATAAAATCCGCTGGATTAATAACCACTTTTTAGCAGGATCCTATTATTTACAAAGCATTGATAAGCTCGCTGATGTTTTAAACCGTGCGCTATTTACAGGGATTCGCCACAGCGAGGCGCATTATGCCTGCTACCCTGTTGGCTTTGGCTATCAGTGGCATAGCGACAATCCTGCGGGGCGTGATGAGCGGGTGCTATCAGCGGTGTTTTATCTTAATGACAATTGGGAGGCAGGTGACGGCGGCGCAGTAGAGCTCGTTGATAATCACGGTATCTCTCATACCATTATGCCCGTTGCCAATCGCTTGATTATCTTTGCTAGCGACTTACAACATCAAGTACAAATTGCACATCGTCAGCGCTATTCTATCGCCACTTGGATGCGCCGCGATAGTTTGATACCTTTCGCTTAACTTATCGCTTAACTTAGAAGTTTTTACACTTACTTATTATCAAAAAGGCTCGTTCATGTCCAACAACAAAGATACTTTAGCGCAAACCCACCAACAAGCTACCTTAGATTTGAGCATTGAGATGCTTGAGCGTCCCTCTGTCACGCCAGATGATGACGGCTGCCAAGATATCCTAGAAGAGCGATTGGAGCGGGCAGGTTTTGACTGTGAGTTTATGTATTATGGTGACAGAGATCAAACGGGCGAGCAGGCGCAAGTCAAAAACCTCTGGGCGCGGCGCGGCAGCACTGACCCTGTAATTTGCTTCGCCGGTCACACTGATGTCGTGCCCACTGGCGATGTCAATAATTGGACATACCCTCCTTTTTCTCCTACTATTGCTGATGGCTATCTGTGGGCCCGCGGTGCTGCGGACATGAAAACAGGCATTGCCGCTTTTACCGTAGCCGCTGAGCGTTTTTCGGCTAATCATCCTGAGCACAAAGGCTCTATTGCTTTCTTGATTACCTCAGATGAAGAAGGCCCGTCTATCAATGGTACGGTCAAAGTGATTGAGACCTTGGAAGCGCGGCAAGAAAAAATTACCTACTGCCTCGTTGGTGAGCCTTCAAGTACCGATACGTTAGGTGATATTATCAAAAACGGTCGCCGTGGCTCCTTAGGTGCTGAGCTAACGGTCACAGGAAAGCAAGGTCACGTTGCCTACCCGCATTTGGCCAGTAATCCGATCCATGCGGCAATGGCTGCTTTGGCGGAATTAACCGCTGCACAGTGGGATAAGGGTAACGATTACTTCCCTGCGACTTCCTTGCAAATCTCCAATATTAACAGCGGTACAGGCGCAACCAACGTCATTCCTGAAACGCTTAATGCGGTCTTTAACTTTCGCTTTTCCACAGAGACTACGGAAGAAGAACTCAAAGAAAAAACTCACGCTATTTTTGATAAACACTTCAACAATAGTAAAGCCAATTATGATATTCATTGGAAATTATCGGGTCAGCCTTTTTTGACTCCAGAAGGCAAATTGGTATCCGCTTGTCAAAACGCGATCAAATCGGTAACAGGTACAGAGACGACATTATCTACTTCAGGCGGGACATCCGACGGACGCTTTATCGCGCCGACTGGTGCACAAGTGGTTGAGCTGGGGGTGCGCAACGCAACGATTCATCAAGTCGATGAAAAGGTTGAGGTTGATGATTTGGGACGACTGGCGCAGATATATGAGGGGATTTTGGAAAATTTATTATTGGATGAATAGCTTTATTCAATTGGTGGGTTATGCTTGAGCTAACCCACCCTACGCCACTAAAGCCTTTTACTACTCAACCACCTTAACCCAAGCACTCTCATGCCGAGTAAAGCCAATCTTTGGATAATATTCAGTCGCTTGCGGCGCAGATAATAAAATAACTTTGCAGCTTGGTGGTAATTGCTGCTCAATATGTTCAATCATTGTCTTGCCAATACCTAGATTTTGATAGGCTTCATCGACAGCGATATCTGATAAATAACAACAGTAGCTAAAATCGGTGACGCAGCGTGCTACACCTATAAGCTTTTTGCTGCTATTAGTATCATCCACACCTTCTTCGTGAACCTCATCAGTCCAAGCTGTCACTAACAGATTGGCATTATCCAGCATTCCTTTTATAACATAAGGATTATCTATAGGACGGCGCTCGCCTAGACTACAACGCTTTAATACCTCTATAAATTGAAAAGGCGTAATTGGCGTATTGATTTGATAACTTACCTGCGGCGTTGGCATAGATGTTCTCTCTACTTTTCGTTGCTCGTTTCTCGTTGATCGTTGTATTAATGGCTCACTCAATCCCAATATACAGATCCAACTGCCCATACTCTAGATTGCCACCGATATAATGCTCAAAATCGACATTGTAAGTACGAGTATGCTCGCAATCAGGATTATGAAAATACTCCCAAGCCTTCTCCCAAGCGTTCATTACCGTGTTGGGCATTCTGCCTTCTTCGGTGAATACTAGATACTTACCTTCAGGGATTGTGATAGTGACCACATCGCTACCATGAGCGGCGCTAAGAATATTCTCAGCGCTAAGAACGTTGCTGTCTTTGCTATCTTTACTGCTCTCTTCGCTGCGCTTATTACTTTCGCTACTGTCCTGCCCTGCTGTCTGCTCGCTCTCTACTTTCCAACTAGCGACCACATCGAACGCACCAACTAAATCCTCGCTCTCATAATTGTGATAAACCCCGTAGATATCTTCGTTATCGCTAAGATGACTGACATGGTTTTGGTAAAACTTTTGCCATAATCGACCTAACTTTGCGCTGTCATGGCTAATCTCAGCGTTATTGGTAGTACGGACACTGATACCTTTACAAACTATTGCTGTTGATAGCTCTTTGACCTGTGATGTCATAATGTTGCCTTGGTTTTATACTTATAGCGTTATATTTATAGAGTAAAACTGAGAGAGTTAAAATAGAAAAATTAATCGGCTTCATCGATCCAGTTCATCTGAATCGCTTCTAGGATGCCCTCATTTGACTTTTGTGGATCATCATCAAAGCCCTCTAATTCTGTTACCCAGCGGTGCAAATCAGTAAAACGAATGTACTGCGGATCCGTCTCGGGGAACTTCTCGTATAGCTCTATGGCGATATCTAAGCTGTCTGTCCATTTTAATTTTTGCGGGGTCATGGTGATTCCTTTATTTACGATAAAAACGATAGACTCATCCTAACAAACTTCGGCAGATGATTATAGATGCATTTATTAGAGCATGATTGAATCATACACTTGGTACTTGCATGGATTTGACTACGACTTGATGGCTATTCCAAGTCGTGATCACATCAGTCAGCTGCTCGCCTGTCATATCCAATAGCGCTGGCGTTTGCTGACCTTGTTTATTTACAAATACGAATTTGGTCATCCCTACCGCCATTAACTGATCTTTTACAAAGAAGTGATGCTCAAAATAAACATACTTTTTATCCCAGCCTGCCACCGCGCTTCTTAGAGTCATTTTGTCCAAGAATTTGATTTGCTTGAGATAAATAATCTCCTGCATAGCGACAATCCACTCAGGAGTTTTGATGCCTTTTTGATGGCAGCAGATCCTTAGCCACTTGGTAACATTAAGCTCAATAAACGATAAAAAGCGATAATTTGGCAGATGATCCCGAAACCCTAAATCGTGCGGTAATACTCGGTAGTGCCGTATAACTGGTGCTCTTAGCACCTCTTGACTGAGAGTCTCGCTAACCGATTGTTTTTTGAGCGCTTGTTTGAGCAGACTGGTCATAATAAAAAAACGGAGCAACATGTTCATAAATCATTCTCTCTTATATTAGGGCGTGTCTAAATGCCGCCTACTTTAACGCAAAAAAAGCCACCTGAGTGACTTTCTTTGATGTGTGCTATCTTTTATAAATTAATGACCGCCGCCATTGATACTACGCACCATCTCTTCAACCATTTTTTTGGCATCACCAAAAATCATCATGGTTTTGTCCATGTAGAAGAGACTGTTATCAAGGCCTGCATAACCGGTGCTCATTGAACGCTTAATGACCATAACCGTCTGTGCTTTGGTCACTTCCAAGATCGGCATACCAAAGATAGGTGACGCAGGATCATCTTTTGCAGACGGGTTCACGACATCGTTGGCCCCGATAACGAGCACCACATCAGTACTGGCAAAGTCTGAGTTGATCTCATCCATCTCCATAATGTCGTCATAAGGCACGTCAGCTTCTGCCAAAAGGACATTCATGTGACCAGGCATACGACCTGCGACCGGATGAATGGCAAAGCGTACATTGACGCCTTCTTCTTTTAGTAACTCATAGAGCTCTTTGACTGCGTTTTGTGCACGGCCCTGTGCCATACCATAACCTGGTACGATAATCACGTCGCTAGCATTAGACATAAGGAAACCTGCGTCCTCAGCTGAGCCTGACTTATAGTTCTTAGGTGCGCCGTCGTCATCGCCACTAGCAACCGCTGTCGTACCCATACCACCAAACAAGACGTTAAGTAGTGAGCGGTTCATAGCCTTACACATGATGTAAGACAAAATGGCACCAGATGAGCCGACGAGCGAGCCTGCGATAATCAGCATAGAGTTGCCAAGGGTAAAACCAATACCTGCTGCCGCCCAACCTGAGAATGAGTTAAGTAGTGAAACCACCACTGGCATATCACCGCCGCCAATAGGCGCAATCCACATCCAACCAAAGACAATAGCAAGTACCGTCATCGCATAAAAAGCAGGTAGTGAATCGGTCATAAAGTAGACCGCGCCAAACCCTATCATAGCGATAAACAAGAGCGCTTGAACGGGTTTTACCCAGCCGCCTGTAACCGTCTTCGCCCAGCTCTTAGCTGCCAGTTTACCAAAGGCAAAGAACGACGCTGAAAAGGTAATCGCCCCGATAAAGCAGCCGATAAACAGCTCCAAGCGAGTAATCGTACTGTAGGCTTCTTCGGTATGCAGTACCGTCGCTAGTGCAATAGCAACTGCGGCAAGACCTACGAACGAGTGCATTAACGCAACCGTCTCTGGCATTTGCGTCATAGCCACGGTTCTAGCTTTCCATAGACCGACTACTGCGCCTAATACCATAGCGCCAACGATCATCCAAAGGATTGGACCTTCGGCTAAAAAGAAAGTGGTAACCACAGCAATTGCCATCGCCGCCATACCCATACGATTACCACGAATCGCCGTCTTTGGGCTAGATAGGCCGCGCAAGGTTAAAACAAATAAGATAGCACCGATAAGATAAAACCAATCCGCATTAGCCGCGATCATAGCTGAGATATTATTCATACGTTGTCTCCGCTCTCAGTAGTATCTGTTACGACCACTTTTTTAGGTTTGGGTTTAAACATGGCAAGCATACGCTCAGTCACGGCAAAACCACCGAAGATATTGACGCTGGCTAAAAATACCGCAAAAGCGCCTAATATACTGGTCGCGGTAAATACCGAACCGTCAATCACGACAGTCTGTAGCATGGCACCGACGATAACGATACTCGATAGCGCATTGGTCACTGCCATAAGCGGCGTATGTAGCGCAGGGGTGACGCCCCAAACCACGTAGTAGCCGACGAAAATAGCGAGTACAAATACGGTAAAAATCGCTACAAATGGGGTGCTAGCCATTGCCGCACCTGCTGGCGCTGCGGCTAAAATAGTGGCAATCATCTTATCCTCCTAAAATTTATTCGTAACTGACAACATTAAAATACATGAGTTTTAGCGACGAGCGAGACGAACTTGGCCGTCGTGAGTAACGGCTAAAGCGCCCTGAATCTCATCTTCCATATCTAAATGTAGTGTCAGTGCTTGAGATGAGGCATCATCTGTAGCTGGTTCTTGAATTAACGTGGTTATAAAGTTGACTAAGTTATTGGCGTATAAGTCTGATGACTGGGCTGCTAGCTGTGATGGAATATTAGCCGCTCCCACGATACGTACGCCATTATCAGTAGTAATGGTTTGGTCAGGAACGCTGCCCTCAACATTACCACCGGTACCCGCTGCCATATCAATAAGCACTGAGCCTGCTTTCATTTTGTCAAGCGTAGCCTTATGCACTAAACGCGGTGCATTACGACCAGGAATTTGCGCAGTAGTAATGACGATATCAGCGCCGCTTAGCGCTTTGTCAACGACTGCTGCTTGGTCGGTCATGTATTGCTCTGATGGCGTCCACGCATAACCCCCTGTTGACTTGGCTTTTTGCGCTTCTTCATCGCTCATCGGTACATCCAGCCACTTACCGCCTAATGACTCAACTTGCTCGCGAGCACTTGGACGCAAGTCACTGGCTTCGACGACCGCGCCTAAACGCTTGGCCGTAGCAATCGCTTGCAAACCTGCCACGCCAACGCCCAAGATAACGACTTTGGCAGGCTTGACTGTGCCTGCTGATGTCATAAACATCGGGAATGGACGCGAGTATTCGTTCGCTGCCATCAATACCGCCTTGTAGCCTGCTAAGTTGGCTTGCGAGGACAACACATCCATATTCTGCGCGCGCGATAACGTTCGCGGCAACAGCTCCATGGCATAAACCGTTGCGCCTTTTGCCGCATAAGTGTCGAGCTGAGTATTGCGATAAGGGTCGAGCATACCGACGACGATTTGACCAGTCGTAAGGCTGTCCACCATCTGAGCTGGCAAGTCATTAACTGTGGTAATAATACGCGCATCACTAATGACGTCGCTACCACTTACTGCGATTGTGGCACCAGCGGTTTGGTAGCTCTCGTCAGAATAATAAGACGCGATACCAGCACCGGACTGAATAATCACCTCAAACCCAAGCTTACGCAGTTTTTTGACTGCATCTGGGGTTATTGCTACGCGGCTCTCATGCGAGGCATCTGCACTAATCACACCGATTTTCATACCGTCTCCTTACATCCCAATACATAACCAACCTATGCGCTTTGACTTAATTAACCAAACGCATGGTGCAAAAAATCTTTGATCAACACTCATAAAAAAATTAAGCGCTCATCAAAGACTATCATTCTGACAACTATCAATTAAATAAATGATAATGTGGCTGTCATCAGCTCGCTTTATTATAAAGACATCATTGTCTACTTATCATTGTTTAATGATGACTCATAAGTAAATAAAAAGTTAGCTAAAAGACCCTCTATCATAACTTTTATTATTGCGTCACTCTCAAAGCCAATATACACGGTTTTTGACGACAATATATAACAGTTTTGAACATGAACAAAGCACTCATGCTAAAATGTGCTATAGCATATCTAAGACTTATCTGAGTTCTCACAACCTTGCTTTCTAATAATTATTACTTAAAGGGAATCACTATGTATTTTGTTCTCTCTCCTGCCAAATCTTTAAATGAGACTGATGCCGTTCCTGTGAACATTGGCAACTACTACAGTCAGCCTGAGCTCATTGCGCACTCGCAGACCTTAATGAAATCGCTTAAGACTAAGGAGCCAATGGACTTGCAGGAGCTTATGAGCATCTCTGATGATCTAGCGCAGCTAAATGCTAAGCGCAATCAAGAGTGGCAATGGGATACGGACAAGCCCTTTAATAATGACAATGCCAAACCCGCCGGCTACCTATTCGACGGTGACGTCTATACCGGACTTGATATGTACGGCATGGATAAAGATACGGCTATCTATGTTAATAAGCATTTAGGGATTTTGTCAGGATTATATGGCATTATCAAACCCTTAGACTTGATCCAACCGTATAGACTTGAGATGGGCACCAAACTCAAAAATAAGCGCGGTGATAACCTTTATGAGTTTTGGGGCGAGCAGATTACCGATACCATCAATAAGCAAATGGCAGATAGTGATGACAAAGTCTTGATTAATCTAGCCTCTAACGAATATTTTAAAGCAGTGAAGAAAAAAGCTTTGGACGCACAGATTATTACGCCACGTTTTGAAGATGAGAAAAATGGTCACTATAAAGTGATCAGCTTTTATGCCAAAAAGGCCCGTGGTCTAATGGTGAAATACGCGGCGGATCATAAGCTGACCAAAGCTGAGCAGCTTAAAGATTTTGATTTGGCAGGTTATTATTATGTCGATGAATTGTCTGATGACAACACTTGGACGTTTAGAAGGGATGCGGTGGATCAGTAGTATTATAGATTCTGTCAGACTCACATAAAAAACCCCGATAAGCCAAAGCCTATCGGGGTTTTGTTTTGACAAAGACTATAAGATGAAAACTATAGTCTTAAGCAATACAGGTTAAAGGGTATAAATTACATCATGCCGCCCATTCCACCCATACCGCCCATTCCACCAGCGCCGCCGCCCATAGCAGCCATGCCGTCATCACCTTGTGGTAAGTCAGTAATCATGACTTCGGTTGTGAGCATGAGACCAGCAACCGATGCTGCATTCTCTAGTGCTGAGCGCGCAACTTTTGCAGGATCAAGGATACCCATCTCTAGCATATCGCCATATTCGCCAGACGCCGCATTGTAACCGTAGTTGCCGCTACCTTGCTTGACCGCATTAACAACAACTGAAGCTTCTTCGCCTGAGTTAGTAACGATTTGACGTAGCGGTGCTTCCATCGCACGGCGCAGAATCTTGATACCTGCGTCTTGATCGTCATTGTCACCTTTGAGCTCAGATAGTGCATTCAAAGCGCGAACAAGTGCTACGCCGCCGCCTGGGACAACGCCTTCTTCGACCGCAGCACGAGTGGCATGCAAAGCATCATCAACGCGATCTTTTTTCTCTTTCATTTCAGTTTCAGTCGCCGCGCCAACTTTGATAACGGCAACGCCGCCAGCAAGTTTTGCCATACGCTCTTGTAGCTTTTCTTTATCGTAGTCAGAAGTAGATTCTTCCACTTGACGTTTGATAGACTCGACGCGATTTTCGATGTCAGCTTTTTGACCCGCGCCATCAACGATAACGGTGTTTTCTTTACCAACAGTGACTTTTTTGGCGGTACCCAACTGCTCAAGAGTTGCCGTCTCTAGGCTTAGACCAATCTCTTCAGAGATCACTGTAGCGCCGGTCAAGGTTGCGATATCTTCTAGCATGGCTTTACGACGATCACCAAAACCTGGTGCTTTTACGGCACACGTTTTTAGGCCGCCACGCATGTTATTCACAACTAAGGTTGCCAGTGCTTCGTTTTCAACGTCTTCTGCGATGATAAGTAGTGGCTTGCTTTGCTGCATCACTTTCTCAAGTAGTGGCACGATCTCACGGATGTTGCCGATTTTTTTGTCAACGAGCAAGATATATGGGTTTTCAAACTCAGCCGTTAAGCTGTCTTGCTTATTAGCAAAGTACGGGCTGATATAGCCGCGATCAAACTGCATACCTTCGACGACTTCTAACGTATCTTCAAAGCTTGAGCCTTCCTCAACAGTGATGACGCCTTGCTTACCGACTTTTTCCATCGCTTGAGCGATAAGCTCACCGATTTTGGTGTCTGAGTTGGCTGAGATTGAACCAACTTGCGCGATAGCTTTTGAATCGTCAGCTGGGGTAGATAGCTCATGGATTTGCTCAACGGCGGCGCGTACGGCTTTGTCGATGCCGCGTTTAAGATCCATAGGGTTCATGCCAGCGGCCACTGATTTCATGCCTTCTTGCAAGATAGACTGAGCCAATACTGTGGCCGTAGTCGTACCGTCACCTGCGACATCATTAGTGCGGCTAGCGACTTCACGAACCAGTTGCGCGCCCATATTTTCAAACTTATTCTCAAGCTCGATCTCTTTAGCCACTGAAACACCATCTTTGGTGATGGTCGGTGCGCCAAAAGATTTATCGATGACCACATTACGGCCTTTAGGGCCTAGCGTGACTCGTACTGCATTTGCAAGGACGTTTACACCATCCATCATTTGTTTACGGGCATCTATGCCAAACTTTACGTCTTTTGCCATGTTCATTTACTCCAATAATTAATAATTTTTTATGTGAATATTAAAGATTAAGCTTCAATGATGCCTAAGACATCAGACTCTTTCATAATAAGTAGCTCTTCACCGTCAACTTTAACCGTTTGACCAGCGTACTGACCGAACAAGACTTTGTCGCCTGTTTTGACATCTAGCGCGCGGGTGTCACCATTGTCACGGATCTGACCATTACCTGTTGCGAGCACCTCACCTTGTGACGGCTTTTCTTGTGCTGAACCGGGCAGTAAGATACCACCAGCCGTTTTTGTTTCTTCTTCTATACGGCGGACAACGATACGGTCATGTAAAGGGCGAATATTCATCACTATGTCTCCAAATTCTGGTTGCGTTAAATGGGTTTGATTCAAGGGTCTCAGCAGCCTTATCGGTCAAACACATACCCTTACCTATATAAAAGTAGTGTTATAAAAGATAAGCTGTGAGCTTGATTCAAAAAATGGGGGCATGACAAGGTGGGTTCAAGTGTAAACTCAAAAATATTTACAAGGCGTTTGTTGCTGCAAATGATCCTCAAACATAAGCGTGCAAGCTTACTCACATGACGTTACTGAGCACTGATGACAAGCGTTTTACGGTAACATCGACTACACCTGCTCAACCTATTACTCAGCAGCCACTCTTGAAAATGTAACAAGATATGACCATTATAGTATTTATGATTAACAGTCCTAGTGGACAAAAGCTTTTGTCACTCACAAGAGTACGTAAACAATAGCTATAAAATAACTAAAATATCTGACAAACTTATTAAGGATACATTCATGACATCATTTACCATCCCTAACAAGCGCAGTAAGAATAAACTGGCAACCCTGTTTACAACAGGTGTCAGTATCGCTGCTATTGGAGCTATCAGTATGACCGCCCCTACCCTTGCTAACGCAAAAAGCATACAGCCCTCAAGCGCAAACTACAGCTTTACCGTAGAAGATAAATATAAAGGAGTGGCTACTCGTACTTTGAGCAAATCAGGCAATGCATGGAACTACAATGTCAAAGCTCGAGTCGCAGGCGTGGCGAGCGCCGCGCAAAGCAGCACCTTTGTAATCAATGGCAACAATGTTAGCCCAAGCAAAGCCAGCACCACGTACAAATTGCTCGGCATTGGGCGTACGCATAATCTTAGCTTTGATTCAGCGGGCAAAAAGGTGACAAGCAGCTATAGAGGCAAGACCACAACGTCTAATATGGCTCAGCAAGCCTTTGATGACTTGAGCTTAGAGGTACAAATTCGTCAAGACTTATTGAACGGCAAATTCTCTGGTAATTATTACATGGCCAAAAAAGACAAAGTCGAGAAAACACCTTTTAAAAAGTCAGGTAACACCAAAATTACTGTGCCAGCAGGTACCTTTGACACTGTACGTGTTGACCGTGTCCATGACGACAATGACCGCTCAACCAGCTTTTGGTTGGCACCCAGTTTAGACTACTTACCAGTGAAAGTAAGTCAAATCAACGATGGCAAAAAGATGGATCTGGAATTAACCAAAGTAAACTAAACCCCTTTGCCCCTGATCTTCCTAATAGTTAGTAACAAACAGTCCAGACAAAAGCGGCGCTCTATAGTTAGAGCGCCGCTTTTTTGTGTAGGCATAGTCAGTTCAATATAAAAATGATACAGCGAGGTCGAAGTGGTTTTTTTGCAGCATCGAGCGGCGTAGGCACAGCACGCAAGAAAAAATCATTTTGACCTCGCGCTACAGTCCGACGTATTCGTTTTATTAGGTATAGACTATATCCAAATAAGTTAAGATTAGCGCGCGCGGGGCTGTTTGACGACATTGTTCATAGAAGGCAGACGCTTTAACAATAAAAACAGCCAAGTATTAATCAAAAACAATAACACAAAATCGATCAAGTAAACCACAATCTCAGCCCAACTGCTTCCGTAGATACGTGTAAATAATACGACGCCGCTTGCCCCCAAATACACCAAGGTGAGCATACTACCAATTAATAGCATATAGGGCGAGCGTCCCTTTAATATAAAGGGCGTGATGATAAATGCAGGAATCAGCCAAAGCCCATACCAAGCGATACCGCCAATAATATCAGGACTGGCTGGATTAAAAACACTAATCAGAACCGGCAAGACCAGCAGACGATAAGCGAGCCAAAGCAGCCAAGTCACAAGCAGACGCTGACGCATAGGCGCGATAGGCTTGCCCGTCGCTGCAGGCGCGGGTGCTGATGTTACGCTTGATGAGTCAAGAGAGTTTGACATAGGGCTTTTAGCTTTCCTATTAGGTCACATAAAGGAGGATCATACAAAATGAGCGACATAACACTATAAGCGCATATTTAGCGACATAAGCGCATATTTAGCGACCAAAGTCAGCTTGCGCAAGTGCTTTGGCGCTTATCGCAAGCCTGCGACCCAAAGCCACTGCCAATTCGCGCTCATCATCAGAGACAGGCTGATCATGCGCGCTGCCGCTAACATGACTGGCACCATAAGGCGTGCCGCCGCGACTGGTGCGCCCAAGCGCAGGCTCAGCATAAGGCAGACCGACTATCATCATACCGTGGTGCATAAGTGGCAACATCATCGTAAGCAGTGTCGTCTCTTGCCCGCCATGCATCGAGCCTGTAGCAGTGAATACGGAGGCGGGCTTGTTCTGTAGATTGCCTGCTAGCCAAAGCGTCACAGTACTGTCCCAAAAGTATTTCATGGGCGCGGCCATGTTGCCAAAGTGAGTAGGACTACCAAGTGCCAGACCGGTGCAGCCCTTTAAGTCGTCCATCGTGCAATATAGATCGCCCTCATCTGGAATCGCAGGTTTGCTCACTGTTGTCTCAGCAGCTACTGTTGGGACTGTACGGATACGCGCTGTCATACCCGCGTCTTCGATGCCCTGAGCAATCGAGTAAGCCAGCGTTTTGGTTGTGCCGTGGGTAGAATAATACAGCACCAAAACATAGGGAGCAGTTTGACTCATGAGCTAAATGTCCTATAAAAATCATACCAATAATTGTTGTTTACATTATGCCCGACTCTTGAGCGCACATGCAAACAAACTACTTTTATAAAGCAAAGCCTGTCTGTTGTCCCTTAAACGCTACCGCTCAGCATTTTGACTCAAATTAGGGGCACATATGGTAAGCGTATTTTTGTTACACTTATCTATCTTTATTGTTTGCTGATGGGTCTCTATGGAAAATTTGGTAAAAAAACTGCCCTTTTTACAGCAGCGCTGGTTTCAGTTTTTGAAGTTTTTGACGCGGCACTTTTTTGAAGATGACTGTCAGCAAAAAGCAGCCTCTTTAACCTATACCACAATGCTATCTATTGTGCCGATACTGACTGTACTCTTGATGATCTTATCCTCAGTACCGGCACTTGCTTCTGTCCGCGCGCAGATATATGAGGTGATCTATAGTAACCTTTTGCCGCAATCAAGCTTGCAGGTGAGCGAATATATCAATGACTTCGCTGAAAAATCGACCAATTTGACTGCTATTGGTATCGTCATCTTATTTTTGACGACTATCATGACTCTAACCACTATCGAGCGCGCTTTTAATCAGATATGGCGCGTGACTGATCGCGCAGGCGGCATCAAAAGTATGCTGCGCTACTGGACTATCGTAACCATGGGCCCTATCGTATTGGGCACCGCTTTTATTGCTTCGAGCACCGTACAGAGCCTGAGCTTTTTGAATCGTCAAATTGCAGGTTACGGTATCGATTGGTCATTTTGGGTACAGATGGTATCGATTGGTATCACTGTCGCAGGCTTTGTGGGTATGTACTGGTTTATTCCAAAGGCACGCGTCCCGTTCAAAAACGCTGCTATTGCTGGTATTATCGTGGCTATCGTTTTTGAGCTCCTCAAGCACATCTTTGGCACGGTGATGACCAACTTTACCAGTTATGAGGCCATTTATGGCGCTTTTGCTGCCCTGCCGATATTTTTGTTATGGATTTATCTGTCTTGGAACCTGATTTTGTTAGGAGTTGAGATTAGCTATACCTTAACGATTTTTGAGACCAAAGAGGTCTATCCTCGCCATCCACTGCTGAGTCTATTGGACATGCTTAATGTGGTATATAGCCATTATCTAAAAGGCGAGGCGGTCAGTGAGCAAGAGCTGCGCGATGTCCTAGGCCGTAAAGAGCTGCCTAAATGGTATACCTATATTAACTATCTTAAAGACAGCAATCTGATTACCACAACTGAGCACGATGAATACGTCCTCAAAAGAGATTTGAGCAAAATGAGCCTCTGGGACTTTTATCGTACCCTACCTTACCCGTTGCCGATCAAAGATGAGTTAGATGAGATGAATCCTAACGATCAGCAGCCTTGGTTAAGCTTGCTTATCAACCGCTTTGAGACGACAGAACGCTGCGCCAAAGAGGAGCTGGATTTACCTTTAAATGCTATATTTGCCCATAGCGAACCGCGCCGCAAATCAGTAACTCCTCCAAATAGGCCTAGCGAAAATCGTCGCCACTCAAAAAGTGAGCATGCAGGTTTTGAACCCGCCGCTTTTGACAAAGACAGTAGCGTAGTCTTGGACAACGAGCACAATGAAGTTGTGATTCCAAAAGATAGTGCTATAGACCAAAACTCAGCAAAAAAGAGTAGGATAAGCAATACTGCCAGCTTTATCAAAAGCAGTCGCACAAGAGGCGATAAAATAAGAGTAGAGGATAAAAGTATTATCACTGAAGCGGACAATCCGCAGCGCTAAATAAGTTAAGTTTATTACTAACACAAAGCTATTTTATATATTTTGGAGCCTACGCTAGTGCGCGACGAGAAAAAAACGTTACTTGAAACAACCAAAGAATCCAGTATTGATGGCTTTCATAAATTTGCTCAGTTGTGGTCGCTACAAACGCTTGCTGATTTGCCCGATCGCATCAGAAACTTATGGCAGCAGTTAATTGGCTCATACTGGTTTATCCCAACGACTTGTGTACTAGCTGGCATACTATTAGCGCCCTTGTTTCTTACTATTGATGAGTATTTTGATCGTGAAGCAGTCAAAGAGATAGCCTTTGCTTTTACTGGTGATGCGGACGCCGCACGTTCTATCATGACCGCTATCGCAGGCGCCGTGTTAGGCGTCGCTGGCACCACGTTCTCGATTACTATTGCTGTATTATCGATGGCGTCGTCGCAATTTGGGCCACGACTTTTGCGTAATTTTCTGACAGATACGCCCAATCAGTTTGTACTTGGTGCCTTTATCGGTACTTTTAGTTACAGCCTATTAGTGCTCAAATCTATTCACAAATTTGACGTCGGTCTTGGTGTACCGCAATTGTCAGTCACCTTTGCTATCGTCATGGCTATTATTTGCGCGCTATTATTGGTTTACTTTGTACAGCATATGGTGCATGCCATTCAAGCTTCTCATGTTATTCAAGATGCAAGCCATGATGCGCTCGAAAACATTCATTATTGGTATAGCGATCATTGTGATATACAGCATCATCAAGATATCTTACAAGAAGATATAAAGCGGTTTCATACTTGGCCTGCCACCCCTATTTACGCGCCCGTTTCAGGATATTTGCAGCAAATTTACTTTGACTCTTTGATTACCTTGACTCAAGATTATGGCGGCGTTGTACAACTGCATGCCAATCTTGGCGACTTTGTCACTGACAAAAACGTCATCGGCTACTTTTATCAGTGTCCACCAGGGCACCCTAGTGATCAGCAAAAGACTAAAACCTCTAATTTAGCGATTTTGCCGCGTCATCCTGATGGGATGTTTTGGCAACGCTTCGCCGCTTGTGTTCGCATTGAGCCGCGCGCGGTACATTCAAACGATATTGCTTATAGTTTAGGACAAGTGACTGAGATTGCTGTGCGTGCCCTCTCGCCTGGTATCAATGATCCCAAGACGGCAGTGAACTGTGTTCAGTCGTTGACAATATGTTTGAGCGTGATGATGCGCCGCCAGCCGCCAAGCCCGTATCATTTTTATGTGCCGCCTCACGACAACGATGAGTCGAAAATTACGGTTAATGAGCCGCGAGTAGCTACGCTGGCTGTCATCACCCAAACCCCTAGAATCGCTGACTTTATCGATACCTCTTTGGGTGAGATACGCCGTTATGCGGTCGCTGACTTAATGGTATTAAAAGCTTTGTGTCAGGCGATGACGGATCTTAACTATGCTCGGGTCAATAGTGCCCAGCAGCAGACGCTCTTGCATGAGATTACCTTGATTGAGCGCGCAGGTATTGAGAACTTGAGCTATAGCGAGCTGGTAGACGATTTAGCCGCTATGTGCCAGCAGGCCAAGCAATTCGTCCATAATGAGGACGCACAGCATCAGCACTTTAGATACCTTAGCAAATTTGCAACGCATATCAATAAAGCTTTAGAGGTTCAATCTAGCTAAGCTGCTAACATTTTGGTTTGCAGTTATTATTTTTTATTACTTTGAGATTCTTTATGGCATCCACATCTACTCTGACCCTTCTAGAAGTCAGCGCCATTTTTTTGTCGATTACCGCTGTACTCTCTTACATCAACCATAGATTTATCGGTCTGCCGACAACCATTGGCGTTATGGTCATCTCAATTTTGCTCTCTATGATAGCGATATTTTTGGGGTTTTTAGGTTTTGATCAGCTCATTGATTATGAAGTAAGTTTACTTGAGCAGCTTGATTTTACCGAAGTTCTGCTCGATGGCATGCTGTCTATGCTGTTATTCGCAGCAGCGTTGCATGTCAATATTGGCGACTTAAAACGTTATAAGCTACCTATTGGCATTTTGGCAGGCGCAGGTACAGTGATATCTGCGGTACTGATCGCTATCGCCCTATATTACATGCTGCCCCTGTTCGGCTTTGGCTTACCACTTATTTGGTGCCTGTTATTTGGCGCGCTGATATCGCCTACTGATCCTATTGCGGTTATGGGCATCTTGTCCTCAGCTGGCGCGCCAAAGAGCCTAGAGACCGTTATCGCTGGCGAGTCGTTGTTTAACGACGGCCTAGGCGTGGTTATCTTTGTTCTGC
Source organism: uncultured Psychrobacter sp. (assembly GCA_947495055.1). Lineage (GTDB taxonomy): Bacteria > Pseudomonadota > Gammaproteobacteria > Pseudomonadales > Moraxellaceae > Psychrobacter. The sequence goes on along the minus strand of CANLXO010000014.1, from coordinate 50,299 downwards.
TTCTAGGTATTTTAACGAGCGGTGATATTCCTACTGCTAACTATGTCGCCCATACCTTAGCCGTTGAGGCAGGCGGCGGTATCGTCTTTGGGTTGGTGCTTGGTGCTATTTTGTACTATATGATAAAGAGCATCGATAGCTATCAAGATGAGGTGTTACTAACTTTGGCAGGCGTAATCGGCGGGTATGCGCTCGCCAGTCATTGGCATCTGTCAGGACCGTTAGCTATGGTGATGATGGGGTTGATGGTCGGCAATCGTGGTCGCGCCTTAGCTATGAGTGACAAGACTCGCCATTATGTTGATCTATTTTGGGAGCTTATTGATGAGATTTTGAACGCGATTTTGTTTGTCTTAATCGGTTTAGAAGTGGTTATGATTGCTTACTCAGGTAATCTATTTGTTGCTGCTATCTTAACTATCATCATTGCCCTGCTTGCTCGGTTCATCGTTGTCGGTATGACTACCAAAACCTTTAACCGTCAGCTTGATTTGCCCTCAGGCGCTTGGAAGGTACTGACATGGGGCGGGCTGCGCGGCGGTATTTCAGTCGCTTTAGTACTGCAACTGCCAACAGGGCCTGAGCGTGATATCTTGCTGGCGCTAACGTACGCGGTAGTGATATTTTCCATTTTGGTACAAGGTTTGAGCGTTGGTCGAGTCGCCAGATCAATAAGTCCCGAGCAAAAGGTATAGATTGTACGGCTACTGATTCATGGTTACTTGCTGTTAAAACTTTAAAATAAAAAAAGGCAGGATGAGACTATCTTTTAAACGATAGCTTTATCCTGCCTTTTTTTGAGCAAAATATTTGTCGTAGCAAAACACCTTTATAGCAGACCTTTTTGTCTCATGCTGCGATAGACCACGATGACGATAATGACATTAAGTATTAAAATACTTAGCTTAAACCAATCAAAGGGACTGATAACTAAGTAATAAATCTCGACAGGAATAAATATTCCGTAGCCAATGACACTAAACCAGTAGGCCCACGTTTTGTCTTGCCACAAGCCATAAGCTTCAATAAACCGTAGACTGACATAAAAAACGATAAACAGTAAAAAAAGCGTCCAGTTTTGACTCGCTTGCTGAGCAATTTGTATAGTGCTCTCAACTTGCGGCGCTAATAATGTACCAAAATAACGCCGCCATGAGTCATTAGCGCTTGCAAGCCAATGCTCAAGATCGTTATGCCATAACACTAGTGCTGCTGCGCCTAATAGCGCGCCTACGCCTTTGACAATCTCATAGATAGCGACAGCTTTAATCGATTCACTAGAATGATGGCTGTCCTCTGATATAACTGTACGCTCCGCTTGGGGTGAATCTGGCGTATTAGCCAAAGAAAGTCTCCACAACGCGCCCTTGCAACTGCTGATTAAAAAACGGTGTATTTTTGCCATTAGAATACATAGTCTGCGCGGTGACTTGCCACTCAAGGTCAGGATCGACGAGTACAGCCCCGCCTATGCTCTCGTATTGGGCTTCGATACCTGCAATCTTGGCAGGATTAAGACATATCTTGTCTACCAGCTGCGCCAAACTGAGCACCTTATCGCGTACCAACTGACAGGCTAGAGCCATAAAGGTATCAAAATTTGAGATACCAGGTGTGCTCTCTGCGAATGGCGCTTTTTTGGCGGTAGCATTGAGCGGTTCGTGATGACTACAGATAGCGTCGATAGTGCCGTCTTTGAGCCCACGCAGTAATGCTTGTTGATCGGTATTACTGCGTAGCGGTGGTAATACATAGGCTTGCGCATTAAATCCTTCTAAATTATCATCGGTCAGGTATAACTGATGCATCGCCACATCACAGGTGACTGGCAGGCCTTTATCCTTTGCCCAGCGCATGAGCTCAACTGATGATTTACATGATAGCTGACTAAAATGCGCGGCAATACCCGTCTCCTCTACCATCAGCAGCTGCGTTGATAATGCTACGGTTTCTGCAATCCATGGAATACCTTGCAAACCATGATAAGAAGCAATATAGCCTTCATGCGCCACGCCTTCACCTGACAGACTAGGTTCATCAGGATAAAAGAATACTTTCATACCAAAGGTCGCCGCATACTCAAGTGTGCGCAGTAACACTAAATCATTCTTAAAAGGCCTGCGCGCGTTGGAGACTGCGATACAATTGCCCTTTTTTAGGCCAGCGATGTTAGAGGGATGTGTGCCCTCAAGCCCTGCGGTCAAAGCACCCAAGATATGTAAATAAATACCGCCGTCATCAAGCGCGCGCTCACGTAAGCCCTTGAGCAGCGAGCCGTTTTCTAAAATAGGATGGGTATCAGGAGGGGTGACCACATGCAAAAATCCATTGGCGCGCGCGGCCTGCCCTTCAGATATTAGCGTACCATGCTGCTGCTGACCTGGCTCTCTGAGGCGCGCACATAGATCAACGAGCGGCGGTAGCAGCCACATCTCATTGTGTATATTTTTATCGCTTAGATGATCATTTACAGTGCTTGGCAGCGTAGACGATAATGACTGCGGTAGCAGATTACGTATTAAGTTATTGGTGTTTGTGGACATGAGCATAAATACCGTATTAATAAAAGTTAAAAAGTGAGGCGACAACGCTAAATGGCATTACATAATAGGTTATGCCCCAGACGCTTGATGAGCGCGCTGCCCCTCCATCGCCATTGCTAAAACAGCCATACGAATCGCTACGCCGTTACTCACCTGCTCTAGGATTACTGATTGCGGGCCATCTGCCACGCTTGAGGCGATCTCAACGCCGCGGTTCATCGGTCCTGGATGCATAATTAGGGCATCTGGTTTTGCTCGTGCGACGCGTGCAGGTGTTATTCCATAGTGTTTGTAATACTCGTTCGATGACGATAATAGCGGCGAGTCGATACGCTCGTTTTGGATACGCAGGCCCATGATGACATCGCAGTCACTCACGCACTGATCGATATCTTCATAGACTTTGACGCCAAAGCGCTCAATACCCTTGGGTAAAAGCGTACGCGGCGCGATAACGCGGATATCTTTGACCCCTAACGTCTGTAGAGCGCTGATGTCTGAGCGCGCCACTCGCGAGTGCTTGATATCACCGATGATAGCGACAGATAACTCCTCAAATGGTCGCGGAGCATTGCGATGAATGGTCAGCATGTCGAGCATTCCTTGAGTGGGGTGCGCATGCCAGCCATCACCGCCATTGATAATGGCAATGTTAGGCGTGACCTCTGTGGCCATAAAGTGCGCGGCGCCCGATGCTGAATGACGCACAACAAAGATATCAGCAGTCATTGCCTGCAAGTTCCACAAAGTGTCACGTAAGCTCTCACCTTTTTTGGTACTAGAGCGCGCAATATCGATGTTAAGGACGTTGGCACCTAGGCGCTTTTCAGCGACCTCAAAAGTGGTACGCGTACGGGTCGATGGCTCAAAGAACAAGTTCATCACGGTACAGCCTTCAAGCTCAGGTCTATTAATTAATAAGCCCTTATCATCAAAAAAGGTCTCCGCTTTGGCTATAATGGCCTGCAGCTGCGCCTTATTTAATCCTTCTACACCCAAAAAGTGACGGATACTGCCATCAGCATTAAGCTGCGGTCGACTGAGCGACGTGTTTAGCCTTTGATGAATGGTACTTGGATCAAACTTGACATAGTCAGAGGGTGAGATTTTATTGGTAGCATGGCTATCGGTAGCATTTGGCATAATGACGAGTCTTTGTGGTTGTTTTAATAAGTATGGCTAGATGGAACATATTGAGCATTATTTCAATCAATGACGAACCTTTATTCGTAGGCAAAGCGGTAGATACAGCGACATTTTAGCGCTTATTTGCTACACTTTGTCTCAAACTTATCTATAAAAATAGACACTTTACATTTAATAAATCTAGTGTAGCTGATTTTATAGCCAGTACAAAGGGACATGACCCGCTTATTATTATTTTTTGAATCAGTTCAAACGCTGTACAACGAGCTATTTGTATTGACTATCTATTAAATGAAAACCTATATTATCGCTTTTTTTATTCTATTAGGACACCCTATGACCACCCTAGCCCAATATTTAGACAAGCACTCAAACCAAACTGCGATAAACGACGTGATTACCACGCTAGCGGACGTTGGCATCACCATATCAGAGTTACTTAGAAAAGGTGCGCTTGCTGATATTATGGGCGAAGCTGGCAATCAAAACGTGCAAGGCGAAGAACAAAAAAAGCTCGATGTCTTGGCCAATGATTTACTCTTAGATGCGCTTAGCCAAAACCCTCACTGCGCAGGTGTTGCCTCAGAGGAATTGGATGATGCAACACCTGCCAACGTTGATGGCAGCTTGCTGGTGTTATTTGATCCGTTAGATGGCTCCTCAAACATCGATATCAATATGGCAGTTGGTACGATATTTTCTATTCTCCCTTACTTACGCCCAGGTCATCTCAGTGAAAACAGCGACTTTTTGCAGCCAGGTCATCAGCAGCTAGCAGCAGGTTATCTGCTATATGGTACCTCAACGGTCATGGCTTTGACCATCGACGATAAAGTGGTCATGTTCAGCCTAGATCCAGATACCAACGATTATGTCTTAATAGAAGACAATGTCCAGATTGATGCAGATACCAGTGAGTATGCTATCAACGGCTCAAACTACCGTTATTGGCAAACGCCTATGCAGCAGTACATTGACGAGCTTATCGCAGGCAAAACTGGGATGCGAGGACGCGATTTTAATACGCGCTGGGTGGCAGCTATGGTCGGTGATGTGCACCGCATCTTGTGCCGCGGCGGCCTATTTACTTATCCTCTTGATACCAAAGACGCCAAAAAAGCGGGCAAACTACGCTTAATGTACGAAGCCAACCCTATGAGCTTACTGATTGAGCGCGCAGGCGGCGCGGCGACTGATGCTACGACTAGAATACTGGACATTGAGCCTAATGATATTCATCAACGTGTGCCTGTAGTATTAGGTAGTAAAAATGAAGTGGACTATGTTAAGACTCTTCATTTGCAACATAGTCAGTCTTAGATAAATGACGCAAAACCTTAACGCTACTTTTTTCTAATTCTGAGCCGTTTACTATGAGCGCAAATCCTACTGAGCTAATTACCTCTGATAAGAACCAAACGGTAAAACTGATCAAAGCACTACTTACGCAAGCTCGCCGGCGCAAAAAAATAGGCCGAACGGTACTTGAAGGAGCGCATTTGATTGATGCAGCCCTGCGTAGTGACTACCCTGTACTACAGATACTATTATCTGAGTCAGCACACACGCATAGTGAAGTGCGGCAGCTGCTTGCGCGGCTGCCCAGTTATGTTAGCATCTCAACGCTGCCAGATACGCTGTATCGCAGCATAAGCAGTTTAGGTACTGGTATTGATATCATGGCTATAATTGCTATACCTAAGCATAATTTGCCTGTCATTAACGATGATTGCTTGATTTTAAACGACGTACAAGATAGTGGCAACGTCGGTACGTTACTACGCACGGCAGCAGCTGTTGGTATCACAAAGGTGCTCTGTACTGAGGGCAGCGCGCAAGTGTGGTCGCCCAAGACTTTGCGGGCAGGAATGGGCGCGCAGTTCGCTTTAACAGTATATGAAGGGCTAGCGGTCACAGATGTTTTGCAGCAAGTCAAAGTACCCCTACTAGCGACCAGCTCGCATACGGATACTTTGATTTATCAGCATGATTTAAGCGCGCCTATAGCTTGGGTTATGGGACACGAAGGTCAAGGCGTCTGCGATGAGCTCATGCAATGCGCCACCCCTATTGCCTTGCCGCAGCCTAACGGGCAAGAGAGTCTCAATGTCGCTATTGCAGGCGCGCTATGTCTGTACGAGACCCTGCGTCAACGTCAATATAGCTGATATAAAATAATAGCAATGCAGCTATAAAACTTAGCCTCAAAACGCAAAAATCCCGCTATATATAGCGGGATTTTTATTTATCTAAGTACAATACCTAATAAACCTTAGATTTTACTGGTGAGCTCAGGTAAAGCGTCAAATAAATCAGCTTCTAAGAAATAGTCAGCAACGCTAGCGATTGGCGACTCAGGATCGTTATTGATAGCTACGATAACTTTAGAGTCTTTCATACCCGCTAAATGCTGAATGGCACCAGAGATACCAGCAGCGATGTATAATTGCGGAGCAACGATTTTACCTGTTTGACCGACCTGCATATCGTTAGAGACGTAACCAGCATCAACAGCAGCGCGCGAGGCACCAATAGCAGCGCCTAATTTATCAGCTAAAGGTTCGATATATTTAGTGAAGTTCTCGCCATTAGCTAGAGCACGACCACCAGATACAACGATACCCGCTGAAGCCAATTCAGGACGATCAGATTTTGCAACTTCTTCGCTCACAAAGCTTGATTTGCCTGCATCTTGAACGTTGTCAATAGTTTCAACGGTCGCTGAACCGCCTTCGGTAGCGACAGGATCAAATGAGGTTGGACGTATAGTCACAATCACTTTGTCTTCTGAGGTTTTGACTGTTGCCGTTGCGTTACCTGCGTAAATAGGACGCTCAAAAGTTTGCGCGTCGATAACAGCAGATATCTCCGATAGCATGCTAACGTCAAGCAAAGCGGCTACGCGAGGCATAAAGTTCTTACCTGTAGTCGTTGCAGGAGCGACGATGTGGCTGTAGTCACCCGCAATATCAGCAACTAGCAGGGCAATATTAGCCGCTAATTGATACTTATAAGCGCCGTTGTCTGCTAGCAATACTTTGCTTACGCCTTCAGCCTTTGCAGCTTCGTCTGCAGCACCCTGCGCGCCAGAACCTGCTACCAACACATGAACCTCATCGCCCATTAATTTAGCAGCAGCAATAGTGTTGAAAGTTGCCTTTTTTAGACTGGCATTGTCATGTTCTGCATATACTAAAATAGCCATTGTCTTTATCCTTTATTAATTCTTGTCGTCTATACTATGATCGGGTCTTGCTTTGCTTTGCTTGTTACTTATGTCATCAAACATAGGTGTAGGTAAGCATAGCTACAAGCCTTACAAAATCTGCGCTGATGACTTAGATAACTTTAGCTTCGTTTTTAAGCTTATCAACCAATTCGTCCACTGATTTGACAGTGATACCTGCTTTACGAGCGGCAGGCGGTACGACCTTTGTGATTTGCTGCTTGGAGGCCATATCAACACCAAAATCTGCTGGCGTCTTCTCATCAAGTGGCTTTTTCTTTGCTTTCATGATGTTTGGCAATTTAGCATAGCGTGGCTCGTTTAGACGCAAATCAGCTGTAATCACCGCAGGTAGCGTTAGCGCAACAGTCTGCAAACCGCCATCAACTTCACGAGTGACGTTTACTTTATCGCCTTCAACGTTAACTTCTGATGCAAAAGTACCCTGACCAATACCCATCAATGCCGCTAGCATTTGACCCGTTTGGTTATTGTCATCATCAATGGCTTGCTTACCTAATAAGATGATGTCTGTTGACTCAGACTCAGCAATGCTTTTTAGAATTTTGGCAACTTGCAAAGGATATGGCTTGTCGTCTGTTTGTACCAGTACGCCGCGATCAGCACCTAGTGCCAGGGCTGCACGAATCTGCTCTTGCGACTCTTTTGGGCCGATAGAGGCGACGATGATCTCATCGATCACGCCCGCTTCTTTTAGACGTACCGCTTCTTCTACTGCAATCTCATCAAATGGGTTAATAGACATTTTGGTGTTAGATAAATCAACGCCAGAGTTGTCAGCTTTTACACGAACCTTTACGTTATAATCAATGACACGCTTGACCGCTACTAATGCTTTCATACGTTCCTCGTTTATTAATGTTATGAATAAAATATTTTGGTTAAAAAAACCAAGAGTTAGTGTTTACCTAAGCGTTATTATAAAGCTTTCACGCGCAATATCAAAAACGATGAGTCACAATAAATATCAAACCTATCGCTCATGCCTATTGATTTTAAGTATATGGATTAATCCACTAATTACTTGTCAATCCTGTACCTAAACACACGTATTTAAGAACAGTCCGTATCTTGCGTGAGCACAGGCGCAAAATCAAGATAGCGCTGTGAATAAAGCGTCATAAATTTTTGAGAAGCTCAAAACGCAAAGCCTAAAACTGAGTAAACAATACCGCCAGCTCACTACCCTTTATAGCACTTTGGGTCGCGCATTTTCTTAACATTTTGTTATCGATTAGTCATATCTTTATGACTAGTAGTGTTGTTTATACTATTCATCAATATCTCTTTGTCGCGGACATCATCAAAAAGCGACCAATCTGGCTTAGCGTCATTGTTTTTGATAACGCTCATATCAGCAGTGGTTTCCATGATAACTGCAAACACCTCAGAAGGCGATTTAACACCGTTTTGACGCAGTACCTGCTTAACATCATTAGTGCTTAGTTTTGCTTCTTTTAAGTTGTCCCAAAGATACTCACCGTTTGCCATCAAAATTATGGGCTGATTATCGAGCAGATCTTTGACAGGTTTAATTTTGCGGCGCACGATAGAGACAATGGACTGCAAGAGAAACAACATACCAACGGCAAATATGCCTTGCATCAGTGAAGTCGATTTGGATACCACTGTGGATGCTAATATACTACCAATACCTATGGTCATCGCCAGATCATAGCTTGAGAGCTTAGAGAAACTACGTAGCCCTGCGATGCGAGTAAATAATATTAGGCAAAAGTAAAACACCACAACCGATATTGTAATACCGATGACTTGTTGCTCGTTAATCATCATCCAAGACTGCCATTCCATAACTGACTCCTAACTCTACTATTTTAATGGTACGTCAATAAATTAAATCTAAAACTGATAAATTTTAGTCATAAAAAAAGCAACCTATCTAAGTATAGGTTGCTTTTTTATACAGTCTAAACAATATTTTTATTGTTATAAAACAATATAATCTCGGTTTAAGATTATAGGGCTTCGATTTGCTCAGCTTGTGGACCTTTTTGGCCTTGACCTAGAACGAAAGAAACTTTTTGGCCTTCGGCTAGTGTTTTAAAGCCACCACCTTGAATAGCGCTGTAATGAGCGAATACATCTTGACCGCCATTGTCTTGAGCGATAAAACCAAAACCTTTAGCTTCATTAAACCACTTTACGGTGCCTTCAACTTTTTCTGACATAATTTTTCCTAACTCTTTAACGGTTGGTGAGACTAATGCCTTCACCGATTAATTGAAAAATACTTATAGCTTCTAAGCTCATCATCGAAATGAATCCACTTACCTATTAAAATACAACACAAATGTGTTTAAAGTCTTATAAGTATGATTTAAGTATAGCAGCTTTTATGGGCCTAGGTAAGTTTAATACAGTAATTTTGTAAATGGCATTTTTGACGCTATATCATTGAATAGTTTGATATTTTTAATTGATAATTGATAATTGATTTTGACTTATCATTTTACTAATTAGCAATAGGTAACCAAGGCGCTGCCAATACTAAAAGACATAAGGAGAAAAATATCAAAGCAAACGACTGACTGTAAGCAATGTACTTAACTGGTATCACTAACTCCTTTGCAGAATCAGGAATGCCTTTACGTCTGAGCAGGCGGGTGCCATACACCCAGCCAAATACCGTATATATGCCATAAGCAGCTGGTACGGTTACTGCAAGCGGTGTCAACTCGATAACGTAGAGCATCATGACTGAGATAAAAAACCAAGCCGTATCTAGTAATGAGCTAAATTTAAACAATGGCGATTGGGGTAGCTTGCCGTCGGTGGTCTTGAGCATCTCCCCTTCTATCCAGATCAAAACAGCTACTACCGCGCTTAGGGCGACGTATATAAATTGCGGCGTTAGCCAGTCAGGGTTGGGTATTAGCACAGCTACCGCCTATGATTAATAATGTTTATAATAAAAGTTAAATTGCTTGCACCGTTATACTTAAAGTGTTGCACTCGTAAACTGTGAGCAAGTCTTATAATGTTTGTCTATATAGGGCAGCTAGTCGTCATTTTCAACCGATGGTAAGTCAATTTCTATTCGCCGCTGTTTTTTAGACTTTACAAATACGCGTTGGCGACAAAATTGTTAAGATAATAAAGCTATTAAAGTGACCAATTGATTAAAACGGTTAAGGTGCTAAACAAAAAAAACCCACGTTATCTGTTGATAACATGGGTCTTAAAAACTTAGATCAGTAACGCTTAGTTTTTGTCTTTATCGATGATTTTATTACCACCGATCCAAGGCATCATGCCGCGAAGTTTTGCGCCAGTGACTTCGATCTGATGCTCAGCGTTGTTACGACGACGCGCCGTCATAGAAGGATAGTTCGTTGCGCCCTCTGAAATGAACATCTTGGCGTACTCGCCTGATTGAATGCGTTTAAGCGCATTACGCATCGCTTCTCGTGATTGCTCGTTGATGACCTCTGTACCCGTAACGTATTCGCCGTATTCAGCGTTGTTACTGATTGAGTAGTTCATATCAGCGATACCGCCCTCATACATCAAGTCAACGATAAGCTTAAGCTCGTGCAAACACTCAAAGTAAGCCATTTCTGGTGCGTAGCCTGCTTCTGTCAAAGTCTCAAAACCCATTTTGACCAGCTCTACTGCGCCGCCGCAAAGGACTGCTTGCTCACCGAATAAATCAGTTTCAGTCTCATCTTTAAACGTCGTCTCGATGATACCTGAGCGTCCACCGCCAACGCCTGCTGCATAGGAGAGCGCTAATTGCTTGGCATCGCCTGAGGCGTCTTGATAGATTGCGATAAGATCTGGAATACCGCCGCCTTTGACGAACTCGTTACGTACCGTATGGCCTGGTGCTTTTGGCGCTACCATGATGACGTTTAGATCGCTACGCGGTACCACTTGGTTATAATGAATCGCAAAACCATGAGCAAAGGCCAATGTCGAACCCTCTTTGATGTTTGGCTCAATCTCATTGTTGTATAGCTCTTTTTGGAACTCATCTGGCGTCAGAATCATCACGACGTCAGCGGCTTTTACGGCGTCTGCCACATCAGCGACTTTTAGACCCGCGTTTTCTGCTTTTTTACGAGAGCCCGAATCAGCGCGCAGGCCGACAGTGACATCTACGCCAGAGTCTTGTAAGTTTAAAGCATGGGCATGACCTTGTGAGCCATAACCGATGATGGCGACTTTTTTGCCTTGAATAATCGATAGATCGCAATCTTTATCGTAAAAAACGTTCATAAATAGAGTCCTTTTTCTCAAGCATGGCGTGCCATGGATAATAAAGGCTTATAGTAAAGCTACTTAGTAAGACCTATTACTATAAGCGTGATGTTAGTTTTAAATTAGTATAATGACAGACAAGTATTAAACGCTTAGCGTTTTTTCGCCGCGAGCAATACCGATAACGCCCGAGCGTACCACTTCTAGCACGCGTTCACGTCCAATAGTATCGATAAAGCCGTCAAGTTTGGCCGTATCACCTACGATTTGAATCGTGTACAGGTTAGCGTTCACATCGACGATCTGAGCGCGGAATATATCAGCGCTACGTTTGATCTCTTCGCGAACATTGCCCGTCGCACGTACCTTTATCAGCATAAGCTCACGCTCAACGTGAACGGTATCTGATAGATTAAGCACTTTAACCACTTCGATCAATTTATGCAATTGTTTGGTGATTTGCTCAACTCGCTCAGGAGAGGTAATGGTCGTCAGCGTCAAACGCGAGATGCTGGGGTCGTCAGTTGGGGCAACGTTTAGGGTTTCGATATTGTAGCCGCGCTGGGAGAACAAGCCGACCAAGCGCGACAACGAACCCGCTTCGTTTTCCATTAATACCGAAATCAGATGTGGTTGTTGCATTAAGTACGCTCCCCTTTTGTTAGCCACATATCACGCATAGTCTGTCCTGCAATTTGCATCGGATACACATGCTCATTACGATCGACATAGACGTCGATAAATACCAGTCTATCTTTCATTGCCATCGCTTCTTCTATTTGCACCTCCATCGTTTCAGGATCAGTGATCTTGATGCCGACGTGACCATAGCTCTCAGCAAGCTTGACAAAATCTGGTAGCGAGTCCATATAAGACTGAGCATGGCGACCTTCATAAAGCATATCTTGCCACTGCTTCACCATACCTAACTGCGCGTTATTTATGTTCAAGATTTTGACAGGCAGATTATACTGTAAGCAAGTTGATAGCTCCTGAATATTCATCTGGATAGAGCCCTCGCCTGTGATACAGACGACGTCACGATCAGGATTGGCAAGCTTGGCCGCCATTGCATATGGCAAGCCCACACCCATAGTACCGAGGCCACCAGAGTTCAACCACTGACCTGGCTCAAGATACGTATAATAAAGCGCGGCAAACATCTGATGCTGACCGACATCACTTGTAATGATAGCGTTACTGTTAGTCACTTTATCTAGTGCTTGTACAACGCTCTGCGGCTTGATACCGTTTTCTGTGCTGGTGTCATAGCGCAAACCATGGCGCTTGCGCCACTCATTAATCTGCGACCACCAGTCTAGTAGAGCATGTTGATCAAGCTGCTTGTCATCACCGATACTATCGAGCATATCTGTTAGTACCGACTTAACGTCGCCTACAATTGGGATATGAGCAAAGATGGTCTTTGAGATAGACGCCGGATCTATATCGATATGGATAATGGTGGCGTTAGGACAGAACTTTTTGACATTGTTGGTGACGCGATCATCAAAACGCGCACCGACTGCTAGAATCACATCTGCGTGATGCATGCTCGTATTGGCCTCGTAAGTACCATGCATACCTAACATACCCAAAAATTGACGGTCCGAACCTGGGAACGTACCCAAACCCATCAAGGTATTAGTCACAGGTAAGTTCAAACGATGCGCAAGCTCAGTCAGCTCCGCGTGTGCTTTGCTCCAGATAACGCCGCCACCTGCATAAACTACAGGACGTTTTGCCGCAAGCAAAGTCTCAACCGCTTTTTTGATCTGCCCGCTATGACCCTTGATTGACGGCTGATACGAGCGCATAAAGACGTCTTTTGGATATTCATAAGCATACTTTTCGCTCGGCGCGGTCATATCTTTTGGTACGTCTATGACGACAGGACCTGGGCGGCCTGTCTGCGCGATATAAAATGCTTTTTTGACGATCATAGGGATTTCGCTGGCATGACGCACCTGAAAGCTATGCTTGACGATAGGGCGTGATACCCCAATCATGTCGGTCTCTTGAAAGGCATCTTCGCCGATCAGGCTACTTGGCACCTGACCTGAGATCACAACCATAGGTACTGAGTCCATAAACGCAGTAGCGATAGCCGTTACTGTGTTGGTGGCTCCTGGGCCTGAAGTTGCAAGTACGACGCCAGTATTACCAGTCACTCGAGAGTAAGCATCGGCCATATGACCTGCTGCTTGCTCATGACGCACAAGGATGTGCTCAATGGTTTCTTGTTTAAATAGGGCATCATAAATATGAAGAACCGCACCGCCTGGATAGCCAAAAATGTACTTGACTCCTTCATCGGTCAAAGACTGCACCAAAATCTCAGCCCCAGAGAGCATTACAGGCTCTTGGCCTTCAGCAATGCGTTGCTGCTTTTCTTCAAAGTTCTTGGCGGCATTAGCCGTTTGCGTGTGCCCGGTCATATTCGGACTTTGCGTGGTTTGCGTCACTGTCATCACCTTTTGTTCGGCGCAGACTTACTACTTAATCATAAAAACAACCACGCCTAAATGCGGCCATTCGTACTCAAAAATAATGAGTCTTTGTCTATATAAAGAATAGATATTTGCTATGTCAAAACATCATCACTAAAAAAACTGTCATTAAGACAATGATGTTTGAGCACAGTAAATTTTAGGATCAGTGTTGAAGCAGCGGATTATCGGTATACAGTGACAAGATGCTAGGCATCTATAAAAGAGGCTTATTATTTATGTTGCGCATAGTAGTGACAACTGCACTGATAAAAACAGGATCAGCAGTTATGCTAATACTACAATACAAAACACTTTTATCAGCAGGCATTACTGTGACAGTACGCTGTATTGTACTTGCCATCCATGCAAACATCGCGTTTGATGTTTATAAATAATAAGTTTATCTTAGTCATTGTAGACAGATAAGTCCGGAGACGATGTATATAACAAACATATCATCATCACAAAGAAGAAAAAACCACATAAGCTACCGATAAGTAACTTGTGGTCTTTGTCCTCAAGTGCCACGGCAATAAAGTAAAAGCCGCTCACTGACCAATCAACTGCTAATATTTTCAATGGTTCAAGCGCTATTGTCAAGAAAAACTTCTAACACTTGCGTCTAACTATTGGTTATTATAGCAAGGATATCTGTATCGACAGTCTGTTGGCATAGAACACCGTCATAACCTACTCATTAATATAGATATAAACGCTTCAAACTACATCTCTTCAAACTATATAAAGGATCGTTGCTATGGCAAATGTGCCTACCACTATTGCGACTAAGCTATTTGTAATACTCGCTATGCTCTGTGCTTTGCTGCTATCTACGAGCATGACTCACGCTGTGCAAGTTTATAAGTCGATTGGTGCATATGGTGAAGTCAAGTACAGTCAGCACGCGCCGCAAAATGGCAAAAATATTGAAGTTATCGAATTTCGTAGTGATGGTCGACAAAATAATGCTGGTCAAATGGCGGGCAAAACCAATAGCGAGCAAAACAATAGTGCCCCAGATGCAGAGCAGCAGCGCGTGGCGCAGCTAGAGGCGCGTATAGAGGAGCAAGAAGCTCAAGCGAATGCTCAGCGCTGTCAGTCACTGCGTAATAACCTGACCAATCTAAACGTTGGTGGTCGCATCTATGAAATGGATACTAATGGCGAGCGTCGCTACTTGGATGGGCGCGAAATTGAACTTAAACGTGAACGCGTGCAACAAGCTATTAGTCAGTATTGTACGGGCGCTACGGTATAATGTACCTAATAGACATTATTAGGTAGATTATACTCTTGGATTTTAACGAGTCAAAGTGTGTATTACATGACGAATGGCTGCTGGCATATCTTGAGCCTGTAGCCCTCGCTCACCAATTAGCAGTGCATCATTAGAGAATAATTCATTCACGAGTACATCACCTGCACTACCATGAATAAGTACAGCTTGGCGCAGATGCTGTGAGAGTTTTGACAAATCTTGCTGTGCTAACAAGCCTGCTGCGACTCCTGATAAGACATCTCCCATACCTGCTGAGGCCATACCTGCGTTGCCAGTTGTACAGACATAGATCTGCTCATCCTCTAACACCATAGACCCGGCTCCCTTGAGCACCCAATCACCGCCATAAATACTCGCGGCTTGTTTGATCGCAGCTAGTCTATTGCTCTCTACCTCTTTTACGTCTTTGTCCAATAACCGCGCCATCTCACCACTATGCGGCGTTAGGCAAACCTTGTGAGCCGTACTATAACGGCGCAGCTGCGCGATTAGCTCATGGTTATCAGCTTGTAGCGATGCTAGATGGTACAGACCATCAGCATCAATCACTATTGGGATATCTTGCGACATTGTGGTTTGTAAATAATATATGAATAAATCTTCTGCTTTTTTATCTCGGCCTAGTCCCATACCTATGGCTAGAACGCTGGCATCTTTAATTAACGATTCAGCGCTATTCTTATCGTGTAAATCAAGCGTCATCGCATCAGGCAACGAGGTTAATAGCGCACCATGAAAAGCGCTATGACAAGCAACGGTTATCTTGCCTGCGCCTGTTGCCATAGTGCTAGCGGCAGATAGTATCGCGGCCCCGCCCATACCCTGTGAGCCATCAATACGGTTACCGCCAACGATTAACACATGACCATAGCTGCCCTTATAGCTGTTTTGACGGCGCTTAGAGACCTTATATGGTCGGGTAAGCATAAGAGCGGCGGGCTCAATGTCTGCATAAGGAATAAGCGGTATATCAAACACTGTTCCGCTGTGATCCATACCATCTTTGATATGTAGGCCAAGCTTACGGGCGATCAAGCACAATGTCACGTCTGCCTCGATCGCACACCTGTCAAAGACTTGCCCAGTTGAGGCGATTAGTCCACTTGGGATATCAATAGCTATGCTTAAAGCATGATAGTGTCTTGAGTAGTGATTAAAGGCTTGAATAGCTCGTTTGTAGACACCTGCAGGCGCGCGATCTAAACCTATGCCAAACAGAGCATCGATATATACATCGGCCTCTGCCCTATAGTGCTTTGGGTGACTGATGTCTTTAAAGCCATTATTTTTAGAGCCACTATCTTCAAAACGCACTGTTTCGATATCACTGTCCATAGTGATCTGGCGCGCTTTTATTGCGTCAGTCATGGATACTATGGTGTTACTATCAACAGCTAAATTATCCATATCTAAACCAACCGTAATGACTCGTACTTGCCAGTCTGCTTGTTTTAGATAGTGCGCGACAAGCCAGCCATCGCCGCCGTTATTGCCTTTGCCAACCCAAATAATAGCGCTGGGCTGATGATTCTCCTCATGACAGACTGTCTTGCTAGCCGCATCAGTACTACGATATTTTTGCTCATAAAGCGTTCTGATATGCTGCGCTACTTGCCAAGCAGCTTGTTGCATTAGGGCGAAGCTGTCATAACCTTGGGCAAACCAAGCCTTTTCCATAGCATAAATTTGCTCACTACTGTAAAGAGCGACTGGCATTGTGTTTTTGGATAACGAACTTAGTAAGGCTGACATGACTGACTCTCTGCGTTAATTATATTTTTTAGACTTGCGCTTAGGACTTATAAGCTTATCATATAAGTATCTTAGCCAACATCTAGCCCATTTATGACTCATAATATTCAGTCCACTCAAAAATCAGCGATAAGCCATAGTAAATTACCATCAAACGCCGTCGAGATTGATAACGTTAATAGCATCGATAACGTCAACAACATAGACACGTTTACGTCCGCTGCTGAGGTTAAGGAATGGATCAAAGCACAAGCAAAGTCTCTCGGTTTTGCTGATTGTGGTTTTTTGTCTGTACACCACCCTTTGTTTGCCGAGCAAATAGAGCAGCTACAACGCTGGCTGGATAAAGGCTATGAGGGTCAGCTCAATTTTATGCACAACAATCATAAGCTGCGCGCGCATCCTGAGCAGTTAGTAGCAGGGGCTAAAACTATTATCAGCGTGCGTATGGATTACCTCACTCAAGTACCGACGCCGCGTACTATCACTGACAACCAATACCCCAATCAAGGCATTATTGCCCGCTATGCGCGCGGGCGCGATTACCATAAGACCATGCGCTCTCGCCTCAAACAATTAGCGCTACAGATTGAGGCGATGCTCCCTGAGTGGCAACATTTAGATATTGGCAATACATCAAATTTTATCTTTCGTCCCTTTAGCGACTCAGCACCGATATTTGAGCGCCCTATTGCCGATGCAGCAGGTCTTGGCTGGACGGGTAAGCATACCTTACTACTCAATAAGCAAGCAGGCTCTTTTTTTGTGTTGGGCGAGCTGTTTATCAGTCTAAAGCTACCTGACGACAAGCCCGTAGAGGCTCACTGCGGCAGTTGCCGTGCTTGTATAGATATCTGTCCCACTCAAGCTATCGTCGCGCCTTATGAGCTTAATGCGGCAGCCTGCATCTCTTATTTAACAATTGAGCACAAGGGATCTATAGACATCAAGTATAGACGCGCTATAGGCAACCGCGTCTTTGGCTGTGATGATTGTCAGCTGATCTGCCCTTGGAACCGCTACGCTAAAGTCACAGACGTCGAGGACTTTGCCCCTCGTCATCATTTAGATAGCAGTAGCTTGCTCGATCTTTGGCGATGGACGGAAGACGACTTTTTGAATAACACTCAAGGCAGTCCGCTTAGACGTACAGGCTACGTCAACTTTCTACGCAATATCGCTATCGGTTTAGGTAATGCAATTGCTAGTAATAAGGTAATAGTCGAGCTTGAAGCAAAGTTGAGCGTTCACGATGAGATGCTGGACGAGCATATTAATTGGGCAATAAAGGAGCAGCAAGGTAGACTGACAGAGTCTTAGTCAAGTACAAAAAACGCCCCTCATATAAGGAGCGTCATGACAAATATATAGCATTTGCGATTAGAAAATTCTGATAACTTTATGGCTTAGGAATACGTAACACTTGACCTGGATAAATCTTATCTGGATCAGAAAGCATAGGTTTGTTAGCCTCAAATATCTTCATATAATCGCTTGATGAACCGTAAACGTTTTGGGCAATTTTAGACAAGCTATCACCAGACTCTACGGTATACATAGTAGATTCAGGCGCGTCTTCTTCGATGTTGATATTATCGATCACTTTTGCGACGTTCTGTACGTTACCAATAGCGATAATAGCTTTTTCGCGATCAGCTTGAGTTTTGGCATCACCACTGATCTCAGCGGTATCTGTTGAGCCATTGTATTTGACTTTTAGATTACTGATATTGAGGTTTTGCTGCTGAATGCGGCGTAACAATAAGCTCGCTACAGATTGAGCCGATGGCTCACTCGATTTGACTTGCGTATTAGCATCAGCTTTGGTTTCAGTCTTAGCATCATGCTTGTCATCATCACGGTTAAAAATTTTGTCACCTATATCCTTTGCGAAACTGAACATTCCCATATTATTGCTCCTTCACTATTGTTATTAACGTTTTTTGTTTGCGCTATCGAGTATAGCAAAACACATCGCTTTGCCAAGTAAAGGTATGTTGAATAATGTTAGTCTCGCGTAGAGACGCTATATTCGAGCATAAGTATTTAAGTACAAGTATTTAAACACAAGTATTCAAGCACAAAAGTTTAGGTACAAAAAAACCGCTTACCTAGATAGATAAGCGGTCAATCAACTAATAATGACGGTTTGTCAGTTATAGCTGAGCTTGTACATAATCAATTGCTTTTTGTACAGTAGTCAATTCTGCTGAATCTTCATCTGGAATAGTGATACCAAAATCACTCTCAAACGACATAACCAACTCAACCAAATCTAACGAATCAGCACCTAAGTCTTCCATGAAGGCTGCATCGTTATTCACGTCTTCAACGTTCATACCTAGCTGTTCAGCTACTGCAGATTTTACTCTTAATTCAACATCATTACTCATATAGATCTCTCCCTTTTTGTCTATCATTTTTTAAGATTGATAAAGCGTTATTTTATATACTATCCAATAAAACCTCATTATCATACAAGGTTTTGACATAAAAGTATGCGTTATTATAACACCATTTATTAGAGTTTACACTCGTTCACACAGTATTTTATTATCAGTGTGTAACGATGCTACATATACATACCACCATTGACTGGAATGACCGCACCTGTAATATAACTGGCCTCGTCACTAGCTAAAAACGAGACTGCAGCAGCGATGTCTTCTGGTTGACCTAAGCGGCTAATAGGTACGGCATCTAGCATAGAATTAAGCAGACGCTCATCAAGCTCATCCGTCATATCTGTTTCAATCAAACCTGGTGCGACGCAATTGATAGTCACTTGGCGTGAGCCAATTTCACGAGCTAATGTGCGGCTAAAGCCTTCAAGACCTGCTTTGGTCGCTGCATAATTGGACTGACCTGCATTGCCCATCTTGGCAACAACGGAGCTGATATTAATAATACGGCCGCGGCGAGCTTTCATCATGCCGCGAATCGCGCGTTTGCTCATACGGTACACCGAAGATAGATTAGTATCGATGACGTCATCCCAGTCTTCATCTTTCATACGCATGAGTAGACCGTCTTTGGTGATACCCGCATTATTTACCAGTACTTGTACGGCCCCATAGACGCTCTCAATCTCTTCAAAGAGCTTATTGATTTGTTCGGTATCACGCACGTCCAGCACGCGTCCAATACCGCCTGTATCGTGTAGATATTCATCAATAAGCTCAGCGCCTTTTTCAGTAGTCGCTGTGCCAATGACAAAATGCCCTTCTTTAGCAAAACGTTTGGCAACAGCTTTGCCAATACCGCGACTTGCGCCCGTTACTAGGGTAATTGTACGGCTCATGATAGCACCTCCATTAACTTATCCAAACGAGCAAGCTTGTCAGTAGGATAGCTTGTAATAGGCTCTGCTTGGCGCTTGGCTAGATTACTCAAAACATTACCGCTACCGCATTCGATTAATATACCGATTTGTTTGTCTGCCATCTCTTGCATCGTTTTGGACCAAAGGACAGGTTCACTCAATTGTTCTGTCAATGCCTGCTTGATACCTAGTGCGCTACTCTCAACGCGGGCATGACGATTTTGAATAACTGGAATAGCGGCCTGCTCAAATTCGATATTATCCAACGCCTCAGCGAGCGCTCGACTAGCAGGCTGCATAAGTGCACAGTGCGAAGGCACGCTAACCTTTAGAGGTATGGCTTTTTTACCTGTGTTTTGGACTTTATCTATGACAGCGTTTACGCCAATAGCATTACCAGATACCACGACTTGACCTGGGCTGTTGAAGTTAGCCGCACCGACGATAGCGCCATCAACGTGCTCGGTCGCCTGCTCGCACAAGGTTTCAACTCGTGCATCCTCAAGACCTAGCACGGCTGCCATAGCCGTATCGATACCGACTACCGCCTCTTGCATAAACTGCCCACGCTTATGTACTAACTTGACAGCATCAGCAAAACTGATCACGCCAGCTGCACATAGCGCACTATACTCTCCAAGTGAATGTCCAGCTAAGTAACACGGCGTCTTGGTTAACTTATCTTGTAAAATACGCCAAATTGCGATGCTAGCCGTTAAAAGTGCCGGCTGAGTGTACTGAGTCTGGTTGAGTCGCTCTTCGTCTTGGCATATTGCCCACAAGTCTTCGCCAAGTACCGCACTTGCTTCGGCAAAAGTATCTTTGATCTGAGGGTAATGCTCGGCAAGCTCTGAGGTCATAGCGACCGTTTGCGAGCCTTGTCCTGGAAAAATAACAGCGATACGCGTAGGCGGCGTTTTTGTTGAATCGGGTGCTACTGCCATAACCCATATTCCTTATATTGTTGAATAATTCCCTAAAAGCGAGCGCTTATTTATATTCTATTATTATTAATTTATCAGTAAATGGTAGGTACTAGCTATCGTCTATGTATTTGTAATCATCGTAATAGGTTATCTAGTCTTTGCAACTAAGAAGTCTATACAACAAAATTCTACTGATATAGTAAGCCTAAATGACTCAGACTGTCAAAGGTTAGAAAATTAACCTTTACTACTGCAATAACAGAAAGCTGCAATAACAAAAAGCCAAGTTATCTGCATGCCTAATATATGACAGCGAATAACTTGGCTCTTGCTACAAAAATACTTAAGCGCTCATAATCCTTTGACGAATAATACCTATACTTATCAAATCACGGATAAACATATCTATTAGTCTTAGGACTACTTCATTTAAGCATCTTGACTGACTTTGAACAACTGACGACCACGATAAAAACCGTCTTTGGTCATGTGATGACGACGATGCTTTTCACCAGTGGTAGCATCTACGCTTAATTCAGCCACTTCCATACGGTGGTGTGAACGGCGCATGTCACGACGCGAACGGCTTTTACGACTTTTTTGAACAGCCATGATGTAGCTCCTATACTTAAGGGAATAAACTTAAAATTCAGTTTTAACCGATACAGGTTTAGGTGTATTGATAACCACTCAAACCTTATGCATCGTTAAATTAACGAGTTTGCCAATTGCTTTAAAGCTCTGACTAAATCCAAACCAAACGAGCGGTTTGTCTCATTGACGCTTTAAGCAAACGGCACGTTGCCAGAATGCAATAAACCGGACATTATACGCATGTTTGACGTATTAATAAAGCCTTGGTTTTGTAGTTCGTTTTAGGACATTTTGCACTAGGGCGCGTTGCTTCTACAACTTATTATTCGATTATAACTTACCCTTTAGTGAGGCAAGTGCAGCGAATGGGTTTTCGTTTTCTTCTTCTGGAATATCACCAACTTGCGAGGTCGCCATTTCACAATCCTCATGCTTTGGCGATAAAGGGGCTTTGAGTAATATCTCATCTTCAATCAGTTTTTTTAGAGGCAGTAAGCGCTCAGGTGACTGCTCTGTTACGATCTCATCTAGCAATAAGTAATCTTGTTCTTCATCGATCAGACTCTCTTGACTATCATCATCTAACAAAGCAATGTCATAATCGTCTGATAAGTCAATAGCAACCGGCTGTAGGCAGCGCTGACAAGTCAGCCAGACCTCTCCTGCCAAAGTAAAAGCCAAATGTAATACGTTGCTACGTCGATATAACTTGGCATCTAGCTGTAACTGTGGCTGCTCGTGCTCTGTTGTGAGTACGTCTTTGAGACGAGCAAAAGTATGCGGTGCCAACAGGCCTGACCATTCAAAACCAGTGTCTTCCCACTTATTTAATGAGATATTGTCAGGTAAAATGCTTGATGGTGCCTTTTGAGTATCGCTGTTAGACGCTGTGGCTGAAGTGCTCGACATACGCGGCCTCTCAATATAAATGGTGTATAATATTGCCTGCCATACTAACGCAAAGCCCTTTATGACGCTAGCGCTAGTATGTTACGATTTTTACTACTTTTTATAGGCACTTTCGCCTTAAACCTATACCTAAACCAGCCGTTGTCTTATGACTTATAACATGACTATTCATGATTTTTCAGCTTTATTAACTGCTACTGACGCTCTGTCTTTAATGAATGAACTCAAGTCTTATATACAGTCGTATGATTCTCCATCCATCCTCACTGATATTCATTCATTATGTGATAAAGGTTTGATGATCTATGAGTGGTCAGAGGCTAAAGAAGAAAAAAGCGTTGATGCTTTGATTGATTTGTTTAATACCCTATTTGCCAGTCAAAACGTAATATTGATGCACAGTGATGGCGAACCTGAGTATTTTGCCGCAACTTATGATAAACCAGCTCGCATAGCCTTTGCTCATGGGTTTTTTGCCAGCGCTTTGCATGAAATCAGTCACTGGTGCATCGCAGGACAAGCACGTAGGCGTCTTGATGATTTTGGCTATTGGTACTCAGCAGATGGGCGCAATCAAGATGAACAACTGGCCTTTGAGCGCGTGGAGATCAAGCCGCAAGCTTTGGAGTGTTTATTTAGTCTTGCCTGTCACAGACCGTTTCGAGTGTCGCAGGATAATATCTTTGCAACCTTTGATACGAGTAGCAGCACGTTTGCAGCTGACGTCTATAAGCAAGCTTTAAACTATAAAAAAAACCCAGAGTTACTGCCGCGCGATGCCAAAATATTATTGTTAGCGTTGTTGCACATTCAGCTTAACAGCCAAGCAGCCTAGAAGCTAAAACATCATCTTTATATCGCCCGAAACTGACTTCTAATCAGAGCTTAGCTAAATTTGAACCAATAGAGTATCTATGGTGTTTTACGCTTGTTTACGGCAGGCTCCTACAACTCTTATCACTCTAAGGGTTATACTTCAACAACTATAAATCTAAAAGCCTAGCTCTAATAATGGCAAAAAACCAAAATAGGAGTCCGTATGCAAACTTTATATATCCATCCAGAAAATCCGCAGCCTCGCCTCATAGAGCAAGCAGCCGATATGCTACGCGGTGATAAGCTGATTATCTACCCCACTGATACCAGTTATGCCTTTGGTTGTCGCCTTGGTGCCAAAGACGCTCTAGAGAAGCTCAAACTCATACGTGAGCTTGATGATAAGCATCAGTTTACGTTGCTATGTCGTGATTTAAGCGAGATCGCTAATTACGCCACCGTTGACAATCAACAATTTAAACAACTAAAGGCCTGTACTCCAGCGCCTATTACCTTTATCTTGAACGCTACCAAAGATGTCCCTAAAAAACTGTCTCATCCAAAGAAAAAAACTATAGGTATACGAGTACCTGGTAACCCTATTGCTCAAGCGCTGTTAGAAGCAATGGATGAACCTATATTGACCAGCTCATTAGTGCTACCCAATCGCGATGACATACTCGATGATCCTTTCGAGATTGAGGAGCTATTAGGTCATGTGATAGATGGTCTGATCAACGCAGGTATCAAGACTACTAAGCTGACTACGATCGTAGACATGACTAATAATCAGCCTGAAATTATCAGACAAGGTGCGGCGGACGTTAGTGCTCTAATGATATAGACAGCACATTAAGCACAAAAAAAAGCTCCAACGAATGGGAGCTTTTTTTATTATAAATGATAGCTAATTTTAGTCACGATCAACTAATTCTACATAAGCCATTGGCGCGTTATCACCATCACGGTGACCACATTTTACAATGCGAAGATAGCCACCTGGACGCGTCTGATAACGTGGACCTAGCGTACCAAATAGTTTACCGACCATAGCTTTGCTACGCATACGGCTAAATGCCAAGCGGCGATTAGCAACGCTGTCTTCTTTAGCCAATGTGATTAGTGGCTCAGCAACGCGGCGTAACTCTTTTGCTTTTGGCAACGTCGTTTTGATCAACTCGTGCTCAAATAATGAGTTGGTCATATTTTGGAACATGGCTTTACGATGACTGCCGGTACGACCCAGCTTGACTCCACTCTTACGATGGCGCATAGTCAAATATCCTTAAAGTTTAGCGGCTACGATAAGAAAAGCGATCATCAACACGTAAGTCAGCAGGTGGCCAATTGTCTAGGCGCATACCGAGCTCTAAATCTTTAGACGCTAGTACGTCCTTGATTTCAGTTAATGATTTCTTACCAAGATTTGGGGTTTTTAATAATTCAGTCTCTGAACGCTGTACCAAATCGCCGATATAGTAAATGTTTTCAGCTTTTAAGCAGTTGGCTGAGCGAACCGTTAGTTCAAGATCATCCACAGGGCGAAGTAGCACTGGGTCGACCTCTTCTTTTTCTTTCACAGGCTCAGGCGCTTCTTCAGCTTCTAGATCAACAAAGATAGAAATCTGTTGTTGTAAAATAGTGGCAGCTTTACGAATTGCTTCTTCTGGATCTATAGTGCCATTAGTTTCAAGCTCAATGATGAGACGATCAAGATCGGTACGCTGCTCGACGCGAGCGTTCTCAACTTGATAAGCAACACGAAGCACTGGGCTAAAGCTTGCATCAAGCTTTAGACGGCCAATTGCTTTGGTGTCGCCATCTTCACGGCGCTGATTTGCTGGCTCATATCCACGACCCATCACTACGCGCAAACGCATCTTAAGATGACCGCGCTCGCTCAATGTGCCTAATACCAATTCTGGATTGATAATGTCTACATTGTGCGGTAGTGCGATGTCTGCAGCAGTAATAGTGCCTGGACCTTGCTTGTCCAAGGTCAAAAATACTTCATTTTGGTCATGAAGGGTAATTGCTAGGCCTTTTAAGTTCAAAAGCAAATCAAGTACGTCCTCTTGCAAGCCTTCAAGCGTAGAGTATTCATGGTCAACACCATCAATCTCAGCTTCAATAACCGCAGCACCAGGTAATGAAGATAACAAGATACGACGAAGAGCATTACCTAAGGTATGCCCAAAGCCGCGTTCTAACGGTTCGAGCGTGACTTTCGCAATCGTTTCGTTAACCGTGTCCACGTTAATGGCATTTGGCGTTAGAAACTCAGTTGCATTTAGCATCATAATGTCACCTCGATAGATTAAACAGGTTTAAATGACATAACATATCCACTGACCAAATCAGTAGATATGCTAAGGTATCACTTATTTTGAGTATAGCTCAACGATCAAGCTTTCGTTGATTTCAGCAGGAAGATCAATGCGATCAGGCGCTTGTTTAAACGTGCCTTGTAATTTGCTGTGATCAACATCTAGCCATTCTGGAATACCGCGCTGCGTGGCAAGCTCAATAGCGTTCTTGATACGTAGCTGTTCGCGAGATTTTTCTTGAATAGCGATAACGTCACCATCTTGCAACTGGATTGATGGAATGTTCACACGAACAAACTCATCACGACCTGCTTTTTTAAGCATGACAGTGCGGTGACTGACCAACTGACGCGCTTCTGCACGAGTTGAGCCAAAGCCCATACGGTATACGACGTTATCGATACGGCTCTCAAGCATAGCTAGCAAGTTCTCACCTGTAGCGCCGCGTTTGCGAGCAGCTTCTTTATAGTAGTTTGCGAACTGACGCTCAAGCACACCATAAATACGCTTGACTTTCTGCTTTTCACGCAGCTGTAAAGCGTATTCTGAAGTCTTGTTACGGCTAACGCCATGTTGACCTGGTGGACGACCAGCTTTTTTGGTCTTAACGTCATAAGGTTTAACACCAGATTTAAGACCTAGGTCAGTGCCTTCACGACGTGATAACTTTAGTTTTGGTCCAATATAACGGGCCATGTTTATGTCTCCTATAAGCTTTTATGATAAAAAGCTTCGTCTTTAGTATTAGACGCGGCGCTTTTTCGGCGCACGGCAACCATTGTGTGGAATTGGGGTCACATCAGAGATGCTGTTCACTTTATAACCCAATGCACCTAGTGCTCTTACCGCAGACTCACGACCCGGTCCTGGTCCTTTGACCAAAACGTCGATATTCTTAACACCGTATTCCTGAGCCGCTTTACCGGCGACTTCAGCTGCAACCTGAGCTGCAAATGGTGTAGATTTACGTGAACCACGGAAGCCTTGTCCACCTGAGGTGGCCCAAGCCAGTGCATTACCTTGACGATCGGTAATCGTTACAATGGTGTTATTAAAAGACGCATGGATGTGGGCAATGCCCTCCGATACTGAACGACGAGCCACTTTTTTGCGACTACGAGTGTCTTTAGCCATCTTTTAGCTTCCTAAGTTAATTATCTTTTGAGAGGGCGTGTCGGACCCTTACGAGTACGAGCGTTATTCTTGGTGTTTTGACCTCTTACTGGTAAGTTACGGCGATGGCGAATGCCACGGTAACAACCAAGATCAACCAAGCGCTTGATATTCATTGACACTTCACGACGAAGGTCACCTTCGGTCATGTATTCTGCAATTTGTGCACGGATAGCATCCAACTGTGTATCATCTAACTGACTGACTTTAGTAGTAGGGGCAATGCCAACTGCTTCTAAGATTTTCTGAGCAGTGGTACGACCTACACCAAAGATGTAAGTTAGTGAAATAACAGCATGCTTATTATCCGGAATGTTGACACCGGCAATACGAGCCATTTATTTCTCCATCAAAGAAAAACAGATATCGTTCGTTTAAACGATATGTTGTTTTCCAAAATTATTGCTGTTAACACCTAAATATCTGAATGCTTTAAAACTCGTATAATCTTTCAATTGATACGCGTCATAAAATGAAACAAATAAAAAGGTATGAACTACGGCAAGTGGCGGATGATATCGCATCCGCCGCGTTTTTTCAAGTGTTAATTGATTTAACGATAAATCTTCGTTAGTCAATTAACCTTGACGTTGCTTGTGGCGTGGTTCAGCAGTACAAATAATATGTACACGACCTTTACGGCGAACTACTTTACAGCTACCACAAATCTTTTTTACTGATGCTTGAACTTTCATCGCATGCTCCTTGAAATATCACGCCGCTCAGTTTATGGCTGAGTGGGCGACTGAATTAACGTCTGATCGTGGTATTGATGCGTCATCAAATGCGCTTGAATCTGCGAGATGAAATCCATTACCACTACTACCATAATCAATAGTGATGTACCACCAAGATTAAATGGCACACCAAAACCTGACTGGATGACCATAGGCATCAAACAAATAACCGTCATATACATCGCGCCGATGAAAGTTAATCGATTTAATACGTGATCAAGATAACGCTGAGTTTGTTGTCCGGGACGAATACCTGGGATATACGCACCGCTTCGTTTAAGGTTTTCAGCGACTTCACGCGGACTAAAAACTAATGCCGTATAAAAATAACAAAAGAAAATAATCATCGCACCAAACAGTACTAAATATAACGGCTGTCCAGGAGACAACACTAGTGCCATATTTTGTAGTATCTTTTGCACAAAGGTAGGATCGGTTGAATGACCTACCCATTGACCCAAACTTGCTGGAAACAGTAACAAGGAGCTGGCAAAAATAGCAGGGATAACCCCTGCCATGTTTATTTTCAATGGCAAGTGTGATTGCTGCTGAGCATAGATTTTGCGGCCTTGCTGCTGCTTTTGTGCATAGTTAACAGGAACACGGCGCTGAGCACGTTCAATATAAACGATACCCGCGGTTACCGCGATGCCTAATATAACAAAGATAAAGAGTACAATCAGATTCATTTGACCCTGATTGACCTGTTCAATAGATTGTGAAATCATGCCAGGGGTACCTGCGACAATGCTTGCAAAAATAAGCATTGAGATACCATTACCCACGCCGCGCTCTGTGATCTGCTCACCAAGCCACATCAAGAACATAGCGCCCGCTACCAATGAGGTCACCGCCGGTATATAAAAGGTAAGACCGCTAGATAACGTCAAGTTCTGACTGATCAATCCTGCACACATTCCAAGCGACTGCACTAAAGCTAAAGCAAGGGTGCCTTGACGGGTATACTTGTTTAGCTTGCGACGTCCAGCCTCACCGTCTTTTTTGAGCGCTTCAAGCGACGGGACGACTGCTGACATCATCTGTACAATAATAGAGGCTGAGATATAAGGCATAATGCCGAGCGCCATAATAGACATACGCTCTAAAGCACCACCTGAGAACATATTGAACATGCTCAAAATGGTGTTTTCATTACGCGAAAATAAATCAGCTAAATTGACAGGGTTGATACCAGGAACAGGAATATGTGACCCTAAACGATAAACAATCAACGCACCGATCAAAAATAGTAAGCGCGTCCAGAGCTCATCATACTTGCGTATAAAGGCAAAAGGATTAAGCGGTATACCAGTCGATGACATTGATTGCTTTGACACGTTACTACTCCTCGATACTACCACCAGCAGCTTCGATTGCCTGCTTAGCGCCTTTAGTCACTTTGATACCTTTAAAGGTAAAAGCTTTAGTGACTTCGCCTGATAGCATAACGCGAGCACGCTTCATATCACGGCGGACAAGGTTAGCCGCTTTAAGCGTCTCTAAGCTGACTACATCACCGTCAATTTTGTTAAGCTCAGACAGACGGACTTCAGCCGTAGTCATTGCCATTTTACTAGTAAAGCCAAATTTTGGTAGACGACGGTACAAAGGCATTTGACCACCCTCAAATCCTGAGCGTATGCTAGAACCTGAACGTGATTTTTGACCTTTCACACCGCGACCGCCTGTTTTACCAAGACCTGAACCGATACCGCGACCACGACGTTGGGCAGTTTTCTTTGCGCCAACACCTGGTGATAATTCGTTTAATCTAAGACCCATTACGCTTCCTCCACTTTTACCATGTAGTTAACGCGATTGACCATGCCACGAGTTGATGGTGTATCTTCAACTTCTACAGTATGGTTAATACGGCGTAAACCCAATCCTTTCAAGCTAGCTTTGTGGCTCTTGAGGCGATGGGCACCTGATTTTACTTGAGTGACTTTCATTGTTTTCATCAATATTCACCTAGTCCTATCTACTAAAAGTTAGCCCAAAATTTCGTCTACAGATTTACCACGTTTTGCTGCCATCTTTTCTGGAGTTGACATATCACGTAAACCGTTAAATGTTGCGCGAACAACGTTAGCAGTATTGGTAGAGCCATAACACTTAGTCAAAACGTCTTTGACACCAGCAACTTCTAATACAGCACGCATTGCGCCACCAGCGATAACGCCAGTACCTTCAGATGCAGGTTGCATATATACTTTACTTGCGCCATGACGGGCTTTGATCGGATGATACAAAGTGGCTTCGTTAAGCTCCACTGTGATCATATTACGCTTCGCAGCTTCTAGAGCTTTTTGAATAGCCGCTGGGACTTCACGTGCTTTACCACGTCCAAAACCAACGCGACCATTACCATCACCCACAACGGTTAAAGCTGTGAATGAAAAGATACGACCACCTTTGACCACTTTTGCAACGCGATCAACGGTGACTAGACGCTCTACTAAACCGTCTGAAGGTTCATTTTTGTCATTATTTCTAGCCATGATTAAAACTCCAATCCGTTTTCGCGAGCAGCTTCAGCTAAAGCTTTTACTCGACCATGATATTTAAAACCGCTACGATCAAAGGCAACTTTGGTAATACCAGCTGCTTTTGCACGTTCTGCGATCATTTGGCCTACAGATGTCGCAGCATCAGTGTTGCCAGTTGCACCTGAACGCAGACTGCTATCTAGTGTAGATGCCTGAGCGATCACTTCACCACCACTTGGAGAGATAATCTGGGCATACATATGCTTTGGCGTGCGAGTGACGGTTAGACGATGAACGCCCAAAAATCTGATATGCGCACGGGTTTTCTTAGCTCGACGCAGACGAGCTGCTTTTTTATCAAACATTTCAACTCACCTTATTTTTTCTTGGCTTCTTTGCGAATCACGTGCTCGTCACTATAACGAATACCTTTACCTTTATAAGGCTCTGGTGGACGGAAGGCGCGGATATTTGCCGCGGCTTGACCAAGCTGCTGCTTATTGTTTGATTTTAAAACAATTTCAGTTTGCGTTGGGGTTTCGGCCGACACACTCTCTGGCAACGTATACTCTACTGGATGTGAATAACCGACGTTCAAGGTTACTTTATCACTAGTAGCTTGAGCACGATAACCAACACCGATGAGTTGAAGACGTTTTTCAAAGCCTTCGGTTACGCCGATAACATGGTTGTTAAGTAAGGCGCGTACGGTGCCAGTATGCATCATGGCTTCTTTTGAATCGACTGTAGGTGAGAGAATGATAGCATCATCTTCCTGTTTCAGCTCGACCAATTCATGCAGGTGTAAAGACAAAGTACCGTTCTTGCCTTTCACTTCGACCTGCCGATCGTTCAAAGTAACACTAACGCCGTTTGGCAAGGTTACTGGGGCTTTAGCCACACGAGACATAGGAATATTCCTTAAAAAATTAACTTCTTCTGTTAGCCAATTATCATCAATAAAAATAGGAGAAGATAATAGCGAAAAAACTAACAGGCTAAAAAGCGTGCTAGTTTATCATAATTAAGCTTGCCTAGCACCTATCAATTGCTAATACTAAAAAAGCATTATTGCATCTGATGGTGCTTTGTTTATTGCTGTCCTCAATAGAATAGCAATAAACAATACGGGTTAAGTGGTATCTTATTTGCTTAGTAACTTAATATTTGATAACCAAATATTAAGCAACAAAAGCAACGATTTCGCCACCGATACCAGCAGCGCGTGCAGCACGATCACTCATGATGCCTTGACTGGTTGATACGATAGCAACACCCATACCTTGCTTAACAGTTGGGATGTTATCTTTACCGCGATGCTGGCGCAGACCAGGACGGCTAAAGCGTTGAATAGTTTCGATGACAGGTTTGCCTTCGAAGTATTTTAATTCAATAGACAACGTCGCTTTATTGTTATCTTCTTGAGTAACAGTTGCGTTTGCCACATAACCTTCGCTAACCAATAGATCAGCGATTGATTTGCGTAGCTTTGAGCTTGGCATCGCAACCGATACTTTGTTCGCCATTTGCGCGTTACGAATACGGGTTAGCATATCAGCAACAGTATCTTGCATACTCATGTCTTACTCCTTACCAGCTTGCTTTACGAACACCAGGTACATCACCTTGCATGACACGCTCACGCAACATGTTGCGAGATAAGCCAAACTTACGGTAGTAACCATGAGGGCGACCAGTGATAGCACAGCGATTACGCAGACGTACTGGAGATGCGTTGCGTGGTAGAGACTGAAGCTCTAACATAGCATCCATACGCTCTTCGTCACTTGCGTTGACATCACTGATAGTCTCTTTTAGCTTAATACGCTTCTCAGCATATTTAGCAACCATTTTTTCGCGCTTTAATTCGCGATTAATCATGCTCTTCTTTGCCATAACGTCTTTACCTTATTTAAATGGGAAGCCGAATGCTTTGAGTAACGCACGACCTTCTTCATCATTACCTGCAGAGGTGGTGATCGTTACATCCATACCGCGAATACGATCAATTTTATCATATTCGATTTCTGGGAATACGATCTGCTCTTTAATACCTAAAGAGTAGTTACCACGTCCGTCAAAGGCTTTAGGTGAAAAACCGCGAAAGTCACGAATACGAGGAATCGCAATAGCAATGAGACGATCTAAAAATTCGTACATTTGCTCACCGCGAAGCGTTACTTTACAGCCAATCGGCCATTCTTCACGAATCTTAAAGCCAGCAACTGACTTACGAGCTTTAGTAACAACAGGCTTTTGACCAGCAATTGCGATCATGTCAGCTACCGCACCTTCAAGCAATTTCTTGTCTTGAGACGCACCGCCCACACCCATATTAAGTGTGATCTTAGTGATTTTAGGCACTTGCATCACATTAGCTAAATCAAGTTCTTCTTTGATCTGTTGCTTTAGTTCTTGGTTATATAAAGTCTTTAATCTTGCCATTACCATTACACCCTTAGTGTCTTACGCAGTCGCCACAACTTCACCATTTGAACGATAAACGCGTTGTTTGACGCCTTCATCATTCGTCTGATAAGTAATACGGTCTGCTTTTTGGGTTTGCGCATTTAAAATCGCGACGTTTGAGATATGCAAAAAAGCTTCTTGCTTAACAATACCACCTTCAACGCCAGTTGCCTGATTTGGCTTCTGATGTTTAGTGACGATGTTGATGCCTTCAACTTTAATACGATCGTTTTTTACAGCTTGAACAGTACCTTGTTTGCCTTTATCTTTACCAGCAATAACAATAACTGTGTCGCCTTTTCGTAATTTAGCCATGGGTTACCTCACAATACTTCTGGTGCTAGGGATACAATTTTCATAAACTGATCACCACGTAGTTCACGAGTTACCGGTCCAAAAATACGAGTTGCAATCGGTGCTTTGTTTTGGTTGAGCAATACCGCAGCATTGTCATCAAAACGAATAACCGAACCATCAGGGCGTCGAACGCCTTTTTTGGTACGTACAACTACTGCATTCATCACGTCGCCTTTTTTGACACGACCGCGAGGAATAGCTTCTTTAACCGTAATCTTGATAATATCGCCGACAGATGCGTAACGACGATGAGAACCACCCAGTACTTTAATGCACTGAACTCGTCTTGCACCGCTATTGTCTGCAACTTCCAGCATAGATTCAACCTGAATCATAGCGTTACTCCACAGGTATGAGCAATAAAAACCAGTTGCTGCCGCTAGCACAGAATGAGTAGACGGCATTTTGGTATAAATAGCGCCTTACTCATAAGTGAGCGATTACGGCAAGCGCAATCAGCATCCTTAAAAAGGCGGGTATTTTAACAGCTTCTGGTATTCAATGCAATTTACTTAGATTTTTTCTACTTTTTCAACCACATCAACTAAAGTCCAAGACTTAGTTTTTGAGATTGGACGTGTCTCTTTGATACGGACAAGATCGCCTTGCTGGCAAACGTTGTCTTCATCATGGGCTTTGATTTTGGTAGAACGACGAAGCTGTTTGCCATACAAAGGATGACGAACCAGACGCTCAATCAAAACTGTGATGGACTTGTCCATCTTGTCGCTGACAACTCGTCCTGTCAATACGCTAGCGTTGGTGGCTGTTTGATTGTTTTCGCTCATGAGTCGCCTCGTTGTTTCTCGTTGATCAAAGTCTGAATCTGGGCAATCGTACGACGATTGCCTCTGACTTCATGGGTATTCCCCAACTGACCTGTTGCTTTAGCCATACGAATACGGAAAGCATCAAGTTGCTTTTCATCAAGTAACCCGGTCAGCTCTTCTAATGATTTATCACGTAATTCACTGATCTTCATTACATTATCGTCCGCTTAACAATGGTAGTTTTAAAGGGCAGTTTGGCTGCTGCAAGCGTTAGAGCATCGCGAGCAAGCTCTTCTGAAACCCCTTCGATTTCATATAGCACTTTACCAGGTTTGATCTCACATACCCAATATTCAACTGGACCTTTACCTTTACCCATACGTACTTCTAATGGCTTGTTGGTAATAGGTTTGTCTGGGAATACGCGAATCCAAATCTTACCACCACGTTTGATTTTACGAGTAATGGTACGACGTGCTGCTTCGATTTGACGAGCTGTCATACGACCACGCGTCAAAGATTTTAGACCAATTTGTCCGAATGCAACGGTGCTTCCACGATGAGCGAGCCCTGTGTTACGACCTTTATGCATTTTGCGAAACTTGGTACGTTTTGGCTGTAACATAGTTTAACCTCTGTCTGAGTTTCGACGGTTTCCACCACGGCCACGGCGTTTTAGCGCACGAGGCTCTTCTTTGACCGGATTATAAACACTGTTCATACCGTCAAGGATTTCTCCGCGGAAGATCCAAACTTTCACACCGATGGTGCCGTAAGTTGTTTCTGCACGTACTGACGCATAGTCAATATCAGCGCGTAGTGTATGTAATGGCACGCGGCCTTCACGGTACCATTCAGTACGAGCAATCTCAGCACCGCCAAGACGGCCTGACAACTCAACTTTGATACCTTTAGCACCAGAGCGCATGCTGTTCTGTACGGCGCGCTTCATAGCACGGCGGAACATAACACGGCGCTCAAGCTGGCTGCCAATACCATCAGCAACAAGACGAGCATCTAGATCAGGTGATGTAATCTCTTCAATGTTGACCTGAGCAGGTACGCCCATAATTTTGGTCAATTCTTTTTGAAGTCTTTCGATATCTTCGCCTTTCTTACCGATAACAATACCAGGACGCGCAGTGGCGATGGTAATTTTAGCAGCGCCAGTAGGACGCTCGATCATGATGTTACTGATCATAGCGCTATCTAGCTTTTTGCGTAGATACTCACGAACTTGAATGTCGTTGATGAGGTATTCTGAGTACTGTTTAGGATCAGCATACCAGTTTGCGTTATGCTTTTTGACAACACCAAGACGAATTCCGATTGGATGTACTTTTTGACCCATAACTTATTCTCCTACCTTTATAGTGATGTGACAGGTACGCTTGCTGATACGATCAGCGCGACCTTTTGCACGTGGTAGGATACGTTTTAGCGTAATGCCTTCATCAACGTAGATAGTAGCGACTTTTAGGTCGTCAATATCTAGGCCATGATTATGCTCGGCATTGGCGATGGCTGAGTTAAGACATTTCTTAACAAACACAGCGCCTTTTTTATTGCTATACGTTAGGATATCCAGAGCACGCTCAATGGGCTTGCCACGAACTTCATCAGCAACGAGTCTAACTTTTTGTGCCGAGATGGCGGCACCGCGTAATTTTGCAGTTACTTCCATGGTAAGCACCTTATCTCTTAGCTTTTCTGTCAATGCCATGACCACGATACGTACGAGTCGGGGCAAATTCACCTAGTTTATGACCAACCATCTGTTCGCTGATAATGACAGGTACGTGAGTACGACCATTATGAACAGATAAAGTTAGGCCAACCATTTGTGGCAAAATCATCGAGCGGCGCGACCAAGTCTTAATAGGTTTGCGTGAGTTGGCATCAATTGCAGCTTCAACTTTGGCAAACAGGTGCGCGTCTATGAATGGACCTTTTTTCAATGAACGAGGCATGAAATTCTTCCTTTATTTCTTCTTGGCGCGACGGCGGATGATCATATTGTCAGTACGCTTATTGCTACGCGTTTTAAGTCCTTTAGACTTCTGACCCCAAGGGCTGGTTGGATGGCGACCTTTGTTACGACCTTCACCACCACCATGCGGGTGATCAACTGGGTTCATCGCGACACCACGAACTGATGGGCGAATACCGCGCCAACGTGATGCACCGGCTTTACCAAGTGATTTTAGGTTATTCTCAGTGTTAGAGACTTCACCGATAACGGCACGGCAGTTGACGTGTACACGGCGAGTTTCACCTGAACGCATACGCAAAATAGCGTAAATACCGTCACGACCTAATAACTGTACGCTTGTACCCGCAGAGCGAGCCATCTGTGCGCCTTTACCGATTTTAAGCTCGATATTATGGATCACAGTACCTAAAGGTATGTTTTTGAGCGGTAAACAGTTACCTGGACGAATAGGTGAGTTTTCACCTGACATCACAGTATCACCAACCGCTTGTTTTTTGGCAGCGATGATATAACGGCGTTCGCCATCAGCGTACTTAAGAAGTGCAATATGAGCGGTACGGTTAGGATCGTATTCGATACGCTCGACCGTAGCTGGGATATTGTCTTTAGTACGTTTGAAGTCAATAATACGATAATGCTGCTTGTGACCACCGCCGATATGGCGAGTAGTAATACGGCCATTATTGTTACGACCACCTGACTTACTTTTTGATTCTAGGAGCGGTGCATACGGACGACCTTTATAAAGGTGTGGATGCACTACTTTTTCAACAAAACGACGGCCGGGTGATGTTGGCTTTGCTTTTACGATAGGCATGAGTGTAATCCTTATTCGTTGTTCGCTGTTTCACTAGTAGAATCAGTTGCGCTTGCAACCTCTTCACCAGCATCAGCCATTTGTACATCTTGACCAGCTTTTAAGGTAACATAGGCTTTTTTGTAGTCATTACGACGGCCGATGCTTTTACCAAAACGCTTCGTCTTACCTTTAACGTTCAAAGTGTTTACTTTGGTGACTTCAACACCTTCAAACATGAGCTCAACTGCTTTTTTGACTTCTAGCTTAGTAGCATTAGAATCAATTTTGAATACTTGTACACCAAGTGAGTCGCCAAGCATTTGAGATTTTTCTGAGAAGACAGGTCCTCTTAGGATCTGATAAAGTCTTGCGTTATTCATGCTAGTGCTTCCTCAAATTGTTTCGCAGCTTCAACTGACATGATCACTTTATCAAAGGCGATCAAGCTCACTGGATCCACTTCACTTGTACCTAGTACATTGACATGTGGAATATTGCGGGCTGCTAAGTATAAGTTTTCGTCAACTTCTTTGGTGACGATCAATGCACGCGGTGCATTTAAATCACTTAACTTCGCGATCAGCTCTTTGGTCTTAGGTGCAGAAACACTAATCTCTTCAACTAAAATTAGACGCTCTTGACGTACTAATTCAGCAAGAATGCACTGCATAGCACCGCGATACATTTTGCGGTTAACTTTTTGTGACCAGTCTTGTGGTTTTGCCGCGAATGCGCGACCACCAGAACGCCAGATTGGGCTACGAATAGAGCCTGCACGAGCGCGACCAGTACCTTTTTGGCGCCATGGCTTGATGCCACCGCCAGAAACTTCGGCACGGGTTTTTTGTGCACGTGTACCTTGGCGTCCGCCCGCTAAATAAGCGGTGACGACTTGATGCACTAATGCTTCATTGAATTCACGACCAAACGCTGTGTCAGAAAGTTCAACTGCCGCACCTGTAACTGTTTTTAAATCCACGTTAATCCCCTTGCTTAGGCTTTGATTGACGGACGCACGATGACATCGCCACCGGTAGCACCAGGGATTGCACCCTTAATGACCAGCAATCCTTTTTCGGCATCAACCGAGACCACTTCTAAGCCTTGAACCGTAACACGTTTGTTACCCATCTGGCCTGCCATTTTCTTACCTTTAAATACTTTACCTGGTGACTGGTTTTGACCAGTTGAACCATGGGCACGGTGAGAAACTGAGTTACCATGAGTAGCATCTTGCATGCTAAAGTTGTGACGCTTAACTGGACCCTGAAAGCCTTTACCTTTGCTTTGTCCTGTGACATCGACCATCTGACCTACTTCGAACAAGTCAGCTAAGATCTCACCACCGATTTCGCGACCCTCAAGGTCACCCTCGGTAGCACGAAATTCCCAAACACCACGGCCCGCTTTTACACCAGCTTTGGCAAAATGTCCTTTTTGAGCTGCAGTTACGCGGCTGTCACGACGAGTGCCTGTGGTGATTTGGATGGCTTGATAGCCATCTGTATCTTCATTTTTTACTTGAGTAATGCGGTTTGCA
The DNA here is from genome assembly GCA_947495055.1 of uncultured Psychrobacter sp. Taxonomy (GTDB): domain Bacteria; phylum Pseudomonadota; class Gammaproteobacteria; order Pseudomonadales; family Moraxellaceae; genus Psychrobacter. The sequence goes on along the minus strand of CANLXO010000014.1, from coordinate 12,398 downwards.
TCGACCTCAATCACGGTTACAGGGGTAGACGCACCTGCTTCAGTGAAGACACGGGTCATGCCGCATTTTTTACCGACTAAACCGATCGCCATTTTAAACCTCTTTATATCTTATTAATGGGTTGGGTGTGTGTTAGCCCAAAGCAATTTGAACGTCAACACCCGCCGCTAAATCTAACTTCATCAGCGCATCCACAGTTTTGTCAGTTGGCTGAACAATATCAACCATACGCTTGTGAGTACGAATCTCGTACTGATCACGCGCGTCTTTGTTGACGTGTGGTGAGGTTAGAACGTCGAAGCGCTCAATGCGAGTCGGCAACGGTACAGGACCACAAACTTGCGCACCGGTGCGCTTTGCAGTATCGACAATCTCTTGCGCCGACTGATCAATCAGGCGATGGTCAAAAGATTTGAGTCTGATACGGATTCTCTGGTTAGCCATGCCAGCAAGCTCCTAATATATGTTTTCGTCATTCTTGCAAAACAAGGTGATGACCAAAAGCCGTTTAATTAAATATTCACTCAAGGTAGTTATCTGTTCTTTATCAAAACAAGCAACGACCAAAAGTAAAATAGTTTAAAGCCCAACCGAATCTCCTATTAATATGGAAATCAGTAAAGGCATATGAAATAGTGCTAGAAACGATGCTCTAGCTGTCATAGCGCCAGCAACTTGCTAAGCGGCGCTCTTGTAATTCAGTGGTGTGTATTATACATAGTATATGAGTCATTGCAAGGACAATATAGGCAATGGCCCCTGCTTTTACTTAAAATACAAGATAAAACGCGTCTATTTACCAGTGGTGAGTCGTCATAAAAATAACTTTTGACGCTTATATCTTTGAGACTTATAACGCAAGCAACAACTGCTTTGTTAGTCAAGTACAATGTCATATTGCTCTTGATTATACAAGTTCTCGACCTCAAAAGTAATGACTCGCCCAAGGAGATACTCAAGCTCGGCAACTGTGTCAGCCTCTGAGGTTAATAGCAGATCTATGACTGCTGCATGAGCGACTACGGTGAACTTCTTTGGGGAATTATAAGTGCGAGCGCAGCGCATAATCTCGCGGAAAATCTCAAAGCATACCGTCTCTGCGGTTTTGATAAAGCCGCGTCCTTGACAGGTCGAACAAGGCTCGCACAATTGCTGCCCTAGCGACTCACGGGTACGCTTACGGGTCATCTCAACTAAGCCAAGCTCACTGACTTGAGTGATATTGGTCTTGGCATAATCTTGTGCAAGCTTGGACTGTAAGCTCTCAAGTACGTCGTCTTTATGCTCTTGCTCGAGCATATCGATAAAATCAAGAATGATAATCCCGCCCAAGTTACGCAGACGCAGCTGGCGGGCGATAGCATGAGTGGCCTCTAAATTGGTTTTGTAAACCGTATCCTCTAAGGAGCGACCACCTACAAATGAGCCGGTGTTGACATCAATGGTCGTCATAGCTTCGGTCTGATCAATAATCAGATAACCGCCTGACTTTAGATCAACGCGGCGTTTTAGGGCATCACGCAGGTCATCCTCGACGCGGTGCACATCAAACAGCGCCTGCTCTGCGGTATAGTGAACAATACGATCATAAATAAAAGGCACAAAAGATTTGGCAAAGTGGCGTACTTGCTCATATATCTGACTATTATCAATGATGACTTTTTCGGTATCGGTATGCACTAAATCGCGGATAGCGCGTATCGGTAATGATAGCTCTTGATAAATCAGCTCTGAGCTTTGATGAGCGGTGGACTCTTTGTGACGCGCGCAAATAGTACGCCACAATTGTACTAGGTAGTAGATATCTTCCTCTAGCTTATCGACAGGTACGCGCTCGGCAGCAGTACGCGCAATGAGTCCACCTTTTAGATTGACCGTTTGCATAAGGCTTGTCAGCTCAGTCTTTAAACGCGTGCGTTCCTCCTCCCCATCGATACGCTGTGATATACCGATATGATCGCTTGATGGCAGGTACACTAGGTAACGCGAAGGCAAAGAGATATTAGTCGTTAATCGAGCACCTTTACTGCCGAGCTGATCTTTGGTGACTTGTACAAGAATACGCTGAGATTCATGTAATCGGTGCTGAATAAGCACTTTGGCGGAGACAGGCGTAATATCTGTGCTGCGCGCGCTCACCACTGGTGGCGACATGGCGAGACTCTCTGCTGCTATAGCTGTTTTACTTTTGGTAGTATCTGTTAGCGCTTCACTATCGTCAGTGGTCGTTGTATTGTCAGCGGTGTCTTTGATGGTTTCGCTTGCAGGTTTTTTTGTGCTCGTTGACGGCAAACGTTGCATATCGTTGACGTGCAAAAAGGCGGTGCGCGACTGACCAATATCAATAAAAGCCGCTTGCATTCCTGGTAGTACGCGTACAACGGTACCTAGATATATATTACCAACGAGACCTAGCTTATGATGACGCTCAATATAGATCTCACCCAGTATTCCACTATCTAAAACTGCTACGCGCGATTCCATGGGACTGATGTTGATTAGCAGCTCTTCTGACATAACCTCTGTTCTCTTTATTTAATAACGAAATAGGCTCTAGTGTAGCAAATGGGGCTGAGCCTTGCCCATAACCCTGCGTATCATTATGTGCACTTCAACCCATAGCTATCAATTCAACTTTTTTATATCATCAATTAATGCAAGCGTTTGTGCAAGCGGTAAGCCGACGACATTGGTATAGCTGCCATTGATACGAGTGACCCAAGCAGCTGCTAATCCTTGAATACCATAAGCCCCAGCTTTGTCAGCAGGCTCGCCGGTGTTCCAGTATGCGCTCATCATATCTTGAGTTAATGGAACAAATGTCACTTGAGTACGCTCCATAATTTGGTGCAGGCTTACTAGCTTTATATCCAATTGAGTAGTGCCTATCTCACTGCCGTGACCCTTATTTTTGGTTAATAAAACGTAGGTTGCCTGTACGCAAGTCCAAACTTCATGAGTATTGTCAGACATCTGCTGCCACATACTACAAGCGTGCGCATAATCGCTTGGTTTGACCAGTACCGTCTGACCATCAGGCAATACGCCAATGGTATCGGCAGTTAGAATAATAAACGCTTTATTATCGCCTGCATTGTTCCTCTCAACACTAAGCTGCGCTATCGCCGCTTGCGCTTTAATGGCGACCATACGCTCGATGTACGTGGTTGGTGACTCATTCCGTTGCGGCGTTTCATCGACATTCACAGCCATAATGCTAAAGTCTACTGAGGCACTTACTAATAATTCACGGCGACGCGGCGAGCCTGAAGCCAAGATGATATCCATCACTGCTCTCTTTATTTTTGAAGTTTAAAAGCTTGAGACGTCTTAACGTACAAATTTGCGTAATATCAGTAATACTAATGGCCAGCTGACGATACTCATCAGTAAAGAGAACGCAGATTGAGCGACAAACACGCCTTGGGTAAACATCTGAAGTAGCCATAAGTTGAGCTGAAATATTATAAGCGCCGCTGATGCTAACAACCAAGCGCTGCTCGTTCTAAGCTCTTTGATATAGATGCTACTTATCTTAGTAAAAAAGGCGACAACAACCGCTGCGAATGCTTGCTGACCTAAGCGCGTATCCATAAGCAAATCGGCTATAATACCAATAAGAAAAGCGGTAAAAACCCCTACGTAACGCGGCTGAAAGAGCAACCAAAATATGAGCACCATGATCATGACCATAGGACGCAAGGTTGCCATGCTTGAATTTAGGGGATAGACCACAAGTGAGGAGGCGACAACGAAGCTTGAAACGATTGCTAGTAGCAAAAGAGAGGTGGGTTGTTCAGAATCTGGATACGCCATGAGCTTACCTACATCAGTTGTATAGCAATCATTGGTTAGTGATGGCCAAAACCGCTATAAATCAGAGCAGAAGTTTATATGCTTGTTCGATACCGATTTAATTGGTGGTTGGCTGTAAAGTCTCATTAGTCGCCGCCATATTGTCTGTAGACCCTATTTCAATATTTGGCTCAGTATTTAGCGTAGCGCCCGTCTGCGGTAGTGAAAAGCGCTGAGTATCTGTCATTTTATCTTGCAAAATGAGTACATAAGCATTGTCAACGAAGTTGGCAGCGGGCGTCACCTCGATACTTCTAAAGTTATCCGCTTGCGTGTCTTTTATTAAAGCAATGCGCCCGACGCGATACCCTGCTGGAATACGTCCGCCTAAACCAGATGAGATCAGCTCATCGCCCACGCGGACATCTGAGGTTTTGAACACATAATTGAGATGTAGTGCAGTCGGTATACCCTTGCCTGTGACAATAGCGCGCTGACCAGTACGCTTGATGGTGACTGCAACAGACTGCTGCTCATCGGTAATCAGTAACAAGCGGCTGGTATTGGGGTAGACGTTGATGATTTGACCCAAAATACCGTCTTCGTCAATGACCGTTTGCCCCACTTGTACGCCATCTTGCTTGCCTTTATTAAGCACAACAATCTGCTTAAGCAAGTTGGTATCAGTACCAATGACCTGAGCCAGATTGAGGTCAAACTGCTCAGGCTTGGTCGTTGACAAGATACCTTGCAAGCGCGCGTTTTGCGCTAAGATATAATCTTGCTGCTGTAATTTGGCTTGTGCATGCAGTAGTTGTGATTTGAGCTGTACGTTTTCGCGGCGCAACACTTCTTTTGACTCAGTGCGACCTGACACCCAGTGCACCGCATAGCTTGGTAGTATAGATAACTCGTAAATAGGTTGCATCGCTGCATGACTGATATTACGCACAGGATTGAACCATTCTGGATTTTTGCTATCAAACCACATCAATATCAAAGCGACGATCAGTGCAATTGCAGTGATACGCAGTGACAAAGGCTGGCGAGCAAAAATACTTGGGGTCATAAGGATCTAATATCAGGTATTTAGAGCAGGGTTGATGGCATTAAAGGCAGCACAGCAGGCTACCTTTAATAAATGCTTAGTGATAGATTTAAAAAAAGCTAAAAACGTTTATACAAAAATCATATTTAGGCTTTTGTTATTGATAAATTCAAGAGCAATACCACCACCGCGGCTCACACACGTTAAAGGATCTTCGGCTACGGTCACTGGTAGACCCGTCTCTCTAGAGATAAGCTTGTCCAAATCACGTAACAGAGCGCCGCCGCCCGTCAGTACGATACCGCGCTCAGCGATGTCTGATGACAGCTCTGGCGGCGTTTGCTCAAGCGCTGCTTTTACAGCGCTGACGATACCGCTTAATGGATCGCTTAGAGCTTTTTGCACTTCTTCTGAATTGACAGTAAAGGTCTTGGGCACGCCTTCTGCCATGCTACGTCCGCGCACTTCTACTTCTAATTGGCTGTCTTCGTTGAGTGCTGAACCCACCTCTGTTTTGATACGCTCAGCAGTCGTCTCACCAATAACGCAGCCATGGGTACGGCGCACATGGGTAATAATAGCCTCATCAAACATATCACCACCGATGCGAATCGATTCGGCATACACGCAGCCTGATAGCGCGATAACTGCAATCTCTGTCGTGCCGCCACCGATATCAACGACCATAGAGCCGCTTGCTTCGTGAACGGGCATGCCAGCACCAATTGCCGCCGCCATCGGCTCCTCAAGCAGTAGTACTTTGCTTGCGCCTGCTGAGGAGACTGCTTCGCGAATGGCTTTACGCTCAACCAAAGTAGATTTGCAAGGCACACAAACGACAACGTTAGGCTGCGCCATAAAACGCTTGGCCTTTACCTTGGCAATAAAGTGCTTAAGCATCTTTTGCGTGACTTCAAAATCAGCAATCACGCCATCTTTTAGCGGGCGAATAGCGGTGATATTGGCAGGCGTACGACCTAGCATTTGCTTGGCGTCAAGACCTACAGCTGCTACAGTAGGATTTTGTGTACGATTGCTACGCAAGGCGACGACGGTTGGCTCATCGAGCACAACGCCTTTGCCAGGAATAAAAATTAAAGTGTTCGCAGTACCGAGATCGATTGCGATATTATTTGATAAAAATCCAAACAGGTTCATGACTAATATATCCAGCGTCTTACGGTGAGGCGAATGAGAGGCTAAGTCGTTCTTATTGGTATTGGTTAAAGGGTTTAATGCCTTTTAACCCTTTAATTTTCTTGATGAGTCTCAAGAGTTATCGACCCAATAAGTCGAACCTAAACAACAAAGATTAAATTGGGCTAAATTATACCGATTTGGCTTAAAAAAAACAGCGCTATTTGCATCTACCTAGTAATAACGTCTTGCTAACTACTAGTATCTAAACAAGATACGAGTAAATATTAGATAAAGCACTATCATTAATCACCCAACTTTGACTGCTCATTATCATACCTTGAATGCTGGCGCATATAAACCCTTGATATTAAATCAATCTTTTAGCCTCTAAACACCTATTAACGTAATACTTAGCTCAGGCGGCCTGACTCCTTGTAAAGCTAGGCCTGTAAACCTAGGACTGTAAAGTTGGAATAGATGCTTTATAATAAACGCATATTACACCTATACCTTTATGCCTAATCTTTTATGACGCGTTTAAGGGTAGTCATTTTTGCCAGCTTTTATATCCTGTTCTTAAATCGGAGATTTTATGTCACAACAAACGCCCGAAGCTGACCTTAATAACAGCAATGTTAGCCGTCAAGAGATTATAGAAGTGGCTCGCCTAGCGCGCTTGGGTATCGATGAGGATACCGCAAGCAGTTATGCCAGTGAAATCAGTAAGGTTTTGACCCTGATGCAGACGCTTGAGAGCGTTGATACTGCTGATATCAAACCGTTATCGAACATTCATGAAGTCTATCAAGACTTTCGAGCTGACATAGCCAAGCATGATATCGATCGCGCGCGCAATCAATCTGTCGCGCCAGCTGTCGAAAACGGTCTATATCTTGTGCCGCAAGTTATTGAATAAGCGGTTACTTTTTGATTTTTATCATCAACATCTACCTTCTCTAACGGACGACGACTTATGTCTGAACTTCATCTTTTAAGTACCCAGCAACTAATCACAGGTTTACAAGACAAGCAATTTAGTAGCGCAGAACTAACTGAGCACTATATCAAACGTGTACAAGCGCTAGATAACAAGGTCAATAGCTTTATCACTACGACCTCCCAGACTGCACTTGCCCAAGCAAAAGCCGCTGACGAGCTACGCGCGCAAGGGGATAAGCGAGTGCTGCTAGGCATGCCAATGGCACACAAAGATATCTTTTGTACCCAAGGCGTACTCACCACTTGCGGCTCAAAAATGCTGCATAATTTTGTCTCGCCTTATGATGCCACAATCGTCTCCAATATTGATCAGGCCGGCATGATTAGCCTGGGTAAGCTCAATATGGATGAGTTTGCAATGGGCTCAGATAACAGCAGCTCGTATTATGGTACGGTGCAAAACCCTTGGAATCTTGAGCGCGTACCAGGCGGCTCATCAGGTGGTAGCGCGGCTGCCGTCGCCGCAGGGTTCGTCCCTGTCGCCACCGGTAGCGATACGGGCGGCTCTATTCGTCAGCCTGCCTCGTTTTGCGGACTTACCGGTATCAAACCGACTTATGGCCGCGTCTCACGCTTTGGGATGATTGCCTACGCGTCAAGTTTAGATCAAGCAGGTAGCATGGGACGTAGCGCTATGGACTGCGCATACTTGCTTCAACCTATGGTCAGCTATGACGAGCGTGATGCCACCTCAGTCAAACACGATATCCCAGACTATGTACAAGACCTCAATGAGGCTCAGGCCAAAGCAGGTGACAAACCGTTTGCCGATTTGCGTATCGGCGTGGCAAAAGAGTACTTTGGTAAAGGGCTTGATAAAGAAGTCGAGCAAACCGTCAAAGCCGCTTTGCAAAAGTACGAAGAGCTTGGTGCAACGATCGTAGAGGTCAATATCACCGATCCTGATATCACCCTTGCCACTTATTATATGCTCGCCCCTGCCGAGGCCTCCTCTAACCTATCGCGTTTCGATGGCGTGCGCTTTGGTTATCGCTGTGAGAACCCCAAAGATTTGACTGATCTCTATACGCGCTCTCGCTCTGAGGGTTTTGGTCCTGAGGTGCAGCGCCGTATCTTGACGGGGACTTATGCGCTATCGGCAGGCTATTTTGATGCTTATTATACTAAGGCGCAAAAGATTCGCCGTCTTATTATCAAAGACTTTGATGAGGCCTTTGCCAATTGCGATGTGATTGCCAGTCCCACCTCCCCGACTGCTGCTTATAAGCTCAGTGATAACCTCGACCCTGCGACGATGTATTTGGGCGATGTCTATACTATCGGGGTCAATCTGGCAGGCCTGCCCGCACTGAGCCAGCCTGTTGGTCTTACCTCTGAAGGTCTACCTGTCGGCTTGCAACTGATCGGGCAGTATTGGCAAGAGAGTAAGCTGCTTGCCACCGCGCATCTGTTCCAGCAGCATACCGATCATCATTTGCAACACTCACTCATTGCCAAAGAGGGCGTATAACACGCTTATCTAGGGCTAACTCACTGACCGTATTAGCATATACGGTCTTGCATAAGCATAAATTAACGCTAATAAGGATATAAGATGACGGTTATCGAGATGTTAAAACAAGAGATCGGCTTAGATGAAAATCAGGCGCAAGCTCTAAAAGCCGAGCTAAAAGCGTTAGAGGCGTTTTTTGATAAAAACTTTGAAGATAGTAAATCTTTTTTTGAAGCGTTTTATGCTAAGTTTGAGGACGTCATTGCTCCGTATGGTTTTGAAAAAGGGGATGCTAAGCAAGCTGAGCCTTTAGTCAGTAGCCTATACAGACAAGGCAAGTTTAAGATTTTGGTGACTTATATTATCCCCGCCTATTATCAAAGTGGCGGAGATAGTAATATCTTCAAAGACACTTACGAGCAGATGTTGAATCATCATTGATGCTCTAAAGTATGTGCTGCGCGCTAACCTATGTTAATGGCATTACTAGAGCTTGAGCATAAACAGCTTGATTGGTTTTAGAGAATATCGAACCTTACGATAACAAGGTCGTTTAGCCTTGATTGCAGCGGATATCCTGCTTGGATAAGCGCATTGTGAGGGCTTGGTTTTGCTATGGCTACGCGGAGCAAGAGACATGGCAAACGCTAGCCCTCGCTTTGCTTAGATGAGCAGATAGTAGCGAAAAGCGAGATGAGCTGCAAATATTGATAACAACTAACGAATAACACTTTATAGCTTAATAATTATTTATTTTAATTTTTGATAGGATTTTACAATGGAAATGACAGAGTTTGCGCCTCGTAAAGAGCTGCTCGTCGATGGCTATGAAGTGGTCATCGGCATTGAGATTCATTGCCAGCTTAATACCGAAAGTAAGATATTCTCCAACGCGCCAACCGACTTTGGTCATGAGCCAAACTCGCAAGCGAGCATTGTCGATTTGGGTCTACCGGGTGTCTTACCTGTGTTAAACAGAGGCGTATTGGATCGTGCGTTGAAATTTGGTATCGGCGTCAACGCAGAATTGGGTCTGTTCAATACCTTTGATCGTAAAAACTACTTTTATCCCGACTTGCCTAAAGGCTATCAAATCACTCAAATGGCGCACCCTATCGTCGGCAAGGGCTATATCGATGTGATCGTCAATGAAGGCGACAAAAACGAATACCCCAAACGCATGGGTATCACCCGCGCGCATTTAGAAGAGGACGCGGGTAAGTCAGTGCATGATGCTGTCGATGGTATGACGGGCGTCGATCTTAATCGTGCGGGCACACCGCTTATTGAGATTGTCTCTGAGCCTGACATGCGCTCAGCATCTGAGGCACTCGCCTACATCAAGGCCATTCATCAACTGGTCATGTGGCTGGGTATCTCGGATGCGGTGATGGCAGAAGGCTCGTTTCGCTGCGATTGCAACGTGTCGGTACGCCAGCCTGGCGGCGAGCTTGGCACACGTACTGAGCTGAAAAACCTTAATTCATTTCGATTCATTGAGCGCGCTATTAATCGTGAGATTGAGCGTCAAATCGATATTATCGAGGATGGCGGTACAGTGGTGCAGGCGACGATGCTCTATGATCCTGATCTTGATGAGACGCGTATCATGCGTACCAAGGAGAATGCTGATGACTATCGCTACTTCCCCGATCCTGATCTGACTCCTGTACGTCTCGATCAGCATACTATCGATAAGATAAAAGAAGAAATGCCTGAGCTACCTGTAGCACGTCGAACGCGGTTTGAAAATGAGCTTGAATTATCAGAATACGACGCGCGTATCTTGACGGGTAGCCGCGAGCTTGCCGATTACTTCGAAGACGTCGTCACCGAAGTTGGTACACTCAATACTAAAATGGCGGCAAACTGGGTCATGGGCGATCTACTCGGCGCACTCAATAAAGATGATCAAGACATCACAGGCTCCCCTATCAGCGCCAAGCAACTGGCGGTACTGCTGGCTCGTATCAATGATGACACGCTATCGGGCAAAATGGCAAAACAAGTCTTTAGCGCGCTATACGCCCGCGAAGGCGGCAGTAGCGATGATGCGGCTGATAAGATTATCGAGGAAAAAGGTCTTAAGCAAGAGACGGATACTGGTGCTATCAAGGCGATGGTCGAAGAGGTCATCGCTAACAATGAAGCGATGGTCGATGAGTATCGCGGCGGTAAACAAAAAGCCTTTAATGGTCTGGTTGGGCAAGTGATGAAAGCCAGCCGTGGTAGTGCCAATCCGCAACAGGTCAATCAGATCCTAAAAGAGCTGCTCGGCTAAAATGCCTGCTATGCGTCAAATGCGATGGCTGTATTTAAGCAAAATAAATAGCCCTTGCAATAAAAGTAAATTTGCGTAAAATAGCAGTCATTCGGGGCGTAGCGCAGTCTGGTAGCGCACTACACTGGGGGTGTAGTGGTCGCAGGTTCAAATCCTGCCGTTCCGACCAAATATAGTAGTTAGACAGAAAAGCCAATCATTGATATCAATGGTTGGCTTTTTTTGGTCCGTATAAGTTACTCGAAGCTTAATTCGTAGACAATGTTCTAATTTTAAATTAAAGTCGTATACTTGTAGAAAAATATAAAACTAATATCAAAAAACTTTCGAAGTAGGAATTTAGAATGGAGCTAACTCAAAAAGAAGCTAGAACCTTATTAGCTATGATTAAGGTGCCTCATGAAATAGAAGGAGGGTTAGATTTCGATCATACAAAAAAACTTGTCAAACTTAAAAGCTTAGATGGAAGAGAAGAGTTTCATTTTAACGTTATACCTTCTCGTTATGAAATAAAGAAAATCACCTATCAAACGAGAGCTAGAAAAAGTATAATTCTAGTTAGACTTGACATCAAGGGTCCACCACATAGAAACCCCGATGATGAAGAAATACCTTGCCCTCATATTCATATTTATAAAGAAGGATATGGTGATAAATGGGCGTATACATTACCTAAGGACTTTGATGATTGTACAAATTTGTGGGATTTCTTAGAAGAGTTCTGCAAATTCTGTAACATATCTCAGAATCCATTTAATCAACCAGTAATTGGTTTTTAATATGAACACATCGATCCTGACTATTGACTCTATAGAAGGTCATTTTGATAATTATATCAAGTGGCTTAGAGATAAGACTTGCTTTAGAGAAGTTAGGAATGGTTGGGTAGAGGTTACTACTCCACATTTAGATAGACATAATGATTGTTTACAGTTCTATGTGAAAAGCGATGATAGTGATATTGTATTTACCGATGGCGGTTATATTATTGACGACTTGGAAGCTTCAGGTGTTCAACTAGACTCACCAAAACGTCGTAAAATATTGAATGAAATATTAAATGGTCTTGGTATTACGCTTTCTGATAACAACGAGCTAATGGTAAAAGGTAATACTGAAAACTTTGCTGTTAAAAAAAATAATCTAATACAAGCTATGTTAGCAGTGAACGATATGTTCGCCTTGGCTACCTCTAATATAGCTAGTTTGTTTTATGAAGATGTAGAAAGTTGGCTAGAAGTCAATGATATTCGATATGTTCCTTCTATTGGATTCAAAGGTAAGTCAGGTTTCGACTTTAGATTTGACTTTGTTATTGCCAAACATAAGGAGCATCCAGAACGGTTGCTGCAAACTGTTAATGTTCCTAATAAAAGTAATATAGAGCATTTGTTGTTTAGCTGGTCAGATACAAAGGAAACTAGACCAGAAAACTCTAAACTGTATGCGATCATGAATGATATTGATAATAAAATATCTCCAACTATTCAACAATCTTTAGATAATTATAACGTTGTTGGTATACCCTGGTCTCATAGAGATGAGTTTGTTGAACGATTAGTCGCTTGAAACGAAACGAAATCCAGTTCTCAATACAGGAGCTGGGAGCCTTTCCCAAACTCTGTGTAACTGCTTATAATCCACTAACTGGAGAATAAGCAATGACTACTCAATCTGACATT
>CANLXO010000013.1 GCA_947495055.1 uncultured Psychrobacter sp. | reverse complement strand
GTGATCATGTTTTTAACATAATCGGCGTGACCTGGGCAATCAACGTGGGCGTAATGACGAGCTTCGGTGTCATATTCAATGTGTGAGGTGTTGATGGTAATGCCACGTGCTTTTTCTTCAGGTGCTGAGTCAATAGACGCATAGTCTTTGGCTTCGCCGCCTGAGGTTTTTGCCGCTACGGTTGCGATAGCTGCGGTTAGGGTGGTTTTACCATGGTCAACGTGTCCGATGGTGCCGACGTTAACGTGAGGCTTTACGCGTTCAAACTTGGCCTTTGCCATGAGGTTTTCCTTTTTATGTGGAGTCAGCCTTTAGCCTGTAATCTTATAGAAGATAAGAGTAAGGGTTAAAACAAGCTGAGCCCTTAAGATAATGAGTAAGGGTTGCACTTTTAGTGTGCAGATATTATAAGAAAATTACGACCAATAACAAGTCTTTTAACCAATTATTGGCGTATTCTCTAGTGGCAATACAGAAATAAAGCCTGTATTGCCCTTGTTTAATCAAATTATAGCGAGCAAATAAATTTACTCGTCGTCATCTTTTGAGTTGAACTTAGCGATGATCTCAGCAGATACTGACTTTGGAATCTCAGCGTACTTTTGGAATTCCATTGAGTAAGTAGCACGTCCTTGCGACATAGAGCGCATTTGCGTGGCATAACCAAACATCTCTGCTAGTGGTACTTCAGCGCGGATCTGTTTAGTTCCACCAGGTAAGTCTTCCATGCCTTGTACCATACCGCGGCGACGGTTAAGATCGCCCATGATATCGCCCATATAATCTTCTGGAGTTTCAACTTCAACCTTCATGACAGGCTCAAGTAGCGCAGGATTGGCTGCTAAGAAACCTTTTCTAAAGGCCATAGAACCTGCCATCTTAAATGACAACTCATCCGAGTCAACGTCATGGTAAGAACCATCATACAAAGTCGCTTTGACACCGACAACTGGGTAGCCTGCAAGTACGCCATTTTTCATGCGCTCTTGAATACCTTTGTCGACCGCACCGTGGAACTCTTTTGGTACCGTACCACCAACAACTTCTTCAGCGAACTCATATTCTGTGTCGCCTGCTGGATCGAGTGGCTCAAGGCGTAACCAGACGTGACCGAATTTACCACGACCACCAGTCTGACGGACAAACTTGCCTTCTTGCTCAACGGTTTCGCGAATCGTTTCGCGATAAGCAACCTGCGGCGCGCCGATGTTAGCATCAACACTGAACTCACGCTTCATGCGATCAACCAAGATCTCAAGATGCAGCTCGCCCATACCACTGATGATCGTCTGACCAGACTCTTCATCCGTATGTACACGGAATGAGGGATCTTCTTTTGCCAAACGGCCAAGCGCGATAGACATTTTTTCTTGATCCGCTTTAGTCTTAGGCTCAACCGCTAGGCTGATAACTGGATCTGGGAATTCCATACGCTCTAGCGTGATGACGTTGTCTTCATCACACAAGGTGTCACCAGTTGTCACATCTTTCATGCCAACTAAAGCTGCGATATCACCAGTACGAATCTCGCTCAACTCTTCTTGCGAGTTTGCCATCATCTGTACGATACGGCCAACACGCTCACGCTTCATCTTAACTGGGTTATAGACGCTGCTACCTTGCTTAAGTACACCAGAATAAACACGAACGAAGGTTAAGTTACCAACGAACTTGTCATTCATGATTTTAAATGCTAGTGCTGAGAACGGGCCTTCATCCGACGCTTCACGAGTACCTTCAGATTCGTCTTTGTCGTTTAAGATACCGCGAATAGCCGGTACATCCATAGGTGCTGGAAGATACTGAATAACAGCGTCCAACATCTTTTGTACCCCTTTGTTTTTAAAGGCAGTACCACAAAGAAGTGGGATGATTTCGTTATCGATAGTGAGCTTACGAATAGCATCGTTGATTTGATCAACAGACAATTCGCCATTCTCTAGGTAAGCATCCATAAGCTCTTCTGATGCTTCAGCCGCGCTTTCAACAAGGTATTCACGATACTCTTCTGCTTTATCTTGCAGCTCGCTTGGGATTTCACGCTCTTCAAACTCCATACCTTGAGACGCTTCATCCCAATATAGAGCTTTCATAGTCACAAGATCAACAACGCCTTCAAAATCGTCTTCTTTGCCAATTGGAATAACCAAAGGCACAGGCTTGCCGCCTAGGCGAGTTTTGATCTGCTCAATGACGCGGTAAAAATCAGCACCAACGCGATCCATTTTGTTAACGAATGCTAAGCGAGGTACTTTGTACTTGTTCGCCTGACGCCATACGGTTTCAGACTGTGGCTGTACGCCACCAACAGCACAATAAACCATACACGCGCCGTCAAGGACACGCATAGAACGTTCAACTTCGATCGTGAAGTCAACGTGACCTGGGGTGTCAATAATATTGATGCGATGCTCATCAAACTGCTTAGCCATACCTGACCAAAAGCAAGTCGTTGCCGCTGAGGTGATAGTAATACCACGCTCTTGCTCTTGCTCCATCCAATCCATGGTAGCTGCGCCGTCATGGACTTCACCAAGCTTGTGGCTAACGCCAGTATAAAATAAAACACGCTCAGTAGTAGTGGTCTTACCAGCATCAATGTGTGCTGAGATACCAATATTGCGATAGCGTTTTAGGGGAGTTTTACGAGCCATAGTATTTTCCTAAGAAAAGTCGTGAATGTATTAATATAGGGTGGTGCTCTACCTCACAATCTCAATAAAAGCGCTATCTAGATAAAAGCAATCGGCTTTTATACTTTTAGCTTTTATATTTTCAGCTTTTATACCTGAAGCTTTTAAACGCTCAGCTTTTGCAAAACATAAAAAGCGATAGGTCAATAAAAAGAGATAATACGAAAATATGGAGGCATCGAATTTGGAATACTGCTAAAGCACTAACTATAAAACAACGCGCTCAAAACAGTATCAGGATAGATGTCCGCCATCTACATGCTTATAATCTAAACTTAAAACATAAGCAATCTAAACGATGGCGGCAATCAGTAGAATAAATAAACGTCAAACCATCACAGCAAAACTTGTGATTTAAAACAGGCAATGTGCCTAGAAGCGGTAATGTGAGAACGCTTTGTTCGCATCAGCCATACGGTGAACTTCATCACGCTTTTTCATAGCATTACCTTTGCCTTCTGATGCATCTCCAAGCTCGCCTGCAAGGCGTAGAGCCATAGATTTTTCAGAACGCTTAGCAGCCGCTTCAGCAAGCCATCTCATAGCCAAAGCAGTACGACGGGAGGGACGTACTTCCATAGGTACTTGATAGGTTGCACCGCCGACGCGGCGAGCTTTTACTTCTACCATAGGGCGAACGTTTTCTAGTACGTCTTCAAAGAACGCAACAGGATCTTCAACGTTACGTTTTTCACCGATAGTCTCAAGAGCACCGTAAACGATACGCTCAGCGGTAGATTTTTTGCCATCACTCATGATGTGGTTGATGAATTTGGCGATGGTTTGGCTACCAAACTTAGGATCCGGTAGGATCTCACGGGTAGCGACGACGCGACGTCTTGGCATAATATAGTCCTTTTCTTCAGGAATGTCTGACATTCACAACATTTCACTGCTTAGCAGGAATGATAAAGTTGTCAGTCAGCCTTACTGCATAGTGGTATGTTCTTTATACAACACCAAGCCTATGCACAGTTAATGGGGGTAGTGCTAACTTTTTAAGTTTAAAAGCTTAATGAGTCCAAAAGCTTAGTTAATGACTGATTATCAGTGATTAAACTTTAGGCTTCTTAGCACCATATTTAGAGCGACCTTGCTTACGGTCTTTTACGCCTGCGCAATCTAATGCACCGCGAACGGTGTGATAACGTACACCTGGCAAGTCTTTTACACGACCGCCGCGGATAAGAACAACACTGTGCTCTTGTAAGTTATGGCCTTCGCCGCCGATGTAGCTTGATACTTCATAACCTGAAGTTAGGCGTACACGGCATACTTTACGCATGGCAGAGTTAGGTTTTTTTGGCGTAGTTGTATATACACGAGTACATACACCACGGCGCTGTGGGCACGCTTGCAACGCAGGAACTTTTGACTTTTCCTTGATGGTTTTGCGACCCTTACGAATCAATTGGTTAGTTGTTGCCATAAGGCATCCTTCTCCCGTTGGGTATAAAACAAAAAAATGGGTCAATCCGGCAAAATCTTGTCAAAAACAACATTTTGTGGCACCCATTTTTAGGACAATGTATTATAAAGACTTGTTACTGTTATTTCAACTACTTATAAGCGGGCTAACTTTTCGCTATCACTGCAAAACGGGCACCTTGATATCGTCTTTGAGAAGCAAGTACTTCTCTACAGACAGACGCTTTTGACGTATAAGCGTTAGCCAGTAGTGTCTTTAAGAATAAGTAAATGGCGCTATTAG
Source organism: uncultured Psychrobacter sp. (assembly GCA_947495055.1). Taxonomy (GTDB): domain Bacteria; phylum Pseudomonadota; class Gammaproteobacteria; order Pseudomonadales; family Moraxellaceae; genus Psychrobacter. The sequence continues at coordinate 87,855 of CANLXO010000013.1, read as the reverse complement.
TCTATTTTTCAAGAGCTTATTGAGTAATAGCGTCATTCAAATAAGAAATTGTTCTGGCTAAAGATTATTTGCTACTAGCGGCCTTTTCACTATCCGCTGTTTTTTCTTCCTTATCGCTACTCTCTTGTTCGTCATCAGACTTGCTATCAGCAGCAGAGTTGTCTTGTTTTTTCTTCTCTGCATCCTCTACTTTATCGTCATCTTTTTTGGCATCAGCATCAACGTCCACCTTGGCTTCACTAGCGCTGTCATCAGTAATAGCAGGACTGGCAAGCTTTGGCTCTGGACCAAAGGTCGCTTTGGCAACACCAATCACTTCATCAATCAGGCGGCTATTATAGCTCATACCGATAGCGACCGCAGTTACAGGTAAGAAGCGGCGTAACCAAGCAAGGTTGATATTATCAAGGTCTATGCCGACTTGACTTGCGATACTGTCGACTTGCTCAGCGTAGTAGTTGACGTTTTGATTTTTTAGACCTAGGTTCTTAAGCTCGCTGTGTAGACCACTGCTTTGTGCGTTATCTAGTAAGCCTTTACCAACGCCTAGACCTGCTAGCAGTGCCTGTTTTTCTTGCATTTTACTTAAATCGGCGCTCGAGAGTAGCTCATAAGCCATCTTGATCCCTTGCTTACCTGTCAGTGGCTTATCGTATACTGCTGCTAGTTGATAAACCGTACGTAACGACACCAGTAATAACCAAAGCGTATCGGCGAGCAGTCCTGGCAATCCAGCGAGACCTGTAATACCGCCTAAAGTCGCTAGAGCGCGGTTTTGATTGGCGATATCAGTGGCTAACGCATAGCGCTGTTCGTCATCTAAATCAGTGATGTCCGCAAAACGGTGCTCGTTTGGTAAGTCAATCTGGCTCCAAGTAGCGGCAAGTTTAGCCACTTGTGCAAATGCACCATCTACCGTGTTTTGAAATAGGCTATTTGGCACAACCTTTTTGGCATACTTACCGTAAGTGGCAAAGCGCGTACCTATGAGCTGCTGGGTTGCTTTTAGCGTTTGCTCACGAAACAGGTCTTGCTGGTAATCGTCATCGCCTAGGTTTACCGCTTTGTATTGACGCGGTTTGCCCGCCTTGGCATTGACCCCATCGATAAGCGAGCCCATACGTTCAAGATTGTTACGCGTAAAATGACCTACTAAACTGATGCCTTTGTTCAAAGGGTTCTGCTTTGCCATAATGCTATCCTTAATATAGTTTTGATGAGATATTATTTTAATAGAAACACTTAAACTCAAAGTCTAACTGCTTTACCGCTTAAATTCAGCTTATCAGTTTACTCAAATTGCGCAGGCTTTGTCAGTGCCAACAATGTTATTGCTCATATAAATTTGTATCAAAGTTTTGGTTGGCTACAAATGTTAATAGTAGGGTTATGGCAAAAGCCTCACTTGTGCCATAATGCTACTTATTATAGGTATAAAAATTTAGAGTCAAACACCGCTATTATAAGGAGTAGAATATGCGCCGAGTTGTTATTACAGGAGCAGGGATCGTCTCTTGTATCGGACACGATTTGGACGCTGTGACTACAGCGCTAAAACAAGGCCAGTCTGGTATTACCTTCAACGAGTCCTACGCTGAGCACGGATTTAAGTCGCAGATAAGCGGCAGTATCAACAAAGAAGAGCTAGATACAGCCGGTATCGACCGTAAGCTCAAGCGTTTTTTTAGTGATGCCAGCCTCTATGCTTATGTCAGTGCCTTAAACGCTATTGAGCACGCCAGCTTATCTCTTGAAACCATCAATAACAACCCGCGAGTGGCACTAGTGGCAAGCTCAGGTGGTGCCTCTACTGAGAATATCGTCAATGCGGTAGACGCTATGCGAGACAAAGGTCTACGCGGCGTTGGCGCTATGGCTGTACCAAAAACTATGGGCAGCTCGGTGTCAGCCGCGCTGGCGACGGGTCTTAAAATTCAAGGCGTCTCCTACTCGCTTGCCTCTGCTTGTGCGACCTCTACTCACTGTATCGGACATGCCGCAGAGCTCATACAATTGGGCAAAGCGGATGTGGTGCTCGCAGGCGGCAGTGAGGCGGAACATTGGACGCAGTCTTGTATGTTCGATGCGATGGGCGCGGTCAGCACCCAGTACAATGACACCCCAATGCAGGCATCAAGAGCCTATGATAAAGACCGCGATGGCTTTGTGATTGCTGCAGGCGGCGCAATGGTCGTGGTCGAAAGCTTAGAGCATGCCGAGGCACGCGGCGCAAATATCTTGGCTGAAATCGTCGGTTACGGTGCCAGCTCAGATGGTGCCGAGATGGTCGCCCCAAGTGGTGAAGGCGCTGTACGCTGCATGAAACAGGCCTTGAGCGAGGCGGGACTTGACACTGTCGATTATATCAATAGTCATGGTACCAGTACCCCGCTTGGTGATATCACTGAGCTCAAAGCCATCGCCAAAGTGTTCGGAGATGATATCAGTCAAGTCCCTGCTATTAGCTCTACTAAATCTATGACGGGTCATAGCTTGGGTGCGGTTGGCGCGCAAGAGCTGATTTATTGCTTACTTATGCTACAAGAGGGCTTTATTGCGCCTAGTATCAATGTTGAGCAGCTAGATCCTGCGGCGAAAGGTTTCGATATCGTCACCCAAAAGCGTGATGTTGATCTCAATACTTTGATGAGCAATAGCTTTGGTTTTGGTGGTACTAATGCCACTTTAATTATCAAGAAATTTACCCCTTAGACAATACCTTTATGAGCTTATTAAAAAACCTATATCCTCTAACAACGCCAGTTATTCAAAGTAATAGCTGGCGTTTTGGTGATTTGGCAGCAGCTGATTTATTGCCGATATTGCAGCGGCATCTATTGGCGCAAGACCAAAAGGCGAGATGGCAACTGGTCTGGCTCAATAACAAGGATCAGCCTGTTATCGGTCTACTACCTAAGGTCAGCTGGCAGGTTTATCCTGATAGCTCTTATCAAAATGACATCGATAACAGCGCGACTTATCAAATTATTAAACACTGCCGTGATACTGGCTCAAATAGCGATAAAACAAGTAACGATAAAACCTGCACTAAAATAATGACTTATCATGCTTGGCAAAATGAGCTCATCACCTATAGCGAAGACTATAAAAGTGATAATAACCACTCAGCTCTAACTGATGCACCTAAATATCATCATGGGCTAATGGGTTTTATCGGCTACGATATTGCCGCGCATCACTTAAGTCCAAACTCAAATATCAAGCAAGCGCATCAACCCTGCGCGGTACTTGGGCACTACGATATTTATTTAAGTGCTGATAAAGATCAAACGCAGTGGACACTACAGGTAACATCAGATAATAGTGCTTTACCTCAAGACTCAAAGGCGGCGCTCATAAAAAAGCTGATAGCTTATTTAGATGTATTAAATAGCCAATTAGCGATGACAAACACTTTTAAATCGGCAACTAAACCTTTAATGCTTACAGCAAAATGGCAAAAGAGCGATTACCAGCAAGCCTTTATTCAAACTCAGAATTATCTACAGCAAGGCGACTGCTATCAGATCAACTTGACGCAAGCGTGGCTTGGTGGTTTTGATGCTGATGCGGGTTTTAATGATAAATCAGCGACGCAGCTTCTTGATTACTTGCCTGCTCTGCATCGCAATACCCAAGCGCCGTTTGCTGGATATATGAGTGTGACTCCCTCTATTCAACATAGCCAGATAGATAGACAGAAGGCGCATTTTGAATTACTAAGCTGCTCGCCTGAGTTGTTCTTTACTTTTATCAGTGATAGCAAAACTAGTACGCATTATATCCGTACCAAACCTATCAAAGGCACGCAGCCGCGCGGCGCAACTGCTGAGCAAGATAAAAGGCTCAAACAGCAACTCATTGATAGCGCTAAGGATCGCTCTGAAAACGTAATGATTGTGGATTTGCTGCGTAATGACTTGGGCAAATATGCCAAGATAGGTAGCGTTAAGGTGCCGCAGTTATTTGATATTGAGAGCTTTAGTAACGTGCATCATATGGTGAGCACCATTACCGCTGAGCTACGATCTGAGACGCATCCTCTGAGCGTATTATTTGGCAGTTTGCCTGCAGGCTCGATCACAGGCACACCAAAAAAACGTGCGGTTGAGATTATCGCAGAACTAGAAACCATGCCACGCGGTGCCTACTGCGGCACCATGGGCTACATGAATTTTGATGGTAGTGGTCAGTGGAATGTATTGATTCGCACGCTACAAGCTCAGCATAACCCTAAAAATAATAGTGATAGCCAAGTGAGCTTGTGGGCAGGTGGCGGAATAACAGTGGCGTCTGACTGCTCCGATGAGTATCAAGAATGCCTCGATAAAGTCGGTAATTTACTTGCTGTATTGCACCAAAACAAAGACAAGACAGCAAGCTAGTATCAAGAAGACAAGGCGTCCTGATTTTGATCTATCTTATCATGGAGCACCGTTAGAGCGTCGATTAGACGTTTGTGCTGATCAGGCGTACCAACCGTGATGCGCACATATTCATTAATCCGCGCCTTATCAAAATGACGTACGATAATGCCCTGCTCGCGCAATTGGCTTGCGATTTCTTGCGCATTGCCCAAAGGCGGACGCGCAAATACAAAATTGGCGTGGGACGGTAGCACCTCATAACCAAGCGCGCTCAAACCAGCCGTTAGTGACTGACGCAAATCTATAACTCGCTGGCAAGTTTGCTTAAAGTAGTCGCTATCTAAAACACTGGCCTTTGACCCTGCTTGCGCCAGCTTATCGAGCGGGTAGCTGTTAAAGCTGTTTTTCATACGCGTTAGCGCCTCGATGAGCGAGAGATTGCCAAAGGCCATCCCTACCCGCAAGCCTGCAAGTGAGCGCGATTTTGAAAAGGTCTGCGTCACTAGCAAATTATCAAATTCATTGATGAGACCAATCGCTGAAACATCCTCATCTTCTGCAAAATCAATATAAGCTTCATCGATAACAATCACAGCATTAGTGTGCTCGCTGGCAAGCTTGCTAATATCAGCTAGTGATAAAAGCAGCCCTGTTGGCGCATTAGGATTGGCGATGATAATCCCGCTACAAGGCTGGCGATAGGCGTCAGGATCAATACTAAAGTCAGACTCTAGCGCTATCTGCACCAGCTCCACGCCAAAGGTTTGTGCATATACTGGATAAAAACTATAGCTGATATCAGGTGCAAGCACAGGGCGCTCTTTCATAAAAAAGCTGGCAAAGACTAGGGCCAATACCTCATCAGAACCATTACCGACAAACACTTGATCACGCTCAAGGTCATAATACTCTGCTAGTGCTGTGCGTAGCTCATCAGACTCAGGATCAGGATAAAGGCGCAAATTGTCCGCTTGCTGCGCGAGCATGTGCGTAATGGCCTCGCCGACTTTCGGTGACGGCGGGAAGGGATTTTCATTGGTATTTAATTTGCACAAATTGTCGTGCTGGGGCTGCTCACCTGGCACATAAGGTGATAAGTTACGCGCTTTAGCTGACCATAATCTGTTGTCTATTCTTTGCTCGCTCATAATTTATCCTAAAGCTAATCGATAACTATTTATCGCATCATTTATGACGTTTCTATGTCAAGAGCATAATCGAATACTGCTCATCAATGGTGCTTTATTTCTACTGTTTTGTCTATTTAATCAGCGTCAACATCAACTGATTACTGATAGCGATAACGCGCTGATCTGGCGTGTGCCTCTAGATCTTCGTGCTGCGCGAGGATATCTGCCGTTCTTGCCAGCGCTTGACTGCCGCTTTGCGTACAATAAATTATTGAAGATTTTTTTTGAAAATCATAAACCCCAAGCGGTGATGAGAACCTTGCAGTACCTGAAGTTGGCAGTACGTGGTTGGGGCCTGCGCAGTAGTCACCGATAGCCTCTGGCGTATGACGACCCATAAATATCGCACCTGCATGACGAATATCGTTAAGTAAGATATCAGGATCATCCACGGATAATTCTAAATGCTCAGGCGCAATACGGTTAATCAGTGCCATGCCCTCGGCTCTATCTCTGACCAGTATTAACGCGCCGCGGTTCTCAAGAGAGTCACGTGCAATATCCGCTTTTGGTAACTCAGTCAACGCTTTTTCGATCTCTATCGCCACTTCTTTAAGCTGTGACGCACTGGTCGTTACAAAGATAGCTTGCGCAATACGGTCATGCTCGGCTTGTGAGAGTAGATCCATTGCCAGCCAGTCAGCGCGATCCGCCGCTTCGCCCTCAGCATAAACCAAGACCTCGGATGGGCCTGCGATCATATCGATACCGACTTTACCAAATACCGCACGCTTGGCAGCCGCTACGTATTTGTTACCAGGCCCTGTTATTTTATCAACCGCTGGAATCGTTTTAGTACCGTAAGCCAGTGCTGCGACGGCTTGCGCGCCACCAATAGTAAAGACACGGTCCACTTGAGCCAGATGAGCGGCGGCCAATACTAAAGGATTAAGCACCCCTTTGGGCGCAGGTACGACCATGATGATTTCAGTTACGCCTGCAACTTTTGCAGGAATCGCGTTCATGAGTACTGAGGAAGGATAAGACGCTAGACCACCTGGCACGTAGATACCAACGCGATCGAGTGGCGTGACTTTTTGTCCTAAACGGTTACCCAGCTCATCCTCGTACTGCCAAGTCTCTTGTACTTGGCGCTCATGGAAACTCTGAACTCGGGTCGCCGCCGTAGTCAAAGCGTCACGAACTTCATCGTCAAGGCTATCGAAAGCTTTAGCTAATGCCTCTTTAGATAATTCAAGCTCACTCATTGATGTTGCTGGATGCTGATCAAACTTCTGCGTCAACGCCAGTACCACATCGTCGCCATCAGCGCGAACTTGCGCGATGATGTCATCAACGGTGCTTAGTAATTTGGCATCGTTGACGGTCTCAAAAGCTAACAACTGCGTCAATTGACTATCAAAATCAGTATCCAAAGTGCTTAAATGGCGCATAATTTGTCCTATATTCTATCTATTTGACCAAAAATAATGAGGGCGGCCTAACCGTAGACACAACAAAACCAGTTTAGCATGCCATATTCCTTTTATAGCGCTCAACTGGTTTTATAATCTGTATAACTGTGTTTAATTTTATGCTTACTATCAGTACTGACAGCTAACGTTATCATTAGAGATAAGCTAGGCTGTGGCAGCAATACTGTCTTTAAAGCTGTTTAAAATAGGCTCAAGCAAAGCAAATTTACGCTTATAGCTGACTTGATTAACGATTAAGCGCGAAGACACATCACAGATATGATCGCGCGGCTCAAGTCCGTTAGCACGCAGGGTATTGCCTGTATCGACCACATCAACGATCAGATCGCCTAAACCGACTAAAGGCGCAAGCTCCATCGAACCGTACAGCTTAATCACATCCACTTGCTGACCTTGACTGGCAAAGTAAGCACGGGCAACGTTGACGTATTTAGTCGCAATACGCAGACGGCGGTTAGGAAGCGCGGCTCCCTTAATGCCTGCGGTCATCAGCTTACACTGGGCAATGCGTAGATCAAGCAGCTCGTACACATGATTGGCCCCATGCTCAAGCAAGACATCTTTACCCGCTACGCCAAAATCAGCCGCACCGTGCTCTACATAAGTCGGTACATCACTTGCGCGCAGGATTAGTACGCGCACGTTGGGATTAGATGTCGGAAAAATAAGTTTACGCGAGGCCTCTGGGTCTTCTAATAAGTCAACACCAGCCGCTTGGAGTAGCGGCATAGTCTCCTCTAAGATACGTCCCTTAGATAACGCTAAGGTTAAACCTGAAAACTCATCGTTTACTTCGTTTAGTAAGCCACTATTTGAGTCGTGCTTGGTTGCTTGGGTCATAATGACACAGTGTCCATTTGCTATTTATAGTCTAATTGAAATCGGTATTGATATTAATTTTGTTCTTAGTGCTTGATGACTACTAATCATTAGTATTGACGCGCTCAATATTCACGCCTAACGCGCGTAGCTTGTTTTCGACGTCTTCATAACCGCGATCAATATGATAAATGCGATCGATGAGGCTCTCGCCTTCAGCCGCTGCCGCTGCCATAACGAGTGACATAGAGGCGCGCAGATCAGTCGCCATTACGGGAGCGGCAGTGAATCTCTCAACCCCTCTAACGACTGCAGTGTGACCATCGACCTGAATAGAGGCGCCGAGACGATTAAGCTCAGGCACATGCATATAACGGTTTTCAAAAATGTTTTCTATAAAGGTGCTAGTACCATCAGCCAAACAGGCAATCGCCATCACTTGCGCCTGCATATCAGTTGGGAATCCTGGATGCGGCTGGGTGCGAATATCGACAGGCAAAGGACGACCACTCATTTGGGCGCGAATCCAATCATCACCTGTGGTAATGACTGCGCCCATGTCTTCAAACTTCTCTAGTACCGGCGTTAATAGTAGTGCTGAAGTGTTTTTGGTGAGTACATCACCGTGCGTCATTAAAGCGCCAGCCAAATAAGAGCCGGTCTCAATACGATCAGGAACGACTGAATACTCGCAGCCATGCAAGCGCTCAACGCCTTCGATGGTCATGATCGAGGTACCAATGCCGCTTATCTTGGCACCCATCGCAACTAGCATATTCGCCAAATCAACGACTTCTGGCTCAAGCGCGCAGTTACCTAGTACTGTCGTACCTTTGGCAAGAGCGGCTGCCATAATGACGTTTTCAGTACCGCCAACAGTCACCATATCAAAAGAAAAATGACAGCCTAGCAGTTTGCCACCTTTAGGTGCTTGCGCTTTGACGTAGCCATTCTCAACCGAGATCTGTGCGCCCATCGCTTCAAAAGCTTTGAGATGTTGATCCACAGGACGTGAGCCAATAGCGCAGCCGCCTGGCAAGGAGACTTCGGCCTCACCAAAACGCGCCAGCAAAGGCCCAAGCACCAAGATGGAGGCGCGCATAGTTTTGACTAAATCGTAAGGCGCGTAAAAGCTGTCGATATTTTTGGTATCGCAAGTAACAGTATCCTCTTGCTTTTGAATGTCGATACCCATACCACCGATCAGCTTAATCAAGGTTCGCACGTCTTGTAGTGAAGGGACATTATGCAAAGTCGTCGGACTCTCAGCTAGTATCATCGCTGCAAGCAGCGGTAATGCTGCGTTCTTGGCCCCTGAAATAGTAACTTCCCCTGCGATACGACTACTACCGGTGATTAAAAACTGATCCATAAAGGTAACAACCTAGCTGTGCTTGCAAATAAAAGTATGCAGGCGAATAAATAGAAAAAGAACAAAGATAAAAGTGCTAAATGAGTTCACTTCAAATTTTGATCAAATACAAAAGCCATTAGCCTTTGGACTGAACATCCCACTCAGCTGGCGTGAGCGCTTGAATGTTAAGCGCATGGATATCGCCGCTCGCAATCTTATCATTGACCAAGGCATAAATAGCTTGCTGACGCTGAACGGTACGTTTGCCCTCAAAGCTGGCATCAACGACGCGAACATCAAACTTGTTGCCTTGATTAGCCGCTTGTATAAAGGCGTCTGGGTAATGCTGCTGCAAAAATGCAATAAGATCGTCAGCGTTCATGCTCATAAGATATCCTGTCTTTAATTATAAAATGATTTTTGAATGGCGACATTATAACAAGAGTTTGACTATCTTACAGCACTGTCTGACCTGCTCGCTTATCACACAAGACTACTGCATTACAGTAAAGCTATTTGACTTTTGAATCCAAATAGTTGACCACTTGCGCGCGCACATCATTGACCCAGCGTAGTGGCGTCGCCATGGCCCCAATGCTAGTGGCGTGACTAGCGCCTTTGATAACGCCTGTCTCAACGGTGACGCCTTTGTCTTTTAGTGCTTGCGTCATTTTAATGGTGTTTTGATCATGGACAATTTTGTCATTCTCAGCAGTCAGTAACAGATATGGTGGCTGTGGCCCTTTGATCTGTCTATCTGGCATTACCTCATCTGGCGTTGCATTGTCACCAAAGGCACTGGCGCTGCTGAATTTACGAAAGTCATAACTATATGGGCCTGCAATACCAATGACTGCGCTAATATCATCAGGCTTAATCCCATATGGCGCTAAAAAGTCTTCGTTAGAGACCGCGGCCACGGCATTGAACGCACCTGCTGAATGTCCAATAACCGCAAAACGCTCAGGGTCGCCATAGTAGTTTTGGGCATTGTCATAGCTCCAAGCGATCGCTTTTGCCGTATCTTCGACATAATCAGGATAAGCGTATTCAGGCGCTTTACGATAATTGATGACCGCTGTGATATAGCCTGCCTGCGCTAGGCTTTGACCGACGAACGCATACTCTTCTTTATTCCCACTCTCCCAAGAGCCGCCGTGTACGAACACCACCATAGGATAAGTATCGCTAATGACCTGCTGCGACTTCATAGCTTGTGCTAATGGTTTTGGATAATAAATATCCAAATCTTGCAAAGGCTCATCACCGTACAAAATATCCTTGCTAACGCCAACGCCGCCACTTGCGGTGATGCCATTGACGATAGCCAATGCTGACAAGGCTTGTGCTTGCTGCGTTGCAAGCGCAATACCGCCTATCGCGACAGCGGTGCTGATGCCTACCGTACCCAAATTAAATTTGCGTGACTCAGTCTTACGTGACTCAGTCTTACCTGACCCAGTTTTACGTGATTTAGTTTTACCTGACTCAATATTGATATTTAACTTTTCATCGTTCATAGCCATTATTCCTACCCTGTATTGTCCCTATTTTATTTTTGTGTCAGTCAACAACTTAAATGCTGCATTATAAGTACAACGTTGTAGGCATTGCGTTGACTACTCCCTTAATTTTACTGGTTATAGTGTAATGGCTATCGCTTTAGTTATCGTGCTTTTCCTGTTATGTCTGTTTAGGGTTATTGTCATTCACGTTGCACTAACTGCTCATACCTTTTTTGAGCGTTCTTTATTTTAAGTTATTGATCCTTGTACAGATCGATATAAGGACTTGATGAGTTTTGATAGGAGGTCGGGCTTTGTGTCTCTGGACTTTGCGTACTTGGGCTTTGAGTGATGACTGGGGTTTGGTTGGTAGAAGGTACAGGGCTTGTATTTACTGACCCGACAGGTGCATTGACGCGATTGGCAGTATCTAACTGTCTGACAATAGGCTGAGCTGGCATCTGACTTGTCGCATCGGTGGCCAAATTAGCCTCGTACATAATGTCATCACGGCTAATCTTGATACCTCTATCATCGACCACAGTCGTTAGGAGCACCAGTTCTGTCACGCCAACGGTACCATTGGCAATGTCGATCAAGTGGCTTTGCTGCGTTGGGGTCAGGCGTCCCATTAGGTAGACCACGCCATTATTGCTGACCGCTTTGATTTGTGAGGCTTTGACGCCGTCATTAGCGGCGGCCTTTGCCACGAGTTTTGAGGTGATATAACCATCTTGCACAGTTGAGCTGTAACCGCGAGCCACGCCGACGTTAAGCTCGTTGTAGACAGCTCGTACATCTGGCATGGAGCTGATGACCTTTTCAACTTGGGTCTTTAACGTCTCGGTAGGTACTTCGCCTGTGAGCAAAACTTCACTATTAAAGCTGTCGATACTCATTCGGCTGGTTTGCTGCAGATTCTCTTGTAGACCATAGACATTTATCTTGGCGGTATGTTCAATACTGCGATCAAGAAGGCGCTGCGGTATAGTACGTTCAGTGACTGGCACGCCGTATGTACCCTCAGTACTATTGGTCAAATAGTTCGTCGTACAACCTGTCATCGCTATACTAGTGGCAAATGCTAGGCTTACTATCGCTTTGTAAGATAAAGGTTTGGCAGCAGTTGCATACGTCCGTGTCATGGTTTACTCCATAAAGTTATTGGCTTGTTTTAGGACAAATTATTTCTGTTAGATTTTTTGTGATCGCTTAAAATATAATCTTTACTACGTGATGTCATTCTTTATTTATACGTTTTATTTATAGTGTATCTTCTTGCCATTTGAAACTTGTTAAATGGTAGCGACGACTTACCAAGCAGTAGTGACAAAGGCGCCTTTGAGCCACTCAGGTACTTCACTATCAAACAAAGTTGTAGTAGAAGGCACAACATCATAAGCTAATACATCAAAACGGCATTCATAGTCGGCGTACTTTGGATGCTGCTGCAAAAAGCACTTAGCTGTCTTAATAATCTTTTTTTGTTTAGCTTGGGTTACGCTCATCGCAGCACTACCAAAACCTGAACGCTTACGCTGACGCACTTCAATAAAAACTAAAATTGGCCATGCTACGCCTGCCTCTATCATGACTAAATCGAGCTCACCGACTTTAGGCTGTTGCCAATTATGAGCGATAAGCGTTAAGCCTTGTATCTGCAAAAACGAGCAAGCTTGCTGCTCAAAATAGCCGCCTTGGCGCTGTTTGGGTGAGGTCAATTGTAGCGGACGCTTGGCAATATTGGTGCTACTTCGCTCGCTAGTATCACTGGTACTTAGATCAGCCATAACGCTGACTTCCCTACTCGAACATTTCATAATTATCATAGCACAACATGCTAAACTAGCCATCTTAATACCCTGCATTTATGTTTTAGCACTTTTTTATCTCATTTATCGTCCAACTATCTTGAGGTCTTCATGTCTACTGTCACCGCGATGCCTGCCTGTCTTTATATCATCGCCACCCCTATCGGTAACTTAAGTGACATGACGCCGCACGCTATCGACACCCTCAAGCAAGTGGCTATTATCGCCTGCGAGGACACGCGCACCTCTGGCAAATTGCTCTCACACTTTGGCATCAATACCAAAAATAAATCTGATGACGCCCAAAGCAAGGCAAATGCATCAGACAAAGAGACAAAAAACGCTACAGATACTGACCGTGGACATAACAAATTGTGGGCGTATCACGAGCACAATCATGCCATTCAAACGCCCAAAATTATCGAGATGATCCAGCAAGGACACTCAGTCGCGCTGATTAGCGATGCAGGTACGCCACTGGTCAGTGACCCCGGCTACCAGTTGGTGCAAGCTGCGCACGCAGCGGGCGTTAGCGTCTCCCCTATCGTTGGTGCTTGCGCCGCTATTGGCGCGCTATCGGTCGCAGGACTGCCCTCGGATCGATTTAGCTTCATTGGGTTTTTGCCTGCCAAGACTCACGGCCGACAAAAACAGCTTGAGGCGTTAAGTGCGCGCACTGAGACATTGATATTCTATGAAGCGCCGCACCGTATTCTTGCCAGCCTGACAGATATGGCAACGGTGTTTGGTCACGACCGCGCGGTGACCTTTTGCCGTGAGCTGACCAAGACCTTTGAGACGGTATACAAGTCAACGCTTGGGGCGCTGATTGATTTTGTCAAAGCAGATGATAATCAGCAGCGCGGTGAGATCGTGTTGGTGATAGCAGGCAATAACACTGCAACTGATGATGACGATATGAGTATTCATGATACTTTGCTACAGCGACTATTGCTGGATCTATCGGTAAAAAAAGCAGCAGCGCTGGCATCTGATATCACGGGCGTCAAAAAGAACGCTTTGTATCAGCGGTTGCTAGCATTACAAGAGAAGTAGGCATTGAACAAAACCGAAAACTTAACACAGATAAAGGTATAGGAGAGTAAAGCGATGTATGACGTAATGGCGATAGGTAATGCTTTGGTGGATCATGAATATGTGCTAAGTGATGCAGCACTAGAGGACACTGACCTTATCAAAGGTCAGATGACGCTGGCCGATCTTGATGAGCAACAAAAGCTATTGGCGTTTTTTGAACTCGCTGATATAGCGCCCTCCAAGCAAGCAGGCGGAGGCTCAGCTGCCAATAGCATGTACGTGTTTGCAAGTTTAGGCGGCAAGCCGTTTTATGCCTGCCGCGTAGGCGATGACACGCCGGGACAGTTTTATTTACAGGACTTGCATGAAGCAGGCGTTGCCACCTCAGAGCAGTCGATACACGCAGGCGGAGTAACAGGCTCCTGCGTCGTGGCAGTGACCGAAGATGGCGAGCGTACTATGCAGACCTATCTTGGCACCTCAAGCGAGATTACCGCAGACAACGTCAATTTTGATGCCTTGACTCAAGCGGATTGGTTGTATCTAGAAGGCTACCTAGCGATGTCTGAGGGTATTCAACCTGCGATGACCCAGTTGCGCCAACAAGCGGGCATCAACGGCGCCAAGATTGCGATCAGTTTTGCCGACCCTGCTGTGGTGCAGTTCGCCAAAGACGGTCTGCTTAATATGCTCGGCAACAAGGTTGAGGTGATATTTTGCAATAGCGAAGAGGCGAAAGCCTTTACCGATAAAAAACAGATCAAAGCAGCGGCGCGTGCGCTACTTGAGTACTGCCAAATTGCGGTAGTGACCGATAGTGCCAATGATACTATTATTGCGCAAGCTGGCAGCGCACAAAGTGGCGATAACCAGACCGATATTATTATCCATGAAGTACCCACGCCTGCGGTAAGTAATGTCATTGATACCAATGGCGCGGGTGATAATTACTCGGGTGCGTTTTTATACGCGTTATCGCAGCATTACAGCCTGCCTGAATGTGGTCGTTTGGCGAGTGAAATATCCGCGCAGGTGATTCAACAATTTGGGCCGCGTCTTAGCTCACAAGATTATAAAGACATTGCTAAGCGCGTCTTAACGGTTTAAATGCGACAACTTTGCTTTACGTTATCTTAAAACCACAGCACTCCAAAACAAAAGCCCGTATCCAGAAATATACGGGCTTTTTTAGCACTATTTAGTTTATGCTGATGCCAACGCCTGCTCCAAATCAGCCTTGATATCTTCGATATGTTCAATACCAATTGATAAACGTACCATATCCTCGCTCACGCCAGCTTGCTCAAGCTCTTGACCATTAAGCTGACGATGAGTGGTCGTTGCAGGATGACTTGCCAAAGATTTGGCATCACCGATATTAACTAGGCGGGTGATGAGTTGCAGGGCATCGATAAAGCGTGCGCCCGCTTCACGACCTCCCCCTTCTTTATCACTTCGGACGCCAAAAGTTAAGATCGCAGATGGTGTACCTTTCATGTACTTCTGAGCCAATTCATGATCGGGGTGATCTGCTAGACCTGCATATTTAATCCAAGCGACCTTGTCATGGTCACGTAGATATTCAGCGACCGCTTGTGCGTTTTGTACATGACGCTCCATACGCAGGCTCAGCGTCTCTATCCCTTGCAAGATACTAAAGGCATTAAGCGGACTGAGCGCGGCACCGGTATTGCGTAGCGGAGCCACGCGAGCACGCGCAATAAAAGCCGCTGCGCCGACGTCTTTGACGAAGTTAACGCCGTGGTAGCTCACATCTGGTGTGTTTAGTAGCGGGAAACGCTCTGGATAATCTCCCCAAGCAAAGTTGCCACTATCTATAATAGCGCCGCCGATTGAAGTGCCCGTACCGCTCATATATTTGGTCAAAGAATGAATGACGATATCTGCGCCAAATTCAAAAGGACGGCATAGCGCAGGCGTAGCTACGGTGTTATCAATAAAAACAGGAACGCCGTACTCATGCGCGATATCACTGACCGCTTGAATATCGATGATATTACCTAGTGGATTACCGATACTCTCGGCAAAGACCATTTTGGTTTTGTCATCGATTAAGTCGCGAATAGACTCAGGGTTATTGTGGTCAAAGAAGCGCACTTCGATCCCTTGGCGCGGCAAAGTGTGCGCAAATAGATTATAGGTACCGCCGTACAAGGTTGATACCGCCACGATGTTATCGCCCATCTCACAAATCGTCTGCACCGCATAAGTAATCGCAGCCATGCCTGACGCTACCGCCAGACCGCCTATACCGCCCTCTAATGCGGCGACGCGCTCTTCTAAAACGGCGTTAGTCGGGTTCATGATACGCGTATAGATATTGCCCGCCACTTTTAAATCAAACAAGTCAGCGCCGTGCTGGGTATCATCAAACGCATAAGAGCTGGTGTGATAAATAGGGACAGCGACCGCTTTGGTCGTCGGTTCAACACTGTAGCCTGCATGGATAGCGAGGGTTTCTAGACGTTGGGCTGGGGCTGTTTGGTCATCACTCATAACACATTCCTTGATCATTATTAGGGTTGGTTAAACGCACTCTTAAAAGTTGTACATAAAAAAAGCTGAGTTTATGATAACCCAGCTTTTTTATGAAAAGAACCATAAGTCTTTGCTTTGCTAATTCCAATAAGGAATATCTACTTATAATAGGCGTTTTCTGTCAGCGTATGATCAGTCTCATCAACGACTTGAGTCAGCTCAGGTATTTGCTGCTTAAGCTGCACCTCAACGCCCTGACGCAAGGTCATATCGACCGCCGAGCAGCCCTGACACCCACCGCCGAATTTGAGTACCGCGGTAAGGCCAACGCCCTCTTCTTCGATCAGCTCAAGCAACTGGACGTCACCACCGTGCGCCGCTAGGCTTGGGTTAATCTCAGACTGCAAGACATAGTTGATACGCTCCTCGACACTGGCATCCGCGCCGACTTTTGGCACTTTTGAATTTGGCGCGCGAAATGTTAACTGACCACCAAAGCGGTCTTTATTATAATCGATGACCGCATCTTCTAAATACGGAACGGACGCGGCATCAATAAAGGCGGCAAAACTATCATAACTGAACTTTAAATCTGCGCTGTCCTCTTCACCTGGCTGGTTGTATGCCATACAACATTCAGCACGCGGCGTACCTGGATGCTCAACAAAGATACGCACACCAATGCCGTCAGTATCTTGCTTAGCTAATAAATCCGCTAAGTAACCTTGCGCCGCTTCAGTAATAGTAATATTGCTCTTAGTTTCAGTTTGCTCAGTATCTAATGCTGATTCAAACTCAGCAGAATCTTGGCTTGTTGGAGCAGTTTCGTTTGGGTTGTATTCGCTCATAATGCTTCCTATTAATTAAAACAGACGCTGTTTTAGCGCATCTAGTCATCATTGTAAAAGTATGCTGGATATCAAATCTGTGTAGCGCTGTTGTTTATCTATAAAAAGTTGTCAATTGATGTTACCTAGTATACCGTATTTAAAAGATAATTCCGACCGTGCCACTAGGGTTTAAATGTGTCGAAAATTTTTATAAAGGGAACTACAATCACTATTGACCTTTATATTAAGACGCTTTAGTCAATTATCAAGCGCTACTCTATATTTGCAACAACTCTTTATTTGCAAAGATTAAGGCGGCAAGTCAAATATTTTATACCCTATAAAAATAACAACAAACGCCTTATTTCAAGTGAGCCTTCTCCATGATAACAAAGCACTTAACTCTAATTCCTACGTCTGATAATGAGCAAACCGCACTTTGGACTGTGACTGACGATAATCCTGAACACTATGTCTCAAAGCGGCAAAATGTGTTTTTGACGCATGGCACTTTTTCAGATAAAGGCGTGTGTATGGGTATTGCCAGTTATCTTGCTGCTTTAGGTCATACGTGCTACATCATGGAGTGGCGCGGACATGGTCATAGTCCTACGCCGCAGCATAAGTATAAGTTCGAAACTATCGCCCTTTATGATTATAAAGCGAGCTTTGATTATTTATTTAAAGCGCTAAAATTAGATCATGTGCACACGGTTACTCATAGCGGCGGCGGGCTGTGTTTGACCATGTTTTTGATTCAAAATCAGCAGTACATCGACAAGGTAAGCAGCGCTACTATATTTGCCTGCCAAGGATATGGCGCGGCTCTTAACCCTATAAGTTACATAAAAGTCATGAGCGCCAAAATAATCAATCGACTCTATGGCTATATCCCTGCCAAAACATTTAAATTAGGTCCCGTCAACGAGAGCTATTACACGATGGTGCAATGGTATGACTGGAACTTGCATAAAAACTTTAAAAGCAGTCTGCTCAAACAAAACGGCAGCGCATTAGGCGCTACCGACGCTCTTGATGACCGTTTTAATTATAAAAAACATATGTCTAAAATCACCATACCTATCTATGCCATCAGCGGTAGTGGCGATCGCTTTATTGCCCCAAGTCGAGGCTGTAAATTGCTGTTAGATGACTTTAGTCATGATAACAATGTATTTCGGGAGTATTCAACGCACAGCGGTGATTTGGAAGATTACACGCATAGCCGCATCATTATAAGCCGCAATGCAGCCAAAGAAATTTGGCCAACGGTAGCGACTTGGATTGAAACACACAGCATTACTTCACACTGTACATCTCCTCAAACTAACTTCACATAATATAACTGAACTAAGTTTGTGCGCTGGTTACACTCAATATAGTCAGTCTGTTATAAAAACGATACAGCGTAACTGATATTAATTTTACGCAGCCTCTGTCAGCGTAGACACAGCACGCAAGGAAAATTGATATCAGTTGCGCGTTAAAATTAAATGTATCTGTTTTATCTAGTATTTACTATAGCATTATCTATTAACTTGACGGAGTAAATTATGAAGTTATATGTCATATCAGGTACTTGCGCTGTCGTACCCCATACCGCACTTGAATGGACGGGCGCAGATTACGAGCTTGAGCTATTAGATCACGACTCCTCCAAGTCAGCAGAATATTTGCGTATCAATCCACAAGGGACTGTTCCTGCAATCGTTGATAGCAGTAGCGATGGCTCTGAAATCATTGTCACCCAAAACATTGCCACCCAAGTCTACATTGATGCCAATTATCCCAAAGCCAATATCTTTGGTACAGATGCTTCAGCTATTAGTAGGGCAAAAGTGATGCAGTGGCTAGCATTTGTGAATGCTGATGTGCACAAAGCCTTTGCGCCACTCTTTGGACCTGATGGCTTCGTTGAAGGCAACTTGGCGCAAGAGGATCTAAAGAAAAATGCAAAAGAGAAGATTGCCCATCTTATGAGATTGCCAAACGAGCAATTGGGTAAACACGATTATTTAACGGGCACCAAAACCACTGCGGATGTTTATCTATACGTGACGCTAACGTGGGCGAAGAAGTTTGAGATTGATCTATCTAAGTACAGCAATATAAACGGGTTTATCAAACGTATGGAGTCAGACGAAGGTTTGAGCGCTGTCATCGAGCAGCAAGGCTTAGATAAGATTGGGTCGCTATAAGTTATGTTATTTTAAGCAAATTCATAAGCCTTCTTTATTAAGTTAAAGAAGGCTTTTTTTTGTTTATAGTGAAAATCCAATGTCGTCAGCGTCACAAAACATCTTTATACTTGTCAGCCCCTAAGCGCTTGTGTCAGTATTAGCGTCATTGCAGGTACATACCAAAATCGTTTGTCGTAGGGAATTGGCGTTTATGAGTGCATCGTTAGCAGACAGTACAGACAACAAGAATAATAAGCATTATAAATATCTAGTCTTTATCGGACGCTTCCAGCCCTTTCATTGCGGACATAAAGCCGTCGTTGATGAGGCGCTCAAACGCGCAGATAACGTCATCATGCTTATTGGTTCTGCTAATTTGCCGCGTAGCCTGCGTAACCCGTTTTCGGTGAGCGAGCGTACCGCTATGATCAAGGGCGCATACTCTGACAAGGATGCTGCGCGCATTCACTGCGTAGCCTTGGACGATGCGCTATACAATGACACACGCTGGCTCAAATATGTACAAGCGGGCGTGCGCTCAGTCACCCATGACTTGAACGCGGATATTGGCTTGATTGGTCATTCAAAAGACAGCTCTTCTTATTACTTGTCACTATTCCCCAATTGGGCGTCGGTCTCTGTACCCAATTACCATAATCTATCAGCGACACCTATTCGTGATAGCTATCTAATGGGCGCTATGCCAACGCCTGAGCGTACCCCTGATGCCACACGCGGGGTATTAAGCCAGTTTAAAAACACGGCTGAATATGAGCGCTTACATGAAGAAGCAGGCTTTATTGATAAGTATAAAAAACAGTGGGAATCTGCGCCGTACCCGCCGACCTTTATGACCGCAGATGCGTTGGTCGTGCAATCTGGACATATCCTACTCGTTGAGCGCCGTAGTATGCCAGGGCGCGGACTGTGGGCATTGCCGGGTGGGTTTTTGAACCCCAAAGAGACGCTATTTGATGCCTGTATACGTGAGCTGCGCGAAGAGACGCGGCTCAAAGTGCCAGAACCAGTACTGCGCGGCTCTTTTCACAGTCAGCATACCTTTGATGATCCGTATCGCTCAGCGCGCGGTCGCACCATCACCCAAGCCTTTTATTTACAGCTCAAAAACGATGCCAAAGGCTTACCCAAAGTAAAAGGTAGCGATGATGCCGCTGCCGCATTTTGGCTACCATTAGCTGAGCTTGACGCGCAAATGATGTTTGAAGATCACTATGCCATTATCACCAAGATGGTTGGGCTTTGACGCTTTATTAGAAATATAGAAGGTTAGGTTCAAAGTATGCCCTTATTTTTGTGATATTGGTCTACATAACTTGTATAAGACGTAACCAGTTTCACCGCCTGCGCCGATAGACGGCAAAGGTTAATCGCCGCAACGCTGCGGCATTTTAAAGCAGAGGAGTTCTGTGATGTACACCAGTAATTTTAATAATTTAATCTTAAATTCAGACAGCTACAAAACCTCACACTGGCTACAATATCCGCCCGGTAGCGAGTACATGTCAAGCTATGTCGAAGCGCGTAGTGGCGATTACGATGTCGTGTTCTTTGGTTTGCAAGCCTTTATTAAAGAGTACTTGCAAACGCCTATTACCACCGCTCATATCGATGACGCTGAATTGGTGATTAAAGCCCATGGCTTACCTTTTAACCGATCAGGTTGGGAGCGTTTGGTTGACAAGCACGATGGACGACTACCGATACGTATTCAAGCCGTCCCTGAAGGCAGTATCGTACCCGTGTCTAACGTCGTCTGCCAAATCGTCAATACTGACCCCGAGTTCTATTGGTTACCGAGCTATCTTGAGACTGCACTGCTACGCGCGATTTGGTACCCTTCAACCGTTGCCAGCTTATCTTATTATTGTAAGAACATTATCAAATCAGCGCTAGAAAAGTCCGCCGATAGCATAGAGGGTCTGCCGTTTAAACTACATGACTTCGGTGCGCGCGGGGCGTCCAGCATGGAGACCGTCGCGTTAGGTAGCCTTGCCAATTTAGTGAACTTTTCAGGTACTGATAGTATGACAGCGTTGGTTGCAGCTAGCCGCTGGTACGGTATGGACAAAGATATGCCCGCTTTCTCTATTCCTGCCGCTGAGCACAGTACGATGACCGCTTGGGGACGCGAGCGCGAAACGCAGGCTTATGAGAATATGCTAGAGCAGTTCGGTGGAGACGGTAACTTAGTCGCTGTCGTCTCTGATAGCTATGATCTGTGGAATGCCATCGATAATATCTGGGGTGACGCGCTCAAAGATAAAGTCGAGACCATGGGCGGCACTTTGGTTATACGTCCTGACAGCGGCGACCCTGCCAAAGTCGTGCGCGAAGCCTTGGAGCGCTTGGCGATAAAATTCGGTACGACGACTAATAGCAAAGGCTATAAAGTACTGCCTGACTATGTGCGCCTCATTCAAGGCGATGGTATCAACCCGCAAAGCCTTGGTAAGATATTGAATACGATAATGGAAGCGGGCTTTAGCGCGGACAATGTCACCTTTGGCATGGGCGGCGGTCTGCTACAACAAGTCACCCGCGATACTATGAGCTGGGCGATGAAAGCCAGTGCAATCTGTATTGACGGCGCGTGGATGGATATCTTTAAAGATCCAATTACCAGTCGCTCAAAACGCTCTAAAAAAGGTCGATTGGCTCTGATAAAGGGTGATAATGCTCAGCTTACCACTATTAAAGAAGATGCCTTGGCAAATTCTGCTGATAACCTACTCCAAGATGTATTCGTCGATGGTCAACTATTAATCGATGATACTCTAGTCACTATTCGAGGGCGTACAGGATGGTAGCCTCTATCAATAAAAAAACGACTGGCAAAATCACTGCCGCCGCAAAAGATGTGTTGCTTGCGCCAATCTATCTATACCAAGGCAGTAAAGTAAAGCGCGATACGGTGCGTTTACCAGAACCTGAAGGTGAGCGTCATGGATCTGTTTCACTACATAGTATTGAGGATAGCGTGTTGCCTGCGCTCAATCTCATGCTCGTTGGTGACTCTGCTGCCGCAGGCGTCGGTAGCCAAACGCAAGCGGATGCCTTAATAGGTAAACTAACACCAGCGTTGCAAGACCAATCAATAATCCAAGCCATGTTCGGTGTACTTAATTGGTCAGTGCAAGCTACCACAGGACATACCAGCTTTGATATTTTGCGTAGGTTGTATGTCCTGCCGACTCCAAGCCAGTCTGTAGACGTCATGGTATTAAGTGTCGGCGTTAATGACACCACATCCAACATCTCTGAGCGCAAGTGGCAACAGCAACTCGAGGAGATCATCGCTATTGCTCAGCGTAAATTTGGCGTGCAGACTTTGATATTCTCAAGCCTACCACCGATGGCAAAGATGCCTGCCCTGCCTATGCCACTCAACGGCTATGTCGGTGCAAAATCTGACAAGCTCGATCGGATATTACAGCAAGTATGCGGCAAGCATAGCGATGTGCACTATATGGCAGCAGACTTTGCTCGTATGGCTAAAGAGTATGGCAACGGCAAACCTATAGATAGCAAAGCTATGTTTGCAAGCGACGGCTTTCATCCTAGCAGCCTAACATATGGTTACTGGGCGCTACAGTTAAGCGATCTGATCAGTGAGTTGCTTAACGATTCAAAGACTTAGGCAGGCGTTAAAGTGATAGTGTTAAATAAACAAGCATAAAAAAACCGCTGAATATTCAGCGGTTTTTTTGTTTTGGGTATTAAATCAAAATTACTCAGCAGCATCAGCTTTTTTAGCACGGCCACCGAATGCACCAAAACGCTTGTTAAAGCTAGCAACACGACCTTCAGTTGAGCTTTTACGCTGCTCGCCTGTATAGAACGGATGTGATGCACTTGAGATATCAAGTGGGTAGTATGGGTATTCTACACCCTCATACTCGCGCGTGGTTTTAGTCTTCGCCGTAGAACGGGTCAAAAAATACACGTCGGCATTAGTGTCATGAAACAGTACTTCTTGGTAATTGGGATGGATATCTGCACGCATAATAAACTCTCTAGGTCCGATGTATGTATAAGCTGTTGCTATAAAAGCGCTACATACGTAACTGAGGCACTAAGCACATTGGTAATGCTGGCAATTGTGTCACTGGCTTATTCCAGCACCCAACACCACATCACAGCTCTCTTAGCCTATCCCCAGCGGGAAAATGAAGCAGCGATTTTAACGGTTTTTGCCATTCTTTGCAAGGTACTGCTGAAAAACTACATCTGTTAGATTCGCTCCGTAGAGAATAAAATTATGTTCTGATAATGAAAAACGTACTTGTTTAACCTCGTAAATAAAACATGCTTTTGGATAATTTTTCTTTTCTAACCACAAATATAACTCAAACAATCATCAATTCAAAACAAACATTTCTCTGAAGCTTGTGTATATATTCGTTTATTGATATATTATATATTCGTTAATTAGAATATATAAGTATTAATGACATATTGCATTGCTTAGCTCTAAGGGAGATAACGAAATGAACAAAATAGTAGTTAGTTTTAGAGATATTGATGAAAAATGGGACCAAGATATTTTAAATTATAGATTTGATATTTACCATTTGTCTGGTTGGATTAATAATTCGGCATCTATGGATGGCGGGCAGGCTCAAGGGATTGTTGCTGAATACAAGAACAAAAAGCTTTTTTTACCTATTATTATTAGAAACATTGACAGTGAATATTGGGATGCCACTTCTACATATGGCTATTGCTGTCCCTTAATTGATGACACTTTAACTGATGTCGAAACGAACATGATTTTAAAAGAGGTCAAACAGTTCTTATACAAAGTAGGATGCGTCTCCCTATTTATGAGATTGCATCCAGTGATCAGCCAAAAATGGACCCCTTCTATTGGTAGCTCCTTTACTCACGGTGTGACGCTCATGTCCGACCTGACGAAGACTGAAGCTGAACATTGGGCAGAGACTCAAAACCAACATCGTAGAGGCATTAAAAAGGCGTTGAAGATGGATGTAACTACTAAAATTGAGCAGTTAGATGATAGAAATATTGATACCTTCTCAAAGATATATAAAGAAACAATGACACATGTTAATGCAGATGAGTATTATTTCTTTGATGATAGTTACTTTGATGGTTTATCAAAAAACCTTGGTCATAGACTATTATTGATCACAGCTTATAAAGATGGTCACGCCATTGCCTCATCCATTTATACTTGCTGTAAAGAGTCGGGCATTATGCAGTTTCATTTAGGTGGCACTGTTAGTGAATATCGACATTTACAACCCTCTAAACTTATCACTCACGTGGCACGCGAGTGGGGTCGCCAAAATAACTATAAGATACTGCATTTAGGCGGCGGTGTTGGTAGCAACCTAGATACTTTGTATGAATATAAAAAAGGATTTAGCTCTCAATCGTTGCTATTTAAAACCTACAGATTAGTGATTAACCAAGATAAATACGACGATTTGGTAGATGGTGCTGGATTTGATAACAGCGAGCTTGATTCAGACTTTTTTCCTTTATATCGACAAGTTGCTGCTCAGAAAGTACAACCTGTTGAAGAGGTCGCTGAAGTAGTCGAAGAAGATATGGCTGAGGTTGCATAACTACTCGTATCAGCAAAAAAGCAGCCAATATAGTGGCTGCTTTTTTATGTTTATAAATAGACTCAGACTGTATTTAGCTAAAGATTACTTAGTGCGGACAATGTGCCAGACGCCGCCTTTATTATCGCCATCTTTATCGCCGACTTTAGTGTCGTTGGCGTAAAAATACAAGGGTTTGCCATTCATGGCCCACTGATAACTGCCGTCTTCGCGCTGAAATGCTGCAAATTGACCAGATGCTTTAGCATTACTAGGTGCCATAAGGGCCGGCCAAGCGACCATGCAGACAGAGCCACATTCTGATTTGTTTGCCATCGTATCTTTATCATAAGTATACAAAGTCATGTAGTCTTTTGAATCGACCAACATACCGCCTCTACTGGTTACAGGCGCCATGTTGCTGCTAGTGGCTTTTACTTCGTGCATACCTGAGTCATCATTGCCAATGACACTTTTAAGTGTCGTACAACCAGTCAAGGTAAGCACACCTGTTAACGCTGACAACATTATAATATTTTTCATTGTTATATCCTTGTGATCTAAAATTTGATTTGAATATCCATATAGTGCTCTGTCTAACACCCTCACAAGGAGTACTTAGTAGCACTCCTTTTTTTGAAGTTACTTATTTTAAAGTTACGTGTTTTTGCCAAGTAAATATAGCATGTCTGTTTAGTCAATCAATTATGTACGCTTATAAAATTACAAAACTATCTCATAAGCGATTTCCTCATATAATTACCACAGGCCTATTATCTGTAGTATAGAGATCAAAAATCTTATATCACACATAAAAAAATAAACATCTTTCTGCTTAGATATTCATATTTCTTATTTATGTAAATTCCCTCTAGCTTTATACACACTTTATGTTATCTACTGACAAAAACAGTGCATGTTTTTACGCATATATCCCAAATAAATTTGCTTTTTTTTATATCATAGGCTAATGATTATTTAATACTAACAATGACTCACAAGATACAGATCAGACATTGAAATCAGTAGGTATCACGCTTATATAGTCTATATAGCACTATTTAACTACGCTTCACTTAAGTAGCACTCTCTTTAGTCATTGACGACTTAACTTAAAAATCAGATTGCTAGATAACATCTGATAAATACACTGAAATTTTAGGTATAGCGGCATGTAATATGATGAGCCGATGCCAGCAAGGATAAAACAACGCTGATGAATTCAATTACTATAGACGACCGGTACAAAGACCTCAAAATTACGACGCCTAGTACCCGTTATGGTCAAGCAAAACGCGTAGGTATACTCGGCGGTGGTACTGCAGGTGCCACTATTGCTATTCGCCTGGCTGCGCTTGGCATTGAGACTCATTTGTTTGAAAAAAAGACCTCACTTATTGATGGCCCGCCCATGTGTCATCTGCATGCAGGTGGTAATTTGTACCGTGAAATTCCAGACGAGGACTGCGTAGCGCTACTTGAGCAATGTATCGATATATTGCGCCTGTACCCGCATACGATGGATGTGCGCCCTACTGTCTTTGCTGTGCCTAATCGTGATGAAGGTCAGCCTGAAGATTTGCTACCGCGTTTGGACATCTTGACTGAGGCTTATCGTAAGCTTATTAAGCAAGACCCTAAGAATAAAGTTCTAGGAGAGCCTGAAGATTACTATCAGCTCTATAGCCATGAAGATCTTATCGCTTTATCTAAGCGTGAGCAGGTTCTTGCGCCTAGCACGGTAGATGAATGGGTAATACCTGCCGCTAAACACTTGGATTTGAATAAGATTAAATTCCCAGTGATTGTCGTACAAGAATACGGCTGGAATATCTTTCGTCTGGCAGCTTCAGCGCAATTAGCGTTAGAGGGTTATGACAACGCTCGTGTCTTTACCGATACGCAGGTCAAGAAAGTGACAGCAGTTGATTGTGAAAATTGTACTAATGCTGATCATCATGTGACTAAATGGCGTATTGACTATCAGCAAAACAGTCAATCTGAAACCGAGTCTGTTGAAGTGGATTACTTAGTCAATGCTTGCGGATTTCGTACCGGTGTTATCGATGACATGGTCGGTGTTGAAGTCACGCGTATGGTCGAGTTCAAATCCTCTTATATTACTCATTGGGATGATGCAGGTGGACAGATACCTGAGATTATTATCTATGGTAGCCGCGGTACACCAGAGGGCATGGCGCAGCTTACGCCATATCCAGGCGGTTATTTTCAGATACATGGTATGAGTAAATTCATCACTTTGTTCAATGATGGACTAGTCGCCTCAAATGAGATCAGCGCGCAGCCCAAACTTCCTGAAAAATACGTGCATTATATTGAAGATGGTTGGGATAAAGCGCCGTTGCAAGCGCGTGGTCAGCAAGCCATTGAATATGTAGCTGAGTTTGTGCCGACCTTCAATAGTGCGCGTACCGTTGGTAATGCCCTCTTTGGCGGTCAACAAATACCAGGAAAAGATGATACGCTGCGAGTTGCTGATGTGAGCTTGTACTCAAACATCCGCTACGCACGCGCTGAAAACGTCAAAGCCTCTTCGACGCTAATTGCCGCCGACCAGATCGTTGATGAGTTAACTGCTCTAGGGTTAGTTGATAAGGATACTACTGCCAATTGTAGTCGTTACGCTCACAATTGGGCTTATCTTACGCGCCATGATAGTGAGGATATTCATCATTTAGCACAAGATATTGCACTACAAAGAAATTTTCCAATCGCAATGGCAGGCGTTAATCGTACTATAGATAGCGTGATAGATGACGTATCAAACGATCTTGCTATCGCATAGATTTCGTATCAGGGTTAAATATTATCTACAAAAAAGGGAGTAGCCTGCTATCGATTAGCGAGCGACTCCCTTTTGCGGTTCTTAATTTTGATTTTCTAAGTAGTCATTTACTGCCCAACCATCTTATCAGTATCGACGCTACCATTGAGAGTAACGACTGTTAACAGTAAATCAATCGCCTCATTAATACTATTGCACACAACTAAGCGATCAAGGTCTTGCTGCTTCATAAAGCCCTGCTCTGTCGTATATTTAAGATGTTCAATCATCCGATCATAAAACCCGTTAATATTAAGAATAATCATAGGCTTTTCGTGCTGATACAGCTGACGCCAAGTGGCAATCTCCATGATTTCCTCAAGCGTCCCAAGACCACCTGGCAATGTAATAAAAGCGTCTGCGTACTCTGCCATAACCGTTTTGCGCGTGTGCATGGTATCAGTCAGGTGCAGGCGCGTCAGCCCTTGATGAGCGATTTCATGCTTGAGCATAAAGGTTGGAATGACGCCGACTGCTTGGGCGCCGCTGTTGATGACCTCATCTGCGACTGCACCCATCAGGCCGATACTTGCACCGCCATATACTAGTCCCATGCCATTTTTGGCAAGTGCCTGACCCAAATCGCGCGCGGCGCGCTCATATACCTCACTATTTCCTAAGCGCGAACCACAATATACGGCGACAAGTGGCATGGTTAACGAAGATTTATCTACGGCTTTTTCGATGTGGGTAATATCTTGACTGGTAATCACTTCATAAGTGTCATTATTGATTTTCATTTGCATTATTTTTGCCCTTAGCGTTTTATTTGAATGGTAAGTCTTCAATTGTCTATTGGAATACATTCCTATTTATCTTAACATAAGCCAAGTTACTAACCTGTAACCAGCACTTATCAGTACGCAATTACTGCTATTGACTGCTATTAATAATAGTAGGCTACGTTTAAGGTCAGCTTGGTTTTTGATCTTAGTCTGAGTTTACTGATAACGATAATATACTTCTTAGGATATCACTATGCTCAATGATGAGGCTCTAAATCAATCAGATGACTCTGATGTTGAGAGCGATTCTACTTTTGAGACTTACCTGTTGACCATCATGACTGAGCGCAATCAGGCTTTGGCAGCGACCGTTTATCGTCCTAAAGTTGATGTCAAAGCAGCGGTAATGATGGCACCAGCAACGGGTATCAAGCGTCAGTTTTATCATAATTTTGCCAGCTATTTGGCAGAGAACGGCTTTGGGGTGATTACTTTTGACAATGAAGGAATTGGTGAATCACTCGCAGGTAATTTGGCAAAATGTGATGCCTCACTCATCAGTTGGGGTCGTCATGATATGCCAGCGGTGCTTGATGCTTTGCAAGATGAGTTCTCAGATGCCGCTTATCATCTAATCGGTCATAGCGCAGGCGGTCAGCTGATAGGTCTCATGCCTAATTATCAAATGCTAGATTCGGTATTCAATGTCGCCTGCTCCTCAGGACAAATCAAAAACATGGATATGCCCTATAAGCTCAAAGCAATGGGTTTTATGGACGCTTTTATTCCATTAAGCAATCTGATTTTAGGCTATACGCCAGCCGACAAGATCGGTATGGGTCAGCCGCTACCGCGCGGTGTGGCGCGTCAATGGCGCGAGTGGTGTAATGGCGCGGGTTACATCAAAACCGCTTTAGACAAAACGATTCATAATCATTTTTATAATAAAATCGCTATGCCAGCGCTATGGCTTGGTTTTAGCGATGATGAGATTGCCAATAGTGAAAATATAGACGATATGATACGTGTGTTCCCAAATATGCCAGTAGAAAAGCATTATTTGCATCCCAAAGATTTGGGCGTCAGTCACATCGGTCACATGCGTTATTTTAGTAGTAAGACTCATGCCAAAGCGCCGCAACTATGGCAAATGGCGGTCGATTGGTTAAATGAGGGAGAGTAAGCTCTTTACTATATTTTATCTTCTGCATTTTGCTCCTCTACGCGCTTGGTCAAGGCAGAATGCAATGAGGGCTGCATATTGTGGATATTACCTAGCATCCACTTAACATAGCTCATAGGCACGTCTTTTATGAGTTTGCCCTTATGCTTACCAAAGGGCATTTTGCCGACGGGACTTGCGGTATTTGAGATGGTATGCGCCGCCGCAAAGTCAGTCGGCGCAATTTGCAGGCGCTCACAGCACGCTTTGTACAGCAGATAACACATACGCGCATCGCCTAGCGCATCATGCGCGGCAATAGTCATAGTGCTCGCGGCATCGACGCCCAATAGTTGTTCAATACATTTGGACTGACCATAGTAGCGCCACTCTGGAAAGGCGGCGCGGGCCAGCCTAACCGTACATATCAGCTTGGCTGAGGGCTTCCCTATCACTCGCCAGTCAAAGCGTACATTGTGACCGATTAAGTACTCTGGCAACTCAAACTGCTCCAAATCGAAGCGCTCACACTCGGCAACATCCTCATCAGTAATGCCATGTACCTTGATGACGATAGGTGAGATAGTGCGGCCACTATTGAAGTATTTCATCCACTCAAAGCCAGTCGCCACATTGATGGTCGCCACCTGAATAGGACGCGGGTCACTACCTTGATCGGTTTCGGTATCGATAATAAGCGCAGTACTAGGTTCAGTCATAATAGAGATCAATCATCAGGAGTTATTGTGGTTCAATTTTGGCTATTGTTACTCGTCAAAGAGCCTTAAACCCTTCATAATACAGCTAAAATTTGTAAGAACTGTATTATACCACTCATCAGCTCACAAGAGACAATGATGCCATTAGTTCAGCCGCCGCCTCTGCCTACTCCTCCTAAACCAAAGCTTATCACTCGTTTATTAAGCGTGCTGATTAGAGCCACAGTATTATTTGCGATATTATTTATCGTTGATAAAGTCCTCCCTACGCTTAAATGGCAGACGCAGGACTTTGTTGTGGCGAAGTGGAAGCAGGTCAATCTGTTGCAACAACCCTTGCCAGTAGAGAATAGTCTTCCAAATCCGCTACCTGGGCAGCATTTGACTGATACGTGGGGTGCGGCGCGTAGTCAAGGGCGCTCTCATGAAGGTATCGATATTTTCGCGGAGCGTGGCACACCGATACACGCTACTACGCAAGGAGTGGTTAGCAAAGTTGGCGAGAATACTTTGGGAGGGCGCGTGGTTGTCGTCGTTGGGCCTGGCGGCGCAGGACATTATTACGCGCATATGGAAGATTACGCAGATATAGAGGCTAACGATTGGGTGGATAGTGGCGACATCATCGGCTATGTGGGCGATAGTGGTAACGCCAAAGGCACGCCGCCTCATGTGCATTACGGCATCTATATCAAGGGTAGCGCGGTGAATCCTTATCCTTTACTTATAAAACCTGAATGATCACGACTTAGGTACCTCATACATTGATCCAATACGATGCGTATGGTTAGACAATCCTTTAAGATAGTGAGCGTACATAACTGCTAGCAAAAGTCGCACTAAATGTTGAACCTATGCCTAATTCCGACTCGATTTGTAAGCTAGTATTGTATTGATGCAATACGTGTTTAACGATAGCTAGCCCCAGTCCCGTGCCTCCTGTAGCACGGCTACGACCGCTATCAACACGGTAAAAACGCTCTGTTAGACGCGTGATATGCGAGGTGTCAATACCGATACCATTATCTGTCACAGAGAACTGGCAACCCTGAGAGGTTTTAACCCAGCTAATCTCGATATTGCCGCCTTTTGGCGTGTACTTGATAGCATTGATCACTAGGTTCGATAGCGCGCTGTTTAAGTACATCTCTGAACCATACAGCCCGTCATAAGTGTCTATTTGCAAATGAATGGTATGTCCATAATCCTGATTGTAAGCCTGCGCATCATCATACACATGCGTGAGCAATTTGGTCATATCGATATAACCAAGCTCATACGTCTCTTCGATTTCGATTTTGGACAACAGTAGCAAATCATTTACGATTCTATTCATACGCGCGGTCTGTTGAGTCATCAGCTCAAGCCCACGTTGCCACTTTGGCGGTATGTCGGATTGGTCTGAGTAGTTCTCTAGGTAGCCCATCAATACGGTCAATGGCGTTCGTAGCTCGTGAGAGACATTGGCTACAAAATCGCGGCGCATTTGCTCTAAATGCTGCAATCGCGTCACATCATAGATCATCAACAGCTTATCCTTATCAAAAGCTGTAATCTCACACTTTAAATAACGCTTGGGATCACGCCATGAGGCCATGTGCACACCATCATTATGGACATCTTTGTGCAGATCGTGATGGGCTGTGACCTCTTGATAATACTGCTGAAACTCAGGCGCCTGAATATAGTCAAAAATGCTTTTGCCCTGATCTTTGTCTTGCAATGATAATAGCTGCGCCGCTGCCAGATTCCACCACGTCAAGCGATCGTCACCGTCTATCAAAACCACGGCATCTTTTAGCGCATGCAAAGCACGGTTCATCTTTGTCGTTACTGTTTTATTATCAAATCGATCAGCTTGCTCAGACGTCTTTGGCTTGTGATGGTCAATCGACATGACTACTCTCATCCTTTCTCGTAGCGAGACTGTGTTTAGTGGTTTCGTTTACTGCTTTTTTTCAATCAAACTAGACATACGATAACCGGTGCCGCGAACCGTTTGAATCAAGGTATCACAGCCATAAGGACGTAGTAATTTACGTAAGCGCCGAATGTGTACATCGACTGTTCGCTCTTCGATATAGACGTTGCCGCCCCAAACCTGATCTAATAGCTGCGAGCGCGTATAAGCGCGCTCTGGACGACTCATAAAAAACGCCAGTAAGCGATATTCTGTCGGACCTATATCGATAAACTGTCCATTAGCACTCACCCGCTGGCTTTGATTATCTAACCTAAGCGCGCCTATTGTTATCGGTGTATCACTACTAAGTGCGCTACTACGGCGTAGCACTGCCTTGATTCTTGAGATCAGCTCACGCGTCGAGAACGGCTTGGTCATATAATCGTCCGCGCCGGCATCGAGACCATGAACCTTGTTATCTTCCTCTCCTTTTGCCGTGAGCATAATGACCGGTATCTCGCGCAGCAACTCATCACTCTTTAGCATGCGACAAAAATCAATACCGCTTTTATCACCGGGCAACATCCAGTCTAGCAAAATCAGCGCTGGCCTATGATCCACCACTTGCTGGTATGCCTCAAACGCGTCCGCCGCTTGCAAACTCTCAAACCCTGCGCTCTCAAGGGTCATCACTACCATTTCGCGAATCGCAAGCTCATCCTCGACAATCAAAATCTGCTCACTTTGCATATACAAGCCTTGTTATAAAACTTTGAGTAATTAACATATAAAGTCGATGCTTACTGACTACTTATTAAACACGTAAATTGTGACGGTTTGATGACACTTAGCTCTATAACATTAGGTTCTATAATTTATAACATTTAGCGCTATAACACTTCTAATATAAAGTTAAGTGGTCCATCATTAATACTTGCAACCTGCATATTAGCGCCAAACTGACCTGTGGCAACGTTTGCATGCTTAGACTGGGCGTAAGCGACCATCTCAGCAAATAGTGCCTGCGCTTTATCAGGTGCCATTGCGCCGCCAAAGTCGGGACGCCGACCCTTATTGGTTTTTGCCATAAGGGTAAATTGCGATACTAACAATACACCGCCATTCACTTGTTGCACGTTTCGGTCAAGCTTATGATCTGCATTTTCAAAAATACGGTAGGTTAATATTTTATCGATCATACGCTTGCCATGATCTATCGTATCCTCGTGTCCAAGCCCAATATAAGCTAATACGCCCTGCTCTATAGCGCCAACAGTCTCTGCGCCGACCGTGACACTGGCATTATGAACCCGCTGAATGAGTGCCTTCATTCTGACTCCTTTGTTGAGATTGATACTATAATCAGTCTAATATAAAAAAATACAGCGAGGTTGAAATAGTTTTTTTGCAGCATCGAGCGGCGTAGGCACAGCACGCAAGAAAAAACTATTTCAATCTCGCGCTACAATATGACTTATCTGTTTTATTTGATATCGACTATAGCTTGCACGTTTTAGTAAAAGGGCTAAATAAAACAGTCGTAAACCGATAACTTATGCTCACACAGCATCCGCTTTATCATGATAAAATACCGCCATTCATGTACTTATACAAACACCGCTCTTATACAAAATACTTTGGTAGCTTTATTATGAATTTATTCGCCACGATCCAACAGTTTGTCCCGCAGCAGCAATTAAGCGAAGTTGCTGGGCGCTTGGCCTCAAGCCGTCACCCTATGGTCAAACGTGCTTTTATCCGCAGCTTCGCTAAAGCTTATCATGTCACACTTGATGAGTATGAGCGTGATAACTTCAATGCTTATGAGAGCTTTAATGACTTTTTTACCCGTGAGCTCAAAGATGATGCGCGTGTCATTGATGCCACTAACAACGGAATCGTGAGTCCTGCTGATGGTGTGATATCGCAGCTCGGTCAAATCAGAGATCATAAACTATTACAAGCCAAAGGTCGCGACTACGATATCGGTCAACTGCTCGCCAATAGCGCGGATGGCGAGTATTTTGCGGACGGTAGCTTTGCGACGGTGTATCTTGCGCCAAGTAACTATCATCGTGTGCACATGCCTTTTGATGGCAAACTGATAGCGACCCGCTATGTACCGGGCACATTATTTTCGGTCAATAATACCACGGCCGCCAATGTACCTGACCTATTTGCGCGTAATGAGCGTTTGGTGTGTCTGTTTGATACCCAATACGGCAAAGCTGCCGTCGTTATGGTCGGTGCAATGATCGTCGCGGGTATCGAAACCGTTGCCACGGGTAAAATCACTCGCACTGATAACATTCAAGAATCCCAGCATGATATTAATCTGGCAAAAGGTGAGGAGCTTGGGCGTTTTTATTTGGGCTCAACCGCTATCGTGGTACTACCAAAAGGCGCAAAAACGGCTTGGCAAAATACCATGAAACATGGCTCAACCGTACAAATGGGGCAATTGCTAGGAAAGTCTGAAATATGATACTAGTGAGGTGTGCTACCTAAGTGTAGCTACCTAAGTATATATGCTATTTCTAATGTAGGATGATCCCTCCTAGGCTAGCTCGAATCAGCGATAGACAGTCTTAAAAACCATAAAAAACTGCGTAGCCCTTATATTTAAGGACGACGCAGTTTTTTTTCTTGTGTTTGAGGACTGATATTTGAGACTAGTATTTAAGCATTACTTTTTAAATACTCAAGCATAGTGTCTGCATCTGATACTTCAAACGGATCTATTGGGCAATTGTCGCCAAAATCAGGTTCCTTAAACACTTTTTTGATGGCTTTATTGTCGACAAGCATCGAATAACGCCATGAGCGCATACCAAAGCCCAGATTACTCTTATCAACGAGCATGCCCATTTTGCGAGTGAACTCACCATTACCATCAGGCAGCAAAAATACGTTTTCGCGGTTTTGCTTTAGGCCCCATTGGTACATGACGAAGGCATCATTGACAGAAATGCAAACGATTTCATCCACGCCTAACGCTTTAAACTCAGGGTAAAGCTCTTCATAACGAGGGAGATGGCTGGTCGAACAAGTTGGCGTAAAAGCACCTGGTAGTGAGAACACCACCACTTTTTTATTGGCAAATAGCTCATCTGTGGTTAAATCATACCAGGTGAATGGGTTATCTCCTTCAATAGAGTCATCACGAACACGAGTTTTAAAAGTCATATCAGGGACATGGGTAATCATTATTTACTCCGATTTAGGTTATTGTCTTTTTGTATTCAAATGTGCATCGACATGATAATAGGTATAGCAATCCATAAGCAAATTTTTAAGAGTATATTCACTATATAAGCTAACAAAGTAATGGGCTTGTATTTAAACTTTGTTAGCTGCTCTTGCCTTCTCGTAAACTGCGCTCTCCTCCAAACTCAGTCCTACTCACTCATCTAAATCCCTTTAAATCTAAATCTCTTTAAATCTAAGCACCTTTAAACAAATGCATAAATAAGTGCCTTTTTTATTTGGCATCATTTAAAGGTTATATCGATCCTAGTATTGCCTTTGGCGCTGGCAACTTTTCAGGCTTGTATAGAAACTCTAGAGCGTGTTGAACTTACTTTTCTAGATAAGGGACATGCCCTAACTTCTGTCAATTTTTAACTCTCTTTTGCTTAAATTTATCAATGTCATCAAATTGTCATATTTGCTTGGCATGATGTGCTTATTGATTCACACATCATGCCAAGCAAATTCATCAAATTGTCACAAATGATAAAAGATAATCACTCATAAACCAGTCATTTTTAGGAGCCGTTATGCGTTACTCATTTTTAGTCGTCGCCCTCGCCAGCGTACTTAGCTTAAGCGCTTGTAGTCAGTCAACGAATGATACGGCTGCCGCTCAGAGCAATAATGCTGCTGGCGCTAGCGAAAACGTATCTATGAGTATCACTGGAGCGGGTGCCTCATTTCCGCAGCCTATCTACGCCAAGTGGTCAGACGCTTATAACCAATCGACAGGTGGTCAAGTCAACTATCAGTCGATTGGCTCGTCGGGCGGTATCAAGCAAATCATTGCCAATACGGTCGATTTTGGGGCGTCCGATGCCCCTATGACACCAGAGGAGCTAAATGCAGCTGGTCTAATTCAATTCCCAACGGTGATCGGTGGCGTCGTTCCTGTGGTTAATATTAAAGGCATAGCGCCTGGTCAATTAAAATTAGATGGTGACACTTTAGCCGATATCTATCTGGGCAAAATTAGCAACTGGAATGACCCTGCTATCAAAGCCATGAACCCAGATTTGGCGCTGCCTGATGCAGCAATCACTACTGTGTTTCGCTCGGACGGTTCAGGCACGACCTTTAACTTTACCGATTACTTGGCCAAGGTATCTAGCGACTGGAATAACAATGTTGGCGTGGATAAGACTGTCAAATGGCCAACCTCAGCTACGGGCGCAGGCGGTAAAGGTAACGAAGGCGTCGCCAGCTATGTGACGCGTATGAATAACTCAATTGGCTATGTTGAGTATGCCTATGCCAAGCAAAACGGCATGTCACACGTCGCGCTCAAAAATGCCGCAGGTAATATCGTACAGCCTTCTATCGACACCTTTGCCGCAGCAGGTGACATCGACTGGTCACAACAAGAAGGCTTTTATAAAGTCATTACCAATTCTGAGACCGCGCAAGCATGGCCTATCGCCGCCGCGACTTTTATTTTAGTGCACAAGCAACCAAAAGATGCACAGCAAGTTGCAGGGGTCTTAGCCTTTTTCGATTGGGCGTATAGCCAAGGGGATGAGGATACGCTAGCGCTTGATTACGTACCTTTCTCTGATAGCACCGTGACGTTGTTCAAAGCGAAATGGAGTGAGGTTGTCGATAGCGAAGGCCAGCCTGTTTACACCTCAAACCTCTAGACGAACCCCTAGTCATCTCTATTGTTAAACTTATTAAAATATTGAGACTGTTATGGCAGATCTAAACTCCCAACTGGCAAAACAAAAACGCTTGGATGCGATTTTTGTCACTGCGACCAAAGCCTTTGCTATCTTGGTGCTGTTATCGCTGGGCGGTATTATGCTCTCCCTCGTGGTAGGCGCATGGCCCAGTATCAGCGAATTTGGCTTGGGATTTTATACCAGTAATAACTGGGATACGGTCGGTGATCAGTACGGTGCGCTCGCGCCCATTTATGGCACGCTAGTCACCTCCTTTATTGCTATCTGCATTGCGGTGCCTGTGAGTTTTGGTATTGCTATTTTTTTGACTGAGCTATGCCCTACCTTTTTAAAGAGGCCGTTAGGTATTGCCATTGAATTATTGGCAGGCATCCCTTCTATCATCTATGGTATGTGGGGTTTGTTTGTCTTCGCGCCCTTCTTTGGCGATCATATTCAGCCTTGGTTTATCGAACATATCGGGCCGCTGCCTGTCATTGGCAAGCTGTTTGTGGGCGCACCGATGGGATTAGGTATGTTTACCGCCTCCTTAGTGCTCGCTATTATGATTATTCCTTTTATCGCGGCGACCATGCGTGATGTGTTCTTAGTCGTGCCTGACTTGCTTAAAGAATCGGCATACGGTATGGGCGCTACTACGTGGGAGGTGATGTTCAAAATCATTCTGCCTTATACCAAAACGGGCGTAGTCGGCGGAGTGATTTTGGGTTTGGGTCGCGCCTTAGGCGAGACAATGGCAGTGACCTTTTTGATCGGTAATGCCTTTAATATCAGCCCCAGTCTATTCACCTCTGGGGTTACCATTACCTCAGCACTCGCCAATGAGTTCGCCGAAGCATCAAGCGAGTTGCACTTAGCATCCTTGTTACATTTAGGACTGATTCTGTTTGTCATTACCTTTATCGTGCTCTCGATATCTAAATTAATGCTGATGCGTATTGACCAAAAAGCGGGCAATTGAGTTAGATGCATAAGCGCTACAGCCGATAATGTTTTAGAACAAAGCTACTATTAAACCCAAAAAGGAGAATCGCCTTATGACCTCAGCGCCTGTGACTACTAAGCCTGCTGCAAGCTTTGATACTCGTTATAACCAGCGTTTATATAACAAACGCCGCTTGATTAACAAACTAGGGCTTGGATTTGCGCTATTGGCTATGGGCTTTGGTTTATTTTGGCTCTCGTGGATTTTGCTAACACTGCTTAGCGAGGGGGTTCAAGGTCTGGTCACTATGCCCATATTTACGGCAGATACGCCGCCGCCTATGGGCGTAGGTGGTCTGCGCAACGCTATCGTTGGCTCTATGATGCTCGCCTTTTCAGGACTTGCGATTGGTGCGCCGATAGGCATGATGGCAGGTATTTATTTAGCCGAATTCTCACACGGCAGCATACTAGGTAAGGTCACGCGCTTTTTGAATGATATTTTACTATCAGCGCCTTCCATCGTTATCGGTCTGTTTGTCTATGCGCTAATGGTCAAAGGGCAAAGCTTCTCGGGTTGGGCAGGTGCGGTGGCATTAGCGCTGATTGTGATTCCTGTCGTTGTGCGCACCACTGAAAACATGCTCAATCTCGTACCCAATACCCTGCGCGAAGCGGCGTATGCCCTAGGCACACCCAAATGGAAGCTAGTCAGTACGGTCACGCTAAAAGCGGCTAAAGCGGGTCTGACCACAGGCGTGCTCTTAGCTTTTGCGCGCATCACAGGTGAGACCGCGCCCCTACTATTTACTGCGCTGAACAACCAGTATTTTAGTACTGATATGACAGGACCCATGGCTAACCTGCCTAACACCATTTATCAATTTGCGATGAGTCCGTACGACAATTGGCATGCACTGGCTTGGTCAGCGGCACTACTGATTACGGGTACGGTATTAACCTTAAATATTGTCGCACGCTCAATCGGTGGCAGAGACCATACTCGATAGCGCATAACGTTATGGCGCGTTGAGGCGCATTAAAACCTATAGCAACCTTCATTTGATCAAACAAAAAATAGAGAGGTGACACGATGACTGATGTATTGGAAAGAAAAAAAGTGCAGCAAACAGAGACTATCAGCACACGCAATCTGCTAACGCCGTCGATGACCAAAGGTCAACAGCAGCAGCCAGATAAAGCAAGCTTCACGCAGCAAACGATAGCAGATATGCCTGATAACATGCCAGCGGCCAAAATAGCTATTCGTGACTTAAGCTTTTATTATGGTGAATTTCAAGCATTAAAAAATATCAATATCGACATTCCAGAAAAAAAGGTCACAGCGTTCATTGGCCCCTCAGGCTGCGGCAAATCAACGTTACTACGCACCTTTAATCGTATGTATGACTTATATCCAAATATGCATGCAGAGGGTCAAATTAGTCTTGATGGCAAAAATATCTTAGATAAAGATTTGGACGTTAATCTATTGCGGGCGCGCGTCGGTATGGTGTTTCAAAAGCCAACCCCCTTCCCTATGTCTATCTATGACAACGTCGCTTTTGGCGTGCGTCTGTATGAGAAGCTGAGTAAATCAGAGATGAATGATCGTGTTGAGTGGGCACTAAAAAAGGCGGCGTTATGGTCGGAGGTCAAAGATAAGCTTAAAGCCTCAGGACTATCGCTGTCGGGTGGTCAGCAGCAACGGCTTTGTATTGCACGCGGAGTCGCCACCAAGCCTGAAGTCCTGCTATTAGATGAGCCTACCTCCGCGCTTGATCCCATTTCAACAGGCGCTATCGAAGAGCTGATTACTGATTTAAAAAACGACTATACCATCGCTATCGTCACCCATAACATGCAACAAGCGGCGCGTGTTTCAGATTATACTGCCTATATGTATCTAGGTGATATGGTAGAGATGGGTGCGACGGATCAGATATTTACCACTCCTGCGCAAAAAGCGACCGAGGACTATATTACTGGTCGTTATGGTTAAATTAATCGTTACTGCTAGCAAAGTTAGTTTTTGCTCGTATTTCCATTGTCGACAATCTATATGACTCAGAGAGCCATTATGCCAATCACTGAAAAACATCTATCCAAAAGCTTTGATAATGAATTACATGACGTTGTCGATTTGTTTATGCAGATGGGACATCTGGCTGCCAAGCAAGTCACCATAGCCACGCGAGCGTTAATAGAAGCGGATGAGCCAGTAGCGAAAAAAGTCATCGCTGATGATCAGCGCATCAATCAGTTAGAGATTACGATAGATGAGCAAATCCTACTCTTGGTTGCCAAGCGCCAACCAGCAGCCAATGACTTACGTCTGGTCATGGCGCTTAGTAAAGGCGTAGTCGATCTAGAACGGGTGGGCGATGAGGCTAGCAAGATTGCGCGCATGGCGTGTCAATTGATCGAAAACGGCGCTTCACCTAGAGGCTATTTGGAGGTGCAACATCTCTCCAATCAGGTGCGCCTTATGCTACTTGATGCTTTGGGTGCCTTTACACAGATGAATCCTCAGCAAGCGTTTTCGGTATTACAAAGCGATGATGCGGTCAATGAAGAATATCAATCAGCCACTCGCGCCTTGATGACTTATATCATGGAGGACAGCCGTCATGTGTCCAAGGTCATCAATATATTATGGGTACTGCGAGCGCTAGAGCGCGTGGGTGATCATGCGCGCAATATCGCTGAATTAGTGATATTTTGTACCAGCGGCAAAGACGTGCGCCATGCTGATTTTGTACAAGTACAACAGATCGTGCAACAAACTACAACTAAGCTTTGATGCTAGCTGCTAGCCATCTAAGTCCGTCAATAGCACTAAAATAGAGCCAAGCTAATAGCGAAAGTGTTTATGAATAGGATAAGCAAAAAGGATATTTTCCTCCCTCGTGCCGCGTCCGATATTATGAAGATGATATCTATCTTGGTTTATCGATCAATCAGCCAGCCTTGCTCAGTTGCATAATCAATTTGTTTGGATAGCCAGTCGTGAATCATCGGGAAGCTATTTTCAATAAATGCATGAGCATTAGCAACCTGCGAACGACTGACACCAAGCTCAAGCCAAGTTTGGCCCTCAGTATTTAGATTGAGCAAAAATGGTAATACCCGATCGACCACCTTGATAAGCTGAGCCTCTTTGCTACTGCCCGTTTCTTGCGCCTCCCACACCTCACTTAAATTGGCGATACCATTGCCAGGCTCGCTTTGCAAACGCGCAATACCAGTACGCTCATCGATGTGCGCCTGACTACGAGTGTCAGCGTACAAAAAAGTATCGCCCGCATCAATCTCGCCCAAATCATGTACCAGTGCCATTTTGAGTAGCTGCTCATGATTAACAGCTAACTCAAACGTCTCTGCAATTGACCAACACGCTATGGCTAAATGCCAAGAGTGCTCAGCGGAGTTTTCGCGGCGCGTCGTACCTGTCACGTAACTGCGGCGGTCGACTCGTTTTAGGGCATCTAATTCTAATAAAAACTCTGTTATCTCATCGATAGTGGAAGTTGAGGCAAGTGTTTGTGCTGCTAATGACATAAGTATTCTCAAGCTTTTAGCAATGAATTTAGGTAAAGCCTCTACTTAATTAAATTGCTAATGGTTTTAAACGCCGGATCTTGACTACTACGGCACAGCTCAAAAAGAATAGTCTCAACGGTCGTAATCACTCCACCCGCGCGGCGAATACGGCGAATAGCCTGTTTTTTATCATAAGGATAGCGCGAACCGACGGCGTCCCCGATGATGACCGGCTGCATACCGTTATCGAGCAGATCAAGCGCCGTCTGTAGGACGCAAACATGAGCTTCGACACCAAACAGTAAGACAATACTACGATTTTGCTGCGCAAGATGATGCCAAGAATCATCGTTATCACAAGCACTAAAGGTGACCTTTTCAAAGCCCTTAGCATTACTGCCTTCTAATACTTCTTTAACTTCAGGTAGCGTCTCACCCAAACCTTTTTTGTATTGCTCATTGAGCATGATCGGAATGTTTAATGCTTGTAAGCCTTTAATTAAAGTTACCGTCTTTTTGACGATGTTTTCATGATCATAGATGTGCGGCGTTAGGCGCTCTTGTACATCGATAATCATAGCCTGCGTGTTTTCGCGAGCGATACGATAAGTGCGATCGGTAATCATTGTGGACATAGTACACTCCTTGTACGGCGGTAGCAGTGCGCGACCAGCCAAGCGGTTTTTGAGCTATATTAAGATAATAATGGTACGTCCTCTTATTTAGTCATATTTTGTTGATAGGGTCAATGATGATAATCGCGATTAACAACTTGTCACTCACGCCTGTATATAAAAAAGCTCAATAAAAAAACCCCTAGCCAGAAGGACTAGGGGTTCTTAATAGATGCTTATCACTGACTTAAAAAATTACACACGCTCAATGATAGTAGAGATACCTTGACCTAGACCGATACACATAGTCGCAAGACCAACTTCGGTATCCATCTGCTCCATTGCGTTGAGTAGTGTAACGGTGATACGCGCACCTGAACAACCTAGCGGATGACCAAGAGCAATCGCGCCGCCATTGACGTTGATGATATCTTGCTTATCGAGCAAATTCAGGTTTTTTAGTACTGATAAACCTTGCGCAGCAAAAGCTTCATTGAGCTCGATTGTCTGCATATCATTGATCTCTAAACCAGCGCGCTTTAGTGCTTTTTGGGTGGCAGGTACAGGGCCATAGCCCATGATCGCCGCATCACAACCCGCGATTGCCATACTACGGATACGCGCACGTGGCTTAAGA
This sequence comes from uncultured Psychrobacter sp., assembly GCA_947495055.1. GTDB lineage: Bacteria > Pseudomonadota > Gammaproteobacteria > Pseudomonadales > Moraxellaceae > Psychrobacter. The sequence continues at coordinate 45,232 of CANLXO010000013.1, read as the reverse complement.
CCCAAGTCTTTGGCCTTTTGCGCGCTCATGACGAGCATCGCTGAAGCACCATCAGAGAGTGCTGATGAGGTTGCTGCTGTGACCGTACCCCCTTTAGGATCAAAGGCGGGACGCAGTTTTTGCATTTGCTCTATGGTGGCGTCTGGACGAATCACTTCATCGACCGTGCATAATTGCAAGCGACCTTGCTCATCATGGCCTTCAATACCGATGATTTCATTGTCAAAACGCCCTTCAGTCGTCGCTTCCCAAGCGCGGCGATGCGACTCAAGACCAAAGGCGTCTTGCTGCTCGCGGCTAATGCCATTCATACGACCTAACATCTCAGCAGTCAAACCCATCATGTTTGAGGCTTTTGCATAATGCTTAGAGGCCGCTGGGTTTAGATCGATACCATGCATCATACCGACGTGACCCATGTGCTCAACGCCGCCAATGATGAAGGTATCACCTTGACCCGTCATAATTTGCGCCGCTGCTGTATGCAAAGCTTGCATTGATGAGCCGCATAAACGGTTGACCGTCTGACCACCAGTGGTCTTTGGAATACCAGCGAGCAGACCAATATTACGACCAATATTCATGCCTTGTTCTAGGGTTTGGTTGACACAGCCCCAGATAATGTCTTCGACGTCATTGGTATCGAAGTCATTGCGCTCTACTAAAGCACGGACCAGCTCAGCTGAAATCGTATCAGCGCGAACGTGGCGAAACATACCGTTTTTGGTTCTACCCATGGCTGAACGCACGCCGTCTACGATGACCACGTCATTTGGACTTAAAGTTGTCATACTACTTTCCTTTTTAATGTTGTGAGTGGCCGTAAGGATCTATTTTTTATAAATGAACAGACTTACGGCACTTATCCTAATACGTTATCTCAAATAGAGACTATGCAGTGGCGTAAAACGTTTCGCCTGCAGCGGCCATATCGCGAATCTTTTGCGGGGCTTCATAAGCTTTGCCAAGGTGCGCGTATTTTTCACATAGTGCCAAGTAGTTATCTAGACCCATCTGGTCTATATAACGGCAAGGGCCACCGCGAAATGGCGGGAAACCAACGCCCATAATCATCGCCATATCGGCCTCTGATGGCGTGCTTACGATATTGTCTTCTAAGCAGCGTACCGTCTCGTTACAAAAAGCAAGCATAGTACGGTCAATGATGGTTTGATCATCAAACTCTTGTTTGTCGCTATCAGTCGTAGTTTTTAGAAGCTCATAAGTGGCATCATCAGCGCTCTTTTTCGGCTTACCGCGCTTGTCCATCTCGTATTTATAAAAGCCAACGCCGTTCTTTTGACCCAAGCGTTTGTTCTCATAAAGATGCTCGATAGCGCCTTTATAATCAGGCTTCATGCGATCAGGGAACCCTTCTGCCATAACCTCTGCGCCGTGGACACCTGTGTCCAAACCAACGACGTCGATTAAGTAGGCCGGACCCATTGGCCAGCCGAATTTTTCCATGACTTTATCCACATGGACAAAGTCCGCGCCTTGCTTAAGTAGTAAGTCAAACGCACCAAAGTATGGGAATAGGACACGGTTGACCAAGAAACCTGGGCAATCATTGACCACAACTGGCACTTTACCCATTTTTGTCGCCAAGGCAACGGTCGTTGAAATCGCTTCTTCAGAGGACTTTTCGCCGCGAATAACTTCTACGAGCGGCATGCGATTTACTGGATTGAAAAAATGCATACCAACGAAGTTTTCTGGACGATCCAGTGCTTCTGCTAAGTAAGTAATAGAGATGGTTGAGGTGTTAGAGGCGATAATCGCGTCGTCTTTAACTAAGCCTTCGACCTCTTTTAGTACTGAGCGCTTGATTTTAGGGTTTTCGACGACGGCTTCGATAACGATATCAGTATCACCAAAATCACCGTAGTTTAGCGTAGGACGGATACGGCTAAGCGTTTCACCCATCTTCGCTGGAGTCATCTTTTTGCGTTCGACCATTTTGCCAAGCAGTTTGCTGGCCTCACCCATGCCCAAATCTAATTGCTCAGATTTGATATCTTTCATGATGATTGGCAAACCCTTGCTCGCCGCTTGATAAGCAATACCGCCGCCCATAATACCTGCGCCTAATACGGCAGCCTCAGAGATATCGTGTGCCAGCTTGCTGTGCTTTTTGGCAAGTTTTTTGACCAATTGATCACTTAAGAATAGACCGACTAAGCTCTCAGCTTGCGGAGTTTTCGCCGCTTTTGCAAAGTAAGTGGCTTCGACCTCAATGGCTTCGTCGCGTGGCAAGTTCACATGCTTTTCAATCGCTTCGATAGCAAGTGCTGGCGCAGGATACTGCTTAGGATTAGCTTTGGCAAAGATCATTGCTTTAGCGCTATTAAACGCCATCGCTTGCTCAAGTTGATTGAGCTTAACAGGGTTTAGCTTCTCTTCACGCTTGGCTTGCCAATCAATCTCACCTGAGATGCATTTTTTGACCAAGTCAGTGGCCGCATCTTGCAAGTCATCAGCGCTAACGACCGCGTCAACGAGACCAAGTTTTAAGGCGTCAACTGGTTTTTTGGGGCTACCCGTTGCAATTAATTCTAGTGCATTATCGATACCGATGACGCGCGTACTACGCACGGTACCACCGAATCCTGGGAAAATACCTAGCTGAGTTTCTGGTAGACCGATGATGGCTTTTTCGCTCATGACGCGGTATTCACAAACCAGTGTCATCTCACAACCGCCACCAAGTGCGGCGCCATTGATAGCAGCAACTTTTGGGAAAGGCAGATCTTCAAAACGGTTGAAATCACCGTTGATTTTGATGCCCCAAGCTTTGATATCTTCTTCTGGGTTTTTGAATGAAGCGACGAATTCTGTAATATCAGCGCCTGCGATAAACACGCCTTTGCTTGAAGTGACAATCAAACCTTTAACATCGTCTGAATTCTCAAGCGCAGTGATTGCTTCGCCAAATTGTTTGTTGGTCTCGGTATCGAACTTATTAACGCTCTCACCTTCAGCGTTGAATTGCATATTAGCAATGCCGTCCTCAGTCATGCTGACCGTAATGCGATTTCCTTGGTATACCATTTGAAACTCCTTGCTACGTTTAAAGCGGTGTGATGAAAGTCACCTAATAAACACGGTAATAGTCATCCGCGACTTATTGGTGATTAGAGTAATAATACAGCCATAAAACCCACTTATACTTATAAATGGGATATTTGGCGTACAACGTGATTATCTTTTATTATTTAACGCACAAAAATTTAGAGCAGCTGTTGCTGTTGATTAGCTTGTATCGCTAACGTGTGCCCTCGGCGGTCTTGTATCGTCAATTAGTGCTCTTGACTGGCTTGTACCGTCAATTAGTGTAGGGGATTGTGCCCCTAACTGTCACAAGCTAAAACCGCACTCGTAAGTCACTCTTAAATAAGACGAGCCGTTTACTTGATCAGCGATATCCTTTATGTGAATACTTGTACACTGAAATTAATTTAATAATACTCGTAATGTGCTTGGCTCTTACCAACAGGCGACCCCTTATCAGAACACATTTACATGACAATTTAAATCGATAATACGTAACCAAAGTTAGCTCTCGCGCGTACCTTATAAAGCGAAATACAATATCCAAAATCTGACGTTATCAAAGCGCTTATACTTGCCCTTATATCTATCATGTTACACTAGCAGCGACAGCTTTTTATCTCTCTATTTAGTGGTTGAATTTACCTATGTCCTCTATACCATCCTTAGCACCTCAATTTGTTCCCTTTAGTAATTTTGATGATTTTCATAACGCGGTGCGCGCGCATTTGGCGCAAGATATTGATACCTTATTTGCCTATGCTAAGCTGCCAAGTCCGCTTAATGACGCTTGTCGCTATGTCATGACAGGTCAGGGAAAGCTTGTGCGCCCACTGTTGGTCGCTAGTAGTTTTGCCAATATTTATGAGGGCGGCACAAAGGATGATGAGAATGTAGTCGGCGCTGATTTGATAAATATTGATTCGATGGATGGCGGTTTGGCAAGCGATGACTCAAAAAACAGCGGCTTAGAAAATATCCTAGATTATGACTCGCGCTATGATATGTGTAGGCGGGCTGCGCTAGCAGTTGAGCTGTTGCATACCTACTCCTTAGTACATGATGATTTGCCTTGTATGGATGATGACGAGCTGCGCCGTGGTCAGCCCACCGCTCATATTGTCTTTGATGAAGCCACCGCACTATTAGCAGGCGATGTACTCCAAACGCTAGCTTTTGAAGTGTTAAGCGCTGAAATACCAACCTTTGCACCTTTTGATGCGACGCTTGCCAGCATGATATCAGCAGTATTTGCTCCGCGCGCGCGGCGTATGGTGTCAGGACAAATGCTTGATCTCAATGCCGAAGCCCGCGCTAGTATCACCCAAAGTGAGTTAGAAGCCATTCACCGTGACAAGACAGGCGCGCTGATAGAAGCCGCTATGCTCATGGGTGGTATCTGTGCCGGTGCGACTGCGCAAGAGCGTATGGCACTACAAGACTGCGCGCAGCACATTGGGCTGGCCTTTCAAGTCCAAGATGATATTTTGGATGTGACTGGCAATACTAATGATTTGGGCAAACCTGCTGGCAGCGATGAAAAACTAGACAAATCCACCTACGTCAAACTCATGGGCGTAGACGCTGCCAAAGACTACGCGCAATCGCTCTTCGATAACGGGCGCAGCGCCATTACTCGTGAGCTAATAGACGATAACAGCAACGCCCTGTTAGCTCTTATAGAATGGTTGTGGGCTAGAAAAAAATAGCCTTATAAATGTCAAAAAAACTAAATCATTAAAGAGTGGTTAACATGGACAAGCGCTCTACTCCTACCATTTATCTTGGCACTGGCGGCTATAGCGATACGGACTTGCTAGGCACGCTGTATCCTCAAGGCACCAAAAAGACTGACTTTTTGCGGGAGTACGCCAAGCAATACGGCGCGGTGGAGATTAACAGCACCTTTTATGCGCCTATCGGGCAAAAGGCTTTTGCGGGCATGGTCAATAAAGCTTATGTGCAAGCAGATAGTGAGCTTAAATTTGCGGTCAAATTGCATCAAGACTTTACCCATGCTAGACGCGGCACAGCGGAACATGCTGGGGCTTTTCTCACCGCCTTAACGCCACTCATTGAAACCAACGCGCTAGCGCCCCTACTCTTACAATTTCCGCACGGCTTTGATCGTACGCGCGAGCATAGGCTGTATCTTGCCAATCTCGTCAGCTGGTTTGGCGGGTATCCGCTAGCGGTCGAGTTTCGTCATAATGGCTGGCACACCCCGCAAGTGGTCGATAGCTTTACAGAGCAAGGTCTCATTTGGTGTAGCGTCGACTACCCTAAGGTCAATGGTCTACCGCCATCAAGGTTGATATTTACCGAGCGCATCGGTTATCTGCGGATGCATGGCAATAATACGGGCTGGTGGAATGCGATGAGTGCGAGCGACCGTCACGATTATCGCTATACCAAGGCGGAAATGAGTGACTGGGCGCAAGCGATCGCCAATCAGCGCCAGCATTTCGATACGTTATATATCTTCTTTCAAAACACCGTCAATGCGCATGCTTATTATAATATTGCGATGCTACGAGAAGCGCTGGGTAAGTTTGGGTTTGAAGTATTGTAGGATTATAAACATAAGCTCTTTGTAGGCTGTGGCTTTAGCCCAGCAAACCACTATGCAAATTCATATTATCCGAAAACAAAAATTGATTTTAAAAAATAACTATAGATGAAAAACTAATTTTTAAATACTTACAACCCACAAACCTATTCCTAAAATCTTCTGAAAGAGCCAGCCAAAACCAATGGATTCACTCAGTCAAATCGTCCTAGGTGCGAGCGTCCAAGGCGCACTCCTTGGTAACTACCAAGGTCGCAAAGCCTATCTATACGGCGCAATGCTCGGCACGCTACCGGATTTGGACGTACTTATTCGCTACGGTGATCCCATTAGCAACATGACCTACCATCGCGGTTTTAGCCATTCGCTCATTGTCCTAACTGCTGTCGGATTAATCGGCTCATGGTTGATTACTCGCTATCATCAATGGCGTGATATGCCCTTGTCCTACTCGGGTAAACGCTTAGCTGCTTCCATGACTTTGGCGCTGACGACGCATCCGATCTTAGACAGCTTCACCGTTTATGGCACACAACTACTGTGGCCATTGCAAGAGTCGTTAGCGCTCACCCCTTTTAGCATTGCCTCAGTGTTTATTATCGATCCGCTTTATACTTTGCCGCTGCTTATCGCCATGATTATTGGACTGATAAAGGGACGTAAACTTGCTGTATTTAACAAGGGCTGGCTAGCCAATTGCCAACGTTTCGCCGTTTGGATGCTAATTGTCAGCAGTAGCTATTTATTATTATCGCTAGGTCTAAAATATTATGCTCAAGATAAAGCTAAGCAAACGCTAGCAGCGGCTAATATCAACAATATCACTCGTATCAAAACCATGCCTATGCTGCCAACGATTCTGATGTTTCGATCCGTCGCTGAAGATGAGCAAAATAGATTGATTGAAATACGCGGTAGTGTCCTAGATAGCCGTTTACCTGAGTATCGTTATCTGACGCAATATGATAATTCTCAGAATCTACAAGCAAACTTGCCAGCGTCTAGCCAGCATTATGCCAATCGGCTTGATTGGTTCTCTGGAGATTGGACAGGTTATCGAACACAAATGCCTATCGATAAAGCCGAAGAGCAAAGCACGCAATTAGTCGTTGATGATCTACGCATGATGGCTGGCGACACGGCATTTTTTAGTTTTGTGTTAGCGAGTAAGGATAAGCAGGATGCAAAGTGGAAAGCTATGATGCCGATAGACGCGCCTATTGTTAGCGATAAAAACGGGCCTGAAGTATCGCGCCTTGAACTCGTTAAACAAGGCCTTATAAGAGTATTTGATGAATCGGTCGTTGATGAGGATGGTTGGCTTTTGGTTGATGAAAAATAAAATTTACGAGATTTTGCGTAGGGTGCGTTCCACGCACCATTTAAGAACCAGATTTTGAAGTTAAAAGCATTGTTTTTGAATAATTTGGAAGTAGCAAAAATTGACATAGATGATTGTATTCAATCTATCTTTTAATACTGATGCGTTGGTGCGCGGGGCGCACCCTACAAAAACTGATTGATGAAGGAAAGAGAATATTATGAATAAAGAGTATAAAGGATCTTGCTTATGTGAAGGTATCCAATTTTCTGTGACGGGTTTTAGCAATCAAGCTGCAAACTGTCATTGCTCAATGTGCCGTAAATTTCATGGCGCAGCATTTGGCACTTTAGTGAGTGTCCAAGGATTAAAATGGCTGTCAGGAGAATCATTACTTAAAGAATTTGTCGCTGCAAATGGCACGACTCGCAGCTTCTGTAGTCAGTGTGGCTCAAGCTTGGGCTTTCGTGTTAAAGGTGCTTCACTAGAACAGATAGAATTAGCCATCGCCTTGTTCGATGATGATATTCCAGTAACCATTGATGCTCAAATATATACTGACTATAAAGCTAATTGGTGTAAATTGGATGAAGGTTTGGCTATTTTCGGAGAGGGTCGATCAACTTAAAATCATTCTTAATTTTAAAAAACATATTTCACTAGAACTAGGAAACTTTGAGTAAGTTATGATTTTATTTATATAGGGAGCGCCGCGCACCATTCAAGAACCAAATCTTAGAGTCAAAAGTACTGTTTTTAAAAAAATTGAAGTAGCAAAATTATTATAGATAACTGTGTTCAATCTATTCTTTAATGTTTATGGCTTGGTGCGCGGGGCGCACCCTACAAAAATTTTGAGATTTGAATTAACTTTCAATGGTGGGTTACGCTGCGCTAACCATACCCTACAACTATCTAAAAAACTAAACCAAAAAAAGGACACCAAACGGCGTCCTCTTTTTTATCAATCAAGTACTTAAGTCCTATGAGCGACCTTCGTTACCTGCTTCTTGACCTTTATATTTTGCGTTGGCGTAGTCCCAGTTTACTAGCTTGTCTAGGAACGTGTCGACATAATCAGGACGACGGTTACGATAATCGATATAGTACGCGTGCTCCCACACATCACAAGTCAATACCGCGATTTTGTCATGCGCTAAGGGGTTATCAGCATCGCTTGTTTTCATGATTGACAGCTTACCACCGACTTTATCAGTGACGAGCCACGCCCAACCTGAACCGAACTGTGAGGTTGCTGCGTTTTTGAACTCTTCACGGAACTTATCATAGCTACCGAAATCTTCTTCGATTTTACCTTTTAGATCACCAGTAGGTTCGCCGCCGCCGTTGTCAGGCGTCATGCAGTTCCAGTAAAACGTATGGTTCCATACTTGCGCGGCTTGGTTAAACATCGTCTGCTTGCTCTCATCTTTGGCAGTGCCTTCGATGATTTCTGGCAATGTTTTGTCTTCATAACCAGAACCTGGTAGCAAATCTTTTAACTTATTAACATAAGCAGCATGATGCTTGTCATGATGATACTCTAGCGTCTCTGCGCTGATATGTGGCTCTAGTGCGTCTTTTGCATACGGTAGGTCTGGTAGGGTAATATTTGACATAATTATTTTATCCTTGCTATTTCTAGCCGCTCATATATAAAGCTGATTAACGCCGTATATAAAGAGGAGAGGCTAAATTGGCTGAGTTTATTGTAATGAATTTTCGCTCAAAATTATAAATTTAGAAAATGCTTTTATGTACTAAACAAAGCACTCTAAACATAATGTAATCAAAACCAGAGGATTTAAGCGTTGTACTTAAATCAGCAGTTATAAGCTAACATTCACTGTAGCTTGGCGGCTAGTATAACAACTGCTAGAGCGAATATCCGTTACCGATTGTTATAGACTCCAGTTTGTAGCCCAACTTATTAACTTATAAACAGAATATGGACGACTGCCTTTATGCCAAACTTAAGCTTGCCGCACCACTCAACGGCTCATACTCAAGACAAGTGGATTCTCGCTAGTAATAACAAAGGCAAATTGGCTGAATTTAATAGGCTATTTGCCGCAGCGAATTTAGATATCACTATTATTGCGCAAGGTGAGCTAAGTATTAAAGATGCGATTGAGGATGGACTGAGTTTTATAGAGAACGCCATTATAAAAGCGCGTCATGCCAGCCGTATTAGTGGCCTGCCTGCCATTGCTGATGATTCAGGACTATGCGTGCCAGTGCTCGGCAACGCGCCAGGTATTCACTCTGCGCGCTTTGCAGGCGAGCATGGTAATGATGCCAAAAACAACGCCAAGCTCATTGCCGATTTGCAGCCTATACGGGCGCAAAGTCCAGATACTGTTATAAAAGCTCAGTTCGTTTGCGTATTAGCACTCGTGCGTCACGCGGATGATCCATTGCCAATTATCGCGCAGGGAGTGTGGCGAGGTGAGATACTGGAGGCGCCACTCGGCGAGGGCGGTTTCGGTTATGATCCGCTGTTTTGGCTACCCAAGTTGCAAGCGAGTGCAGCAAGTTTGGACGCGGCTACCAAGAATCAAATCAGCCATCGTGGTCAAGCTATCCGTCAGCTATTAACGCAATTACCCTCGTAATAAGCTCAGTATAAGCTCAGTATAAGCTCAGTTTGACTCTAAAAACAGATAACTTTTACTTTAATTAGCAGATAGATTATACTGTTCTACTTTTAAATTTTGTTTAAAGACGCTGTTGGTGCTGGTAATAGAGCAAAAGGTTTTATTATACAGCCAATCAGCGGGTAATAAGCGTTATCTGATAGTGATACCCATTTGGTAACTGCTATCCCCTATTATTTTTGATTTCAACGGCAATCAGGGCTATCGATTTTTGAGGCGTGATTGTCCACTCTTATTTTAATCCTAAAGGTGTAATGAACATGGCTACAGATTTACAAGTCACAACCAACAAGCTGTCTAATAAAGAAACGCAGCTCACGGTCAAAGTCCCGGTCGAAAAGATTCAAAACAAAGTCGAAGGCCGTATCCGTCAAGTCGCCAAAACCGCCAAGATTGATGGTTTTCGTAAAGGTAACGTGCCGATGTCGCACATCCGCTCACAGTATGGCGCGGGCATTCAGCAAGAAGTTATCAACGATGTCATCCGTGATACTGTCTTTGAAGCGATCAAATCTGAAGACATCCGCGCCGTTGGTATGCCAAACATCGATGATGTCAAACTAGAAGATGATTTTTTAGTATACCAAGCCACTGTTGAGATCTTCCCAGAAGTTGACGTGCAAGGTATCGATGAGATCGAAGTGGAGCGTCATACCGCAAGCGTCGCTGATGCAGACGTCGATACGATGATTGAAAACTTGCAAAAGCAGCGCCAAGAGTTCGTTGAGAAAAAAGGCAAAGCGGCAAAAGACAATCAAGTGACCTTTGACTTTGAAGGCTCAATCGATGGCGAAAAATTCGAAGGCGGCTCAAGCGAGGACTTCAAACTGGTTATCGGTAGTGGTCAGATGATCCCAGGTTTTGAAGAGGGTATCAAAGGCATGAAAGCGGGCGAAGAAAAGACCATCGACGTAACTTTCCCAGAAGATTACCAAGCTGAAAACTTAGCTGGCAAAGAAGCTCAGTTCAAAATCAATGTAAAACTGGTCGAAAAATCCAAGCTTCCTGAGATTGATGATGCGTTCCTTGAGCTATTTGGCGTGACCGAGGGCGGCGTAGATAAGTTAAAAGATGACGTCCGCAAAAACATGGAACGCGAAATCAAGAACGCCGCGCGTAGCCAAGTTAAACAAGCTACTTTTGATGCCCTGTTAGAAAAGAACGAGTTTGATGTACCAAGCGCTATGCTAGAGCAAGAGATTGATCGTCAGCGCAACATGATGATGCAGCGCTTCTCTCAGCAGTTCGGCGCGAATGCTGATAGCTTCGATAAAGATATGCTGCCAAATGAGCTGTTTGAAGAGCAAGCATTACGTGCAGCGCGCTTAGGTATCATCGTCGCTCGCGTCATCGATACTAAAGGTATCGAAGTCGATCAAGACCGCGTTGAGACCTTTATTAAAGAAGCGGCTGAAAACTACGAAGATCCAAACGAGGTCATTGAATACTACACCAATGATAAGCAGCAACGCGCGAACATCGAGTCTGTCGTTCTAGAAGACCAAGTGGTTGATTACTTAATTGAGCAAGGTCAAGTCACTGACAAAGAAGTCAGCTACCAAGACTTGCTAGCGGCCCAGCAACAGCAGCAACAAGCAATGTAATTGAGCAGTTTGTTATAAATGCTTGAAGTAATAAAAATGCCCTGACACTTGCTGTTAGGGCATTTTTATTAACGATCTTGTCGTCTGTGCCCTTGATAACTGAGCATAAGCGCCCTATTAATAGGGAATCATTTTACTTTTTCACAGGATTACTCCACTATTATGAATATAAAAAAGTTATGATACTTTCATTCATCGTAGTGCTCATGTTTTTAGACTTATAAATAGGATCTTTTATGACAGATTATGATCGCATCACTGCCAACCCCCATTTTGATATGCTGATGAGTGCTCACAACGAAGCGAAGCACATCCAAAGCAGCCCTCAAGCCGCCCTCGTCCCTATGGTCGTTGAGCAATCAGCGCGCGGCGAACGCTCGTTTGATATCTTCTCACGCCTTTTACGTGAGCGTGTTATCTTTTTGACCGGTCAAGTTGAAGATCACATGGCCAACCTAATCGTGGCGCAGCTTTTATTCTTAGAAGCTGAAAACCCTGACAAAGATATCCATCTGTATATTAACTCGCCAGGCGGTTCGGTAAGTGCAGGCCTTGCTATCTTTGATACTATGAACTTTATTAAGCCTGAGGTGTCGACCATCTGTATGGGCGGCGCTTATAGCATGGGTTCATTCTTACTCGCGGCGGGCGAACGCGGCAAGCGTTATGCGCTAGCTAACTCTCGCGTTATGATTCATCAGCCCTCAGGCGGCGCGCAAGGTCAGGCGACTGATATCGAGATTAATGCGCGTGAAATCCTAAAAACTCGCGACCGTCTCAATCAGATTTTGGCAGAGCGTACCGGTCAACCGGTCGAGAAAATCGAAAAAGACGTCGAGCGTGATTACTGGTTAGATGCCAAAGAAGCCAAAGAGTACGGTTTGGTTGACGAAGTATTAGAGCGCCGCCCTGACTCATTATAAAGACTGATGCTTTTTTTACTTATCAAAAGCCTAGTTACGCAATACAAGACTAAATTTTAGGAGCGCCTGTATATGGCAGATGACAAAACCCCGCACTGCTCGTTTTGCGGTAAAGCCAAAAGTGATGTCAAGCAGCTGATTGCCGCTGACGATGCCAATATTTGTAATGAATGTATTGAGCTGTGCACCGACCTGATCGCCGATAGTGATGTCGAAACTGACGATGATAGCGAGATTGATACCTCGTGGGTCAATAAAAAACTACCGACGCCAAAAGAGCTACGCGCCAAGCTCGATGAATACGTTATCGGACAAGACGCTGCCAAAAAAGCGCTATCTGTAGCAGTTTATAATCACTATAAGCGTCTTAAAGTGAGCCAAACTTTAGCACGCGATAGTAAAAAAGCTAAGATCGGCGCTGATGATGCGATGGTCGAGTTGGCTAAGAGTAATATCTTACTGATCGGTCCCACAGGCTCTGGTAAGACATTGCTCGCGCAAACCTTGGCTCGTCTGCTTGATGTGCCCTTTGCGATGGCAGATGCCACGACATTGACCGAAGCCGGTTATGTTGGTGAAGATGTTGAAAACATCGTGCAAAAGTTATTACAAGCCTCAGACTATGACGTAGGTAAAGCCGAACAAGGTATCATCTATATCGATGAGATCGACAAGATCAGTAAAAAAGGCGATAACCCGTCTATCACCCGTGATGTGTCAGGTGAGGGCGTACAACAAGCCCTGCTTAAACTTATCGAAGGTACGGTTGCTGCTATCCCGCCGCACGGTGGTCGTAAGCATCCACAGCAAGAGCTGATCCAAGTCGATACTAGTAATATCCTTATCATCGTTGGTGGCGCGTTTGCAGGTCTCGATAAAGTCATTCAGCAGCGTACTGAAAAAGGCGGTATCGGTTTTAACGCCGATGTCAGCTCAAAAGATGACAGCGCGCGCAGCTCAGATTTGCTACAACAAGTTGAGCCTGAGGATCTGATTAAGTTTGGTCTAATTCCAGAATTGATTGGTCGTCTGCCGGTACTCGCGGCGCTAAAAGAGCTGGATGAAGAAGCACTGGTACAGATCTTAACTGAGCCTAAGAACGCTCTAGTTAAGCAGTATAAGTATCTATTCGATATGGAAGGCGCTGATATCAGCTTTACCGATGAAGCGCTTGACGCTATCGCCAAAAAAGCCATGGAGCGTAAAACAGGTGCTCGTGGTCTGCGCTCTATCGTTGAGAATGCTCTGCTTGAGACTATGTATGAGCTGCCATCGATGAAAAATGCCAAGACGGTTATGGTAGATGAAGAAGTGATTAACGAAGGTAAAATACCTAAAATTGCTTAACTGGTTATTATACTTGTAGATGTCGTTATTAGTATTAACAAGCGCTTAGCACTAGCTAGGCGCTTTTTTATGGCGCGCTGTTTTTGTTTTACTTGGCATAATGACATTTATAAAATGACAGTGGCGTTTATCAATCCTTATCAGCCCTAATCGTAAACTATGCTAATCTACAATCACCACTTTTGTTCTATTATTTATTAAAGTTGTATACGATTGTCATTTATCACACAAAGGTTATTACACAAAGGATTGTTCATCATGCTTAATAACGTTACCGCTGTGGCAAGCTCGCTGCGTCAGCAACTGCCCTTTTCGTCCCATCAAGATCAAGATATTGACTCTTATTACCGCGATCATGTCGCTGCTATCACAGGAGCCGGCTCCGGTATGGGTCGCGAGCTGGCGCTTCATTTAGCGCAGATGGGCTGTCATCTAGCATTATCAGACATCAATGCCGAGCAACTGGCGCAAACCAAGGATCTACTGGTTGGTTATGATGTAAAAGTCACAACTACGATGCTGGATGTCTCAGATAACAAAGCGGTTGAAGCTTGGGCGGATGAGGTCATGAGCGATCATGGTAAGGTAAATTTTATCTTTAACAATGCAGGAGTAGCTCTGTACTCAACGGTTGAAGGCAGTAGTATTAGTGAGCTTGAGTGGGTCATGGATATCAACTTTTGGGGCGTCGTCTATGGTACTAAGGCGTTTTTACCTTTGATAAAAAACAGCGTCAAAGCTAGCGCGATTGACAGTAGTAGCAAAGCTAATAATCAAAACAAAAGCTCACGACAATTTAAAGAGCATGGTCATATCATTAACATCTCAAGCCTGTTTGGCTTAACCGCACAGCCTTCACAATCTGCTTATAACGCCAGCAAATTTGCGGTGCGCGGTTTTACTGAGAGCTTGCGTCAAGAGTTGGACATTCAGCAAAGCGGCGTGTCAGCGACTTGTATTCATCCAGGTGGTATCAAGACCAATATTGCTAATAGTGCGCGCGGTAACGACAGTATTATTGATATCGGTCTTAGCAATGATGCTATCAAAAAGTTCAATAAATTTTTAAAGTTTGATGCCAGCCAAGCGGCTTGGATTATTTTGCAGGCAGCGGCAACCAATCAGCCGCGCTGCTTAATCGGTAACGATGCCAAAGTGATAGACGCGCTACAACGGGTATTCCCTGCGCGTTATAGTCAAGTGTTAAATGATGTCAATAAATTATCGCGTAGATTAAAAGGTAAAAGACTTGCCAAAACGCACCAAGCTTAAATTTTTTGGATAAAAACCTTTTAGGTATGAATTTTTATACGAAAACCCCAGCCATTAGATATGGCTGGGGTTTTATTTTTGAGTGCTTCTAGACTTATACAATTAAGGCAGTTTCATATCACCAGCAACCAGCCAGCCCATACGGCGCATTCCATAAGCGACGAGTCCTGCGATAACAGCAGGCAACACAAACATCAATAGGATAATAGCCGTCCACATCTGACTTGTGCTCATAATTTCTTTTGAGGCTTCAATTACCCCAAACACGCCGACCAATCCAGCTGTACCCATACCCGCCCCTGTCGCTGTACAAGCCAGCTCAAAGACGACCGTTGCGATAGGGCCAACGATAGCGCTAGCGATAACGGCAGGCAATAAGATTAAAGGCTTTTTGAGGACATTAGGGATCTGTAGCATACTCGTACCCAAACCTTGTGAGATAACACCGCTAAACCCATTGTCCTTAAAGCTGGCGACCGCAAAGCCAATCATATGTGCCGCGCAGCCAACGACCGCCGCCCCGCCTGCTAAACCGCCCAGTCCAATGGCAATACAAATCGCTGCACTAGATGTCGGCAGTGTCAGTAAGATACCGACGACGACTGCTATCACAATTCCCATCAGTAGTGGCTGCAGCTCTGTCGCCGCTTGAATGCCCTGCCCAATAGCATTGACCGCTGCAACAACAGGCGGATTGAGTAGCGCACAGACCGCGAGGGCAACTGCGCATACAAGTAACGGCACTAATAAAATATCTAGCTTGGTCTTGCCTGCAATCCAGGTGCCGGCGCGGTAAGCGAAGACGGAAGCCAGATAAGCGCCTATTGGATTGCCAGGCAGGGCGATAAAAGTAGCAGGCCCGCCAACTTGCGGGGTAAATAAAGTCCCTGCCATTAGCGCTTCAGAATGCGCGCCTAGCATACCAGCGACTAGGCAGCTCAGCATAACCAGTGTCGGTGCTTTAAGGTAGTAAGCGATTCCAACACCAATACCTGCACCCATTAAAATAGAGGCCAATTTGCCGACAGCCACTAGCGAGGGTAAGTTAAGCCAGCCACCAATCTGCGAGATAATCAATCCTGCTATAAGGGTCACAAATAGCCCAAGCGCCATACCGGTAAAAGCATCGATAAAGTACTTTTGAAAAAAAGCTTTGATAGCGCTAGGAGGCGCAGCTAAAGGTGATGATGTCATAGTTATACTCATACTCTTAAGAAAGAAATAAGTCAAAAAAAGAAGCTAAAAAAAGCGCCCTATTGACGCTTTTAAAAGAACTGCTGTAGTTCAGCGGCGCTGCTCGACGATGATAGAGTCGATACCGTTATTTTGTAGGCGCTGCTGAGCGCTTGCGACCGCTTGTCTGTTATTCATAGGTCGTGAGATGACTTGATAGATAGGCAAGCCGTTACCTGTGGTATTTTTGACCACTCTAGCATCCACGCCTGCCATCAACACCTGCGCGCGGCGGCGATCGGCCTCGTCCGCATTACCAAAGCTGTTGATCTGCAAAATATAAGTAGCTGCAGGCGCCGCTCTTTGTACACTTGCCGTCCCTGTCTCAGTTGCTCTATTAGAGGTCGTATTATTAGCAGGGGGCGACCCATCGTAAGTCGTATTTTCTTCAACGATAACGATATCATTGTCGCTATTAGCAGCATTGCTATTGCCGCGAGCAGGCTCTATCGTTGTACTCTCAGCGATACCAAAATTGCCCGTATCCGTAGGACTTGAGGTATCCTCAGTCTGGTTGACTACGACGTCCGGCTCAAAGTCGTTGATACTGCCAATCTGATCGTCAAACTCGCCCAAGTCCTCGTCCGGTATAGTCGCCATCTCTTGATTGGGCAAGATGTCATAGAACTCGTAGTCGCTATTGTCGGTATCGGTATCCACACGCGGCTGTACCTGCCGATCAGGATCGGATTCTGCGCCGCTACCTGCGGGGCTAAAATCAAACAAAGGCGATAAGTACAAAAACACCCCGATCATCAGCGTTAGTATTGCGCCAACGAGCATCCACAATAAGCCTGATACGCTACTTGATTTGCGCTTTTGGGTGGCGCCTCTTGGTTTTTTGGCGAGCATGGATCTTTCTCCTGAGCGATTTTCTAACAAAGAGCCTTTAACATCAGGGCATTATATCAACAAGTACAAGCGCACTTGCTGAATTATTCATGGATTTGGGTCTATAGCAGAGCTACATGCTAGTCGGTGCTGATAGTCCAAGCAGACCCAAGCCATTAGCCAGTACCTGCCTGACCGCTTTGGATAGATGCAGGCGCGCTTGCATCATATCAAGCTCCTCCTGATTTGGCGTTGCCCCTGATGTCAGGCTCAATGGCAAGATACGATCACGGTCATACCAGCCATGAAACAGCGCTGCCAACTCTTTGAGGTAATTGGTAAGTATGTGCGGCTCATAACCCGTTGCTGCGCGTAGTAGCGTTGCCGGATAAGCCCCAAGCAGTTTAATCAACTCCTCTTCGCTAGGAGAGGTCAGCAGATGCTGCTGCTGTACGCCGATAGTATCATCTACGCTTAGACCATTATCTTCTAGCTTTTGGAGCACGCGATAAATACGCGCATGAGCATATTGAATATAGTAGACCTGGTTGTCTTTACTTTGCGACTTAGCAAGCTCTAAATCAAAGTCCACATGCACCTCAGGTTTGCGCGCCACATAATAAAAACGCGCCGCATCATTACCGACCTCGCCTCGCAGCTCACGCAAGGTCACAAACTCGCCCTTACGCGATGACATCGGCACTTTTTCATCGCCGCGCCATAGGGCAACGAACTGCACTAGTACTACATCAAGGCGATCGGCATCAATTCCTAAAGCGAGTAGCGCCGCTCTCACGCGCGGAATGTAACCGTGGTGGTCAGCGCCCCAGACGTTAATGACTTTATCAAAGCCGCGATCGAATTTATTTTTGTGATACGCAATATCTGAGGCAAAATAAGTGGTTTGACCATTAGCGCGGCGTACTACCCGATCTTTTTCATCGCCAAAGTCTGTGGATTTAAACCAGATATTGCCGTCTTTCTCATATAGATAGCCTTTATCCTCTAAGATTTGTAGCACAGGCTCGATATCAGCATCGATAGAGCGCTCATGGAACCAACACTCATAGCGCACGCCAAAGTCGTTGAGATCGTCTTTGATATCCGCCAAAATACCATTTAGAGCCGCATCCAAAAACAGCGCATAGTCATCACCAAGCAATGCTTTGCTATTAGCAATCAAACCATCGATATGCGCCTCTTTATCACCAGATATCAATTCCTGCTCACCTGCCGCGTTGGTTTGATAATGCGCGTCTGCGGGCACATCTATGACGATATCGGCAAAGCGCTGCACGTATTTATCACCCTGTTCTGCTTTTATCGTCTCTGCAATATCGCGGACATAATCACCCACATAAGCGTTCGATGGAAATACAACCGTTTCATTATTGGCTTGTAAGTAACGCAAATAAGTACTGGTCGCCAAGATGTCCATTTGACGACCCGCGTCATTGACATAATACTCGCGCGTGACGTCATAACCGACGGCCTCTAACAGGTTGGCAACGCTCATACCAAATGCCGCCCCGCGCCCATGACCAACATGCAGACTCGAGGTTGGATTGGCAGAGACAAACTCTACTTGCACCTTTTGACCCTCAAACTGATCGCTAAGACCAAAGCGTGCGCCTTTATCGAAGATGTCGTTTAACACGGCAAATTTAGCATCACTATTTAAAAACACATTGATAAAACCAGGCCCTGCAATATCTACTTGGCGAATGTCTTGATTATCAGGCAATGCATCGACGATGCTTTGCGCCAATTCGCGCGGGTTTTTTTTAGCCGCTTTTGCCGCACTCAAGGCAATATTACTGGCAAAGTCGCCATGAGCGGTGTCTTTAGTACGAGTAATTTGGCTATTGTTCTGCCAATCAGCAGGCAAGATGCCTTGATCTTTTAGCGTTTGCGCAGCAGTATCAAACAATTGCGCTAAGGTGTCGATTTGGGCTTGTGACATAGGACTAGTAACTCAAATAAATAAAAGGCGCAAAAAGGGCGCGAAATATGGATAACTGGTAAATATAACAACCTTTAGGATCGATTGCATCTTTAATACAAAAAATAGCGTCACATTTTATTTCTTGGTTCAGGCTGGCAACTACAAAAGGCGTCGCTATTTTGCATCGAATAAAACACCTCTGTAGATGACCCATCAGTCGTATAGTTTGTCGCGTTTGTATTGTATCAAAGCACGGTTAGACGCATATCAGTAAGGTTACGCGCTATAATGCGTTTTGATAATTTTGCCTGATATAGGATATAACTATGTTTGCTATCGCTGCTAGCACCGTCACTAGTTGGGGACTTTACGTTTTACTACCGATCTTTATCGCATTTTTGTTCTTTATTATGTGGGATATCTCCAAAAAGTCGGATGCAGGACGCGCAGGCACCTTTTGGATTTTCTTGGCTTTAGGTGCAGGATTTGTAGGCTTTTTACTCAAATTATTATTAGAAGTTGCCTTTAACAAATGGTTTATTGGTTAGGTTTAATGACTTCGCTGACATAAGTCGGCATCTGCCATGCGCCGCCTGCTTCTATGAGTCGGCACAGACCTGTAGTCATCTCACGGGTTTTGGCAAACGTTTTGCCGTCCCAAAGCCAATTCGTCATCGACCAGCAATCGCCCAAGCCTCGTCCTTTGTGCGCAGCAATTATTTTACCCTCATGATAGTCACTGCCTGCGGTCGTAATAAGCTTAGGATTGCTAGGCTTACGATGATCAATCAGCCAATACCCTGCACCAAAATTATAAGCGCCAGTCCAGCAACTATGAACCGCTAACGTATGGCGATCATCCACGGGTACAAACTCCCAGCCAAGCAGGCTTGAGCTATATTCTTGTCTGCTTTGATAGACTTGCGTTTTTGGATTGACAAGCTCGCAATCACCCATAACCTGCTCTGAGCCCATTAGTGACTCGGCATCAATATCGACCCATTTACTAATATTGTTTTGCAGGTAGGTTAGCCTTGAGGCAGAGATCGGCTGATTATTTTTATCTGAATAAGCAAACGCTTTTTTGATCACAGGTTTGGCTATAGCCGTTTTTGGTATCTGCTGTTTGGAGTGCCGTTTACTCACCAAAGCGATCGGCGTCCCGACTCTTCCTTGGGTTTCATCCAACTTCAATAATACTGCCCTCATGCCTTTATCTGATATTTGCCATTGATACTCGCCCCTCTTAAACACTATTTTTGTATGCTTACGAGCCTTATCAATAAGCTGCTTAGTTTGAGCAGTCGTCAATCTTCCCCGGCCCATCTCATCAGTATTTAAGTCCACCTTACCGAAGTATTGATCATCGAGCCACAACTCAACAGGAGCGTTTTGCCCTTCAATTTGAGCGATGATTTCGTTTGATGACTCCCAGTAGTTTAATACTACCTGTGTGCTGGGTATTTTCTCGCCTGCCGCTACAGTCATCATAATACTGCCGCGCCATTCGGCAGTTTCCTGCGTATACCCCGCCGCACGGCAAGTCAAGGTATTGTCGCAGACCACATGCCAGTCATCGCTGACAAAACCACTGCCCTCAAAAGGATCGCCGTAAGCTCCGTACGCGTTATTCAGCATTAGGCCTACTACACTAGCACTAAGCGCTTTGACAAGCTGATTTTGTACAACGAATCGTTTTGATAGCTGACGCATCATAGACTCACTTTTAAGAGCATTCATTGTTATCTTATTACAGCTACTGGTCAAAATCAGTTTTATTTTTATTGGTTTATGGCTTTACAAACATAGGCAGCAGGCGTTTTTTGGTCAGTACATAATGTGCAATCATACCGATAACCACGCCCCAAAATACTGAGCTTAATCCTAAGAACTGCATGCCAGAGGCGGTCGCCATAAAAGTAATCAACGCCGAATCCCTTTGCGCCTCATCCCTCATAGCGATATGGATATTGGCAGAGATGGCGCCAATGAGCGCAAGGCCCGCCAGCGCTGCGATAAGCTCTTTGGGCAATAAGCTAAATACCGCGACGATACTGCCCGCAAACAGCCCACCGAGTAAATAAAACAAGCTGTTAGCGATACCCGCGATATAGCGCTTATCTTTGTCTTCATGGGCATCGCTACCCGTGCACAGAGCGGCGGTAATAGCGCCCAAGGTCACAGTGATACCGCCAACGCAGGCGACTGCTAATGAGGCAATACCAAAGCTGCTGACAATAGGCTTCGCTGGTATCTTATAGCCGCTTAATCTCAAAATAGCCATGCCCGGTAAGAATTGCCCACTCAAACTGACTAGAATGAGCGGAATGGCAAGGTTAAAGACCGAGCGCCACGTCCATTCGGGTGAGATAAAGGTCGGTATCGTAATTGCCAAATCGATATCGACAGGATTCATTTTGCCAAACAGCAGGCTTAAGACGACGCCGCAGGATAACACCCAAATCATGGTATAGCGCGGTGTGTAGCGCTTAGCAAATAAATAACACGCCAGCATACTAAAGACAATGACGGGCATAGTATCCGTCGCCACAAACAAATCTAGCCCAAACTGAAACAAGATACCTGCCATCATGCCAGCTGCGATACCATTAGGAATCAAGCGCAATAGCTTATCGAATGACCCTGTGATCCCAACTAAGAACACTACAATAGCGCAGATGATATAAGCCGCGACTGCCTCGTTGATACTCATCTGCGGGAACAAAGTCACCAGTAGCGCTGTACCGGGTGCTGACCAGCCGGCAACGATAGGCGTTTTGTATGTAATCGATAGATAAATGCCCGGTATCACCGCGCCGATGGAGATACCCCAAATCCAAGACGCCATCATCGCATCGGACACTTGTGCAGCTTGAGCCGCCTGAAAAAATATCACTAGCGGCCCAGCATAAGCGATAAGCACGGCTAAGAAGCCTGCGACCGAAGCGGACAGCGACCAGTCATTCTTCAAAGTCTTTAGTAAGCTTGCCATAGGGCGTCCTTGCAACTGAGCAATGGGCTGTCAGCACAATTATAAGAGAGTCTGTGATTTGTGATTGGGCATAGCTTATTAGTATTATTTTTTGGCAATGAGGGTCGCACGCATTGGGGCAGGATAGCCTTCTAAGGTCTTTGCCCGATCATTAGGATCTAAAAAGTCTGCCAGCGATTGATACGTCATCCACTTGGTTGCTCTCTGTTCTGCTGTTGTCGTCACATCAACATCAACGCAGCGCACCTCACGAAACCCTGCTTTTTCTAACCAACCGATTAATGCTGCGACGGACGGCAAAAAATACACGTTATTCATCTGTGCATAACGCTCATGCGGCACCAGTACGGTATTGGCATCGCCTTCAATCACTAGCGTTTCAAGTACCAGCTCGCCACCTTTAATTAGCTGCCCTTTAAGCTGCTGCAAATGCTCAAAAGGGGACTGGCGATGATACAGCACGCCCATACTAAATACGGTATCGAACAATTGGCTGTGCTCAGGCAAAGCTTCTAATGGCACAGGAATATAATGGGTACGATAGTTATCCGCAGCGCCGACAAAATGCCGAATCGCCATAAACTGATGATAAAACAAACACGATGGATCAACAATAATCACCGTATCCGCGCCCGCCCCTGCCATACGCCAACCGTGATAACCCGAGCCGCCGCCCACATCTAAGATACGTCTATTTTTCAGCGCACTCAAATGCGGCGCTACCCGCGCCCACTTCCAATCACTATGCCATTCGGTATCTATCGTGATACCTGACTCATCATCGCCAATTTGACCACCAATTTGAAATGGCCCTTTACGCCACGGCATCAGCTGCTTGAGTAGTGCCGTTGTTTGTTTGCGCTGAGAGTCACTAAGATTCGCCTCAATCTTTAACGTATCGCTACCCAAATCGACACTATTGACGGTTAACTCTGGCAAACGCGCCACGGCCGCTTGATACGCTGGCGCGTGCGCGTAACAGCTTTTGTCTTTTATATCACCTAGCCACGTTGGTAAGTGCTTGAGCCACTCATAAGCGCTCGGCTGCTGCTGCGCCAGTGCTAGCAAGGTTAGATATAGTTCGCGTTCGGCATTAGCAATGGTTTGATTGGTCATAAAGGTTCAGTATTTATTTGTTGGTATGTTGGACGGTATTTTAAGGAGTGAAGGCTACGAAAGCAAAAAAGATGAGTCTCTAAATTTGGGTTCTTTAAAAATGGGCAAATATGCGTGGCATAGCTCGGTGTTCTTTAAGAGGTTATGCGTGCCTCGTCCCTCACGCGCAGCTTTCGTATTGTACTTAAATATCGTATTTACTTTACTCACTCGCGCGTCCTTTATAAAAGCTTTCGTTTTGCCTTTGGATAAAGCAACTTGTCCCCACAAAACCTTTAGAATTAATTGATATTTGTTTATCTTTCTGTTTAACTGAGCCTTAGTTCAAATTATAAGCACTTTTTTTCTTTGTAAACCCAGCATTAAAATCATACCTTAGGATAACACTATGGCAGCCTATATTACTGTCGGTGCAAAAACAACGCACGGCGGTGAAGTTATTACAGGGTCACCTCATACTACGCATAACGGCGTCCAAGTCTCACGTAAAGGTGATAAAGTCATCTGTAGAAAGTGCAAAAAGGTCACTACTATTCTTACTGGTGATCCCTCATTTATTGTCGATGGCGCACCGATTGCACGCGAAGGCGATGTCACTAGCTGCGGTGCTAAATTGATTGCTATTCAACACTCCTTTGCTGAGTCGGACTTTGAGGTATTTGGGGTTGAGCAGCCTGAGCCAATGTTTGAACAACCCGCGCCTTTACAGTTTCCGAAGACGGATCCAGAGGCTGTGCTTGCAAGTTTCGCCGCTTCTAAAGATCAGAAACCAGATCTGTTCGCAGAGCCTGATAGAGGTGATAAGGATTTAGACGCTTGGCGTGAAAATGCTGTCTCTGATGGTTTGGAAAGAGGTTTAGTAGCGGATTCTAGCGGCGGCCTACTCTCTGGTGTTGGTCCATCAAATGAAAAGATTAGCGACTATACAGGAATACCAAAGGATAAAATCGATGCAGCAGCCAATACTTTAGGCGGATTTAACCAAATGTGGTCGTTTGGTGCTTCAGATGCGATTGCTGGTACGCCCGATCCCAATAGCGCAGGTACAAAAGCAGGTCAAGTCGCTGGCATGGCAGCAGGGGTTTATACGGGTAGCGCAGCTGGTTCAGGCATTAAAGCAGCTCAAGCCACGAAAGCGGCACAAGCTCAAAGAGCCGCTGCTATCGAAAAAGCTAATAAGAGAGTGGCAGATAATGCTAAAGCTTACAATGACTACGTTGGCGCTAGTGATTCGGTTGTAGTTCGAACTACTCTCAAAGGTGATAAAGCTATGAGAATAACCAGAGAAAATGGTAATGTTGTTGATATATCAAGATCTAGAGTAAAAGAATATATTCCCAATAACCACCCTAAAGCACCACCTGGAGTCATGCAGAAAAGAAAATTCCCAAACTCTTTGCCAGGTTCCAAAGGTTATAAAAGATTACCTACTAATCAAGAGAAAAAAGTACTGGAGCATACTATAAAATGATAATTAATAATATACTAAAAGATTACGCAAGCCTATTATGTTTGTATTGGTCAAAAGTTAAAGAACTAGATAATTCAGATACTACTGAATCCTTTAAAGATGACTGGCTACAAGCCAACTGGGAGCTAATCGTTGAAAGGCAACTAGGAGACTCTGATTTGTACTTAGAAGTATATGGCGACGGCGCGGACTGCAATGGTGTCAGCTCCAGAGTTTTATTTCCCAATAAACAAGCTACTCATAACGTCATTCTAAAATCTGAAAATGAAGAAAAAATATATGATTTTTTGGGAGAGCGTTATATAGACGATAGCATTGAAGAAATTGTCTTTCAAAGATTTGTTACCATAAAAGACGACGGCTGGTACTATGAAGAACCTCCTTTCGATATGATAGAAGCTTTATATAGAGACGAGGTAGTCATAGTTAAATTTAGTGCTGTAAATGCAGAATTAAATATTATTTAGGTTTCCGATCAACGAAGGTGAATAATATACCTGAGTACTGTTTTTTCTGTCTACCTGCTAATGTCGATATAGAAGATTATAACGACATGTTACAGTGGGGGTTCAACCATCCAGAAGCCCCAACTGTATCACCACTTAATCAAGAACAGATAGATTTGTATGATGATATGGGTTTATGGGGCATGATGTCGGATTACACAGATTATATGATTGGATCTTCTGATAGGAATGTCATTTTTGATGAGGAAATCGAAAAAATACGCGATACGATAGTTAATGATTTTACACCGAAGGATAAGAATATCGGAAAAATGATAGATATTTTAAATTATGCTATGACTCATAACAAAGCTGTAATTATAAATTTAGGCTAAATCTCATGAAACAAGTATTAATCCCCTCTTCTTAGCGCACCGACAAATAATCATTCTTGTGAATTGGTGCGCGGGGCGACACCCTACAAACGACGCTCAAATTTGAATCAGGCGTAGATACCATCTTGCCAAACCACGACAAATAGTCGTAAAAAAACCGATCTCGACAATAGCCTCGATTGTAGCGGCTATCCTGCTGGGTTGGATAAGTTGCGAGGGCCAGGTTTGGGGTGGCTCGCGGAGCAGGAGACGCGCCAAACCTTAGCCTCTCGCCTCATACCAGCCATCAGATAATAGCGAAAAGCGAGATCAGCTCCCACGAATCATTCAAAACACTCAAACTACTCTACTTAAACGCCACCACAGAAACAAAGTTCAAAAACTGAAACCACGTCAAATGCCTTGCAAACCCTACTTCATCCAAGCGCTGATGATGCTGCTCTAAAGTATCGGTAATTAATACATTCTCTAGTGCATTGCGCTTACCACTGATCTCCATCTCGCTATAGCCATTGGCGCGTTTAAAATCATAATAACGCTCGACCAGCCATGCATCATACTGCTCATCAAGCGCATGGGTCTTTTCGGTCAGCACCAGTATGCCACCCTCCTCTAGCGCATTATAAATATTTTCTAATACCGCTACCCTATCCGCTGCGGGTAAGAACTGTAATGTGAGGTTTAAAATGACCATATCGCAAGGCTCAAGCTCGATATCGCGAATATCAGCGGTAATCACTTCAATGTCATGCTCGGGATAATTATCATGCAGTAAAGTGGCTGCCTCGTTTGTCATCGCAGGGGAGATATCAACCGCTTTGATTTGCAAGTCATGTGGCTCAAACTCGCCCGCCAGCGTCATGCTTGCTGCGCCAAGCGAGCAGCCCAAATCATAGATTCGGCTGACCCTTTGCCCATTATCGTTTTGCTGACGATATTTGCAATGACGACGGGCGAATATCGGTAGCATGGCGAGCACTTGACCGTAACCGGGCACGCTGCGGCGAATCATATCAGGGAAGCAGGCGACCACTTGCTCATCGAAAGAGAAGCGCGCCGCTTTATCGAGCGGTGTAGTAAAGGGTTTATCAAAGATAGTATCGTGTTTAATAGTAGGCTTGGCTTGGCTCATGGGACGGCTCGTTATGACAGTATCGTTGCTTGGTACGCATTGCAGACAGTAGAGGTAGCAAAAGCTCATTATAACATTACTGTTTGTTACTTATTACGTTTGGTACGCCTGCTAAGCTAAATGGGTATTGCTTTGGCAACGAAGTATTGAAAATCAAGCAGTTGCAACCATATAAAGACCCTAGCGCACATTAATAATAAAAGGACAAATTATGCAAACGATCGTATTAGGCGGTGGCTGTTTTTGGTGCACCGAATCCGTATTTTTATCGGTAAAAGGCGTGCAATCTGTCGTCTCAGGTTATATGGGCGGGGATGCGGCTACGGCCAATTATCGCGCGGTTTGCGGCGGCAATAGTGGTCATATTGAAGTCGTCAAAGTAGAGTATGATGAGTCTGTCGTACCGTTAGAAGTGATCCTTGATGTGTTTTTTGCCACTCATGATCCTACTACAATGGATCGCCAAGGCAACGATGTCGGTAGCCAATATCGTAGTGCGGTGTTCTATACGGACGAAGATCAAAAGCCTACTGTTGATCGCACGATCAACAAATTGCGTGACATGGGTCTGGGCATCGTCACCGAAGTACATCCTGCTGTTGAGTTCTACGCCGCTGAAGATGAGCATCAAGATTTCTTCAATAGAAATCCTAATCAGGCGTATTGTAACTTCTCGATTCCGCCCAAGCTTGCCAAATTACGCAAAGAGTTTAGTCAATACATGGTCGCATAAACGCTTAAAACTGTTAATGATTGATAAAGCCAAGGGTTAATACGCTTGGCTTTTTTGTTGCGTTTAGCGGTATGATAATCGCTGATGAAAGATTTAGTATTAGGAAAAACGGTATGAATGCAGAATTTTGGCAAGCGCGTTGGGGTCAGGGTCGTATTGGCTTTCATAAGTCTGAGGTCAATCCGCTGTTGCTCAAATATTTTACGGCCCTAAAACTGAAAAAAGGTAGCCGAGTATTAGTACCTTTAAGCGGTAAATCGTTGGATATGACTTGGCTGGCGCAGCAAGGTTATGAAGTCGTCGGTATTGAGCTGGTCGAATCCGCGGTGCAAGCCTTCTTCGCTGAGCAGAATATCTCGCCAACTGTACATCAGCATGCAGATAATTCCGCTATTAAATATTATCAAGGGAAGCTTGCAAATCAAATGATTACTTTATGGGTCGCTGATATCTTTGCCTTAACGGCTGATGATATCGGTCATATTAATGCGGTCTATGACAGAGCCGCGCTAATCGCTATGCCAGCTGATATGCGACCAAAATATAGCGAGCAGATTCGTCAGATGAGTGCTAACGCAACGCAACTATTGATTACCCTTTATTATGATCAAAACCAAAAAAACGGCCCGCCATTTTCTGTCAGCCGTGAGCAAGTACAGCAGTATTATAGTAATGATTATCACATCACAGAGCTTGAAAATAATGCTTCGACGCTAAATGCTAATGCCGCTCTTAGCGTCACTGAACACGTTTGGCTATTAAGCGATCCACGAATCAATCAAAGAGAAGCCTTATGAAAATTGTCGTCAGTCTCATAAGCGTGATTGCTTTTTTATTAGTGCTGCTTCCAGGCCCCTTGTACAAGTTTGGCATTGTCGATCTAGGGAGCGCCTTTGTAGGCTTTACTTTTAGCATGCTAGCAGGTGGTATCGCGCTGATTATGCTGACTATTCAAGCTTTGTTTAAGCGAGAGACGCTGACTATCTCTAGTGTCCTGCTAGCGGTCACTCTGTCTTTGATTGCCATCATCATCCCCCTTGGTATGCTGAGCACCGCCAAAAGCGTTCCGCCCATTCACGACATCTCAACCGATATGATCAATCCGCCGCAGTTTGTCGCTATCGCCCCGCTACGTGCTGATGCACCAAACCCTGTTGAATACGCGGGTAGCGAGAGCGCCGAGCAACAGCGCAACGCGTACCCTGATATTCAAACCCTTACTTACTCACAATCGCAGAATGAATTGATAGAAGCTTGCCAACAAGCAGTAAACAATTTGGGCTGGGATTTAGTCGATACTGATACGAGTACAGGTATCGTTGAAGCCACAGACACGACGGTTTGGTTCGGCTTTCAAGATGATGTTATCGTACGCGTCACAGACCAAGGTGATGAGCGTCTGCTCGATATCCGTAGTAAATCACGTATAGGTGGCAGTGACTTGGGTAAAAATGCCGATCGTATTCGTGACTTTGTTAAGGAGTTGGATGAGGTTTTGGGTTTGCATTAAAAAACTCATTCGGTAGTGTATCTAAAAACCTCTATTTAACTACCATAAAACCACCACCTGTTTGATATCAGTACTAGTTGAAACTCACCAGAAGGTGACAACAAAGTGATAAGAAGTAACGAGGTGATTCAACATCTTTTCTTTATCCATAGGATTGGGTACTCTAAAGCATCTTTATCATACTGAACGCTTGATTACTCTACTCATACGGACACTTTTACCACTTATAGGATATTTTCATGCGCATATCTACTCTCTCACTATTGACCGCCGCTATTGGTATCAGTATTGCCAGCACCGCACAGGCCGCCAAACCTGACGCCCCTTACTTATCTAATAGTGAGTTTCAGCAGTGCTTGGATGGACTCAAAAACTCTAGCAAGTTTCGCGGAGTCGATAGCTTCACCTTTAATAACTACCGCCCAAATGAGCCAGATCCAAGCGTGATTCAATCGCTCAACTATCAGCCTGAATTTCAAAAGGACGTTTGGGATTATCTATCGGCACTCGTGGACAAAGAGCGCGTTGAGGACGGTATCCGCGCTAAGCGTCAATGGGGCGACACCCTACGCCAAATCGAATCACGCTATGGTGTCAAGCCTGAGCATGTTTTAGGCGTTTGGGGCGTAGAGTCCAACTTTGGACAGACTTTGGGTAAAAAGCCTTTGTTTGAATCTCTAGCCACCTTGTCTTGCTTTGATCGTCGTCAGAGCTACTTTCAAGGTGAATTTGCCAATGCGCTAAAGATCGTCCAACGTGGTGATATCGCGCCAAGTGATATGACAGGCTCATGGGCTGGGGCATTTGGGCAGACGCAGTTTATGCCAAGTACCTTTTTGGAATTGGCAGTGGATTTTGATGGTGATGGTCGTCGTGATTTGGTCAATAGTGTGCCTGATGCTCTCGCCTCCACTGCTAACTTTTTGGACAATCGCGGTTATCGTAGCGGCGAGCCTTGGGGTTATGAGGTCAAGCTCCCTGATGGCTACTGGGCAGCATCAGACCGCAAAAACAAAAAATCTATAAGCCACTGGCGTAATCAAGGCTTGACGTTAGCCAACGGTGGCTCTTTGCCTTATGATTTAAATAGCGCAGGATTGCTATTACCAGCAGGCATTGATGGCCCTGCGTTCTTAGTCGGCAAAAACTTCGATACTTTTTATTCTTATAATGCTTCAGAAAACTACGCTTTAGCTATCGCGCATTTATCTGATTTGATTACACGCGAAGACAGTAGTAAAACCGACTTTGTCACGGCATGGCCGACCAATGACCCTGGTATTAGCCGTCAGCAAGCCAAAGACATTCAGCAAGCACTGTTGGATGCAGGTTATGATATTGGCGGCGTTGATGGCATCATCGGTGATAATACGCGCACCGCCATCCAGCAGTATCAAACTAGCCGTGGTATCTTCCCCGCTGACGGGCGCGCAGGACAGAATTTTTATCGTACTATCGTCGGTAGCACCGCGCCAAGCCGCACGCAGTACACTAATCAATATGGGCAACCAGCAGGCGCACGTCCACTAACCCCAGCACCAGCTGATCGTATGGGTCAGTTGATTCAACGGCAGACGACGATTGCGCCAAGTGCGCCCTCATATTCATCACCCGCGCCAGCGAATACCGTTCGCTACCGCCGCGTTGTTGGCGGTGATGGGGTAACGCGCTTAGTACGCATTGATTAAAACGCCGATTTTATAAATCGAAGATAAGAAAAAGCCACGCTATTAATAATAGTGTGGCTCTTTTTATACTGGTTTTAATAAGTCAGAATTTAAAATTATACGATAGGCGGTGGATTAGGTTCACCATTGTCGCCATCCCAATTCTCACGAGCTTTATCATCGAGATCATTTGGAGTTTTGGGCTCCCATTTACCGTTTTCTCTCCAAGTGGCATCGCCCCAATCGTCATCTTCTTCTTTTCTGTCTAGATCTTTGTAGGCTGCACTAGGATCGATACCGCGGCGCTTCATATCAGCCACTTGTTCTTCTAACGTGCGAAACTGATCCGCGTCATGCATCTGGTTTTCTAGATTGTCGATATCTTTTCTCAAATCATCTCTTTTAGAATCAGTCATTATGTTCTCCTTGATAGGTTTGTGTTTTTTAGTCATTAATCATTATTTATATTATCTATCACTCACTACAAAATTGATAACATTAGCTCGTATGCTTTGTATTACAAAACGTAGTCTTAGCTACTCACTATAGATTGTGATCAAGCTCTTGCTGATCTTTAGATAAGCTTTTGGCATAAAAGGTAAGCTTCCAAAGCTCTTGCTTGACCCTGGTACCAAAGGTCGTCAGCTCAATCCAGTTGGCGGCGACTAATTGCCGCTGTAACCTATTGAGATCATTTTGCGTCATTTGACAGCGCGTTACTGCATGAACCTTAGGCATAAGCTGCTGAACATCGCTCTCAGCTTTGCTAGCGATTAGGCGATTGATGCTGCTTTGCAGACCATAGCTTGAAAAGGTTGGCGATATTTTGATAAGGGCTTGAAGTATATCAGACCACATCAAAGCCATAGGCATGGTCACCTCTGTCAGATTACCGCCTTCATACGCATGAGCGCTGTACTGAAAACTAAAAATATCAGTCAGTACGATAGGCCGGCTCAGGCCGGTTGCAGAGGAGATAGTAGTAGAGCGAACGTCTTGGTTTTTGGTAGATACTGAGCTTTTGCGCGGCGCTTGCATGTCAGACTCATACTCAGGTAGCGATTGCGTGCGCGCCTTTGTCCAGCTGCCCATGATCTTGTGATTGTTCACAATATCATTATGCGCCTGTACCAGCAGCGGCTCAATATAAGTACTTTCATCATAGTAATACACATACTTTGCATGTTTTTCGACAGTACGGATAAACTCTGTTAAAGAGGGCTCAAGGCTGATAACGTGATGATGCGTCTTTATAACGATCAGTAGCGGCTTTAGCTTAGCCTCGGCGCTTAGATAACTTAGATGCATCTGACTGATGCCAGTACGCTGCGTGGTGCCATAACTGTCACCGATGATGATTAACGCATAATCACAAGCCTCAATGCATTGGCGCCCATATAAAGAGGCTTTTGGCAGTTTACTTGAGACATCATAAGTCAAAAAAGCACGCTCTTGAAAAGCTATTGCTACACTATCTAAAATCAAAGACTGATCGTTGTCAGCATGTATAACATGAATGTGATAGCGGTAATTTGGCACAATCCCCTCTAATATTTAGCAGCGATGGCATCACTGCTCATTTAACATCACTATATTCAATTTTGAATGTAAGTAGCCTAGCACAACTCGCTTTTGAGTGTGAATTTTATTATCGCCAAAATCATCGTCACTGTCACTTTAAAGACTCTATCTTAACTAAATTAGGGTTGATGCCTTGGATTTACTATCAATAGTAGTAAAATTTTGCTCTTGATACGTCATGAGCGGTGACAGTTTGAATACGCGCGTGCCTAATAGACGCTGAATCAGTTGCCCAAGCTTGTCATCGTATTTACTCGCATAAAAAATAAGGGGTCGCTGAGTATGAACGTCTATAGGACAGGACTCTACGACTTCCCTCAAGGATTGGGGCGCTAAAACGCTAGCAGACGGCGCAAGTAGGTGATGACTTGCCAGCAGCTGCTTGACCCGTTCAGCGACAGCGTGCCCTGAGTCAACAATTTGAATAGACAGATTTTGCTCTGCAATTTGCTGTTGCAAGTAGGTTCTAAAAAACGGATAGTGCGTGCAGCCTAAGACCAGTTGATCCACGCCTTGCTCTGCAAACACGTCAAGCTGATGGCGTAAATGCTCAGCGGTGACGCTATCCTCTGGCATGCCAGCCTCAACCCAAGGGACGAGATTGGGGTCAAAATACTTAGTGACTTTGGTTTGATTAGGTAGAGCGATATCACTAATAACTTGATTGAGTAAAGTGCCATCTAGCGTCGCTTTGGTCGCTAGTACTGCGACATGAGCACTTTTGCTGGCTAGAACTGCAGGCTTAAGCGCTGGCACAAGACCGACAATAGGTAGGTTTGGGTAATGCAAGCGAGCGGTTTGCAAGGCATGAGCAGAAGCGCTATTGCAAGCGATAACGATCAATTTGCAGCCTTGCTGATGCAGCCATTTCACCGCTGTCAGTGTCAAAGCTTCAATATCTTGGCTATCACGATTGCCATAAGGCACATGCAAGGTATCAGCGTAGTAGATATAACGCTCGTTTGGCAGTTGCTCGGCCAAATGCAAGTAGACAGACAGGCCACCAATACCTGAATCGAACAAGCCGATTGGCGCACTGGCCTCTTTGTGTTTAGCAGTACTCATGATGTCATCATAGTCATAGTTACCAGATATAAACGTAGAGGCAATTATATAATCCCCTTGGCATTTAACCAATAGCCAAAAAGCCTTTCACAAACCGCCTTATTCACAAGTAGCATCAGTCAGATGGCATAGATAGCTCATATGATTTACCGCCGCTTTGCAAAGTTAATATAGTCTCACCGTCTTGCTCGCTCAGCGTACCAATCTCGACGAGATGATAAAAGGCATTGCGACCAATAAGTGCCTCCAAGCCGTTTCTCACTGGCATATAGGGGCGCACGTTTGACTTGTCAGCACTCTCGTTACTCTGGCTGTCGTTATTATCATAATGACGTAGCGTGATTGGATGCTCGTCGTCCAATCTGACCACATCGCCTGTCGTGGTAGTGAATTCAAGCCACTGTTCACCGTCTTCATTAACGATGCCAATATCATTAATAAATAAAGGTACATCCTCAACAGTAATGCGCATTTTTTGTACAGGCGTTTTTAGATAATAAACCAAATCGCCGTTTTTTTCTTCTACCCATAAAATAGTGGCAAACAAGCTCACCAATGACTCTCTGGTCACATGGCCCCCTTCGTGCCACCATTCGCCATTAGCTTTGATCGTTAAGTCCATATCTACGGTTTGCTCAGGATGCCAGTCTGCAAGTGGCGGTATACTGCGGCCCTGCCGAGTCCCAGCTTCTGCCTTTAAATACTGATCTAAAGCCTCCATATTATTTAAGTTAGAAGGCATATTGTGCGCGGTCTGAGCGCCATTAATGGTATGGTTCTTGGTATCGCTATCATTGTTATTCATCTCATTATTCCCTAATGATTCGCTAAAGTTTGCTATAGGTATTGCTGCTATCAAATTTAGTTTCAGTTATGATGTAGCTATGACTCAGTTTTACATCCAGTCTAGTAATGTCACCATAACACTGATAGTTATAAATGCGTATCGTGTTTGTACGACTTTTCTTTTATAATGAGTAACGTTTTTAAAAGGTCACATGTATCGGCATTGCTTTAAATGCTAGGATACTAAGCTCAACCGAATTGGCCTAACCAAATTTTAGTTTTATATGCTTATACTTAAAGATTGATATATAAAGCATAAGCATGCAAACCGCAAGATTGTCACTTGATACCTAAAGACCCTTTTTATCGGGCAGTCCTAACAGTGCTGCAAGCTTCATTATTTAATTGCGACGCTCGTAATGTCCATAGATAAGCCATTAAGAACTCAGGAGTAGCTATGCAAGAACAAGATAAGCAAACGCCAGTTGTGGATGCCGAGACTGTCAATACTGACACGCAAGCAACCACACTTGATACGACTAAGACGGACAGCGTTGAACCGATCACAGAAGTAGAGACGACTGTAGATCAAGAAACTAGTTTTGCTGCGCCTACTGATATTAGTAAGAGTGACTCTACTAAAGAGCCTGTCGAAGTGGCGTCTGAGCCAGTGACTGAAGAACCCGTTGTTGCAGAACAAAACGCGCAAGTTAAAGAGCCTACTGTCAATGAAGAGCCCGTTGCTGTCGAGCCTATCGATGAAACACCAGCCGTTGAAGAACCTATCGCTGAAGAGCCTGTCATCGAAGAAGAGCCGGTTGTTGAGCAAGAGCCTGAGGTTGAACGCGAGTCGATGGAGTTTGATGTCATCGTCGTCGGCGGTGGTCCTGCGGGTCTCTCAGCCGCCATTCGTTTGCGTCAGCAAGCTATTGCGGCGGGTAATGATGAGTTTATGGTTTGTGTGGTCGAAAAAGGCTCTGAGTTTGGTGCGCATATCTTATCAGGTGCTGTCATTGAGCCGCGTGCTTTAGACGAGCTGATTCCTGATTGGAAAGAAAAAGGCGCTCCGCTTAACGTCCCTGCGACCGAAGATCGGGTTTATATGCTCGGTTCTGCGACTCGTTCTACCAAGCTACCTGACGCTATCGTACCTGCCAGTATGCATAATCATGGCAACTACATCGTCTCACTCGCTAACGTGGTGCGCTGGCTCGCTGAGCAAGCAGAAGAG
Organism: uncultured Psychrobacter sp.; assembly: GCA_947495055.1. GTDB lineage: Bacteria > Pseudomonadota > Gammaproteobacteria > Pseudomonadales > Moraxellaceae > Psychrobacter. Next base: position 10,354 of record CANLXO010000013.1, on the reverse strand, counting down.
CTTGAAGTTATGATGTTCCCAGGATTCCCAGCATCTGAAATTCTATACAACGATGATGGTTCTGTTAGAGGTATTTTAACAGGTGATATGGGCGTAGCCGCTGATGGCGAAGCCAAACCAAGTTTTGAGCCAGGGTATGAGCTACTCGCTAAGTATACTATCTTTAGTGAAGGCAGCCGTGGTCATTTAGGCAAGCGCCTCATTAGCCGTTTTGGTCTCGATAATGACTCTGACCCACAGCATTATGGTATCGGTCTCAAAGAGCTTTGGGATATCAAGCCTGAAAAACATGAAGAAGGCGTTGTATTACACGGTTCAGGTTGGCCGCTAACGGATACAGGTTCCTCTGGCGGTTGGTGGTTATATTTTGCCGAAAACAACCAAGTCAGCTTTGGTATGGTCATTGATCTTTCGTACTCAAACCCTTACATGTCACCATTTGATGAGATGCAGCGTCTAAAACTACATCCGCTGATTCGTGATATTTTAGAGGGTGGTGAGCGCATCTCTTATGGCGCGCGTGCCTTGACTAAAGGTGGTCTCAATTCACTACCGAAATTCACTTTTCCAGGTGGCGTATTAGCTGGCGATGACGCTGGATTCTTAAATCCTGCCAAAATCAAAGGCACTCACACCTCAATGAAGTCAGGTATGCTTGCCGCAGAAGCAGTCTTTGAGGCGGTACAAGCGGGTCGTCAGCATGACGAAGTGGTGGCTTATAGTACTATGTATAAAGAGTCATGGCTGTACCAAGACAACTATGAGGCGCGTAACTTCTCACCTGCCATGCACCGTATGGGCCAATGGATGGGCGGCGCGTTTAATTTCATCGATCAAAACGTACTGCGCGGCAAGATGCCATTGACTATCCGCGACAACACGCATGATTATCATCATTTAGAGCGCGCAGCTCATGCTTATCAGCCAAGCTATCCTAAGCCTGATGGCAAGCTGGTATTTGATAAGCTATCATCAGTATTTATCTCCAATACCAACCATGCTGAGGATCAGCCTGCGCATTTAAAATTAACCGATCCAACAGTGCCTATTTCGATTAACCTGCCACTATATGCTGAGCCTGCGCGTCTGTATTGCCCAGCTGGCGTTTATGAAGTGGTTAAAGATGCTGAAGGCGCTAAGTTCGTTATTAATGCGCAAAACTGCGTTCATTGCAAAACCTGCGATATCAAAGATCCATCGCAGAACATCACTTGGGTAACGCCAGAAGGCGGCGGCGGTCCAAACTATCCTAATATGTAGTTTTAGCAATATTAGCTCTATATAGCATCAAAAAAACCGCTCTCAATGATAAGGGCGGTTTTTTTATGGTTCATTTAAAGTATTCATTCACTAATAACATGTAATCTGCATAACACATAGCACGTTATAAATCTAGCCAGAACAAGATTCTGCTAAATCATTAAATCTAGCTAGATTTTTGTCAAAAGCTACATTTGTAGAAGTATTCACTAAATAAATAACAAACATTTATTTTAGTTTTTGTAAAATTTTTAGCAAGCTAATTTTATAACTTTAGTGCTGATAGCACAGTATGGCGGTCTTTGAGCAGATACTTCGTTTCTTATGCCATATATATTTACAGACTACGTACTTCGTTACGTTAAAGTAATTTTAAATTACTTATTGTTAATTGACCCAATTTTGTATATATTCCTAATAGGTTTATGACTGTCCAGTATAGTCATTAACAAGCGAGTAGATGGGCTGCTGTTCCAAAAATGAAATCCACATTGGATTTGGAACATTATCCGATACTGGTAGCAGTATATTAACCGCTATTATAATCACTACTCTTTATAGCGTGATTTTGAGCTGATAGAGAGTATCAACATTACTCACCCCACTGATACAATTGATTGGCAGTATTTCGGGTCATTATGATTTAGCAGTCTGTACAAGGTCTTAAAGCTTTGATGTAGACAATATCAGATCGCTTGCGGCGATAAATGTTAAATCACAATGACTGGTTAGCTTTTAATCAAACATCTTGTTTTTATGTTAGGCAAAAGGAGTTGTCCTATGGAGAACCACAACGATTCATCGGGTTATTGGCGTGCCAATGTCCGTCTTATTCTAGGTAGCCTATTTATATGGGCCTTAGTATCTTATGGCTTCGCTATTCTTTTACGTCCCTTATTGGCTGGTATCAAAATTGGTGGTACCGACCTAGGCTTTTGGTTTGCTCAACAAGGATCCATTGGCGTCTTTATCATCTTAATTTTCTTTTACGCTTGGCGTATGAATAAGCTAGATAAACAATATGGCGTAGACGAGGAATAGAGCATGAGTCAATTTACGATTAACATTATTTTTGTAGGCCTATCCTTTGCGCTATACTTCGGTATCGCAATTTGGGCACGTGCTGGAACGACCAGTGAATTCTACGTTGCAGGCGGTGGTGTTCACCCTGTCGTCAATGGTATGGCAACCGCCGCGGATTGGATGAGTGCTGCGTCGTTTATTTCAATGGCAGGCTTGATTGCTGCAGGTGGCTATGGCGCCTCAACTTACTTGATGGGTTGGACAGGCGGTTACGTTCTACTCGCTATGCTATTAGCGCCTTACTTACGTAAGTTCGGTAAGTTTACGGTTCCTGATTTTATCGCCGATCGCTTCTACTCAAAAACAGCGGCTATGATTGCCGTGGTTTGTTTGATTGTCGCATCAACCACTTACGTTATCGGTCAGATGACTGGTGCCGGTGTTGCCTTCTCACGCTTTTTGGAAGTTGAAAACACAACTGGTCTACTTATCGCAGCTGTCGTTGTTTTCTTCTACGCGGTACTTGGTGGTATGAAAGGGATTACCTACACGCAGGTTGCGCAGTATGTGGTTCTAATGATTGCTTATACTATCCCAGCAGTCTTTATCTCACTTGAATTGACTGGCAATCCGATTCCAGGCTTAGGTTTGTTCTCAAACCATGTTGAATCAGGTGTACCTATTTTGACTAAGCTTAACCAGGTCGTCACTGACCTTGGATTTACTGCTTATACTGCTGATGTACCAAACAAGCTTAACATGGTGCTATTTACCTTATCACTTATGATAGGTACAGCAGGTCTACCGCACGTTATCATTCGCTTCTTCACGGTTCCTAAAGTTGCTGATGCACGTTGGACAGCCGGTTGGACTCTAGTCTTTATCTCTCTCTTGTACTTCACAGCGCCTGCTGTTGGTGCTATGGCACGTTTGAACCTTATTGATACTGTTTATCCACAAGGTGTAGATCAGCCAGCACTTACTTATGAGCAGCGTCCTGATTGGATGAAAACGTGGGAAGATACGGGTCTTATCAAGTACAATGATCTTAACAACGATGGTCGTATCCAGCTTTATAACGATAGCGGTCTTGGTGCAGCTCAGCTTGCATTGACTGCAGCAGAGACTGATGGTGGCGACGTAGTTGCAGCAACAGCAGCTGTCGATACCGCTCGCGCCACACAAGATGCAGCACTCGACGGACGCTTCACTGACGCAGGCTGGGAAGGTAATGAGCTTGACGTTAACGCTGATATCTTAGTACTAGCTAACCCTGAAATTGCGCAGCTTCCACCATGGGTTATTGGTCTTATCGCAGCAGGTGGTTTGGCTGCAGCACTATCAACAGCCGCAGGTCTATTGCTTGCTATCTCATCAGCCATCAGTCATGATTTGATTAAGCGTAACCTTAATCCAAACATCACGGATAAAGGTGAGCTACTAGCTGCACGTATCTCGATGGGTGTTGCTATTGTTGTCGCAACGTGGCTCGGTCTCAATCCACCAGGATTTGCCGCTCAGGTTGTTGCTCTAGCCTTTGGTATCGCAGGAGCGTCACTGTTCCCAGCACTCATGATGGGTATTTTCTCTAAGCGTATTAATAACCTAGGCGCAATCTTTGGTATGCTTGCAGGTCTAATTAGCACCTTAGTCTATATCTTTGTATTCAAAGGCTGGTTCTTTGTTGGCGGAACTGCTAACTTCCCAGATACCGCTGAATACTGGTTATTTGGTATCTCACCACTATCATTTGGTGCGATTGGTGCATTGATTAACTTTGCAGTAGCCTTTGCAGTCTCTTACGCAACAGCGCCGCCACCAGCTCATATCCAAGAATTGGTTGAAAGCGTACGTTCACCACGCGGTGCTGGCGGAGCAATTGACCACTAAGCCGCTAGGTATACATCACGTCAGTGACCTATATTTGCTACACTAACGATCACTCACAGGCAGCAGCTGCTTGTGAGTGATTTTTTTAGCCTATAGCTATTGTACAATTCTATTTATCGTATTAAGGAAATTCTATGCTTTTTGAGTTTATTGCTACCATAGCTGCTGCCTTTGGTATGGCTGGGTTGGCACTGATTATAACTCACTTGAGTAAGCTGGCAGGCAAGCGCGCCCCTAAATGGCTTATTCCTTTATTTGCCGCTATTGGTATGTTTGCTTTTCAGATAAACCAAGAGTACAACTGGTATCCGCAGCAAGTTGCTAAGCTACCTGATGGCGTGACGGTAGTCAAAACTGCTGAGAGTACAGAATGGTTTCGTCCCTGGTCTTACATCAAACCTCATATTCTGCGTTTTATAGCAGCAGATAGTGGCAATGCTGTCGCTCAAGTGGACGATCCAGATATATATTTGGTTAACTTGTATTTGTTTGAGAGGCGCAGAAGCGTACAACAGATTCCACAAGTGATTGATTGTGCAGCGCCTGCACGAGCAGACTATATTATTCCAGAAAAAGGTAATACTCTTGATGTAAGAGAATACGTCGAGCAAACCACAGCATGGCGAGAGCTTGCAACCGATGATCTGCTATACATTAATGTCTGTACGAATAAAGGCTAGAGAGATGTCATAGTGGTGCTAGTCGATAGTCCTATACATATCGTAAGAAGGCTCTTTTGCAAATATTTTGATCATCAGCGTCTTCTAGTCAACGCGGTATAATCATGTTTTGAGTTTGCCCCTATCAATAAGCCTGCGCACAGACCACCAAAGTGCGCAGCAAACGAGATGCCCTCTTGCGGCATCAATCCTTGTTTTATAGTCAGCCAATATCCAGCTCCCATCACAATACAAGCTATCAAATAACCCCAGCGCCGTGCAAATAGTGCGCCGCCTATCATGTACCCAAGCATAGCAAAGCACAGTCCTGATGCGCCGATATGGATAGATAACGGCGATCCTATTATCCAAGTCACAGCTCCTGATGCGATAATGAGTTTTATCGTCGTGCGATAAGCATTATTTTCGAACAATCCAAATAAGAACAGAATCTGTAGTAAGGTTATGCTGTTGCCAAGTAGATGCGCAAAATTGCCATGCATAGTCCATGATGCAAACACCCCTATCATACTACCGACATCTAACGCGCGTGGGACGATACCAAAGATATTCCACAATCCAAATAAGAACACTTCATTCAAAAAAAACATACCCCACATAGGGACAAGCACAAAAGCATAAAGACCAAAAACTTGCTTTAGTCTTGCAATGATTAAATCAAATAAAGCTGACCAATTCATATATATTCTCTGGTGATGAGCATATAACCCCCTTTACTGCTTGTAGGCTTTTGCAAAATATTACTGCCATAAATAGTACAAGAACTTAATAGTACAAGAACTTATTGAGTAACTGCCATAACAGGTTGTTGTACAGGCTTAAATAGTAATGATGATGCATCCTTAACTTCTTTTAGATAATTATTATTATGTAAGAGTGAGCTTGAATGATAAGGCACTAAGGCAGTTGGTACAAACTGCCGCGCGGCATCAATATGCTTGATTGAATCATCAAAAAATATGTGTGGAGCAAAGGTTTTAAGAATAGCAGTTTTATTTAATCCACCCAAAAAAAACGCCATATCGACATTGACACCCCACTCTCTTAGCGTCTTTATAGCGCGCAGATCGGCAGGCGCATTACGCGCTGTGACCAGCGCAATTTTTACAGGGCTATGCTCTAACAACGTAGGCAATCGAGATTGTAATTTTGAGAGCTTAATGAGTAGTTCAGCATAAGGCCCTTTTTCAATCGGCATATCACTCATTTTAGCTTCACGATCATGAAAGGCGCGTAGACCTTTTTGTTTGTATAATAGCTCGCCTGAATCATCGAACAACACCGCATCCCCATCAAAGGCGATACGCAACTGCTCAGTATCAAGCTCATAAGTATTGACAGGCGTGGCATCTAATATGGCACAAGCGCAGATATTGGCATCTGTCACTTGCTGCGCATCATCGCGATTGGTCGTCAAAAATAAATCAACCTTAAAGTCATCAATATAAGGCGCAACAGGACTTCCTGATATAAATGCAGATCGCGAGATATTTAACTTGTGTGCACGTATGGCATTTAGTACCTGAATTCCCGTGTCTGGACTACTCTTGGATACGATGACCACTTCGACTAAAGGCGCTTCGATTGTCTTATCTACCAAAGCAGCAGTATCGCAATATGCATTTAGATTAAGTAACGCTTTAATCAAAGGGTATCCTGCCCCTATACTCAGATCATCGTTCTCGCGTGCTGCCATATAGCTGCGAAATTTACTGATAGCACTCTTAGGGGACTGCTGCAATAAATCAGCTAGGTGATTCTCAGACTCTGACAAATCGAACAAAGCCGTTGCTGATATTGCAACGATTAAGGTTTTACTAAAATCAACAGCCATAACTTTACTCGTCAGCTTTTGGGGAGAGATAAAACATAAACTTTGCTCAGTCTACTATATCCGCCACTTTGATTAGTAAAAGTTTTTGGTAAATCTATTACTGTTAGGTCGCTATAAATTTGTATCAATAAACAACAAAAACACCATACACAAAAAAGCCACATCGTCATAATAACGATGTGGCTCTCCTTAGACTGCTTTAGCTATCACTGTTTTAGCTGAGTAAGACTAAGGATATAGCAGGGAAAGCGACCAAAATTACCAAACGTATCACGTCTGAAACAATAAAAGGCGCTACTCCCTTAAACATATCACCAAGCTTGATATGCGGGGCAACTGCTTTAATCACAAAGATATTCATACCCATTGGCGGCGTAATCAATCCAAGCTCTACTGTTAATACCGCAATAATACCAAACCATACCGGATCAAACCCAAGTGCTAAAATAATGGGATAAACGACTGGAATAGTAATGACTAGCATTGCTAAGGCGTCCATAAATAAGCCTAGCAAGAAGTACATAATCAAAATACAAATTAGAACGATCATAGGACTAACTGATAAACCGCCAATCCAAGACGCTAAGGTATAAGACAATCGCGATACTGAGATAAAATACCCAAGTGCCTCAGCACCGAGTAGCATAAAGAACACAACGGCTGATAACGCGAGTGTCTCAACTAAGGACTGCTTAAGGCCTTTAAAACGCATGCCTTTGGCAGCAGCATAGAGCCAAGATACAAAAGCACCGACAGCTGCACCTTCAGTAGGTGTAAATAACCCAAAGAAGATACCAAAAATAATAACAACAAATATAAATCCAAACGGAATAAGACCTGTCAAAGAAAGGATTTTTTCCTTCCATGACGTACGCTCACCGCGCTGAGCTAAATGCGGCTTCCAGCGCACCATAATCATGACCGTTATTGAGTACATCACCATGCCTAAAATACCAGGCAAGAAGCCGGCGATAAACATATCGCCAACCGATTGCTCGGTTAAAATAGCATAGACCAGTAGTGCAATACTTGGTGGAATCATAATACCAAGCGTACCGCCAGCAGCTAAAATACCGCAAGCAAAACCAGGCTGATAACCGTACTTCTCCATTTGCGGCAAAGCCACGCGAGTCATAGTAGAGGCTGTGGCTAAAGACGACCCTGATATAGAAGCAAAAATACCAGAAGATCCAATACCGGCAATCCCAAGGCTACCGCGTACACCACCGAATATTACTCTAGTAGAGTCAAATAACTTACTTGCCATACCTGAATGGGTCGCAAAAACACCCATCAAAATAAACAATGGAATAGCGCTAAAGTCATATTTTGCTAATACATCAACAGGAATGTCTTTAAGCATTTGTAGAGCGCCACTAGGACTGGTAACTGCACCAAATCCAACCAAACCGACGCCTAACATTGCAAGTGCAACAGGTACTCTTACGACTACCAGCAGAATCATGCATATTAAACCAATTGCACCGATAATTTCTGGACTCATGCGCCTGTCTCCTCGGCGTCATAGAATTCGCCTGTTCTAAATATGTTGATGGCTTCAATTAGCGAGCGGATAGCCAGTAAAAAACTCAAAAATGAACTCAGCGCGTAGATAGGTACCATAGAGATTCTAAGATCTTGAGTGACCTTACCAAACTCTATAGCATCATGAACGCTCTCATATAGTCCCCAAGTAAACACCAGACCAATGAAGAAAAAGCCGATCATGAAAACGCCCATCATATAGCCTTTCATAGCCTTGGACATTTTTTGAGTGAAAACATCAACGATAATTTGAGACCGCTCAACATAAGCTGCAAAAGCGGCCAACAGGGAAAATAGCATGAAGTAAGAGACAATCTCAACGCTACCTTTGACCGTAAAACCAAACTCACCGCCTGTCATTTTGAAGACGTAGCGTGCTACTACGTCTGCAATAGTGACAAGAACGATGACTACGAGACTAATACCACCTATTAATTGGCATAACCTAGAGATAAGAGTGCTGATTCTAACCAAAAATGCCATGTTGTCATTGCCTCAAGTTAATTAGGTTGCACAAGCAGCACTAGCAGCCTTAGCTTTTTCATAGACACCATCTGCATCTAAACCTAGAGCATTGACGTCATCTAGATACTTTTGTGTACCTGCTTCAAGAGGACCTTTCCAATCAGGATCATTTAATGGATCAGGGATATCAACCATTTCATCACCATTATCTCTGGCAGCTTGAATAGCAACTTGGTCGTGTTTGTCGAACATCTGACCGACTTCTTTGGCCATTGCCATACCTGAATTGTCATCGATGATCTTTTTGAGATCGTCAGACAAACCATCATAAGTGTCTTGGTTCATAGTAACCATAAGACCAGAGGTATATAGCGGAAGGTTGGTGTGATATTTAGTTAGCTCATCAATTTTGAAGGTTGTAACCGCTTCCCATGGGAAACTCAAACCATCAACAACACCGCGCTGTAGAGAGGTATACATATCATTAGCAGGTAGACCAACAGGAGATGCGCCCATACTCTCGATAATGTCACCAGCGACCGCTGACGGACGGCGGATACGCAGACCTTCCATGTCAGATGGAGTACGGATTAGCTTATCAGTAGTATGCAAGGCACCAGGGCCAACACCATACATGAACAGTACGTGTGAGTCTTCGTATTCACCAGCGATAGTACCGTCATCATACAGCGTCTGCATCATGCAGCCCATCTGAGTAGCAGAGTTAGATAAACCTGGCAATTCAGTAATTTGAGTTAGCGGAAAACGTCCAGCAGTGTAACCTTGGACTTGTGAGCCAATATCAATAGTACCCTTAACCGCAGCTTCGTAGGTAACATCGGCTTTACTTAGTGTCGCCGAAGGATAAAGCTCAACTTTTAAGCGACCGCCAGACTCATCTTCAATTTTTTTAGCCCAAGGCTCAAAGACTTCTTTGCTGATGTTAGAGGTGGCAGGCCAAAAATGTGAAAAACGTAGAGTGGTTGTTTCTTGAGAGGCAGTTTCAGTCGTTGCAGCAGTGTCGTCACCCGCTGTATCGGACTGATTAGAACAACCTAATAAGCTCATTGCAGCTAGAGCACCGATTGAAAAGAGAGGGGCAAGTCTCATTACCAATTCCTTTTGATAATTAATAGAAAAAGTGAGTGTTCACTTCATTTGATGTCTACGATTTATCTACTAGTCTTAAAAGTAGATATAAGTTGCAGACTTAAAAAACACCAAACAAAAATATCAATTATAATGATATAAGTCAAATCATTTTAGCAAAATATAAGCACAATCTGATTTGTCTATCAAGTGTCACAATATGTCTGGAGTGTAAACGAAGTATACACTAATATTCAGTAATTACTAAGTATCAGCCATAAAAAAACCCCAACAACTTAATGTCGGGGGTTTTTGGAATAGAGAGCTGACGATGACCTACTCTCACATGGCCGGAGCCACACTACCATTGGCGCAACGATGTTTCACTTCTGAGTTCGGGAAGGGATCAGGTGGTGCCATCGTGCTATTGTCGTCAGCAAAGGGGGTTAGATATGAGTCTGTTGGTTTTACTTATTTGACTAAGTATCACTTATCCTAACTGAATCAAGGATAAAGGTGATATCGATATAATTACTTAACTATCAACACTTTCATAGTTTGACAAGCT
>CANLXO010000012.1 GCA_947495055.1 uncultured Psychrobacter sp. | reverse complement strand
TTTGTGTGAGAACTTAAAGATTACCCGTTCGCTATTTTTTTTGCCATCAATTTGATTCTAATGTTCAACACGCCCTAATGTTTTCAAAATTAAGTCAGTAGAGAATGTAACAATATATTTCATAATCAGCAATGATTATATCTCAACTCACTTATATGTACCTCTAAATAGTCCTGACAACTAAAAGTACCCTCATCAGTCGCTCCCAGCTTACAATTAGCCTGCAAGCCTGATAATGAAGTTTGATAAAATATCCGATTATTCTAATCCTAAAAGTAAAGGTACAAAACCGCGAGTACTAATGCTGGTTTTTGTACGCTGATACTACTGTCTGTTTGCTACCTATGAATGCACTTTTTCGCTTTTTTGAAACCCGTCTGCCCGCTTTTCCTGAATCTCCAATGCCGCTACCTGCGCCTCGTGATGGTCTGCTAAAGTTCTTGTGGGCCTGTACCAAAGGCCTGCGTGGCTGGCTGCTACTGTTTATGGTGCTTTCAGCGGGTATTGGCGTTTATGAAGCTATGCTGTTTGCTTGGATTGGCGATATTGTCGATTGGCTTGGGATTTATACCCCGCAAAATCTATGGCTAAACAAAGGCGATATGCTCCTGCTTATGTTTGCAGTGATGCTAGTTAGCCCCTTTTGGATTGCCTTATCGTCGTTTATTCATTTTCAGACCTTACAAGGCGTATTCCCCATGCAGATGCGCTGGCGTTTTCATCAGCGTATGCTTGGGCAGTCGATGCAGTTTTATCAAGATGAGTTCTCAGGGCGCGTCTCAGCCAAAGTGATGCAAACGGCGCTTGCGGTACGTGATACGGTGATGACGGTCACCGACATGTTTATGTACGTTACCGTTTATTTTATTACCACGGGCGTCATTTTATTTAATTTAGACAGCCTATTATTGATACCTTTTATCGTTTGGTTCATCTTAGTCGCTTTGACGATGTGGTATTTTATTCCTAAATTAAAACAAACTGCTATCGTACAAGCAGATGCTCGCGCACTCATGACTGGACGTATTACCGACGCTTATGCCAATATCATGACCGTCAAGCTGTTTAGTCATTCACGCCGTGAGCTAGGTTATGCCAAAAATGCGATGGGTCAGTTTTTGGGTACGGTACACGCGCAAATGCGCTGGGTAAGCTATTTGGAGGTTTCAACTCATCTCATTAGCGTGATTTTGGTCAGTAGTACCGCAGGTATCGGTCTTTATTTGTGGCAACAAGGCGCCGTTGGCGTCGGCGCGATTGCTGCGGCGACGGCGATGGCACTACGCCTAAACGGTCTGACCCGCTGGATCATGTGGCAAACCGCTAGCTTGTTTGAGAGTATCGGTACGGTACAAGACGGTATGCGCACGTTATCAGCGCCGCAAACTATTATCGATGTACCAAATGCGCCCACTCTAAAAGTCACTGATGGTCATATTGTGTTTGATCAGGTTGATTTTAGTTATGAAGGTGAGGAGAATGGCGATATTGAAGGGGCGCGTATCAATGAGGTCAAAACGGTTGCCGCATCAAACTTGTCACAAGTTAAACTACTAGATAACTTTTATCTCGATATCAAACCAGGCGAAAAAATCGGTCTGGTTGGGCGCTCAGGCGCAGGTAAATCAACACTGGTCAATTTGCTCTTAAGATTCTTCGATGTCGATAGTGGCAAAATCTGTATCGATGGACAAGCCATTGACAAGGTCACTCAAGAGTCCCTGCGTCAGCAAATCGGTATGGTTACCCAAGACACCTCCTTACTTCATCGTACCGTCCGCGAAAACATCGCCTATGGTCGCCCTGATGCAAGCGATGACGAGATTATAACTGCCGCCAAACAAGCGCAGGCTTGGGACTTTGTCAAAGACTTATACGATGATAAAGGCAATACAGGTCTTGATACTCATGTTGGTGAGCGCGGGGTTAAGCTCTCAGGCGGTCAGCGTCAGCGTATCGCTATCTCGCGCGTCATGCTCAAAAACGCGCCGATTTTGTTATTAGATGAAGCCACCAGTGCCCTTGATTCTGAGATTGAGTTTGCTATTACTGAGAGTCTAAACGATATTATGACGGGCAAAACGGTCATCGCGATTGCCCATCGCCTCTCAACGATTGCCGCTCTAGATCGCTTGGTGGTTATGGAGCAAGGCCAGATCATCGAACAAGGTAGCCATGAGGAGTTACTCGCGCTCGGTGGTGTATATGCGCGCTTGTGGCAGCGTCAAAGTGGTGGGTTCTTAGGTGAAGATAACTAAACCATTATAAAGTTAAACGAATACAAAGTATAAGGATAGTACTGTCATGCAAGATTTTGCCAAACCGATTACCCTCAAAAAGAAAAAAGCGCGGTATTACGATTTAAGTACTCTTGGCGCACATACAAATACTAAGCGCGCGCCTGCTCATTTTTATGGCGGTAATGGCTTTACTGTCGGTAATTACAAACCGCTGCTCACCCAGCTTTCCACAGATTTTGATATCAGCGCGCTGGCTATGCGCGGCTATTGGTATGATAAGCCAAAGGCAAAAGTGTTGACTCGCCAGCAGGATGCCGATCTTCTTATTAAGTTTTTGGAGCAGACGCAAGATAAGCCTGTAGTCGGTATCGGTCATTCACAAGGCGCGACTGCGACCGCGATGGCAGCGGCTAAACGTCCTGATCTGTTCTCAAAGATATATTTAATTGAGCCTGTGACTTTTACAAAACGCCAAGCAAGGCTATACAAGCTCATTCCTCGTAAGGTTCTGCTCACTCGAGAACCCTTTAAAAGCGCGCTGAATAAACAAAATATTTGGTCAAGTGTAGCAGAGCTTTATGATAACTTACGTAGCAAAAATGCCTATCGTCGTATCTCAGACGAGCACTTGCACCTCTTTGCTGAGCAAAGCCTTGAGCAGCAAGACGATGGCAGTTACCGCTTTATTTTTAGTCCAAAGCAAGAATTGGCAAGCTATTTTGGCATACCCTATATCGACGACGCCCTAAAAAAGACCACCGTTCCTTATACCTTAATTATCGGTAAACCCACTATTTTTATTAACGATCAAGTCCGCAAAAATTGGCAAAAATTCGTCCCTGCAGATCAGCTGATCGTTATGCCTGAAAATGGACATCTACTCCCTGTAGAAGCGCCAGAAGAATGCGCTAAGCTCATCCTAAAAGACTTCAATGACAAGTAAACAACATCTTTAATCTAGAGGGTATACTAAATAAAACAGATACATTTAATTTTAACGCGCAACTGATATCAATTTTTCTTGCGTGCTGTGTCGTTGCAGCCAGAGGCTGCGCAAAATTAATATCAGTTACGCTTACAATGGACTGACTCTAGATGCCCTATGACTGATTTGTTCCCGCTCACCCCTCAGCACAATTTACTACCCTGTGATGGTATTTTAAATGATTTTGGTGTGGTGATTGAGGACGCTAATGCATTATACGAAGCTTTGTTGGCTGACCTGCCTTGGCAATCTGATCGTGTGACTTTGTTTGGCAAGACACATATCACTAGCCGCAAAATTGTCTGGATGGGTGACGACAGCACAAGCTATCGCTATTCAGGCCATACGCATTCGAGCATTCCTTGGTCAGACGCTGTGTTTCATGTGAAACAACTTATCGAGAAATTACTACTAGCGCGAGGTATTAAGGCCAATTTTAACTCCTGCTTGCTTAACTATTATCCGTCAGGAGCTGAGGGTATGGGCTACCATGCTGACGATGAAAAGGAGCTAGGCGATCGTCCTGTTATTGCAGCGCTGTCTTTGGGCGCCACACGCAAGTTTGTCTTTAAACACAAAACTATTAGACACCAAAACAAGCCTGTCAAAGCTGCGCTCTATCTTAAGTCAGGTCAGCTGCTTGTCATGCGTGGGGATACGCAAACGTTTTGGAAGCATAGCATTACCAAGACCACAACTGTTGATTCGGGCCGTATCAGCTTAACCTTTCGGCGTATGCTCGTTTAGGTTGACTCTTGACGATCTAAAAAACGCTCGCGGTAGCACTGATACGCCGCTTCACACACACTTGCCGTATAATTGGCATTGACGCCGCCTGCGACCACAGCGCCTACCGCAGGAATAATCTGCGCCGCTTTGGTTTTGACCATATTGGTCGCCACTTTGGTTGCCGTCTGTCTAAGTATTCGCGACATTAGCTCTTCATTTATTTTATTAAATGCCTTAGTCTCAGGGTCTTGAGTTAAGCTTGCCGTATCCTCAAGCGCCGCTTTACGCTCATCAGCAGACGCAGAAGTCGCAACTGCTAGCAGTGACATGGCAAATAGCTGTTCGCCTTTTTGACTCATATCAAAACCATAATAAGTAGCATACTCACCGATAGCGCGCAGATTGGCGGTGATTAGTCCCATCACGTCAACACTGATACCCGCCCAGCCCGCCATTCCTGTCGCTACGCCTTGTGCACTTGTCAGTGCTACGTATTTGCTCTTAAATAATGTCACTTGCTCATCAACATCCGCGATATCTAAGCTTGCAATGTCATCGAAAGATTTGACCGAGTCACTATTGCCCAGCGTATTGCGATAAGCCTCTATAGCATCTTGGGTATCTAGCGTCCAGTTTGCTGCATCGCTTAGAGTTACAATGGCTTTTTGCGTCGCTTGCTTGAGCGTCTCGCCTAATTGCGGCGCGTTCATTAGCGCATCACCTGCCTTGTCTATTGGCGCACTTAAAGCTGCAAAGGTTTTATCTATTATATTTTGATCAGGGTTTTTCCATGCCTCTATCTCTTGGCGTACTTGAGCAGCATAAACGTTACCTCTGCCGTGACTTTTGGTGTTATTACTAGTGTCGCTATTTGCATTATCCTTTGCATCGGTCATTTTTTTATCCTTAATAATGATTATGTGGTAATTAAAAGCTAGGCGGCTGAGAACCAAACATTCAAACCAGCCGCTTTTAGAAGCGATCAATAAAGGCCGCGGTATGAATACTATAGCGGCTTACACGCATTGGTTTTGTAAGGATAAACACGGATAGGTAGTATAAAGGTAACTTATACGGCAAGTACCAATTTGCCAAAGGCGTCGCCCTTTTGCAGATCAGTGTGAGCGGCGACTACCTGTGCTAAAGGATAAACCTGCTGAATCTGTAGCGTCAGCTTGCTATCAGCAAGACACTTAAGCACGCGCGTCATGTCTTGACCATTGGGCTTGACTGCATAGCCCTCTACGCTTAGGTTTTTGTCACTACCTGCCTCTTTAAGCTTATCCACCCAAATCGTCGGTAGCACGAAGACGCGCGCGCGAGGTTTCAGTACGCTCAGCGCGCGCACGCCAGCCTCATCACCGACCAAATCTAGCAACACATCCGCTTGTAAGTTAGGGAAATTATCGTCTTTAGTATAGTCAATCCAGCCCGCTAGCTGGTTTCTATCGATCAAACCTGAGATTTTGTCGTACTTATCAGGTGAGCAGATCACGGTAACTTTGATGCCCATCGTCGCCACTTTGTCCATCAACAGTTGCACGACCAATTGCCCAACGCCGCCAGCAGGGGCATTCATAACGACGTGCTCACCTGCTTTTATATCGGCAAAATCAATGAACTGTAATGCTGTTTGACCGACACAAGGCACCGCCCCTGCCTGCTCTAAGCTAACAGTCTTGGGCACTTTAGCAAGTAGCCCTGCCTCAACCGCCACGTACTCGGCATAGCACTGTCCATTGAAGCTAAGCGCAGCAACCTTATCACCGATAGCAAAATCATCACTACTGCTTTTGACGACTATACCTGCGACGTCAAAGCCTAAAATGGCAGACCACCCTTTATCGAAATACTGTTTTTGAATATTGTCTGCGCCCCAGCCTTTGCCTTGACGAGTCTTGTAATCGACAGGATTGATACCTGCATACGCGACCTTTATCAGTACTTGGTTATCACCAATGTCAGGGACTTGAACGCCACCTTCGTAGCGCATGACCTCAGGCGTACCAAATTTACTGATCAGTACAGCGTGCTGGTCTTTTGGTATAGCGTGCGTAGACATGATTGCGTCTTCCTTTTCGATGGTTTAAAAGTAATCAAGCTAAGCCAACACCAGCTCTGCACTAATCGGTAGATGATCTGATAGCGTCGACCACGGCTTGCCCGTATGTACCCAAGCATCCTTAATCGTCAGATTGCGCACGTAGATACGGTCTAAGCTGAGTACAGGCAATTTAGCTGGGAACGTCGGTAATAGCTTGCCATGACAGCACCGCAGAGCCTCGGTCATACCGAGATTGGTCGCCAATTTATCACAAGACATCTTTTTCCAATCATTAAAATCACCTGCCAATATCAGTGGCTGATCAGGAGCAATCTCGTTACGCACGTAGTCGCTGATCGCCTCGTACTGCTTGATACGGTCGCGCTCAAATAGATTGAGATGCGCGCACAAGATAACGACAGGGATATCCCAGCCAATGGGTTGAACTTCGCAGTGCAATACGCCGCGCTGCTCAAGCTTATTGACGGTAATATTGACATTGTGTTTGGGATCTAACGGGAACCGGCTTAGTACTGCATTGCCGTGATGACCGTTTTGGTACTCGGAGTTTTTGCCATAGCTATTCTGAAATTGCAGATATTCTCCGAACCATTCGTGCTGCGATTGATCAGGGTACTCGTTGTACTGCAAGTTGCGTTTTAGGTTTTGACCTTGCACTTCTTGCAAGCAAATTACATCTGCACGTATAGTATCGAGCGCCTGCGCAATACCCTGCATCTTGACTTGCCGATTCATCGGCGACATGCCTTTATGAATGTTATAGCTGGTTAATACAAAAGATTTAGTGGTCATAGAATTATCATTTTTAAGATAGAAAAATTGGGTTTGATCGTTTAGTCGTAATCAAAATAATTAGCAAACTTATGATGAATAGTAGCAGATAATCATTATGGTAGTTTATCAAAGCGCTGGAGCAGCGTACTCAGCTAAGATCAACAGACCAACTACCCATAGTGCTCATCTAAATAATTGATAATGTCTTTGGACTCATACATTTGCGTATCGGTATTAGGATCTACTAGATAAGGAAATTGGAGCTTACCGTTCATAACTTCAGTCATTAGGCGCTCACGCTTACCGCCTTTAACAGGCTGGTACTCCCCTACGTTGAGTCGAACGCCAAAGCCGCCAATGTCTTGAATCTGCTCGCGAGCGACGCTATGGTTAATATAACCGACTTCAAGCTCGCTGAGTTTTTCACGCACCAATCGGCAAAAGGGACTGGCCTCAAACCCATATAAATGTAGGGGCTCATCAGGTTTACCGCGTGCGTCATTCTTTTTGGGGTGGTCGGCTTTTACGCCGCGCATCATAGAGGCCACACTTGCCGCTTTATTGACAAGGGTGGCGTTGTCATCATCTTGGGCTCTTTGATACTTGCTAGGGGTTGTGCCTTTTTTGGAATAATGCGCGAATAGATGATCGATAATCGCTTGTGAGTCAAATAATTTGACGTCTTGGTTATCATCAATCAAAAACGGTACTTGCGCTTTACCAGCCAGTTTTGTAAGCTCATCGCGGTAAACGTGGCCTTTGTGCGGACTGGGACGACTCTCAAAGTCTAAATTAAGATGGGTCATGACCTCACGTACACGGCGCGAATAGGGACAGGCCTCATGCTCATAGAGCACCAGCATTTTTTCAGGCTGCATAGGCTTGGGCGTGCCCATATTGCCACGAGCACCGCGCAACAGCATAGTCGTCGTTGCTTGCAAGCTTTTTATCGTATGTCCAAGGGGTGTGTTTGGGATAATCATCGTGGATGCCTTATTGTGATGTAAAAAGAGCATTGACTCGTTATGAACCAATGCTCCTTTATTGTACTTTTATGATACTTAGTTATATGACCAAGTGCTATATCAATAACGGGTGACCAGAGCAATCGGTTGATCTTCGCCCATGATCTCCTCAGGCAAGAACACCACGTCGCCGCCATTGTGAATGACATGCTCAATAATCACGCCGATAGCGTCATCAGTAACGCCTTCGCCAGCTGCGTCGTCAACTACCGTTAGCGTCTGCGCTTTTTCATCGATTTTGGCAGGTTGGATGTACCAACGACGTACATATAGCGTCTCGCCTGCGCCTTGGAACGCGCCGCGATAGACTTCTTGCAAGTCAGTACGTAGCATCTCAGCGCCGCGAGCTTTGTCAATCTCACCCATCGCCTCTTGATGTAGTGATGAGCGATACTCTTCTACTGCCTCTTGAACGCCATCAACGATATGCTGCGCGCCGCCATCATCTAGATTAGTCACGTTGGAGACCGTAGCGATAATGTTGTCTGGACGATCGCAAACTTCTTTATAGTAGCCGATATTTTTGGCATCGCCGACGATAACGAGTGGTAATTTGTGCTCACCCCATAGCTCTTGCACGCTCTTGTCCACTTGGTTAAAGAACTCTTTTAGATGACTGCTCTCGTTATTCGCCGAGCGATCTGAGCCGCCATCACTGGTGGTATATAAGCCATTGTTTTCGACAGGAAAGGCAATGTTTTCCATATTGTTTTGCTTGTCATCATCTTTATCAAACTCAGCAACGACGCGATCATTTGACGCCTCGATTAAGCGCGCGACATCACGAGTCAACACAACGGTATAAAAGTGTACTGCGCTTGCCATATCACGAACCAAGTCACGCGTTGCAAAGCTGTCTGAGATCACCACGCGCTCTGTAGTGTCAAGCGGCATACGGATGAGCTGCACATCATCGACGCTAGCAAAAATAGCGAGAGTATCTAGATTATAGTTATGATTAAGATCATTGGTTTTTGCATGGATACTATCCATGATCGTGGTCGCTGTGTGCTTATCGTACTCATTGTTTAAGCGCTCTTCTGCAACTTTTAATTGGTTTTTGAGGGCGATAGGATCTTGCTCATTGGCAGGATGCTCGCGGTGGGTCTTAACAAAAATACTCACGGCTGGATTGGCTTTGGTCTCACGTAAACTCTTAAGTGTTGCTTTCATAGATGCATTCCTTATTTTATTATCGTTAATAAACCTTTTGTATTGGTACTCTATTAAAGCATTACCACTATAAATGGTCGTCATCTTAATCTGACACTATCTAGCGGATAACGGTGAATAGGCACCTGTATTAGTACTTTTAGTCATATGTTTTTCTTAGTACCACCTTTGATACTAACAGACCGCCTTCACAGATGTATGATTAGTTTGCAAGCAAATGATGACGCTTTGTAAGCAATAGCAATAAATGCAAGATACTGTTCTGCGCCTATTTTAAGCTTATGTCTAAGTGCGTCAGATTGTATTGCTCATCACTAATCGCTAGCAGCTTGTATTTTTGTCAAGACATACCCATCTTTAATCCATATAACCTTATTGAATACTTATCATAATAATGATCTCAGTCAAATGGATACCCTTATGAGTGCTTTAGACCCTAGATTAAACCTTGTCAACTTTTTGGATGCTTCTCCTACAACGCTACAGGCGCAAGTCAATCAAGCGATAGAGCAAGCCAATGATTTTTTGGATACCTTGACAAGTTTTCAAGATAAAGACTTTACCCCTATTAGTGCAGATATTGCGCTACGTGACGTCCTAGAATTTGATCATATTAATTTAAGCTTAGATCGTAGCTGGGGCGTGCTCTCGCACTTGAACGGCGTGATGAGTAATGATGAGATTCGTCATGTACATCATGAGCTACTGCCTAAGCTCTCAGCTTATGGCACGCGCGTAGGCCAGCATCAGCCGCTATTTGATCGCTATCAAGCTATTATCGATGATGAGACGTTTTTTGCAGAGTTAGAGCCTGCACGCCGCCGCGCCATTGAGCTTGCCGTACGCCGATTTGAGCTATCAGGTGTGGCGCTACCAAAAGCTGAGCAAGAGAGGTTCGCCGCTATTCAAAGCGAGCTATCCACGCTATCAGCGACATTCTCAGATCATATCTTGGACGCCACTCAAGCATACGCGCTACCGCTGAGCGCAGAGCAATTAGCAGGCTTGACCGATAGCGGATTGTCCTTACTTGCAGATGCCGGCGAGCAGTTTAAAGCAAACGAGTTAGAAGCGGGTCGCTTGACGCAAGAGGATGTCAACGCACTACCAACGCCTTATTATGTGGCGACGCTTAATATTCCTGTGTATCTGGCAATTATGACGCACGCCGATAATCGTGATTTGCGCGCCGAGCTGTACCGCGCTTACGTCACTCGCGCCTCCGAGTTCGATACTCATACCAACAAAGACGGCGACTCGCTGAACAATGCTGAGGTGATGAGTCAGATACTCACATTGCGCCAGCAAAAAGCTGAGCTACTAGGCTTTAACCATTATGCTGAGGTCTCGCTATCGACCAAAATGGCGGGCAGCGTGGCAGAGGTTGAGACCTTTTTGCGCAATTTAGCCAAGCAGGCGACGCCAACTGCCAAGCAGGATCTGGCGCAGTTGCAAGATTGCGCTCGTAATTATGGCATCACTGATTTGCAACCTTGGGACAACGCTTATATCGCAGAAAAGCTTAAGCAAGATAAATTTAGTCTCTCGCAAGAGGAGATACGCCCGTACTTCCCTCTACCAAAAGTCATCGATGGACTGTTTGCTATCGTAGAGCGCTTGTACGGTATTACAGTCAAAGAGCAAGAGATTTATGCCACGATAAGTGACGCTACTGCAGCCTCGCGCTGGCATGACGATGTGCGTTTTTATCAATTGTTCGATAACGATGATCGCTTAGTTGGCGGCTTTTACTTTGACTTATTTGCTCGTAGCGGTAAACGTGGCGGCGCTTGGATGAGCGGCTTTCAGTCTCGCTATAGTCATGACGAGCAAGGATATGAGCAGTTACCGGTCTGCTTTATGGTAGGTAACTTCACGCCAGCGCTCGGCGGTAAGCCAAGCCTGCTCACGCACAACGAAGTGCTCACCTTGTTTCATGAGTTTGGTCATGGCTTGCATCATCTGCTCACGCAAGTCAGTGTCGGCGATGTCGCAGGAGTCAACGGCGTTGAGTGGGATGCCGTCGAGCTGCCTAGTCAATTTATGGAGAACTGGGCGTGGGATTCTGAGGGTATCGCGCTCATTAGTAGTCATGTCGATACAGGCGAGCCCTTACCCAAAGACAAGCTTGATGCCCTACTTGGGGCGAAAAACTTCCAAAGCGGTATGCAAACCTTGCGTCAGGTTGAGTTCGCGCTGTTTGATTTATTGATACATGCGCATACGCCAGCGCTTGATTATGACGGTATCTTAGCGACGCTCAACGAGGTTCGCGGTGACATCGCTATTACACAGACGCCTGATTACAATCGTTTTGCCAATGGCTTTAGTCATATCTTTGCGGGTGGTTACGCGGCGGGCTACTACTCTTATAAGTGGGCTGAGCTATTGTCAGCGGACGCCTTTAGCAAGTTTGAAGAGGACGGTATCTTTAATCCTGCTACGGGTAAAGCGTTCCGCGAGACTATTTTGTCCGTTGGTGGTAGCTTCCCTGCTAAGACTAACTTCGAGAATTTCCGCGGGCGCAGCGCCAATATAGAGGCGCTACTACGTCATAGCGGCTTTGCCCAAAATGATGAATCCAATATGGATCAGGAGGCATAAATGCGCTATCAATCCACTCGTCCAAAACGGCAGTTCTTGGCTGGGGTACGCTGCCCCAAATGCCAAGCACTAGACGCTATCGTACAGGTCAATATTGTCACCCCGAAGCCTGATGAGTATATTGAGTGCATACAGTGCGATCATAGCGAACGCCGCCCTGACCCTGATGCGATCAGCGCACAAAACCACGCCCAAGATCAACTCGTCCGCGATGCTATGACTACAGGTACGAGCGGTACGGTAAAATTTAAACCTTAATTTAACCGCCTATCTAGCTTAGATAGGCTTTTTATTTTGGGTTTGCTATTATAGCCACAACTTATGACAACCCCTAATAACGATGGTATGAAATCACAAAAATCGCGCCCTACCTTTAGCCGTTATTCCAAGCCCAAACGCCAGCCTACTCAGATATTGTGGATTGCCATTGCTCTGATAATAGCGATTATTATTCTAGCGTACCTGCTATGGCTGCGCTCTACTGCTGATAACATGGACGAGCAAGGAACAACCATTGACATATCGACAGTAGAGGAGCAAATAAGAGCAGCTCAGCCCGTCTCCTCGCCAGTAGTACCTTCTGATAAAACTATAGATAATGATAGTGTTAACAGTACCAATAGTCCTACTATCGATACTTTAAACGATAAAGATACGCTTGCTGTCAAAACAATAGCGGTTCCTAGTCCTAAAAAAATCACAGAAGCGCCATTGCCTAAGACCAATAGTCTGGCTAAAGAAGAGATTGACCGCTTAAATGACGAAAAACAGCGTTTCGCTGAACAAGAGCGACTCGCAGCTGAACAAATCGCGATGACAAAACAGCTCACTCAAATGAAGGCCGAACAAATCGCGCTGTTAGAAACGCAGATTGCCCAGTTAGAGGCACAAAAGTTAGAGGCGCAAAAGCGCGCCCGAGCAACGATAGAATAAACTAGGAGTAGCTAATATGGCGACCATCCACCTAACGCATGCGCCTATTCTAAGTAGTAGCGTACAGCTGCTCATTCTACCCGTGAACACCGCTGGCACGTTGCTAGACCCTGTCCTTGCCCGCACCAAGACCCTTTATCTCGATAATTATCAGCGTTACCGCAAAGCCTGTATTGATGGCAGTTTAAAGACGGGAACCTGCCTGATACATAAATGCACGCATGAGCATTCAGGTCTAGGCGTTGGTAGTCATAATAAGCCCAGTTATATCGCCAATCTAGTGACATCAGATCATCCTTATCATCCAGCACGCACCGCTTGGCTGACACAAGCACTTACCGACTTATCTGATCAGCTCATGGCGCTGATACGCTATCAAGGCGTGCGTAAAGTGGCTTTGCTCGCCCGCCCACTGCTATTTGACAACTCTTCTATTAATGCAAACTCTGCTCATTTGAATGATGCAAAAGAGCACACGGCAACTCGGCTGCCTTTGGACTGGCAAGACGTCACGCTGCCCCTTATCACTGAGCATTTACAAGATTTGCCAAAATTGCGCATCGATATTCATGTGCCCAAAAGTGTCGAAATCTAAGTGCAACTATCGCGTTAATTGAGACAAGGCTAATGCACACTTAGCGTATTTAGAAATATAGTTTTGACAATCGATTCAATGCTATTCTAAAGGGACATTTAAAGTAGAACTTACAAGGATAAGGACGTCCTATGAAAACCCTAAGAACCCCTGATACGCAGTTTGAGAACCTACCAGATTTTGACTTTGTACCGAACTATCTGATGGTTGATGATACTGAGGGCGGCGAGCTACGTGTGCACTATCTTGATGAAGGTAGCAAGGACGCTGACCCTATTCTCCTGCTCCATGGAGAGCCGTCATGGTGCTATCTGTATCGCAAGATGATACCGATTTTGACGGCAGCAGGACACCGCGTTATCGCGCCAGACTTACCTGGATTTGGGCGCTCGGACAAGCCTGCTGATCGCAGTGACTATACTTACCAGCGTCATGTCGACTGGATGCAATCGCTACTCGATCAGTTAAGACTAGACCGTATCACGCTGTTTTGCCAAGATTGGGGCGGGCTCATTGGTCTGCGCTTAGTCGCGGACAATCCTGATAAATTTGCGCGCGTTGCTGCAGGCAATACTATGCTCCCTACTGGCGATCATGATCCTGGCGAGGGCTTTCGCAAGTGGCAGCAGTTCTCACAAGATACGCCAGAGTTCCATGTCGGCAGCATCATCAATAGCGGCACCGTAACCGAGCTATCACAAGATATTATCGATGCCTATAACGCGCCCTTCCCTGATGAATCATTCAAAGAAGGCGCAAGACAATTCCCCGTACTCGTACCGACTACACCGGATGACCCTGCCTCAAGCGATAACCGCGCAGCTTGGGGCGTACTGAGCACATGGGATAACCCTTTTATCACCTTGTTTAGCGACTCTGACCCTGTTACCAAAGGCGGTGATAAAATTATGCAAAAGCTCATACCGGGCACTCAAAACCAAGCTCATACGACCATTACCAATGGCGGTCATTTTTTACAAGAGGATCAAGGCGAACCATTGGCCGAGCTGCTAGTTACCTTTATCGCTGACAATCCCTAGTATTAAACTATTTAGTATTACCTTAATATCAAATCATCTCGCATGACGGCGCGGCATTTTGGTGATGGATGTCGCCCTTTGCCGCGGCACTGTTTGAACTATTTGAACCTCACATCAGCGCATGTATCTTCCTGTACACTTTAGACAGTAGATTTATATCCATATATTGATAATCAAATGCGCTTAGCTTAATATCCTTCTCATAAGTGAACTATCAACATTTAATACATTTAAACTTAATTAAGGATAACAAGCCATGTCAAACAATGATTCCAAAAACAGTAATGATAACAATGCAAAAAAAGCGACTGATAATAAAGCCGTCGTTGGCGTAGAAGTCGTCAAAGACGATACCGTAGTATTTGAAGACGGTAACTTTGATGAATACAATGCTGAGCATGATTACCAAGAGGGCGAAGAGCAAGACAAAAAAGCTCAGGACGATAAAGCGAAAACCACCCCAGCTCCAAACAAAGCCGATAGTGCTGCCAAAAACGATAAGCCAGCGGCCGATAAAGCTAAAAACCAAGACAAGCCCCAAAGCCAAGACAAGACTCAAAGCACAAGTAAAGCTAAAGATACTGACGCTAAGAACGAGTCTGATAATAAGAGCAATACTCAAAGCGCTAATAAAGATAAAGAAGCGGATAACGTTGAAGCCTCTGTAAAAGAGCAAGCCCCTAAAAAAGACGATAAATCAGCAAAAGCAGAGACTGCTAAAGACAGCAACAAGTCTGATGCTAAAGACAACAGCAAAACTGATAAAAAACAAGCGCCGAAAAAAGCGAGCAAAGCTACCAAAGCAGAAACCGCAAAAAAAGACAGCGAAGCTAAAGCTGACGATGCTGCCCAAAAAGAGACGTCTAGCAAAAGTGACAAGTCTGATAAAGCTGCTGAGCAGAAGAGCGACGCCGAACAAAATGACGCTGATAACCAAGCGCAGTCTGATGAAGACAACGCTAACATGTCGATGGCAGGTCTCTTTCAGTGGGCCAATAAGCTCAGAGAAGACTTTATGTCAGAAGCAATGGGCATCACCAATGGCGTCACTGAAAAAGCCACAGCTATGACGCTAGAGCGCTTAATCGCTATGGTAGATATGGAGCTGGCTGCCTTTGATAAAAGCGTAGATGTCGCCAAAAAACTCATCGCCAATGTAGAAGAAGAGCGTAGTAAGATCGCCAGTAGAAAAGAGAAGTATCAAAGCATGATTGATGATCTAAACCAAGAGTAACCGTTTCATCTTGTAAGTTTATAGTGTGATAAATCCAATGTTAGGCGTTTATTTAAGCCCTTAGCATTGGATTTTTTTATGCGTTAAAAGTCATAGTAAAGGTCTATATCGGTATCTTTACTTACTATGAGCTAATTTTTTAGTTTGAAAATACCGACCAGCCTGTTCTTTCTACCAATAGCTCTAGCGCTTTTGTGCCAAGTTCTGAGTTACCTACTGGATTTAGACCAGGTGACCATACTGCGATTGCGCCTTTACCCGGCGCTATTGTTAGAATGCCGCCACCGACGCCGCTTTTGCCCGGCAGCCCCACCTGATAGGCAAACTCCCCAGAGCCGTCATAATGACCACACATCATCATCAGTGAATTAATCCGCTTAGCTTGCTGCGGGCTGATCACCTTGGCTCCTGTGGGCTCATTGACACCATTAGAGACCAAAAATAGGCCAGCGCGAGCTAATTGCTCACAGCTCATGGCAATCGAGCATTGATGAAAGTAGGTATTAAGTATGGCATCGACGTCATGCTGCAGATGCCCAAAAGACTTCATAAAGTGCGCAAGTGCGGCGTTGCGATCCTCGTGCTCAATCTCAGATCTTGCGACTTTATAATCAAAGCTGATCGACTCATCGTCTGCTATAAAGTGCACAAATTGTAAAATCTCATCCAATATCTCTTTTGGCTCGCGTCCTATCGTTATCGCGTCGACCACCGCAATCGCCCCTGCATTGATAAAGGGGTTACGCGGTCTGCCCGATTCGTACTCGAGTATGGTAATGGAGTTAAAGGGGTCGCCTGAGGGCTCACGACCGACATGATTCCATAGCGCACTGCCAAGCTTACTAAGGCCGATAGTTAGCGTAAATACTTTGGAGATACTTTGTATCGAGAATAGCGTGCTGGCATCCCCTGCGCTATAGACCTGCCCATCAGGAGTCGCGACGGCAATACCAAACTGGTTAGGGTCGACATGAGCCAGCTGCGGAATGTAGTCCGCTACTTTTCCGCGCTCGGTCTCGATTGCCATTTGGGCGGCGATGTCATCTAGAATTTGTTGCATCATAAAGGGATAGCCGTGTTTTTATTGATTTTTAAATAGGCATAATTTTAACTGAATTGGAGAGGATAAGGCGGGGAATATTTTATTTCGCTATTATGTATCAGGATAAGTAAAGTATGATATAAGTGGCTCCATACTAGTGGTCTGTTTAGGGTTTATCAGACCTGTTTAGATGGTTCCAGTAGGATATACTTAACTTTCCATAAAATCTTAGATAAATAAGAAAAATTTTAGATATAGCTTTTATCAAAGCTCAATAAATGATGATATACCTGGCATACTGTTTATTAATGTACTCATTGGGTTGTCTATTTCCACATATCTAAGATGTTTATCACACCTAAAATCCTCATGAATATTTGGTTTATGCGATTTATAAAAAATTTCTTTTTTAGAATAAATTTGTATTGTGTGATTGCACGCTTCAATTTCAGTATCTTTTAATACTAATGTTGAAAGCTTAATCTCTGGTTTATAAGAGGATGGTTTTACCATAACCACACTGATATCCGGTGTTATTGGTACAACCATATAAGGAAAGCTAGGCGCTTCTACATTCCCCACTATATTAGTGAAAAAACCATCACCGTATATAAACTCTTTGCTATTGCTATATAGAACAGCAAACTTGACCTCACTGTCTTTAATTACTTTAACTATTTCTCTTTGTTTTCTTATCATGTTGAGCTTAATTTCTACTGCCTTATGAGAGCTTATTTCTCCGCCTACACTTTCTATCAAAGAAACATATCCCTCTCGATTCTGAGGACTGCGTACAGCCAATGAAACGGCACATTCAGTTAGCATATTGAGGTCTTCTTTCGTACATGTTTGAGGTACAAAACGATCTTCTAAATGTTCATTAAATTTAAATATATAAGTAAGACTTTCTAACCATTTAATTACGTTAGGGAAATTACTATCAGCAGTATCAAACTCATACTCAAAGCTAGTATCGAACGATGAGCTAGTGTCTTTATCTTGTTTTAGTTTGATATTGTGAGCGTCCTTGATAACTCCCAAGTTTTTGGGAGATGAATCCGATATCGCCCCATTAGGTTGCATTCGATTAATGTGTCCAGTTTCATCTCTCCAATGCTTAGATACACATATAGGCCACCAATGATGGTTAGCTGTCTTAATTTTTTTCATTTAACGCATGCTCCTTACTTTCAATTTGATAAAAATATTCCAAAATTTTGACCTCTGCTGCTAAGTTTAGTAAACGTAGGGTACGCCCAGCGCACCGATATAACACGATAACTTATCCAGTGGTGCACATGGCATACCCTACGAAAACTATATTTATTTTTTACAGTTCTATGCGCTGGGCTAAAAGCCCAGCCTACGCCAAAACTTAATATCTAAAATGTTTCTACGAAAAAACCGCCCTAACCAAAAAGCTAGAGCGGTTTTTCTGATGCTACTAAAACTATTTACTAAGCTTATTCAGCATTATCAGCCGTTACATTTTGCTCGATACCTTTCATAGTCAATTTAATGCGACCACGGTTGTCGACGTCTTGGACGAAGACATTGACCTTTTGACCTTCTTTTAGATAGTCAGAGACATTCTCGACGCGCTCTTCTGCGATTTGTGAGATATGCACCAGACCATCAGTGTTTGGCAAGACGTTAACGAACGCACCGAAGTCAACGATACGAGCGACCGTGCCTTCGTAAGTTTTACCGACCTCAACTTCAGCCGTTAGCGCCTCGATTTTACCGATAGCCGCTTTGGTTGCTGCTTTGTTTTCACCAAAGATACGAATCGTGCCCGCATCATCGATATCGATAACCGCGCCAGTTTCTTCAGTGAGCTGACGAATCATCGCACCACCTTTACCGATGACGTCACGGATTTTATCAGGGTTGATTTCGATGACCGCATAGTTCGGTGCATGAGCGTTGATTTCAGTACGGCTCTCTGGCAATACTTTATTCATCGCGTCAAGGATATGAATACGACCAGCATGGGCTTGCTTCAGCGCCTGCTCCATGATGTCAGGCGTAATGCCTTCGATTTTGATATCCATTTGCAAAGCAGTAATACCGTCTTTAGAACCAGCGACTTTAAAGTCCATATCACCAAGATGATCTTCATCACCCAAGATGTCTGATAGTACCGCAAAGCGCTCGCCTTCTTTAACCAAACCCATCGCAATACCAGCAACTGGTGCTTTGATCGGTACGCCTGCGTCCATCAATGCCAAGCTTGCACCGCAAACAGAGGCCATAGAAGACGAGCCGTTTGACTCAGTAATTTCAGATACGACGCGGATGACATACGGGAAGCGTTCGCTATCTGGTAGCATCGCTTGCACACCGCGGCGCGCTAGGCGACCATGGCCGATTTCGCGGCGTTTTGGGATACCTTCGCGGCCTGTCTCACCGACTGAGAAATGCGGAAAGTTATAATGCAGCATGAAATGATCACGAATCGTACCGCCTAGTGAGTCGATCATATTGACGTCACGGCTGTTACCTAAAGTCGTTGTGACAAGAGCCTGAGTCTCACCGCGAGTAAATAGCGCTGAACCATGCGTGTATGGCAACACGCCAACTTGTACGTCAAGCGCACGGACAGTATCTAAATCACGACCATCGATACGCGGCTTACCTGACAAGATATTGTCACGAACGGTGCGGTATTTAAGATCATTAAAGATGTCTTTGAGCTTGGAGATATTGCTGCTGTAGTCTTCTGACTCTTTATCGCCTGCCAATGCATCGATAGCAGCTTGCTTGACTTCATCAAGCTTGGCGTAACGCTCTTGTTTATCTGTAGTGGTATAAGCGTCAGCGACTTGGGCGCCGAACTGCTCTTTCATGCTACTCTCTAGCGACGCGTCTGCCTTTGGCCCTTCGAACTGCTGCTTAGCGGTGCCAATCTCTTGTGCCATTGAAGCAATGTTATCGATGACAATTTGCTGCTGCTCATGACCGTATAGTACCGCGCCTAGCATTTGGTCTTCTGATAGCTCAGCGGCCTCAGACTCAACCATAAGTACCGCAGACTTAGTACCTGCGACAACTAGATCAAGATCACTCTCTTTGAGCTGCTCAAGCGTTGGGTTGAGGACGTATTCACCACCGATGAAACCAACACGGGCGGCGGCAACTGGACCATTGAATGGCGCATCAGAGATAGCCAACGCTGCTGAAGCACCGATTAGAGCTGCGATATCTGCAGATTGAGTCTTATCCGATGACACAACTGTCGCGGTAATTTGAATCTCGTTGACGTAGCCTTCAGGGAATAGCGGACGAATTGGGCGGTCAATCAAGCGTGAGGTTAGGGTTTCAAACTCGCTGGCGCGGCCTTCACGTTTGCCGTAAGCCCCTGGGATTTTACCTGCCGCGTACATTTTTTCTTGGTAGTTGACCGTTAGTGGAAAGAAGTTTTGACCCTCTTTTGGATCTGATTTGACGACTGCGGCAACCAGTACCGTCACGCCGCCCATATGTACCATAATCGAGTTGGCTTGACGGGCAACGCGGCCTGTCTCGATGACGACTTGCTGATTACCGTATTGAAATTCACGCTTCACTGTATTAAACATTGTCATATAAGTTTCCTAGTATTGAGACTGATAATATCCGTATAAAGAGTCTGTCATCAGTCGTTAAATTTTTAAGTGCTAAGTTTTAAATACTATAGTCAGTTCAAAGTAAAATTGTCATAAATTTAGAAGAGCTACTGGTATAAATTTTACTGGCGTGCTATTACCTTTCAATGCTGCGCAACTTCACGTAAAAAATAGCATCCCAGCAGCGCTATATCATTTTTAGAGTAAATCAACTATAAGTGCTAAATTACTATCTCATTCATCTATCAATTATTTTGCTTTAAATAAAGAGCTTTTCCCTATCGCTGTGATCACTCAATTATCTGTTACTACTCGTACTGGTTCAAATTCTGTTTTTTATGCTCATGTTACCTAAGCCTTTATCTCTATAAAGCGCCTAACGACGCTCATTTTAAAAAGGGCCAGCTTAAGCTATATCAGGATACAAATTCACAAGGCATTATTTTACAGTGATTTATCGCCCTTGACCAATTAATCGCACAATTGGCTCAAACCTTGTCACTTAGATAAAATAGCAGCCATAAAAAAGCGGCGTGAATCTATTCCACACCGCTTTTGTAATACTCAGATATCTTATCGATAATCACACAGCTGAGTGTGATATTAACGACGTAGACCCAATTGGCTGATCAGTGTGGTATAGCGACCAAGATCTTTACCTTTTAGGTAATCAAGAAGTTTACGGCGCGTGTTTACCATACGGATAAGACCACGGCGGCTATGATGATCGCCTTTGTGCTCTTTAAAATGGTTCTGTAAATCGTTAATACGGGCGCTCAATAGGGCAACCTGAACTTCAGGGGAGCCAGTATCGTTCTCGCCGCGTTGGTATTGAGCAATGATTTGTTCGCGATCAGTATTCGTTAGCATAATTCTCTCCAGCAATGCTAAGAGCTCTATAATTTACTCAAACAGATGAGTGCTTATAGAACCGTAAAAATAAAAAAGCTTTGGCATCATTCAGGACAACCCTGCATTACTAGAGTTGACCTAGTGAACGCTAAGCATTCAAGGGTCGTATTATTAAGCAATAAGCTTCACACGTAAACATTCAAGCTTAGCCGTCTATCTAGATACTAACTAACTAGATGCTAAAACTATATCAAAGTTTTGCATAAGAGCTATTGCCAATACGGCGCTGATTATAACAAAAAACTGCCACATTAGCAGCAGTTTTTATGGTGAGTTCACACATTTCATATCACAGTAACATCAATGAACAGACTCATTATAAGGATTACTTATCGTCGTTCTTTTTAACATCATCTTCTGTAGCATGTCGACCAAGCTCGCTATCATCAAGCGGCGCGGTTGTTGCTTCTGCTAAGCTATCAGGAGCCTCATCAGTTGGGTTAATCTCCTTGTATTGCTCTTCGATTTTCTTTTCTTGTTCATCCATTATTACTCTCCTATTCTTATAATAATTTTGCAAACCTAAAATAATAGCTTTCTTCTTAAAAGAAACGCTTTGAAAAATTTTTATAGAAGATAGCCATCATAGTTACTAGTAACTAGTTACTAGTTACTAGCTACAAGTGCTTACTTATCGTCTTTAGCATTCTCTACATTGTCTGCAATACGATCGGCAGCAGCTTCTGTCTCTTCGTTATAATTGTCTTCGGTTTGATTCTTTAATGAAGCGATTTGCGAGTCAGACTTTTGTTGCTCAAGCTTGGTATCATTTGGGTTAGGCTGTGTCATAGTAGATCCTTAGTGGTGGTTAGGTAAATCAAATCAGATATAAAAAAATAGAACTAGGATAGTGCTTTGTCGATAGCATCTACGAAATCATCAATATCATCTGGATTGCGTGAAGTAATCAGATTACCATCAATCTGCACGCTCTTGTCGACAAATTTTGCACCTGCGTTCTCTAGATCGGTTTGCAAGGAGTGATAAGCGGTTAGCGTTTTGCCTTTTGCAATGCCTGTATTAATCAGTGCCCATGGCGCATGGCAGATGACAGCTAAAGTTTTATTTGCGTCGTTAATAGCATTGATGATGCTATGAGCTTCTTTGTTGCCGCGAATAGTATCAGCGTTTACCGTACCGCCTGGTAATACGAGCGCATCATAATCAGCAACGTTTGCTTCATTGGCGAACATGTCAGCCGTGAACGTATCAGCTTTATTGACGTCCTGCTGCATCGCTTGTACTTGTTTATCGTCATTAGTAGTAATCAGAACGGTCTTATAGCCTTTGTCTTTGAGCTGGTTGTTGACATCTTCATACTCTGCTTGTTCAAAATTATTATGTAGTAAAAAAGCGATCGTTTTCATAATCTACTCCATTATTGATTATAGTCTCCTACTAGCTTACGTTGTCGCTGTTTTTATTATCATTAGTGTCTAGTAGGTTTGGCTAGTCTATAAAAAAAACAGGTCACGCCATAGACGTAACCTGCAATAAAATGTGACGATATGTGATTAATGTAATGCCCTAGTAATGCAATCTATAAATGGATGAGCTTTTTAGGCTGCAAGCGTCCGTTGAGACTAAGTGCCCCTAGACCAATAAACTGTTCCTGTTCGTCAACGAGACGTATATCTATAGGCATCTCATGATGCAAGAGTGGCTCGGCTTTTGGTTCTAGATGGTTCTTAGAATCAACCAAAATCTCATCAGACACTTGAGAATCGATACTGCTTGAGAGGTAGTTTTTAATATCAACACTCATCTGCTCTAAGACATTAAGGCGTTGACCTTGGCGTATACGTGCAACTTGCGCTGCGGTCAGCATAAGGGTAGCAGGTATATCAATACAAGCGTCCACTGGCAGCAATTGCTCAAAACGTTTATCAAGTGCTAGTGCTTCAAGCTCTGGTATGGTTATCGCATCATCAATAGCGAACTTGCCCACTTGCAATCGTCGTAATGCGGTTAAGTGACCGAGCGTGCCTAACGCTTGCGCGATATCCTCTCCCAGCACGCGTATGTAAGTGCCCTTAGTACAGGTTGCGGTGAGTTGCAACTGAGTGTCATCAATGGCAATCAGCCGGATATCTTTGATGACAATATCTCTTGCTGCACGTTCAACCTCAATGCCAGCACGCGCGTACTCGTAGAGCTTTTTGCCGTCTTTTTTGAGTGCAGAATACATAGGCGGGACTTGCTGCTGCGCGCCCAAAAACTTTTGAGCGATGCGCTCTAGTAGCGGCTGATCAATTTGAGTTACCTGAGCAGTCGCAATAACTTGCCCGTCAGCGTCGCCCGTATCGGTTTGACTACCGAGCGCAATAGTCGCCTGATAGGATTTGTCCGCGTCGAGTTGATAGTGACTAAACTTGGTCGCCTCCCCTAAGCAGATCGGCAAAAGACCTGTCGCCATAGGATCAAGCGTACCTGTATGCCCCGCCTTTTTGCTGTCATGCATTGGCGACTTAAACAGATACTTCACCTTTGACACGACTTGCTGCGAGGTCATACCTTGTGGTTTATCCACCAAGATAACGCCAGAGACCCTTTGTTTATCTATCTGTTTTTGCTTAGTCATTTTGCGAGGCGTCGTTTTCTACGTCATCTTCGTTTTGCTCAGTTTTGGTGACAGCTTGACTGATCAAGTCCATCATATAGTTACCACGCGCGGTCACTTCATCATAGTGAAAGCGCAGGCGCGGCGTTGTCCGTGTTTTTAGGCTATGGCTTAGCTCTGTACGCAAAAATCCTGCGGCGTTGTTGAGTACTTTGATGCTCTCTTCGTGACTGGTTTTGACCATAGCATCATTAAGCTCAGGCTCCATGATAGTGACATAGACATCAGCGTAGCCTAGATCTGGGCTAACCTTCACGCTAGAGATGGTCACAAAACCCGTTAGGCGCGGATCATTGACTTCATCACGGATAAGGACGGCAAGCTCGCGCTGGATTTGATCAGCCAAGCGTTGTAGACGTTGGTTCATAGAATTAACCTTACTGTAGTAAAATTTTTATAGTTAAAATACGTTTAGAGCGCTCATTTTATAATAAGGGCTATTCGGTAAAAAAGGCCTAGCAGGGTACACCTGTTAGGCCTAGTGGTAACTGACTATCAAACAATAGCCTTAGATCGTACGTGCGAACTCTTGAATCTCAAAGACTTCAATCTTATCGCCCGCTTCGACATCATAGCCACGAACTGCAAGACCACATTCCATCCCCGTACGCACCTCATTGACGTCTTCTTTGTAACGACGTAATGATTGCAATTGACCGGTAAAGATAACTTGGTCATCACGCAGTACGCGGATAGGCTTGTTACGATAGATCGTGCCTTCAACCACCATACAACCGGCAGCTGCACCAAACTTACTAGAGCGGAATACTTCGCGAACATCCGCCACACCAAGGATCTTCTCACGATGTTCAGGCGCGAGCATACCGCTCATAGCTGCTTTGACATCATCAATAAGGCCATAGATGACGCTGTAGTAGCGAATATCCATATCAGCGCTATCGGCTTTGCGGCGTGCAGTGGCATCAGCGCGAACGTTGAAACCTAACAGCACCGCTTCACTAGACTCAGCAAGGGTAACGTCAGACTCTGAGATTGGACCAACGCCTGAGCTGATAACGCGAACTTTGACTTCGTCAGTAGATAACTCATTGAGTGCTGCAAGTAGAGCTTCTAAAGAACCGCGAACATCAGTCTTAAGTACAATGTTTAAGAAAGACACATCACCTTGTTCCATCTGATCAAACATGCTCTCAAGGCGCATAGCGTTTTGACGTTCAAGTTGACGTTCACGCTCACGATTGGCTCTAAAATCAGCAACTTCGCGAGCTTTTTTCTCGTCGGTAACGACTAAGAATTCGCTACCAGCCGCTGGCGTCTCAGGTAAACCTAAGATCTCAACAGGGATAGAGGGACCCGCTGACTTAACACGTTGACCATGCTCGTCCGTTAGCGCACGAACTTTACCATAATGCTCGCCTGCTAGAACGAGATCACCTTGCTTCAATGTACCTTTTTTGACCAGTACGCTGACGACAGGACCACGACCTTTTTCTAGTCTTGATTCGATAACGACGCCTTGAGCAGCACCATCTAGTGGGGCTTCTAATTCCATCAACTCAGACTGCAAGCTGATAAGCTCTAACAGCTCATCGATACCGTCACCTGTTTTGGCAGATATACGAGCCATTGGTGTATCACCACCCCAATCCTCTGATACCACTTCTTTCGTCGTCAGCTCATTGAGAACGCGATCAGGATCAGCGCTTGGCTTATCCATTTTGTTGATAGCAACGATAATAGGCGTACCTGCCGCGCGGGCATGATCAATCGCTTCTGCCGTTTGAGGCATCATGCCATCGTCAGCGGCGACAACTAAGACAACAATGTCCGTCGCCTGAGCACCGCGTGAGCGCATCGCACTAAAGGCGGCGTGACCTGGAGTATCTAAAAAGGTAATGACGCCGCGATCCGTCTGCACATGGTACGCACCGATATGCTGAGTGATACCGCCAGCTTCACCTGTGGCAACTTTAGTCTCACGAATCTTATCAAGTAAGGATGTCTTACCATGATCAACGTGACCCATGATAGTGACGACGGGTGGACGCGTTTGTACGTTACTGCTGCGCTCATCAACGGCATCATGTAGATCGTCTTCAACTTTAGTATCACTAACCGGTACTGGGTTGTGACCCATCTCTTCTACGATTAAACTCGCTGTCGCTTGGTCTATCATGTCAGATTCGCGAACGATTTCGCCCATTTTCATAAGCAGTTTGATCACTTCGCGAGCTTTGACTGCCATACGCTGAGCTAAATCAGATACTGCGATTTGCTCGCTAATTTCGACGTCATAGACGATTTTTTCGACAGGCTTTTCAAACTTATGCTGTGACGCTTGCGTTGAAGTCAGACCGTTCTTACGATTCTTGATTTCACGCTCGTCTTGATTTTTGCGACGACGACCACGAGCACCCGTACTATTAGAGCCACGTTTGATCTCACGGCGCTCTTTTTCAAACGACTCCTCAAGCGCGTCTCCTACCAGACCTTCGGCTAATGGCTCATCTTTACGAACTTCTGCCACAGGCTCACGGTCGGTATACTTACCCGCCATTTTGCGCATCTGCTCAAGCGTACGCTTTTGCGCTTCTTCAGCTTGTACGCGGCGCGTCTCAGCTTCGATTTCACGTAAGCGTGCTTCTTCGGTCTCACGTGCTTCGCGTGCTTTACGTTCAGCTGCGGTTTCAACTTTTGGCTTAGTCGCGGCAACCTTTTTCTTAGGCTGCTCTTTTGACTTGACTTCAACTGCCGCTTTGCCGCCTTTTTTGACGACAACAGAGGCTGCAACATCATCGTTTTTGTCATCAGATGACTTGTTAGAGCCCAAGCTTGCACGCATAGCTGCTAGCGTTGCTGCTTGACGTTCTTCAGATTTTTTCTTAGCAGCTTGGCGCTCTTCGGCATCTTTGGCAGCGCGAGCTTGTGCTTCAGCCAAAGCCTGTTCACGAGCGGCTAATTCTGCGGCCATCTTTTCTGGATCAGGCTTGTCGAATACTTTTTTCTTACGTACTTCAACATTGACGCTTTTGGACTTACCAGAGGAGCCAGTCACGCGCGCGGTGCTCGTCGTCTTAGACTTAAGACTGATACGGCGCTTGTCGGTCTGGCCATGACTTTGTTGTAAATACGTCACTAACTTCTCTTGCTCGCGTTCAGTGACCATGTCACTCTCTTCGCGAGCAGGCAGTCCGGCATCTACCAGTTGCTGTTTTACAGCACTTGCGGTTTTGCCGACCATTTCAGCTAGTTCTTTGACGGTCTTATCTGCCATTTATTATCACCTACTGTCTATTGTTTGCTATATTTTCAATTCAATTGTTGGCTACAAATGATTGCGTTAAGGCAAGTGTTGTCTTACTAAACGTTATAATAAGGACAGCACTCACGCTTTATGGTTGATAGCATATCACCAAAAGACAGCGATATGCGATTAGCGCCTATTCATCGAACCAAGATTCCCGAGCTTTCATAATCAGTTTTCCTGCGGTCTCATTGTCCAAACCTTCGATATCTTCTAGATCGAAGACGGCTTGTTCTGCCAAGTCATCGACGGTAATGATGTCTTTTTGTGCCAGTTTATAGGCCAGATTGACGCTCATACCTTCAAGATCTTGTAGCTCTTGACTTGGCTCTTTCATGTTTTGTTGTTTGACCAGCTCATCTGCGATGACCACTTCTTTAGCGCGCTCTTGAATCATATCAATCGCTTCGTCATCCAAGCCTTCGATATCATAAAAGGTCTCAACAGGCACATAAGCTACTTCTTCGATAGTCGTAAAGCCAATATCGACAAGGGCTTGTGCCAAATCACGATCTACTTCTAAACGCTCATAAAATAAATCGATAAAGGCTTTTGATTCGCTCTCTTGGCGCTCTTGATATTCTTCTTCTAGCATCATGTTGAGCTTATAACCAGTCAGCTCAGAGGCCAGACGTACGTTTTGACCTTGTGAGCCAATCGCACGTGCAAGCTGATCGTTGGTACTAAAGACAATATCAGCTGTCTTGGCATCTTCATCTAGGATGATACTGCTGACATCAGCAGGCTCAAGCGCACTGATAATGAACTGGGCAGGATCATCTGACCACACCACGACATCGATACGCTCGCCGTCGAGTTCTTGTTGTACCGCTTGGATACGCGTACCACGCATACCGATACAAGCCCCAACAGGATCAATACGATGATCATTGGTCTTGACCGCTATTTTAGCACGAGTACCAGGCAGGCGAGCGACATTACGAATCTCAATGATCTCTTCTGCAATCTCAGGGACTTCCTTTTGCATCAGTGCTGAGAGCATTTCAGGATGCGTGCGGGATAATAGTAACTGCGCGCCGCGATTTTCACGGTTGACATGATAAAGGATAGCATTGATACGAGATTTGGCACGCAATTGCTCACGTGGCAGCATCTGATCACGAGACAGATAGCCTTCGGCGTTATCGCCTAAGTCAACAATGTAACCATCGCGAGTTTGTTTTTTGACTTCGCCATACATCATCTCACCAACGCGAGATTCAAAAGCATCGGCAACCAAAGCACGCTCAGCTTCACGAATCTTTTGGATGATAACTTGCTTGGCTTGCGTGGCTGCAATACGGCCAAATTCGATAGACTCAATCTGCTCTTCTTTGACATCACCGATTGACCACTCATCCGTGTCAAGATCAGTAATAGCAAGCTGACAGGCTGGCATCTCGTGGTCTTCATCAGCGACTACTGTCCAGTAACGATAAGTATCGTAGTCGCCCGTGTCACGATTGATCGCGACACGTACCGCTACTTCTGGCTGTTCGGTATAGACCTTTTTTTTAGTGGATACCACCAAAGCATCTTCGATAGCCTCAAAGATGTCTTCAGGGTTCAATCCTTTTTCGTTACTGACAGTTTCTACTACCGTTAAGATTTCACGACTCATACTCTATCTGTCCTATCGTTTTGTTATTGACTCATATCTTATCATTGATGTCGTAACGTTTATCGTCATTACGAATGTCACTA
The DNA here is from genome assembly GCA_947495055.1 of uncultured Psychrobacter sp. Lineage (GTDB taxonomy): Bacteria > Pseudomonadota > Gammaproteobacteria > Pseudomonadales > Moraxellaceae > Psychrobacter. The sequence goes on along the minus strand of CANLXO010000012.1, from coordinate 82,701 downwards.
CTACTATTGTCACAATGAGTTATTCACGGCTCAAATTTTTGATATTAGATTATATGTAGCGCTAGACGTCTTCATAGATCAAGTTTGCTTTATCTATATTACTAAAAGCAATCTCAAACACTTCGCCATCAGAGGCGCTAAGCGTTAGTGAGGTATCGTCCATACTATCGAGCTTGCCTGTCGCTTTGCGGCGTTTTTTGTCGCCCTGCCCAATCGCTTGTATCAAACGAAGGCTTACCGTTTGACCGATGTAATCACACATTTGCGACTCTGAAAAGAACGCCCGATCAAAGCCAGGTGAGGATACTTCTAGAATAAACTCGCCAGCGATAGGGTCATGCACTTCTAATATACCGCTGACTTGATGATTCACCGCCGCACAGTTCTCAATAGTCACTTGCTTGTCTTGTGCTTGGTCTTCAGGCAACGCCTCAATATAGATACGCAGTAAAGAGCGCTGACCTTGCGGTACAAATTCTACGCCCCATAGCGACACATCACAAGCGGCAACAGCAGGCTCGATGATAGCGGTTAGTTCAGCAACTTTGGTTGATAATTTCATAATGTATTTATTTTTTCCTATTGACGTATCACTTGTACATAATAAACGGCAACGACTTTGCCTATTATTTTGGGCAAAAGCGCTCAGTCTAGGTTTTCTATGACCTAATCTTATTTATAGGCAAATGGATGTCATAAGATAAGGTAGAAGACCGTACTACTTATAAAATACTTATAAATAAGCACTCACTATGCCTAGTAGGCAGGCGCCACACAAGCTAATGCTTGGTATAGTAGGACAAGTGTCATGATAACACAAAGCTTTAGGTACAAAAAAACCCACAAACATAATGGTGGGCTAATCGACACTGGCTATTTAGGGTACAAACATCAGTATAAAAAGTGGTAGCGGGGGCTGGATTTGAACCAACGACCTTCGGGTTATGAGCCCGACGAGCTACCAGACTGCTCCACCCCGCAACAATTTAGAATGCGTATTATAAGTAGGTTTAATCACCTTGTCAATCTTTATTTAAATAAAGAGCGCTATAATGCATCGGTACTATACAAAACAAACATTAAAACTTGGTGCGATTGGGGGGACTTGAACCCCCACAGCTTGCGCCACCACCCCCTCAAGATGGCGTGTCTACCAATTCCACCACAATCGCTTATGAGACTATAAACTCTCATCACACTGCTTTTGACTATCTACTTTTAGCTACGCTGCTCTTTGAGGAAAATTCAGAACAGTAGGTCGACTATTAAGAGTCGGCTGCAAAAACAGAAAAAGTATTGTAAGACTAACGCATCAAAATAGCAAGCGCTGAGTATCCATCAATAGATGATTATACCGAAACCTTGCTTTTTACTACTGCTGAGGGTTCTCGGTTAACGGGCGCGGCGTTTGCGGCGCAGATACAGGCGCATCTAGGCGAAACTGATCTTCAGCCTGCTCGCGAGCATTGACTGCAAGTACCATACTGGTAATAAAAAATATAACCGTAAGCACAGCTGTCGCACGAGTCAAAAAGTTGGCCGTACCCGCTGCGCCAAAGACTGTACCAGAGGAGCCTGCACCAAAGGAGGCTCCAGCATCCGCCCCTTTACCATGCTGTATCAAAATCAAGCCGATCATAGCAATCGCTACGATAATATGTATGGCTAATATAAACGTAAACATGGTGTCCTCTTTTGCCGCCTAATGACGACTGGTAACAATAATAAATGATGTGAACCAACGACTTATAGCTCAAATAAAAAAACTTATGACAATACTCGCTAGAAAAAATCTAAAGTTTGCGCCATTCGACCTTGTCAAATTAGAACTGCTCGTTAGATTAGAACTGCTCGTTAAATTAAAACTGAAAGTATCAAGGCTTAATAAATAAGGCGCATTGTACACGATTGCAAGGGCACTATTAAAGTGACTTTTATCACCTTAAAGAACACCGTTTACATCTCAGCGTACTCTTAGAGCAAAGAGTATAAGACCAAAGATCTTAATACAATACTAAGCTACTCATTAGCTTGACTAAAGGCATCCGCTATCGCCAAAAAGCTCTCTACCTTTAGTGAAGCGCCGCCCACCAAAGCGCCATCTATCATACTATCAGCAGCAAAGTCTTGCGCATTATCTGCATTAACACTACCGCCATAGAGTACATTTATATTACTAAAGGCGGGCGAGAGGCCAGCGAGCGTCTGCTTGATATGCTGATGAGTGGCGCTGACCTCAAAGACGGTTGGGACTTTGCCTGTACCAATCGCCCATACTGGCTCATAAGCTATCATTAGGTGCGATGAGAGAGAGTCGGTGATCTCTGGCTGCTGGGCTAGTAAGTCTTTGATAATGGATAACTGCTCATCGATAACATTTAGGGTTTGCTTGTCATCGTACTGCGCTTGCGTCTCACCAATACAAAATATGGCGCCCAAGTTTTGTTTGAGGGCACAAGATAGCTTTTGCATAAGCGCCTCATGAGACTCTTGATGGTACTGACGGCGCTCAGAGTGACCTAGTAGCGTCCACGTTGCACCAGCATCAGCGACTTGCTGCGCTGAGCAATCCCCAGTGTAGGCACCTGTACTATCACTATGCGCGCTAATATCTTGTGCAGCGGCAAGTAGCGATGTTTCCTTAATTTGCGTAGCCACAGCTGCTAAGTGAATGCTACTTGGGGCGACCATTAACTGACAAGTTATTGGCGCAGATTTTGCATCAATAGCAGCAAGTAAGCCTTGTACCAGTGCGCCTGCTTCGTGACTGGTGGCAGGATTTTGTTTCCAGTTGCCTATTACCCAAGTTTGCATCTTGTTTGCCCTATATGATTTATCATTATCGCTTTGTGCGCGCAAGTATAACAAATATTTTGCAAGTGCTATAGTATATAGAACACTAGGCTGTGTTTGATATTCGACCATGGCACTGATAGCAAGGCTAGGGAGAGATCATATCTATGACAACTATTAAAATCGGCGGCTTAGCGCAGCAGCTCATTAGCGAAGGGATCGTCAACGAGGCGCAAATGGATACTGCGCAAAGAGAGGCGCAGCAGCAGCAAATGGGACTGGTGTCTTATTTGGTAGATAACAAAATAGCCAATGCTTATCAGTTAGCAAAAATGATGTCGCAAGCTTTTGGCGATCCTTTATTTGATCTCAATGCGTTAAGCGATGACATCATACCCAAAGACTTAATTGATGAAAAAATAGTCCGTAAATTTAATGCGCTACCTATTTTTAAGCGTGGTCAACGGCTTTTTGTCGCGCTCAGTGACCCTACGCGTATCGATGCTATAGACGCCGTCGCCTTTAACTCGCGCTTGTCTGTTGAGACGGTAGTGGTTGAGGAGGATAAGCTCAAAGCCCGTATCGAGAAGCTATATGCTGATAGTATGCAAAACTTTAGCGGGTTTGCCGATAGCGACTTAACGGTCGATTTTGAAGACCCTGATGCTGATGATGGCGAGACCAAACTCTCTGATGGTATCGATGAAGCACCCGTTGTCAAATTCGTCAATAAAATGCTCGTTGATGCCATTCGTATGGGCGCATCAGATCTTCATTTTGAGCCATATGAAAAGAGCTTTCGTGTGCGTTTTCGCGTTGATGGCGTCATGCAAAAGATGGCCAACCCGCCCGTACAACTTGCCAGCAAAATCGCCGCCCGCCTAAAAGTCATGTCGCAAATGGACATCTCAGAGCGCCGCGTGCCACAAGATGGGCGTATCAAACTTAAACTATCCAAAAATAAAGCCATCGACTTTCGGGTAAGCTCATTACCGACGCTGTTTGGCGAAAAGCTAGTGTTACGTATTTTAGACCCCTCCTCTGCCATGCTCGGTATTGAAGCTTTAGGCTATGAGCCTGATCAGCAAGAGATGTTTTTAGAAGCGCTTCATAAGCCGCAAGGTATGCTGCTGATTACCGGACCAACAGGTTCTGGTAAGACCGTTTCTTTATATACGGGTATTAATATCCTAAATACCGGCGAAACCAATATCTCCACCGCAGAGGATCCTGTTGAGATTAACTTAGAGGGTATCAATCAAGTCAACGTCAACGCCAAAGTTGGTTTAACCTTTGCCAATTCGCTCAAGTCTTTTTTGCGTCAAGATCCTGATATCGTTATGGTCGGTGAGATTCGAGATTTAGAGACCGCCGAGATTGCGATTAAGGCGGCGCAAACGGGACATATGGTACTCTCAACGCTGCACACCAACTCAGCACCTGAAACCTTGACCCGTCTACGTAACATGGGTGTGGCCTCCTTTAATATCGCCACTTCAGTCAACTTGGTTATCGCACAAAGGCTGGCTCGTAGATTATGTAAAAACTGCAAAAAACCTATCGATGTACCGCGTCAAAGCCTGCTTGAGATTGGCTTTACCGATGCAGACTTGGATGACCCCAATAATCATATCAGCGAGCCTGTGGGTTGTAGCGAGTGCCGTGAAGGATACAAAGGCCGCGTTGGTATTTATGAGGTTATGAAAGTCAGTCCGGATATCTCGCGTATTATCATGGAAGATGGCAATGCGATCGATATCAAAGATGCTGCGCTCAAAAATGGTTTTAGAGATTTGCGCCGCTCTGGTATTTTAAAGGTACTCCAAGGCGTGACGAGTATTCAAGAGATGATGCGCGTTACTTCTGAATAAGCGCACAAACCGACCTAAATAAGCGCGTAAACCAACGAGAAAAGCGCTAAAATTAACATCAATACGTAATCGATTTTACGCTAAAATAACTACAGTTTATTGAATCATAATTGAGGGTGAGCACATGGCGAAAGCTAAGACAGATATGCTATTGGACTTTGTCTATGATGGAGTCAATCGCCGTGGGCAAAAGATCAAGGGCGAGACCACTAGCCGTAGCTTGGAGCTGGCAAAAGCAACTTTGCGCAAACAAGGCATTACGGTTAAAGGTATTAAGAAAAAGCCTAAACCCCTATTTGAGTTCAAAAAACCGATCAAAGCTATCGATATCGCCATATTTTCGCGCCAGCTGGCGACGATGATGAAAGCGGGCGTGCCGCTTACGCAGTCGTTTGAGATCGTCGCCGACTCGCTTGATAACCCAAGTATGAAAGAGCTGGTCTTAGACATAAAAGCTGATATCGAAGCCGGCGGCACCTTTGCCTCAGCCCTGCGCAAACATCCGCGCTACTTTGATGATCTGTTTTGCTCACTAGTCGACTCAGGCGAGCAATCAGGAGCGCTTGAAACCATGCTGGAGCGGGTTGCCACTTATAAAGAAAAAAGTGAGCTACTCAAGGCAAAAATCAAAAAAGCGATGAAATATCCTATCGCGGTCATCGTTGTGGCCATTATTGTCACCATGATTTTGCTGATCAAAGTTGTCCCTGTATTCTCCGATCTGTTTGCCTCCTTTGGTGCAGAGCTGCCCGCTTTTACCCAAATGGTCGTTGGGATGTCTGAATGGATGCAATCGTGGTGGTTCGTACTGATCTTAATCATTGGCGCAGCTATCATAGGGTTCTCAGAAGCCAAAAAACGCTCTAAAAAGTTTCGTGACTTTCTAGATCGCGCGACGCTAAAGCTACCGATCTTTGGCAATATTGCTTATCAAGCGATTATCGCTCGCTTCTCGCGGACGCTATCCACCACTTTTGCCGCAGGTGTACCGCTCATTGATGCGCTAAACTCTACTGCTGGTGCAACCAATAACGTGGTCTTTTATGATGCCACTCAGCAAATCAAAAACGACGTGGCCACCGGTCAGCAGTTGCAGTTCTCTATCCGCTCAACCAACCTATTCCCAAGTCTTGTCATCCAGATGGTCGGTATCGGTGAGGAGTCCGGAAGCCTAGAGGAGATGCTAGACAAGGTAGCTATATACTATGAGAATGAGGTCGATAACGCGGTCGATGGTTTAACGAGCCTAATGGAGCCACTCATTATGGCGGTGCTTGGGGTATTAGTCGGCGGCTTGGTCATTGCTATGTACTTACCCATTTTCCAAATGGGTTCAGTGGTCGGCTAAAGGATAGCAATGAGATGCAATTGATAGCGTTATTACAAAGCAATATGACTTTGGCTTTGGTCGTGTTTGCCGTATTAGGTCTCTGTGTTGGCAGTTTTTTAAATGTGGTGATTCACCGTATGCCGCTGATGATGGTCTACGGCTGGCGACAAGAGTGTAGTCAATTTTTGGCAGGACAGACGGACATAAAAGAGGAGCCAGCAACCGCGCTCATTCAAATGACAGCAAATGATGTGCCTATTACCCTAAGCATGCCCGCTTCACGTTGTCCGCACTGCGCGCATCGGATTAAATGGTATGAGAATATACCGCTGGTCAGTTGGCTTGTGCTACGTGGTCGCTGCTCTGCTTGCAAAGCGCCTATCGGTATACGCTATCCTATCGTTGAGTTTATCACTGCACTGCTAACTGTGGCAGTTATTTATCACTTTGGCGTTAACGTTATCGGACTCTCGGCACTGATCCTAGTGTGGACGTTGATTGCGCTCACAGGTATCGACTTTGATACTCAGCTATTGCCAGATCGCTTGACCTTTCCGCTTGCTGGATTGGGACTAGCGGTTAATTCACAGAGCTGGTTTGTCACCCCAACGCAGTCTATTTGGGGGTTGCTCCTTGGCTTTTTGTCGCTATGGATAGTGGTCAAGGTGTTTTATTTAATCACCAAAAAACATGGTATGGGACAAGGCGATTTTAAATTACTTGCGGTGCTAGGGGCGTGGCTTGGGCCGATGATGCTACCGCTGATTATTTTGCTATCGTCACTACTCGGCTCTATCGTAGGTATTATCTTGATGCGACGCCAAGGCGAGAGTCAGCCGTTTGCCTTTGGTCCTTATATCGCTATTGCAGGTATCATCGCCTTATTGTACGGCACTGATATCGTAAATGGGTATCTGGGCATGTATGCTTAAAGGTGAAAAACTCAATAGTAAGCTGGCAATCTCAGTAAAACGTTACAATAATGACATGTAACCACGACAGCCAATACTAATGCACGAGTTAAACTTATAGCCATTCACATTGCAAACATAAGACAGCAATTTCTTAAAATTATGACTTGTGCTCATAATCAATCAACCTTTCATTTGCCTATAATAAGTTATTACTATGTCCATACATGCAAGCTCATCTCATGCTGACTCTAACCAAAAATCGGCGCGTAAAGTGACTGGTTTTGACAAAACCAAACTGGTTATCGGACTAACTGGCGGCATCGGTAGTGGTAAGTCCGCGGCGACTAATTGGTTCGCTAAGCAAGGTATCGATATCATAGACGCTGATGTTATCGCACATGAGGTGGTCGCCAAAGGTAGTCCCACTCTGCGCAAGATTCAAAAGAAATTTGGGGATTGGGCGATTAATTCGGAGGGTCAAATGGATAGAGCGGCGGTCAGAGCGCATGTCTTTGCCAATCCTGAGGCGCTTATAGAACTTGAAACCATCACCCATCCTGCAATACGTGAAGCGGCCAAAGCGCAATTAAATGCCAGTACCTCATCTTACGCAGTGCTCTCAGCGCCCCTACTCATAGAAGCGGCAGAGGCAGGACTGGCTAATTTGTGTCAGCGTATCTTAGTAATAGATGCGACAGAGGACACGCAACTTGCTCGCGCCAGCCAGCGTGACGGGCAAAGCGTCGCAAAAATTAAAGCTATTATGGTCAATCAGTTAGATCGCGGCGAGCGTACGCGCCATGCTGACGATGTGGTGCTCAATGATGCCGACCTTGAGACTTTGTATCAGCACCTAGAGCCTTTACACCAAGATTATCTTACCCTTGCCCAGCAGCTAAAGTTCGCTGTCGATTAATCTCATATAGCGCCATACCAGTAGCCACGCTGACATTTAGGCTTTGTAAATTGCCATACTCGTTGCCTGACATGGGTATAAATACTAGCTCATCACAGCTCTCCATCGTCAAGCGGCGCATACCCTCACCTTCAGACCCCATGATCAGCGCCGTTTTGCCCGTCAGGTCTGCTTCATGTATGGGCTTAGCGTTTGCTTCAAGCGCGGTACCGAAGACAAAAACACCTGCGTTCTTTATCTGCGTAAGTGTCCGCGCCAGATTAGTCACGCTAATAATAGGTATCATCTCAGCTGCTCCTACTGATACCTTGGCAACAGTGGGCGTGAGACTTGCGGCATGATGTTTTGGACAGATAACCGCATCAACACCCATCGCCACTGCGCTGCGCAAACAAGCACCAAAATTATGAGCATCGGTAATCTGATCGAGCACCAATAGCAGACACTGATCGCGCCCGCTAATTGTATCAATGAGTCCCTCATCAGCAAATCCGAGGGGACGCGCATGAAGCACCACTCCTTGATGCTGAGGACTACCGCACAGCTGCGTAAGGTTGTCTTTTTGTGTGGGCTGGATGCTAATGCCGTTGGCTTTGGCCTCTTGAATGATAGCCTGTACATGAGTATCGCTCTCGCGTCCTTGTTGCACAAATAGACTTAAACCATCTAAGGGACGGTGCGCAAGTAAAGCATCAATGGCATGAATACCATAGAAGTAACTGGGTTTTGCCATAATAGGCCTGCTGATTAAATAGAAGTATAAGTGTCAATTAAAGAAAAACAAACAGAATCTAAGCGATTGTGTTTGTTTTAATAGATGAGTTGGGACTGCTGATATTAAGATGTAAATGTATGGCTGATTATTAGCCTTCAAGATGACAGACGTACTGAACAATCTCATCGGTACGCAGATTAAAGCCGCTATTGCCCTCAACGACAAAAGACTGCCCAGCGCGGTAGTAATTAAACTCCTCATCACCGCTTATCTTTACTTCGCACTCACCACTAATGATTTCGATACGCTCGGAGGTATTGGTGCTAAAGTGATAGTGATCAACCAAATTGTCACAAGGCAAAATGACGCCTAGGGTCTTGTGGCGACCGTCTTCGAACATAATAGTATGGCTTGAGCAGCGTCCATCGTAGGATATAGTGGCTTGCGCATTAACAGTCACATTAGAGAATTTTACCGCTGTCATAGGGACTTCCTTATCAAATAATCACAACTAAACTAAAAAATAAGTAACGGGTCAAGCCATCATCAAGATAGCTCTCTTTGATATATTGTCGAGTTATCATGCAACGTAAACAAGGTCGCAATGAGCGTAAAAGTTTATCGTTGTGTGAGATTATGCTACCACATTATATCTGTAAAGTTTGTTACGACACTGCCAAAATTCGCAAAATTTGATAAAATACAAGGTCAAATAATGAGCGCTTTGAGCGATAAATACTATTCTTTTAGGCACTTAGCCTGTAGATTTATGTGATATTTTGCCGCTAGAATTTGTATTTGGTGCTGTTTAACACCATACTATATTTAGTTTTTTATTCCTTTATCTGTCTTTAGATACTACCGCATTTTTGTGGTGTACCCTCCTCTAGGCTAATGGTAGCGAGTAGGGTTTATTTAAAGGTTGTGATCAGCCACGAGAGGCGTTGATGCTTTTATCTTTAACTCTACATCAGTTTGCCTTGATAGCTCAGCATGAGCTGAGTATGGCTGAGGGTTTTAATGTGATTACGGGCGAGACAGGTGCGGGCAAGTCGCTACTGCTTGATGCCTTGTCTTTGTGCGTAGGCGAGCGCGCCGATAGCGCTATGGTCAGACATGGCGCAGCGCATGCGGATATCTACGCGCAGTTCGACGTACAGGACAACCAAGCGATAGCCGACTGGTTTGTAGCGCATGAGCGCCCTTTGGATGAGCCTGAGGTGCTGGTACGGCGTCAGCTTAGTAGTAATGGGCGCTCAAAAGCTTGGCTTAATGGTACGCCAGTCAGCTTAGCTGAGCTTAAAAGCCTGGGTACACTATTGGTCAATATTCATAGCCAACACGCGCAGCAGGCACTGCTTAAACCGCAGTTCGTGGTCCAATGGCTAGATGCGATGGCGCAGATTACTGCCATGAGTGACAATACTGCCACCAGCTATCAGCATTATCAGCAGCTCAAGCGCCGCGCCGATGATATTGCTAGCCGCGAGGCGCAGCGCCAAGACCGCATACAATTATTGCAAAACCAGCTTGCCGATATCGCGCCGCTACTCTCTGTTGATTATGCTGATGTTGAAGCCGAGCACGAAGAGTTATCCAATATCGAGGCGCTGATGACAGAGGCCAGCCATAGTCTGCATCTGCTTGATAATGATACCGATGAGCCTGATGTCATGACGTTGCTTGGGCAAGCGATCAAATTATGCGATCATCAAGTCGATGTTAGCGCAACCTTCAATCAAGCCTCCGAGCAGCTGCATTTGGCGCAGCAGCAGATTATCGAGGTTACCGCCTTACTCTCGGACTACGCCGAACAGCAGTTGCCTGACCCTGAACGCTTGCAAGCACTAGACAGCCTGATTAGTCTAGGTCATCGCCTGTCACGTAAACACAACCTGCCAGCGACCGATCTAATCGATGAGGCCAAAGCATGGCAGCATCAATTGGACGAGCTAGAAAACGAGCCAAGCAGCGATGCGATGGCAGCACAAATTGAGCAAGCTTGGCAAGATTATCTTGCGCAAGCGACCGCGCTACATAAAGCACGCGTCAAAGCTGCGCCTGCAATCTGTCAGCAGCTCACCGCTCAACTAAAACCTTTAGCCCTGCCTAATGCGCGCTGCGAGTTTGCCTTTACCAAGCGTGATACGGCGCAGTACAACGCCCAAGGCTGCTATGATATCGACTTGCTCTTTAGCGCTAATGTCGGTATGCCAATGCAGCCGCTACACAAGATTGCCTCAGGTGGTGAGCTGTCGCGTATGGCGCTGGTGATGCAAGTTCTACAAGTGACCAATGCTGATACTAACGCCGCCAAGCCCATGCTGGTGTTCGATGAGGTCGATGTCGGTATCAGTGGCGGCACCGCGCAAGTGGTCGGCGAGTTACTACGCACATTAGGTCAGACGCAGCAGCTATTAGCGATCACTCACCAAGCGCAGGTTGCCGCCCAAGCGCATCAACATATCTTGGTACAAAAGCATCACAACGAGCTGACCCAAAGCGAGCTAATTATCTTAGAAGGTCACGCACAAGTCGATGAGCTCGCTCGTATGTCAGGCGGCGTCACCATTACTGATGTCACGCGCGATCATGCGCGTAGCTTATTAACTGACGTCAAATCGTAATCTATCCGCTTAGCGCAACTGTATTGATATTTGGTTAAGCGGTGCCATATAACTAGTACCCCATATGCCTAATAGCTATCCAATCTACACTTAATCCTCTTACCCTTTGTTGTATTTGCCTCTATGTCTAAAGCCAATTTGACTCATCATTTTTTGATAGCAGCGCCCAAGCTCTCAGACCCCCGTTTTGAGCAGGCGCTTATCTACATCTGTCGTCATGACAAGCACGGTGCCTTGGGCCTCATGGTCAACCGTCCGCTTGAGCAGGCGCGCGTCGGCAAACTGTTAGAGGATCTAAGTATCGATGTCACTGATCCACAAGTGATGGATGATGTGGCGTTAGACGGTGGTCCTATGTATCCTGAAGTGGGCTTTGTACTGCATACGGGGCAGCCTGAATGGGCATCGTCGTTTGCCATCTCCGAAAACGTCTGTATCACTACCAGTCAAGATGTACTTAAACGTATCGCGGTCGGTCACGGCGTCGGTCATTACCAGCTCTGCTTAGGACACGCCAGTTGGGGCAAAAAGCAGCTGGAGCGCGAGTTAAGCGCTGGCGACTGGCTGGTCTGCCCTGCTGATCTGACGCTCTTGTTCGATGCGCCCTTTGAGGAGCGCTGGCAATTAGCCGCTGACAAAATCGGGATTAATTTTGATTATCTAAGTGACGATATTGGTCATGCTTAAAATAACAAATGAGAGAAGAGGACATTCGCGACGATGGTGGATTCGATAGACACAGTGGATAGTACATCAATCGCTAACCGTGCTGACGTTAAACCTCATCTGGTACTATCTCTAGACTACGGGGTCAAAAAGATGGGCATGGCGCTTGGCAATACCATGACGCAGACGGCGCGTGCTTTTGATATTTTGGCGATGAATAATGGTCAGCCTGATTGGGACAACCTACTGGGTATTATCAAAGTCTGGGGCGTGACCCAAATTATCGTCGGTCTACCACTCAATATGGATGGCAGCAGCTCTATGCTCTCAAAACGCGCGCACAAATTTGCGCGGCGCCTAGCGCATCGGATAATGGAGCAGCACATACCCGCCACTGTTATGATGTGTGATGAGCGCCTCACCTCAGTTGCTGCCCGAGAAATTGCCTGGGAGAACGGCTGGATTGATAATCCGCGTGCGCCAATCGATGATATCTCTGCCTGTATCTTGCTGTCGACCTACTTTAGTGATCCTAATAGTGCGCTGGCAATAGATGCTATTAAGCCTGACTAATTAAGCCTGGCTGATTCAGTAATCTGTTAAACGTTCTTTTGAGCAATTATAAATAAGTGACATCCTTTATGAATACGGTCTCAGATCAACCGACTCAGCATGGTTTTGCACCGCTTGCGATCACTCGTATCAAAGGCGCACAGCGTGCCAATCAAATCGCCATCTATATGTTATATGTAGCGATTCTCGCTTTTATGGTCTTTGGTACGATTGCTAGTATAAAGATGTTTCATGATAATCAACTGCTCTATCGTTTGTACTTTAATCTGCCCTATGTTTTGATCGCTCTGACGATTCCGATTACCCTTTATGATGCCCTAGTCATTTACCGTTACCGATTGAATCAGCCGTCGATGATTGCGCTCAGTATTGGTGTCTCTACTGTCGTTCTTATCGGCGGCTTATTGTTCGCAGATACCGCTTGGCTAGGACTGTCTTGCTGGCTTGGGGTGGCGTTTTTATTCAAATCTAACTTTAAGCGCTTCTTTGACTTTTTGGCCATAGAAGATAATGTGGTAAAAGATAAATAAACTTATTGTTAAAGACTGCTCTTTATTATTCATTTACTTTAAAATCCAATTAACTTAAATACATAAGCCCTATGACAACTCCTACTCCAGCTCACCATCATTTAGACACGCAAGGACTCATTTGCCCTGAACCTGTGATGATGCTGCACCGCGTCATTCGTAAGGCGGAGGGCGGTGAGGTTATCGAAATACTCGCAACCGATCCTGCGACCACACGCGATATTCCTAATTTTTGTCGTCATTTAGGGCACGAGCTTGTGGCGCAAGAAACCCTTGATGAGGACGTCAGTTTGCCTGTCGATCCTAACGAGATCACCATCGATAGCAATGATGCTGCGCCGATGAGTCATACGCTTTATCGCTATTTGGTCAAGAAAAAAAGCGCTTAGTCGATAACGACAGTACATATTATTTATAAAAGGTAGGTTACGTGTTAGCACCCCAAAAGCAGTATGTACAGTGGCATGAGAACGATATCGTAAAACAAGCGCGCTGGTTGTCTGAGAGCAATCATGCACCGCCCACCCGAATAGTTATTGTCGACGATAAAACCACAGCAGATGAAGCGTACCGCTTGGCCTCTCAAGGCACCTCTTTATTATGGCGTGGCGATTTTCATAACGCCCGGCAGTTATTGCAAGCGATCAACCGCCGTATCGATCGCACCAATGAGCGCTCAGCACTACGCAAAGCTAAGAAATCGGCAAAAAGCGCTGAATCTGAGTCTAAAGCCATACCCAATCTATTCCATCAGCAGCGCCAAGTGACCGCTCAGCGTGCGCGTATCCTCAGCCGTTTGCTGTTGGAGCTGGATGCAGATTATGGTAGCCATTTGCGCCGTGCTCCTGATATGAGCAATGCTTGCATCGCCGCTTTTGGCTCTTTAGATAAAAAGGGTGATGAAGCGTGCGTACTGTCGTTTCGTGATGTGCAAGGGGCGCTTGGTGCGGCTGGATGGCGTGAAAAAGGTGTAAAGATCGACACTTTAGAGCTAACCCTTCATCCGCATTACGGTGTGTTTGCACCCACACGGCACGAGTATGTACAGCTACTGCTCGATGCGCCTTTGCCCGCCACTTGTGATATCGCTTACGACATTGGTACAGGTACAGGCTTATTAGCCATCGTATTAGCGCAGCGAGGTGTGCCAAAAATTATAGCGACCGATTTAAATCCACGTGCTGTAGCTTGTGCTAAAGATAATTTTATGCGCTTGCAACTATCCAATATAGAGTTGCAGCAAGTGGACTTATTTCCGACTGACGCGCCACTAGCCAATTTGATTGTCTGTAATCCGCCTTGGATACCGGCTAAGCCAACCTCACCGTTAGAGTACTCCGTTTACGATCTTAATAGCGCTATGTTACGTGGGGTTTTGCATGGTGCAAAATCTCATTTAGCCGAGCAAGGTGAGATTTGGTTAATTCTGTCAGATTTAGCGGAGCATTTGCAGCTGCGTACTCGTGAAGAGTTGTTGGGTTGGATTGAAGATGCTGGACTAACGGTAAAATATCGTCTCGATACTCAGCCCAAACACGGTCGTAGCCAAGATGAGACTGATCCGCTATTTGCGGCGCGTAGTCGTGAGATCACTTCACTTTGGTGTTTGGTACCTGTTAATTATTAAAGCAAAAAGGTATCTGTTGATAAATTATCTGTAGGGTACGCCCCGCGCACCGATTAAGATGAGGATTTAAAACCCAGTATGGCTAAGACACTAAAACTTGAGACTAAACTTACTAATGGTGAATTTTATATATCTTCACTTGCTATAGGCATACTTGAAGGAATGAAGTCTGGTACAGTACCTTTTAAAGAAGGTATTTGGAGTTTAGGAAGGCCCGCCTTCTGGAACAGTTTTGATAATGCAAATTCGTTATCTGATGACTTATTAAATTGTATAAAAACCTTTGATGAGATAGATGCTATTAAATCAGCCTCAAGTCAGGAGTCTGCTTTAAAAGTGATTGAGAAGCTATTAACTAGCTTACATACTTGCCAAAAAAACTCACTCTTAAACTCTTCAGACTTAAAACTATTTAGTTTGATTGAGTAACTAAATATTCAGACCTTAATTATTCTCTGAGAGACCTATATATATGAGCCGTGATCGCGCCGTCCAACAGCGACAACCCAAAGCGCTCGCCGTCGATGACGAACCGTATTATGTGACGGAATTTCGTCAAGCCATGCTGGCGCGTGGCCTGGCTACGCGTACCCGTAATGCTTATGTGCGCGACCTACGCGCTTGTGAGCTGACCAACCCGATCGCTCTGACCAAGTGGCAAGCCGATGACGTACTCCACTGTCTCTCTACGATCGCACAAAGCGATAAAACCCCGCGCACCCAAGCACGTATGCTCTCAAGCTTGCGTCAGTTCTATTTGTGGATGATTGCCAGCAACCTGCGAGAGGACAATCCTTGTGAGCGTATTAAAAGCCCAAAGATCGGACGCCCTTTGCCTAAGGACTTGGCGGAAGCGGATGTCGATAATTTACTTGCTGCGCCTGATACCAACACGGCGCTCGGTCTGCGTGATAAAGCCATGCTTGAGGTACTCTATGCTTGCGGCCTACGCGTTAGTGAGCTGATTAATCTAGCGCTTGAACAAGTGAACCTCAATGCAGGCTGGTTACAGATTACCGGCAAAGGCAATAAAACTCGCCTCGTACCTCTAGGCGAATATGCAGCAGACGCGTTGGAGGATTACCTATCTCATGGACGCGGTGAGCTGATCGCGCATTTAAAATCTGGCAACTGCCAAGCGGTGTTTTTGACCGCGCAAGGCGGTTATATGACCCGGCAGAACTTTTGGTATCTATTAAAGAAATACGCCAAAGTCGCCAGTATTGATAAAGAGCTATCACCGCACACCCTGCGCCATGCCTTTGCCACTCATCTGCTTAATCATGGCGCGGATTTGCGCAGCGTGCAGTTGTTGCTTGGGCATAGTGACCTGTCTACCACGCAGATTTATACTCATGTGGCGACGGCGAGATTGCAGAAATTGCATGCGGAACATCATCCGCGTGGCTAGGGTATTGAAGAAAGGGTAAAAGCTTGATGTAGGGTGGGTTAGACTTAACAAATTCTCGAAGAGAATGCGGTTAAGACGTAACCCACCTTTTTTATAACTGTATTCTAAACTTGGTGGGTTACGCTGTCGCTAACCTACCCTACTCGCTAATTTACCTTTATATAGAAAAATAATTTTAATATATTAGCTTAACTCGCGTATTCGCTGGGCTAAAAGCACCAGCCTACAAAGACTTTTCGTACCAATAGTTATCAGTGATCGTAAGAGGAATATCTAATGACGCAAGCTTTGCCCTCTACCCTGTCCGATCTAACCAAGAGTCAAAACTCTGCTCTTAAAAAGCTGACTATTATGGGTTATTTAGAAGGCACGTCTTTTTTATTATTGCTTGGTATCGCTATGCCCCTGAAGTACATGCTTGGCATTCCTGAAGCGGTCAAATATGTCGGTATGGCACACGGAGCATTATTTATCGGCTATATTTTGACGCTTGTATATGCCGCAAGTAAAATAAAAATGCCGCTATGGGCACTACCCGCTGGGGTCCTCGGCTCGTTTTTGCCTTTTGGACCGTTTGTCTTTGATTATGTGTTGAAGAAGCGGTTGAGAGGGTAGCCTGTAGGGTGGGTTAGTTTTGTCAAGCTCTCAAAGAGCGCAGTCAAGACGTAACCCACCTTTCGAGATTGCGTTGATTCTAGATTTGGTGGGTTACGCTATCGCTAACCCACCCTACGCGCTATTTCATTCTACATAACTATGGGAGAAAACACTTATCCTAACCATTCTTTTAATTCCTGAAATTGCTCATAGTTAGTACGTAGGCTAGGCTTTTAGCCCAGCACGATCTATAAAAATTCAAGGATTTCCTATCGATAAATTAACTCACTTATATAGAAAGATAATTCTAGTGTTTGAGCTTAACTCCCTCATTCGCTGGGCTAAAAGCACCAGCCTACATCAAAATCTGTTTGTTGTGTAACAGACATAAAGCGCGTTCCACGCACCGATATTGAGTATTATTCCCATGATACTGCGTCCAGCGAATCCTACCGATTAGCGAAACTTCCCTCCGCATCTAATTTTGTAATTATTAAATAGTCACCTTGAGGCGCGATCAGATCCCGTCACTTCCTAGACTGCCACTCGTCCAATGGCTTTAACGCTTTCTAACTGACAAAGCATATCGTTGGCGCTAGACTAGTTACGATAGAGTTTGGCGATATGCCTAGACAGGGAGTCTGCTATGTTTGGATTCGATATTGATATGGATTTGATGCAATATCACTTTTTTCAGTTGGGTATTGCGTTTGTGTTGTCATTACCTATTGCGCTCAATCGCGAGATGAAGGATAACGGCGCGGGTCTACGCACCTTTCCGCTAGTGACAATTGCGTCGTGTGCCTTTATGCTGGTGGGGCGAGATATTTTTTCTGAGGGTGATGCCGAGGCGCGAATTATGTACGGGATCATTACAGGTATGGGCTTTATCGGTGGCGGAGCTATCTTTAAGAGTAGTAGTAGTGTGAAAGGCACGGCAACGGCGGCAAGTTTGTGGAATACGGGAGCGATTGGGATTTCGGTGGCGTATGGGCGCTATGAGATTGCGATTATCTTGTCGGTGGTGAGTTTTTTAATTTTGCAATTCTCTGAGCCGTTTAAAGCGGAATCTTAGACTATAGTTTCGCAAGCTCGATAAAACGGTGCTGAAATTTGTCACCGTTGTGGTTACAATAGCGCTTATTATTCACCAATTGAGACCGCTATGACTCACCGTCCTCCTGCAGAGCTATTAAAGAGTGCCGAACGCTGGCGCGAAGATATCCACTTTACGGATGACGTGCTGGGCAAGCCGTTTGAGTTTGCGACGACGTGGGGCATATTCTCACCGCAAAAGCTCGATGATGGCAGTTTGATGCTGCTTGATTATGTGGATTTTCAGGCCGATGACGATTCGATAGATTTGGGCTGCGGTTATGGGGTACTTGGCATGACGGCAGCGCGCGAGTGTTCAGGTGGTCAGCATACTTTGATTGATAAGGACTTTATGGCGGTAGAATATGCGCGCCGTAATTGTGAAAAGAATTGTCTGAAAAATGTCGATGTGCATCTGTCCAACGGCTTTAATCATGTAGCAAAGGACAAGGACTTTAGCTTGGTGATGTCAAACTTGCCCGCCAAGGTCGGTAAAGAGCAGCATTATCTGTATTTCCTCGATGCGTATGCGCGCATGCGTCCCGGTGGGCGTTTTTATGTGGTGACCATCAATGGTTTGCGCCAGTTTATGAAGCGCTCATTTACCGAGGTTTTTGGTAACAGCGACAAGGTCAAACAAGGTAAGACTTATACGATTACCATGGCAATTAAAGAATAAAACAGTTTATAAAGAATAAAACAGTTTAACTTTGCCATAAAAAAACACGCTAAAGTTATCAGCTTTAGCGTGTTTTTTTGCGTATTGATCTCACGTCACATCTGCCGTTTTATCAGATAAACCCCCAATGCAGCACTACCTATAATGGGCAGCAGTACCATCAGCATAGGCGAGAACCCTGTAGCTAAAGAGATAAAGCCAACCAAATCTTGTAAGTAGCTAAACAGCAAGCCAAACAATAAGGCGACGACAATACGTAAGCCTAAGCTATGCGTTCTTAGCGAGCCAAAGACGAATGAGCAAGCGACGATCACCAGTGATAGTATTGACAATGGTGAGAGTAGCTTTTGCCAAAATGCCAGCTCATGCTCTAGTGAGCGATTACCCTGCCCGCGCATAAACTGACGATGGTCATACAGCTGAGTTAGTGACAAATCCTCAGCATCACGGGTCAGCAGATACACAGATTCTGGAGCAAAAGGTAGACTTAAAACATCGGATGCAGCAGTGGCTTGACTACTCTCAAAGCCTTGGCTGATGGTTAGCTCTGTCATATTGTTGAGTTGCCACTCGTAGCGATATTGGTCGCTTGCAGCATCGTTATTGTCACGACTGACAGGGACGCGCTGGCTATAACGTCCGCCTTCAGCGCGGGTTGCGGTTTGCAGATTGCCATTATTATCTAAATGCCAGCGCTTGACCTCGCCGATATTGCCTGCAACGTCGGCATAATCAATGTACAGGATATCACTACCATCAGGCTGCATGCTGCCACTTGCGTCGCTTTTGACCCTAGGTTGCACCGTCCAGTAGCCACGTACTGAGGTGATAAGCGCGCGGCTATCATTATCGTTAATCTCGCGCGCTAATTGATTGCTCTGCGGCAATATAAACTGATTGATAGCCAGTGCCAGTAGTACAAAGAGCAGCGCAGGTTGCAACACCCAGCCGACAATACGATAAATGCTCACGCCAGCGGCGCGCATGACCACCAGCTCGCTTTTATTGGCGAGAAGGCCTAAACCAACGACAGCGCCAAGCAAAGCGCCTGTTGGGATAAACTGTTCCAAAAAATAAGGCGAGCGATAAAAAATATACTTCAGCGCGGCGCCCAAGGTATAGCTCTCATCTAACGAGTCCAGCTCATTGAGATAGGAGAACAATAGCTGTAGCGCCCAAAGGCCTAGTACCGCTGCTACTATAGCGAGCAGCGCATTAATTTTTACGTAACGACTCAGTACAGACAGTTTGGTATTATTCAAGCGATCTTTTGGAGAAGCGGCGCGCATTAGGCCTGTCCTCCTGTTATCGGCGGGTTTTGTATGTCACTAGTAGCAGGATCTCGAAAGCGCAGGCGATGCTGGATACGGCTAGCCCAGTTAAGATACAGCGCCAGCACCATAAAGCCTAAAATCAGCCAAGCGTTTGCCCATACGCTCACACTGCCTTTGCTCACCGCGTTTTTGAGTGAAATAACCCCAAGTGCGCAACTGACAAACAACAGCACCGAGGGGAATAGACGTAGCCAACGACCTTGACGCGGCCGTACTTGCGCTAGAGGCACAGCGAGCATAGGCGCGATAATCATCAGCCAAGGCAGGGCAAAACGATACCCTAGCTCCCCTTGTGCTGCTTGTAGGGCATCTACGCTAGCGACTGAGGTGCCACCGGTTGCAGCTTGCCATAATGGCCCTATCGGCTGGGTCTCGATGTTGTCCTCAGTCACCACCTCTTTTGAGGATTCGGTCAAGGTAATACGGTAGCGATCAAAACTGACTTGATTGTATTTAAGGTTGCCTGCGCCAACTTCATAGCGCCGACCCTGAAACAGATCCAATTGCGTGATGCCGCTACTGCCGTTATCTACTTGCTCGGCGCGTTTGGCAAGGGTTATCGTATCTTTGCTACCGACTTGTCCTGCGCGCTGAATCATAGCCTTTGGCAACGCGGGCATGTCGCTATTGTCGTTATTTAAATTAACGCTGTTTGAGTTGGCGTTATCTGAATTAACATTGTTATCGTCATCTTTGCTATCTTCAGTTTGAATCAAAACCACGTCTTGTAGCTGTTTTTTATCATCGCTTAAACTACCGACATATAAGTTGTAATCGCCACTACTAATAAACTCATTGGGACGAATCAGATCAAAAGCACTGCTCAGGGCTTGCTGTTGCCAAATGACTTCAGATGAGCGTACGCCCCAAGGCTTGCCTACTACGGATAATGCTGCCTCGCCTACGAACAGTGCCAAAATTAATGGCGTCATCAACCGTGCAAGCTTACCGCGTGAGACGCCACTGGCATTGATAACCGCCATCTCTTGATCGACATACAAGCGACCAAACACTAGCATTAAGGCAATAAAAAATGCCAAGGGCAGGATCAGCTCTAAAAAGTAAGGTAAATTGTACCCGATAATAGTAAACAACAAGCTGACATCAAGCCCGCCTTCAGCAGCGATACCAAAGTAACGTATGAGACGGCCGCCAAGCATCATCACCATCAAAAACCCCAGCACTAAAGCAGTCGTAGAGGCAACTTGACGGGTCATGTAGCGGCGTAGTATCACAATAGGTACTCTTGGAAAGATAGTTTAAGACGCTCGCGTAAACGCTATAAATCTATTAAGCGTCGATAAGGGGCGTGGGCTATAGGGCTAACCGCTAATGCTAGCATGTTTTGAGCGAAAATAGCGCTGAAAAGTGTTCGCAAACATTACCTAAGCCTTGCTAAATGCTTCTGCTGGCTCTAATAAACTAAGCCTAAAACAGGTGTAGCACTTTGCCTAACTCCTCAAAGTTCTTGAATTATGGTATTTAGAAAGGTTTGTGTGTGGTTGGTATCGTATAGTGACCATGATAGGTATTAGTTGATAGACTCTAAGCATTGAACCTCCCTTTTTATCAAACACCTAAAACCATATAAAGGATACTATTATGTCTACCCCCAAAACCTTGCTACAACTCGCTGGCGGTGAATTTGACGCTATTGATTGGTCAAACTGCGCTATCGTTTTTATCGATTATCAAAACGAATATGTCGATGGCGCGATGCCATTAGGTGACGCTGGCGCTAAGGCCATTGCCAATGCACGCTTATTATTGAATCACGCCCGCGAGAATAATCTCTCTGTGTTTCATATTGCTCATCATGGCGAAGATAATGGCAAAGTGTTTGATCCGTTATCAAGTAAAGTCGATATCGTCGATGACTTACAACCCAAGGAGGGCGAAACCCACATCACCAAAAAGCATCCCAATGCCTTTTATGATACCGAGCTACAAGCGCTCATAAAGGATGCAGGTAAACAACAAATATTGTTCGCAGGCTTTATGAGTCATATGTGCGTGAGCTCCAGTGTCAGAGCGGCTTTTGATTTGGGCTTTGATAACTTTGTCTGCCATGACGCCAGTGCCACGCGCGACTTGCCAAATACCAAAGGTGAGACGATAAGCGCTCAAGTGATGCACGATACGGCAATGGCGGCAC
This sequence comes from uncultured Psychrobacter sp., assembly GCA_947495055.1. GTDB lineage: Bacteria > Pseudomonadota > Gammaproteobacteria > Pseudomonadales > Moraxellaceae > Psychrobacter. Next base: position 60,868 of record CANLXO010000012.1, on the reverse strand, counting down.
TGCAAGATCGATTTGCCGCTTTGGTCTCAACTGACGACTTATTAAACCGTTAGTGCTGTTTGATGCTCAAGATTATAATAGGTTAGCAAATGACAACAACATTCGCTAACCTTTGCTCACAGCGCACCTAGGTAGCAGTGTGCTACACTAGCTATCGGTTAAAACGCTAAAAACAATAATTTATAGCGGTGTTTTAGAACCCAAATCTTACTCTAAAAAGGATAACTATTGATGAATATTACCTTAACTCAGCACCTTCCCAAGACGCATACCCAAAAAATACTAAAAAAAGAAGCCAAAGATAAAGACGCGGCTTGCTTAGTCGTTTTAATCGATGACAAGAAGAACATTCTAGCGGCGTCAAAGCTCACAGACTATCAAGCACGTATTGAGCAGCTTATTGAAGTCTCACACTTTAACGGTAAAGCAGGCGAGAGTGTCGCTGATTATGCGCTAGCCGGCGATAAAAAAACCACCAAGCAAAACCCAGTCCAGCTATTATTAGTCGGTGTTGGTAACTGCGATAAGTTAAAAGAATCTGTCCTACAAAAAATCGCCAAGACTATTTATAACAGCACACAAAAACGCGTGAACTCCATTACTGTTGCTGTAGGGGACGCGTTGGAAGCCGATCAATTTGGTCAACTTGCACTCAACTTACTGGCGGCAAGTTATCGTTTTGATAAATACAAGTCGGAGCAAAAAGAGCCCGTACTCACCGATATCTATCTGCTCGCTGATGACTCGCTCAAATCTACTTTGGACTTTGCTGAATCTATATTCAAAGGCCAAAGCCTCACGCGTGATGTCGCTAATGAGCCAGGCAACATCTGCTTCCCTGTCTACATGGCAGAGCAAGCACAAGCCTTGGCAAAAGCTTATCCTGACGTATTAAAGGTGACAGTCATCGGCGAAAAAGAGATGGCAGCGCTCGGTATGGACTGCTTTTTGGCGGTCGCACAAGGCTCTGCTCGCGAGGGTCAATTGGTACTTATGGAGTATCAAGGCAAGTCAAAGTTTGGCGCAAAAGCGATGACTAATAGCGCATCAGTTGCCAGCGGTCTCAAAGCACTCGCCGATAAACTACCTTCCAAAATGCCAAATAAAAAGTCAGGTAAAACGACTCAACAAAATGACGATACTGTATCCGCCTCAAACGATGATGCGCCTATTGTCTTAGTCGGTAAAGGCGTGACTTTTGATTCAGGTGGTATCTCTATCAAGCCTGGCGCCGCTATGGATGAGATGAAGTTCGACATGGGCGGTTCAGCTGCGGTGCTCGGTACCATCAAAGCGCTATGTGAAGCTCGCTTGCCAATCAACGTCGTTGGCGCACTCGCTTGCGCTGAAAACATGCCATCAGGGGATGCGACGCGTCCTGGCGATATCGTAAAAGCTATGAACGGCAAGTCGGTTGAGATCTTAAATACGGACGCCGAGGGTCGCCTAGTGTTAGCCGATACCCTATGCTACGTACAACGCTATCAACCAAAAACCATCATCGATGTGGCAACGCTTACAGGTGCTTGCGTAGTGGCACTGGGTCATGTGCGCTCAGCGGTATTTAGTAATGATGAAGACGTGCTCTTTGGTCTTGAGAACGCCAGTAATCAATCTGGTGATCTGGTCTGGCATATGCCTATGGATGATGAATATCAGTCGCAACTTGACTCGCCTATCGCTGATATGCAAAATATCGGTGGCAAAGGTGGCGGCGCGATTACCGCAGCTTGCTTCTTATCGCGTTTCGTTGAAGAGGGTCAAGCGTGGGCGCATTTAGATATCGCGGGCACGGCATGGAACTCAGGTAAAGAAAAAGCCGCTACCGGTCGCCCTGTACCGCTATTTATGCAATACTTAAAAAATTGCGTAGATGTGGCTTGATGCCATAGCGACACTTTTTGATAACAACTTGTTGATGACAATCCGCTTATGAAAATTAGCTTTTATGTATTAAGCGAAAGTAAAGCCCAAGAGTTCTTGGGCTTTATTTGTCAGCTCACCCAAACGGCGTTAAACAAAAGCGAGCAGTCGCTATTGATACTCGCTAGTGATGAGGCACAGTTAACTGCGCTTGATGATGCGTTATGGTCTAAGGATCCGCTCAGTTTTATTCCGCATCAGCGCCTGCTAGAGACTACCGATCATGACACAAAGGTTGCAACTCAACCTTTAGCACCTGTCACACTTAGCTCTTACATGCCAGCAGACTTTAGCGGCATTGTCATTAATACTACTGCACATCCTGTAAGCACAAATAACTCAGTAAAGCCCTCTCGTATTCTCGAAATCATCAAACCTGATGAGACAAGCATGAGTGAAGGTCGCCATAAGTACAAAAGCTATCAGCAAGCAGGCTACGAGCTGACGCACTTTAAAGTGTGAATAGTGTAGTTTCATCCTTATTCAAACTACCCTCTCTTTTGTAATTCCTACTCCTTTTGCCCCTTACTCTATTCTTGTTTATACCTTAAAACCACAAGCCTAGTGGTAGGCTAATACTCGAAAAAATGCTACCATCCTTCGATTATTTTATTGTGCTTAAAAGGGTGTCATCATGCGTGCGATTTTTGCGATGTATCAACGAATAGGACTGGTGCCGCTAATCATTATCGGTTTAATCCTTGGCGTCTTGATTGGTTGGCTGGTACCGAGTGCTGGGATAGCGCTTGGGATCTTAGGGACCTTATTCGTCGGTGCGCTCAAGGCGGTAGCACCGATACTGGTGTTTGTTTTGGTCTTAGCGGCTATTAGCAAACAGCGTAGGGGTAATGAGGTCTTTGTCAAACCTGTCTTAGTCATGTATCTATTCGGCACCTTTTTGGCCGCATTAACCGCGGTTGGTGCAAGCTTTTTGTTCCCGATCGAGATGGTCTTGGTCAATGCTGACATTGAGCAAGTACCACCTGCTAATCTTAAAGAAGTCATGACCAATTTGCTGATGAGTCTGGTCGCTAACCCTGTCAACGCGGTTGCCAATGCCAACTATATTGGTATCTTGGCATGGGCAATTATTATTGGTTTTGCCCTACGTCAAGCAGGTGATAGCACGCGCGCAGTTGTGAGCGACTTCTCCGATGCTATATCACAAGTGGTCAAATGGATCATTGCCCTAGCGCCTTTGGGTATCTTGGGTCTGGTTGCCAATACCGTCGCTGAAACAGGTTTTGCGGCATTAAAAGGCTATGCCAATATCTTAATGGTCTTAATCGGTTGTATGCTATTTATCGCTTTGGTTGCCAACCCTTTAATCGTATTAGTCAAAACGCGCAGGAACCCTTATCCCCTCGTCTTTACCTGCCTACGTGAGTCTGGGATTACCGCCTTTTTTACGCGCTCATCAGCGGCAAACATCCCTGTCAACATGAACCTTGCGCGCAAGCTTGGTTTGCACGAAGATACCTATTCGGTCACTATTCCCCTTGGCGCAACTATCAACATGGCGGGCGCGGCGATTACTATTAATGTTTTAACTTTGTCAGCGGCGCATACTTTGGGGATAGAGGTGAGCTTCGCCTCCGCCTTGCTGCTAAGTTTAGTAGCCACAGTGAGTGCTGGCGGCGCGTCTGGTGTGCCTGGTGGCTCATTACTTCTTATCCCATTGGCGGCGAGTCTGTTTAGTATTCCAAATGATATTGCGATGCAAGTGGTGGCAGTTGGCTTTATTATTGGTGTGATTCAAGACTCGGCAGAGACGGCGCTGAATTCTTCAACAGATATCCTCTTTACAGCCGCTGCCGATCCAAAGTATGCGCGCTAATGTATAGCGCTTAAACCAATAAAAAAGAGCCAATAGTGGCTCTTTTTTATTGCGACTTCTACTTTAAACTCTCAATATCCACTTCAATTACCGGCATCTGCGTATCGACTTGGCGTTTAAACTTGCGCAGTTGTTCCACCTCGTCTAACAGCTCAAGTATTAAACCAATCGCCGGTACACTAGCGTCAAAGTCACGGCTCAAACGTGAAGCACGGCGTACTGTTGTAAGCTGGTAGCCTGTAAACTGCTCATACTCTGGTATATCATACTCAATGATGTTTTCTTCTATCAATGCTAGTACCCATTGGCGCTCTTGACCACAAACAGCAACCAGCTCATCAAAGTTCATAATGAGATCATTAAATTTAGGCGAGTGTTCCATTGTCATTCTCCTCGTTCGTCCTTTTTTATCATTATTGTGCGCTTATACGATATTAAAACCTAATATATCGAACTCAGTATATTGAAGCGTCCTATCAACGCTTGATACTGGTATCAGCAAAAGCTTGTTTGAGCTGCTCGTAGGCCTGTTTTGCGTCATCGGTACTGACCTCTGGATTGATAATATTAAGCGTCAAATACAGATCACCCGCGTCTTTAGCAGGGATACCTTTGCCTTTTAGGCGTAAGTTGCTTCCTGATTTACTGTTTTTGGGAATACTTACCCCAAGTGTACCTGTAGGCGTTGCAACATTGACCTTGTCGCCAAGCGCCGCCTCCCATGGGGTGATATTTAGCGTTTGATAAACATCAGCGCCTTCTAAGCGGATGTTATCGCTATGGGTGATTTTTACCTTTAAAAACAAATCACCGTTTTTGCCGCCACCATAACCTGCCGCGCCTTGCCCTGCTAGGCGAATTTGCTTGCCGTCAGTGATACCTTTGGGGATTTTGATCTTTAGCGTTTTATTTTCATAATCCACGCTACCGTTGGGCCTTCGCACAGGTACATTTAATTTAATACTATAGTCGTCACCGCTATAAACAGAGGCTAAGTCCACGCTGATCTCAGCATGCTGGTCTTGACCCTTACTATCTTGCGCGCCAAATTGATCAAAACCGCCTTGCGCCCCGCTCGATTGCCCACCAGCTGAACCCCACGCGCCGCGACCAAAGGCTGAAAATATATCATCAAAACGAAAGCCACCACCGCCAAAGGCTTCGCCATCACCGAATTGATCTTTGATATCTTCCCAGCGAAAGCCGCCCTGAGCGCCTGCCGATTGTCCACCAAAGCCGCCAAAACCACCAGCGCCGCCTTGAGAGGCAAAAGGATTGTCCAGCATAGCGTCGTATTCTGCGCGCTTGTCTTTATCTCTGATAGTTTCGTAGGCGTTGTTAATCTCAGCGATTTTATTGTCAGCGTCTGGATCATCACTGACATCAGGATGAAATTGACGCACCAGCTTGCGGTATCTTTTTTTGATCTCAGCGTCTGAGGCGTCTTTTTTGACCCCCAAAATGTCGTAGTAGTTTTTTTCTGCCATATTATTTTTCCTTTTATTTTTTATGCTTATCGATTTATCACCTTTATATCTGGTACTTCACCCACTTTTGCAATGTTATAGTTTTTGTCTTGTTTATACAGTGAGTCATCTTGGCGATGATTTCAAGTTAAAATCTTTGAAACAAAAACAAAAAAAGAGCAGACACGGTATGCCTGCTCTATAAACTACTTCTAACTAGAAGATAGTGGTTAAATTCTACCTTTATTGACAGTAAACCGTCGCTGTTCTAGGGGTGTAGATACCAAAGGTTACCAAAGCGAGCGCCACATCTTTGGGCGATTGCATCGTTGTTACTTTGGCCACGTTAGCCGCGCCATTACATACCTGTGCTGCGTCAACAGATTGTACTTGTCCGATACCTGATATAAAGAAAGTCTGTGAATCAGAGTAGGTAGGCGTTACTTGCTGCGTTGGCTGAATAAGTGCGGTCTGCGTTGCGCAACCTGATGCCAATAGAGCTGAACCCATCAATGCCGTCATTATTAGTTTTTTCATAGTTATCTCTCCTTACTTGCAATAAACACGGATTTGACGAGGGGTATAAATGCCATACGAGATAATACCCAAGATGACATTTACAGGACTACTTTTTGTCTGAATACTAGCTACATTCTCTTTGCCTTGACAGACTTTAGCCGCATCGATTTCTTGTTCTTGACCCAAGCCACTCACAAAAAACGTCTGCATTTTATCAGCGTTTGCGGCAGTAGTTGCGTTTGGTGCGGTTTGAGAAGAGACAAGATAGTTTTGCGTTGCGCATCCTGATGTTAGAACGGCAAGTAGTGCTACAGCAACCGCTTTCTTCATAGGTGACTCCAGTAATTGATATTTGTTCGGAGCCGAAATAGTAACGATAAACTTGCTAAAACACAACAGATTTGTAATTTTATTTTTTAATAGTTATAAGCCATTGATGTAATTCACTTTATAAATGGGGTATAGAAAATAAGCCTGTTCTACCGAAGGTTTTATTTGGTATAGCTCTTCTTACATATGGTTCTAAGCGAACCCCTTATAAATCAAACAGTTATTTGAACTCAAGCGTTTTTTACACAATAGAAAGGATATAGCAAGTTTTTTATTGTATAATACGCACATTATTTGTACTCATAGGGAGTATAGATACTATAGGCAAAAGCATCTGTCTATTCCAAAAATTATTCAAAGGTATTACATGTCTTATTTGATCAGGTCTTTGGTTATCACTTTATCGCTGATATTGACCACTACCGCATTTGCAGGTAACACCAGTTACTATGGCAAAAAATTCCACGGTAAACGTACCGCTAGTGGCAGTATCTTTAACATGAATGCTATGACCGCAGCACACAAAACGCTGCCGTTTGGTACTAAAGTACAAGTGACTAACAAAAAGACAAAGCAGAGCGTTGTAGTAAAAATCACTGACAGAGGTCCTTTTACACCAGGACGTGTTCTTGATTTATCTAGAGCCGCTGCTGGTAAAATAAACTGTCAGTTGTGTACAACGACCATGGAGATTCTCTCTTATGGTGACGGTAAATACCGTAAGCAATAATGTAATAAAAAAGGGAGATTTGGTAATCTCCCTTTTTTGTGTCCTCGTTTTAGTTAAAACCTATCATTCAAACTCAGCTTCCATATCCTCTAACGTCGTCATGGCAACCAGTAACTTCTCTTCATAGTCGCTGTGCTGCTGCTGCAATGAGGTTTGCTCATCAAGTAGCTTCATCAAGTCAGCTTTGCGAGATTCTTCGTAAAGGTCAGTATCAGTAAGCTTGTTTTCTAGTTTCGCTGACTTGTCATTGATCTTCTCAAGCTCTTTTTCTATCTCTTCGATCTCGCGGCGAACGGGCGCAGTGCGCTTACGTTGCTCTGCCGCTAATTTGCGTAGCTCTTCTTTGCTAAGCGCTGATGTCTTGTGATCTTGAGTATCTTTTGCCATTGGAGTATTGCTCGTTTCACGTGAAACAAACTTCTTACTCTCTTTTTTACTTTTTTTATTAGCAGTACTTTTGTCTGTAGCATTCTCTTGTTTACGCTTCTGTTCCAGCCACTTACCATAGTCGCTGATGTCACCATCAAACTCATCAATCTGACCATCGTGCACCAGATACAGCTCGTCACAGACGTTAGCGATAAGTTCACGATCGTGCGAGACCAGTACCACTGCTCCCTCAAACCCTTGCAAGGCAACAGTCAATGCTTGGCGCATCTGTAAGTCTAAATGGTTGGTCGGCTCATCAAGAACCAGAACGTTCGGACGTTGCCAAACGATTAGTGCTAGTGTCAAACGGGCACGCTCACCACCAGAGAATAGCTCACTTGCAGTATCGATACGGTCACCGCGAAAGTCAAAACTACCCAAAAACGCGCGTAATTCGGCGTCAGAGGTCTTGCCTGCTAGCCGGCGTAACATCTGCATGGGTGTTGCAGTGGCATCCAAGGCGTCCATTTGATGCTGGTTAAAGTAGCCAAGCTTTAGGGTGTCAGAGACGCGGTAGCTACCGGTTAATACTTTAAGCTCACCCACTAATGCTTTAATTAGCGTTGATTTGCCCGCGCCATTCATACCTAGCAGACCTAGACGCGTATCGGGCGTGACTTGTACGCTAGCGTTATAGAGCAGTGGCGTATCACTATAACCGATATCGGCCTGCGTCATCTCGATAAGGGGAGAGCTCATGTTGGCAGGGGGATAAAAGCGAAAAGAGAATGGGTTGTCTGCCATCATAGGTGACAGCTCAGCCATACGCTCAAGCTGCTTGATACGACTTTGTGCTTGCTTAGCTTTACTGGCCTTAGCTCGAAAACGGCGGATAAAATCATCGAGATGTGCTTTGGTCGCTTGCTGCTTTTCATAGGCTTGCTGCTGCTGCGCCATACGCTCATGACGAGTACGGATAAACTGCTGATAGTTACCCGTATAAAGGGTGATTTTTTGTTGTTCCACATGCAAAATATGTCCGACAGTGGCGTCCAAAAAAGCCTGATCATGCGAGATGACAATGACTAAACCGGTAAAGGCATTAATCCAAGTCTCAAGCCAAAGAATAGCATCCAAATCCAAATGGTTAGTTGGCTCATCGAGTAACATTAAGTCCGCGCGGCTCATCAAAGTCTTGGCAAGGTTTAAGCGCATGCGCCAACCGCCAGAGAACCCTTCTACAGGCAGCTCGTGCTGACTGGTTTTAAAGCCAAGCCCCGCCATAATTTGTGCCGCTTTGGTTGGCGTGCGATACCCATCAATCTCATCGAACTGCTGATGCAAAACGCCGATTTGCTCATCACTAACTGTACTTAAATCATTGAGCGCCGCGTTAATCTCATACCACTGCTCGTCACCGCTTAAGACATAATCAATCGCCGTCTGACTACTAGCGCCAACCTCCTGCGCCATGTGCGCCACATGCCAGCTGTCAGGGATACTCACCTCACCTTTATCAAGCGTGACCTCGGTATCGCCTGTACCCATTTGCGTAAGTAGTAGAGCAAACAAAGTTGATTTTCCTGTGCCATTATTACCCGTCAGGCCTACCTTGTGACCAGGGTGCAGCTGAAAACTTGCCCCTGAAAATAACTCACGACCATCACGGCGCACGCCTACGTCTTTAAATTCGATCATATCTTTTTTTGTCTCAATATTTGTAAAAAAGGAGTCAATAATTTGACTCAGTAATGCCATGATTGACTATCAAACAGACACTAATAGCGCGGTATTATTTCAAACGCATCACCAATAGGCAAACGATTACATAACTATTTTAAATTCATGCATTTATTATCAAGAGGACTAGTAAAACTGTAGGGCTAACACTTAACGAAATGTCGTTATCTTACGCACTCTTGACAAACGAATAGATAGCCCCATTATGATATACTGCTAATTGATAAGCGCAGGTAGTCCATCAATGCATTTTGATCGCGTGGCTATACTATTTATAATAAGCTTTAACGACTTACCATTAGTTTTAACGACAGCACCCTATTGAATTAGGCACCGATTATTTGCCATTATGGCATAGCAAACGATAGCTTTTGATTCTAGTTAATGAGGTAGATATGAACGAATCAGCCACCCCTTATAACCCAAGCTCAAGTAGTCCCAGCGCAAGCTGGCCTGTCGATCCTACTATTTTGACGTTGACCGATAGCGCCGCGCAAAAGGTGCGTCGTCTGCGCGAAGAAGAGGGTGATAATGAGCTGATGCTGCGTGTCTATGTGACAGGCGGCGGCTGCTCAGGTTTCTCCTATGGATTTAGGTTCGATAGTGACCTAAATGAGGACGATGCCAATTTTGACAATGAGGATGTGACCTTGGTCATCGATTCTATGAGTTATCAATATTTGCAAGGCTCGACTGTCGATTATATCGAAGGTTTGGAGGGTGCCCGTTTTGTGGTACAAAACCCTAATGCGACGACCACTTGTGGCTGCGGATCCTCGTTCTCAATTTAATTTATTAACTTGATACTTACTATGACAATGCATTTGCCATAACTCACCATTAAAAGCATCTATCCACGTGGTAGATGCTTTTTTTGTAATTATGTTTTTATAATTTCATTCACTGCACAAGCAGTCGCTATAAACCCAAAAAAGTGGGTAAAAACACGCTATACACGCCACGTATAAAGCTTATCGTATTTGTAAGCACGCATAGTTTTTAGGACTACTTTGGGCTAAACTGAGCGGACTGTCTCTATGACACCCCTTTTTTAGATCGCATTTCGATCTACCTTTATAAATAATGATAGATGACCCTTATGAGTAATCCTGTAAGCAGTTTTGTTGATTTTGAGATTCCAAGTTGGTTTGATAGCAAGCATTTAGTCGGTATGCTACGCGGTATTGAAAAAGAGGGATTGAGGGTCAAAGCAGATGGTTATCTTGCGCAAACGCCGCACCCCAAGCAGCTGGGATCAAAACTAACCCATCCCTTTATCACCACTGATTACTCTGAGAACTTACTTGAGCTTATCACCGACCCAAAAGACTCGCCAAAAGATACCTTAATGATGCTACGTCAGTTGCATGTGCTGGTATATAAAGCTTTGCCTGAAGAGGAGCTGATGTGGCCGCTCTCCATGCCTTGTATGCTCTCATCTAATGATGAAGATATTCCCCTTGCCGATTATGGTAGCTCAAACACTGGTAAGCTCAAAACCCTCTATCGTAGCGGTCTTGGAGTGCGTTATGGTCGCCGTATGCAGACGATTGCTGGTCTTCATTATAATTTGTCATTTGGCGATGATTTGTTTCATGCGTGGCAACAGCAAGCGGATACAGAGCAGCCTTTAGCAGAATTTAAAAACGAGAAATACCTAGGTCTTATTCGTAACTTTAAGCGCCTAACGAGCCTTGTGCTCTATCTATTAGGGGCCAGCCCCAGCGTCTGCCCTTGCTTTTTGGCAGGGCGCGAGCACGATTTGGAGCTACTAAACGACTCCACCTATTACAAGCCTGCGGCAACTAGCCTGCGTATGGGCAAACTTGGCTATACCAACAGCGTGCAAGAGCATCTCGATATCCGCTATAATCATTTACCTGAGTATATCGAGGGCTTGCGCCGCGCGATTCAAACGCCGCACGAGAGCTTTCAAAAACTTGGCCTCAATGATAGTAATGGCAATCCTATTCAGATCAATGATCATATTTTGCAGATTGAAAACGAGTACTACAGCCCTATTCGGCCCAAGCAAATCGCTGAGCGCGGCGAGACGCCAACTGAGGCTTTAGAGCGCCGCGGTATTGCTTATGTTGAATTTCGAGCGATAGATTTGGACCCGTACAGTGACGTTGGTATTCGCTTATCTAGCGCTTGCTTCTTAGAAGTCATGGCACTGTATTGCTTGCTCAATGACTCGCCTGAATTGATGCCTGAGGAGGAGGAGGCGCTAGCTATCAATCTTGAGCGCGTAGTCAATGAAGGCCGCCGTGACAATCTACATATTATCAATAATGGACAAGAGCAGTCGCTTGAGAGCTGGATGCTGGCGCACCTAGCCAATATGCAGCCGCTAGCTGCGCTCTTTGATGCGCACTATGGTGGCAATGATTACCGCGCAGCAGTTGCGTTGATGCAAGGCAAAGCGGGACACTCAGAGTCGACGATATCTGCACAAGTGAACTCTGATAGCGCGCGCCTAGGTAGCTTATGGAAGCTTGGTTTCACCCTTGCCGAGCAGCACCGTGATGCGCTACTACAACAGACGCTAAGCCCCAATATCCAAGCTAAGTATGAAGTACTGGCTGAAAAGTCTATTCTTCAGCAAGCTGAAATTGAAGAGAGTGAAACAGAAAACTTTATGGATTATATCCAGCAGTATCGATCCTTTTAAAAGTCATAATTTAATACTGTTATAAGCGTACTACTGATAACTACCGCAACATCTACAGCACTCTTGTCTTAGAGTGCTTATCCCCTTTTAACAAACCAGTTATTCCACATCATATAAGCGTACTTATCTTATGTTACGAGCTATCACCTACCGTCAATTACAAGTCGTATTAGTCATTGGGGCTGTCCTAGGCATGAGCTATGCGTTGTTTTTTTTGCAGCGTTACATGGGCTTCACTCCTTGTCCGCTTTGCGTATTTCAGCGCATTGGCTTAATTGTGATGGGCGTCTTTGCCTTACTTGCAGCGATTTTTCATCCCAAATCCAAAGCGGTCAAAATACTGCTGTGGCTTGGTAGCCTAACAGGTATTGTCTGGTCAACAGGGGTCGCGGCGCGTCACGTTTGGCTACAACACTTGCCTGCCGATCAAGTCCCCTCATGTGGACCAGGTTTGGACTATTGGTTAGATACGCTACCGATGAGTCAAGTTATGAACCAGGTATTTGCAGGATCGGGTGAGTGCGCTACAGTTGATTGGATATTTTTGGGACTGAGTATTCCTGAGCAGTCATTGATATTTTTTAGCGTATTAATCTTAGTTCATATACTTATACTATTACGTATCTGGCGTCCTGCTACTCTAAATCATTAGTTTTGTATTTAAAATGTTTCTGGTAACTGGTGGATAAAAATCGCGCGCATTTATAATGCTTATCAAATTATATATATTTATAGTCTATTAATTCAGTTACTTAAGCCCTGCTAATATTTACGCTTAGTAGGGCTTACTATTGTGTAGTTGTTGATTTACTTCAAAATCCAAGCTTACACTCCATTTATCATAACAAAAAGTGCACAAACTCTAAGATGAGCTTTGTTATCTTGAAGTTTGTCATCTAAAATCTGGCATTAAAAAACGACGCAAAACATCTTGTCTGCTATTGGTGTATTTATGAAATTTATGATGACTTCTTTGTCTATAACAACGATGAGGCGATTCTGGCTCGTATTGCCTGCCCTAGCCATCACTATAGTGAGCTGTGATAACTCTCATTCCTCCTCGACATCGAATAATGCAGTGTCAAGTAAGGTATCTGCTTTTATCAACGCACAGGATGATGGAGACGACGTTGCCGTTATTACAAATAGTAATGACGAATCTGAGTTTGATTACGAGACTGACAGTGTGGAGGTTGTAGAAGAAGGCCAATCCCTTATCGCTGCGGCTAAGCCTGATGAAGCCCAGTCATCGTTACCTTCGAGTAATACGTTGCAAGCGACCTTGATGGGTGATTACGGCGGTATCATACCTTGTACATTTTGTGATTATATTGAAGTCACTTTAAACTTATTTGCCGACGGTAGTGTGGTCAAAACCAGCGTATATAACAATCCAAAGCTTGCGCGCGTACCTTTGGTGGAATCGGGCATATATCGTCAAGACGACGACAAGATTACGATCGCTTATGACAATCAGCATACTGAGTCTTATCACATCGAGGACAATCACTTACTGATGATAGATAAGAATAAAAATATTGATGTCAATCACGCTCTATCTCGTCAATAAACCCTTGGACTATATAAACCTTTGCACTGTACAAACCTATAAAGCGACGCCTATTTATCAGGCGTTTTTTATTGCCTGACTGTTAGCTGTGATGCGAATACGCTACAATAAGCCAATTTTACTTCCTCATTCATTGACATGGTCTAGACGATTTATGCATATTCATATTCTTGGGATTTGTGGCACTTTTATGGGCTCTTTAGCGCTGCTCGCTAGGGAGCTTGGGTTTACGGTGACAGGGTCAGATGCCAACGTCTACCCGCCGATGTCCACTCAGCTTGAGCAAGCAGGCGTGACGATCAATGACGGTTATCATATCGAGCACTTACAACCAGCACCCGATCTTATCGTCGTCGGTAATGCGATGAAACGCGGTATGGATGTCATCGAGTACATGCTCGATAAAGGCTTGCGCTATACCTCAGGGCCACAGTTTTTATCCGAGCAAGTGCTACAGTCGCGCCATGTCATCGCAGTTGCGGGTACGCATGGCAAGACGACAACGACGACGATGCTAGCATGGATACTTCATTACGCCGGTATAGATACAGGGTTCTTAATTGGCGGCGTGCCTTTGGTAAATACCCTTGATAAGCACTTACAGCAAGTGTTTGCGCATAGCAGTTATTTGGGTTCTAAGGGTACAAGCGTCGATACAGATACAGATACAGATACAGATACAGATACAGATACAGATACAGATAGCGTAGGCTACTTCGTCATTGAGGCGGATGAGTATGATTCTGCGTTTTTTGATAAGCGCTCAAAGTTTGTGCATTATCGTCCCCGTACTGCCATCTTAAATAATCTTGAGTTTGATCATGCTGATATCTTTGCTGATCTGGCTGCCATTCAAACTCAGTTCCATCATATGGTGCGCATGATTCCAAGTAGCGGCAAGATCATCATGCCCGCCGAAACTAAAAGCTTGGAGGATACTTTAACCAAAGGCGTCTGGACCCCTGTTTGGCGTACTGGTGTCACAACTCACAGCTCAAGCAGTCAGCGTGATAGTGACTGGCAAGCTGAGCTTATCAGCACTGATGGTAGTCAATTTTGCGTAAGTTTCGCCAATGACCAAACCAGCGCTGTCGTTGAGTGGTCAATGAGCGGACTGCATAACGTCAATAATGCTTTGGTGGCGATCGCAGCGGCTTACGATGTTGGCGTCGATATTGCGACTGCCTGCGCGGCGCTATCGAATTTCGCGGGTATCAAGCGCCGTATGGAATTGATCGGTGATGTGAATGATATTCTGATATTTGATGATTTTGCTCATCACCCTACAGCAATCACTATGACTTTGGACGGTGCTAAGAAGAAGCTGGCTGATAGACGTCTATGGGCGATTATTGAGCCGCGTAGCAATACTATGAAAATGGGTATTCATCAAGATAGCTTAGCGCAGTCAGCAATGCTGGCTGATCAGACGCTTTGGTATGAGCCTGCAGGGCTTGAATGGGGTCTTAAAGCGGTCATTGGTGAGGCTAAAGCGACCGATACAGACTTAAGCTCGCAGCAGGTTATGAGTAGTATCGATGAGATTATTAACCATATTCAAACTCATGCGCGCGCAGGTGATGCTATCGTCATCATGTCAAATGGTAGCTTTGAAGGTATTCATCAGCGCCTGCTCACTACCTTGCAATAGAGCTTTTATACAATGATGGCGGCATATATTTTGAGGAAGTGCTTTTTGCATTTTTATTAACTAAGCACTTACCTATTGACCCTACGCTATAGCAAAGAGACGGATTTTCTCACACAGCCCATACACAGGTAACAATTTCTACTTACTTTAATTTTAATTTAGCGTTTACAATGATTTCATTACAACGTCGTAGAGTAACAACGTCGTAGAGTGACAACGTTGCAAAACCTTTAAATTATAAGAATTAGGAGAATAAAAATGGGTTTTATTTGGATGATTATCGTAGGTCTCGTTGCAGGTTTATTAGCTCGTGCTATCAAACCAGGTAACGATGCTATGGGCTGGATCATGACCATCGTATTAGGTATCGTTGGTGCTATACTCGGTGGTTTTATCGCAGGTCTTATCGGTATTGATGCTGATGGCGGCTTTACTGGTCTTATTTTCTCAGTTATCGGTGCCATTATCTTATTGTTCCTCTATGAGATGATTATGAATAGACGCCGCGTATAACAATCAGCCTATTTAATCACCGTCTCTATAAAAGCCTCATACGATATGAGGCTTTTTTTTGTTGTATTTAAACGGGCATCTACTCTAAGTCATGCATCTATATGACTAGGCAGATAGCAAATATCCTTGATAACGCTTACTTTTGCCCTTATTTAACTTATAATAAGCCCTATTTTATCCGCTATTACCGAGGTGCGCTGTCATGGCAATACGCCCTATTCTAAGTTACCCCGATCCGCGTCTGCGTACTATCGCAGCGCCTGTCAAAGAAGTCACGTCTGAGATTAAAACCTTAATCAAAGACATGATTGAAACCATGTATGACGCTGACGGCATTGGTCTTGCAGCAACGCAAGTAGATGAGCATATTCAGCTTATTGTTATGGATTTATCTGAAAATAAAGACACGCCAATGGTGTTTATCAATCCAAAAGTGACGCCGCTGGTTGAAGAAAAACAGCCGTATGAAGAAGGCTGCCTGTCGGTACCTGAGGTCTATGACAAGGTTGAACGCCCAAACAAAGTACGTATCGAAGCGTTAGACGAAAATGGCGAGATCATAGATAAAGAGGTCGAAGGTTTGCTTGCCGTCTGTATCCAGCATGAGATGGATCATCTAAATGGTGTGGTCTTTGTTGATTACTTGTCTCGTCTTAAGCAAACGCGCGCCCGCGATAAAGTCAAAAAAGTGCTTAAAATACGTGAAAAGCAAGACGTCAAGCAAGCTCAGCCGAGTAATGTTTAAATAGCATTTAAGTTAATTGAGCACTTATCTTAACGCATGATGAGTGCTTTTTCATTTCTGTACACTTCTTTATTTATCTCTTTAAAGGTTTCGCCCTATGACTATGATCAAAATCGATCAATATTTTGACTCTGCCGCTTGGCAAAAATTCACCCAAGCCGCGCAGGGTCGCGAGACGCCATTTTTGGTGGTGGATTTGAGCCGTATCAAGACCAAATACAATCAGATGGTTGAGCTGTTCCCTAATACCAAACTTCACTACGCGATGAAAGCCAGCCCTGCGGTTGAAGTCATTAATTTACTTGCTGACTTAGGCTCAAACTTTGACTGCGCTTCTATCTATGAGTTAGATCGGGTACTAGACTGTAATGTTGAGCCCTCGCGTATCTCTTACGGTAATACCATCAAAAAGGCAGAGCACGTTAAATACGCGTTCGATAAAGGCGTCGATCTATATGCGACCGACTCAGAGGCTGATCTAAAGAATATCGCCAAACATGCGCCAGGATCAAAGATATTTGTACGTATTTTAGTGCAAGGCGCGCAAACGGCTGAATGGCCATTGTCTCGCAAGTTTGGCTGTCATCCTGATATGGCAATTGATCTGCTGGTGCAAGCCAAAGCCTTGGGACTGGTACCTTATGGTATCTCGTTCCATGTCGGTAGCCAACAAAAAGACGTGGCGGCGTGGGATGATGCGATTGCCAAGGTCAAATACATGTTTGATTGGATGAAAAACGAAGAAGGCATCAAGCTACAGATGATCAATCTAGGCGGCGGCTTCCCGACCAATTATATTAGTGAAGTCAACCCTATAGAAGTCTATGCCACTGAGATCAAACGTTACTTGTCTGAGGATTTTCATGATGACGATATGCCAGAGATCATCTTAGAGCCTGGGCGCTCGCTAGTCGGTGGCTCAGGTGTTCTAGTGAGTGATGTCGTGCTCATTTCACGCAAGTCTCATACCGATCTGACTCGCTGGGTGTATACCGATGTTGGTCTGTTCCAAGGCTTGATTGAGACTTTGGGAGAGGCGATCAAATATCCAGTCTATACGCCAAAGATGGAGACCTCCACCAGCGAAGGTACCGTGGTACTGGCAGGGCCTACCTGTGATTCGACCGATATCATGTACGAAGAAGCAGGCTATCAGCTGCCTAATGAGCTTGAGATTGGCGACAAGATCTATTGGCTCACCACAGGCGCTTATACCAACTCTTACTCCTCAGTTGAGTTCAATGGTTTTCCGCCTTTAGAAGTAATTTATATCGATTAGTTCTTGGATTTATAGCAATTCTCTATAAAAAAGCGCAGCATTATTAATAGCGATATAGTTATTCACAGTGCTGCGCTTTTTTGTGTCTGTTAGGCTCAATTTCAGTTAGATATAATACATTATTTCCGCTAGTAATAATATTTCACTTTTTACATTAAAAACGTTCATTATACTTAGTTATCAAATTAGTGAATATTAGTTTACTCATAACGTTGTTATATGTTACGGTAAGAAAAAAATTATTACAGGGAAGTGAACTCTGAGAACTAGATTTTTTGGTACTTATATTATATGCACATTGATGACTGGAATTTTTTTATCAGGATGTGGGTCAGATGATGATTCAAATAATGATATAAGTGTAAGTAATCCTAATACAGATAACACTGGTAATTATGAAACACGAATAGCAGCTTATGCAGAACTAAAAGAAATACCACTTGATGAAGCGAAACGTAGGTTATTAGTTATGGATAGCGCGTACGAATCGTATCCTGCCATAGATGAGCATCTTCGTGATTCTGTATCAAGCATTTACTTTAATGGTGATGAAGACTTTGGATTGACAGTTAGGACAACTAGAAAGGGAGAGCTATTAAGTATATTAGATGAAAATCTAATTAAAAAGATTAAAGATGAGACTGGAATGCTATTAAGAATAAAAAATAATGCCGTTATGAATTCTGATGAATTGCAAGTAATGCTATCTCAGAAAACAGAGGAATTATCAGAGAAAATATTAGGTTTTCAAGCTATGGGTTATAATCCAAAGAAGGACAGTATTATTATCAAGGTGTATGATCCAAGTCTAAGTTCTAACGAGGAACTATCGAATAAGTATTCTATGAAAGATTTATCAGGAATTGACGTAGAATTTCAATTGCTAAGTGCTCCGATATCGCCAGCAGTTTTAGTCGGTGGAGGTCAACTATTGAGTTTTAATGGGTCTACGCCATCTGGTAGATGCACTGCTGGCTTTAGTGCTTTTGCTTCTAATGGCGCTCCCGCTATTATTACTGCATATCACTGCTTAGGTAGATCAAAGTATAGTAATGGAGTAACCAGTTTTCAGTATACAGATAATAACAACGTAATACATAATTTAACTCCAGCTTATACAAGACCATCTGCTAATCATGATATGGCTCTATTGCTAGCTCCATCATTCACTTCTATAAAGGCAGGTGTATATTTAGACGATAGATTTGGATCAAGTCCTGTTGTTGAAAGGGGTACAAAACAGTCTTTGAAAAAAGGCTTATTTAGTACACCTGCTGAAGAGTTTTTGTGTCATTACGGACGTAAAACTGGTTTTAGCTGCGGAGAAACTAAAGAACTTTATATTGGTTTAAAAGCTGTTTACAACGGTGTAAGCCTATGTAATACAGATAAAACTTCATGTAATTCAACTTTTATCTCCCTAACTGGAAGTGATCTAAAATGCAGTGCAGGTGACAGTGGAGGCCCAGTGGTTTCAGGATACCCAGTTGATAATAGAGGTGGTTTCGCAGCTTATGGTATTGTTAGTGCATGTGATCAAACACTTGTTAGACTGGGTGAAGACTTAACTATGTATCTTTCTAGCTTAGATTTTATTAATGAATTACCAGCAACATTGGCACTAGCACCATAGTATATAGATATTATAGAAAACCTTTTAATTTATAGGACATATTATATATTCAATAACTGTAAGTAAAGCGAAGTAATTAAATATTGATCTTTTATAAATGGAAGCTGACAAATGAATAAATCAATACTGCTGATTGTTATAATTTATAGTCTAACTGGTTGCGCCTCAATAAATACAAATAGTAATGATTCTCTTAACTATGCTGCTGAGGGAAAGGATCTACCAAGTGGAATTTTTACTTATTATGACAAGCCTAGTTCCATCTATCTTCCAGTAGATTATGTAACTACAGGTAAGTTTATAATGGACAATAACTGTCTATTATTACAAACAGAATCTGGCATCTATACCCCTGTATTTCCAGCAAAATATACAAAGTATCAAGAAGGTAATACCGAAATAGTTTTATATGGTAGAAGTATCAAAATAGGAGAGACAGCAGAAATTCCTGCTGTTCCTAGAGATAGAAGAAATATTGGTATGCAAAAGATTGAAGGAGAACCTTATTACGTAACTAAAGGACAACCGCATTGTCTAGATAATGACCTAATGAAGATTGAACGTTGGTAAAGAAAATCAGGCATTAATTTACAAGCATTTCACTTAGCGACTACTTCTTACTTTTTAGCATAAAAAATAATCGTCACACCCTATTCTAAACTCAAAAAACTACTGAACCAAAAGTGAGATAGGCACGCTATTATTGCTATTGACAGTACGATTACTGCCATAGCCTGAGCTTTGATTTTGCCCATTTTGCGTAATTTGACCAATCGTAATCCATTGCCCACGCGGCACGATAATAGTACTGTTTAAACGTTGCGCTTTGAGAGCATTGTTCTGACGGTAAGCCGTATTGGATCTTACGAGCGTCTCTTCTACTTGCGACAGAGTAACCTCAACTTGTCCATCTGATAATAATCTTGGTACAACAGCGATGCCTTGCGTGGTCGGCAATAGTATCTGCTGCTGAATGATGATTTGTCCTAAGGGTTGGTTTAAATTAGAGTAAATACTGCTGCTATAATTTTGCGTTAAAGCATAGAGCGTACCTGTGCTAATACTCGCGGCACTGCCTGAGAGCGTCTGTACTTGATACAGATTACTCGTTCGCTGCTGGCGATTGCTCTGGATGATAGCTCCCGATCCTTGAATACCGCGATTGCTGATAATAACCTGACCTTGTTGGCTATTGCCTTGTACATTACTATCACTGCCCACACGTACAGCTACAGTTAATGACTGCGGCTGACTATCAATCTGTTTTAATAACTGTTGCACGGCTTGATAATTGGACCGCGTGGTGCGCAGTACCAATTTGTCTTGATAAGTGCTGACAGTGCCGCCATCAGGGCTGGTATCCAATTGCTGACGTACCGCAGGTAATAACTGATTGCCGCCGTAAGTATCGATGACGTAGGTCTGATAGGTAGCGGCTTGAGTAGTAAAAGGCAGAACAATAATACTTAGAGCAATAGCTATTGATCGCACCGCGCCTGTGGCAGTCGTCATAAGCTTTGAGTCGTTATTGTTCGTACTTATGTGCCTACTCATCT
Organism: uncultured Psychrobacter sp.; assembly: GCA_947495055.1. GTDB lineage: Bacteria > Pseudomonadota > Gammaproteobacteria > Pseudomonadales > Moraxellaceae > Psychrobacter. Next base: position 40,333 of record CANLXO010000012.1, on the reverse strand, counting down.
TTTTTATATCCTACTCATTTAACCCAAGCACATCTTGCATATTATACTGACCGTTTTTTTGCTGGGTGATCCAAGTTGCTGCGCGCACTGCACCTGCGGCAAAGGTCATACGTGCTCGCGCTCGATGCGTAATCTCGACCACTTCGCCATCAGCGATAAACATGACCGTGTGATCGCCGATGATCTCGCCGCCGCGAATCGCATGAATACCGATAGTGCCTGTTTCACGTGCACCAGTTTGCCCTTCGCGTCCGTAGATCGCAACGTCTTTTAGGTTTTGACCACGAGCCTCGGCGACTGCTTGGGCCATCATATAAGCCGTGCCAGATGGCGCGTCGATCTTGTGTTTATGATGCGCTTCAATGACCTCGACATCAGCTTCATTGCCAAAGGCTTTGGCTGCCATAGCCAATAGCTTGAGCGATAGATTAACCCCAGTGGAGTAGTTGCCTGCGTAGACAATAGCAATGTGTTTGCTGGCTTCAGTCAGCACTTGCTCTTGCTGCTCATTGAATCCTGTAGTGCCAATGACCATGGCGACGTTGTGCTCAGCGCAAGTTTGCATGTTTTGCTCAGTGGCATCTGGCAAGCTAAAATCAATCAATACGTCGATATCGTCAATTACCGCTACCAGATCATCGACGATTTTTATGTTTAAATGATCAATCGCTGCGACTTCGCCGGCGTCTGCGCCTACGAGGCTTGAGCCCTCACGTTCGATAGCAGCACTCAAAGTCGTTTGCAGATTTTCATTGACGGCTTCAATCAGCATACGGCCCATACGTCCGCCTGCACCGATAACGCCGACTTTTATTGTTGTATCATTTGCTTGCTTGCTCATTGTCTATCCTAAATACTTGTGAATATCTGATGATTATCATAGCATGAATTAATTTATGCCCTATTATAAACTCATATGAAAAAGCCCAGTAGTTTCACGTGAAACTATTGGGCTTAGAATGTCAAACAGTGAATCAACAACTAGTCAAACAATTCGCCAATCTTTTTAAAGAAAGATTTTTTGTGCGGTGATTGTTGATGCTTGCTATCACCATCCAAAGTATCTTGGAATTGACGTAATAAGTCTTTTTGCTCACGTGTTAGGTTCACAGGAGTTTCGATAATAACGCGGCAAATCAGATCGCCTTTCATCGTGGTACGTACTGGAGTCACGCCTTTGCCGCGTACTCGCAACAACTTACCGCTTTGGGTGCCCTCAGCGACTTTGATATTGACTCTACCATCAAGCGTTGGAATCTCAACTTCTTTACCGAGCGCGGCATCGGTAATGCTAACGGGAACATCCATATAGAGATCAGCGCCTTGACGGGTAAAGACTTCGTGCGGCTTGAGGCGCACTTCGACATATAGATCGCCGTTTTGTACGCCTGCGCCGCCAGCCTCGCCCTCTCCTGCTAGGCGTACGCGGTCACCATCGTCAACGCCTGCTGGGATAGAGACTTCTAAATTGCGCGCTTTGTCTTTGATGCCGTTACCATGACAATCAGGGCATGGGTTCTTGATTTGCTTACCGCTGCCGCCGCACTGCGGGCAAGTTTGCTGTACAGCAAAGAAGCCTTGCTGCATACGAATCTGACCTTGACCGTGACAGGTCTGACAAGTGACGATGTCTGAGGCATCTTTTGCGCCTTTACCATCACAGGTATTACAAGGCGCAGGCGCAGTAAAGCTGATCTCTTTTTTGCAGCCCCGTACCGCTTCTTCTAAAGTGAGCTCGATAACGTAGCGAAGATCAGAGCCACGGCGGGCGCGACCACCGCCGCCGCGCGACTGACCAAAGATATCGCCAAAATTACCAAAGATATCGCCAAAGATGTCTTGGAAGTTACCACCGCCTGCGCCGCCAAATCCGCCACCGCCCATGCCGTTCTCGAACGCCGCGTGCCCCATACGATCATAAGCGGAGCGCTTGTCGGCATCGCTCAATACTTCATAAGCCATCGACGCTTCTTTGAATTTTTCTTCAGCATCAGGGTCATCAGAGTTGCGGTCGGGATGATATTTCATCGCCAATTTACGGTAGGCTCGTTTTACTTCTTTATTGTCTGCTGTTTTGCTGACGCCTAATATCTCATAAAAATCGCGCTTACTCATGGGCTCTCCTATCGTCATGACAGTATCGGCTCACAGGTTATCTACAACTCTCACCTTTTAATATCTTGACGATATTTATTCTTATAAAAGATATAAGTTTCACATGAAACCTACATTCTACAAGGTAAAAAAGGAGTCGATAAACACCTATAGCGGATACTGCGTAACCAAATCAGTTATTAAAAGTTTGCGCTGTTTATGGAGATGATAGGCTCATTTATCAAGCTAGCAGTCGATAGATTTTTTATTGATGCCATATCCTCTTGTGGCATGCTAATATTTATCGCCCTATTTATTTTTAGATGCTCAAGCAGGTCACACCCTTATGAAAAAGCTGACTACCCTTTTATTGCTACTTATCGTCATTGCTATCGCTGTGTATGCAGGCTCGCCCTACTATAGCGCCTATCAGCTCAAAAACGCTTATGACACCAAAGATGGTGCGACTATCGCAGCTGCCATCGATTATGAGCAGGTGCGACCGAGTATTCAGACGCAGCTGACCAATGATTTTGCAGTGACGATGAGTGAGTACCCATTGGTCGCAGAATTGGGCGGCGATGCACTCAGCCAAGCAGCGGATAACTTTATCGCTCAAGCCGTAGATAGCGCGGTCACCCCGCAAAACGTTGAGAGGCTCATTAACACTCAAGGCCAAGCTAATACCGCGACCAAACAGCTAGCGGCGGCTTGGGCCATCGCTAGTAATCAGGTTGATTTGCGCGGTTTGATTCAAGACCTTATTATTCAGCGCGGTGATATGAGTGCAGTGATTGCCAATCAGACGCAGCTGGTCATGGAAAAGCAAGCAAACGAGCTTGCTCAGCAAGACGCGCAAGCTGGTGATAAACCTGCATTAAATTACTGCGGTATCAACTGCTTTACGATTAGTGGTCAAGTCAAAGGCTATCCTATGACGATAGAGATGGCGCGTAACGGCCTTATTGAGTGGAAAATCGTTGATATTGTGCTTCCTTAATAAAATTATAAGACGCTATTGATGTGTCTTTTAGCCTATAAGTGAGTTTATAATGCATACTCAAACTATACTTAAAAAAACAGGCTCTGATTCTGATATTCAAGAATCGATGACTATATTAGATGGCGGAATGGGACGTGAGCTTGAGCGCCGCGGCGCGCCCTTTCGCCAGCCTGAATGGTCGGCACTAGCTTTGAGCGCTGATCCTGATAGTGTGCGTGATGTTCACTTAGACTACATTAAATCGGGCGCTAGCGTCATCACTACTAACAGCTATGCGGTCACGCCTTTTCACTTAGAAGAGCGGTTTTTTAGTGAAGGAGCGCAGCTCATAAGAGTTGCCGCGCAGCTTGCATTTGAAGCAGTACAGGCCAGAAAAAGTCTGGACACACTACAACTGGACACACTACAACCTGTACAAATTGCGGGCAGCTTACCGCCACTATTTGGCTCTTATCGACCTGACTTGTTCGATCCTAAGCGCGCACCTATGATCGCGCGTCCGTTATTAGCTGAGCAAATAGACTATGTCGATATCTGGCTGGTAGAAACACAAAGCAGCATCCTTGAAGCGATCACTTGGCAGCACCTAATTACAGATTTTACAGCAACTCAAAGTAAGCACTCAGCCAAACCCATTTGGGTCGCATTTACGCTCGATGATAGCGCGTTAGATATGGCTACTGACGACAATGAATCCGATAAGCATATAAATACCGCGAAGCTGCGCTCTGGCGAATCTGTGACTCAGGCTGTAGAGGCTATGCTCGCGCTCAGTGTCGACGCTATACTCTTTAACTGTAGCCAGCCTGAGGTTATGAATTTGGCATTACAAACAGCCAAAGCAGCTCTAAATAAAGCAACTGTAGATACAACAATTACAGACAAAGCCTGCAACATGCAGCTAGGCGTCTATGCCAACGCGTTTGCCTCAAAGCAGGTGCATAAACAAGCCAACGCACAATTGCGGCAAATACGCAAGGATACGACCCCTGAGAACTACTTGACGTGGGCCAAGCTCTGGCAAGCTTCTGGCGCTACTATCATCGGTGGTTGCTGCGGCATTGGGACTGCTCATATCACGCAGCTTGCGCAGCATTTAGCTGACAAATAGCGATGTTCCAGAGTCAGTATCAAAATTCTACTCTACCCCCAAAAACGCCAAAAACTCAGGACTCTCAAAACTCGCTTGATACAAGACGCCATCTTCGCGATAAATTGCAGGGGTGGCTATCACTGCCAATCCCGCGGCCCTTTCACGATTGGGTGTCACGTAATCAATATTACAACTGGCAGGCACTGGGGTCATCTGACCGTTTAGCATAGCGCTATCTAACGCTTGGCGGCGGCTTGCCTCACCAGACTGACACCAAATACCGCGCATCTGCTCAGGTGACTGCTCATAGATAGGATAGCCAATCGTTTTCACGGTAACGCCCTTTTGATTTAGACTATCCATCTGCTTGTGTAGCCTACGGCAATAGGGACAATTGACATCCGTTGCAACATAAATAACGGCGCGCTCAGTAGTCGTTGCCGGATAAGTAATCAGCTGCGCCTCATCTAATTCGTTAAATACCGATAAGTTTTTGCGGGTTTCAAAGTTTTCATCAAGACCTGTGAATTGACCATTCTCTATCACCGATATCTCCCCATCTGTGACGTATTGCGCATCATCAGAGACCAAAAACGGTACGCCTTCTAACGTTGCACCCCAAATGACGCCGGGCACTACTGTGTAATAGAACGGCGTTTTGGCGCTCATGTTAGCAAGTGCACTCATATTGGCAAGGAGCGCTGACTTGACCGCACTGCTGACTGGCGTACCGACTTGCGCAGCACTGCTACGCGTAGGCGTCTGGGTCACGACGCGCGGGCTTGGGTTTTTTTGCAAGTCGCCTTGGATGACGTATTTGGCGTCTGCGGTGATATGGAGTGGCGGTTGTCCAGCCAGATCGACTTGATACATATTTGGCAAATTAGAAGGTGCAATCGATGTAATCTCAACCTTGATACCCGCCTCGCTTAACGTTTGACGGATACCGGCATCCACCGTTTGGCTCACTGAGCTGGCTTGAGTATTGCTTGACAGAGAGACGCTACTCATCGTCGATGTGGCAGGTTCAGCGCAAGCACTTGTCGCTAATAAAAGAGCGCTGACGAGACTAATTGCTTTAAATAAAGGGATGGTTTTGATTGTGGATAGCAGCATAGCGATTGTCCTAACACAATGGAGTAGTTGCTAGAGTCGGTTGTAGTCAGAGACGCGATAACATTAGCAATTACTATACAAAAAAGTAGATTAAAAGATATCAGGACTTTAGCACATAAGCTAAATTTGGGAAGGGTGACGCGGCTTATTTTGCAAATCGCTACTTGAGCTTAAGGGAGGCGCAATACAGATAGATAAAATGAGGTAAAAATCTTGTATGGTTAAAGAAGCGTAACCTGAAAGTCTTTGAAACAAAGTGCTGCTTTGTTAGACTTGCAAGGAAAATTCTTTAAATAGAATTTTTAAAACGACTAGCAGGTGGGTTACGTTTTATTGAAATTCTTTATAACAATTCCATAAAACTAACCACACCCTACGTAAGATTAGTTAAATGACTTCTAAAACTTAGCCACTTCATCGGCAGTCAAGAAACGACTATCGCCGCGCTCTAACCCGTCTAAAGTGATATGACCGATACTTGCGCGGTGAAGCTCGGTGACGCGATTGCCAAAGTAGCCCATCATGCGTTTGACCTGATGGTATTTACCTTGCTCCAAAGTCAGACGTGCATGCGTCTCATCTATGAACTCAAGAGTAGCCGGTTTAGTCGGCTCATAATCGCCTTCTAACAAGATACCTTCGCTCACCTTTTGAATAGTTTTAGCTTGCGCGTCCTCATCCATAGGATCAGCTAGGGTCAGCTCATACACCTTGGCATGCTCGTGCTTGGGACTCGTCACGCGGTGCAGCCAGCCGCCATCATCACTAATGAGTAGCGCGCCTGTGGTATCAACGTCCAAGCGCCCTGCAATACGCAAACTACCCAACTCTGGTACGGCGATGAGTTCTGTGACGATAGGGTATTCCTTGGCCTTTAGCGTACATTCAAAGCCTTCAGGCTTATGCAGCAAGATATAGCGATTGCCTGTCGCCACCGATAACGGCTCGCCTGCCCACAGCACTTCATCATTGACAATATCAACATGCACGCCTGGATCTTTGATGACCTCGTCATTGACTGTGACCTCAGAGGCGTGCAGGATTTTTTTGGACTCTTTACGCGACAGTTCAGTGGCTTTACTAATAAATTTATCTAAACGCATGCTTTTGCTACCATTTGATTTGTTATAGTGAGGCAAGTTTAACATATTCACTCTCAGCCTAGGCATATCATCACGACTATATGAGCTATCAAACCCCAAAAACCGCCGTCAGCGCTCGCCTTGACATCAAAAAATCAGCCTTTATCACTTACAGCTATCCTGTCAGCTCACGTGAAGCGGCTATGTTTCATGTGGAACAACTGCGCGCGCAATATCCAGATGCGCGGCATTGGTGCTGGGCCTATATCATAGGCGATCCTAACAATACGACGAGCGCAGGTTTTGATGATGATGGCGAGCCAAGCGGTACCGCTGGACGACCGATACTAAATGTATTGCAGCACAAATCTATCGGTAATGTGATTATTATCGTCGTGCGTTATTTTGGCGGAATTAAGCTGGGCGCAGGCGGTCTGACGCGTGCCTACGCAGGATCAGCGCAAGCCGTGGTCGATGAGATGACGCTGCAACCTTATGTGCCTATGACGCAAGTACAGATCGTTGCCGATTTCGCTCATGAGTCGCAGTGTCGTTATATCGTTGAAGACCTACAGGGTCATATTGATGATGTCGTCTATAGTAAGCAGGTGACGCTGACTGTGACCATCGCTGACGCTGATATCGCAACGTTGAAAGAGCGTTTGGCGATGGATGGTCGGGTGCTTGAGGACTAAACTGCTTAGAAGACTCACTTATTTGAGTAACCACCCGTTCACTCAAAAGCGTTGGTTTTGCCAGTGGCTATCGGTATGATGACTCATCCTTTTGATCCCACTTTAATAAGATTCTACTATGTATATTCATAATGCCCCAAAAGCCTTTAAACCCGCTCCCTTTAAGCCGCCTTTTTGGCTAACCAATCCACATCTGCAAAGCATCTTACCCAAGTTCTTTGCGCCCAAAACGCCAACGTATCGCCGCGTGGTCAAACCAGACTCCTTGTGCGAGACAGACATCGCCTACGACTTTTATGATGCGCATCCAATCGATAACCCAGATAACGCCTTAGAGCAGACGCCATTGATCGTTCTGTTTCACGGGATGGAAGGCAGTAGCGATAGCCATTATGCGCGGGCTTTGGCGTATCAGATGCATGCTCAAGGCTGGCACTTCGTCGTCGCTCATTTTCGCAGTTGCGGCGGTATACCTGCAAATGGTCGCGTGTTTTATAACGCGGGCGATACCAAAGAGGTGCACCATATGCTACAAAATCTGCGTGAAGAATTTGCCAATATCTATGCCGTTGGCGTCTCTCTTGGTGGTAATGCGCTGGCAAAATATCTGGGTGAATACGGCGATAAAGCCCTCTGCGAAGGGGCAGCGGTGATCTCAGCACCTGTCGATATGTCGTCCGCTGCGCTGAGTATGCATAGCTTCTTGAGTCATCGGATTTATACCCCGTACCTGCTCAACCCTATTATCAAAAAAGCACTCGCCAACGATATCACTGAAGAAGAAATCGCCTCTATCAAAGCCGTCAATCGCATCAGCGACTTTGACCATATCTTTACCGCCCCGCGTCACGGCTACCGCTCCAATAACGACTACTATCATTCTTCCTCGGCGCTACCTTACTTAATCGATGTGACTCACCCCCTACTCCTCATCAGCGCCAAAGATGATCCCTTTATCGGCTTTACCGCGACCGAAGGCGATGTCTCAGACACGGTTACTATTATCGAGACGGATAACGGCGGTCATATTGGCTATTTGCGTTATCGCTCAGAAAAATCTCAGGCCAAAAACGAATCAGCAAATGCTAAGTCCGCAAATGGTGACAACAGCAAAACCTCAAGATTCGATATCAATTGGATACCCGAGACCGTCAGCGCTTATTTTAAAGCCATTGGCGTGGGTTCTAATCAATCATAAGCCGTCATTACTTAGGTCACTTACCCTTGTAAAATTTTGAGACTATATTATGTATCCTTACCTGCGCTATACCAAGTCTATCGTTGACGCTGTCATTGCTAATAAAAAACAGCAACCTCTAGACTTTACGCAAACGAGCGAAGTGACAGTGCGTTGTAGCTTTACCGATATCGATCCGATGTTTGAGATGAATAATGGCCGCGTGTTGACCGTCTATGATATTGGGCGTACCGACTTTATCATTCGTACAGGGCTTGCCAAGCAGCTACTCAAACAGCGTTGGGGTATGGTGGTGGCTGGTAGCACGGTTCAGTACCGTAAGCGTATTCGCCTGTTTGATAAAGTGACGATAAAGACGCAGCTGGTCGGTATGGATGAGCGCTGGCTCTATCTTGAGCACTCGATGTGGGTCAAAGGCAAGCCGTGCTCCTCGGTGCTACTACGCACAGGCGTAACAAAAGGCGGCAGAGTAATTGAAACTGCAAAGGTATTGAAAGCGCTAGGTGAGCCTGATTTGGTCGTGTCGCCTGAACCTTGGGTACAAGAGTGGATAGCGTCCAATAAGGATCATCGTTGGCCACCAATGGCTCAGAGCTAAAAAACTCCACTTGAGCTTCTGACCACCTTATCCTCCGTTACCCTAAGTTTTGAGAGCAGATTATGTACCCCTTTATTCGTCATACCACTACGCTTATACAAGCGCTATCGCAAGTTAAAAGGGTCAGACGTTAACCTTAAATGACGTCAGTGAAATTGAGTTTCGCTGCCAGCTGACGGATATCGATGATTACTTTGAGATGAATAATGGGCGCATACTGACCCTATATGATCTGGGTCGCATGAACTTTGCCGTACGTACAGGATTGGGGCGTCAATTGTTCAAACAACGTTGGAATCTGATTGTGGCGGGCACGAGTATTCAATATCGCAAACGTGTACGCGCCTTTGATAAAGTGACGATGAAAACTCAAATCGTCGGCATTGATGCACGCTGGATATATATTGAACAGTCCATGTGGGTCAAAGGCAAGCCTTGCTCCTCTGCTCTATTACGAACCGGTATTACTAAAAAAGGCAAGCTAATCGAGACCGCGCACGTACTTGCAGCACTGGGTCAAGCTGATTGGCTAAAACCACCTGAGCCTTGGGTACAAGAATGGATAGACGCCAATGAGGATCACCGCTGGCCGCCGATGGGTGAGATCGTTTAGGATTTTTAAGCATTTAAAATGTTTAAAAATACAGAATTGAGAGCAAAATTACCGAGTAAGTTTTTGGTAACTTTAGCACTACCCTTAGCTAACAAGTCACTATATAAATAAATATAATAAATGCTAAGATAATACTGAGTACACCGCTCAACTCATTATAAAATAAGGATAATAATATGCCTAAGCAAACAGATTACGTCGGTACGCTATTTGATAATAGCGACTCAAACCCAAGCAAAATCACCCTCGCCTTTACTATGGCAGGCGTCGCCCTCAAGCAAGGTCACTCTGCAACCGTTATCTTGATGGTAGACGCGGTACACCTAGCCTTACCTAATGCGCTAGATAATGTCGATATTGGCGATCCCTTCGAGCCTGCTGGCGAGCTGCTAGAAGCCTTTATCGAAAAAGGCGGTCAGGTCTTGGTCTGCGGCGCGTGTATGAAACATAACGGCGTGGCAGAGTCAGACATTGACAAGCGCTTCCCCGTCATCAGTGGTGATGATGTGGTTAAGCTGTTGATGAGCGCAAAGGGATCTTTGCAGTTGAATTAGAGCTGAACAAATAAAGTTATAAAAATGAGCTGGTTTTCTTTGGCATCTTTTGATGGTTTGGGGAGCTGGCTTATTTTTTGTCAATTATACACAGATGTACTATTGTGGCCGTATATTATCGCGGCCAAAAAACCTTAGCTTATATATAAATAAATATTTTAAAAACATATGCTTAAGGAATAATTGTACAATTTTATTCCAAAAAAATAAATTTAATGTTAGAATTTGCGTTAAACTAATTTATGGTATTTTTCAATGAATGTCTCAGAAGCAACTGATATCTTAAAATCTAAGAACATAGTAAAAGATATCAATGGAACTAGGAGATTTATTAGAAAAGGTGAGTTGTTAGCGGAGAAAGCTTGCAACCGTGATGGCTACCAGATAGATATAAGGGCTTTAGAAGCATTCCTGTGGGTGAAAACCTGTACTGATGCTGAAATGGTTCAACATATATTAGATAATGATATAGAAATATCAAAAAGAGATAATCCTTATAAGGTTGCCTCTTTTTTTGCTGGGATAGGTGGTTTCGATATTGGTTGTGAACGAGCAGGTATGGAAGTTGTTTTTCAATGTGAAATTAACAAATTCTGCCAACAAGTTCTCAATAAACATTGGCCATCTATACCTTTACACTCAGATATTAAAACTCTAGAAGCTCAGAACATTCCAGAAGCCAATATATGGTGTGGAGGTTTTCCATGTCAAGATGTATCTCTTGCTAATCAAGGTAAACGTAAAGGTTTAAAAGGTGAACGCAGTGGACTCTTCTACACATACGCAGATCTTGTCAGAGAAAGAAAGCCTGATTGGCTTATCCTCGAGAATGTTCCAGGACTACTTAATAGCCACAATGGAGCTGACTTCGGAATCCTTATCAAAACCTTGGATGAACTCGGGTATGGCGTTTCGTGGAGAGTATTTGATGCTAAATACTTTGGAACACCACAAAGAAGACGCAGAGTGTATATTGTCGCAAGTTATGGAGACATGCGCTCCGCTAGAGTCCTTTTTGACGATGGAACAAATCCAGTCACTGATAAATCGGGCAGAGGAGAGAGGTCAAACTTTGCACCCGAAGCTAGAGAAGGCTTATCGAGAACAGATGTCTTTTCTATCCAACATGCAAGTATCGGAAGAAAACACACAGCAGGACCTCAAGCAAAAGGATATAGAAATGATGGAGAAACCTATACTCTCGACTCCAGAGGAAGTGCCGACGCTATTTGTACGCCGGATGCTCCCTATCGAATACGAAAGACTGCAGGGGTTTCCAGAGAATTGGACTCTAATAGATTGAGAGCTATTGGAAATGCTGTAGCTGTACCTGTCGTTGAGTGGATAGCTAAGCAGATAGTACGTATCAATTAACTCTGATTAAATTTTTATATTCTTTCCCTCTAGTGATATAAAATTACCTTCAAAAATTGATGGTTCTGGTCCACCTTGGTCTGTAAGCGTTCTAACAAAAGTTGAGTAATTCGTAAATAAAAGTCTTTCTTTATCAACAACTAGAGGAATTGGTCCTGATATAGGAGGTGATGTTTTATCTTCCTTAATTCCTAATAAACAAAGAGTCCAATTATGTTTTCTAAGATCTCTTAGATTAGCTCTGGATACTCTAGGATATAGATAATCATAAATTAACTCTCCAATTGCAAATACAATTTTTCCTCCTGTTTGATTAACTATGTTGCCTTTAACTAAAAATTGTTCCTGTTGACGACGCCACGCGTTTGTTTCAATAGAATTGGGTTTGGCTAATTGTTGTCTCAAAAATTCGTTTGTTGGTTCTTCTAAAACAGCCCAGTTTGCAACATGATCAGAAATTGACTTTGTACTACTTGTTTCTCCTCCGCCCTGCATTTCGAGTAAAATCTCATCGATTTTCGCTGCAGGTGCAAGGTTTCGCATGATATAGTCAGCTTTATAACTACCTCCAGTTTCCTCTATAGGTATTGGAGCTTCACGATTCACTACTATATTTTTCTTTTCAAAATCGCCTCTGTATACAGTAGACGCTATTTTCCATAAAATATCAGTTTGATGCTCAGTTAATAAAGACGGTTCTCTTTTTTTACTATTTATAATCTCTTTCGTTTTAGGTGTAGCACAGAGTCTATGCTCACAAACAATCCACATAGTGCCGTTTCTTTTTCTTACGCTACACACAGGTTGAAGACCTTTCGATACCTTAGAGCATTTCCCATCCATAAATGGACAAGGTACAGCTTGTCTTAACTTTACAGGGGTAATATTTACAGTATCTATATCGGTTCTTTGTCCTAAATACTCTGCTACTGATACTGCCATATATTCATCTCTTAAATCGTAAGACTGACAAGATACATAAAAAACTCGCTTCGGCCAAACTTTCATTACATCGCTAATCAATAAAAAACTTTAAAAATTTGTAGCGTCTTGATATATATAGCTTTCCTTATTTCATTGCTAATCAAGGTAGTATAATAAAAGTCACTTAACTACAAAACCGTAGTCAAAAACACTAAGCCAAAAAAAGAAACACCAAACCCGCTGAGGTTTCTTTTTTTAAAGCAAACTTAAAGCACTACTACTTAACTCCTTCCCGAAAGCGCTTATAATCCTCAGCCGTTTGATCGACTGCCTCGACCATCGGCACGTGACCGATATCTTTCATCACAATGACTTGTGATTGTGGAATGATGTCTTTGATCACATTGACGGTTTCAGGCTTGATGACTTGGTCTTTATCACCCCATACCACGAGCGTTGGGATATCGTAGTCGGCGATGACTTTGGCGCGCTCCTCGACATTGTCAGTTACGATTTGCTCCAAGATATTGGCGTGTAGCTCTCTATTGGCAAGGCGCTCTTGCGCAAATACCGCTTTGACCGATTTTGGAATATAAGGCGGCTTGTACATGACAAAGTCGTACATATTATAAAAATCCTCTTTGCTATTAATCAGCAAAGGATTGTTCTCAAGGGTTGCGCCCTCTAGCGATTTTGGCACACCCGCTGACCAAAACCCTGCGCTATCGACCAGCCACAGACTTTTGACCTCATTAGGATACTTTGCCGCATACGCGACACTGATCGCGCCGCCCATCGAATTACCGCCGACATGAATATTGGACGCCACGCCCTTGGCTTGCATCAGCTCATGCAAACGTGTGGCTTGTGCCTGTGAGCGGTAGTCTGCGCCCATAGGCTTACTCGATTCGCCAAAACCAAGCAAATCAGGAATCAGCAAATGATAACCCTCTAGCTCATCAGCGATACGGGTAAAGTTGTCTTTGTTACCACCGAAGCCATGTATGAGCAATAAAGGCTCGCCTGCGATGTTGCCGTTTTCGGCATAGACCAGCTTATCGCCAGACGCTAGGGTGAATGATTTGGTCGTTAGATCCGATTTATTGCGCTCATACTGAATGAGCTTTTGGGTAGTATTGACCGCAAGTGTGTTGGGCGCGGTGGTACAGCCAACGACGGACGCCGCTAGTAAAGTGGCGAGACTAAGACGTTTTAAGATCATGAGAGCTTCCTAAATATGAGTTTTGCTTATGAGTTTAACGGCAAACTCGTGTTTAGGGTTGTTAATTGATAACTTGATAGTCAAAACAGTTTTATAATAAACAAAACGACCACCGAGCTGATTACCTTTCTAATCAAATGACTCAAGCATTGTCATTTATAATAGGCGTCTTTATTTAACCTACGCCTACTTGGATGGCAAAAAGGATGCACATTGAGCGATACCAGTACCTCCACTGATAAGAAGCGTGACCTTACCAAAGGGTCCATTCCCAAAACCATACTGCTATTTGCCTTGCCTACCCTTGGCTCATCAGCGCTACAGTCTCTAAACGGCTCGATCAATGCCGTTTGGGTGGGTCGGTTTTTGGGTGAAGAGGCGCTGGCGGCGACAGCGAACGGCAATATCTTGATGTTTATTATGATCTCTTTTGTCTTTGGTTTCGGTATGGCGGCGACTATCTTGATCGGTCAAGCGATGGGCAGCCGCAACGAGGTCCTGATCAAGCGCACGATGGGAACGGCGCTGGGTAGCATTATTCCGATAAGTGTACTGGTCTCGGCAGGCGGATGGATATTTGCGCCGATGCTACTAGATCTACTCGGTACGCCGCCAAGTGCGTTTGATCTTGCGCTGACTTATCTGCGCATGATTTTTATTGCGATGCCTGTCACCTTAACTTTTACGCTGATGATGATGGCGCTACGCGGCACGGGGGACTCTACGACGCCGCTTTGGTTTATTATTATCTCGGTGGTCATTGACCTGGTTTTGACACCGACACTTATTTTGGGTCTGGGGCCGTTTCCTGAATGGGGTATATTTGGCTCGGCGGTTGCGACCGCGGCGGCAAATGCTATCGCGCTTATTGGCATGATTATTACTTTGTACTGGCGCGGCTCAGTACTGACCTTAAGTATGCCAGAGCTGCGCTTTTTGCGTGCTGACCGTGAGATTTTGAAGTCGATGTTCTCTAAGGGTTTGCCCATGGGTCTGCAGATGATCGTTATCTCATCAGCGGCATTGACTATGCTATCGCTTATCAACCGCGAAGGGGTACAGACGACCGCCGCCTACAGCGCGACCCAGCAGCTGTGGACGTATGTACAGATGCCTGCCATGGCGCTCAGTGCGGCGGCAAGCGCCATGGTCGCGCAAAACATCGGTGCCGATCAATGGAGCCGCGTGGCAGGAATCACCCGCTGGGGGCTTATCTTTAACGTGGTGCTAACAGGTACTATGATCGGCGTGCTGACCATTTTTGATAGCACTATTTTGAGCTTTTTCTTGGGTAGTGATAGCCCAGCAGTACCGATTGGTCGTCATATTCAGCTCATGGCGACATGGGGCTTTGTGTTCTTTGGTATCGCGCAAGTGTTCTTTGGTACTATGCGTGCAAATGGCTATGTGATTTGGCCGCTGATTGTCATGGTCATCTCGATGTATCCGGTGCGACTTGGCTTTGCTTTTGGGCTTTATCCTGTGCTTGGCACCGATGCGCTTTGGCTGTCGTTCCCAGCAGGCATGGTTGCTACCGCTGTAATGGGCGGAGGACTGTATCTACATGGCGGCTGGCGTAAAGGCAAAAACCTGTCGGCAGAGGAAGCGGCGCAAAGATCTGAGGGCTACCGTGCTCAGGTAGGGACTTGTTCGTCGTGCCGTGATATGGCACCGACGACGTCGTGGAAGCATTTACCTTCGCTGCGTATTGCCGACTTACGCCACAAACTTCAGAGCATTGATTAGGTACTGCAAAAGGGCGAATTTAGTGAGGCTAAGCGTTGGCATCGAGTTGGGGCTAGCTCAATAAAAACGTCACCGCCGCTAGCGCATGAATAGCGGTCATTAAAAACAATAACTAAGCAGAAGATTATGGCAAACACTACTACCCTCAACATTCGTATTCGTCGCAAATACTACCGTCTGATATTTACCTGCCTTATGGCGTTAATGATGTCACTTATCATCTCAGCAGCACTGATACTGGTCAAGACGGGCTATAGCGATCATTTTTTCGCTGATCTAATGGGCTCATGGGGACTGGCGTTTCTCTTTGCTTGGCCCAGTGCTTATCTCTGCGCGTATCTGGTGCAAGAGCATGTGCTGAGCCGCATCGAGTTTTATTGATCTTGTTAGACTCTCACAACATCAGGTAACCAAATCTGCCTTGCTAGTAATCCAAGCCTCTTGTTAAGGTAATTGTTTATAACAACAATAAAGGAGGCCACTATGCAAGCCTATCTACTCCACGAAGCGGGCGGTATTGAGAATCTAACTCTAAGTGAGATTGATACGCCCATGCCCAAAGATGGTGAGGTGCTAATTAAGATCAAAGCCATAAGTATCAATCCTGTCGATGTCAAAATACGCGAGATGCCAAAATTACTAGACAAAGTCTATGGCACCGATAGACCACTGATTTTGGGCTGGGATATTGCAGGTATAGTCCATGCGGTGGGCCGCGATGTTACTGACTTTAAGACGGGTGACAAGGTATTTGGACTCGTTAACTTCCCAGGTCATGGCAGTGCGTATGCCGAATACGTCGCCGCGCCTGGCGAGCATTTGGTCGAGATTCCTGAGGGCACCTCTTTTCCAGAAGCCGCCGCGACCACGCTTGCAGCATTAACCGCATTACAAGTACTACGCCCAAGAATAAAGGCGGGTGATAAAGTCCTTATTCATGCAGGCTCTGGCGGCGTCGGTCATTTTGCGGTACAGATCGCCAAAGATATCGGCGCTTATGTCATCTCCACCTCCTCCGCTGACAATAGGGATTTTGTGTTGTCGCTCGGTGCAGATGAGCATATCGATTATGAAGCTCAAGACTTTGAAAAAATAGTCTCAGATTTAGACTTTGTATTGGATGCAATCGGTGGTGAGGTGCTCAAGAACTCTCTAAAAGTGACCAAAGATGGCGGCGAAATTATCAGTCTACCTACCCCGCAATTCTCTGATGAGGTACTCAATTACGCGCGTGAGCATGACATCGATGTTGCTTATTTTAACGTCACCTCTAATGGCGATGACATGCAAACACTCAAGACTATGCTTGAGAAGAGGGTGCTAAAACCGCATGTGTTCAAGACTTTTGCCTTTGCAAAGCTGCATGACGCGCATCGTCAAGTTGAGACCAATCATACCGTAGGTAAAGTAATCGTTGAGGTATAGCTCATTTATTAAAGAACGCATTAAAAGGTTTAACCAAAGTCACATTGCGAACCTTTAGGTTCACTTGTTATGGTAGTGCTTGTTTTATAGCTATCGAGCAAGTAGCTAAGCATTTGCAAAAAATATTTAAAAGTACAAAACACTTAAAATCAAAAAAAGGATTTATTATGCGCAGCGCAACTTATAACGAATTTGGCAAACCAACCGAAGTCCTCAGCCTAGGCGATCGCCCAATTCCTGAGCCCAAAGCTAATGAGGTACGCGTCAAAACCGTACTCGCTTCTATTCATAATCATGACCTATTGACCATTCGCGGCAAATATGGCTTTAAGCCTGAACTGCCAGCCATCGCAGGCTCTGAGGCGGTAGGCGTGGTCGATGCTGTTGGTAGTGATGTTAAAAATCTAAAAGTCGGTCAGCGTGTCGCCGCAGCCAGTGTACAAGCCACTTGGGCGGAGTACTTTGTCGCTGTCGAGGATATGGTCTTTGCCATCCCTGAGAGCTTAGATGATGAGATGGCGGCGCAATTGATCGCTATGCCGCTAAGCGCTTTGATGCTGCTCGAATTCTTAGAAGTAGAAAGTGGTCAATGGGTCATTCATAACGCTGCTAATGGCGCGGTCGGTAAGTCGCTTGCCATGCTAGCCGCAGCGCGCGATGTCAACACCATCAATGTCGTACGCAGTAAAGAAGCGGTAGAGGAATTAGAAGCGGTCGGCGCAAAGAATAACATCAATACCGAAGATGATGACTGGAAAGAACAGGTCAAAGCGCTCCTCGGTGACGACAAAATCAGCGCAGCAGTTGATTCGGTCGGCGGTCAAGATAGCGGCGATATGCTCTCGCTCCTAGGTCATGGCGGCACCTTTGCAGTATTTGGCGCGATGTCGGGTAAGCCTATGGTACTTAACCCTACCGATGTGATCTTTAAACAGGCGGTGATCAAAGGATTTTGGGGTAGCAAGCTGAGCCAAGAGATGAGCGTGGAGAATAAACAACGCCTAGTTGATGAACTCATTAAGCGCGCCGTAGATGGTAAATTACAGCTTCCTGTCGAAGCTACTTTTGATTTGGCTGATATCACTCAAGCGGTCGATGGTAAATTGCAATCGGGTAAAAATGGTAAGGTATTACTTAAGCCGTAAATGTATATAAACCCACTAGCACTATTTTTTTAGGAGATACTATTATGTCCGAGCAAACCTTTAAAGCGCTAGTCGTACGCGAAACCAGCGACGGCGAATTTAACAAAAGCATTGAGCAGCGCCATGTCAGCGATTTACCTGACAATGATCTGCTAGTTGAGGTGCATTACTCATCCTTAAATTATAAAGACGCAATGTCAGCCTCAGGCAATAAAGCTATTAGCAAAAACTTCCCACATACCCCTGGTATCGATGCTGCTGGCGTGGTCGTTAGCGATAAGTCTGGCACCTTTACCAAAGGTCAAGAAGTCGTCATCTTTGGCTATGATCTAGGCATGAACACTGATGGCGGCCTCGCTGAGATGATTGCTATTCCTGCTGATTGGGCGGTTAAATGTCCAGACTCTCTCACGCTAAAAGAGGCGATGATCTATGGTACGGGCGGTGTCACTGCCGCGCTTAGTATCCAAAAGCTTGAGAAAATGGGCGCAAAACCTGAACACGGCCCAGTCGCTGTCAGCGGTGCTACGGGCGGTGTCGGTAGTATTAGTATCGCCATACTCAATCAATTGGGTTATAACGTTATCGCCTTCTCAGGAAAAACGGAACAAACCGAGCATCTCAAAGAATTAGGCGCAACTGAAGTCCGTCATCGTAATAGTGTCAATGAAGTCGGCAAAAGGCCTGTCGGACGCGAGCTGTGGGCGAATGCTATCGATACCGTTGGCGGTGACTATTTAGCCAATCTACTTAAGCAAACCAAAGCAGGCGGTGCGGTGACCTCTTGTGGTCTGGCGGCCTCTGCTGAATTCTCCATGACGGTGTTGCCGTTTATCACTCGCGGCGTATCGCTACTGGGTATCGATTCGGTCTATATTCCATTAGAGGATAAAAAGGCAATCTGGCAGCGCGTGGCTACTGATATGAAACTGCCCAATCTGGACAACTACGCGGAAGAAATCACCCTTGAGCAAACCCCTGAATACCTAGAGCGCTTTATTGATGGTAAGGCTGTGGGACGTTACGTGGTGAATGTGCGGGGTTAAAGTTTTGGTTCTATAACTGGTTTTTAGATAATGGCAGTGCTCTTTTTTGGGGTGCTGCTTTTTTCTATTAGAATGCTATTATTGGTTATCATATTTCCAGTGAAATAAGAGCTTTGCTAAAACTTTAGTGTCAAAATTACTACCTGAAACTGACTTATAAGATTTTTTTCTATCTTTAAAAATTGCTTCTAGCTCTTTATTACTTATATCAGTATAGAACTCTGGAAAAGCGTCGAAATGGTTCATAAACACACCCCATTTGAACGCTAGTTTAAAATCTTTCCACCCTTGTATATTACCGTTCTTGTTAGGCTGTGCTAACGCTACTAGCATATAATCTTCTATAAATTTAATTTGCCTATTACCTGCTGAATATCTAATCGTTTCAAAGGCTTTTCTCATACTACTAAGGGACGATTCAAAATCCCTACTATAAAATGATTTCATACCACCTACCCAATGTACAAGCCAAGGATAAACTGAATCATTACCAACTTCGTAGTATTCGTTTAGCCACTGCTGATGATTATATCTTTGCTTCATCACATCATAAGCGTATATACAATTCTTGATATTTTCCGTGTAGCCTTCCTGATTTGGTGGAACTAAACGGTCTTGAAAAAACTTAATAATAAATTTATATTGTGCAGCATTACTAGCACTTAGCTCTTTCAATATTTCTTGATGGATATCATGGATAGATTCACTTTGAGGCTTAGTACTTCTCGAAGATGCTTTAATATACTCTACTTGAATATTGTTAAGATGATGAGCAATGAAATTTTGATACTCCATCGATTTATTAAGAAAAAAATCGACATTCTGTATTTTTGTATAACTTTCGCCCATAGAGCTTTCTGCATCTGTCAACCTAGTCGTTCTGTGAGCATCAATAACAGAACACAGATACTCATAATCTTTAGTAATAAGACCCAAGTACAATTTTAATTTGTTTAGTGTCCGGGCAACTTCTTCTTGACTATAATTCTCAACTAAACTGTTTAAGCAGTAAGTTGCAAACCTAGCGATAAAAAGAAAAAACCTATACCTATCCTTTTTATCATCATCAATTTTATGAACTTTAAACGCTCTGTTAAAAACGTCTAAGATGTTAGAGAACGGTGGTAGTTTAACAGTACCAGATAGCCAATTTCTTACGTTAGCTAAATCCTTATCAATTTGATCAATAGATTCATCAGTACTAAACTCAGAATTGTCATGAAAGACTTCTAGATTCTTTTTCTCACAATCGTATATCCAATTTATAACGCAAGCTAAAGGCGTTGTACTTTCACAATCTAAAAACCAAAATTTACTCTTGGGTGCAACTGTAGCATCTAAAAATGCACTGTAATAGTGTTGATATTTAAATATTGAGATAGTAGCTCTTTGCAAAAAAATATGATGTATCAGGTATAGCAAAGACTCTTTTTTTTCTAGATAGGTATGGTCAGTTAATACCGTTTGAGTATAGACTTGAAATATCTCTATAAGTGGATCAGATAATGTATCGCTATACATAGTGTTAGAAAACAAACCATATATTGCTGACCTAAACTCATTAGCATGTTCTTCAAAATTTTTTAAGAAATCACCCTCTTCTCTAGCTAGTCTATTTAGACTCTTATGTAAGCTTTTATTATCTATTTCAACATCTATAATGAAATTACTTTTAGACGGTATGATACCTGTCGCGTTATAGACAAATTTGAGTAAATCTCCTTGAGAAGGAAATTGCGCTAAATCAGTCATACTGAACCCTAGTTTATATGAGTTTAAGAGATATTAGCTATGCCTTCTACCTATAGAAAGCACAGCTTTAATTGTAAAAACTCTAATCATTTAACCTTTTTTCTGATTAGGATTTAGTTGCTTTCCTCTATTACCAGTATTTTTAGAGTTAGCTATATTAGTACCGTTGGTACCTTTATTGCGGTTAACCATATCGGTGTTATTACTTGCTACAGTTTTCTTACTCATATCATATATCCTTTTTGAACACTATAATGGCGAAATTGCCACTTACCGAGGGTGGTAAGTGTCTTTATATTGAAGCAAGCTTGAGAAAAACGCATATAATTTTGGCGACATAAATTTACTTACCCTACTAAAGTATTGTTTTAATTAATCATTTCATACATCTTCTAGCTGAAAAACCTCTATCCTCAATAAAGATATGGTAATTTGTCCTATTTAAAGTATCTGACATGCATACTCAAATCAAAATCCTAGAGCGTTTTAGCCTCGATTGCAGCGGTTATCCTTGTTGAATCACTAGATTGCAGCGACTTAGCCCGCTGTGGTCTCGCGGTAGCAGGAACACAGTGGGCTTTAGTCGCGGCTCTAGTGGGCAGACAAGATAATAGCGGAAAGCGAGATTAGCTCCAAAACTTCTTAGCAAAAAAAACACCCAATCAAGTTGAGTGTTTTTTTATGTCAGCTAAAGACTAAGTAAATACTACTCCCACTCAATCGTCGCCGGCGGCTTACTCGACACATCATAAGTCACGCGTGATACATCAGCGATTTCATTCATGATGCGGTTCGATACCGTCTCGATCAAATCATATGGCAGATGCGCAAAGCGTGCGGTCATAAAGTCTACGGTCTCAACCGCACGTAGCGCGATGACCCACGCATAGCGGCGGCCATCACCGACCACGCCAACTGATTTGATTGGTTGGAAGACGGCAAAGGCTTGCGCGGTTTTGTCATACCAGCCTGAACGCTCCAGCTCCTGCATAAAGATAGCATCGGCAAGACGCAGGATATCAGCATATTCTTTTTTGACTTCACCAAGGATACGTACGCCTAGACCTGGGCCTGGGAACGGATGACGATAGATCATCTTCTCTGGCAGACCTAAAGTGATACCGAGTTTACGCACTTCATCTTTGAACAAATCACGTAACGGCTCAATCAATTTGAACGCCAAGTCATCTGGTAGACCACCAACGTTATGGTGGCTCTTAATCACGTGCGCCTTACCTTGGTGCGATTTGGCTGATTCGATGACGTCAGGGTAAATCGTCCCTTGTGCTAAGAACTCAATGGTTTTGCCATCGCTTTGTGCGCTGATTTCGCGGGCACTATTGGCAAACACATCGATAAAGGTTTTGCCGATGATTTTGCGTTTTTTCTCTGGATCAGACTCACCTGCTAGCGCATCTAAGAACAAATCTTCGGCATCAACACGGATGACTTTGACGCCCATGTTTTCGGCAAACACTTGCATCACCTGATCGCCTTCATGCAGACGCAAGAGACCATTATCCACAAATACACAAGTCAGCTGATCGCCAATCGCTTTATGCAGTAGCGCCGCAACCACTGAACTATCGACGCCGCCTGAGAGACCGAGCAGTACTTGCTTGTCACCGATTTGCTCTTTTAATTGTGCCACGCGCATATCGACAATGTTGTCTGGTGTCCACTCACCAGCACAATCGCAAATCTGATGGACAAAACGACCTAGCAGCGCCTGACCTTGTAGGGTGTGCGTCACTTCTGGGTGGAACTGTAGACCGTAGTATTGCTTGTCATCATTGGCCATAATCGCAATCGGGCAGCTTGGTGTGCTGGCGATGATATCAAAGCCTTGCGGCGCTTCGATGACCTTGTCACCATGGCTCATCCAGACGTTTAGCGTGGTCGATTTGTCTTCACTGACGCTATCTTCGATGCCACTAGTAAGCTTTGAGTGACCATTCACTTCGATGGTCGCCGCACCAAACTCATGAATATCACTGGCATGAACCTGCCCGCCAAAACGATCTGCCATCGCCTGCATACCGTAGCAAATGCCAAGTACTGGTACACCAAGCTCAAACACAGCGTCATTGATACGTGGGCTGTTTTCCGCATGCACACTCTCAGGGCCGCCCGATAGGATGACACCTTTGGCACCAAAATCTTTGATACGGTCGCTGTCGATATCATAAGGGAACATCTCACAAAAAACGCCAGAATCGCGCACACGGCGAGCGATGAGCTGGCTATATTGCGAGCCAAAATCAAGAATAAGAATACGATCTTCTTTGATAGTTGGGATTGCAGAATTGTTGGCAGCAGTGGTCATAATATCGTCCAATGGTAAAAGCAGAAAAATAAGCGTATTTTAGCAAGAATAAGACGAGTATGCGCGACTGATAACGCCGATTGTGCAACAAAATAGAGCCGCTTCTATATCGACAGTGACCGTGACTAGATGGAGCTCATTTAATATATAAACCCTCGGGTTATCCGTTACTATAATTTTGATATAACCATAATGGAGACAGCTTGTGAGCAAAACAGCCAAACCTAAATTTGACAACCCAAAAGACTATATCCTTACCAAGTCCGATATTGACGCCATTCCTGAAACCAGACACGTACACCAGTTTAACGACAACGCTATTCGCCATACCGTATCTCTAAGTGACATCGTTGGACTGAACACTTTTGGGCTGCATCTGGTACGCGTTGCGCCAGGCGATGAGACCACCCAGCACCATTATCATGAAGAGTCAGACGAATTTATTTATGTGTTATCAGGCGAGCTGACGCTACGTTATGGCGACGAATGTTATCCATTAAGTGCAGGCGATTTTGTTGGTTTTCCAGCGCATGGTGCGGCCCATTCTATGCGTAATGATAGTGATAGCGACGCCACCTACCTTATGGGTGGTAGCAGACCGCCGATTGATATCACCAATTATCCCGATATCAAACGCAGAATGTATAAGATCCATGGAAAAAAAGAATTTGTCGATTTAATAGATTTAGGTAAAGTCTAAATAAATAATAGATAGAGCGAATGGTAAACTTATAAAGAATAGTTTTTTGTATTGCGATTATCTAGAAAAATTAGTATGGTGACTTATCATTTGGTTTAGTCATTAGTTGAGTTTTAGCATCTTGTATAGACTCACTCCCATTCAAAATATTACGATTATAACTCGACAGGTATGTCTCTATGAGCAAAATCAAATCCCTTATCCGTAAAAACACCAAATCTGACTCCTCTGTTCCTCTCGCAGTAAGCGCAGAGATTGAAAATACTGACCATACTAGTCTAGATATGACCTCAAAGACCAATACCCCTATCGAGCAGACGCGCTGGAATGGTTGGGGCAATATTAATATTAATAAAAAAGTCTCCCCGCACGGCGCAAAACTGATCAAATCACACATCGGTAAAACCAAAAAGCTCAAATCGGTCAGCCTGCAGCAAGTGCTAAAAACCGTGCCACAATCACGCTTGCCAGCTGAACTTACCGATCTCGATATGGTATCGATCGATCAAGAGACTAGACTCAGACATGCCCGTGGTCAAAGCTTCCCCGATTGGATCGCGATGCACGGCGGCGACTTTGAAGTCTTTCCGGACGGCGTAGCGCATCCGCAATCGACCAAAGATGTCGAGCAACTGCTCAAGCTCGCCCAAGAGCACGATCTGATTGTTATTCCTTTCGGCGGTGGCACGTCTGTGGCTGGGCATATTAATCCACAAAAGGGTTCGCGCCCGGTATTGACTATCGCTATGGGTGAGATGGCGCAGCTGATTGATTTAGATACTGAGAGTCAGATTGCTACCTTTGGCGCGGGTACGCAAGGCCCTGCGGTCGAGGCGCAATTGGACGAGCATGGTTATCGCTTAGGACATTATCCGCAGTCGTGGGAGCTATCAACGCTTGGTGGTTGGATTGCTGCGCGCTCTAGCGGTCAGCAATCCTTAGGCTATGGTCGTATCGAGCAGATGTTTGCAGGTGGAACTTTAGTCACGCCGCAGGGAATATTGAATATTGCTGATATTCCAGCATCCTCAGCAGGACCTGATCTGCGTGAGATGATGATGGGTACTGAGGGCCGCGCGGGTATCTTTACCGAAGTAAAAATGCGTGTACAGACTCAACCTGAGGAAGAGCTATTTAAAGTGGCTTTTTTACCGAATTGGGAAGCAGGTAAAGCGGTACTCAAACAAGCGGTGCAAAACGATGTTCGCCTGTCTATGCTACGCCTAAGTAATGCGGTCGAGACTGACGCACATTTGCATCTAGGTACTACGCCAAGTCAGTTTTTAGCCATTAGCACTTACCTAAAAGCGCGCGGGCTAAGCTCAGATAAAGTCATGCTGACCTATGGTTTTTCAGGAGATAAAGCGCAGAATAAACTAGCAGTGACGCAGTTTAATAAATTGCTAAAGCAAAATGGTAGTGTCACCGGTAAAATCACCAATATCATGGGTAGCGTGTGGGCGCATGGGCGTTTTAAATTCCCGTATCTGCGCGGCACGCTTTGGGATCGCGGCATTATGGTCGATACCTTTGAGACTGCGACCAACTGGAGCCGTATTGACGAGCAAATGGCACAGATGCAAGACGCAGTAAAAACGGCGTTAGCGGATGAAGGCGAGGAAGTGATGGCGTTTACTCATATCTCACACGTCTATAAGCAAGGCGCAAGTCTATATACCACTTATTTCTTCCGCGCCGCCAAAGATCACGCGACTACCTTACAGCGGTGGCAGAAGATCAAACATGCTGCCAGTCAAAGCGTCGCTAATGGTACAGCGACGATATCGCATCAGCATGGCGTCGGTCGTGATCATGCCCCGTATCTCGCTGCCGAAAAAGGTAAGCTTGGGATTCAAGTGACTCGGGATATGTTAAAAAGCTTAGATCCTGAGCAGCGTATGAACCCGGGTGTGTTGCTTGAAGAGTAATTCTATTCGATAAACTTGTTTAAGCTAACTATTTGTCGTTTAATCCTCGTTTAAGTGTAGTTATTAATACTTAAATGCTATACAGCGTGGCTGGTATATATTTTGCGCCGCCTCTGTCAGCGTAGACACAGCACGCCAGAAAAATTTATACCAGTCACGCGTCATTATATAACGTATCTATTTTACTCGCTGCCAAAGTAAATTGTTAATTAAGAAGAATGGTTTATGAACCAAAGCACACAACGCCAGCAAGCCCTCGCGCCCCTAGCACGATCTCAACCTTGGGATATGCTGATCATCGGCGGCGGTATCACTGGTGCTGGTATTGCTCGCGAGGCGGCAAGGCGCGGGCTAAGTGTCTTACTTATCGAGCAAAAAGACTTTGCTTGGGGCACTTCAAGCCGCTCGAGCAAAATGGTTCATGGCGGGCTGCGTTATATAGCTTCGGGCGATTATAAGACTACTTTACTCAGTGTCCTCGAGCGCGAGCGTATGCTTAACGAAGCAAGCGGTCTAGTTAATGAGATGCACTACGTCATGCCGCACTATAAGGGTAAGTTTCCGCCGCCTTGGATATTTAATACCTTGCTGCGCGTGTATGACAGAATAGCGGGTAAGCGCTATTTTAAATACTTTAAAAAGGATGCTTTTTTAAGTTTAAATCCTCATATCAAGCAAGATAAATTTTTAGGAGCTAGTCAGTTTAGCGATGCGGTCACCGATGATTCGCGCTTAGTGATGCGAGTGTTAGACGAAGCCATCCATGACGGCGCGCACGCTATTAATTATCTTAAAGCCGAGACGCTTATCACCAATGAGCAAGGCTTAGTGGTAGGCGCAACTTTAAAAGACACCGCTTCTAAAGATAGCGATAAGACCTTTGAGGTTCACGCCAAAGTCGTCGTTAGTGCCACAGGTGCGTGGGCCGATACTTTACGTATGCAAGCCAGTAATGAGACTGAGCAAAGCTTCAACAAGCAAATCCGTCCCTCACGCGGTAGTCATTTAGTCGTCAGTCAAGAGCGCTTGCCTACCTCGCAAGCCTATACCTTTTTGCATCCTACGGACAAAAGAGCAGTGTTTGTCTTTCCGTGGGAGAATCGTACCGTGCTTGGCACCACTGATTTGGATCACCCACCACTTAATGACGAAGAAGTCGGTATCACTAGCGCCGAGGTCGATTATCTACTAGCAGCGACTAACTCATTATTTGATGATACCGATCTCAATCGAGAAGATGTTATCAGCTCATGGGCAGGCGTGCGTCCGCTGATCTCCGATAGCGGCGATGGCAAACGCGTCAGCCCCAGTAAAGAGAAGCGCGATCATAGCGTTTGGCTTGATAATAACTTAGTGACTGTCAGCGGTGGTAAGCTCACCACCTTTCGCCTGATTGCCCTTGATGTGCTTGAAAAGTGTCAACAAGTACTACAACTTGATGATGCCACTATCGAGCAAAACGCGTCATATAGCGACCACGTCTTTAGTAATCCTACGCCGACTCATCCCAAATTCGCCACTTTACCAAAATCTCTACAACAGCGCTTGC
The DNA here is from genome assembly GCA_947495055.1 of uncultured Psychrobacter sp. Lineage (GTDB taxonomy): Bacteria > Pseudomonadota > Gammaproteobacteria > Pseudomonadales > Moraxellaceae > Psychrobacter. Next base: position 13,150 of record CANLXO010000012.1, on the reverse strand, counting down.
AAGGATTCTATGGTCTACAGCTCGATACTTTACTTGAGCTGGCGCATGAAGAAGACTTAGCTTATGTCACCGATAGCAATACCATTTGGGCCGAGATTCGCTTTGCCGCGCATTACGAGCAAGTCATTCATTTAGATGATCTGTTATTAAGGCGTACGCGCTTAGGGTTGATCCTGCCGCACGGCGCGATGACACCTCTGATTAGCGCTAGACTAAAGCAAATCTGCCAACAAGAGCTGGGCTGGGATGAGCAAAAATGGCAGCAAGAAGTCGCTCGCTATACCGATTTATGGCAACGCTATTATCATTTGCCTGCGGCTTAGTTTCTTATTGAATTGTTATAAAATAGTACTGCTGGGATACGCCTTTCAAATAACAGTTGCGCAGCCTCTGGAGTGACGAAGTCGCACAGCAAGCAAGGAAAACTTGTACCAATAGCACGTTCTGATTTTGATAAATATCTCCCATAGTAAAGGACTACTATGACCACCTCTCACGACCCCATCTATTTCTTAGCTATCGACAACGGCACTCAAAGCGTCCGCGCGCTTATCTTTGATCAATTCGGCAGCGAGATTGCGAAAGCCCGCGTGCCTATCGAGCCGTATTTCTCCGAGCAGCCCAATTACGCCGAGCAGCACGCCGACTACTATTGGCAAAAGCTATGTGAGGCCTGTCAAAAGCTGTGGCAAAGCTGCGATATTAAACCTGAACAAATCGCCGGTGTCAGTCTCGCTACCCAGCGCTATACCATGATTTGCCTTGATAAAGACAAGCAGCCGCTACGTCCCGCTATCGTTTGGATGGATCTGCGCCGCGCTGAGACTGGTGGTATCGGCTTTCTTGGCCCGCTTACCAAAATTATCGGCATGGGCGAGTTAGTTAAAGACGCCCAGCAAAAAGCGCGCTGTAATTGGCTCGCGCAAAACGAGCCTGAGATATGGGCAAAGACCGCGCACTACGTCAACCTCTCCGCCTACCTCACCTATCAGCTGGTCGGCGAATTAATTGACTCTAACGGTCATGCGGTAGGCTACCTACCTTACGACTACAAAGCGCAAAAATGGCTCAAACCCAAAGACCTCAAATGGCGACTATTCAGCTGTACGCCGGCGCAAATGCCCAAAATCGTCCCGCCAAGCCAAACCCTCGGGCACATCAGCGCGCAAGCTGCCGAGGCGACAGGTATCCAACAAGGCACCCCTATGATTGCCGCCGCTAGCGATAAAGCCTGCGAAGCCCTAGGCGCAGCAGGTCTCGCCGCCGATACCGCATGTCTTAGCTTTGGCACTACCGCCACTATCAATACCATCTCCCCCGATTACGTCGAGATTCTCAAACACATGCCCGCCTACACCGCTGCCGCCCCGCACTACTACAACCACGAGTACATGATTTATCGCGGCTTTTGGATGGTCAGCTGGTTCAAAGAACAATTCGCCCACTACGAGCAGCAATTAGCCAAAACTCAAGGCATCGACACCGAAAAACTCCTCGATGCCGCCGTCAAAGACATTCCAGCCGGCTGTATGGGACTCATTATGCAGCCCTATTGGTCACCGGGCGTCCGTCATCCGGGGCTTGAAGGCAAAGGCGCACTCATCGGTTTTGGCGATGTGCACACCCGCGCGCACGTATACCGCGCTATCTTGGAAGGACTGGCTTACGAGCTTAAACTTGGCTTTGATACCATTTCAAGGCGCACTGGCAAACCCATCAAACACCTGCGCGTCTCAGGCGGCGGCTCCCAAAGCGACGCTGCCATGCAGCTCACCGCCGACATCTTTGCCATGCCCGCCTACCGCCCGCACACTTTTGAAGCTACTGGCCTCGGCGCTGCCATCAACTGCGCGGTGGGTCTCGGCGTCTATCCTGACCACGCTGCTGCCTGCGACGCCATGACCCATTTAGGCGACGAGTTCTTACCCATTGAAGCCAACGTGCAACTCTATAAGCGCCTGTATAACGAGGTCTATCTGAAGATGTACGAGCGCCTAAAACCCTTATACCAAAGCATCCAAGACATCACAGGCTACCCCGCCAAGTAGTCTGCACAAGTTTGAAGTGGAGATGTATTGGGAGTGGTCAAAAGGTGGGATGATTGTGGCGAAGAGGTTTTGGGAGCTAATCGCGCCTTTTGCTTGTATCTGTACCCCTAAGCGTGGCGGGCACTAAAGCTAGAGGCGTTCCAACATTCGAGCGACCCCCTCTAGCCAAGTGCCCACACCCCGCTTAGTCGCACAGGATACCGCGTCAGTCACGGCTAAAACGCTCCTTCGTAATTAACTTATGCAAGAAAAACTAAATTCTGTACAATCAAACAATATCGTTAAAGAACGAATATAAAGAATCAGCTATGAACTATATATCTAGAACACTTACCTACAAAGACAAAAAAGATAATCCAAAATCTATTACTGATAATGAACTACTAAATATTAAGCAATCTGTAGTCATTCTTGCCGAACCTGGTATGGGTAAAACCAGTTTACTTGAGCATTTGAATAACTTTGAAAATACTAACAAGTTCACTGCTTCAAGCTTCGTAAGAAGACCGTTAGGACGTTTGAAAGATATAGGTAAATCTATTGTTTTAATAGATGCTTTGGATGAGTATCAATCGCAAGTTAGCTCTAATCCAATTGATGATATTTTAAACAAACTTTTTGAATTAGGTAGCCCACAGTTTATTTTATCCTGTCGTCAAATCGAATGGAGTGAATCCTCAATTAGTTCTATTAAAGACTATTACGATAAAGAGCCTATTATTACTAGTATTCAGCCCTTTAATCGTACTGATGCCATCACCTTTTTAAATGAAAATGAAAAATTTACAGGTGATACTGAGGATATAATTCAGCGTCTGGATGAGGTCAACTTATCTAATTTTTACGAGAGTCCATTAACCTTAGAGTTATTAACACATATTAATACTAAAACCTTACCCGACAATAAAGCAGATATTTTGAACTTAGCTACTCAGAATTTGTGGCAGGAGGTTAATAATCAAGCTCCCAATCATTTGAAAAAGACAGGAAAAAAGACAATTCTAGAGTGTGCAGGCTTTATCTGCGCCACGCTTCTATTGGCTCAAAAACAGGTTGTTTTTACTGGTATAACTGCTAAGACGTTAGACCAAGCATTAAATATCTATGAGCTAAAAAGCATGTATTCTGAAGAGTTACTATTAGATACACTAAAATGTCGTATTTTTAAATCTTCCGGAGATAGTCAGAGCTTTAAACCGATGCACAGGACCATCGCAGAGTTTTTAGGTGGTCGTTGGTTAGCTGAAATTATGACTGACCTAGTAACTAAGAAGAGAGTTTTAGCTCAAGTCATTCAAAACGGTGGTGTTGTTTCTTCTTTACGAGGACTATTCTCATGGTTGCCTTATTTTAATCCCGACTTGGCTCAGACAGTTATTGAAACTGACCCTTATGCGTTGATAGCGTATGCCGATACTAGCTTCTTTACGGATAGACACAGCAGGCTGATGTATGATGCTCTTCAAAGGCTGGTAAAAGTAAACCCTTCATTTCGCAGAGAAAACTGGAACTCGCTAAAAGCAAAGGGACTAGCTAATAAATCTCTATTAGAAGAATATCGAGAATTACTGTCGAACAAAGATAGTGATTATAACTTACGCTCAAGCGTTATTCAGATACTGCAAGATGCTAACTTCGTTGAAAAGTTAAGTAATGAGTTAATAACGATCATGCTAGAGGATGACCGCTACTATTCTGAACGTTTTGATGCATGTTTACTGTTATTAGAAAAGCAGATTAACGTTGATTGGTCAACCATTCTAGATAACCTAACAGATAGTAGGAATGAAGATAATTTACGGTTAGTATGTGAATGTATAATGAAAAGAGATAATTATCATCTGATTTCAGATGAACAACTTATTCGTCTCATTATTAACTCTCAGCCATTGAAGAAAGGAGTAACTTTTGATTCTATACTCACTCCTGATATAGGAAGCTATTACTACTTTGAAACTCTACCTTCTATTAGATCAAATAATCTCTTAGAATTATTGACAATAGCGATAGAAGACCTAAATATATCACCTTATGAGGCAAATTATAGCAGTTCTAAAAATATCAATGGATTAGTATTTTTATTTTTAAAAAAATATTTAATAGATAGTAATTATGTAGATCCACAAGTTTTAGTAAGGTCGTTAACTTTTTTCTATCATAACCAATCTGATTTAATGGAACATGATTTTCAAGACTATAGTAATTTCTTTACGTTTTACTTTGCTGAAAATACAACCTTAAGACTTGCTGTACAGAAGCTTTTTCTGAGATCAAATGATGTTCATGGTAGGTTTTTTCAAATAAAAGATTCTGTACTTTCTGCGTTATATCCTTCCATCAATGAAACTCTATCACTTCTAACTTATGTGCAAAAACTAGAAGATAGCCAACACAATAAAAATATATGGAAGGATTTACTATTACTCAATCGAAGTCGCACTGGATTTGATAATAAAATTCTAAAGTGCATAGAAGGTTTTATTTTACATAAGCCAGACTTGTGTAAATTTATTAAAGAATACGATCAACCTAGGCAAAAAAGTCAAAGAGAACTAGAGTATGAAAGAGAAAGCAGAAATAGACGCTTAGAAAAAAAGCTAAATCAACAGAGAAATAGAACTCAATTGAAAGAAAACAGAAAGGATCTTGAAGCAGGTGATTTTCATACTTGTTTTTATCCTGCTAATATCTTGTTGAAACGTTATCCTGACTTGCAAAAAGATCTTCACTCTTACACTACTTTAGAACATCTACTTAAAGAAGACTTAACATATTCTGCAAGAAAAGGTTTCGAGAATAGTTTGTTTAATAGCATTCCAAAGCCATTAGACTTTGTGCTCAACGAACACAGAGCAAAAGAAACTGTACTATACGCAGGTATCTACTGCCGTTATTTAGATAATAAGCCCTTAGACGATTTAGATGACAACATTATTCTAGTATGTGCCATTATTATAGCTATCAATAGTTATCTAAGCTCTAATTATGACTCTCAGATTGGAGTATTTGAGTTAGTTAAGAAACAAATCATTGATAGAAATCTAAAAAACAAATTAATAGATACTCTATTATTACCTCAGTTTGAGTATAAATGGGAATATATCAAAGGTATTCACTGGTTGATAAAAACAGAAGTAACAAATACTGACATAGACAAAATTGTCAATATTCTTGAAAAATACACTTTGAATAAGCAAAACCAAAGGCGTTTGATTGAAGCTATCATCAACCATAAAAGACTTGATAAACTAGAGCCTTTAATTCGTCGCAAGGTTAGTAATATAGAATATTTGAATGAAATTGATGATTTGGAAGATGCTAGTCTTTGGCTTGCTTTATACAGTTATGTTGACGAAAAAAACTTCATAACCAAAGCAAAGTGTTTTAGGTATATGCGTGAACTATACTGGGAACTAAGTGAGCTATATCAGCAAAGTGGAAATAGTAAAAAAGTCGCATGTACAGACTTCATGAAAGAGTGGATTATTTATCGTTATCATTTTACTTTTTCAAACATATCTAGACCTTTAGGAACAAGTTCAGGTAACCGTAACCCATGGCAAGCTAGCGATTTCATTTATGGATTACTTGTAGATTTGAGTAACATACCTTCTGATAAAGCTTATCAGACTCTCAAAGGCTTTCAGTCTTCAATTCATAACAGCTATCAGACTCATATCACTAACCTCTTATTTCAGCAACAAAATAAAATACGCGAGCAAAATTATGTACCTCCCTCTTTAGAAAGCTTACTAAATATTTATGAGAATGAGCTACCCAAAGACTGTTTAGATTTAAAGGCATTTGTTATTACATTGTTAGATGAAATACAAGCAGAAATTTACGGAAGCGAAACGGATCCACATAAAGCTTTTTATCAGTCTATATCGACAAATGCGAAAAACTTTCCGCATGGTGAAAATGACTGTCGAGATAGATTAGTTGATTTGTTGAAGCCTAAATTACAAGTCTACGGTTTTAGCTTAGAAACGGAAAGAGACATGCCTGACGATAAAAGGGCAGATATAGTTTGTAGGAATACTAGTTTTCAACTTCCTATCGAAGTAAAAGGTCAATGGCACGAAAAGCTATGGACTGCAATGAACGTTCAGCTTGGCGACTTATATTTAAAGGAGCACCAATCTCAAGGACAAGGTATTTATCTCATATTTTGGTTTGGTCAGAACGTTGTTGCGAATAGAAGTTTAAACACTACTGCTTTTAATAAAACTGGAATCAGCGAAAAGCCAAATAGTGCGAAAGAATTAAAATCGTTTCTAGATGATCGTATTGAAGATAAGTATAGGAATAGTATTGAAATATATGTTATGGATATTAGCCGTAACTAATATCCATAACATATGCTATTAACATCTATTAAAAACCGTCTTGCTCTGTTCAACACCTAAACGCCGCATAAACCCGATTCAATCCCTCACGCAGCAGCGTTTTCGGACACGCCACATTAAGACGCATCTTTAGATGTCCCTCACTACCATATCTAATCCCCGCGTTTAGCTCGACCTTTGCCGCGCGCAGCTTGTCATACAGCACTTGATCGTCATCAAAGTACGCCGAGCAATCGAGCCATATCAAATACGACGCTTCTGGACGCATCACCTTGATATCAGGCAGATGCCCTGCTAAAAAGTCTAGCGTAATCTCGATATTGTTCTCAATATAAGCCAGCACCTGCTCAAGCCATTCTCCTCCTTCTTCATACGCGCTTTGCATCACCGTATAGGCAAATAAATTCAGCTCATACTCATCATTTAAATGCTGCTGCTGGCTGATTTTTTTGATTAATGCTTCATCTTTGGCAAAGATCATTGAGCCTTTCATACCCGCTACGTTAAAGGTTTTAGTCATGGAGGTCAGGCTGACGACGTTATGCGCGTAACCTGCTGCTTCTGCTAATTTTAAAAAAGGCGTAAACGTATAGCCACTTAAGGTTAAATCTTGATGAATCTCATCACTGACAATCGCTACATTATGCTTTTTACACAGCGCCAGTAGTGCTTTAAGCTCGCCTGCAGTCCAGACGCGCCCGCCCGGATTATGCGGATTACATAATAGATATAGCTTAACCTTATGCTCCACTATTTTGGCTTCGATATCTTTTAGATCGAGTTGGTATTTACCCTCGACTTCCTTTAACGCAGACATCACAAGCGTGCGCTTATTTTTCTCAACCTTAGTCATAAACGGCGTATAAATGGGATCATTGACCAGTACCGCGTCGCCTACTTCGGTAAAGACATGCATCATCAGCGCAAGACTTGGCACCACCCCTGGCGAAAATAAGATATTATCCTGTGTCAAATCCAAACCATAGCGATTGCTATGCCAGTTGATAATCGCATCATACAAAGCATCAGTCGGTTTGGTATAACCCAAAATACCGTGATCTACGACACGCTGCACACTATCTAAAACAGGCGGCGCGGCTCTAAAGTCCATATCGGCGACCCACAGCGGAATGGTATCGTCACTATAGTGCCATTTAAGTGATCCCGTACCGCGTCTATCGATGATTTCGTCGAAGTTATATTGCACTAGTATTGTCCTTGGTCATACGGTTAAAGAAAGCTTTACATCATGCGTTCGGTAGCATTACGAGTCTCTACCTACCCTTAAACTCAGGCTCGCGGCGCTCAACCATCGCCATCGCACCCTCGCGAGCATCTTCTGAATGAAATAAATGCGGTAGATAACCATGAATATTAGCCAGCGCTGACTTTGCGCCATTACGGCTGGCATCTTGCGCCGAGGATAGCAGCCCTTTTACCCCAAGTGGCGCGGCGCTGCAAATCTCTTTGGCAATCGTTAGCGCGCGCTCGTACTCTTCACCATTGGGTACAACTTCACTGACTAGGTTTAGTTTATCGGCGGTTTGCGCGTCAAAGTTTTTACCTGTCAGCAAGTACGGCATGGCTTTTTGCCAGCCAGCTGCAGCGACAAAGCGTACCGTCGCCCCGCCAAACGGCATGATACCGCGCTGCACTTCCATTTGGGCAAAGTTGCAATTGTCGCTTGCGATAACCACGTCACTGTTAAGCATCAACTCAATTCCCGCGGTAAAGCAGGTGCCTTGTATCGCCACCACGACAGGTTTGGTGCGCAATTTACCGCCGATACCCCATGGATCGATTTCATCGTCACTAAATTCAAACGCGCCTTTATTCCATTTATCTTGCAACTCCATCAGATCAAGCCCAGCGGTAAAGTGCTCGCCATGGGCGAAGATGAGCGCACAGCGTAGATTATCGTCGTTCTCATAATCTGTTAATGCTTCGGATAACTGCTTGATCATGTGGCTGTCAAAAGCATTGCGTTTGTCGGCGCGATTAAGCCCGATGAGGCAAATGTAGCCGTCAGTTTCATAAGTGGTGCGATTGCTTGTATCGTTTTGGGTGGTCATGGTTATATCCTTTTTAGGTTTGTCGTTATCGTAGGGTGTGATCTCATTTTTAAAATAATGCTACTGACTTTTAATATAGACAGCCTTACCCTATAACACAAGACGAAAAGCACCAGCACCGTAAAAACAGAACGCTAGCTGGGTACAGTGATAGTAAAGACTCAAATTCAGAGTGCCAAGGAGAAGCATAATGGCTAATGCAAATTCTACTACCTTTAGTGAGAAAACCCCGCAATTTGATAGTTTACTTACCGCTATCAATGCACTGAGCAGCCGCTCTATTGATACGTTGGCTGAGGTGGATTGGCAGACTGTTTCTGGTGGCGATATCAATGAGGCAAGCCTGCTTACCTTGAGCGGCTCAAACCAACAGCTATTCTTAAAGCAAAACACGCTTGATAAAGCGCCGGTGCTCGAAGCTGAACTTGCAGGATTAATAGCTATATGTGAAACAGGTGCACGGACTTGCCAGCCGTTAGCGATTGGTAGTGATGTTGAGCGCGGACGCAGTTTTTTATTGTTGTCGGTGATTCATTCGTTTAAGGGCTCAAAAGCCAGTGCCACGGAAGGCTGGCAGGATTTAGCATTGCAATTAGCGACCCTGCATCAAGCCCAGCCGCCGCAACCGGATAGCGTGACTGACGCTGATAATAGTAAACCTTCCCAGTGGTATGCTGGCTGGTTCGATAATAATCTTATTGGTAGCAGTCCTCAGCGTAATCACTGGACAACGGACTGGTATGAGTTTTTTGCCAGCCAAAGATTGGGCGTGCAGTGTGAGATGGCTTTTAATAATCAACTGATTAACCGTAAGGCTATGCAGCAAATTGAGCGTTTACAGCATAAATTAGAACAGTACCTCCCTAACTATCCACTGACAGACGCTGCAGGGAAACCTAGACCAAGTCTGCTGCATGGCGACTTGTGGGCGGGTAATGCGATGCTGGCTCAATCCAATAACAAAAATACAGATCAAGCGCTTGGCTATTTGATAGACCCTGCCATTTATGTCGGTCACCCTGAGACCGATCTGGCCATGACGCAGATGTTTGGTGGCTTCACGTCCGACTTTTATGAGGCGTATTTAGAGTATGGACTGGTGCAAGATGGATTTGACGAGCGGGTGGATATTTATAACCTGTATCATTATCTTAATCATTTAAACTTATTTGGCAGCAGTTATTTAAGCGCGGTGCAGCGTATTGCCAAGCGTTTTGAGGGTTAGGAGCGGTTAAATATAGAAAGGTGACGACGTTCGCTAACTATACCCTAGGCTAAGTTTACAGTTGGTGTAGGCTGGGTTTTTAACCCAGCATTATGATTTTGCAAAGTTACGTGAAAATTCTATTTAAAGAATTTTCCTTGCGAATCTAAAATTGCAATACAATTTTTTAACGCTTCTCAGGGCTAGAAGTACCAGCCTACGACTATAACGTAAGTTGAAAGATAGCTATTAATAACCGTTGACCTTATTTCTATAAACACCCTATTATTGATGTCTACTCCAGCATAAGACTTTATTCAGGACAATTTATGGAATTTTGGCACGGTTTTTTGCTTATCACTAGCGTGCACTTGCTAGCAGCGGCCTCCCCTGGCCCTGATTTCGTCTTAGTTTCACGTGAAACATTAACCAAAGGTCGACGTACCGGCTTGATTTGTAGCTTAGGGATTACCTTAGGTTTAGCTGTCCATATTATTTACTCGGTATTAGGACTGGCGGCAGTGATAGCGCACTCACAGCCGTTATTGATCGCCATTAAATGGTTGGGCGGCGCTTATCTTATTTATCTAGGTTGGCAAGGAATTGGCGCTAAACCCAAACAACCCGTAGAAACGACCACTTTTACTAATAATGATAATAGTAACAGTAATAGCAATGTTACAGATAAAACTGAATCTAGCTTTGCTACTCTGCGCCGTGGTTTTTTTTGCAACGTCTTTAATCCCAAAGCGCCAGTCTACTTTGTCGCTATATTTACTTTAGTATTATCACCCGATATTCCGCTTTGGCAACTCTCTATCTACGGTGTATGGATGATGGTATTACAGATGGCGTGGTTTAGCACGGTGGTGATGCTACTATCGACTCCTGTCATCCTCAAACGTTTTCAACGTTTTGAGCATTGGATAGATCGTGTATTGGGTGCGGCGATGATAGTACTCGGCTTAAACCTTATTTTCCGCAGCCGATAAGCGCTTTGCTATTGATGAAATCTGCTAAACTAGACGGTTATCTTCAGACTTTATAGCCTACTATTATGACCAATTTCTCTTCTAGAAACAGCAGTCCAAAACATAGAAACAGATCCCCAGCAACCGCGAAAAAGCTGGGTCAATTACATCCGCGCAATCCGCATCAAGGTCGCTATGACTTTGCAGTATTGACGCGTGCCTTACCTGAGCTTGCCAAGTATACGATTACTAACCCTAAGGGCGAGCCGACAATTAATTTCTCTGATGCCAAGGCCGTACGTGTGCTTAACCAAGCACTACTCGCCCATTACTATGGTGTCAAATTTTGGGATATTCCTGAGGGCTATCTGTGTCCGCCTATTCCCGGTCGCGCAGATTACATTCACTACATCGCGGACTTGCTCGCGCAAACGACCCATGTGAATAGCGATAATAGCCCGCCGATGGGCAAAGATATTCATGCGCTTGATATCGGCACCGGTGCCAGTGCCATCTACCCTATTATCGGCGCTCAAAGCTACGGCTGGCGCTTTACCGCAAGTGATATTGATACAGTTTCTGTTAACACCGCTACGGTTATTAGCCAAGCTAATCCCAAGCTAAAAAGTGCGATTAAGGTCAAGCTACAACCTGAACCGAAGTATATCTTTAAAAACATCATCGGTCGCCAAGATTATTTTGACGTCGTGGTGTGTAACCCACCGTTTCATGCCTCATTAGAAGAAGCGATGGATGCTAACAGCCGTAAACAGCATAATTTGCAAAGACATCGCGGCAAGAATGAAAACGCACAAATAAGTCGCAGCTCGACAAAATCGGGTAATGCCGCGCACAACCTAAACTTTGGCGGTCAACATAAAGAGCTGTGGTCTGAGGGCGGCGAGATTGCTTTTTTAACCAAGATGATTAAAGAGAGCAAGGACTTTGCTGAGCATGTTGGTTGGTTCACAAGCTTAGTATCTAAGTCTGAAAACGTAAAACCTTTGCAGCTGTTATTGAAACAACTTGATGTAGCGCAGATGCGCATTATCGAGATGAGTCAAGGTCAAAAGAGCACGCGAGTGCTAGCATGGCGTTTTACCATGGATAAAGCACAAGAGAGTTAATCTGTTCATAGGCACATATTTTTATAGGTTTCACATGGAACAATACGTTTTATAAAGAATGCTTTACAGTTTCACGTGAAACCAAAAAGACTACTCCATTTTTGAGTGGTCTTTTTTAATGGCGTTTAGAAATGTTTTTTAGCTAAAAAACAGTATCTTAAGTCCGATACCAATAAGTACCACACCGCCCACCATTTCTGCTTTATCCTCAAGCCAAGTTCCTGATTTTCGGCCTAGATACACGCCAAAGAAGCTAAAGATTGCTGTAATTATACCAATAATGAAACAGGCTAACCAAGCATTTAATGCTAATACGTTAAGTGTAAAACCTGCGACCATAGCGTCGATACTGGTTGCAATAGCAAGGGTCAATAACGTGCGCTGAGCAATAGTGTCCTGTACACAAAGGTTTTTATCAGTATGAGCTCCATTATCTCCCGCTTCACTTTGCTCATTGCGTACGACCTCATAAAGCATCTTTGCACCAATACCAATAAGGATAAAACCGCCTATCCAAGGTGCAACAGCAGCAAACCACCCTATCACCGCTACGCCCAATAAATAACCGATCAGAGGCATCACGCCCTGTGCAATGCCAAAATATAACGCGATATAGATAGCTAAACGTCGTAAATATAAGCGGTTTTTATGTTGTGACTGCGCGCCAAGCCCTATAGCAACGGCAAAAGCGTCCATTGCCAAAGCGATTGCCAGTAGTATGACTTCTATCATTTATAACTTACTCATTCTTGTTTCACGTGGAACGTCTTAAGGTATTGACAATGACTGGTTTTAAGGTAGTTACGACTCAACCCTATCCCAAAAGCTGTACTTTTTACCGTGTTTTTTCTGAATAGAATCCACATAATTCTTATGATGGTCAAGACCCATATAGCTAGCATCAGATCTATTAATAAAAGCATCTAACTTGACTAAGTGCTTGTAGTAGCGAGCTGCATGTCCATACGCCATACTGCGATCATTCTCTAAGATATCATTGAGTAGGCTGCGGTAGATGACCACTCGAATAAGATGAGTCTCATCAGGAAGTTGTTTAAGCCACCGAGTCAAAGTCGTATAGTGCATATCGTCAAACTCATCTTGGCGCGCGATAGCGACTTGATTGGCGCGCGTCGTCTCTTTAACTTCAAGCCATAATCCTATCGCAATGATGACATCATCTTGTTGATCAGCCAGCTCGTAGGTTTTTTTGCGTAAGTCGGCTTGCTGGGCTGGTGTAGCAATCACCATAATCTGCTCAAAAAGTGCAGGCGTTGGCTCAAGCTCAAATGCTGTATTTAATAGACCTCTTGCAAAAGTAGTTGTAAGACACAACGTATATTATTGAACGCTACTTACTTAATAGATATGCCAAACAT
>CANLXO010000011.1 GCA_947495055.1 uncultured Psychrobacter sp. | reverse complement strand
ATGGTTTGGTAAGGTGTCGTTCCACGCACTATTGGCGAAGTTTTGAATGATGAACGGTGCTTGGAAAGCACCCTACGTGTGATTCAGGTTTAAGATGGTTTGGTAAGGTATCGTTTCAAGCACCATTGGCGAAGTTTTGAATGATGAACGTTGCTTGGAAAGCACCCTACGTGTGATTCAAGTTAAAGATGATTTTGTAGAGTGTCGTTCCACGCACCATTGGCGAGATTATGAACCACAAACGGTGCTTGGAAAGCACCCTACATGTGATTCAATTTTAATATGGTTTGGTAAGGTGTCGTTCCACGCACTATTGGCGAAGTTTTGAATGATGAACGGTGCTTGGAAAGCACCCTACGCGTGATTCAGGTTTAAGATGGTTCTGTAGGGTGTCGTTCCACGCACCATTGGCGAAATTATGAACCACAAACGGTGCTTGGAAAGCACCCTACGTGTGATTCAATTTTAATATGGTTTGGTAAGGTGTCGTTCCACGCACCATTGGCGAGATTTTCGAATTATAAATAGTGCTTAAAAAGCACCCTACGCGTGATTCAGGTTTAAGATGGTTCTGTAGGGTGTCGTTTCACGCACCACTAAAGTCTAATAAATAAACGGTGCTTAAAAAGCACCTTACGCAAGATTTGAGTTTATGAATGTTTTAAATGTAAATTCTAAATAGGTTATAAAATAGTGCCACAATATATACGCTCATACACTAAAGGCGCGACCTACTTTTTTACATTGGTTGCGTATGAAAGACGGTCAATATTTTGTAAAGATGACTTTTTGAAAGCCTTTAAAGCAAGTATAAAAACAGTTCAGCAGCAATATCCTTTTGAAATTTTGGCATGGGTACAGTTGCCTGATCATTTACATTGTATTTGGCAGATGACAGACGAGGATACTAACTATAGTCAATGCTGGTCACGTATAAAGCGCCTTACAACAAGGGCTTGCCCGCAATATCATCTGGCATCAGATGACTTAAGTACTTCAAAGGTTAATAGAAACGAGAAGGGATTGTGGCAGCGCCGCTTTTATGAACATCAAATTCATAGCGAAGAGGATTTTATAAATCATATGAATTATTTGCACTACAATCCTGTCAAACATGGACTGGTTAAAAGGGTAAGTGATTGGCAATATTCTAGCTTTCACCGTTATGTAAAAGAGGGTTACTATCCAGTGGATTGGGGAAAAGAGGTCATCGAACTTCCAACAAAATTTGCTAATAATTTAGAGTAAGATGTTTTTGTAGGGCAATTTATCACAAAAAAATATTAGTAAATTGAACATTCTTGTAGGGTGCGTTCAACGAACCATCCATAAGATTTCAAACTTTAAACGGTGCTTAAAAAGCACCCTACATGTGATTCAGGTTTAAGATGGTTTTATAGAGTTTCGTTTCACGCACCAAAATATTAAAAAGGACGCCTCATTGAAATTCACCGAAGACAGACTTGAGCAAGCCATTATCGAGCTATTAGCAGCTGAAGGCTATCCGCACAGCCTAGGCGCGGCACTTAGTCTTGAGACTGGTCGTAATCCTGATGACGTGCTCATCAAGTCCGATCTTCGTGCGTTTCTAGCGACCCGTTATCAAGCCGACTCAATCACTGACTATGAGATCGACGCCATCATCCATAAGCTCGACTACCTGCCTGCATCCGATCTGTATGATACCAATAAAGCCGTTATGAAATGGATCGCCGATGGATTTTTACTCAAGCGCGAAGACCATACCCAAAAAGACTTATACATCCAGCTGATAGATTATCAGGCACTCGATAACAACCGCTTTCGCATCGTCAGCCAAATGGCGATACAAGGCTTTGAGACCCGTATTCCCGACGCCATTCTCTATATCAATGGCTTACCACTGGTGGTGTTTGAGTTTAAGAGCAGTATCCGTGAAGACGCCACTTTGTCTAATGCTTACGATCAGCTGAACAGCCGTTATAAGCGCGATATCCCAGAGCTGTTTAAATATAACGCGCTATGCGTCATTAGCGATGGGGTCAACTCAAAGATGGGTTCCTTCTTTACGCCTTACGAGTTCTACTACTCTTGGCGCAAAGTCACAGGCGATGAGAAGTTAGAGAAAGACGGTATCCATTCCCTTTTGACCATGATCAGCGGCTTATTTGATAAAGCGCGCCTGCTCGATGTCATTCGCAACTTTATCTATGTACCTGACACGTCTAGCAAGGACGACAAAATCGTTTGTCGTTATCCGCAGTATTATGCGACCACCAAACTGTTTGATAATATTAAGCGCCATATGAAAGTGCTAGATGCAAACGGCAAGGTTGATGAGAGCGATGCTGTACGTGATGGCAAGGGTGGGACGTACTTTGGCGCGACGGGCTGTGGTAAGAGCTACACTATGCTATTTCTCACGCGTTTGTTGATGAAAGACGCGGCGCTGGGTAGCCCGACTATTATTTTAATCACTGATCGCACCGACTTAGATGATCAGTTATCCAAAACCTTTACCAATGCTAAGACCTATATCGGTGATGAGGAAATCATCAGTGTCGAAAGTCGTGCTGAGCTACGAGAGAAGCTGAAAGGGCGCAGAAGTGGCGGTGTGTTCTTGACCACCATTCATAAGTTCACCGAAGACTTAGCTCTACTCACAGAGCGTACCAACGTTATCTGTATCTCAGATGAAGCGCACCGCAGCCAAATTAATCTCCAGCAGAAGATCACCGTCACCGAAGATGGGGTCAAAAAGACCTACGGCTTCGCTAAGTACCTACATGATTCATTGCCCAATGCCACCTACGTGGGCTTCACGGGTACACCGATTGATGCCACCCTTGATGTCTTCGGTCCAGTCATTGATAGCTACACCATGGTTGAGTCGGTATTCGATGAGATCACCGTGCGTATCGTCTATGAAGGTCGCGCCGCCAAAGTGCTACTTGATGGCAAACAGCTTGATGAAGTCGAAAAATACTATACCCATAGCGTAGAGTCGGGCGCAAATGAGTATCAGGTCGACAAGAGCAAAAAAGCCATGGCGAGTATGTCGACCATTTTGGGTGATCCTGATCGCATTAGAGCCATCGCTGAAGACTTCGTGCAGCATTATGAAGCGCGAGTAAGCGAGGGCACCACCCAAAAGGGCAAGGCGATGTTCGTCTGTAGTAGCCGCGTGGCCGCCTATCAGCTCTATAAAGACATCATAGCGCTGCGTCCTGAATGGGATGAGGTGCGAGCATGCGAGGAAGGCTCAATCTTGTCAGAGAGCGAGAAGAAAAAAGTTATGCCTATGGAACGCGTCAAAATGATCATGACCCGCAGTCCAGATGATCCCAAAAAGCTGTGGGATAATCTGGGTAATAAAGACTATCGCAAAGAGCTGGATCGTCAGTTTAAGAACGGCAAGTCCAACTTTAAGATCGCTATCGTCGTTGATATGTGGCTCACAGGCTTTGACGTGCCATTTTTAGATACCATCTATATTGATAAACCGCTGCAAAAGCACAGCCTGATTCAAACCATCTCACGAGTCAATCGTAAGTTTGAAGGAAAAGAAAGCGGCTTAGTGGTCGATTACATCGGCATCAAAAAGCAGATGAACCTAGCGCTCTCACATTATACCGGCGGCCAGGTTCAAAACTTGGAAGACATTCAAAAGTCAGTGGTGGTAGTCAAAGATCATTTAAACCTACTCGATACCGTCTATCATAAGTTTGACTCTTATTCTTATTTCAACGGCACGCCACTAGAGCAGCTCAACTGCTTAAACGCGGCGGCTGACTTTGCCCTGCAATCTAAAAAGCTAGAAAAACGCTTTATGGATTTAGCCAAGCGTCTGAAATCTGCCTATGACATTTGCGTAGGTAGTGAGGCGCTCACAAAGGCACACAAGGACAAGATTCATTACTACCTAGCTATACGTACCATCATCTTTAAAATCACCACTGGCGGCGCGCCTGATACCGAACAGATGAATCAAAAGGTGCGTGATCTGGTGAAAGACGCGCTGATGAGTGATGGGGTAGAAGAGCTCTTTAAGCTGGGTGGTGATGGTACAGACGGCGCGATTGACATCTTCGATGAAGATTATCTAGCCAAGCTTGAGGCGATCAAGCAGCCCAATACCAAGCTTGAGCTACTACAACAGCTACTGGCAAAAGCTATTGGTGAGCTGAAAAAAACCAACAAGGTAAAGGGCGTTGATTTTAGTAAACAGATGAATGCTTTGATCGAAAAATATAACGACCGTGATGAGCAAGATGTGCTACAACCAAAGGTGATTAGCGACTTCTCCGATGAGATTATAAAAATGTATAACGAGCTGCGCGCAGAGATGGCGTCCTTTGGCGAGATGGGTATCGACTTTGAAGAAAAAGCCTTTTATGACATTCTGCTATCACTGGCGCATAAGTATGACTTTACCTATCCAGAAGATAAGCTGGTGGCGCTGTCAAAAGAGGTAAAAAAGCTCATCGATGAGAAGGCTAAATACACCGATTGGAACAAGCGTGATGACATCAAAGCGGAGCTACAGTTTGACTTGATGGTATTGCTCGACGCGTGGGGCTATCCCCCTGTGGATTCAAAAGAGGTCTACAAGGAGATATTCGAGCAGGCTGAGAACTTTAAGAAGCATAAAGTGGTTTAGACAGAGCAGATATACTATTGGTTTAATTGCCTCTTAATATAGTCGATCCACTATAAAATAAATACAGTGCTACTGGGATGAATTTTGTGCAGCATCTGGAGTGACGGAGTCGCACAGCAAGCAAAGAAAATTTATACCAGTAGCACGCCGTAAAAGCTGTACTCTTTTTATTTAGGACTCACTATATGACGTTTAAACCGAACATTTTGATAGCTTACACAAACAAAAACACCGCAAATCATAACGATTTGCGGTGTTTTTAGTACTGCTATAATGGTACCCGGAGCCGGAACGATATACGTATATTAAGATATTGATTTTATTGAACTTTTTAAGTTGAATGTTATTTAGTGTACATAGCAGTGTACATGGAATTCACTTTTCATATTACTACTACTATTTTTTATTCAGTACTATTATAAGCTTCATCAATCAGTTGCTGAAGATACTCTGCGCTACTTACTCCATACTCGCTAGCTAATTTTTTTAGCTTATTTATGTGCCTTCTGTTCAAAACGTATTCAAGAGCAGACTCAGCATCCTTTTTATCACGAAACTTCTTTTGACTCCAAGCACCACGCATCTTTCTGATAATCTCTTTCTTTTCCAGACTCATACCTGATATTTCATATGTGGTGCTATTATAACCTAACCCTGTATCTATAATGTCGAGAGAAGCACAAATTTGATCGTATAAATCATCTAAACTATCTATTAAAAGCGAATTTGGTTGTAAAAGTAGCCCTTGTGAAAGTAGATATTCTTGTGCCCACATTAGCTGTTCTTCATTCTTTTTGTCCAACCATTCTAGGTGCTTATTCGGCGTTCTACAGTTAGTATAATCAGTTTTAGCATAAGTTATGAATTCTGATTTCCGTTCAAACTGTTGTGTGTGTTTATTTACATGCAGGGTAGGGTTATGACGGTTACTAGTACTATTTGTATTGTATGGCTCTCTAACAGGTCTAGCAGATAAATTGGTACTCCTATCATAAACCTGTCTGCCTACATCTCGTGGTTTCATAACCCTTACATATCTACCATCACTCATTGATCGGTCATCATCTATGTCATTGGCTTCTTCTCTTATTAATATGTAGCATGTATCAAATTCTTTCAGGCAATCATCTATATAGGTTGTACGTACAATAGGTTGGAATTCTAAAATGTAAGGAGAAAGATAATGTGGTTTACTTCTCTTAAGGTAGTTATCAAACCATAATACTACTCTCAAGCTTTTAAATATCCAGTCTACTGTTTTATCGTCGAGTACATGATTATGTGCTATATCAATGTAGCTATCTAAGTCTTCAGAAATTATATTAAGTTTTGCTATTTTTCGGCTTAAATAATCCACATCAATAACAGAAATGCTCTGTGACTTATTGAGAGATACTTCCGTCATTAATACATACAGCAACCTAGGTGATAAGTCTTTAATTTTCGATTTAATATAATCATTATTTAATTGTCCATCGTCTCTAGTAGTCATTGTTACACTCTAAATTATTAATATTTAAGTAATAATTATACTATAATTTACTATTAGTTTAATCATATAAGAATGATGATACAGTAATATTTTAGTAATGATTATTATGTAAGTTATCTTGTATTATTGGGCTATATAGCTTATTTGGGAGTATTTTAGTATAAATGCGATTTATTATCACTGGTTAACTTAGTTGCTGCTAGTGTATTGTTTGACAATTCTTAACTTTGATATTTTATTGTCTTCTGACTTGATGCAATAATTCAGCTAACTCCATCCCGATTTTCATCACTCAAAAAGCCTGAAAACCCAGTATCCAGTTGATGACAAAACACTAGAAACTCTGCTTCCAAATTTTTCATGTATAGTTGGTATCTATGTTATTGATTAATACTATTATCTGATCAACATAAAAAAATACTACTAGACCCTACTCTATGAACAATCCGTTCTCATTCATAGGAGTAGTCTCATGTCATATCCATCAATCCAAGCTTATTAGTACTATCGATTTATTAGTCAGAGATGTGCTGTTTGATGATATCGATATCAGTCAAGTCAGCGTTCAGCTATCGAATTTGTATTTACCCTTGCTAGACGATTACGATCCCACATTGGAGTACGCACAAACTGTTGAAGCATTCAAACATAGTGCTGAAAAAGTAATGGCTGACCCATACTCGCAAGCTCAGAGGTGGGACGATTACAATACGGCTCAATTTATGGATTACCTAGGCACTTATAAAGCTCTCATTACAGCCGAAGATACTAAGCTGAATAAGCAAGAGAAAAGTAATAGCAAGGTGCTTGAAATAGATTTACGCAAGCTATTCAGAAGGTATTCTAGGCTGTTATTTGTCAGAGTTGATTTAGGCTACTTAAAAGACACCATGCATTTAGTTGATATCGAAGATTTACGTCGACATCTGACAAAGCTCAGAGACTTTGTAGGCAATAAAAATACATGCTTTGAAGGCTTGGTAGGCCATGCTATAGCGATAGAACAAGGACATGAACATGGCTACCATTGTCATGTCCTGTTAATCTATAACGGTGCTAAACGCTGGAAAGACACCTATCTAGGTCAAGCGGTAGGAGAGAAGTGGGAGAGCATTACCGATGGTCTGGGCTCTTACTATAATTGCAACCACCCAGCAAATAAGAGAGCTTATGAAAAGAGTGGAACACTAGGTATCGGCATGATAAGTCGTCATGATGAACAAGCCGTTGAGAATGCGATAAGAACGGCCTTATACCTCACTGACCCTGGTAAGACTGACCGCTATACTGACAGGCTTGACCAACATCTCAAGGTCAAGCTACCTAAAATGAAAACTTTTACTCGCGGTATTACTCAAGGTTAAAGGGTATAGTCAACTGAACCCATAGCAAAGTAATTTCAGATATAAACTATTTTAATGAGATAGCGCGTTAGTAGTTAGTAAAGCGCCTAATCCAATCAACGTTTAATCAATAAAGGTCTGCCTCGTGCAGGCCTTTTTTATGCCCAAAATAAAAGGAGTGTTTATGAAAACCATCTGTCCATGTTGTCAGTCAACTGCGGTCTATGAGATGACTAATGGCATCAGTATTAATTTGATCGACCAGCTGTTGTCTCCTGCGGTTCTCGTCAGCCTTGGCGTTAGTCTGTGCAAGTCGCTTAAAGTTCATCCTGCTATAGGCGTGGTTGCAGGTACAACAGTCGCAGCACTTATAGAGATGACTCAGTCTCATCAGGCGCTACCGATGCTAGTCAATAAACAGTATCGCTGTGGTGACTGTTCCCATGTGTTCACCTCACTTCATTAACTTTCAACTCAACCCTCTAACTTATTCAGTTATAAATTATCAATAAAAAGGAAAATTCTCATGGCACATTTAATCGAAAGTATGGCGTACGTCGGCGAAACCCCTTGGCATGGTCTTGGCAATGAGCTATCACCTAAGCAGCCATTAGAGGTTTGGGCACGCGAGGCAGGTCTTGATTGGCGTATTGAATCCTCAGACGTCAGCTACATGTCAAGCAATGACAAAGGTCATAACCTCATCATGCCCTTCGCTGAGAACAAGGTACTTTATCGCAGTGATAACCTAGAGCCGTTATCAGTCGTCAGTCAACGCTATCAAGAAGTACAACCGCGTGAGATTTTAGAGTTCTATCGCGATCTCACTGAGCAGTCTGATTTCGAGCTTGAGACGGCTGGAGTGCTTAAAGGTGGCAAGAAATTATGGGCATTGGCTCGTACAGGGCAGTCAGCAACGCTTAAAGGCAAAGATGTCAGTAATGGCTATCTCTTACTGGCAACGGCTTGTGATGGAACGCTTGCGACCACAGCACAGTTCACTAATATTCGTGTGGTCTGTAATAACACCCTTGCTGTTAGCTTAGCTAACGGAAGTGGTGGTGTGGTCAAAGTTCCGCATAGCACCTCCTTTGATGCTGACAAGGTCAAACAGCAATTGGGCGTGTCGGTTAAGCAGTGGGATGAGCATATCTATGAGATGAAGCAGTTATCTGAGCGCCGTGTCACCCAAGCGGAAGCGGCTAACTACCTAAGCCGTGTGTTCAACGATCAGGACAATGATATCATTTTATTTAATAGCGCTAAGAAAGAAAAAGACGCGGTTCCCAATGCTCGCGCAATGAATAAAGTGATGCAGATGTTTAACGGTCAAGGACGCGGAGCCGATCTTGATGCGGCTAAAGACACTGCTTATGGTTTGCTCTGTAGTATCACTGAATACGTCGATCATGAAAGACGTGCAATGAATACCGACAATCGACTTAATTCAGCATGGTTCGGTGCTGGGGCTAAGCTGAAGGAAAAAGGTCTACAGGATGCGCGAGCCTTAATCGCTTAGCGGTCTTAGTTATTTTATGACACCAACAATAACCACGTCTTAGGGCGTGGTTTTTTTATGCCGATTATTCAACCAATCACATTCACTACCCCATTTATAAGGAATCTATCATGGAAACCATCGCTTTAAACAACACCGCTCAAGCGAGACGTCGTAAGCGTAAAGCATTGCAAGCTAGACACACCAAACCGACTGCTAAAATTAACGCTAAGAAAATTCAGCCAACCGAGAAAAACACCACTAAGAAAGACAAGGTCGTCAAAACTACAGCAAAACGTCTGGTCAGCACCAAAAATCTCAGCCATGACAAATGGCTTGAGATTCGCAAGCAAGGCATTGGTAGTAGTGACGCTGCTGCTGCGTGTGGTATTCATCCTTATCTATCGATGCTGGAGCTGTGGATGATTAAAACAGGGCGTATGACCTCAAACATTGATGAGAGCATCGAAGGGTACTCACCGCTGTATTGGGGCAACACCTTAGAGCCTATGGTGGCGAAATACTATCAAGAACAGACTGGCAATAAGGTTCGTCGCGTCAACGCCATCTTGCAGCACCCTGATCCTGAGCAGCATTTTATGTTAGCGAACTTGGATTACGCCATCACTGGTAGCGATGAAGTGCAGATTTTAGAATGCAAAACCGCTGGGGAACATGGGGCTAAGCTGTGGAAGCATGGCGTACCGTTATACGTCACTTGCCAAGTACAGCATCAACTGGCAGTCACAGGCAAACAAGCCGCGCATATTTGTGTCCTACTCTGCGGACACGAAGCGAAGATCTACAAGGTTGAGCGCGATGAGCAACTGATCAATAGCATTCTGTGGCATGAGCGTCTGTTCTGGCAATACGTAGAAACGGATACACCGCCAACGCCCGATCATTCTGAGTCAGCGGCGCGCGCCTTAAAGCAGCTTTACCCTAAGCCTGAGCCTGCCAGTAAAATCGATTTCAGCGAAGACGCTGGGGCTAATAAGCTATTCACTAAGTTACTGAGTCACCGTGACTCACTGAGTGAGCTACAAAAGCAGCATGACCAGATCAAACATCAACTGCAAAGCTTAATCAAAGACAATGAAGTAGCGGTCTTTGACAAAGGCGCAATCTCATGGAAGCGCTCTAAGGATAGTGTGAGCTTAGACAGTAAAGCCGTCACTAAAGCCCATCCTGAGCTGATGGATAAATTTAGTAAAACCCGTCAAGGCAGTCGTCGCTTCGTCATCTTAAATGATAATTAAACCAAGACAGCTAAATTCATTAACAAACGCATAAAGCCCACCTGTGATAGGTGGGCTTTTTTATGTCGATTTATTCAATTCATTAAACAAATAAGGAATACCACAATGATTAAAGGTCTAACGATTACACCGCCCGTACTTGGTCGTATCAGCATTGGTCGCGTCATCCAAAAGGACGGCAAGCGTCTACCAGCTAAAGACGATCAATTCACCATTACCAGCCAAGTGCAAAATAAAGATGGCTGGGTCAATCATCCCCTCGATAAAAAGCTCCGCGCACGTAGCGAGGGTAAGCTCAGACAAATACCCGTACGCATGCTGTTCAATGATCCTGATCTTAATTTACGAGCTCAGTACACGTTATTCGATCGGCAAACAGGTCGTCCGTTATGCGTGGGCGATGGTGAACACTGTCAGCGTCGTACCAATAATGGCGTTGAGCAACTGCCTTGTCCATCGCCTGATCGCTGTCCGCTAGCACAAGGCGGCGCTTGTAAGCCTTATGGCAGACTGTACGTTAATCTGTCAGAAGACGATGAGCTAGGTACGTTTATCTTTCGAACTACTGGCTTTAATAGTATTCGTACGCTTGCAGCACGGCTGAGCTACTTTGCTGCGGTATCAGGCAATAAGCTGTCCTGCTTACCCCTGCAATTAACGCTTAGAGGCAAAAGCACCACACAGAGCTATCGTACGCCGATTTACTTTGTGGATTTAACCTTGCGTGATGGGGTGACGCTCAAAGATGCGGTACAGCAAGCTAAGGCGATTGATACTGATCTTAGCGAGCACGGCTTTGATCAAGCAGCGTTGGAGCAAGCTGCCACGCTTGGCTATGCCAATTCGTGCTTTGAAGTTGATGGCGATGAGATGTCTGATGTGGTGGAAGAGTTTTATCCACAAGATGACAGCAATCAAACAGCCAGTCAGCCACAGCCAAACACACGCAGTATTGCGCAAGGGCTACGTCAGAGTGTGACGGCGGTGAGCTAAAGCAAATATGCCGCATAAAAAAGGAGCTGATCAATCAGCTCCTTTTTTTATGGATAATACGCGCGGTCAGTATGGGACGCCATAAAAAAATATGGGACTCGGTAAGTATATGAGAGGTGATGCTCTCATTCACTTACAAGGAGATAATCATGGAAAATTCAAATGCAACACAACCAGTCATTGAGCAATGCAATCATATTCCGCAGCTGCTTAGCATTAAGGATGTGATTCATTATACAGGGCTGAGTCGCTCAACGATTTATGAGATGATCAATGAAAGCTCTGATCGCTATGATCCCACTTTCCCTAAGAAAGTACAGGTTACTCAATCTAGGGTAGTGTGGGTGGCGAGTGAGATCGCGGAGTGGATTAATAGTAAGATTGAGGCAAGGGTTCATTGAATAGTCGTATAATAAGCCACTGCAAGTGGCTTATTTTTTTTTGGTATTGTTTTTTTGCTTGTTTTATGGAATATTGTGCAGCAATTGTAGCTCATCGGAACAGTTTTGCTTCAAGTGAAAATATCATAATGCTAGATGGGTGAAACCAAACCTTAATAAAATTAGTAATGAAAAATCTGTAGATAGTCGAGTGAAAAATAGGGATAAATATATATGGTTTTTAGCGTGACACCGTGACAAACCTTGTCCTGTATGGCTGATAGGCGTTTTATACCCGTGACTTTTTAAGAACCCTTGATAGCTTATAATCTGCTAAAAGTTACGAGCTTATTATCATGTCACGTTGTCACGTATAAAAAAAGAATCCCAATATAAGTTATTTTATCTTCAAAGATAAAAAAGTATCCATTAATCAAATTGATAGGCAATTAAATGACTGATCTAAAAAATAAGATAATCGCAGTACAGGACAGCTTAAACGCCGAGCTAGTAGGGCGTAGAGATGAAATTAAAGCAGCCTTACTAACCTTGCTGGCAGGTGAGAATTTATTATTAGTAGGACCGCCAGGTACTGCAAAAAGCTTATTGGCGCGCCGCGTCGCAGGTTGCCTTGAATCATCAGATGAGAATGAAAGCGATACCGTTTATTTTGAATATCTATTAACCAAATTTTCGACGCCTGAAGAGATATTTGGCCCATTATCCATATCTGAGCTTAAAAAAGACAACTTTAAGCGCAACACCACAGGCTATTTACCTACTGTAAAAGTTGCTTTTCTTGATGAGATATTTAAAGCCAGCTCTTCTATCCTCAATGCGCTATTAACCATATTGAACGAACGCCAGTATCACAATGGAGCGACACTAAGCGCGGTGCCATTACAAGCCATTATCGCCGCTTCCAATGAACTGCCGACTGGTCAAGAAGAGCTAGATGCGCTGTATGATCGATTTTTAATTAGAAAGTTTGTTGACTATGTGCAGCCGAAAGATATCGGTGCATTGTTTGAGTTGGGAGCAAACCATAAGAATACTCAGACAAGTATCGACATAAAAGAGATCAATGAGCTGGCAGTGCGTAGTGAAAAAGTAATGATATCAGACCAAATGGTCAAAATCATTAAAGACATTTGGCTCAAGCATCGAAAAGTCTTTGCAGAAGATCGTAGAGAGGAGTTATCAGACAGACGTTTGGTAAAGCTTATCAAACTTCTTCGCATCTCTGCCGCCAGTAATGGTCGCAATGAGATTAATCTATCTGATATCGTACTACTCAAAGACAGCTTATGGAATCATCCCGATAATAAAGACGCGGTATTTGACTTAATCTTTGACATACTCAAGAAAAATAGCAGTATGGTCAATGTGATAGCTGATAATGACATTAAAGACGCCAAAGTTGATAGTACGCATACGCAAGCAGCACCGCTTAATGAATCAGCTGAAACTAGGATCATAAAAGGCTACAAGGGCAGTGGCACAGAGCACGACCCTATCATTATTGAAAACTGTGAGGATTTATTAGGTCTTGAACGTAAAGACGTTGGGCAGCAGGGCTATTACTTTAAGCAAATAGCAGATATTGACTGCACCGCGATAAATACTTGGCCTGACATACACTTCATTGGTACTTATGATGGTGGTGGTCATGCTATTAAATATAAGAAGAGAGAAGATAAAAGTGCTAATGTTAGTATTGAATCACTTATTAGAATGCAAATGGGACATAAGAATAAAGATAGTGAAATTAAATACTTATTTAAATCAGTTCAAAGTGATTCGAACTTGCTCAATATCAAATTAAAAGACTTATGCCTTTGTGAAAGTGCTAGTGATACTAAAATAATCAATTGCGCCAATAATATTGAGGTTTGGATAAATACTAGGCTTTACAATTACTTTTTTATAAAAAACTTAACTGATAGCGAGTTGCTTGATTGTCAGACCACCTCTGTGCTTTCTGACTCTGCTAAAAATAGTAAGTTCAAAAGATGTAAAGCGTATATAAGTATTGCTATAGATATAGAGGGTTGCAATATTAGTCAATGCCAGTCCTCAGGTGCATTAATAGGAAAAACAGCAGTCAATAGTCATATCGATAATTGCTTAGTACTTGTAAAAGATGTAGAGAATGAAAGCATTTCTAGAGAAAACAGAGCTTATCAATGGGGATTGCCTAAAGAGTTACTCGGAATTAAGTTACGAAGAGATAATAGAACTGAAGCTTGCTACGATAATGTGTTCTATAATACAGGATTAGTAGCTTCTCATCTTGAAAACAGTCAAGTGAGTAATACCTTAGTGGTAACAGAAAATAATAAAAAAGAAATTATTATTAGGACAGATAGTAGTGATTCAATGGTTTGGTCAGGTATAGCGTCTGGATGTTTTAACTCTCAAATTACAGGTTGTGTCGTAGGCGATTTTGAATTTGATAGTAGTTATGCTTTTAAGGGGTATGATATAGCGAATTATATTGATAGTTCCGTATTAAAAAACAATATCACGACCGCCCCCAAACAAGAGTTAGTTGTTGATAGTAACAATGGCGATAACGGCAGGCTTATGGATAAAGCAAGACTAACTAAAAATTATTTTAAAAATACGTTAGATTGGGATTTTGATGACATATGGCAATGGGATGAAAAACAAGGTGCCCCTATATTAAATTTAAAAAAACAATCTAACAAAACTCGCCGAATAAAGAAAACCCATAAAGCTTATACTGAAGACCTACTAAATCAGCAAATCAGACACAATATTTGGTTATAGGGAATGTGCTGATGTTAATTCAACTTCTCGATAAAGCCAAAGGGGTTTTAAACGCTACAGTACCAGTCGGTATAAAAGCCTTTAAGTATTTTATTGACAGCACGTTGCGCCCAAAAGTAGAGCCTATCGCAGGTAGTGTAGTATATAGCGATTTATGGGTTGCCGTAGAGCACTCTGGTATCTACATTGACGAAGGCAAAATTGCAAATATAGTAGTCGATAGATTTACCCAAAGCACCGTACTACTTAATGACCCCGAGGAATTTACCAGTAAAAGCAAACTTGGCAAAAAGATTTACGTGTCATGCGATAAGCACAGTCACAGCGTTGGCGATACCAGCGTTGCCAGCGCTGCCTATAACTGTCTTGGGCAAGAGTACTATTACAACTTAATTCTAAAAAACTGCCATCAATTCTCAACCAAATGCGTCAATCAAAAAGTCTCAAATGCTACGGACACATCAGTCTCAGATATAATTATGAAAATGCTGCCGTCAGAGACTTGGGAGCCGACATTAAGAGCGCTAAAAAATGCTGCAAATAAAAAACTAGGGGCTAATAAGTGGCTACTGTGGGATTGGGATAATGACGCTCGAAATGAGCCTGAACCAGACTGGCAAGCGCATCGTGATTATTTTGAAAACCTGACATTGACGCCTGAATCTATCGAGACTATAAAGCAGCAACACATACAAACGCAAGCATATTTAGATGAAATATCAGATGAAGGACTGCCAAAACCTATCATCAAAAAACTTGTTGATCATAAAGTATTAATGAGTGATATTGCAGACACCTATGAACAACATAAAAATCTTATCGCACTATGTCCAGGGGCAGACTTTAGTTACGCTCAGCTAAAAAAAGTCAAAGTAGATAGCAGTAAAATTAGCCAAATATTAAAAGACAGTCAACAAATCAAAGAATTGGTAAAAAAGTTAGGTCGCAATCATATCTCTGAGGAGAAGAAAAAGCAGAGTAAAATACCTGCAATGAGTAAAAGCGAGGTGCATGGTACACATCTTAGTGATGATCTATTGCGCCTATTACCAACTGAGCTGGTCAACCTAGAAGATGAAACGCTTGAATATCTGTTCTACTCACGAATGCTTGAAAAGCAGTTAATCACTTATGAGCTTAGTGGTACAGAACTTATCGATGGTGAGACCACAGAGCGCCAAAAAAAGAGTACAGGACCTGTCGTTGCCTGTCTAGATACATCAGGTAGTATGCATGGTGAGCCACTGCTATACGCAAAAGCGTTACTAATAGCCGTCGCTAATATATTAAAAACAGAAAAGCGCTCCTTGCATGTTTTATTGTTTGGCAGTCAAGGACAGCTCTCTGAATTTGCAATGAGTGATAATCAGAACATCGCCGAGCTATTGGTTTTTTTACAATCTGGTTTTAACGGCGGCACTGATTTTGAGACTCCTTTATCTCGTGCGCTAGAGATTATAAAAAGTTCAGATGACTATGTAAAAGCAGATATTTTGATGATTACTGATGGTCTATGTCAAATATCAGGCAGCTTTAAGCAGCAATTAATAAAAAGTAAGTCAGCGCTTGATTGTAGTATTTATACTGTCTTATGCGCTGGTCGCGCGAGCAAAGATGCGTTTAGTGATGAGGTTATAGTGTTGGATGCAAATATGTAATATAGTCCGTTAGCTAAAATAAGGATCTGCTTTATCTCTCTATATTGTTGCCATACAAACTCCAATATTAACCAACTCAGCTAAGAAAATTTAAAAATGGTAAAAAGCCGCTAAGCCCAAACGATAAGGCTTAGCGGCTTTCATATATGCTAATCTAGCCAACCAACTTTAACAGTTCATCAAAGCTATCAATCACATCGTATTTTACAGCTTGATCCTCAAGACTGCTACTTTCACTAGCTTTTGAATTCAATGCATAAAAGAATCGCTTGGCGCTCTCTATGCGATACTTTTCTTTTTCACGCAAGTCAGCATCTATCATCGATCCTTTAGTTTCAGCCACAAAGTAGATATGACGCACTTTACCTTCGTTAAATGCAATGGCCCAATCAGGGTTGTAGTCGCCTACTGGTGTTGGAATTTTGAATCTATCAGGTAGCTTGGCATATACCGCTACATCATCAACAGCGCCTTCTAGCTCCTGAGCAAATCGTTTCTCGATGCTTGAGTCCGTTGCAACATAATCAAAGACATGCCGGTCAACCTTTAACGAGTCGCTAGGGATCTTCTGATTTGACACAAAAACTTCATTAAGTGGGTAGGTTTGGTCAGTCGTATAATAAGTAAGCCCTTGGATGACCATTCTGATGCGTGCTTCGTTAATTAAGCGAGCGACTTCACGGATAAAGGCTTCAGGATTATTCTTGAACTGTGTGAAAATAGCGTTATTGATACCTTTCAAAATCGCCACGATACTACGACGAGTAAGGTCGGTCTGCTCACTGAGTGAGCCTATCAAGTCGTATTTCACCTGCGAGCGTATAGAAGTATTTGCTGACTCAGTTGAAGTAGTAGGGTTGCTAAATGACTGCTTATCGATTAACTCTTCATGAGAGATGGTGTCACGCTGAGTAGACTCAGCAAGCTTATAGCTAAGCGTTTCTACAAAGTTGTTGTTTCTTTTCTTTGCGGCCGCTTCTATAGCTGCAATACTTTGCCTTATGAGCTTGTCACTATCAATCTGAATCTCAAATACTGCTTTGCGGTTAATACGGTTCCATAGCTCTAAGAACTCTTTTTTCTTGAGATTGTTTTCATTAATCGGATTATGCGTGGTTTTATTATCATTTTCTGTCATACCTTCCAAGGCTTTAGGATCAAAGATACCACCGATTAATTTTATAATTTGATCGCTATAAGGCTCAAGTAGTTCAGGTAGAGGGGCTAAGCTATCGTTATTAATCGCTTCATGATAGCTATCAGTAATATGCTTATCAAAATCTATATAATCATTCTTGATAAGGTAATGGACAATCATATCAGCTTCACGCTCACTGACCTCGTGTTTGCTACCATCTTCTAACGTCAGTACTTTATTATAAAAATAATCTTTGGTAGCCTTAGTGGGTCGGCTAGACAAGGCGGCTGCCAGCTCTTTTTGTAGGTTTGTCACAAAATCGGTGTAGCTTTCGTTAGTGACGACTGTCAGGTTGTTGATTAGATGAATATCACCTTTAGATAAGTGATTGGCATCCATACGCATACCGTCACTGCGTACTGCCAAACGTAAGCCACGTCCAACTTCTTGTCGGCGAGAAATGGTATTTTCAGAATGCTTTAGGGTACAGATAACGAATACGTTAGGGTTATCCCAGCCTTCTCTTAGAGCAGAATGTGAGAAGATAAAACGGACATTTTTCTTATGGCGTGTCTCTTCTGAGTCATGTGGCTCAGGGAATGAGAGTAGCGTCTCTTTATCCTTTAGAATAAGGTCATAAGCATCGATATCATCGGCTAAATTGACTTTACCGCCCAGCTCTTCGTCATCGAACTTCTTGGTTTTAGGGTCAATCATCTGTTGGCTTTTTTTATCGACTGAGAAATAGCCATTATGAGTATGATCGGCATCAATATTGCGTAGGTAGTCGATGTAAGGATCATTGTCTATATTTAGCCCTATCATATCCTCAACGATTTGATTGTACTGTTCAACGAAGATTTGAGCATACTCACCATCTATGCGATTGCCCTCATCGTCGTATTGACGGTACTTAGCCACTTCATCAATAAAAAATAAGCTCAATACCTTCAATCCTTGATTGAACAGCACTCGTTCTTTTTCTAGATGGGCGCGAATAGTCTCGCGTATCTGAATGGTGCGCATAAGCGTTTCATCGATTTGACCAAGCGCTTGACCAACATGAATCTTGATACCATTAGTAAACGTCAATGATTGATCACGTGCATCAATCTCAGCGACTACATAACGGTCTTTATACTGCTCAGCTTGTTTGGATAGGGCGTAGAGGTCATCACCTTTTTTAACGCGGCGAATACGACGTTTAACGCCTGATTTAGTCTTTTCTTCGATATCAAGTTTAGCAGTAGGGTCAGATGAAGATACTTCTATATCTTGCAAGTACAAATAGCTATGAGCACCTGACAAACCCTTAACTTCAACCCCTTTGACGGTAATCTTTTTGACCAGCTTTTGATTGTAGGCGTCTAACGCATCTAAGCGATAAACAAGATTGTAGTCGCGTTTATGGGTCGCCGAATAACGCATGATAAACAAGGGATCAAACTCAGCTAAGGATTTGAGCGCATTTTCAGAACCTAGCTTTTGAGGCTCATCAATAATGACGATAGGGCGGTTACGGCGTATCACGTCGATAGGGCGGCGTGAGCCAAAGTCATCTAGCTCATCGTAGATACGGCGATTGCTCTTACTACGTGAGTTAAAAGCTTGGATATTGATAATCATCACGTTGACGCTAGCGTCTGAGCTAAAGGTTTCAAGCTCATGCAGTTGGTCAGAGTTATAGACAAATGAGCGTGGCTTTTTCCCATAAATCTCTTGGAAGTGATCAGCGGTCATCTCAAAGGTCTTTGCCACGCCTTCACGGATGGCAATACTGGGCACGACGATGATGAATTTTGACCAGCCATAGCGCTTATTTAGCTCCATCATGGAGCGTATATAGCAGTACGTTTTGCCTGTACCAGTCTCCATTTCAATATTTAGATTGATAGGGCTAGTGGTTAGGTTCTGTCCTTTGCCGCCTTTGGTCGAGGTATCATCGGTCACAAGCTCATTTGACTGGCGTAAACCTTGGCTTGCCTGCACACTTTGAATATTTTGTAATACCGCTGATAAGTCGTTAATCGGGGCATTGGCATAGCCGATATGTAGCTCATCGAATAATGAGGACTGCTCAGTGCTCGCCAGCTCATCCTCACTGAATAAAGGCAAGCTCTCACCCATTGGCTTAACGGATAGCTTTTGCTTGCCTTGGTCAATAGTATATCGTTGGGCAACTTCTTTCGGTTGCCCCTTAAAGCAGTCTGCAACGG
The DNA here is from genome assembly GCA_947495055.1 of uncultured Psychrobacter sp. Taxonomy (GTDB): domain Bacteria; phylum Pseudomonadota; class Gammaproteobacteria; order Pseudomonadales; family Moraxellaceae; genus Psychrobacter. Next base: position 92,777 of record CANLXO010000011.1, on the reverse strand, counting down.
CATTGACGGCGTCTAGCTGGTACTGGAGCTCTTTGAATTTAATTTCCATGTTTTCGCCCCTTAGATGAACTTCACTTGCGTATCAGGTGATAACTGTGCAAAGCGTGCTTTGATATTGGTCTTGTCTTGGTCATGGGCGATCGCTAGCTCGCTTGAGACGAATTTGAGCGGCTCGTCCTTTGATACTTCATCCACCAGGTCAGTCGTTAGCGTATCAAAACACGCGACTAGGCTGTTGATACCGACATAATAGACGGTACTGCCCTGAATCTGTTTGGACTCAATGGGTAAGGATAACGGCACGCCCCAATCGAGCATGACTTGAAATAGCAAGTCTTCACCCGTGCGGTCTTCCTTGATATGTGACTCTAGGTTATCGAGGTCTGCTTGTGAGTATTCATCAGGCGTGTAATAGACCTCTTTCATATTAGTGCTATCAATTTTTAGCACGCGAAAGCCGATGTCTAGGTCGCCGATACCATCTTTATCCTGATTATCAGCTAAGATTTTTTGACCAGCACGGCGGATGCGTTCTTTGGATACTTCAGAAATATTAGTTTTAAAGTTATTGTCTATACAGAACTGATAAGCCTCTTTTTGTTTATCTGGATCAATAACCTCATCAAGCTGAACCATAATAAATTTATAATTACTTTGTTGTTCAGCGTTTACCTTCATTACTGCATGAGCGGTAGTAGACGAGCCTGCAAAGAAATCCATAACTATATCTTTTGGATTTGTAATATTTATCAGATGCTCTAAAAGTTTAACTGACTTTGGAAAAGAAAATACATTTTCTGGCATTATACTTTCAAACTCTTTACGACCTAACGTTGTACCACCCTTGTTGATAATTGACTGACTAAAAACTTTACGTCTATGATCTGTAGGAATGATTAAACGAGGTTGTCTATCACCATCACTTCCCCAGTAAATTAAGTCATCTTCTAAAAGTTGTTCAATATCATCATTGTTAAACTTCCAATGTTTATACCATTTTTTACCATTAGGTGAGGTCAGCTCCTTCCAGTTCGGGTGACCTTCTTTAATATTACTCTCATTAACAGCTAAGTTAGCCGTTTGAAACTCATTCTCACGACCTTCTAGTGGTTCGGATACTCTATCGAAAAATACTTGTTTCTTGTTTTTGTAGCATACTAAAATATAATCATGTATTACTCTAAATCTCAGCGTCTTTTTTAGGGTTCCCGATGAACCCTCTGCTTCCTTATTCCAGATTAAACATTCAACATTGTCAGCACCATAAACTTCTTTGCAAATCTTGCTAAGATTATCGATTTCATTATCATCAATACTAATAAAAATAACGCCATCATCCTTTAATAAGTTTCGAGCCAGCTTAAGACGACTATACATCATGGTCAGCCAATCAGAATGAAAGCGGCCATTGCTTTCAAGATTAGTTATTAAGCGATTGCCTTCTTCATCGACTTGCTCTGAGCGCTCTAAGAAGTCTGCCGTATTTTCAGAAAAGTCATCTTCATAGATAAAATCATTTCCCGTGTTGTAGGGTGGATCGATGTAGATCATTTTGACCTGACCTAAATAGCTCTCTTGCAGTAGCTTTAACGCATCTAGGTTATCGCCTTCTATGAATAGGTTTTCAGTCTTATCAAAGTTGACACTTTCATCGCGCGCAGGACGTAGCGTTTTGGCAATAGGGGAGTTGGCCTCTAGTATCGCTTGACGTTTACCCGGCCAGTCTAAGCGGTAGCGTTCTTGCCCGCCCTCAACCAATGACTGTGACAGCTCTTGCCGTAGCAAATCAAAATCTACCGCCTTTTTTAGCTTGCCGTTTTCATCTTTTGCTTCTGTAATACAATTGGGGAACAGCTCGCTAATTTTTTGTACATTATCATCGACTAAATTAGGGCTGTGCATGTCAAGAGTATCGTTATCAGGTTGGTTTGCTTGGGCAGCGTTGGTCATTGAAATATTCCTAAATTTATTGAAGATGAGTCAAGTGTGACAATGATTTATAACGGTTATTTATTAATAAGCTGATTGAGCTGCTCTTTAAGCTTATGCAAACGCATATTTAGCTCAACTTTACGGTTAAATTGAGCTTCTTTTTTAACCTTTTTTTGTAGCTTTTCAACCTGCTTTGTTAGGCTCGCTATTTGTTGAACATGCTTAAGCTTCGCTTCTATATCTACCGCTGTATTTATAGAAGCGGAGGCCGTAGGATTTAGCTCTGCCTTTGCCACTATACTTACAGCAGTAGAAGGAGTATTAGCGTCGATGGCTTTTGGGTGAATAGCTTGACTAGGAGGCTTTAGCTGGTCTAAAGACGCATCGTTAGTGATACTAGGTAGCAACTGCTCGATCAAGTGAGTATATAAGTCAGATAGATTGAGCACAAAGGGTAGAGGCTCACGCTGATCATCAGCCAGCCACGCTGAGCTATAGTATTTGTTCAGTACGATTTTTGACTTATCTGCTTGGCTCACACGTTTATAAGCGGCAATCACCTGAACCTTATTGTTATAAATAACTTCAAAAATAACGGGCGTCGGTATGAGCTTATCAATGTATTTTATGATTTTGGTATCGATATCAGCAGTGCGAGCGACAATTCTAAATATCTGTATTTCTTGAAATAAAGTATCAGTTTGAATGTTTAGCGTGCCAGCCGATAGTTTATACGCCCATGTGATTTTTGCCACTTCATCGATAAACTTCTGCTTAAGCTTACTATTAGCAGCACCCTGTTCATAGAGCTTTTTTTTAGGTATAGGTCTATCGACGATAGCTGATTGAGGGTATTGGTATAAAATCATAATTCGCTAGTTGTCTTGGTCTGTTGAACGTTGGATGAAGTAAGCTCTTCTACTACGATAAAACCAATGAGCTCAAAATCATTCAGCTCATTTAAGTCGTTTTTTAATGCGGTAGTTGTCATGCCGCTAAATAGACTGTCGATGTCTTTATCCGCTTTAACGTTCTTTATCGCTTCAATGGTTAAGTCGAGGAGCAAACTATAATGGCTCATATCTTGACCGTCAGCAGTGCGCTGATTGAAGGTTTCGCATACTGCTAGTATAGGTTCAGGTTTTCCACGGCATGCTTGCCGCGCTAAACTCAGTAGATGCTTCGCTTGTGTATAGTCAGCTATTATATTGCCGTCATTATCGATATACATGAGATAATAAGGGTAAAGCTGGTTGGTCTTTTCACCATCTACTGTAGAGACTTGACGCGCTTTTAGAGCAAAGATAACACCAGCTGGTAATCCCAACTCGTCAGCAGCAGGGACGACCGCGTGTAAGCCATTAGGCAGACGCTTTAGGTTAGGGTTTGCATCTAAATAGCTAAGCAGATCCATGCGAAAATCGTTGAGACCTAAGTCAGTGATAGACACACCTGTATTGGCATCCTCTAAATCTAAGACTTCCGTTTGCAAACGCTTGAGCTGTTCATGACGGTAAGCGATATCATTCGCTTTGGCACTCAGTACATTGTCATCACCTGTGCTCGCCATATCGACAATGATCATGCGATTCTCGACGCGTTCGCGCAGATTAATGTACTCATCAAGGCTGATATCCGGCCAGTAGTTAACTAACTGTATTTGCTCATTATTAGAGCCAATGCGGTCTATACGTCCGAAGCGCTGAATAATACGCACAGGATTCCAGTGAATATCATAATTGATAAGGTAGTCACAATCTTGTAAGTTTTGCCCCTCAGAGATACAGTCTGTGGCTATGAGTATGTCTATCTCGCGGGTCTCATTAGGGAAGATCTCACTTTTTTGTTTGGATCTAGGCGAAAATAGAGTCAGTAGTCCTTGCATGTCGTAACCCTTACGGCTACCTACCATGCTTTTGATAGTCGAATAATTGTCAGTACCCGTTATCTTAGCGGTGTGTAAGCTATAGTCACGTAATAGTTCTGGCGCTATATGCTCATATAAGTAATTAGCAGTATCGGCAAAAGCTGTGAAGATCAGTACCTTTTGATTACCTGAGTTTATAGGATTATTGATTTTCTCAATCAGATGCTGTTTGAGGTGTTGTAGCTTATGATCACGCTCTGGTGTAACCGTACTAATAGTAGTGATTAGCCGTCTCACGACGGCATAATCTGCTTCTAAGTCAGTATGCCATCTTAGTATATCCACATCATCAAGGTGAACTTTGAGCTTACCGCCCACCCAATCGTTAGGATTGGTTGGCTCATCAAGTCCTTCGTCATGGGCATTATTATCATATCCTGTGCCAATATCAATAGACAGCAGATCATTATTTTTTCGAGCTTGATATTCAGCGATACTAGACAGCGCTTGCTCTAAGCGGTCTTTTAAGTTATGTAACGTCAGACGAAAAGCATACACAGAGCTCTCTAGTCGTTTGAGCAAGTTAACCGTCATCAAAGCTTGTAAGCTTTTTTCACGATCTTGTTGTTTGAGGCTTCCTTTACCTTCAATCTCAGTGTCGTATAGGTCTTCATACTTTTCTAAAGCACTAGGAAAAATATACGTGAGAGGCGCATATACAACCATTCTAATGGATGCTAAATCCTTATAAATCTGATTAAAGGTCACGCTCTCATCTGCTGTAATCGCACAGCGGTATGATAGTGGCTTTAGACGTGTCGGGAACTGACCGACCTCTTTTGTATCATAAAATTGTTGAATGTGCTTGCGCGAGCGTGCAATGGTGACACTGTCTAGTAGCTTAAAGAAATCAAAATCGAGCATATCTAGTATTGCTTTAGTGGTGCGATGCTCTACGGGTAATTTTGACCAATTGTTAAAACTGGCTTGTGCATTTCTAAAGATAGTCTCAATATCGCGTTTAGTATCAAGCTTATCATCAAGATGCTTACTATCACCTTCATATGCTAAAGCCAGCTGGTTTTTTAAATCGTTAAAGCGATTGTTTACAGGAGTGGCTGATAGCATCAGCACTTTTGTTTTTACGCCTTGCTGGATGACTTGCTCCATTAAGCGATCATAGCGAGTCTTTTTGTCTTTAAAGTTGTCTCGGTTACGAAAGTTATGCGACTCATCAATCACCACTAAATCGTAATTGCCCCAATTGATTTTAGCTAAGTCTATGCCCAAAGTCTCACCGCTATTTCTCGAAAGATCGGTATGAAAGAGCACGTCGTAGTTGAAACGGTCTTTGGCAAAGATATTGGTGGTTAAATTGGCGTTATAGTTAGTCCAGTTAGCGCCAAGCTTTTTGGGGCAAAGAACCAATACACTCTTATTGCGTAGCTCGTAATATTTAACGACGGCAAGGGCAGTAAAGGTTTTACCTAAACCTACGCTATCCGCTAAGATACAGCCATTGTAGGTCTCAAGCTTATTGATGATACCGACTGCCGCATCGGTTTGAAAGTTATAGAGCTTTTGCCAGATAAGTGTGTCATGGTAACCTGTCAGGTCGTTAGGCATGACGTCTTCATTCAAGTCTTCAAGAAACTCTTTAAAGATATTGTAGAGTATTAAAAAGTATATACGCTCAGGATCGTTCTCTTGATAAACTGACTCGATATGACGAACGATCTCATCAGTGATATCAGTCACCTTTTGCTGATCTTGCCATATTTGATTGAATAAATTGAGATAGGGTAGCGCATAGTCTGAATCAAACCGATTGACCATGTTTGAGACAGCGTCCCCTTTTTCATAGCCAAGCCCAACAGGAGTAAAGCCTTGGATAGGCATATAAGTAAATGATGATGAAGTATCTTTAACGCATACAAATTCTTGCATGGGCGAATTAGTAGTATTGGACTTAAAGACAGCTTTGTTACGTATCCAGTCTGCACATTCTCTAGCAATAGCTTTTTGAGTTAGCTTGTTTCTAAGATGAATCTCAAATTCAGTACCATAGAGACTATCCTCTCTATCAAGCTTTGGTATAACAAATTCACGCTTTTCTTTTTTGAATTTATCAGTAACGCCATCAGGAATAAAAGTAGGCGAGGTGAATAAGAACTGCATACCGTCGATGTTCTTAAGCTCTTGCTTTAGCGCCGCATAAGCATAGATAGAAAAGAAAGAGGCTGCTATCTGTAGCTTGGAGCCAGTATGTAGATGTTCTTTTATGTCATCGCCGAATCTGTGGTTCAAGTTGTCTATAAGTTTCATGGGTCAGCTTTTAGTTGGGTGATGAATTAGTAGGGTAGTAGTTATTATTGATGCTGTAAGTATGTCAATTTTTATATATTAATAGAATGAGAAAACACTAATATTAGCTTTTTAGCTAATATTATATTTCTCAATTTATTTAAAAGTCAGGTGCTTAAGCCTTATTCTTCAATAGGGCTAACACCTGATCCTCTCCCAATTCAGCAATTAACGCTTGCAGCTGGGAGCTAGAATTAGCGTCGTCTTTTGCATCGGCTCTAAACTTAGCGGTATCTCTACCTTCTCGCAATGCGTCTAAATAGTCCGCCCAGTTTTGCATCATCTCACTACGATCATCAATGTACTCAAATCGACCATAGGCGGTTCCATTGGGATCTTTAGTCGTATGACCTAATGCCATCTCTACAAGCACAAGCGGATACTTTAACTGCTCTTGTAGAATGGTCTTTGCTGTCGCTCTAAAGCCATGAGCACAATGTACATCTTGATAGCCTAAATCTTTTAATCGCTTATTCGCCGTTGCATCAGAGATAATCTGATGCTTTTTTGCCGTCTGACTAAAAAACACATATGGAGTATGACCATTGATCTTTTGCTGTGCGCGTAAGATAGCTATGGCCTGACGAGGTAGGGGCACGACCATGTCTTTGACCATGTTTACCTTGCCCTGACCTTTTAACGGCTTTAGTGTCCACCTGCCAACATCCAAGTCCAAATCAGCCCAGCGCATACGTCTGAGATCACCATTACGCACAAACAATAATGCTAATAGCCTAAGGGAATTTATCGTATTTGGATCACCTTCTATAGTCTCTATATCACGTAGCAGTTTAGCGAACTCTTTAGGTTTGGTAATAGCAGGACGATGACCATAGCTTGATTTAGCCAGTTGACTCTTGATTAGCGCCGCAGGATTGCTCGTACAAAAGCCGCGAGCGCCAGCATAGACAAATACGTCACTGGCGATACCTGCGCAGCGCTCAGCCTTGTCTGTGGGCTTGCCAGCTTTGTTTAATGAGTTAGCTTGAATGTCTAACAGTACCTCAAGCATTCTAGGCGAGCTGATCTCACTGATCGGCTCATCGCCAATGTATGAGCATATTAGCTCCAACCGACCTTTCTTACGAATGAGGGTATTACTCTTCTGAGCCTTATCTAGACTGTCAAAATACTCCCAAGCAAAATGATTAAAGCTATTATTAGTATAGCTTAACAGTGTTTTCTTTTCTTCTTCACGGTAGTTTCTTGGGTCAATATTACGGCTAAGCAGTTCTTCATACTCACGCCATATCTCACAGGCACGAGCGAGCGATACGTTGGGATATACTCCAAGCGATATACGTTTATTTTTTGAGTGAGTAGGGGACTTATACCGATATATCCAAGACTTAGTACCGTTAGGTCTAACCATGAGATATAGCATAGGGTGATTTTTGACAGTGACTAAGTACTCTTTGTCAGCAGCTTTATGGCTACTAGTACTTCGATCGGAGCTTATAGGCTTGCGCTCTTCCATGATGATCATCCCAATGTACATTTAAAAAACAGTGTACATGATAGTGTACATCAGATGCATGGATTGGGATAGATAAAGCAGGACAGTATAGAACGCCAGATACAGCAAAGCCCCTGATATCAGGGGCTTTGGATGTTCTATAAGATAGTATAGGACTATGTAATGGTACCCGGAGCCGGACTTGAACCGGCACGCTATTGCTAGCGAGGGATTTTAAATCCCTTGTGTCTACCAATTTCACCACCCGGGCAAAACTTGTATTATCTAATACGTCAATCAGTTGATAGACCCTCTGATGACTAGATAAGTGCTCGCTATTATAAGCCGTTATATTAAGAATGCAAGCCAAAATTAACGCAAATCTTATAAACAGTGAGCAAAATAAATGGAGGCTGGGGTCGGAATCGAACCGGCGTCTACGGATTTGCAATCCGCTGCATAACCACTGTGCTACCCAGCCAAGGGTCACTATATTAGCAAAACTAATTTAAATTACAAGCTATTTTTTGGCTAAAGGTCTGTTATTTGTCAATCACCTGTGAGTAACTGTTTAATAACGACCTACTATTAAAGCAGCGCCTAGCGTTTGACTAGACTCGTTAGATGATATCTTTATTATTGCGCTGAGCTTTTTTGATATCACGATAGGTTGCAGTGCATATAAGTACTAGCACCCCGAATGTTATCGCAGGCCAGATCAAAATATAAAGTCCATAGATAAAAGTGCTATCCATACTGTCTTCTCCTGTTTGCTGATGAATAACGGCTATGACATAAATGACTAGCATTCATACTCTAACCGTCATTTTGTATTAAATCTTTGGTACTGGCTGCACTTTGGCTTTTTTATCATAATCACCAACGCGCTGTTTGATGAGATCAAAGTCAAAACGCTCATTACTCATCAAGCTAATGATGATACAAACAACAGCGCTGACACCATAAGCCGTTAAAGAGGCGAGTAGTACCATATAATCACGCAAAAACCCTGTTGCAAATATCAGCATCAAGATAAAAGTGATGGCAGCGGCGACGAGGCCCATCTTGCGACCTAAGAAACCAAAAACCATCAATCCAATAACGACAGCTGCACCGACGCTTGCCATAACTTCGAAGAATAGAGCGGTAAATCCAGTAATAGAGACCAGCTCAAAACGGGCAATACAGAAGAATAACAGTGCTACTAGTACCGCGGCAGTAAAGGCAGTATTGGTGACGCGATTCCAGTACACGCTAGCGATAACAGGGAATACAACCGCGCCCCATAGTGCGCCGACAAATACGAGCATGACTAAAATATCAAGCTTAAAGCTTGCAAATATCAGTCCTGCTGCCGTCGCGACAATCATCGTGCCACGACCAACGAGCATCATGGTTTTGGGTTTCACGCCGCCTTTTTTGGCGATGTTTTTACCATAGACATCAGCCATCATAATAGTCGATAGCGCCGACAAATCAGAATCCGCAGTCGAGGATAACGACCCTATGACCAAGATAAAGAACAAGGCAATAAAGACCGGATGCAAGTACATACTGACCATTTGCGGAATCAAGTTGTTCATATTGCCATCGAGAGGCTCGACACCGATAGTGAGTGCCATAAGACCTATCATACCTAGGCCAATAACGATACCTGCGTAGCCGACAGTAGCGGTAACAAAGGTCGCTTTGATCTTGGTTTTGTCAATCGCAAACAGGCGCTGAGTAATTGTCTGATTACCGATAGCATAAGCCAAGACAGCAACGAAAAAAGGTGCGCCCTGTTGCAAAAAGGCTTCAGAGGAAAAGAAGTCTTGCTGCTCTAAAGTCAAATTAGATAAACCACTTACCATAACCTCAGGGCCGCCCATAGAGAACAAGACGGCTGGAATAATGACCACACCGATCGCCATCAAGGCAACTAATTGCGCAAAGTCAGTAAAGACCGAGGCGCGAAACCCAGAGGTTAAGGTATAACTGAGTACGCCCACGCCTGCGATGATTACCCCAGTTTGAAACGACAATGGTGATAATACGGACACTAGCGCGCCCGCGGCGGTAAAGTTGACCATTAAGCTAATTAAGCTGCCCATAATGTTGGATATGGCTAAAATTAATTGGCTTGATGAGCCATGACGGGCGTGAATAAGCTCGCCTAACGTGTGACCGTTGGGCGCAAGTTCACGAAAGCGCATACCAAAGGGGTAGATGAACAAAATCATCAGTGCGCCCCAAAATCCGTAATGTATGGGACCTGATACGCCGTATTTATAGCCAGATGTGGCCGCTGCATAAAATGACGCCGCCCAGATCCAAGTGGCGGTCATGCTGGCTGCGCCCATACCGAATCCAACGCCGTGACCTGCGACCATAAAGCCGGAGGTTGATTCTTTGTCTTTTTTAATGAGTAAAGATAATAAATAAGTACCACCATAAAACGCCAGCAGTAACAAAATGACGGTCAACGATGAGAATTGAAACAATGACTCAGTTTTCAAACTTATACCTCGCAATTGTTAGGATAAAATAGTAGTTATTACATATGCAAAATCACATTACCTGCAAAGCTTACAAAGCTAAAGAGCCCACAAATTACTGCTTATAGTAAGACCTATAGCCCTAGTTATCTGTAATACGCAAAATGATAGAGACTACTCTATATAGGCGTCTATTTATGAATAAAGCATAAGCTATAGAGAGCAGATATAGAGTAGCGGTTAAGCGGCCCGTACCATATGACTTTGCAGAGAAGAATGGCTTTGTAGAGCAGATATGAGCTAACAGAACATAAGTATTTAACTTAGAGGCTCTATACGTATTGGTAAGCAAAGTGGATGATAAACTTGCGATATGTTTTAGCTATGTTAAACGTTTGTAACTCATTTGCGTCACGAGAGTAACCTATTGACCGATGAACCTCAAATTAAATGACTGTAGAGTCATATTTGTAATAGAGGTTGTGGACACGAAAAACCCGCAAAGATTTTTAATCCTTGAGGGTTTTAGAGGGATGTTTAGGGTAGCTAATGAGCCGCGGTGTTAACTCAAGATTAGGCTATCATCATCAACCTTTTCGCCGCGCGTTTGCTCAAACATGTCGAGTAAATCATGAACCGTCATGCCGCGACGAATATCGCCAGCCACATCGAGTACCACTTGACCTTGGTGTAGCATAACCGTACGCGTGCCATGTGCTAATGCTTGCTGCATAGAGTGGGTGACCATCATTGTCGTCAGATTATTGTCAGTGACGATCTTGTCTGTGAGCTCTAAAACAAAAGCGGCAGTCTTAGGGTCAAGGGCTGCGGTGTGCTCATCAAGCAAAAGGATTTTGGAGGGTTGCAAGGATGCCATAAGCAAGCTGACTGCCTGACGCTGACCTCCTGAGAGCAGACCCATACGATCGGTCAAACGATTCTCTAAGCCAAGCTTTAGCACCGATAACTTTTCACGAAATAGATCGCGATTATTTGGGTTAAGAGCAAAACTCAAACCACGTTTGCCGCCGCGCTTATAAGCGAGCGCCATATTTTCTTCAATCGTCAATGCCTCACACGTGCCTGCCATCGGATCTTGAAAGACGCGAGCGACCCAATGCGCGCGCTCATGTGCACTTTTTTTGGTAACATCGATACCATTTAACAAGATAGAGCCGCTATCGACGCGAGTGGTACCGCTAACGGCGTTCAAAAACGTCGATTTACCCGCGCCATTCGTACCGATAACAGTGACAAACTCGCCATCTGCAATATTTAGATCAATACCGCGTAGTGCTGGATTTTCGATAGGGGTGCCTGGATTAAAGGTCAAGCGCAAATCATTTGCTTGCATCATAATCGTGATTCCTTATGTTTGCTGATCACGCATCTTGTAGGGCGTATTGGATAATCAAACATGTCTAATAATATAAGCGAGCGTTAAACTTTTAGCTTACGAGACAAAAGCTGAGTTTTGGCCTTAGGTAGTACCAGCGCCAATACGACAAGAAGAGCAGTAATCAGGTTGAGATCCTGCGGACCAAAGCCGATACTCCGTAGCGTATCGCTTGATAAAGCGACTTGAATAAATAGCTTATAAAGTACTGCACCGACGATAACGGCAAAGGTAATGAGCCAAATACGCTTAGCAGGGATTATTGTCTCACCAATGATAACCGCAGCTAGGCCGATAACGATAGTACCGATACCGATAGAGATATCAGCGCCGCCTTGCGTCTGCACAAATAGCGCACCTGCTAGGGCAATTAAGCCATTAGAGATTGCCATACCGATGATGGTCATCCATGAGGTATTGATGCCTTGCGCTTGCGCCATACGCAGGTTTGAGCCTGTTGCGCGCATCGATAGACCAGACTCAGTACTATAGAACCAGTCCAAAAACAATTTGGCGACCAAAACCACTGCACCAATGATTAAACAGCGCATCCAAAAGCCATTGTCATTAGTCACAAGTGGGCTAAATACCGTCGTCTCACCTAAGAGCGGTAGGTTCGGCGCGCCCATAATACGCAAGTTGACTGAATATAGTGCAACCATAACCAAGATACTGGCGAGCAATTGCAAGATACCAAGCTTGACGTGTAGCCAGGCGGTGACGATACCAGCAACCGATCCTGCGAGCATACCAAAAGCGCAGGCAATCCAAGGATTGATACCGGCGACGATGGAGATACCGGCGACAGCGCCACCAAGCGGAAAGCTACCGTCAGCGGTCAAATCAGGAAAATCAAGCGTACGAAACGAGATGAGTACACCTAGGGCGACTAAGCCGTAGATAAGACCACTCTCAAGCGCACCGAAAAAGGCAATTAAGGACATAAGAAATCAATAAGTCAAAAGCGCTGCAAGTCACAACGACTAGGCGGTGAATGAAACAGATTTAATAACCTGCAAGAAAGGACTTGGTATTATAAAACAGGTAGCATTTTAAGATAAGTATCATTTAAACGTCAGTATCTCAAACCTTAAAAAAGCGCATTGAGCGCTTAAAAAACAACCCAGCGAGTTCCAATCTTGACTGGCTTAGCTGGGTTGTTTGCACTCTTATTATCTAAAAATACTATTCTACCACTTCTTTAGCATTATCAATAACCGCTTGTGGCAAAGTTACGCCTTGTTCCTCAGCATTTTTTGGACTGACGTACAAATCAAGCTTTTGCGGAGTGTAAACAGGGATATCACCTGCGCTCTCGCCATTTAAGATACGGCTAACGATTTTGCCCGTCTCACGACCCAAGCTATAGTAATCAACGCCAAGAGCTGCAATTGCGCCGCGCTCAACAGAGCTAGTATCAGAGGCAATAAGTGGGATTTTGCTCTCTCTTGCAACTTGATACAGCGACTCATAGGCGGAGACGACATTGTTGTCCGTTGACGTATAGATCATATCAACGCGACCTTCTAAGCTACGAGCTGCCATGGCAATATCGTTGCTACGCGCAGCAGGCGCTTCTTGTACCGAGATGCCCATAGGCGCAAGCTTCTCTTTTAGATTCTTTAAGATGATCGTTGAATTGACCTCACCTGGGCTATACACATAACCGACGTTTTTAAGACCTGGGATGATCTGACGCATCAAGTCAATTTGCGGCTCATAAGGAAGCGCATCTGAGCCACCTGTAACGTTAGTGCCTGAACCATCAAGACTAGTAACAAGTTTGGCTTCAACAGGGTCGGTTACTGCTGAGAACACTAGCGGAATACTGCTGGTCGCGGCTGCCACTGACTGCGCTGATGGCGTACCAATAGCGACGATGACGTCTGACTCATCAGCGACGAACTGTTTGGCAATCTGACCTGCAGTTGCCGTATTGCCCTGCGCACTTTGGAAGTTGACGTTTAAGTTCTCGCCTTCGGTAAAGCCTTGTTCAGCCAACTCATCGATCACCCCTTTACGGACATCATCAAGGGCAGGATGCTCTACGATTGCGGTAATTGAGACCGTCTTGGTCGGTAGCGTCGTATCACCGCCCGCTGCGCCGTCGATAGTCTCAGGATCATCGGTTGGTGCTTGATTACAGCCGGTCAAAATAGCAGTACATAGACCGCCTAGCATAAAAGCTTTACGAAAACGATTGGGGTTAAACATAAGTCTTACTCCTAAAAATAAAAGGGTATCCATACAAGGTGTTGAGTTTTAACGGTTTTAAACATGAAAGCGATGCGATCACTCGTCAGTGTTTGGTGTTTGAGTATCGACGTTGATAGCCTCTTTGAGTAGCGCAGCTGGTATACTCACGCCTTGCGCCTTGGCATGTTTGGGACTGACATACAAGGTTAGCTCGTTCATGACCTCAGGTGTGATACTGCTAGTGGCTTCACCATTTAATACGCGATATACCATCTTGCCTGTAGTACGGCCAAAGTCATAATCGTTAACGCCCAGCGCTGCTGTAGCGCCGCGTCCAACACTGAATTCATCAGAGGCGATCACAGGTATTTTGAGCTCATTGGCAGCGTTTGCCATCGCCTCAAATGCCGAGACGACATTATTATCGAGCGAGGTATAAATAATATCAACACGGTCACCCAAGCTGCGCGTCGCCATAGCGACATCAGTAGGACGGTTAGCAGTGACTTCTAATATATCAAGCCCGCGTGCAGGTGCTGCTTCTTTGAGCTGCTTAAGGACGCCAACTGAGTTAGCCTCACCTGGACTATAGACATAACCTATGGTCTTGGCATCAGGGGCAATCTGCTGAATGAGATCAAGCTGCGGCTCGATAGGCAACTGGCTTGATAACCCTGTAACATTGTCTTGCATAGGTACATTGTTAGCATCAATGAGCTTAGCGCCTAGGGGATCAGATATTGCCGTATAAATGATAGGAATGCTGGTCGTCGATGCAACCACAGACTGCGCTGATGGGGTAGAGATAGCTACGATGGCATCTGGCAGATCGCCTGCAAACTGCTTAGCAATTTGTCCAGCGGTAGCAAGATTGCCCTGCGCACTTTGAAAGTTGACGTTTAGATTTTCGCCTTCGGTATAACCTTGCTCTGCCAGCTCATCTAATATACCGCGCCGGATCTCATCAAGTGAAGGATGCTCAACGATTTGGGTTATAGCTAGGCTTTTGGTCTCTATACTATCTTCAGTTGCATTGGTGTCTGCCGTATTTGAGCAACCGATCAAGCCCAGCGCGCCAATAGTAGCAGCATATAGATTGAGACGTAGAGTCGTGGCAAAAGTCATAATAGAAGAACTCTTTTATTAAGTGAGGGGCATATCAGTGCTGATGGTATTGTAACCTTTGCTATATTATGACAGCAAGGTTACCTTGTGCAATAAGAAGCGCAATAAAAACTATACTATTTAAGCCAAAAGGCTCAATCAAAAACACGCCAAAGGCTACGAAATAGCCAAGCAATGACATAAAAAGGTATCTCTACTATATCTATAAAGAAAAACCAATCCCATGCATCCCAGTCAACATGACGCTGTCGACGCGATGTGGGTTTGATGTCTGCTGTAAACCAAAAAAGCAGTATACCAATGAGCGCGCAGCCAATAGCTATCCATAATGCGGTTATATCACTAGTCACGTACCAATAAATGATAAGTCCAAATGCCGTATAGATAAGAATATCAGCTAGCAGCCTAAGCAATATCATAAGACGCCCCAGGAACCGCAGCTTACTTAAGCGAGCTTGTCACCAACGACGCACTCATCAGGTAAAGTCACAACGGTCAGTCCCGTTTTTGGATCGCCTGTTGATAGTACCATGCCCTCTGATACACCGAATTTCATCTTACGCGGGGCAAGATTGGTCACGCAAATCACCTTTTTGCCCGTTAATTGCTCAGGCTCATAAAACTTACGGATACCACTAAACACATTACGCGGCTTGTCTTCACCAACGTCTAAGGTAAATTGCAATAACTTGTCCGCGCCCTCGACGTGACTACACTCAACCACGTGCGCGACCCTCATCTCAACCTTAGCAAAGTCTTCGATACCGATGTAGTCATCAGCAGTATCTTCAGTTTGTTCAGTATTTTTCTTATCGGCTACTGCTTTAGTGTCATTACTAACTGCTGGCGCGTCTGTTTGTGTAAGTGACGCTTTTGAGTCTTCAACCATCGCCGCCACGTCTTTTTCTTCGATACGCTGCATGAGCGGTTTAAACTTATTAATCTTGTGGCCTAGCATCCACTGATTACGACTGGCGAAGCTTAAATCATCAATATTTAAGAACGCTTTGGCATTGCCCGTAAGCTCAGGCAGTACAGGCGCAAGATAAACCATCAGTTGGCGGAAAATATTAATCGCCACCGAGCAGACGTCTTGTACTTCTTGCTCAGTGCCCTCGATCTTGGCAAGCGACCAGGGCTTCTTGTCATCAATATACTCATTGGCCTTGTCCGCGCATTGCATAATTAGGCGCATGGCTCGCGCAAACTCACGATTCTCATAAGCGGCGGCAATCTCATCGCCCGTCTTGGTGATATCTTCTAGTAGCGTTGACTCTACGCAAGTATCAGACAGCATACCGTCATACTTTTTGACCAAGAATCCTGCACTGCGACTGGCAATATTGACCACTTTACCGACTAAGTCAGAATTAACCTTTTGCATAAAGTCTTCTAAATCAAGGTTAATGTCCTCGACTTTATCAGAGAGTTTACTCGCAAAGTAATAACGTAAGTACTCAGGATGCAAGTGCTCAGCGTAGGTTTCAGCCTTGATAAAGGTGCCGCGCGATTTACTCATCTTCTCGCCATTGACCATCAAAAAGCCGTGCGCGAAGACACCCGTTGGCGTACGGAATTCACTACCTGCGAGCATAGCGGGCCAAAACAGTGCATGGAAATAGACGATATCTTTACCGATGAAGTGATAAACCTCGGTTTTGTGCTCATTCTCTTGCATCCAATAGCGATCAAAGTCCAGCTCGTTATCGCCGCCTTTGCGCTTATCACACAAGTTTTGAAAACTTGCCATGTAGCCCACGGGCGCATCTAGCCAGACATAAAAGTATTTATCTGGCTCATCACTTGGGGTATCAGGAATTTTGAAGCCAAAGTAGGGCGCATCACGCGAGATGTCCCAACTGGCAAGTCCAGCATCAAACCACTCTTGGAGTTTGTTGGCAACGGAGACTTGCAAGCGATTGTCACTGCGTGTCCAGTCTTTTAAAAACTGCTCAAACCCTGGCAAATCAAAGAAGTAATGCTTTGAGGTTTTGAGTACAGGCGTCGCATCTGATAACGTCGAATAAGGGTTGATCAGATCTGTCGCATCATAGGTGGTGCCGCAGACTTCGCAGTTATCGCCGTATTGATCCATCGCACCGCATTCAGGGCATTGACCTTTGACAAAACGATCGGCTAAGAACAGCTGTTTTTCGGGGTCAAATAATTGCTCGACGTCACGGGTACTGATATGTCCTGCGCTATTAAGACGACGATAAATCAGCTCTGAGAAGTGCTTGTTTTCTTCTGAATGAGTGGTGTGATAATTATCAAAATCAATCAAAAATTTTGCAAAGTCCGCTTCGTGCGAGGCTTTGACTGAGGCGATTTGCTCCTCTGGCGTAATACCGTTAGACTCAGCTTTGAGCATGATAGCGGTGCCGTGAGCATCATCGGCGCAGACATAAGTGACCTGATGGCCCTGCGCTTTCATCGCCCGTACCCAAATGTCGGTTTGAATGTATTCTACAAGATGGCCTAAATGGATGTAGCCATTGGCATAAGGTAAGGCACTGGTTACTAAAATCTCACGCACGTTTATCACCTATATTTTTATCTAAAAAGGGTAGTGGTCAATCGCTCTAGGCATCATTGCCATTATCAACAAAGAGGAGTGCAAACAACGGGACGCACCAAAATAAAAAATTGTGCCTATGATACCGTAATTTAGCTAAAGTTGTGATAGTGCTTAGTAATAAACCTATGCATTGATGCGATCCGTGTAGCACATACTCATTTAATCAGTTTAAAAGTCAAAACCAAAAAGCCCACCAAGCAAGTGCTAAGTGGGCTTTAAATTATATTAAATCGTTTTAAAGGGCACGTTTAGAACGATCCAAACTTAGAACGATCCAAATAGAGTACCCAAAGTGATGACAGCAATAACAGCAATGAGTGGAATTACCATCGTAACGACGGCTAGATTAAGATAAGACTGTTTGTGCGTCAAACCACAAATGGCAAATAGCGTGATGACCGCGCCACTATGCGGCAAGGTGTCAAGACCACCCGCTGCCATAACAGCAACTCGGTGCATCAGTTCAGGATCGATACCCGCTTCAACTGCCATTCTGAGATAATCCTCACCCAGCGTCGATAGGGCAATACTCAAACCACCAGAAGATGAGCCTGTGATACCGGCAAGCGTAGTCATAGCGACCGCTTCTGATATCAGCGGATTATTGGGATTGAGGTTTAAGATACTATCACGAATGATAAGAAACCCTGCAAGCGAGGCGATAACCGCGCCGTAACCCACCTCTGAGGCGGTGTTAAATATCGGCAACATCGAATCATAAGTACCACGGTTAATGGTTTTTTGTAGATTACTCCAGTGACCGATGCGCAGCACAATCAGCACGACAATAGCGATGACCAAAGAGATAATAATAGACCAAAGACCTAGTGAGCCTTCGATATTAAGATCAGGGAACTGCGTTTGTAAGCTGCTAAAGTCCATCGCAGGAAAGATAAAGTAGGTGAGCATGGCGTTCAATGCGATAACCAAAACCAGCGGAATCATCGCAACCACAAAGGAGGTTTGATGAGTGTTGCGCGCTTCACTTGTTGTCGCTAGGTTGCTCTTAGCGACGTTCTCTTGTGCGGCGTTTTCCTGAACAGGCTCTTTTTTGGCATCGATACCACCGACGCCGACGTCTTCGTCGTCATGCTGACCATAACCTTCACCTGCGGCATTGGCTTTTTTGGCGCGTGATTGTAACCACAGCCATCCACCAATGAACATGATGGTACCGCCGATTATCCCTAAGATGGGCGCTGCAAAGACATTAGTATTGTAATAAGGAATAGGGATAGCGTTTTGAATCGCAGGCGTACCGGGCAGGGCGGTCATAGTAAAGGTAAAAGAGCCTAGTGCGATAGCCGCTGGAATCAAGCGCTTAGGGATATCAGCCGCTCTAAATAAGTCCTTGGCGATAGGGTAGATAGCAAAGGCTACAACAAATAGCGAGACGCCGCCGTAGGTCAAGATAGCACAGACTAAAATCACCGCAAGGATAGCTTTGCTTGCGCCAAGCTTTTTGACTACGGTATTGGCAATCGCGGTTGCGGCGCCTGAGTCTGCCATCAAACGCCCAAAGAGTGCGCCTAGTAAGAATATAGGAAAAAACTTCAGTAAGAATCCGCTAAGTGCGCCCATAAAGATATCGGTATAGGCGGGGATACT
Source organism: uncultured Psychrobacter sp. (assembly GCA_947495055.1). Lineage (GTDB taxonomy): Bacteria > Pseudomonadota > Gammaproteobacteria > Pseudomonadales > Moraxellaceae > Psychrobacter. Next base: position 73,778 of record CANLXO010000011.1, on the reverse strand, counting down.
CGTCAAAAAATCACCCGATAGCAATACAGCCAATGTTGCCATAATCGGTGCTAAAATCAGTACAGAATAGCCGCGATAGGCAAAAAACATGAGCAGTAATAACGTGATGACAATAGCAAGTGTGCTAAACATAAGCCTTCTCCTTGGCATAAAGTAGACCGCGGATAGAGAGTATCCGCGGTCCTATAAATTATTTAATCAATCAGTGTGTATAACGCTAATATAAAATTGCTGACCATAGTACTCAAAGCAGCTATAGGATAACCAGTCGCTATGATATAACGACTGTTATCGAAGCCTCTATCTCTTATCGATACGATATAGCTGCTATCTTTACTATCATCTTAACGTTCTTGCCTAGTCGCTAAGATGATAATATGCTAAGTTAGCACATATGTTGTATACAAGATATATTGATACAAGGTGTATTGTTTTAAATTTTCTATAAATTATGGGTTAATATTAAAAAATGCTAAATTAGCAAGGAGCTGAGCATGAGTCAATCAAAAGTATATAGTACGGCACAAGATGCCCTAAAAGGTATCGTGAGTGATGGACAAACCCTCGCTATTGGCGGTTTTGGCCTGTGCGGCATTCCAGAAGCGCTTATTGAGGCGTTGCGCGATAGCGGCGTCAAAGATTTGACGTGTATCAGCAATAACGCCGGTGTGGATGATTTTGGCTTGGGACTATTATTACAAACTCGCCAAATCAAAAAAATGATCTCATCATATGTGGGCGAAAACAAAGAGTTTGAGCGCCAATACTTGGCAGGCGAGTTAGAAGTTGAGCTGACCCCGCAAGGCACATTAGCAGAAAGACTACGTTCAGGCGGCGCAGGTATTCCCGCGTTCTATACTGCGACAGGCGTCGGTACCTTAGTTGCTGAAGGCAAAGAGACTCGCGACTTTGAGGGTCGTACTTATATTCTTGAGCGTGCATTAAACGCCGATATCTCCCTCGTCAAAGCGCTAAAAGCGGACAAAGCAGGTAACTTAATATTTAGCAAAACCGCGCGTAACTTCAATCCAGACTGTGCAACAGCAGGCAAAATTACCATTGCTGAGGTTGAGGAAATCGTAGAGACAGGCACGCTTGATCCTAATGAGATACATCTGCCTGGTATCTATGTGCAACGTATCGTACTCAATAGTGCTCCTGAAAAACGCATTGAGAAAATTACGACAAAAGCCGCTGAGAGCGCTTAAGCACTAAGTTGAACTAAGATAAAAAAGAATACGATAATTTTTAAGGATAAATACCATGGCATGGACAAGAGAGCAAATGGCGCAGCGCGCCGCACAAGAGTTGCAAGATGGTTATTACGTCAATTTAGGCATTGGCCTGCCGACGCTGGTGGCCAATTATATCCCTGAGGGCGTAGACGTTTGGCTACAGTCTGAGAATGGCTTATTAGGTATCGGCGAGTTTCCGACCGAAGATAATGTCGATGCAGATTTGATTAACGCCGGTAAGCAAACGGTAACTGCAAAACCTGGTGCTAGCTTTTTTAGCAGCTCAGAGTCGTTTGCGATGATTCGTGGTGGTCACGTCAATCTGGCGATACTTGGCGCAATGGAGGTCTCAGAAAACGGTGATCTGGCCAACTGGATGATCCCCAAAAAGATGGTCAAAGGTATGGGCGGCGCGATGGACTTGGTCGCAGGCGTGCAACGAGTGATTGTACTCATGGAGCAAGTAAACAAACATGGCGATCCCAAAATCCTTGCCAACTGTGAGCTACCATTGACTGGTAAAGGCGTCGTTGATCGCATTATTACCGAACTTGCAGTGCTTGATGTCACAGATCAAGGACTTAAACTTGTCGAACTAGCCGATGATGTCAGCTTCGATGAGCTACAAGAAAAAACCCCAGTAACCATAATCCAGTAAGTACGATTATTCAATAAGTCCATTTAATAAAAAAATTAAAGTAAGGAATAAAAGTATGGCGACCGAACTACAACATGATTTGACAGGTAAAGTAGCATTAGTCACAGGCTCAGCTAGCGGCATCGGACGTGATATCGCTGAGACTTATGCCAAGGCAGGCGCTGCAGTCGGTATTGCAGATATCAATTTGGATGCCGCTCAAGAGACAGTTGATGCCATCAAAGAAGCGGGCGGTCAGGCTCTAGCGATTGAGATGGATGTCACCTCAGAGGATGCCGTCAACGCAGGTGTGCAGCAGCTGGTCGACACCTTTGGCGGTATTGACATTCTTGTCTCCAATGCCGGTATTCAGATTATCAACCCAATTGACAAAATGGCATTTGATGACTGGAAAAAAATGCTCGCTATTCATCTAGATGGCGCTTTTTTGACAACCAAAGCCGCTGTCAAGCATATGTATAAAGACGACAAAGGCGGTACGGTTATCTATATGGGTTCGGTACACTCACACGAAGCCTCACTCTACAAAGCGCCTTATGTTACCGCCAAGCATGGTCTATTAGGGCTGTGCCGCGTACTGGCAAAAGAGGGCGGCGAGCACAACGTACGCTCGCATGTGATTTGCCCAGGCTTTGTCAAAACCCCACTGGTCGAAAAGCAGATCCCTGAGCAAGCCAAAGAGAAGGGCATTAGCGAAGAAGAAGTCGTCAACGATATTATGCTAGTCAATACCGTTGATAAAGAGTTCACTACCGTTGATGATATCGCTCAGTTGGCATTATTTCTAGCCGCATTCCCAACCAATGTATTCACAGGACAATCCATCGTCGCCAGTCATGGCTGGTTTATGAACTAATGGATTAATGAGCCTAAGCCTTTATCCGCTTGCTTATAAATCACCCATCCGCTAGCATCTTCTTTATGAGATAAAAAAGAGCCAATATTATTGGCTCTTTTTTTATTTATAATCAAATCTTCTCGCATCGCACAGAGCAATTATAATGAACTATCAAGATATCGCGTTAACGTTAAGCGCTGCTATTGAGCAGCAGCAGTTTACGCCCGCAATGAATCAACTACAGGCTTTGCGCCCTATCGATAGCGCTGATGTGCTTGCGCTGATGGATACGACGCTCGCTTGGCAGTTATTGGAGCGCCTGCCCAATCGCTCAACTATATTTGCGTACCTAGAGCCTGATGTACAGGTCGCTATGGCGCACAAGTTCCCGCGCGAGAGTATGGCAATCTTGATAGGGGAGATGCCAGCGGACGCGCGCACTGACCTGTACAAGCATCTTAACCAAGAGCAGCGCGATGCTCTGCTGCCCGCATTGGCGCAGGCCAAACGCGAAGACATTCGCAGGCTATCGGCCTACGAGGAGCGTACCGCTGGGGCTTTGATGACTTCTGATTATGCCACCTTAGCGCCAAAGATGACAGTGGCGCAAGCGCTAGATGCTCTAAGATTAGAGGCACCTGACGCTGAGACGATTTATCATGCTTATGTCATAGATGATGCCCGTAAACTCCTAGGCGTGGTGTCATTACGAGTGCTCATTTTAGCGTCCCCTGAGCAAGTGATTAACGATATTATGATGAGTAGTGTGGTGTCATCTAACGCCTCTGACGATCAAGAAGACGTCGCCAAAGCCGTAGCTCGTTACGATCTCATTGCACTGCCAATTACTGACGATAATGGCGCTTTAGTTGGTATCGTCACTCATGATGATGCGATGGACGTTGCTAGCGATGAAGCCACCGATGACTTTCATAAGTCAGCTGGCGTCACGACTATGGTCGGTAGGCTCAAAGATGTGAGCGTCAGAGTGCTGTATCGTAAGCGCGTCTTTTGGCTGGTCTTATTGATATTTGGCAATCTACTCTCAGGCTTTAGTATTGCCAACTTTGAAGATGTTATTGCTGCTAACTTAGTACTAGTGTTTTTCTTACCGTTATTAGTCGATAGTGGTGGTAATGCAGGCTCACAGTCTGCCACTTTGATGGTACGGGCACTTGCTACTGGCGATGTGGTGATGAAGGATTGGTTTTCACTACTAGGCCGTGAGGCTTTAGTTGCACTTATGCTAGGAGCTACGATGGCGGTCGCTGTCGCTATTATCGGCTATATCCGCGGTGACGCTATCGTATCGGTGGTGCTAGCGCTGAGTATGGTGTCGGTAGTTATCATTGGTAGTGTGATCGGCATGAGTCTGCCTTTTGTACTCAACAAGTTAGGCTTTGACCCTGCCACGGCCAGTGCGCCTTTGATAACTTCAATAAGTGATGCCTCGGGCGTGCTTATTTACTTATTCATCGCTTCAAAGTTTTTGGCGATATAAAGTCAGCTTTAAGCATTAACTAACAAATCATTCGTTCACACTAAAAGGTAACAATCTGTTGACTCATAAGAGTTGCTGGTTTTTTAATAGTGTTAATTGGGCTACACTGAACCTCCAATAATGATTGATGATCCAGCCCATAAAAACCATCTTTTTATAAGAAGTAAAAATAGCTATGTTCAACTTTATAAAAAAAATAACCTCTGACAAACCTGAAACCCCGCAGCAGCAAGCACAGCGTGATAGTGCGGTGGACAAGGTATTGCTTGGCTATGAAGTCGGCACTGTGAGTATCGCTACTATGGTGACTGGGCTTGAGCGCAATGGTGATGAGCTGACTTTAGATTTGCGTTTGCCTGTCAACAGTGACCCTGAAACTATCCAACAAGAGCTTGGGCAACTACTGCATCCGCACGGTATCAAGACCATTCATATGAATGTACGCCTACCTGCACCAGCCAAAGGTACAGAGTCAACGTTGCCAAAACAAATGCCAAAGACGATCAATGCTATGGACGCTCAGAGCCAGCCAGCAGCAAAACCTGATAGCATGTCCAAAACAACCCCTAGTACTAATGATACTGACGCCGAACCACCGATTACCAAGGCTGCGCCAACGCAAGCCTCCCTAACTGCGCATCCTCGCATTCGTCATATCATCGTCGTCGCCTCTGGCAAGGGCGGCGTTGGCAAATCAACAACGACGGTCAATATTGCGTTAGCTTTACAAAAGCTTGGCGGGCGTGTCGGTGTGCTGGACGCTGATATCTATGGCCCTAGTATACCAACGATGCTAGGCGTCGCCGATGTCAAACCGCAACTAGAGAACGAGCAGTTCGTCCCAGTTGAGGCGCATGGCCTTGCAATGCTATCTATTGGTAGCTTGCTCGATAGTGATAATACGCCTGTTGCCTGGCGTGGTCCCAAAGCTACTGGCGCATTGATGCAACTGTACAACCAAACCAACTGGCCGCAGCTTGATTATCTGGTGATAGATATGCCGCCAGGTACAGGTGATATTCAGCTGACACTCGCTCAGCGTATCCCAGTAACAGGAGCGGTGATTGTGACTACTCCGCAGCATGTAGCGCTGTTAGATGCGCAAAAAGGCATTGAGATGTTTAATAAGACCAATATTCCCGTACTTGGCGTGGTTGAAAATATGGCTTTGCATACCTGTAGCAACTGCGGAACTACCGAAGCTATTTTTGGAGTCGGCGGCGGCGAAATTATCGCTGAGCAGTATCAAGTACCGTTATTAGGTCAGTTGCCTCTCGCTAGCGGTATTCGCGCACAAGTGGATAAAGGTGAGCCTAGCGTACTCGCTGATGATGAGTTTGCATCATATTATATAAATATCGCCAAAAACATCGAAGCCAATATTAATAAGTTCGCTAAGCCTGTTGATGACAAGCGGATATTTTAGAAGAGTAACTCATGATCAATAGCATAAAAAGGGATTTTTAGTGAGCATAATGACCTATGATAACTATCTGAAAAGGCTACCTAAGCAGCATAAGTTATTAAAAATGCTGCGTCCGCCCGTGTATGAGATTGAGTTATCAAATAATCAATTGAATGCGACGGCTTACTATAAAGACGGCAGTACCAAAAGCCATCAGGTTAATGCTAACTTTAGCAACCGCCGTCTGCTATTTATAGACTTCTCTACTGCTACACAAGCAATAGTAGACTTACTATCTAAATTTCCCAAACACTCTTATGGGATCAGTGGTATTGCTATTATTAATGTCAGCGAAGCGTTATTGGATGGATTAACGCCTGTTGAAACTAGGATGATCATAGAATTAATTCACGTTGCATCAAACCAAGCAAAAAGAAGAGCAGTAAGTACAGTAATCAGCTACCAAGGACAATCAGTAGCTGATGAATCAGATAAATAATAAAGGCATGGATAAAACTGATATAAACAATCCTTTATATCTGTTATAAAATCTATAAATCAGCGTCTGAGTTCCGTATAATCACCAGTACCAAAACCTCTTACAAATTTATAAGTTACATATTGTACTCAATAGTTAAGGATAAAAATGTCTATCAAGTCTGATCGCTGGATTCGTGAGCAAGCTCAAAATCATGGCATGATTGAGCCGTTCGAAGCAGGTCAAGTGCGCTTTAATGATGCAGGCGAGCGTCTCATTAGCTACGGCACCTCAAGCTATGGTTATGATGTTCGCTGCGCGCCTGAATTCAAAGTCTTTACCAACGTGCATTCTGTCGTTGTCGATCCTAAAAACTTCGATGAAAAGAGCTTTATCGATATCGTAGGTGATGAGTGTATCATTCCGCCCAACTCGTTTGCCTTGGCGCGTACGATGGAGTATTTCCGTATTCCGCGTGATGTCTTGACGATCTGCTTAGGTAAATCGACTTACGCTCGCTGCGGTATCATCGTTAACGTCACGCCACTAGAGCCTGAGTGGGAAGGGCATGTCACTCTAGAATTTAGCAATACGACCAACTTGCCCGCGCGTATTTATGCAGGTGAAGGGGTCGCGCAAATGCTGTTTTTTCAGAGCGATGCCGATGACGTTTGCGAGACCAGCTATAAAGATCGCGGCGGTAAATATCAAGGTCAACGCGGTGTGACTCTGCCAAGAACCTAAGCTAAAAATTAGAAAGGGTTCTAAGGTTAAAGCTCTTTTAAACAGGCAGCAAAAAGCTGGTCGTATACAATACGACCAGCTTTTTGTATTTTATACTTAGACTATTTCAACACTTTTAAACCTGCTTTGTTATCGCGTTTGGGTTTTGGCGCAGCACTAGGGCTCTTTTTAACAGCTCCTTCTGCATCGTCTTTAGGCTGATAGTTATCATACTCGTTAGGATCAAAGAACATTCCTTGCGAGTTCTCTTTGGCATAAATACCCATGACTGCTGTCAGAGGTACCCAAATCTCCTGTGACACTCCGCCAAAACGCGCACTAAAGTGAATATAGTCGTTTTCCATACTCATATTGCCTGTCGCACGGCTGGCGATATTTAAGACAATACGACCATCTTGCACATGCTCTGTCGGTATTTGAACATTTTCAGCAGTCGCATCTACCATAAGATATGGCGTCAATGCATTATCTTCTATCCATTGATAAAGCGCACGTACCATATAAGGACGGGTTGGGGTAATGGAGGTTGTTTCACTCATGTTCTAACTTCCTATACTAACAATTGTAAAAGGTTCATTTTTTTTGATTTTAAATCAGCGCACGCTCTTTTTAAAGCTATCTCTCTCAAATACGCGAGTTTGGTAGTCAAGTAGAGGACGACTAATAGCACGAGGTAGCTCGATATTCATCTCCTCAAGTCGCCATAATAGCGGCGCGAGTAACACATCACACCAGCCAAACTCATCAGCCATAAAATACGATTTATGGGCGAATAGAGGTGATAAAGTAATAAGAGAGTCTGCTAATTGCTTTTTTGCGACGCCAGCTTGTGCCTTATTAAAACTGTCTGGGTGCATAAGTAGGCGCTTACCTAGTACCAGCCAGTCGTGCTGAATACGCCATGCCAATTGACGAAACTGCGCGCGCTCTTGCGGCGTGTCGGGCAGTAGCTTATTGGCGTGATAACGCTCTTCTAAATACTCAAAGATAACGTTGATCTCATACAGAGCAATCTCGCGCTGTTGTAGCACTGGCAGAGTATGATAAGGGTTTAGCTCCGTCAAATCCTCAGGCCGCTCAGAATGTAGGCGCGATAAGTAATAAGCGAGCTTTTTTTCTTCAAGTAATAGGCGTACCACATGACTATCGTAGCCGTCGTCCGCATACAAAATCAGCTGACTACTTGGAATGTCATTCGCATCAATCATGAAAGCCTAATGTTAATAGTGAAGATTGCCATCGTAAACAAAGTCGCCTTATTTATCAAGATAGCATGCGTAAACAGTGACGAGTATTACCTTAACCTTTCTCTATGGTTTTGCGATTTCATGAATAAATGTCAAAACAAAAAAAAGCACCACCGAAGTAATGCTTTTTAATTCATCTGATATTTTAAATATCGCTCTATTTAACGTCTTTCCAGAACTCTTTATTGAGTAAGTATACTGGAATAAGAAGCACTAATAAGAACAAAATAACAAAGAAGCCAATCACTTGACGATCATGACGAACAGGCTCGCCCATCCATGCCATAAAGTTAACCAAATCACCGACTTCAGATTCAAACTCTTCGGTACTCAAATCATTTTGCAAGTTATTTAATACGTGAGGCATTGCTGCATTTTGTAGTACTAAATTATTTGCGCCCCAAGGACGACTTGGATCTTCATAAAATGACAAGAGGTAAGTATAGACCCAATCATCACCGCGTAATCTGTTAACCAGCGATAGATCAGGTGGCGCTGCACCAAACCAAGAGGCTTGGACTTCAGGATCAATTTCAGGATTAATAAAATCACCGATCTGATCGGTTGTCACCATCAGATACTTTTCGACCAGCTCTGGCGGTATCTCTAAATCCTTTGCAATACGAGAGTGACGTACATACTGCGCTGAGTGACACCCAGCACAGTAGTTCATAAACATCTTAGCGCCATTTTGTAGCGAGCCTTTATTAGTAAAATCAATAGGGGCTTCACTACATAGCAGATGCTCTTCTACGCCTTCAGCGTTGACGAAGCTGCCACATCCGCCGCCGCCTGCTGCCATAGCAGTACCTGCTGTCAACATCAAAGTCGCACCTAAGCCCAAACCGGTTAGGGATTTTGTTAAGGTGTTCATCAGTGACCTCCGGTAACGCGTTCAGGTGGCTGTTTGCACGTCTCAATAGACGTATAAATAGGCATCAATAAGAAGAATAAGAAGTACAATACGGTAAAGATACGAGACATTAGCGTCGCTGTTGGCGTTGCAGGCGTCGCACCTAGGTAACCGAGTACTACAAAGCTGATAGCGAATATAGTCAAGGCGATTTTTGATAGTATGCCTTTATAACGCATGGAGCGTACCGGCGATCTATCTAGCCAAGGTATCAAAAATAGCACTGCAATCGCGCCGCCCATAGCAATAACGCCGCCAAGCTTATCAGGAACCGCTCGCAAAATTGCGTAGAAAGGCGTGTAATACCAGACGGGTGCAATATGCGCTGGTGTCTTCAGTGAGTTGGCAGTCTCAAAGTTTGGTGGCTCAAGGAAATAACCACCGCCCTCAGGGAAGAAGAAGACCACTGCAAAGAATAAGATAAAGAAGACTACGATACCGACCATATCATGCACAGTATAGTACGGATGGAACTCGATACCGTCTAAGGGTACGCCGTTCTTATCTTTTAGCTTTTTGATGTCGATACCATCAGGGTTGTTAGAACCCACATGATGTAAAGCGACCAGATGCATAAAGACAAGGCCGACAAGTACTAGTGGAATCGCCACAACGTGCAAGGCAAAGAAGCGGTTGAGAGTAATACCTGAGATAATGTAATCACCGCGTACCCACTCAGCTAGGCCATCACCAATGACAGGTAGCGCTGCTGGTAAGTTCAAGATAACCTGCGCGCCCCAAAATGACATGTTGCCCCATGGCAATAGATAACCAAAGAAGCCCTCTGCCATTAGCGCAAGATAAATACCCATACCGATAAGCCAAATAAGCTCGCGAGGCTTTTGGTATGAGCCATATAACAGCGCTCTGAACATATGCAAGTAGACGACAACAAAGAATGCTGATGCACCAGTCGAGTGCATATAACGAATGAGCCAGCCGCCTTTGACATCACGCATAATATATTCAACAGAAGCAAAAGCACCTTCTGCGCTAGGGTTGTACATCATTGTCAGCCAAATGCCAGTAACCAGCTGGTTGACGAGTACGATCATTGACAATACGCCAAAGAAGTACCAAAAGTTAAAGTTCTTTGGTGCGTAGTACTTTGACATATGGTATTCGTAGGTTTCAGTCGCTGGAAAACGCGCGTCCACCCAATGCATTAACTTTTTACCCATACTCATATTAAGCCTCTCCAACCGTCAAGATAGACCCATCCAAACTATAATCTGGAACAGGTAGGTTAGTCGGTGCAGGAACGCCACTATAGACGCGACCTGCTATGTCATACTTAGAGCCATGACAGGGACAAAAGAACCCGCCATACCAGTCATTGCCACCTAAATCAGCCGCACCGACGTCAGGGCGGTAGTTTGGCGCGCAGCCCAAATGTGTACAGACGCCTTCAACTACCAGCAAACCTGGCTCTAAAGAGCGAGTCTGATTCTTGGTGTATTCTGGCTGCAGTGACGCATCAGAAGTGGGATCAGCCAAAAGCGGTTCTACAGCGCTTAGAGTGTCTACCATGTCTGGAGTACGCTTTACCACAAAAATAGGTTTGCCGCGATATTTGACGACGATCATCTGACCCTCTTCTATAGAGCCGATATCTTGAGTCACAGCAGCGCCTGCAGCTTCAGCTTTAGCACTTGGCGTCCACGAGCGCACAAAAGGGGTTGCAACAGCAGCTACCCCAGCTGCACCAATCACGGCAGTCGAGGCAATAAGGACTCTACGACGTTGTACATTAACGCCTTCGGTGTTGCGCATTGATACTTCCTCCAGGTGAATGACATGGGATTATCCCACACTGGGTTTATGGCTTAAAGGATTATAGTAAAAAAGGCAAGCCAGATTAGGCTATACCTAGTTTTGCTAATTGTTACTATTCTAAGCTATTTTGGTCATAAAATAAATTGTACGGTTAAAAATAAAACAACCTCAGTAGGCTTAATTGAGCTATTGAAATAAAAAAAGCACCTAGAGCCTACTGGTTATCAGTACCTAGCAGTAGAATCAAGATACTTTTGATTAACAATTACTCTCTATTTCACAAAAACGTATTACTATAGGGAATGATACTTGAAAACGGAGCAATGTTCATTAACTTTAAGTTTTGAGCACACTAATTATATAAGTTTGCGCCTCATTTATATCTATGTTTTGAGCCTATTGGGCCTCTAAAATCTCCCAGCGCTCAAGCTTGTTCATCATCTCATCTTCAATTATCAGCAAACGCTCGCTGGCCGCAGTAGCACTATTGAAGTCCTTGGTGAACCAAGAGCCATCCGCTAGCTTATCTTGCAGATCTTTTTGTTCTGCCTCTAGCGCTGCAATCTCCTTAGGCAAGTTATCAAGTTCACGCTGTTCATTGAAGTTTAGCTTTTTGACTGTTTTTTTTGGGGTAACTGTCGAAGGGGCTTTGTTGCTTGATTTGGTCGCCGTGACCGTTTTGGTAGCACTTGCAGCCTGCATACGGTTTTTTTGCACCAGATACTCTTGATAGCCGCCGACGTATTCTTTAACCACCCCTTTGCCATTGTCTTGATCAAATACCCAAGTAGAGGTCACCACATTATCCATAAATGAGCGATCATGGCTGATAAGTAAGATAGTACCGTTAAAGCTGCTAACAGACTCCTCTAATAGCTCAAGAGTCGCCATATCTAAATCGTTGGTTGGCTCATCAAGCACTAAGATGTTGGCAGGTTTTAATAGCTGTTTGGCGAGCAGTACGCGGTTACGCTCACCTCCTGATAAAGCTTTTACTGGAGTACGAGCGCGTTCTGGCGCGAACAAGAAATCTTGTAAATAACTCATAATATGCGTCTTACGACCACCGACTTCGATAAAGTCTGAACCCTCTGAGACGTTTTGCGCGACCGTTGCCTCAAGATCTAATTGATCTCGCAGCTGATCGAAAAATGCAATTTCTAAGTTAGTACCAAGCTCAACACTGCCCGTTTTGATCACTTCATCATCAGACATGTCGAGTATAGCTTTGATAAGGGTCGTTTTACCCGCACCATTGGGACCAATAATACCGATCTTGTCACCGCGCATGATCGTCGTCGTAAAGTTATCGACCAGTACGTTACCATCGTACTCAAGATGCAGGTTTTTGACTTTGCAGACCAGCTTACCGCTTTTCTCGCCTTCGCCCATCGTGATATTGACGTTACCGACTTTCTCACGGCGCTCGCTACGCTCCTCGCGCAAGGCTTTGAGTTCACGGACACGGCCCTCATTGCGGGTACGCCGCGCTTTGATACCTTGGCGAATCCAAACCTCCTCAGCCGCTAGTTTTTTATCGAAATTAGCGTTGTTCTTCTCTTCTGCAAGCAGCTGCTGCTCTTTAAGCTCTTGATAGCGGGCATAGCCTTTTGCGCCTTGTGTTACGTCATAACTGGTCAATTGACCTCGGTCAAGCTCAACGATGCGCGTGGCTAATTTATCGACAAAGGCTCTATCATGGGTAACAAACAGTAGGGTCAAACCTTGCCAATCAAGCAAGAAGCGCTCAAGCCACTCAATACTATCAACGTCCAAATGGTTGGTTGGCTCATCGAGAAGTAGCATGTCAGGTTTGGTCACCAAGGCTCGCGCTAATAATACGCGGCGCTTACGACCACCAGACAAGGAAGACAGATCATCTTCAGGATCAAGCCCCATAGTAGTAATAAGGCGGCGAGCTTCGCGCTCTAAATCCCAACCGTGTACCGCATCGATATCGTGTTGTAGCGTTGCCATGCGCTCGCAGGCATCCATATCACCATCAGCGCACAGGTCGGTTTGCTGATTGTAGCTGATGAGTAGATCAGCGGTGCGGCGGCTACCGCCCATGACGATATCTAGTATCTTACCGCTGGTTTCAGGCACGTCTTGCTCGAGCATAGCAACGCTTGCACTACCACTGATAATGACTTCGCCACTATCAGGTTGCAAAGAGCCGTTAATGAGTTTAAATAGGGTAGACTTGCCTTCGCCATTACGACCAATCAAGCAAACGCGCTCGCCTTCATTAATGCTAAAATCAATACCGTCGAGAACGGGCGCTACGCCAAAGGCGAGATGGATGTTTTTTAGATGTATCAGTGCCATAGATTGTCTTAAGCTTATATATAGTAGTGTGAGTGATGATGAGAGAATACACTGGTGAATAGTAATAAAAAGGTGGTACCTCGTTGCCAGCAGTATAACATGTCACCCGAGTAGTTTTGTGCCACCCGCAACTTTTATCCTGATATTTAGAGCGTCATCTGGTATAGACGACTATACAAATTACTGATAACCAAAACACGTTTACTAAGATACAGATCACAATCACAAACAGTGAGAACACAATGAGCACATCAACATTCAATAAATACAATGATGACAAACAGAACAATGATTTGCAAAATGGGGATAAAGGGAGCACCTCCGATACGCAAGATCAGATGATAGACTTGCAGATGAGTATGGCGCATCTAGAGCGGACAATGGAGCAATTAGACGTCGTGGTGACGCGGCAAGATCAGCATATCCAAACGCTACAGCGCCAATTGCAACTCATAAATAAGCAGCTACAAAACCAAAGCGCTGATGAGGGCATTGCACCATTTGACATTATGGCGGACAAACCGCCTCATTACTAACTGGTGACCAAATAGTCATAATCGGGCAATAGTGTATCTTTTTGGTTGTCTTAGTGCTCAAAAGCGATTAGTATCTGTCGGCTCTATAACTGCCTGCTCACTATGGTATGGCTAATCTTTTGGATGTTCGGAGAAATACTATGCGCGTTATCTTTAACCTCAAAACTCTAACATTAGCTATAGCAGCGCTGTCTGCTACTAGCCTAGGCCATACCGCTGGTCTTGATCGCTCAGGTCAAGATGTGACGGCTTTCTTTCAAGACGGCGTTTATGCTGAAGCGGTATATACTTACATAGATGCAGATGTAACGGGTAAAGACTCATCAGGTAATAAAATAGATGACATCGCTGAGGATTATGACTTTTTTCGTTATGGCGTAAAAACAGACATTAATGACACGTTTAGTATCGGTGTTCTATATGACGAGCCTTTTGGCGCGGCAGCAGACTACGTGGGCGAGAATAATTTTATAGATCAAAACCCAGTTTCTCCAAGAAATGGTGAAGAAACCAATGTCGAAGTTCGCACCGAAAGCCTAACGGGTATTTTAGGTGCAAAATTTGGCACAAATAAAGAGTTTCAGGTTTATGGTGGTCCAGTAGCTCAGCGTGTACAAGCAGATGTGCAACTACGTGGTCCAGCTTATGGTCCAGCTAATGGTTACACCACGAATATTAGCACTGATCAGGATTATGGCTGGATAGCTGGCCTGTCTTATAGCAAACCTGAAATCGCATTACTAGCAGCATTGACATATCGTTCAGAGATTGAGCACACAACAAACGCTGGCGAAAGTTATCCTCTAGCAACTGCAATTGGAGGCTCTATACCACCAGTAGCTGGTGGACCGTTCGCTTTTCCAACAAATAGAAGTGGCGATATAGAGATAACAACACCTGAATCAGTCAACTTTGATTTCCAGACGGGTATTAACCCAACAACTTTAGCTACTGCAAGAGTACGCTGGGTACCTTGGGGTGATTTCGCAATCGTACCGTCACTTTATAACGAGGTGAGCACTGCTAATCCTGCATTCCGTCCTGATGGTTTACCATTAGTCAGCTATGATGACGATCAGTGGGTCGTAGAGTTAGGACTTGCTAAACGTTTATCGAAAGCGTTAGCGGTTAGCGGTAACATCGGCTGGGATAGCGGTGCAGGCGATCCTGTCACCTCACTAGGCCCTATCGAAGGCTACTATAGTGTAGGCCTTGGTGCTAAATATAACGTGACTGAAAACTGGGCGGTATCAGCAGGCGGCAAGTACCTATGGTTCGGTGATGCCGAAGGTCAGATACCGAGCGGACAAATCGTCAGTGACTTTGAAGACAATGATGGCTTTATCTTAGGTGCCAAAATCTCTTATCAGGCTAAATAGTCACTCTGGTAAAGAGTAAGTTAAAATAAAAATGGTAATTCAACGAAAAAGCGATCCTTTCAGGGTCGTTTTTTTGATTTGAGCGAAGTAGATTAGGCAAAAAGCTAGACTTATATATTCTATCGCATATATATAAGTCATTTAAACTATCAACACAGAACTATTTTATTTAGAAACCAGCATATATCATGTACTGTTCAGTCATAATGGAGAAATAAAGTACTTTAAATGTTGTTTTAGTGTCAAAAAGCCATTACTATTCAATTTAGGACATCGTCTACATATTTAGTAACACTTACTTATATTGACGATTAAACAACTGGGATGTTTGGAGAAATACAATGCGCGCCACCTTTCACTTAAAAACCCTCACAGTAGCTATCGCTGCTTTTTCAGTCGCTAGCGCTGCTAGTGCTGCTGGCCTTGATCGTTCAGGTCAAGATGTCACTGCCTTTTTCCAAGATGGTGTTTACGCTGAGGCTGTCTATACTTATATCGACGCTGATGTAAGTGGTAGAGACAATGCCTTTAATGGAGACAGCAATACTCGGTTTGAAGATGGCAACAAGACAGGTGATATCGCTGAAGATTACGACTTTTTCCGTTATGGTGCAAAAGCCGATGTTAATGATACTTTTAGCGTAGGTATTATCTATGACGAGCCATTTGGTGCTTCTGCTGAATACACAGGTGATAGCAATTTTACCGGTTCGCCAACGGTCGCAATTGATAATCTTATTGGAGACCGAGTAACTCCGCTAGTACCAAGTGTTACTAATGCTCAGGAGTTGAGTACCTATGTTAATGATCTTCCAGGTAATTTAGCTAGAGCCAGAGCTGGTGTTGGACAACTACAACAAGCTCTGCAAAACACTACAAATCCAGCAGCTCAAGCGCAGATACAAGAACAGATTACTGATCTTCAAACAACGATTGCACGTGGGGAAGCGGCTCTACCCACACTAACAGCTTTCGATAACTATGCTAATGCACAGCTTGCAAACACTCAAACGACTAAAGTTGAAGTACGTAGTCAGAGCTTAACGGGTTTGCTTGGTGCTAAGTTTGGTCCTAATAAAGAGTTCCAAATCTACGGTGGTCCAGTTGCTCAACGTATCGAGGCTCAAGTAAGACTACGCGGTAGTGCGTACGATCTAGCTACTGGTTACACTTCTAATAGTAACCCAGATATGGATTATGGTTATATTGCCGGTTTCTCATATAGCAAACCTGAAATTGCATTAAAAGCAGCGTTGACTTATCGTTCTGAAATTGATCACAATATAGATATCACTGAAACCTACCCACTAGCAGGACTCCTAGCAGGTAACCCAGCTGCTGCTACGCAGACCAATGATTATGAGATAACGACGCCTGAGTCTGTTAACTTTGATTTTCAAACTGGTATTAATCCAACGACTCTAGCTTCAATGAAAGTACGCTGGGTACCTTGGAGTGATTTTTCAATCACACCTCCGTTATACAATGCAGTTAGTAAGAACAATCCACTGTACGCTGATGATGGCTTAAACTTGGTTGAGTATGAAGATGATCAATGGCAAGTAGAGCTTGGTCTAGCTAAACGCTTAGCGCCAGCACTAGCTGTCAGTGGAACTATTGGTTGGGATAGCGGCGCTGGCGATCCAACGACATCTCTAGGCCCTGTCGACGGTTACTATAGCGTCGGCTTAGGTGCCAAGTACAATGTTACACCAGAGTGGTCAGTTTCAGCTGGTGGTAAATACTTGTGGTTCGGTGATGCTCAAGGAGCACTACCAACTGAGAAACTTGTCGTTGATGCCGAAGACAATGATGGCTTCATTCTAGGGGCAAAACTAGCTTATCAGGCAAAGCAAGGCTTCTAATTTAGCTATTAGAAAGTGACTTTTTGAGAAAAACGATCCTTAATGGGTCGTTTTTTTATGGGTGTTTATATTTCAATTTAAGGGACTAAAGAGATTTTTGGATCAATCATGAGCGTTAGATGTCTTTTTAATCTTCTTATATAGGATTAAAGGTCTATCAAGCAGCTTATATAGAAACTAGAGATCTAGGAGCAGGCAGGTAACGTTTACGTTTATAACGTGAAATGCTGATATTAAACGTTTAGGGTAGATAGTGCTGAGTGAACAAGACAATAGTCCAAGCAAACTGTCTTATGTATAAAGAGTACAAGGTAGCTATTATTTAGCACCAAACAAATACAGGCAGTAAAAAACCTCGCTACCAAAGCGGTAACGAGGTTAGTAACTATAAAAATAGAAATAGAAATTCAGCTAGCGCTTTACTTATTTGTGTAAGTTTAGCTCCATTTCTTTGAATTTGGCTGAAACCGTAGACTTAGGTCCACCTGTCATCTTACTGACTACAAAGATGGCGATAGTGCTCAATATAAAGCCTGGAATAATAGCGTATAGCCAATCGTTTAGTGCCATGCCGTTCATTTCAAATGGACCATATACCCAAAGGATAACGGTTAAAGCACCAACGACCATACCAGCGACTGCGCCATTACGGTTCATACCACGCCATGTTAGACTAAAGATAACCAACGGTCCAAATGCAGCACCGAAGCCTGCCCAAGCATGAGAGACGAGTTCTAGTACTGAGCTATCTGGGTCAGAGGCGAGTATTATCGATACCACAGCGACGACGACAACTGAGATACGACCTACGAGTACCTGCCGCGCTTCTGGGGCATCTTTATCAAAAAATAGCTTGTACACATCTTTGGTCAGTGAGCTTGATACTACTAGTAGCTGTGATGAGATAGTACTCATAATAGCGGCTAAGATAGCAGCCAATAAGAACCCTGATACAAGGGGTGTGAACAAGAACTGGGTGAATACTAAAAAGATCGTCTCAGGATCGTCCAAAGTCATTGAGGTTCTCTGCACATAAGCGCGACCTGCAAAACCTGTCATGAGCGAGCCTATTAAACTCACAACCATCCAGCTCATACCGATATTACGAGCCGTCGGCACATCTTTGACCGAGCGTATCGCCATAAAACGTACGATAATATGGGGCTGGCCAAAATAACCTAGACCCCATGCCATGAGTGATGCAATACCCAAAAAGGTCATACCGCTAAAGACATTTAGTAGAGCAGGATCGATGTTTCTGACCGCTGTTGTGACCTCAGATACGCCGCCCAAATCAGTAAAGGCAACAATAGGTACGATGACAAGCGCAAATAGCATGATAACGCCTTGCACAAAATCGGTCATCGATACCGCTAAGAAACCACCAAACAAAGTATAAGCTACAACGACACCAGCAGTGACCCATAGGCCTGTGCTGTATGAGAGATTCAATGAGCTTTCGAACAATTTACCACCGCCCACTAAGCTTGCGGCGGTGTATACGGTAAAGAACAAAATAATGACAATCGCTGAGATAACACGCAGCATGTGTGATTTGTCTTCGAAGCGATTAGCAAAATAATCGGGGAGGGTAATGGCATTGTCAGCTACTTCAGTGTAGACACGTAAGCGCGGCGCTACAATGATATAGTTCAGAAGTGCGCCTAAGGTCAAGCCTAGCGCAATCCAAATACTAACCACACCAGAACCATACATATAGCCTGGCAAACCGAGTAATAGCCAGCCTGACATATCTGAGGCGCCTGCTGATAAGGCGGTGACCGCAGGACTTAGGTTACGCCCACCGAGCATGTAGCCCTCAGTGTCGTTGGCTTGCTTAAAATAGGCGTATATACCGATACCTATCATCACTAAAAAGTAAGCGGCAAGTGAAATTAACACACCACTAGAAACTCCGTTCATATCGTTATCCTTAGCCAAAAACTATTGGCTTTAGTTATGTCTATAAGTAAAACTTACCTTATAATAAAATTATTTGTCGATAAAGTTTCAGTGTCAAAAAAACAAAAAAGCCATTCTATTTAAGTAATGGCTTTATATTTTTGCTATTTATCCACTAGCTAGTTGCAGCTCAATCACCTATTTGTTAGAACGGGTTTCTAATAAATAGATAATGATAGAACCAAAGTGGCAACTACTATTTTTACTATAATATGCATCGACGCTCATTGCTGAGTTATCTA
Organism: uncultured Psychrobacter sp.; assembly: GCA_947495055.1. GTDB lineage: Bacteria > Pseudomonadota > Gammaproteobacteria > Pseudomonadales > Moraxellaceae > Psychrobacter. Next base: position 54,671 of record CANLXO010000011.1, on the reverse strand, counting down.
ACGAGTCAAACAATGGCAAACAAGATTTTATAATAAAAATGAGCAAACATTTAGCTAAAATACCATTATGGGTTTATCTAAAATATTTGTATGGTTTATACTTTTATTCTTAGCTGCATTATTTTTAACTACGTTTATCGCGCTGACGTTACCACCAAGTTGTTAGCGTAACTGCTTGTTACAATAACAAATGACGGTGGGCATTGTCACAAATAAATTGTAAGTACGCTAAACTCATTAGTTGTATACGGCCTAAAACGACAAAACGATACTGCAATCATGATCAGTACCGTTTTATGATTTGTTAGTAAAATAACACGTTTCTTAAATGACTTAATCAATAGGCGCTAGTAAATCTAATAAGGCGCTCACGCTACTAGAACGTGTCAATTTAGGGTTAATCACCACGCCTAAATAACGTTGCAGCTCAATATTATCAGCCATATTGATACGTTCTAAATCTTGGCTGATCAGCGTCTGTGGCAATACCGACCAGCCAAGGCCTACAGATACCAGCATACGAATAGATTCTAATGGATTGGTGCTCATCGTCGCATAAGGCTTAAGATTATGCTTAGCAAATTCGGCCAAAGTAATCTGACTGGTAAAAGTATTGGCTGAGGGCAAAATAGCAGGATAACGCGCTAGTTGCTCCAAAGTGACATTGGTCTTATTGGCAAGTGAGGAGAGGGTGCCTGTCATAAAATACAGTGGATCTGACCAAAGCGTATGGTAAGTGAGGCGTTTGTCATAAACGGGCGGCAAGGTCAAAAAAGCCAAAGACAGATCACCATCTAGTACGGCCTTGTGCGCTTCTTCTGAATCTACAAAGTGCACCTCTAACTGTACGGCAGGATAAGCTTGAATAAAATGCTTGAGTACTGGCGCTAAATGATGCAAACCAATATGATGACTGGTCCCTATGACCAATTTACCTGATACAATATGCTCGGCATGTTGCAAGTTGATTTTGAAGTTCTCGTAATCCTCAAGCCAGCGCTTAGCATGGGGTAGCATCTCGCTTGCCGCTTGCGTTGGAACAATACCGCGACCTACGGTATCAAAGAGAGTGATTTTGAATTCGTCTTCTAGATTTTTGATGCGTTTACTGACCGCAGGCTGAGTAATAAAGAGCTTTTCTGCCGCCCCTGATATGCTACCTGTATGCATTACAGTCACAAACGTTGTCAAATTAGTGGTATTCAAACCGGTGTCCTTAGCTATTTAGTCAGCTATAAATAAAAGTTGGCTCGTGTGAATGCTGGTGATTGTAAATAAAAAGTTTGCGTATATGCAAAAATCATCAATTATTATTATAGGATTAGACTGGTATAATCACAAGACTCAAAGACATTTTATTTGATTATAAAACGATAAGTTATCAATTAGCGGATACATATGCCCAATGGTATCAAAACGACATTGAGATTTTATCAAACAATACTTATAACCTCTTATATAAACTATTTAACGCTCAAATTACTTTTAGATCGACTCTTATTTATCTCGACTTTTAAATGGCATCCCGATTCAGAACTATACTTAGATCGATTGATCATTAGTCACAAAGAAGGACAGCAAAATGACTGCGCAAACTTTATATGACAAACTTTGGAACGCCCATGAAGTCACCAAACGTGACGATGGTTCAAGCCTCATTTATATCGACCGTCATCTATTACATGAGGTCACAAGTCCGCAAGCCTTTGAAGGGTTAGATCTAGCCAACAGAACCCCTTGGCGCTTGTCTGCGAACATCGCAAGCCCAGATCATAACGTACCTACAGTCAGTCGTGAGCGCCGTGAGGGCGTACAAGGTATCAAAGACAAAGTATCGCGCTTGCAAGTGGTTACTTTAGATGATAACTGCGCTAAGTTTGATATTGCAGAATTTACCATCAACGATGCACGTCAAGGTATCTTGCACGTGGTTGGCCCTGAGCAAGGCTTGGTTTTGCCTGGTATGACGGTTGTCTGCGGAGACTCGCATACAGCAACTCATGGCGCACTTGGCTGCCTGGCACATGGTATTGGTACCTCAGAGGTCGAACACGTGCTAGCGACGCAGTGTTTGATTCAAAAGAAATCAAAAAACATGCAAATTCGCGTCACAGGTAAACTCGGTGTTGGCGTGACCCCAAAAGACGTCGTACTGGCTATTATTGCCAAAATCGGTACGGCAGGTGGCACCGGTCACGCTATTGAATTTGCCGGTCAAGTGTTCGAAGACATGAGTATGGAGGGTCGCATGACCGTCTGTAACATGGCGATTGAGGCGGGCGCACGCGTGGGTATGGTTGCGGTTGATGACACCACTATTGAGTATGTTAAAGGCCGTCCTTACGCACCAACTGATGAGCAGTGGGAGCAAGCCGAGAGCTACTGGCGTACCTTGTATTCCGACGATGACGCGGTGTTTGATACTATCATTGAGATCGACGGTAGCTCTATTGCGCCGCAAGTATCTTGGGGAACCTCTCCTGAAATGGTCGTCGATATCACTCAATCTATTCCAACGCCTGATCAAGCGGCTGATGAGGCGCAAGAAGAGGGCTGGCTGCGCGCTTATACTTATATGGGCTTACAAGCAGGTCAAAAAATTACTGATATTGAGCTTGATCGCGTATTTATCGGCTCTTGTACCAACTCACGTATCGAAGATTTGCGTGATGCGGCGTCCGTGATTAAAGGTCGCAAAGTTGCAGATAGCATCAAAGAAGCTATCGTGGTCGCAGGCTCAGGACAAGTCAAACTACAAGCAGAGTCTGAAGGTTTGGACGCTATATTTACTCAAGCAGGTTTTGAGTGGCGTGAGCCGGGCTGCTCGATGTGCCTTGCCATGAACGCCGACAAGCTAGAGCCAGAGGAGCACTGCGCGTCGACATCCAACCGCAACTTTGAAGGGCGTCAAGGTACGGGCGGGCGCACGCATCTTGTGAGCCCTGCAATGGCCGCCGCTGCCGCATTAGCGGGCCGTTTTGTAGATGTACGCACGTTTTGATTTAAGCGTAGCACACTGATATTTTAAGGAATGATTATGCAAGCTTATAACACCCAAACCGGTATCGTCTGTCCGCTTGATCGCGCCAACGTCGATACCGATCAGATTATACCTAAGCAGTTTTTGAAATCCATTAAACGTACAGGCTTTGGCGTTAACTTATTTGACGAGTGGCGCTATCTAGATGAAGGCGTGCCTTCGTTAGATGGCTCTGGGAACAACGATACGCGTCCTATCAACCCTGACTTTGTACTAAATCAGCCCCGTTATGAGGGCGCGACTATACTGCTTGCCCGCCGAAACTTTGGCTGTGGCTCTAGTCGAGAGCACGCGCCTTGGGCACTATCTGAGTACGGCTTTCGTACGGTGATTGCGCCAAGTTTTGCCGATATCTTTTATAATAATTGTTTTAAAAATGGTATGTTGCCGATTGTGCTCGATGAAGACATTGTCGATAAGCTTATGAAAGCGACTATCGCTTTTGAGGGCTATCAACTTACCGCTGACCTTGAGCGCCAAGTGGTGATAACGCCGACGGGCGAAGAGTATGCGTTTGAAGTCGATGAATTCCGTAAGCATTGCTTGTTAAATGGACTAGATGACATCGGACTTACTTTGCAAAAGAGTGATGACATCAAGAACTATGAGCATAAAATGATGCAAAAAACCCCTTGGGTATTTAACCAAGTACGTGCTTAAAAAGCAGAAAATCAGCGTTTATTACATGGTTAAAAATGAATATAATGTTGAGTTATAAGTACTAAATGGCTAGAATGAATAACCATCGTTTCACTTATAAGATGAATAGTAGTTATCGCTATGAATAAAAAACGTTTTGCTGTTTTAACTCTAATAACAGGCCTATCTTTGTCAGGATGTCAGATCTTGACAGGGTACAATCAAATTGATGATGACAATACGCTGATAACTGCTCAGGCGCTTGATCCCATTGCAGGCGAGATTAATCTGAGCTGTCAGGGGACTTATCACTGCGAAATCGTACAAATAGACAAAACGCCTATTATCTCAGCGCAAAGTCATGAACCTGTCAATCCTACGATGCTAGCTGTGATGCAGAGTACAGATACGGCGAGTAAGATGCCTTTTAGTGATCGGTTTAGGACAACGATAGCGCCAGATATAACACCTTTATCTGATAAAAATGCTATCAAGATAGTACCGCTATCGGCATCCAATATCGAAGGATTGACCAATTACTACCTACGTCTAAAACCTACTAAGCATGAAGTTCAGGTTAATTTTTATCCTGAAAATAATCTAGGTTACATTGAGCGCTTTGCGATGATTCATGAGTTTACTCAGCCAGGTAATTACGAGCTACGAGCGTACCGTAAAAAACCGAGTAGTACTGAGGGAAGTTTGCTAGAAAATGCCTCTCCTAACCCTTTATGTGTAGATCTTACCTTTAATGGTCGCCTGCAACGTCAGTTTTGTAAACTGGCAGATATTGAGCGCCAAGGCGAGTTTGTCGAGAGCAGCGTAATAGAAGCATCTTAATACCTGTCTTATTTAAATTTATCAATCAATTACCTATCAAAAAACAACAAGGATTTATATGGCAAGCATTTTGACATTAGCAGGCGATGGTATCGGTCCTGAGATTATGACCCAAGCCGTTGATGTATTAGAGGCGGTAAACAAAAAGTTTGATTTAGGCTTAACTCTAGAGTCAGGTTTGATCGGTGGCGTCGCTTTTGATGCAACAGGCGAGCCATTGCCAGATGAGACGCTTGAGCGTGCTCGTGCTGCAGATGCAGTATTACTTGGCGCAGTCGGCGGTCCCAAATGGGATACGATTGAGCGTAGCAAACGCCCTGAGCGCGGCTTACTCAAGATTAGAAGTGAGCTTGGCTTATTTGCCAATTTGCGTGTGGCAAAGCTATATCCGCAGCTTGCTAATGCTTCAAGTATTAAACCTGAGATCATATCAGGTCTTGATTTATTGATTGTACGTGAGTTGACAGGTGGTATCTATTTTGGTGAGCCGCGCGGTATTCGCACGCTAGATAATGGCGAGCAGCAAGGCTACAATACTATGGTGTACAAGACCAGTGAGATCGAGCGTATTGGCAAAGTGGCCTTTGAGCTGGCAAAAACGCGCGCTCAAAGCTCTGGCAAACCTGCCAAGATATGCTCGATAGACAAGGCTAATGTACTAGAAGTCACTGAGCTGTGGAAGCAGACGATCACCCAAATGCAAGAGAACGACTATAGTGATGTAGCACTATCACACATGTATGCTGATAATGCCTGTATGCAACTTATCCGTGATCCCAAGCAGTTCGATGTCATGGTAACAGGTAACATGTTCGGTGATATCTTATCTGATGAGGCGGCTATGCTCACAGGCTCTATCGGTATGCTACCGTCAGCGAGCTTAGATGAGGATGGCAAGGGTATGTACGAGCCTTGTCATGGCTCAGCGCCTGACATCGCAGGACAAGACAAAGCCAATCCTCTAGCGACTATTTTGTCTGTGGCTATGATGCTGCGTTATACTTTTAAGCAAGAGGCACCAGCGCAAGCGATTGAAGCGGCAGTGAGCGACGTGCTTGACGATGGTCTACGTACCGTTGATATTTCAGACAAAAATGAAGACAACCTCATCTGTGTAGGATGCGTGCAAATGGGACAGGCAGTACTGGCTAAGCTGCACTCATAACAAATACATCGACTCACCTTAGCAAGTCAAGCTGCCCATAAACTACCTAGTGGTTTATGGGTTTTTTGTTATATGTATACTTTTAAGTGACATAGTGAGTACTATTTAACAAAGTTGTTATCATAGACCCAATTCGTTAACACAAAGCTGTTATATAACTCCTCAGTACTATGACATTATCTTAAGCGCCAGTAACATAAGAACTATAACGAGTAGGTTACCAATTATTTTAGGAGCTCAGCATGTATCAGTTAAAAAAAGTATGTACGATGATGGCTGCATTGGGATTGTCCAGTGCTATGCTAATGAATCCAGTCAACGCAGCGACAAGCAATGATAAAAGTCCTGTGACTAATGGCGTTAGTCAACAACTCAAGGGTGATAGCAAAACGGTCAACTCGCTCAATGATTTGTTACCAACCATCAAGTACACCACTGAAAATCTGCCAAAGACTGCTAGAGAGGTCAACAATGCCACGTGGTCAGTCGGGGAGAAGATAGATCGCAATACAGGGACTAAGTTGCAAGCCCTGCTCAATTGGCATCAGCACGGCGTAGGCCCAGTAGATGGATATTGGGGCAAAAATACTCGTAAAGCCATGCAGGCCTTTCAAAAAGCCAACGGGCTCAAAGTAACTGATAATTTAAATGACGAGACTTGGCAAGCGCTTAGAGCCAGTGAACGTCTTACAAGTCAGCCTGTATTGGTTCGTTATACGATAAAAGAGGGTGATGTCAACATCAAAACGACAAACATTCCTGCCAGCGCAGAGGGCAAGTCTGAGCTTGAGGGCATGTATTATGAAAGTATAACTGAGGGACTTGCAGAGAAGTTCCATATTAATGAGAAGTATCTTAAATCTCTCAATCCTAATACAAGTTTTCGTGCAGGCGAGACGATCACAGTCTACAATCCTGGCAACCCTAATACCAAACCTGTGAGCCGCGTGGTCGCTGACAAGGACACTGAAACCCTATATGCCTATGATGATAATGACAATCTAGTTGCCAGCTATCCTACCACAGTTGGTAGCAGCGCGACGCCCTCACCATCGGGTACGCATACGGTCGAAGTCAAAGTACATGAACCTAATTATACTTATAGCGCAGACGATGGTGGTCAGCTCATCATTCCACCAGGCCCTAATAATCCAGTAGGCATCGTATGGATTGGACTGAGTAAGCCCTCTTATGGTATTCATGGCTCACCAGATCCTGCTCGCATTAGTCGTCAAGCTTCATCTGGTTGCGTACGTCTGACCAACTGGGATGCGCTAGCGTTACTAGGCACCATTAAAGATGACGCTACTGTAGAGTTTAGATAGATACGTTGTCTTAAAGACAGAATGTTAAAACAAAAAAATACCGCTGATTGATAGCGGTATTTTTTTTGGAATAAGCGTAAAGTTAGCGTTAACTATGTAGCTCTGATATCGGTTGTTTCAAGTCAGTTGTTAAACCGATAATCAATGCCAACCCTAATGCAATACAGCTTATAATTAATTAGTTCTTACCACGGTAAGTAATGCGACCTTTTGACAAATCATAAGGCGTCATCTCAACCTTAACCTTGTCACCAGTTAGAATGCGGATGTAATGCTTACGCATCTTGCCTGAGATATGCGCGATAATCTCGTGTCCGTTTTCTAAACGAACTTTAAACAATGTGTTTGGAAGGGTATCGATGACTTCGCCTTCAAATTCAATAATATCGTCTTTTGCCATATTTGTATCAATCACTCAAAAATAAGCGGATATTATACGCAAGTTTGAATACTAAAGCAATGGCGAACCCAGTTTTTGCTTGACAGTGTGTATATGGTATGTATGCCAGGTTATAGTCATATTATCAAAGCCTAATCTGGCAGGTTTAACCAAATAGGAGTTAGCGGCGCATTAGGGAGTCGCGCTTGATAGCGCTCAGGATAATAAGCATTGATAAAATATAGGCCATCACCTGAGGCAGTGGGCGGCGCAATAGTACGATCTTTTTTAGCTAAGATATTTAAAAAGTCAGCAGGCTGTAATTCATGCCTGCCAATAGCATACAGCGTACCCATTAGATTACGCACCATGTGATGCAAAAACCCATCTGCTTGAATATCAAATACAATAAATTGGCCGTGAGCAAAAAGCTTGGCATGTTCAATGGAACGTACAGGTTGATTGGACTGGCAGGCGGCTGCGCGGTAACTGCTAAAGTCATGAGTCCCTACGATATCAGCCGCAGCAGCTTGCATAGCGCTGAGATCTAAGTGCTCGTAGATATGCGTGACTTGATGATTTAAGATAGCTGGCCGCTGAGGCTGGTTCAAAGTAATATAACGATAGCGCCGAGCAATCGCTTTAAAGCGCGCATGAAAATCAGCGGGCATAGGCTCAATCCAGCGCAGGGCAACATCATTAGGAAGTAAGCTATTGACGCCGCGCAGCCAGTTGCGCGCAGGTCTATGAGCATGAGTGACAAAATGCGCGATCATATTACCAGCGTGTACGCTTGAATCAGTGCGACCAGCAGCAACAACCTCTACTGGCTCATTAGCCACTTTACTAATAGCGCGCTCCAAGACTTCTTGCACGCCCAGCACCTCTTTTTGCCGCTGCCAGCCGTAATAGTGCGTTCCCAAAAACTCAATGGCAATCGCTAGTGTGTAAGTTGGTCTATCATCGCAGACTGTAGATTGGGTCATAGCAAGGTCGTATATAAAGTGAGTTTAAAACGCAAAAGAGTAAATACAGTTAGTATTTAACGTTTTCTAATCGTAGTCGCTGTTTGACTGACATTATTGGTCCAGCGTTGTCGTCTTCGAGCAGGCGATGGATAACGTAGTAACAGCCATAGCAGGCGCGCGTAAATAGCAGGAATGGTCAAGCGGCCTCCTGCGATAACGTGATGATCATACTGCCAACTGCCTGCTGCATAACTGTCACTGACGCCGCCAAAGGGACACTGGCTGGCACAAATCACCATGTGACCTTGCTCATATGCCTGATCTAAAGCCTCAGCCAGCGCTGCTGAATAAGGGACGTTACCTGCACCAAAGCCTAATAAGATAATGCCGCTTGGCGGTTGATCGATAAGCGCCTGTAATTGCTTGCTTAAGATATCAGGATGATTGGGCATACAATAGATCGCATGGACATAAGCGTGCTTAGCATGACTTTGGACATCAGCTACTACTGTATATTGATCGTCGAGCCAATGCTGGCGGCGCGTATCGGTGAATAGTTTGATATAGCTATTAGCAGGATAAGCAGCTCTTGAGTGTCCAGTAAACGCCATAAAATCATGGCTGTGTATTTTTTGTACGGTTTGCGCCGGCCACGACTCACCGCCAAAGCTTATCTTAACCCCAGACTCACCAGCGCTAGCCAGTTTGATTGAAGCTATCAGATTATCCCAAGCATCGCTATGCTCATCTATCGCGTAATCTTGTATGACCTCAGGATCTAGTAAAGGGCGCATACTACCTGTGACGACCAAACACAAATCACTACCTGCAAATGCCTCAGACAAAAAAGCACCTAGATAGCTTAGGGTGTCAGTGCCTGTGATCAAGACAAAACGGCGAGAGCCTTTACTATAAGCATCTAATACCAAAGTATAAAAATGTACAAAATCACTAGGCATTAACTGACTGCTGTCTTTGATTAAAGCGTTATCAAGCCAAGCGGTCGCAGGCAGATTAAGGGTGTGGCTATGCGTAGTAATATGCGATTGCACAATAGGCAAAAACGCAGTAGCGTCTAGGGGCGCAAGCGGACGACCATAACTGCCAAAGGTACCGCCAGCATAGATAAGTTGTAAGGTATCAGGTTGGATCATAGGTTATAAGGACTTAGTAAAGAGATAAAAAGCGAATAAGCCAAGCATTGAAACACTTGGCTTAGCTGCGGTAGTATCATTATGCAGTGCGCTCAAGCATCATTTGTGCCTGCTGCTTTTGCTCACTATTGCCTTGAGCGATGACTTCTTTCAATAAGCGTTTGGCACTATCATACTCGCCTAGTCTGACATACTGCGTGGCTAGGTCTAAGGTGACCTGATTGGTATCTAACGTTTTAACAAAATCAAAGTCAGCTGCAAAGCGCGAAGTCAAGTCAGCGGCTGATTTATTAGCGTCGCTGTCTGCTACCTCAACTGGCTTAGCTTCTGTAGGCGCCAAAGCGTCCTCGAAATCAAAGCTATCTTCTATGGGTGTATTGTCATCAAACAGCATAGGAGTGTCAGCTTGGTCGCCAGCGCCCTGTGCAGCATTATCAATAGTGACAGGAGCACTGTCTTGAACTGAACTGCCCAAAATTTGACTGTCTTCAAAAACAAAATCGCTCTGTGTTGTGTCATCCTCATCTAAGGACAATGTCAAACTATCACTTGGTGCATAAGTGTCCAAGATTTTGTCATCAGTCTCAGTTTCAGTCTCAAGGTCGGCCAAATCTAATACAAAATCTTCATCATTGGCATCGTTATACTCATTGCTCTCTACATCTAATTCACCCGAAACCAGACCACCGCTTTGACTGACGTCATTACTATCACTATTATTGGTATTAATGCTCTTTGAGTCTGCCTGTAGATCAAAATCAAAGAAGCTATCGTCATTAGTAATAGCTTCTGAAGCAGGCTCATTGACAGGTGGAACAGTAGATGCCTCATCATTTAAATCAAAGCTGTCATCGAAATCAAAGTTTGTATCCAGATCCAAGTCGCTTGAGTCCAAACTCTCTAAAGGTGTGCTATCTACAACATGAACTGGCTGCATGCCACTAGTTTCAGTGCGGCTATCGTCTAAGAGGCTCTCTTGAGTATCACTATCATTGTCTTCTAGATCATCCAGCGTCAGCTCAAAGATATCGTCGCTTGCCATACTAGAATTACTGATAGTATCTATGTCATAAGAGCTATCAGTATAAGAGCTATCAGCAGTATCAAAATTAGCTAAATCCAAATTATCAAATGAATCATCAAGCGAGTCGGTAGGCTCAAGAGGGCTGGCGCTCTCCACTAGGTGATTTTGGACACTCTCTACAGGTTCATGAGCGCTGGTATCACTACCAACCTGTACAGAGCTTTGTGGCAAGTCAAAGTCTATAGCCTCAACGCTTGATTGATCAAAGCTACTTACAGGCGCTGCCGCAGAGGTCGTCTGATCTTGTAAAAGCAAGGATTTTAGCTCGTTTGCTTGTGGTATTGCCTGAGTATTGTTTTGGACTATCTCATCGTAAACACGGTTAAATTCGCTGAGCTCATTGGTTGTTGCATATATACTGAGGAGCTTAAGCGATAGCTGCTCGTCATGAGGTTTACGCATAAGTCCGCGCTCTATCGCTTCTATCGCTTTGTCATAGCGCTGCTGGTCTATAAAGCGCTGAGCGATTGTAATATCATCAAATTTCGTTGCACTATTTACCGAAGGCTGCGGCATACGATCCGATGAGACTGATACTGCTCTGATCGTCTCTTTATTTGTACGTAGGGGTGTGGACGGCGCTGGTTGCTTAGTTTTATTGCGACGTAATACCAAAATAGCGATCAATAAGATGAGCACCAATCCTGCAACGATATATAGCATATTATCCATAGTTATTCTCATGTCTACGATAACTATTCAAGCCATCTGCTTGATAGTTGAATCTATTATTGATCACGCAACTCTTTTAGGCGGGCTTGTAGCGCTGCTAATTTTTGATTTTGTAGTTGTATCTTTTGGGTATAGCTGCTCAAGGTGCTATTCGTATCAACCAGACTTTGAGCTTGAGCGGCAGTGCTTTGTCTTGTTGCTTTAAGTGTGGATAATATATCTGTGTTCAATCCATTGCCTGCCTCTGCACTAGCCTTGGTTTGCGTGCCATCAGCACTACCATCGCGACCAGGCGCTACAACAGAAAAGCGTGCTTTTGGTAGCTTCTTTATAGACGCCGGCTCGTTTTGACGTCCAACAATTTGAGTCGTCTCAGTATTGGGCTGTAAAGGCGCTCTGCGTTTGGCTTTGGTTTTTTGTGCGCGCTGAACATATTTTCTTTGCGCATCGATAGCTGCCTGTAGTTTTTGCTGAGAGGGTACAACATCGTAATCAGGTAGAGTGAGCTGAGCATCGGCTCTGAGTTGACCGGCATCTTTATTTATAAAAGCATTAGGGTTTTGCTCTTTAATCTGCGTCATCACTGTTTTGATGCTTAAGTTATTTTGCTCAGCGATTTGCTGCGAGATAATCCATAGGTTGTCGTTAGGCTGTACGGTATAGCTTGTAGCAGTAGCAGTAGCAGTAGCAGTAGCAGTAGCAGTAGCAGTAGCAGTAGCCGCTGTACGAGTTGCCGAAAGCGCCTTACTAAAAACCGCTTCACTACCTAAACTTAAGGGTTCTGATAAGGTTTTAGACGTATCGATAGCTGCCTTAGTTGCAATAACGGCGCTACTCGGTTGAATTTGGCGAGTCACTTGAATACTCAAGGTATCAAGTCGCAGGCTCGAGCCTGTATCAGGCGCTACGTTGTTTGAGACAATAAGGCTAGTATTATTAGCTGATTCACTGGTGCCTAATTGAGCTGTATTGTCAGTAGCAGTAGCGATTTTGTCTGCTATAAAAGGCTCATTAGCAAGGATGTTTTTATCCGCAGAGTCTATAGTCAAAGCACTAGCAGCAGAGCGATTAACTGGATTACTAGTAACAGAGCGATTTACTGTAGTCTTTGTTTCGCTATCAGGATATGTATTTATCGCACTAGTGCTACCCAAAACATTGTCCACTTTGGGTGCACTGACAGCGCTACTCATACGTGAGGTAGTAGCTAACGTCGGCAAGTTAGCAGTTTGTATGGGTAGTAGCGGCGGCGGCATGCCAGCTCTGAGTGTGAGAGGTTTGGCATTGCTGAGGGAGGTGACGGGTAAATTTGGTTGTCTTGCACCTGATATCACAGTACTAACGACTGGCGTCTTCGATATCTTGTTAGACGCTACGTTAGACACCTTAATGGGCAAATTGCCCTCTAATGGCATAAGCAAAGTTTTAGGTATTACTGTGCGCTGCGCGCCGTCGTTGAGCGCTAGTACTAAATCTGCAAATGGTTTGGATACAGGCTGCGTGGTACTGATAATCAGCTGACCTGTAGTCTCTGAGGTGGGCACGAAATTGACGCTCATAGAGTCCGTCGGCATCATACCCATCTGCTGATAAATAGCTGTACTTGCCATATCGATAGAGAAGTCTTTGCTGCGGATATCAGTGACTGAAATACTGGCAAAAAGAGGTTTGTGCTGAGCGGAGCTTACAACAGTCTTGCCAATGGTAGCCGCTTGCGTGCTAGAGGACAGCACCGCGTAGCCTACTGAGTATAGTAGTGCTCTTGATACCGCATAATGTAGAGTCGTTGAGCGATGAGAGGAATACCAAGACATGCAAAACCCTTTAGAATATAAACCACTTACAGTGTTATAACAAAATAAAGATTAGTTTACCAGCTTATTTCTAGGACGTGTCCTTAATTGAATTAGCAAAGCAAAAATGAGCGATATTTTTGTGAGTAGAAGGATGCTTTATAGAGAGTATCTTTGTGTTTTTTAACGACCTAAAACAATGACTACCTTTGATTATTCATCCTTATTTAACTGCTTAATTTGGCTAAACCGTTTTTTATTTGATGTTATCTAGCAGCATAGCATCACCGTAACTAAAGAACCGATACTCGTTTTTTATGGCATGCTGATAAGTTCGCTCGATGGCAGCTTTGCCTGAAAACGCAGACACTAGCATGAGCAGCGTTGACTTGGGTAGATGAAAATTCGTCAACAATCGATCCACGACATTAAATTCAAACCCTGGATAAATAAAGATATCGGTATCTCCAGACCAGCTGGCAAGAGGTTGTCCATTGATAGCCGTTCTTTGATAAGCGCTCTCAAGCACACGCGTCACAGTAGTACCAATAGCAATCACTTTGTTGCCGCGAGCATGCGCCTGATTGATTAGCTCAGCGGTCGCTTGCGGTAAGTGCGCATATTCGCTATGCATTTTATGATTGAGTAGGTTGTCAGTCTTGACAGGCGCAAAGGTTCCAGCGCCAACATGCAAGGTGACAAAAGCGGTATCAATCCCTTTATCTTTAAGCGAGGTTAGTACAGCTTCGTCAAAGTGTAAGCTGGCAGTAGGTGCGGCAACGCTAGCGAGCTTAGCAGGATCGTGAAAAACGGTTTGATAACGAGTATTATCAGTGGCATCAGCATGACGCTCAAAGTAGGGCGGAATAGGCAGCTCACCATAGCGCTCTAAATCAGGCAGAATAGGCGCATCAAAAGCGACTATAAATAGATTATCTTGACGACCTAGCATGACCGCACTCATCTGACTATCTGCAAGCAATAGTCGCTGTCCGAGTTTGGGTGCTTTACTGGCTTTGATATGACAAAGTGCAAGAGGTTTGGTTGGCACATCAGTATCGGGTAGATCGACATCTGATGCTGTGATCAGACGCTCAACGAGCATCTCGATTTTGCCGCCCGTATCCTTTTGCCCAAATAGCCGTGCCTTCATCACTTTAGTGTCGTTAAAGACAATAAGGTCGCCACTATTTAACAACTTCGCCAGGTCGGTAAACTGCTGATCTTTTATCTCCCCACTTGCGGTTAGATAAAGCAGTTTAGAAGCTGAACGCTTAGTAAGAGGATAGCGTGCGATCAACTTGTCAGGCAACTCATAATCATAGTCCTCAACGCTTAGATACTCTAACGCAAGGTTATCGGTATCAAGTTTGGTGCTAGCTGCAGGGTGAGAATGGCTCATAATTAGTCTTTAAATAGAGAAAATTTTGGCAATATTGTAGCAGAAATCGGCAGACCCTATTCACCAATGACCCTATAGCACATCAAGAATTATAATCATTACAAAATAGCCTAAGCGCTTTAAATAATTGATAAAAACGACAAGTAATCTACATGCTACATTATGAATAGTGAATCTAAAACAGGTTAAGCTGCGGGGCGACTTGAGTTTCAGGTACCAAAGAAGAGTAGGTGACGCCAACTAACCTAATAGGCAAATTGCGCGGTATGTCATTAAACAATTTCTTAAGCCAATAATGAGCTGATTGAGCACTAGTAAAGGCGGTAGATAACGTATGCGCGCGCGTTATCTGCGTAAAGTCTGCGTACTTCACCTTCAAAGTTATCGTATAAGCCGTTAGGCGCTTTTGTTGTAGTTGGCTAAAAGCGTCAGCGTTTTGTTCAAATATTTGTGCAAAGAGGGCGGTGTCATCACTTAAGTTGTCTCGAAAAGTAGTTTCTGAGCCTACAGATTTATGCTGGCGCTTGGACTTGACAGCGCGCTCATCGCGTCCATGAGCAATGTCGTGATAAAACTGCCCTCGCTTGCCAAACTCACTAATCAATAATGCAGCCGGCGCGCGCTTAAGATCAGCGCCATTAGTGACACCCATAGTATGTAAGCGTTTAGCCGTGGCTTTACCAATGCCATGAAAGCGCTCGATAGGTAAGGTGCTGATAAAAGCGTCAGCATCCTCTGGTGTAATGACAGCAGTACCATTAGGCTTATTAATATCAGAAGCAATTTTTGCCAGCATCTTGTTAAATGACACGCCAGCGGAAGCTTTTAGTCCAGTTTGCGCTAATATTTGCGCGCGTAGCCAATTGGCCATAAGCGTCGCTGAGCCTTGATGAACGCTTAGCCCGGTTACATCAAGATAGGCCTCATCTAGCGATAGTGGCTCAACATGCGGCGTAAGGCTGAGCATTATCGCGCGTATATCAGCGCTAACGGCGCGGTAAACCTCAAATCTTGGCCTGACAAAGATAGCCTCAGGACAACGTTTTCGCGCCTCATAGCAAGACATCGCTGAACGTACCCCAAATTTGCGTATCTCGTAACTGGCAGCAGCGACAACGCCGCGACCGCTTGGATCCCCGCCTACGGCTATAGGTTTGCCTTGTAGCTCTGGAAAATCGCGCTGCTCAACACTGGCATAAAAAGCATCCATATCTAGATGAATGATTTTTCTTAAATTTGGCTTTAGAGGAGAAGTCATAGCTCTTTACTTACCCGCACTTGTCTCTTTATAGCTTTAGATTAATCGAAAAAATGGTTAAGTGTAAGTCGTTTTTTAGATGTAAATAGTAGTGGCGTATATAATTATACTTGAATATACTAGTTATATAAGAGAGTGCAATAGTTATGTAAGAAAAACTTATAAGTCAACTTTAGTTTTGATTAATAGTATTATTTAAAGGGCTAACTAAAGTATTAAAGACGGCAACTAATATTTTGAATGCAACTTCTACAAAATTTGCTACCGTTTGTCCTTAAATTTATACCGTTTATCATTAATAGTATATTTGTACTATTACAGTTATTGCTACTAAGTTCTACACTGATACTCAATGATAGAAAGTATTAATCAATGGATAGCTTATACTCTTATATCGAACCGAGCTATAGGGGCACTATCTATTATTTTTTGCACTACCGCCAAAGTCAATCAAGAAGAAGTAAATGTCTTGAGACAAAGAATCAAGGAGCTGATCATGAATAATGAATTAAAAGGAAGCGATTTGACACGTGCGATGCTTGCATGGGGTTATGAGCAAATATGGTGCGCTGTCGATGACGATAACGACGAACAGGCGATGAGAGACCACTGTGGTAATGATTTTACGGCTTGTATAGTATCGTGTGATGGGCAATATTTTTACTGCGATCAAGGCACACCTTGGGCCTGCGCCGTACCGATCAAGATTATTGCTGTCAAGCAAGAAGAGGTCGATATGTCCACGCAGTGCATAAGCTAAAGTCACAAAAAAACCTCCAAAATAGGAGGCTTAGTTGATGTATATGGTACCAGTGGTCGGACTCGAACCGACACGCTTATTAGGCAACGGATTTTGAATCCGTCATGTCTACCAATTCCATCACACTGGCATATCTGGTGATACTAGCAGCTAAGAGCATACTTCTTACTCAAATCAGGTTGCAGGGTAAGCTGTATAGGCTGCGTATTATAACAGCTAGACTTTGAGCGTCAAGAATTATTTATTATAATTGTTGAGTGCCTTATCCTACGAATGCACGTTCAACTGCATAATCCGCTTGCACGCCCATACGCGGAGAGACAGTTAAGCCAAAATCGTCCAATATCGCTGAAACGTCAGCGTTAAACGGCATACTACCGCAGATCATCACTCGATCATCCTCTTTATTCATTGGCGGCAGGCCAATATCTTCAAATAGTTTGCCTGATTTCATAAGATCAGTGACGCGGCCTGTGTTTCTAAAGTCTTCACGGGTAACGGTAGGATAATAGATAAACTTTTCACGGTACCATTCTCCAAACAACTCATCGTTAGGCAGCTCTTCTTCGAACATCTTTTGATACGCCAAGTCATGCTGATGGCGCACGCCGTGTACTAATATAATTTTCTCAAAACGCTCATACACTTCAGGGTCGCGTGCTAATGCTAAAAAGGGCGCAAGACCTGTGCCTGTTGATAACATATATAAATGCTTGCCCGGTAGTAAGTCATCAAGCACTAGCGTACCCGTTGGTTTTTTGCTGACCAATAGCTCATCGCCAACTTTGATATGTTGCAAGCGTGAAGTGAGAGGGCCATCTTTGACTTTAATTGAAAAGAATTCTAAATGCTCCTCATAATTAGGACTAGCAATAGAGTAGGCCCGCAGTAGAGGTCTACCGTCGACGACGATGCCTATCATCGCAAATTCGCCGTTGCGAAAGCGTAAACCATCGTCACGCGTGGTCTTAATGCTGAACAGATCATCACTCCAGTGATGAACCTCTGTGACGGTTTCGGTGCGAAGTTTTGACATAAAGCCCTCGATTATTTCTGATTATTGATTGATACAAAGCGTTTTTAGCGCTGTCGTTTAATATTTATGTGCGTGTCGTTGTAGCAGTTGGTGTCTTAGTCCTAACCGTCTTTTATGATATAACTACTGACCATTAACTCTGTAAAGGTGCAAGCTTGCTAAAAGTGCAAACGCGACTTATGAGCTATTGTTAGTATCAAAGACAAAAATCTCTGTGATAAATAATGTCGGCTATGATAACAAACTTTAAAAATAAAATCTGGTAAGCGCCATTGGCCTAGCATGATAAAATAGAATATCGTTAGTAAGTTTTATTAATATTAACGACTCAGTCTCATATCAATTTTAAACAAGGCAAACCTAGATGGCTCATGTTTTACCTATTATTGGCTATCACCGCGCGCCTTTATCACAAAAGTTTGGCGTGCCAAGACAGCCAAACCTTGTTGCTGTGCCAAGCATCATAGAGATGATCGCACCTTTTAATACGCCAGCTGCCTTTAGCGGATTAGAAGCCTTTAGCCATATATGGGTCAGCTGGCAGTTTCATCACAACGATATAAAAGCTGCTAATAACAATGAGACCCCATCTTTTCGCGCGCAAGTACGACCACCAAGGCTTGGCGGTAACCAAAAGATAGGGGTGTTTGCCAGTCGTAGTATGTATCGTCCATCAGCTTTAGGATTATCAGTGGTTAAACTTGAGCGTATCGATATTATTGAGGGCCGCGTATTATTATTAATAAGTGGCGCTGATATGATAGAGGGTACGCCTATTGTTGATATTAAACCGTATATCGCTTATAGCGACGCGTTAAAGGACACTAGTAGTGGTTTTGCGCCGATAGCACCTATATCTTTAGACGTTGAGATAACCCCTCAGGCATTTGATCAGATCTTATCTATTATTGATGCTCAAAATAAAGGTGATACCCAAAAGACAGGTTTAAACGCTATGATAGATGACGTGCAAACGCGATTGACGCCAGCCGATATCGAGCATATCAAAGCCTTGATCGCTCAAGATCCTCGCCCTGCCTATCGCCGCTGTGAGATAGGCACTACTTTTATCATGCGCTACAAATCAGTTGATATCAGTTTTAGCCAGATAGAAGCAGGACAACTACAAGTCACTGCTATCACTGCACTTTAATAAAAGAAGATCCTTATGTCCACTCCAAAATTCTCGCTAGTAATCGATCTACGCTGGTGCCTTGATGAGTTGTTGGCTGATAAAGTTATAGACTCGCGCGGCTATAACCTTGTAATGACCAGCCGCCGTGACAAGGCTCAGCATCCATTAGTGACTATTAGTGAGTTTGGTCTGCCAAATGCTCATCTGATTCATCAGCAAGCTAAGAGCCAAGAAGGCGAGCAAAAACTCACGCTGGCATGGCTCAATCTATGGTTAGCTGCCAAAGCCGATATGAGCTTAATACGTATTGATCCCTTAAAGATTGACGTGCCAGCAGTTACGCAGATTATGTCTTTTGAGTATGCACGCTCGCAGCATATCTTACCGATAGAGGTCACAACCGACGAGGTCGTTGTAGGGACTGATCAGCCGTTCTTTGTAGACTGGCAAGCCACTATCGATAAAATTATTCAAGGGCGACGCTATCGTACGGTCTATATTAGTCCCGAGCAGATTAACCGCTATCGCCAAGAGTTTTATCAAGTCACGCAAGCGATAGCAGGAGCAAATACCCTGCATAAACGCGCCGCTGCTGATGTCACCAATGTCGAAGCCTTATTGCAATTAGGTGACAAAACCAATCCTGATGCCAACGATCAGCACATCGTCAAAGTCGTCGACTGGCTGCTTCAATACGCCTTTGAGCAGCGCGCCAGTGATATTCATCTTGAGCCGCGCCGCGAGACGGGCAAAGTGCGCTTTCGTATCGATGGCGTGCTGCATACGGTTTATGAGATGCCGCTTGCGATTATGGTCGCGGTTACCGCCCGTATCAAAATACTAGGAAGGCTGAATGTCGCTGAAAAACGCAAACCGCAGGATGGACGCCTAAAAACTCGCACGCACAATGGTATGGAGACGGAACTGCGCTTATCGACTCTGCCAACTGCTTTTGGTGAGAAGTTAGTGATGCGCGTCTTTGATCCTGAAGTTTTAGTACGCTCGTTTGCGCAGTTAGGCTTATCGGGCAAACAGCTTGAGATGTGGCATGAGCTGACTGCGCATCCCAATGGTATTATCTTGGTTACAGGCCCGACAGGATCAGGCAAGACGACAACGCTATATAGCACGCTTAAGCAATTGGCGTCCGAGCAGGTCAATGTCTGCACTATTGAGGACCCTATTGAGATGATTGAGCCGGCGTTTAATCAGATGCAGGTCAATACAGGCATTGATTTGCATTTTGCCGATAGTATTCGCTCGCTCATGCGCCAAGATCCAGACATCATTATGGTGGGCGAGATACGAGATTCTGAGACGGCAAATATGGCAGTGCAGGCGTCTTTGACCGGTCACTTGGTGCTCTCAACCTTACACACCAACGATGCGCCAAGCTCACTTACGCGTTTGCATGATTTGGGCGTGCAACCTTTTTTGACCTCAGCGACGATACTTGGTGTCATGGCGCAGCGACTACTACGCACACTTTGCCCGCATTGCAAAACAGGCAAACCTGTACCTGCAGATAGCGATATCGCGATTCAGTGGCAAGAGCTTGTACAGCCTTGGCGCGCGCCTTTGCCTGCGCAGATCTATACCGCGCCTGGCTGTGAGCATTGTCGTCATACGGGCTATCAGGGACGTATTGGACTGTACGAGATTATGCCTTTATCTAATGAGATCAAAAAACTCGTCGCCGCTGATGCTGATTTAGATACCCTCAAACAGCAAGCCTACCGCGAAGGCGTGCAACCGCTCAGACTCTCTGGTGCCAAGCGTATTAGTGAAGGGGTGACTAGTATAGAAGAGGTCATGCGAGTGGTGCCCTTACAGTAGTGACTCATCTTAACTTAAGCAAATAAATGCTTGCCAAAGCAGTACTTTATAACGCTGACTTACAAAGCTAGTCACTTGAAATGTGCTCTTTGCGTGTCAATCTAATGACCACGATAAGCCTATTTACTTTAAAGTAAAAGGTCAAACCTATGTTATAACGAGAGTGTATATGTTTACAGACAGTCATTGTCATTTAAATCGTCTCGATTTGAGCAAATACGATGGTCAACTATCAGGCGCTATCGATGCCATGAAAGCGGCTAACGTCACGCGTGCTATGGCAATTATGTGTGATTTTGCTGAGTATGATGAGATCAATGGTATTATCAAGACATATAGTGATGAGCAATTAAACTTGGGGATGAGCGTCGGTATCCATCCTTGTGAGGATATCGATGTGTTGCAATCAGCAACTGTAGAGCGCTTGATTAAGACTGCCGCCTGCGACCACGTCTGGGCAGTAGGGGAGACGGGGCTAGATTATTATTGGTCTACCCAAAACGCTCATGAGCAACGCGAGAGCTTCGCGCGTCATATCCATGCCAGTCAAGCGCTCAAAAAGCCGCTAATCGTACATATGCGTGACGCTAAAGAGGATACGCTTGATATCCTAAAATCTGAGAACGCAGAGCACGGTATTATCCACTGCTTTACTGAGGATTGGGAGACAGCCAAGCGCGCGCTTGATTTGGGTTTTTATATCTCCTTTTCAGGAATCGTTAGCTTTAAGAGCGCGCAGATGATTAAAGAGGCGGCGCAAAATATGCCTAAAGACAGAATGCTGATAGAAACAGATAGCCCCTATCTAGCGCCAGTACCTAAGCGCGGTCGTCCCAATGAGCCCGCTTTTGTGCCGTATGTTGCTGATTGCTTAGCTGAGCTACACGGGTGTACGACTAAAGAGATCGGTACGCTCACTGCAAAAAACTTTGAAAATTTACTGGCACAGTATCGCTAAAATCGTTATGCTATGACCAATCAGTCATTTATATTTAAATCTGTTGCGTCATCAAGCAGTTACCAGACATTGTCAAGCTAAGGTTTTCCTATTGATGCCATACGCTTAACGCTGTCAGATTTTAGGAGATAATATGAGTCGTCAACACCAGTTCAAGATACGAGAAGAGAATATCTTAGCAATGGCTGAGCAGCTGCTGCTTGAGTCGGGTGATGGCGATATCACATTAGATAGCCTAGCTGACCAGCTTGATTTAGCTAAGGGTACGCTCTATAAGCATTTCTCTAGCAAAGATGAGCTGTATCTGCGCATTATTATTCGCTATGAGGAGCAGCTCTTTGAGATCAATCGTATCGATGATTGTCCCTCAGCTGGTATCTCGCGCATGATATTTCAGCAACTGATGAATCCGCAAAAAGCGATGCTGCTCAATCAAATTGAGGAGCGCCTGGCCGCTTCGGTCACAGGGCTCAATCGTCTATTTGGTGAGCTGTACGATATTCGTCGTCAGCGCATGAAGCGGATGCTCGATATTATCAGCACTTATCTTAAAGATCAGCAGAGCAGCTTGAGTACCCGCGACTATTTATCATCATTGTGGGCAATGGGTCAAGGCGGCGCAGGACTACTAAATTCAAGCTTCTATCAGCGTTATTTGGGTCGTCGTGATACTTTGCGCTATGCTTTGGTTCAGCAAATGCTAGAGCTGCCAAGTCATTATCCTGCACATACCAATGAAGTTATTGATGAAGATATGCAAGAGCTGGTCGAGCAGATTGATACCGAATCAGAAGAGCATCGTAATACTAACTATTGATGATCTCAAAAAGTATAGGTGCAACATGCCTGTTACGCCTCAATCAGCACTTTATCTATTACCTACGAGATTGCCCTATAAGGTTAGCAACCATCATGCTAGCCATTACGCGGCTGCAAACGGTAAAAAAATTGAGCAAGCCTGCGTTATTTATATCGATAAATCGGTTACTCCACTGCCTGTAAACATCTCGCCTCAAGCAGGTTTCACTCTCGTTGAGATATTAGTCGTCGTTGTTATTCTCTCTATATTTGCAGGCATGATTAGTCTGTCTGTCGGTAGCAGCGACTCCCGCAAAAACCGCGCCTTTTATGAGCATATAACCGATTCACTCAGTTATGTCAGACTACTCTCTGCTGAGCGCATGCAGCCTATGGGACTGGCTTTGCAAGCAGACAAGCAAGGTCAAGTTGCCCCCGTTATCATGACCTTATCTAATCCTTATATTGCTTATCAGAGCTCTGTAGAAGTTACTGACATAAGTAGTACACCGAAGAATGCTATGGAGCTGTCAGCAGATATTGCAAATAATGAGCAAACTCAAGCGCCCAGCTGGAATATTGAGCCAGACATCACGCTACCTACTATGCCAGCTGGGGTGAGTGTTAATATTCAAAGATTAGATGATTCTAGTATGAGTAATCGTGTGATAGAGACGCGGACACTACAGCCTTGGTTCACCGATCAAACTGTGCCGCAAGTTTTATGGTTTGGGACAGGACAGGCAACCCCTGTCACTATTGAGATACGTCATGACTCCCGTCTAGTAGGTGAGGTCATCACCATTATGCCCGATGGCAATATAGTGATAGGGCAGGAAATATAACAATGCCTGACTCCTCCAAAGCCGTCTATCCTAAAAGTAGATCAGCGCATCAAAGCGGTTTTACCTTAATCGAAGTGATGGTAGCGCTGGCTATACTCGCCGTCGTCGCAGTTGCCGCTAGCCGCGCCAGTAGTGCTTATCTAAGCTCGGTAGATACTCTGCGTACGCGTACGCTGGCGCACTTTGTGGCGCAAAATGCTGCTAGTGACTTGTATATTCAAAAAACATGGCTGACGACCAACCGTAGTCAGATGACAAGTGAGCAAGGGCGCGACTGGCAAGTGGAGATGATCCCCTCTGACACCTTATCTTCTGCATTAAAGCAAGTGACTATAACAGTCGCTCCTGTCGTTGACGGGCAAACGCGCTCTGTGGTCACTGATATCACTGTCATGATTAGTGATCCAGAGCAAGAGGTCGGTAGCCTAGACTTGTCCGTGCAAGCACAGTCGCCTCAAGCACAGCCTACCCAAGCGTTAAGAGGCATGCAGTGAAGTATGAGCGCGGCTTTACGCTGCTTGAGTTGATGGTAGCCATGTCGATATTTGCGATGCTCGCTGTGGCAGGCTGGCAAGTATTTGACGGCGTCAATCGAGCGCGAGAACGGGCGCAGTATCAAGCAGATAATCTAGCGCTCTTGCAGTATGCTTACTTGCAGCTACAACAAGATATGGGACAAATCATCCCTTATCAGATACCCTCTATTGAAAACAACAATAACGCGCTAACTTCAAACCCTAATAATCAAAACAGCAATGCCCAAGCTAATAACGTTCAAACCAATAATGCCCAAACCAATAGCGTGCAAGTCAGTCCTGCCGAGCCATTTATGAGCGTAAGCACTGAGACGATAAGCTTTATCCGTTTTGCCGATCCAGACCCTAGGTATCAGAGCAGTCCTACTATCGTTCGCGTTGATTACGTCTTTGCTGATCAGCAGCTTATTCGCCGTCAATATCTGAGTCCTCAAGGCGATAGTATCGATGACAATTTTGAGGGGATCAGCTTAGATAGTGTAATATTAAAAGATGTGAGCGATGGACGCATGCAAGCCTATTTACCAGAGCCAAGTAGTACTTTTCCACAAGATAATCCAAATACCAATACCAATACGGACACCGCTGCAACTGCGCAAAACCCACTACTACCAAACGGCGTTGGTATGAGCTTTACGTATCAAGACGTTCCGATCACTTGGCAATTTGCTTTAAGCGAGCCATAAATCGAGCAGCAGAGCAGCAGAGCAGCAGAGCAGCATAGGAGCAAGGTAATGAGCACGACAGCGAACTCCCAACGCGGTGTAGCGTTATTGACGGTTTTGCTATTGGTTGTCAGTATTACTGTGGTCGCAGGGGCTATGCTTGCCAGTCAAAAAATTGTCATACGCCGAAGTGGTCTGTTGTTTAATCAAGATCAACTTTTGCAAAATATCCATGCAGGCGAGCAACTGGCAGTAACGATGATCCGCGCTGATAACGAGCTTAATAATACCGATAGCACGCAGGATATTTGGGCGCAGCCGATACCGCCTTACGCTTTGGGCGCACATAGCATAAGCATTGAGCTACGAGACGAAGCGAGCCGCTTTAATATCAATAATCTGTATCAAAATGGCACGGTTAATAGCGCGGCGCTCGCCATATTACAAAAGTTATTAACGCAATTAAGCTTAGAGCCTAATATTGCTACGGCTATTTTAGATTGGCAAGATACAGATAGTGAGGTATATAAAGATGGCGGTGACGAAGGAGCGGTATATGATTCAGGCTCGCCTAATCAGCCCTTTATCAGTGTCGATCAGCTACTAGACGTTTCAGGTGTAGATGATAAGGCTTTAGCCGCACTACGCCCGTACATTACAGCGGTGCCTTATGACTTGCCTATCAATATCAATACCGCAAGCCCTGTACTATTAGCATCCTTGGTAGAGGGTGCAACCACTGAGCAGATGCAAACATTAACAGATTTGCGTACTCAGCAGGTAATGGGGTCTATTGATGAGTTGTGGCAACTGCCAGCGCTTGTGAGTGTGACTGATGAGCAGCGCCAAGCGTTAACGCCACTTTTATCAGTGGATAGTCGAGCTTTTAGCGGCCTTGTCACAGCCAGTGATAGCGATGGTAAACAACGATTTGCGATCATTCTGATCAAAAATGCGCTTGATGAGGGTAATACGACAAACAATGAGAGCGGTGCAGCTAGTAGCAATTCAAATAATCAAAATACGAGTGGTAACAATGTAAATAGCGGTGCAAATGATGTCAATGGCAGTGCAAATAACGCTGCGGCTAGTAGCAGCGAATCTAGCGCTGACAAAACTGTCAAAGTGATTAATCGTCGCCTTTATGCGTTTAGACCCAGTTTTTAGACATTTGCCTTGATTACCGAGTTATCGTCAGTCCATTGTAAAAACGATACAGCGTAACTAATATTAATTTTGCGCAGCATCGAGCAGCGTAGGCACAGCACGCAAGGAAAATTGATATCAGTTGCGCGTTAAAATCCAATGTATCTGTTTTATTTAGTATTTACTATACATAGAGGTTGGCGTACTTAGTCATCCAAAAGCGTCTCCTCAGAGGACTTCCAGTTGTAAGCCCCATAAAACAGCATTTGCGCTTGGCGGGTGCAATTATGCAACATCAGCTGCTTTTTTTCTTCAATGTCGCCCAAATCCACTTCGTCGTCGTGATCTTCTGAATAAGTCAAATCTAGCCAGTCTATGATCCAAGAAAAAAACATATTGAGACCAGCTGCAGCGAGCAGACGCAAATCATAAATATTAATATGAGCAAAGGCAGGCTGGAGCGCCAAATCATCTGCTAATAATATGCCGTGTTTGGTCATCAGCTCGCTAATAGATTTGCGCACAGCCTCTGAGCCACCAAAACGTTCGCTAACCAAAAACTGCCAATAGCGCGGCTGAGCGCTAACGGTTTGCAAAAATAGCTGAATACTCTTAGCAATTTGCCGATCAAAGCTGCGTTTGCGGCCTATTTGTAAGCTGCTGCTCAATGCAGCAAAAGTGCTGCCTAGCTCCTCATCTACCAAAGCTTGTCCAAGCGACTCCATATCATCAAAATGACGATAAAATGCCGTTGGCACCACGCCTACTTCACGCGTGACTTGCCTGAGACTTATCGAGCTAAACGATTGTCCCATCATACACAAATCGAGCACTGCATTAAAAAAAGCATGCCGGGTTTGAAGTTTTTTTTGTTCGCGACTACTCATAATGATTCAAAGTTTATTGTTGAAGGTTCATCATACGCATTTTGCTAGAAAATTACGAATAAAATACACAGCTTTTGTTAGACCACTAACTATAAAATAATGTCTTTCTAGCACTTTTTTTAGTTAAATAACGGTGCCCCAATGACCCTGCAATTCTTGCGCCAACCGATAAGCTTCATGGTCATTCATACCGGTGATAAAGTCCAAGATATTTAGAATATTGTGATAAATATTGCCTGAGAGCGCTCTTTGCTGCTCATCCAAATGTGGTTTGAGGAGGCTAAACAGTCTTTGCTCTTCAAAAGGCTGCGGGGAGGTGACCAGTTGCGTCCACGCCAGCGGCATAAAGGCATCAAGCAAGCGGCGCAGGCACTGGTTGGCCATAAGCTCCATCCGCACCTTGCTCGGATGATTAAATATTTTCTCGCGTGCCAACAGTTTGGCCTCAGTGATGCCGCTTTGCACACTGATATCACAGTGAGCAAATAAGCTGCCTTGTAGGGTGCCCGCTAGCATCTCATCGCGGTTTATCACAAAGGCGTCTGTGACCGTATTGACCAGACGCATCATAGCTCGTGCACGTAGTGCCGCTAGGCTTTGCCTGATTGACATAGTGGAGGACAAAGGAGTAGGGCGCTCACCTATGAGTTTATAAAAAATATCCGCCACTTCATCAAATTCAAGCATATTGAGATGAATACCATCCTCTAGATCAATTAAGGCATAACAGATATCGTCTGCCGCCTCTAGCAGGTAGGCAAGTGGATGACGCTCAAAGCCATTATGTCGCTCTGAGCGCGGTAAACATAAGGTTGCTGCCAGCTCCTCTAGCTGCGCCGACTCACTGGTAAAACAGCCAAACTTTTGAATCTTATTACATGCCTGATTTGCTCCTTGCTTGTTGCTATCGCTCTCTAAACTGTTTGTATTGTCATTTGGGTTACTGTGAGTGGCAAGCCAAGGGTATTTCATAAACGCGCCCAAAGTGGCGCAGGTTAGACGCATACCGCCATTATCAGGATGATGCTCGTTACGAACCAATAAGCGAAATCCCTGTGCGTTGCCCTCATAAGCTAAGACATCTAATTGCTCGCTTGGGGTGAGATAAGCCAAGATAGGCGCACGATCAGGATGCATAAACCAATCGCGAATCGCATATTCGCCTGCATGGCCAAAGGGCGGGTTGCCGATATCGTGAGCCAGACAAGCGGCTTGTATAATGACGCCGACATCAGCGGGCGAGACGCCCAATGGTAGACCGTTTGGCAGCTTATCATGGAGCTTTTCTGCTGCCATGATACCAAGCGAGCGTCCAATACAGGACACCTCTAGCGAGTGTGTTAGGCGCGTATGAATGCCCAACTGATTGGTTAACGGATGTACTTGCGTCTTTTGGTTGAGCTGACGAAAGGAGTGCGAGAACACCAGCCTGTCATAGTCTTTGTGAAAGGAGGAGCGCGCGCTATCTTGTACAGGCGCTTGGCTTTTACTACCCAAGCGCTGGGCACTAAATAGGCATGCCCAGTGGTCGCTTGCGCTGCGTGGCTTAGGGTTTGCATCCGTCATTTATGATTATCCATTTTATCTAAATTGTAGTTATTTTTACTCCTTAGTATAATAAAAAAGCCAGCACTTAGGCTGACTTTTGGTTATTCTGTGTCATAACTGGCAATGTTACGACTGTCACTGCTCTAAACGAATAAAATAATTAGACGTTAAAACGGAAATGCATCACATCACCATCTTGCACGATATAGGTTTTGCCCTCTAAGCGTGATTTGCCCGCTGCTGCTGCGCCTTTTTCGCCATTATATTCAATGAAATCGTCATAGGCAATGACTTCTGCGCGAATAAAACCGCGCTCAAAGTCGGTATGAATGACGCCAGCGGCTTGCGGTGCGGTTGCGCCAACCTCAACTGTCCACGCCCGTACTTCCTTGACGCCTGCGGTAAAATAAGTCTGCATATCGAGTAAGTCATAGCCGCCGCGAATCACCTGATCAAGACCCGCCTCGTCCATACCCATATCTTCTAAGAAGTCTTTTTTGTCATCTTCATCGAGCTGAGCAATTTCAGATTCAATCTGATTGCACAAGGCGATCACGATTGACTCTTCGCCTGTCGCATAATCACGTACGGCGTCAAGATACGGATTATTTTCAAAACCATCCTCAGACACGTTAGCGATATACATGGTTGGTTTGAGCGTAATCAAGCCATAACTTCTAATAAGTTTTTTCTCATCAGAATCTAAATTCGCAGCGCGCGCGGCCTTACCTTCAGCCAGTAATGGCTCGACTTTTTTAAACACATCAAGCAAAGCTTGCGCGTCTTTATCACCGCCTTTGGCCTTTTTGGTTTGGTTGTGAATGGCGCGCTCAACGGCCTCTAAATCAGCCAGTGCCAGCTCAGTATTAATGGTTTCTATATCATCGATGGGGCTGACGCGACCATCGACGTGGACGACGTTGTCATCATCAAAGCAGCGTACCACGTGGGCAATGGCATCGGTCTCACGGATATTGGCTAGGAACTGATTACCCATGCCTTCACCTTTTGATGCACCAGCGACGAGGCCTGCGATATCGACGAACTCCATCGTCGTTGGCATAACGCGCTCAGGATTGACGATATCAGCAAGCTTTTTTAGCCTTGGATCAGGGACAGGCACGATGCCAGTGTTGGGATCTTTGGTACAAAATGGAAAGTTCTCTGCCGCGATACCCGCTTTGGTCAAGGCGTTAAATAAAGTGGACTTGCCCACATTTGGTAGGCCAACGATGCCGCAATTAAAACCCATAATGGTCTCTCAGTAGTATTAAAAATAGTGTTGTAAAATAAGGGAGGACCGCGCGCTTGGAGCGTCGTCCAAAATTGGGCATATTGTAGCAAATTTGCTAGGGGATGGGTGAGTTGTTACTTTGTATTTATACCATAGCGCACAGGCCTTTTTATGGGTACTCTATAACTACCTCAAGAGTAATGCCTTTGTATTTACTCTCCTAAAGCATTCGCAAACAAATTTATCAAAACAATATGATGGGCACTTAATAACGATGACAATCTTTGATACACGCCAGTACAATTATCCGCAAAACTTTGTAGACATAAAACCCAAGCTTGCACGCCTTGAACAAGCTATCGAAAAGTTAGAGGCGAATTTGGTGGATGCTGATGACAAGGTCATTGATGAGCGCCTGCATAATGATTTGGGACTCAAAGTGGATTACGCCAGCGAGCTTAATCCTAATCAACTGCTTGCGGCCACTACTACCCAAGGCAAAGCGCTAGTCATCGCTGGAGCAGGTTCGGGTAAGACTAAAACGCTGACCTACCGTACTAGTTATCTGTTAGAAAATGGCGTTGCGCCTAAGCAAATACTATTACTGACCTTTACCCGAAAAGCGGCCAATGAGATCAAAAGCCGCGCAAAAACCTTACTCACGAATACACTGTCTGATGAAGAGTTATCCGAAGACATCTTACCCACCAGCAAGATGATAAGCGATATCACCAGCGGCACTTTTCATTCATTCTGTAATCGGCTACTACGACAATACTCAGGGCTACTCGGTATCAATCCACGCTTTACTATTTTGGATACCGGCGACGCCGAGGACGCTATTGATCTGATCTATAAAGAAAAAAAGTACCCCGCGCAAACACAAAAACAAGCCTTTCCGCGCAAACGCACCTTACAAAATATCTTTTCCACCTCCAGAAACCGCCGTATCCCGATCAATACTCTGATCGAAGACAGCTATCCTGATATTGCTATTCATATCCCTATCATTGAGCAATTGGCTATCGATTTTCACGAGTACAAACGCGCCAACCATTTGTACGACTTTGATGACATTATCAGCCAAGTGGTCCGCCATCTAAAGTCTAATGATACCTTCCGTCAGCTCTTGCAAGACAACTATCGCTACGTCATGGTTGATGAATATCAAGATACCAATATTCCGCAAAAACAGCTCATCGATCTCATCTGTGCGCCAGCCTCTGTATCGCTGATGGTCGTCGGCGATGATAATCAAAGCATATACGCTTTTCGCGGTGCAAATTATGAAAACATTTTACTGTTTGGTGAGACCTATCCTGAGGCAAAATTGATCAAGCTTGAGCAAAACTATCGTAGTACGCCTGCTATTTTAAGTTATATCAATGCCTTGTCTGCGCAAATCACTTTAGGCTACCAAAAGCAGCTGTACTCAAACGCGGCTATAACAGGCGCAAAACCCATCTTTAGCCGTGCTAGCGATGAGACAAAAGAGGCCAAATACATCGCTAATCAGATTATTAAGCACAAAGCTGAGCATGACTATAGCGACTTTGCGGTACTGTGCCGAACCTCCTTTCAATCTAACTACGTGCAGCTAGAATTTATGGAGCGCCGTATTCCCTTTATCGTCGTCGGCGGTATTAAGTTCATTGAACGTCGCCATATCAAGGACGTCTTAGCCTTTATTAAAATTCTGTATAACCCCAATGATACTATTGCGTGGCATCGGATTTTGACCTTGTTTAAGGGCGTTGGGGCGGTGACTGCTACGCGCTTAACGCAAGCGATCAATAGTGATGACAACTCGTTTGAACCCTTGCTATTACCCAAATTTAGTAAGAAAAGCCCACAGCTTGCACCGCTGCATAGCACCTTGAGCAAAGCGCAACAAGCGCAGTCCGTAGAAACTATTATCGATCTGGTGCTCGACTTTTATATTCCTATTTTAAAGACGGTTGAGGAGAATTGGCGCGAGCGTAGCGAGGATTTTCGTGTGCTCAAGAACTTGGCGACCGAACATAGTAGCCTAGATAACTTTTTAGAGAACTTGGCGTTAGATCCACCCAACGATTCAGTGGCAGCGATGGATGCTCCTGAGGGTGACGACACAGACAAGGTCACTATTTCAACCATTCATAGTGCTAAAGGGCTGGAGTGGCCAATTGTTTTTGTGAATTCCTTAGTTGATGGCATGACCCCGCACCATCGCTCATTAGATGACTTTGAGGAATTAGAAGAGGAGCGCAAACTATTCTACGTGGCCTGTAGTCGCGCCAAAAACAAGCTGTACTTAACTGCGCCTGATTACTTCGCCAGCTACTCAGGTTATTTTGATAAGCCCTCAAGGTTTATTGCCGAGCTGTCCGCTAGCGAGGTTGAGGTTACCTCATCTACTAAAGGATTAGCGGCGCTGGCAAGTGCAGATCCGGTATGGTGGTGAGCACCATAATGTATATTCTAATGCCCAACCGTCTTAGAGAACACATTGATCACCACAACGCCTAGGATGATCAAACCGATACCCGTTATCGCTGGTATGTCGATACTTTGTTTAAACAGGGTCACTCCGATAATAACGGTCAATACAATACCCACACCGCCCCAAATGGCATAGGCGATACCTAAAGGAATCGTCTTTAGCGTCTGCGACAAAAAGTAAAACGAGCCGATGTAGAGTACTGCCATCAAAACAGTAGGCACTAAGCGGGTAAACTGTTCAGACTTGACTAAAAAGGTCGTACCTAATACTTCAAAGACGATAGCCAACGCCAAAAATCCATAGCCGATCACAACAGGATTCATAAAAAATTATCCTAACCGTAGATATTCAAAGCTATGTAATGCGCCCTTAATAAAACAAATCAAGTCGTGAAATTTGGTGCACATACTTAGTAAAGATAAAAATAAAAAAGTTATATAACCAAAAGTAAGAGTTAACAAAATATTTTGTCAAATAGTGGTTTAAAATCTACAGTAATGCGTTACCATATCGCATTAAACTTCTCTATGCTCTTAGCGAAAAGGATAGGCTATGCGTTATGACGTGATTGTGATTGGTGCAGGTATGGTCGGCACCGCAGCCGCTTGGCACTTACAAAAAAACGGCTCTAAAGTACTGATGCTAGATAGAAAATTACCGGGTCTTGAGACCTCATACGGTAACGCCGGTCTCATCCAGCGTGAAGCCATTCATACCCATCCTTTTCCGCGTCAGATCACAGAAATGGTGCGCGTATTACCGAATCAAGGCACTGATATTCGCTATCGCATACCCGCATTGCTGCGTTATCATCAAGCGCTATTACAATACTGGAAATTCTCAACGCCAGAGTCGGTCAAAAAGATTGAATCAGAATGGCAAACGCTGATTGCTCATTGCACCAGCGAGCATCAGGTCATGATCGAAGCCTCAGGCGCTGATAAGCTGATCACCCGTGATGGCTGGCTACAGTTGCACCGCTCAGAGGAGACGCTTAAAAAGGCCGCCAAGACCGCTATTGAAGATCGCGAGCAGGGCGTTGAGTACAAAGTTCTCAGCCTAGATGAGTTAAAAGCGATGGAGCCTAATGCTAATTTTGAGGGTTTTGTCGGTGCTATTCACTGGCTCAACTCTTGGCAAGTCTCAAACCCAAGTGCACTGGTAAAAGCATACGCTAAAAACTTTGAAGAGATGCAAGGGATAATTAAAGAGAGCAATGTCAAAGAAATCACATCTTCTGATAACAACGATGGCAAAGGCTGGCAGGTGGTGACGGATAACGAAACCTATCATAGCGATCATTTGGTTATTGCGGCAGGTCCTTGGTCCAATGAGCTAATCAAACCACTGGGCTACAATCTACCTCTGTTCCCGATGCGCGGCTATCATCAACACTTTAAGATCAGTGACAAAAACACCATCCATCATAGTATGTTCGATATGGACAAAGGCTTTGTCATGGGCCCGATGCAGCAAGGCATTCGTATTACGACAGGCGCTGAGATGACGACGATAGATGCACCCAAAAATTTCGGTCAACTAAAAACGGTATTGAAACTGGCAACTAAAATACTGCCTTTAGAGGATGCGGTAGAGAGTGAGGCATGGGCAGGATCGCGTCCTTGTATGCCAGATATGAAGCCTGTCATTGGGCCTGCGGATAAGCATGACAAGTTATGGTTCGCCTTTGGGCATAGTCACCAAGGCTTTACTTTGGGGCCAATTACCGGTCGTCTGGTCGAAGAGCTAATCCACGACAAGCCGCTAACGGTTGATGTTGAACCATTTAATGCCCAACGTTTCGCTAAAAAATAATTTTTAAACTAAAGTATATAAGGATAAATAATGATTAAGAAACTGCATAGCAATCAGCGTATGAGTAAAATCGTCGTACATAACCAAACCGTGTATCTGTGCGGTCAAGTTGGTAACAGTGATGACGATATCCAAGCGCAAACACTAACCTGTTTAGAGAAGATTCAAACGCTACTAGAAGAAGTAGGTAGTGACAAATCTAAACTGCTATCTGTGACAGTTTGGATAAAGGATATGGCTGACTTTGCGGCGATGAATGAGGTATGGGATAAATGGTTCGAAGGTATTCAACCGCCCGCCCGCGCTTGTGGTGAATCAGCTCTAGCACGTCCTGAGCTACTCGTTGAGATGATCGCTATCGCTGCTGAGTAATACGGTATTTGCATTAGGGCGTGTTGAACATTCAACCATGGCACTGCTGATCGCTGCCAGTTTATCAAAGCTGTGTTCCAGACACGGCGCAAGTTAAAGATAATGTCTAGACCTTAGCTAGACTTGCAACACACTGCTTATATAGAGCTGGGGGGCAATTTTAGCATCAGCCTGAAAGGACAGGACTCTTTTTTGCCGCTCCTTTGATAAAAAGTAGACGCTTAGAATGACTAAACTTACTATTTTTATCTTTGAATCGCCCAAAAAATAGTCTCTGTCAGTGCGTATTTGTGAATTATCAAACCCGCCCTAGTTATACTAAATAAAAAGGACACGATAGTAATATTGTGTCCTTTTTATTTGTGTAGAGATAACGACAGGTCAGACTATATATTGACCGCTTAATCGCCGAGAGATAACCGTTTAATACGCGCCTTCGCTATAAATAAGCTCATAGCTGTGGCTGTATATTTCAACGATATTGCCAAACGGGTCTTCCATATAAATCATACGGTAAGGTTTTTCGCCGGGGTAGTAATAACGCGGTTTTTCCATACGCTTTTTACCGCCTGCTGCGACAATGCGTTCAGCGAGCTCTTCCACGTTTGGATCTTGAACACAGAAGTGAAAAATACCTGTCTTCCAGTATTCAAAGTTGTTTTCAGAGTTTTCTTGATTTTTGAATTGAAAGATTTCAACGCCGATACGGTCACCAGTTGAGAGATGAGCGATACGGAAACTGCCCCAGCCTGAGCCAAAGACTTCCGTACACATCTCACCAATAGGACTGTCATCTTCAACGATTTCGGTCGGCTCCATGATGGTGTACCAACCCATCACCTCGGTATAGAATTTTACCGCTGCTTCTAGGTCAGGGACGGAAAGTCCAATGTGCGAAAAGCTTCTTGGATAGACGTTATTCATCATTCATACTCCTGTTTTGATATGGGAGTAGTTTACAAAGCTATATCCAGTACGTAAAATTATCATTTATTATAAAGATAAGTATATATCGTAATGTTGAATATCACGTGGCTGCGTACGTTCTGTACCCTTGTTGAAGTGGGACATTTTACCCGCACTGCCGAGCGCTTACATATGACCCAGTCAGGTGTCAGCCAACACATACGTAAGCTTGAAAGTCAGTTAGATGTCGACTTGCTCATCCGTCAAGGGAAGCAGTTTTCATTAACGGATGCTGGCGAAGAGCTGTATAGGGAAGCGGATGATATCTTGCAGCGTCTAGCAAATCTAGAACAGCGTATCGGTGACGACCCCGCCTTTGCAGGGTTAGTGCGACTGATGTCCCCTGGCAGCGTAGGCTTAAAATTGTATCCGCAGCTTTTGATCTTACAACAACAGTATCCACAGTTGGTGATTGATTATCGCTTTGCGCCAAATAGCGATATAGAGCGGGCGCTTGCGAAACACGACATTGATATTGGATTTATGACGGATATCTCAGATAATGAGGGAATAAGTTGCCAGTCAATAGCTCAAGAAGCGCTGATACTGGTGACGCCTGCGACTACTAATGAACCAAGTTGGGAGGCGCTCATTCAGCTTGGGTTTATCGATCATCCTGATGGTGCTCATCATGCCAGTATGCTGCTGAGCGCCAATTATAGCGAGTTCCAGCATATTAATGACTTTAAGAAAAAAGGGTTTTCTAATCAAATTGGTTTGATTTTAGAGCCTGTTAGTAGGGGGCTTGGTTTTACCGTATTGCCAGCACACGCGGTTGCAGCGTACGCAAACCCTGAGCTTATTAGCAGTCATCGTTTGCCAACGCCAGTGAGTGAAACACTATATCTTGCCGTAAGGCGGCAGCAAGCCCTACCTAATAGAATGCAAACCGTTATTAAAGAGGTAAAAAAGTGGTTGTAAAATTATAAAGAATAGCGATATTTAGATTTGATGTTGGTCAATGAATTAATTTGCGGGCTAACTCTCTATTTCATACTTTTCCCTAGCTGAATGGCAGCGGCAATATTGACCGCAGTCGTTTCAACACTTTCATAAGCATTGTTTAGTACCTTATCAAGGGTGTCCAGCTTTTGAATACTCGGCATGACGACGTCAAACCCAGTAGTCTGAGTAGGATTTAAGGTATCAACGCTACCGCAAATAGCGATTATAGGTTTATCATTTGCTTTTGCCATCATGCTAATACCACCAGCGACTTTACCCATTAAAGTCTGCGTATCAAGTTTACCTTCGCCAGTGATGACCAGATCTGCATTAGCAATATGCTCTTCTAGACTAACAGCCTCAGCGACGGTATCAAAGCCTGACTTAAGATTAGCGCCGCAAAAGGTCATTAAGGCATAACCAAGACCGCCTGCTGCCCCTGCGCCTGATATATTTTGACAGTCCTGATAGCCATGTTGTTTAGATACTCTCGCAAAGCGGCTTAATGCCTTATCCAATAGTGCGACTTGCTCGGGACTGGCGCCTTTTTGTGGTCCAAAGATAGCACTGGCTCCTGATGATCCGCATAATGGATTAGTCACATCACACGCCACTTCAAAAACTGTGTCTCGCAGCTTTGAATGAAGGGTTAAGCCGTCTATCTGCTTTAAGTTGGTCAGTTCGCTACCGCCTTGCGCTAAAGGCGTGCCATCATGGTCATAGAAACTCATCCCTAAGGCCATGAGCAGACCGAGTCCTGCATCGTTGGTGGCACTGCCGCCCAGACCGATGATGATGCGTTTGACGCCTTCGCCTAAAGCATCCGCAATAAGCTCACCGACACCGTAGCTGCTGGTAATGAGTGGATTTCTTTCTTCATTCGTTAATAAGTGCAAACCGCAGGCTTGAGCGATTTCAATCATGGCCGTCTTATTTTCTAATAGCAGATACTTGGCAGTAATCGGTCGCATTAATGGATCGTTCACAACCACGTTTTTCCAGCGCCCACCAAGCGCGTAGGATAACACTGCTGATGTGCCTTCACCGCCATCTGCCATGGGCAATAATCTATAGTCTGCATCAGGAAAAACCTGATTAAATCCAGATTGTATAGCGCGGCACACCTCGATTGCTTCTAGGCTTTCTTTAAACGAGTCGGGAGCGATTAAAATTTTCATGAAGTGCTCTTGGAATTATGCAAGTTTGGGTCGTGCAATTAGTCTAATCATATCATTATAAATGGGATAATCTGCTACCATAGTGCCCTGTTCCATTTATAACCTTTAGGATGATAGCCTTGATCACATTTACCGCACCAACCATTGCCAATATAGAAAATAATGATCTACGTCAGCAGCTACAACAGATTATAGACCTAAAGACCAAACCACTTGGTGCACTGGGTCGCTTAGAGGCATTGGCACTGCAATTGGGTATGATTCAAGGGACGCTTACACCGCATATTGAACAGCCACAGATTCGTGTATTTGCTGCTGATCATGGTTTAACCAAGCACGGTACTTCAGCGTTCCCAAGTGCCGTCACCGCGCAAATGGTTTATAACTTCTTGCAAGGTGGTGCTGCTATCAATGTTTTGGCACGCCAGCACAATATCGAGCTAAAAGTAGTCGACGCTGGGGTAGATGCAGATTTTGCCAATTCTCCTTTCAAAGACCACCCGCAATTGCTCAATTATAAAGTTCGTCATGGTAGCCGAGACGCGCTAACAGAACCTGCCATGACCGAAGCGGAATGCTTGGCAGCGCTAAAGAACGGTATGAAAGTGGCCGAAAATTTAGCAGGTAATTTGCTCATCGTTGGAGAGATGGGCATTGGTAATACCTCAGCGGCGAGTCTTTTGCTGGCACGATTAGGCGATGTGCCAATTGCTGATTGTATTGGTCGTGGTACCGGTCTCGATGATGCAGGGCTACAGCATAAGACGGATATTTTAACGCAAGTATTGGCGCGTCATAATGAGGTACAGTCTCCACTGGAGGTGCTTGCGGCACTGGGCGGACTTGAGATAGCCATGATGGCAGGTGCGTTGATTCAGGCCGCCAGTGAACGCCGTATTTTATTAATCGACGGTTTTATTGCCAGTAGTGCGTTATTGGCTGCCGAGCATCTAGCACCAGGTGTCGCTCAATATGCTATTTTCGCCCATCATTCAGTCGAGCCAGGACATGCGCATTTATTAAAATTACTTAATGCTGAGCCATTACTCGATATGGGTATGCGCTTGGGCGAAGGTAGCGGGGCAGCGCTTGCTTATCCATTATTGCAGTCAGCTTGTGCCATTATCAATGAGATGGCAAGCTTTAGTGATGCTGGAATCAGTGAGCAAAACAACTAATGTCACAATTATCAAAAAAGCCATCAAAACAGGCGTTAAATCAGCCAGAGCCGTTACAGCAGTCTTCGCCTAAAAGCGTTGGTCAATTCATAAAGCACGAATGGATATTGTTACTGGTAGCCATTCAGTTTTTGACTCGATTGCCAGTCCCGCCATTCAAAAATTATAATCCCCAATGGCTACACCAGAGCAGTCGTCATTTTCCCGCAGTCGGTTTGCTGGTTGGACTACTTTGCGCTGGTGTGTTTTGGCTCGGCAGTATTTTATTTACACCATTGGTCGCTGCAGTGCTGAGTACGGTATTCGGGATTAAGCTCACGGGCGCTTTTCACGAAGATGGTCTTGCGGATAGTTGCGATGGTTTGGGTGGCGGTCTGACACGTGAGCGCACGCTGACTATCATGAAAGACTCGCGCTTGGGGACATATGGCGTGTTAGGTTTAGTGTCAGCATTACTCTTAAAGATTTCCTTGTTAGCCACCATGCCGTTATCGGTGGCTATCGTCGCGCTGATTATTGGGCATACTGCGTCGCGTTTGCTATGTATTAGCCTGCTTGCGCTGCTGCCGTATGGCGGTGAGATAGAACATGCCAAAGCCAAGCCGATGGCGCAGCAGCTGACAGCGTTACAAGGGTTATTCAGTAGCGGTTGGTTGCTGGTGGCAGGAGTTTTAGTAATGGTTATATTTCCTAATGCCATACAGCAGATTAGCATCGGTCAGTGGTTATTAGCCTTAGTGTTGGCGTTAGTTGCCACTGAATATATGCGGCGCTTATTACGTAGGCGTCTGGATGGCTATACTGGCGATGGTTTAGGGGCGACACAACAGCTGAGTGAAGTCGCTATTTATGCTGGGCTCGCTGCCTCTATACCTTTTTTATAATTCAAAAGAAATCTTTAGAAAAGGCTAATCAATCAATGACTCTTTACATTTGGCGTCATCCTAAACCTATTGCTGCTGAGGGTATTTGTATTGGGCAAACGGACATAGGGGTAGATAGGCGTAAATTAAAGCGTCTTGCCAATCAAATCGAGCGATTTACCCGTTTGCATCAATTACCTAAAGTCATTTGGGTAAGCCCATTACAACGCTCATTGAAAGTCGGACAGATACTGGCGCAACGTGGTTTTCAGTATCGAGTCGCGCCTGAGCTTGCTGAGATTAATTTTGGCGAATGGGATGGTCGCCCTTGGGAGCAAATCGCTAAGCAAGAGATTGACGACTGGTGCGATAACTTTGCGCACTTTACGCCAGATAATGGGGAAAGTCTGCAGCAGCTATTTGACCGTGTTGAAGGCTGGTTGGCGAAAAGGCTCGTTGAACAAGGCAACACCCCAATACTAGCAATAGGTCATGCGGGCTGGATTAATGCTGCCAAGATGATTACCAGTGGACAAGATATACCACAAGTCGCTGCCGACTGGCCACGTTCAGTGGATTATCTAGAGCGCATTGATATAGAATTGTTCTTATGATTTGATGCTCTTTGAAGACATTGAGAAGTGAGTAGTCAGACACCCTTTATGTTCAGAAATGAACGTAAACTATATATTGCTATTTTTAAATAGGTACCTAATCATTAAAGTTATGAAGTTTAGACAAGATATCAACGGTCTTAGAGCTATTGCAGTCATCGCTGTAGTACTGTTCCATTTCAACGCTTCTTGGATGCCAGGCGGTTTTGCAGGCGTTGATGTCTTCTTCGTCATTTCAGGTTTTTTGATGACAGGGATAATATTTCGAGATATTGATCAACAAAGATTTTCGCTTTCGAGATTTTATGTGGCTCGTGCGAATAGAATTATTCCAGCCCTTGCACTGCTTTGTACGGTGCTGCTTATCTTTGGTTGGTTTTTTCTAACGCCGCCTGAGTATCGACGTTTAGCGAAGCATGCGGCTACGAGCATAGGTTTTGTCTCCAACTTTATTTACGGCACAGAAACAGGCTATTTCGATGTGGCATCTCATGAGAAGTGGTTATTGCACAGCTGGTCGTTGTCAGTGGAGTGGCAGTTTTATATTGTTTATCCGCTGATATTGGTTGCCCTAAATAAGCTTGTGTCTTTAAAAGCTATGCGCATTATAGTGCTGCTATCGACAGTGTTTGGTTTCTTATTTAGTGCCATAGCAACTTATCAATGGCCTGTTTTGTCTTATTATTATCTGCCTACTAGAGCTTGGGAGATGATGCTTGGCGGGGTCGCTTATCTTTATCCTTTTACTCTAAAACCGCAACAAAAAAGAGCGCTTGAATGGCTAGGGCTATTCCTAATAATTGGCTCTTACTTTTTAATATCAGCTGCTAATCCTTGGCCAGGTTATTTGGCTGCTTTTCCTGTAGTCGGTGCTTTTTTAGTTATTCAAGCGCAGCGTGATACTAGTGTATTCACTAGCAATATTATCTTTCAAAAATTAGGGGCTTGGTCTTATTCGATTTATCTATGGCATTGGCCTTTGGTCGTCGCTATATACTATTTTTCATTGAGTGAGGCTTATATTTATCTGGGCATGGCACTCTCAGTTGTGCTGGGGTTTTTGAGTTATAAATACGTAGAAAATATTCGGTTTAAAAAAGCACTTACGAACCGTTCTAGTTATTTTTATAATAAACCGCTTTTGATGGCAGTAGTTATCATAGTCATAGGTGGTACTTTGTACGCTAAATCTGATGAGATCACGCCCCATAGGTTGACAACAGATCAGATATCCATCATTAATCAGCAACAAGAGGATCCTAGAGAAGCCGTTTGCGGTAAAGTTGAAAATGGTCACTCTCCTGCTTGTATTTATGGCGAGGGTGAAATCAAAGCTATTGTTATAGGCGACAGCCACGCTCAAGCTCAAAATGTTGCTATTGGTGACAGAGCGGCGCTGCACGGAGGCAGTATTGTAAGCTTTGGTATGGCAGCTTGTCCTACGATAAAAGGGGTATTCAAAGTTGACGATAATGGCAAAAACCCAGATTATAATTGCGGACAGCTGGTAGCTAACGTTATTACTACCGTGGCGACACAGTATCCAGATATACCTGTTATTATCATAAACCGCGTGTCTGAATACCTGAATGGTCCCAACGAAGAAACCACTACTTTCTCCTTATCACCCAATAAATTTATCGATAAGATTTTTATGGACATAACAGATGACTACAAAGAAAACATAACGGGTCATATGG
The DNA here is from genome assembly GCA_947495055.1 of uncultured Psychrobacter sp. Taxonomy (GTDB): domain Bacteria; phylum Pseudomonadota; class Gammaproteobacteria; order Pseudomonadales; family Moraxellaceae; genus Psychrobacter. The sequence goes on along the minus strand of CANLXO010000011.1, from coordinate 13,455 downwards.
TTGATACGATATGTGAATTCGCTAAAAACCATCCTGTTTATTTACTCAAACCTACGCCTGAAATGAAGAAAGATGTGCCTATCACTATGTTTAGATCAATACTATTGAAAGGCGCTAATAGCAATATTAAGATGCCAATTGATGAATATGACCAGCGTCATCAAGATGCTTTTAGAATGCAAAACGAAGCAGCAGAGCAATGCGGTGCAAAAATACTAGATCCTCTTCCTTACTTGTGTGACAAACAATGGTGTTACGGCGATATAGATAAGGTACCTCTTTATTTAGATGATGATCACTTAAGCCTCTACGGCTCAAAAGTCATCGCGCCCGTTTATGACGAAGTGTTAATTTCAAATTAATGGCACATTTTTAGCCTTTAATATGATTCATCATCAAATCTATAAACACAAAAAAGCCAGCAACATAGAGTCACTGGCTTTCTTTAGACTTAAACGAGATGTTCTAAAAATTACTCTTCAGAAGTCTCTTCGCTCTCAGCGTTGTCTTCTTCTACGTCAGCATCTTCGTCATCGCCATCTTCAGAAAGAATGGTGACCAAGATAGTTGCCGTAACGTCATGATGCAGCTGAATATCAACACTGTACTCGCCGATTTGACGTAGCGTGCCTTCAGGCAGCTTAATCTCAGCGCGGTCTACTTCTAGACCTGAGTTAGTCAAAGCTTCAGCGATATCGCGCGTACCAATAGAACCAAATAGCTTGCCTTCGTCGCCTGATTTTGCACGCATAATGACATTAACGTCAGTTAGCGCATCAGCACGTTCTTGAGCAGTAGCGACTTCTTTAGCTTCTTCAGCTTCAAGTTCAGCGCGGCGCGCTTCGAACTTTTCGATATTCGCTTTAGTAGCAGGTAGAGCCTTGCCATGAGGGATAAGAAAGTTACGTCCGTAACCTGGTTTTACATCGACAGTTTCACCGAGTTTACCCAGGTTGACGATACGCTGTAACAAAATAATTTGCATGAGTCACTCCTAGTTAACAGTTAACCCTGATGATTATCAGTGTACGGTAATAGCGACAAATAGCGAGCTTGCTTAATAGCAGTGGCAAGCTGACGCTGATACTTTGTAGACGTACCGGTAATACGGCTCGGTACGATTTTGCCATTGTCACTGATGTACTGTTTTAGCAATTCAACATCTTTATAATCGATGTGAGTGATGCCCTCAGCAGTGAAACGGCAGAATTTGCGACGGCGATAGAAACGTGCCATAAGTATTCTCCTTTAATTAGTCTTCACTGTTGTCGTTATCATTGTCGTCTGAACGACGTGGAGTAGTAGCTTTGCGTGCACGTTTTTCATCGGCATTTTTAGCTAACTGCGACTCTTCAGTGACCGCTTCATCACGGCGCATGACTAAGCTACGGATGATGGCGTCGTTATAACGGAACAGCTCTTCAAGCTCAGCTAAAGTCTCACCGTCAGTTTCGATGTTGAATAACACATAATGAGCTTTATGAATCTTGTTGATTGGATAAGCCAGTTGACGGCGGCCCCAATCTTCTAGGCGGTGGATTGCGCCGCCATTGTCTTGAACTAACTTGATGTAGCGCTCAACCATGCCGACCACCTGGTCGCTTTGGTCTGGGTGTACAAGTAACACCAGTTCGTAATGTCGCATTTGGACTCCTTACGGATTAGTAGCTACCGGCCCTATGCAGGTAGCAAGGAGATTTATAAGGTAAACTTAGTCTTAAATTTTATAAAATGTAGTGTCAGCTTTTATAAGCATTAGATTTTATAAAGTAGGGACGAGAAGCTTAGGATATAAAGCGCCGTATTATAGCAGCACTCAAAGGTTAATACAAAGTCTAATATCATATCTTCGAAAACAATACTTTCGAAAGCGAGCACTCACAAAAAAGCAGCGACCAAGCGCTGCTCATTCTGTACTGATTTGCACCTACTTTATTTTTGGCTGTTTGACCAACTGGCTACTATCCGCTTTTACCACTAAGGTTTTAGCTAGTTTATCATGCCAACCAATGTTCTCAGCATTTTTAGACGCCATATAATAATGTACGGCAATGACGACAAAACCTAAAAAGCTAGTAAAAGAAAACAACAAGTTATAAATAATAAATAGCAACAAGGTACGCATACCGATCAGCTTGATAAATGACGGCAGGCGATGAGTCGTTTGATCAACAACGCGAATACCTGTGAGTAGCTTACCTAATGACTGTCCGCGCATAGTGATGAACACCAGCTGCAAAGCAAATAGACCAAAGACCATCACTTGCGACATCATCAAAGTAGAGCTTGGCAAGCTCTCCATCAAGGTCATAGAATACTGATAAGCGGCGTCCATATCTTGGATGTTTTCAAACTTGCTATAGTCAATATCAAGCTTAGTCAGCGCAAGTACCAAAGGCAAAATCGCAAGTACATATAACAATGCATTAATAACCGTTGCTAGCATGCGAGACATGATAGGCGCTAATACCACATCGCCGAGCACCTTGTCCGTCGCTAGCGCCTTAGGGCTAGATTTATTGAGTGAGACATTATTTGGCTTATGCAGAGGATTACTCGTCATGCCACCTTTGATGTCCGCTTTTGGGCGCTCAGGTTTGCCGTACAATCTATCAAGAGAGACGTTGTTGCCACCTTGAGCGCTGTTGGGCGTATCCTCTGGAAACACGGTCACATTATTAATAATTGAATCATCATGACTGGTATCATTAGTCACAACTGTGCTGGGTCTGTACACAGGCTGATTGCCCGTCAGATTACCGATTCGTTGCCACTGATCTAAACCTTCATGCCATATCAGATCGTCCAGCGTCACTTCACCAGAGGCCAGCATGATGTTGAGCTGGTTTAAATCATAAGGACCTGCTTGTACGTTATTTCGAGCGAGAAAAATTTGCATAGTAGGTTATTTCTTAATTCGCTATTTATGAATTATAGTATTGGGTCAAAGTTGCTTATAACAAGAGCACTGTCATAAAGCCAGCACTAACTCTAAGTACCTTATTGTAAACGTTTGCAATAGCTTTTGTCAGCCAAACTTTGCCAGTTAAAAATAGTTAAAGAGTAAATACAACTTAGGGCCTGCCTGCCATCTCATTAAAAACAATGAAAATGAGCAAACAAACCCTAAAAGGTAGTGCTAATGACTCTTTATGCTGACGTTACGCGACTTATAAATAATTATGAGTCGCTACAAAACGCTATTTAGCTTCTTCACCTGCTAAGAAGAACCAAGTATCTAGGACTGAGTCTGGATTTAATGACACCGAGGTAATCCCTTGCTCCATAAGCCAAAACGCTAGATCTGGATGATCCGATGGCCCTTGACCACAAATACCAATGTATTTACCCGCTTTGTTACAAGCTTCAATCGCCATAGACAGCAGCTTTTTGACAGCTGGATCACGCTCATCAAATAAGTGTGAGACGATACCTGAATCACGATCAAGACCTAGGGTGAGCTGAGTCAAATCGTTTGAACCAATCGAGAAGCCATCAAAATGCTCTAGGAACTCATCAGCAAGCAGAGCGTTGGTTGGCAGCTCACACATCATGATAATGCGTAGACCGTTCTCGCCGCGTTTAAGACCATTATTTTCTAGTAATTCAATTACTTGCGCCGCTTCATCAACGGTACGCACAAATGGAATCATAATCTCGACGTTGGTTAAACCCATCTCGTCACGTACGCGTTTGAGCGCTTTACACTCAAGCTCAAAGCAGTCACGGAAGTTATCAGAGACATAACGACTGGCGCCGCGGAAACCGAGCATTGGATTCTCTTCTGATGGCTCGTATAACTTACCGCCCAAAAGATTGGCATATTCGTTCGATTTGAAATCTGACATACGTACGATAACCGGCTGATCCATAAAAGCAACAGCGAGCGTTGAGATACCTTCAACCAATTTATCAACATAAAAATCAACAGGGGAGGCATAACCAGCGATACGCTCAGTGATGGCTTGTGATATCTCACGCGGCAGACTATTCATGTTCAGCAATGCTTTTGGATGCACGCCAATCATACGGTTGATAATAAATTCAAGGCGGGCAAGACCAATGCCTTCGTTTGGCATCTGTGCAAATGAGAAGGCGCGGTCTGGATTACCGACGTTCATCATAATCTTAAAGGCAAGCTCTGGCATAGACTCAATAGAGTTGGTCTGCACGTCAAAGTCGATCTGACCTTCGTAGATGAAGCCTGTATCGCCTTCGGCACAAGAAGCAGTCACGTCTTGACCATCGACCAAAATTTCAGTGGCATTACCACAACCGACGATAGCAGGAACGCCAAGCTCGCGCGCGATAATAGCGGCGTGACAAGTACGTCCACCGCGATTGGTGATAATAGCAGAGGCACGCTTCATGACCGGTTCCCAATCAGGATCGGTCATATCAGAGACTAAGACATCACCGTCCTCAACCTTGTCCATCTCGTTCAAATTACTGACAACGCGCACTTTACCTGAACCGATACGCTGACCGATTGAGCGACCCTCACAGAGGACTTTAGCGTCGCCTGTGTTGATAACGTAGCGTTCCATAACGTTGCTGTCTTGACGGCTCTTGACGGTCTCAGGACGCGCTTGGACGATGAAGATCTCGCCGCTATCACCGTCTTTGGCCCATTCGATATCCATCGACTGACCATAGTGCTTTTCGATGACCACCGCTTGCTTAGCAAGTTCGGTCAGCTCATTGGTCGATAATGAGAACTGCATGCGCTCTTGTTTTTCGACATCAATGACTTTAACAGATTTAGCCGTGCTGCCTTCATCGCCGTAGACCATCTTTTTGTGTTTGCTGCCCAAGTTGCGGCGAACCACAGAAGGCTTATCATTAGCAAGCAGGCGCTTAGAGACATAAAACTCATCAGGGTTGACCGCGCCTTGCACGACCATCTCGCCCAAGCCATAGCTTGAAGTGATAAAGACCACTTCATCAAAACCACTTTCGGTATCTAGCGTGAACATGACGCCCGCAGCGCCCGTCTCTGAGCGTACCATACGCTGAATACCAGCAGATAGCGCCACGCCTTCGTGCTCAAAGCCTTTATGTACGCGATAAGAGATAGCACGGTCATTGTACAATGAAGAGAAGACTTCTTTAATAGCGACAAGCACGTTATCGATACCGCGAATGTTCAGATAAGTCTCTTGTTGACCAGCAAATGAGGCATCAGGTAGATCCTCTGCTGTCGCTGATGAACGTACGGCAACTGCGATGTCTTCGCCGCCAGTCATCTCTTCAAACGCTTGACGCACCTCTTTTTCAAGATCTTCTGGCAGCTCTTGCTCTATGATCCAGTTACGGATTTTTTTACCCGTAGCAGCAAGCTTATTAACGTCATTAACATCTAGGGCTTTAAGCTCATTGTTAATCTTATCAAGCAAACCCGTTTCTGTTAAAAAACGGTTAAAAGCATCTGCCGTAGTCGCGAAGCCGCCAGGGACACTAACGCCCAAATCAGATAGGTGACTGATCATCTCACCGAGTGACGCATTCTTGCCGCCAACCGTATCAATGTCGTTTTTTCCTAGCTGATCTAGATTGATTACAAGTGCTGAAGAATGCGCTGCCATGATAACTCCAAAAAATAAGGTTATTTAGTAAGGATTATAATGGTGGATTATAACGCTATATTTAGCAGATTTCGAGAGGTGCAACTAAAATTTATTGAAAATTTACAAACTATAGCGTCAAAAAATTAGTTTTTACCGAATTAAGTCTATCAACACCATAAACAGACTATATTGATGTATAAGACAATAGTATGGCGCTTGGCTCAAATATGGAGCAGTTATGGTAACATTGGTTGGGATTACTGACTTATATATAGGTATAATGACTACAATCAATTGAGGTACTTAGCTATGTATTCAAGCAATCCATCCGAACCAGACATGCCTACTATTCAAAATCATCATGCGCTCAGCTTAGACAACTCACAAACGATAAGAACGGCGTTTTTTATATCAGACGGTACTGCTATCACTGCTGAGACTTTGGGTCGCTCTATTTTGAGTCAGTTCGCCTCAGTACCTTTTGAGACCAAAGTATTGCCTTATGTCGATAGCCTAGAGCGTGCTGAGAGCGCGGTTGAGCAGATTAATTTGGCTTATCAGCGTGATGGTTTACTGCCTTTTGTTTTTGATACGATTGTGAGCGACCAGATTAGAGAAAAAATCAATTCTGCGCATAGCTGCAACTTGGATATGTATGAGGGTTTGATTGGGCGCATTGCAGAGGAAATAGGGGTTGAGCCAGACGCGCACTCAGGTCATGCTCATGACAATGTGGACTCTGAAACTTATAAAGAGCGCATCGATGCGGTGCATTTTGCTCTGGATAATGACGATGGCGCACGTACTCGTCATTATAGTATGGCAGATATCATCTTAATTGGTGTCTCACGCTCAGGCAAAACACCAACCTCTTTGTATTTGGCGCTACAATTTGGTATTCGCGCCGCCAACTATCCACTAACCGAAGATGACTTGTACGATAATCAACTGCCCAAATCACTACGTGAGCACAAAGACAAGCTGTTTGGTCTGATGATTGACACTGATCGTTTGGTAAAGATACGCCAAGAGCGCCGAGCAGGCAGCCGCTATTCTAGCTATCAGCAGGTGCAACAAGAACAGCGCGCCATACAAGGTATTTATACCTCACAAGGTATACCCAATCTTGATGTTTCAGAGATGTCTGTTGAAGAGATCGCCACGCGTATATTGCAAATGACGGGTCTTAAACGCCGTATTGGTTAGGGCGTGTTTGATACTTAAGTTTTAGATACTTAAGTGTTTAGATTTTAAGTGTTTAGATTTTAATAGCGTCATAATAAAACTCAATTAAATAGATAGCATGGCTATCGTAAATAAAGAGGGTCCAATGGGAAGTAAAAATAAGAACGAGACGACAGATCAAAAAGACATCAATCATGATGAGACCAATAACGTTGGTGAAGATACGCAGACTGAGGTCTCAAATAAAGAGGGCGGCGAAGTTGCGCTGCCAGAGCAGACACACGATCAGAGCAAACAGGAAAAAATTGAACAAACGCACGAGCAAGTCACTGATGATGTTATGCATCACCCCGATCTGGTTAACCCGCTCGATGATAAGCGTATCGATATCAAATCAGGCTTTACCAAAGACTCACAGCGTATCAAAGGCGATAAGCATGATTTTGAGTACGATGCTGTCATCCTAGGAGCCGGTCCCGCTGGTGAAGCGGCTGCTATGAAGCTGACTAAGTCTGGCAAAAAAGTCGCCGTCATCGATCCACGTGATCAGGTTGGTGGCAACTCAACGCATGTCGGCACTATTCCAAGTAAAGCCCTTCGCCAATCGGTATTTAACCTCATTAATTTTCGCCGTGATCCTATGTTTACCAAGGCGCTTGAGTATCAGCAAGTCCCACTTAACAAAGTACTGGCGAACGCACGCAAGGTCATACGCAGTCAGGTTAGTACCCATACGCGCTTTTATGAGCGCAATAGAATCGATGTGATTCAAGGTTGGGCAAGCTTCGTCGATGCCAACACCTTGCGCGTCGAAACGGATGAAAACATCTTTGAAACCGTAACCTTCAACAAAGCCATTATTACCGTGGGTAGCCGTCCTTATCGTCCTGATATTTTAGACTTTGATCATCCGCGAGTTTTTGATTCTGACAAAATTCTTCAGATGGATTATGTTGTCAGAAAGATCATTATCTATGGTGCTGGCGTGATTGGCTGTGAGTACGCTTCTATCTTTACCGGTCTTGGTTATAAGGTTGATCTGATCAATAATCAGGGCAAACTGCTCAGCTACTTAGATAGTGAGATCAGCGACGCTCTAGCGCATGACTTTAGACAATTTGGTGTGCTTATCCGTAATAATGAGGAAATTGATCATCTTGAGACACATGATGATCATGTGGTCTTGTATCTAAAGAGTGGTAAGAAAATCAAATCCGACGCTATTTTGTGGTCAAATGGACGCTCAGGAAATACAGAAGGGCTAAATTTAGCAGCAATTGGTTTAGAGGCCAATAGCCGTGGTCAGCTCAAAGTCGATGATACATACCGCACTGAGGTTGAGAACATTTACGCGGCAGGTGACGTCATCGGTTGGCCCTCTCTTGCCTCTGCCGCTTATGATCAGGGGCGCTGCGCGGCGGCATTTATGACAGGGGATAGCGACGCAGAACCGGTCTCTAGCGTGCCAACGGGTATCTATACCATTCCTGAGATCTCAAGTATCGGCAAGACAGAGCAGGAGCTCACGGACGAAAAGGTTCCTTATGAGGTCGGGCAGGCGTTCTTTAAGCATCTAGCGCGCGCACAAATCATCGGTGAGCGTACTGGCGTTCTTAAGATCTTATTCCACCGTGAGACGCTAGAGATACTAGGTATTCATTGCTACGGTAACCATGCCTCAGAGATTATCCATATCGGACAGGCGGTGATGAAATGTCATGCAACGCTTGAATATTTTGTCAATACCACCTTTAACTACCCAACGATGGCAGAGGCGTACCGAGTAGCGGCGCTAAACGGTCTCAATCGGGTATTTTAATTATCCTGTGAATTAAAAAGTAACTTAGATTTAATATTAAAAAACGTCTACTTAACGGTAGGCGTTTTTTGGTTTTTAAAGTAGGGTTAGGATACTTTAGGTTCGGTACGCTTGCGCAAAAGCAGCAATAGGACAAAGTACAATAGCCACAAACCCGCCAGCGCATAAAAGCCTGTAGCGACTTGATAGAAGCTTGCGCCCATCTGATTTAGCTGTACTGAGGTGTTAATCGCAGGCGTCGTCGGTACCAGCCAACGCAGCACTTGTAGCACCTCAGGCAATTGACTGGCAGGCCAAGGATAACCACTGACAAAAAACAGCGGTAGCGAGCTGAAAATAAGAATTTGCATGCTTCGCTCGCGCTGACGCAGCCAAAGTCCAAACACGCAGCCGAGGGTCGCCACTGTCGGGCAGAACAGCGTCAAGAACAACAAGCTACCAAGCATGTTTTGTCCACGCGGATAATTATTAAGCTCAAACGTCCAGCCATAATAAAAACAGCCCACAACGAAGCTTAGCGTAGCAAAGGCTGCGATACGCCCAAGCCAACCGCGAATAGAGGTGGCGTGCCTGCGCTGCTCATACCAAGTTCCGATGAGCATGGCGACAGCAATCAGTAAGGTCTGCTGCAAAATAATAATAGATACTGCAGGTACGACATAAGCGCCATAGCCTTCGGTTTGATTATATAAAGGGACGATCTGTAGCGGCACGGCCTGCGTGTTTTGGGCAGCAGTAGACGTATAAGCTCCTTGAGCGACGTTCTTTTTGATCTCAATGCCTGCCGACACCGTACTGACTGCCTGCAAAAATCCCATCTGTACGTTTTTGTTTAATAAGAAATAGCCGCCATTACCCAATACGCTGACACTCGCCGATTTTCCTGAGAGTACTTGCTGCTCAAGCCCGCTTGGGATAATCATAAAGCCTGCGATGTCATCCAACCATATGGCAGCTTTGGCGTCTTGCTCAGTAGCGAACGACCGAGTTTCAAGTTGCGGACTGGCGCTAGCGTAACGCGCAATCGTGCGCGATAGAGTGCTATTGTCATAATCGACGATGCCTACGGGGACATTGTTGACCACTTCAGTGGAGTACGGCCAGGGATAAAAGAAGCCGTAAATGATAGGGGCGATAATCAGCATGAGCAGCACGCCTTTATCTGTGAACACATCCTTTATCGTTTGCAAATAGCTGTCCCAAAAAGTTTTGGGTGCCAAGCTTTGATGAGTCGATGGCTTATCAGAACTGATAGGATTAGGCGTTGAGGACGTAGACATTAGCGTGCTCCCCAGCGCTCAGGATGAGCCAACGCGCGTTTGGTGAGTAAGGTGCTCAGCAGCATTGTCAGACAGCTTGCCAATAGCAAACCGTATACGATAGGCAAGGAGATAGCGACAGGGGCTGCCATCTGTAATTGAGCGATATGGAGCTTAAGATAGTGGGTTAAGGGTAGCGCGTCGGCCCAGTATTTGGCGTTATCACTAATAGCAATGTAGGGATAAGTGACCCCAGCAAAAGCATAAGAAGGCACGGAGATAAAGCCGGTAGAGGACAGTCCCATGCGCAAAGAGAACGACCCTAGAGTAAAGATGGCTCCCAGCCAAAAAGACAATATCATCAGCAGACTAAAGGCGGCATAGGTAGTCAGCATAGCATCAAGAGCAATGTTATCTTGCGGTGTTGCCAGCCATAGCGTTAATGCAGCCCATAAACTATAAGCCAGTACTGGCCAAAAATACTTACCCAGTAATCCAAATAAAAGTACTGACAAGCTTGCTTTTTTAGTCATATGGTCAAAGGCTACTGACTCACTATGTATAACCTCTTTGCTCGCCAAGCGCTGCTCGCTATCAGTTAAACGCCTCAAGTCAGAAGTACCAGTATGAATATAGCGATACCATTGTCCAAGCGTTCTATCCCGTAGTTCACGACCAATAGTCGTCGCGCCAATGACCATCGCCAAAATATGTAGTAGCGCCGGTATCACCGTTGAGCCCAAAAACTGCTGATAGTTATTAACTGCATTAAACAAGCTGGTGCGCTGAATGGATATGGGCGAGTAGGCGATAGCCGCTTGAGTGGGCGACATGCCTTGCTTGATGAGGCGCTGTATCTCAACGCCTGCTGATAGTGTGCCAACAACGCCCTGCACACTGGTCTGGATGATGCCTGAATGTGTGCCGTATTGTGCATTGACTTGCAGAATAATAGGGGCAGGCTGGCTTGAGTTAATACGGTTTGAGAAGTTCTCGGGGATAATAACTAAGGCATAAATATCACGTTGCAAAATAGCCGCCTTGGCATCAGCTTGTGTATGATAAAGCTGTTTGACCCTCAAACTAGGGCTGGCATCCAAATAACGCACTACTGTATTGGCAACAGGCCCGCGATCTTCGTCCATAACGCCAATAGGCAAGTTAGTGATCTGCGTCTGCGAAAATATCCACCACACCAACAAGATAGTCGCCAGTGGTATCCACAGCACCATGGCTAGATCCCAAGGATTTTTAAACAAAAACTGGCGCTCATAAGTCGCACTACGCACAAAAACTTTGCCAAGCTCAGTTAAAAACATAGCCTACTCTTGGAGAAGTGACGAGTCGATAGTGACAATAACGCTCATACCAGCGCGTATACGCGTATCAGGATTGACAGGACGCGCTTTAATCTCAAAGGTGCGCACATCAAAGCCATCGTCATTATTGGTCGGGCGCCAAGTGGCAAAGTCAGATAAGCTAGAGCTGGCATAGACTATAAATTGCATATCGAAAGGGTTATTGGCTGACGATAGCGCAGGAATAGTCCCGGTAAACTGCTGACCGATAGCAAATTGATTGAGATAGGTTTCAGTGACGTTGAGGACGACCCACTGATCATCAGTATTAACCAAGGTCAGTATAGGTACGCCTTGACCGATGACCTCACCTGTATTGACGATGACTGAATCCACGACCCCTGATATCAGACTTTTTAAATTGGCTTCCTCGCGGGCGACCAAAGCCTCTTCTAATTGCGCGTCCACTTGTGCTACTTGCGCCGCCGCCGCTGATTTGTCTTCACTGCGTGCGCCCTCCATAGCCAGCTCGTATTGCAGGCGCGCCGCTTCGGTCTGATCTTGGGTAGCTAAGTACTGCGCGTACGCTTCATCACGTTTTTGCCGTGCCATTAGTCCCTCTTCATAGAGGCGATTGACACGCTGATAGGTGTTTTGCGCCAAATCTGATGCCGCTTTATTCGCTTGCCAAGCCGCTTTTGCTTGCGCGATTTCCTGCGGGCGGGCGCCATTCTGTGCTTTATCCAACTGACTTTGCGCGGCTTGCCTGCCTGCGCGCGCTTGATTGATTTTGGCATTAATCTCAGGTGAGTCCATCTCTATGAGCTGCTGTCCTGCCTGGACCATATCGCCCTCACTCACTAGTATCTTGGCGATGCGTCCAGGGACTTTAGCTGCGATAGAGGTCTGACGCATTTGCATCTGTCCTTGCAACGTAATAGTCTCAGGCGCACTGTTTTGACTACTTTTAAATAGCCCATAAGCGATCAGACCCAGCACACCAAGGATGACGAGGGCAAGTATGGCTTTTTTGATTATCGAAGAGTCCTTATCCTTGTCTGTTGTACGCTGATAGTTTGTAGAGGGATGCTCAAGATCATTTGTAGTGTGACTATCATCCGCTAAGTCTGCTTTGTTTAAATCATTATGAGAGTCAGTCATGACTGCAAAATCCTGTAGCAATAAAGTAAAAGGCTGGTGTTAAAAGTTTTAAAATAATTTTTATTTAAATGTCACGATCGAAAGTGACATGATCATAAGCTAAATAAGTAGTCGCTTATTGATAAACATGGATCGCAACAGGTTTTGAGTTTTCTATGGATTCAAAATTATAAATCGCCCCAAAGGCTACAATAAAGGCGGAATAATACAGCCATAGCATAATGACGACCGCTGCTGATAGTGCGCCAAATTCAGCACTATAGTTATTAAAGTTTTGCACATAAATAGAGAACAGTACCGACAGTACAATCCAAAGTATGGTGGCAAGCGCCGCGCCTGGCATCAGCTTTTTTAATGCGACAGCATCACGATTTGGCCCAAAACGATACAAAGTCAAAAAGCTTAAAAATATAATACCTGCAAGTATAGGCCATCTGCTCCATAGCGCTATCGTCTCAACGAACTGCGAAAAAGGAAAATAGGCGGCTACCAAGGGCACAAGGGCAATAGAGGAGATAGCGACAATCACTACCATGACAGCGGCTAAAGTTAAGCTCAATGATCGAATCGTGCTCTGTATAAGTCCGCGCTCCTCATTAATATGAAAGGCCAAATTGATAAGCAAAATCAGATATTTGATACCTTTAGAGCCTGCATATAGAGCAAGCACACTTGAGAGCAGTAGACTAAAGGTCAAGCGCGAGTTGGTATTGGACGTCAAATCAGTCAGGCGACTGTTTATGACATCATAGACAGAGCCAGGTACATACGCTTGAAGCAGGGCAATCTGTTCTTGCATTTGAGTAGGCGAGAACAGCAAGCCATAAATCAGTACAAACACCGCCATCACAGGAAATATAGATAAAAAACCAAAGAACCCTACGCTGGCGCAATGTGCCCAAACCGTAGAGGTGTTCGCTATACGCCACGTTTGTATTATAGGCTGCGCCGCGTTCGTTATTTTGCTCGTCAAATTTGTCATAGAGGAGTCATTCGCATTAGGGTGAGTAGTAGAGTAGTGCTTAGCAGTTGCTGTTTAATACTGCCTTTAAATAGCTATAAAGTAGACCTCTTGCAAAAGTCATAGGTTAAGCTCGGAATTAATGATACCAGCAAACAGCTTCATTCTAAGATCATAGCGCTGACGACGGTTGCGATATTTATGA
>CANLXO010000010.1 GCA_947495055.1 uncultured Psychrobacter sp. | reverse complement strand
TTTCTTGACCATGATAAACTCCGATTAATATGCTTAGTTTACCAAGTTTACTTGTACGGTTTCTTCAGCATAGCTCATATTAGCAGAGATAACTGCTTTTCATACTTGATAAGACGTTCTTTGATTATAACTTCAGGTTGACTACCATCTTGTTCGAGCGGCTCTTTAAGTAAAGGTTTTAAATAGCAGCTGTATAAGCGTTTAATTTCATTCACAAATTTTAAGATAGTATCAGACACTCCTCTATCGAGTGTATATAATCTGGACATACAGTAAGAAGAATGCGTGAGATATTTAGAATCCTTCATACGCTTTTTGTCTAGTACAATATGAGTAAGATAGACAAACTGATGGTGACCGCCGCCGCTACTATCCTCATGTAAAAAACGTCTAAAAGAGTACGGGTTTTTATCGATCTGATCTGCAATACCAATCAAAAACCAGTAACGCTGTCCTTCAACGATAAAGAACTTTCTATCTAAGCCTTCTTTTTTGATAAACGCTGGAAAATGTGTAAGTTCTTGAAATTCTAAATCAGAGGAATCCCAACTTCTAAAGTCTCTACCTTGAATCTGCTGCTTGATAAAGACTTCTTTAAAATAGGACTTCACGATATCATCATTTAGCTGACGTAGACCTGAATGTATGGTTAACTCTATAGTGTCAATCCAGTTTGCTAACTCGTATAAAAATGCTATTCGTATTCTATGACGACTTTTTTGATCTAGTAGAGAATCATGAACCTCTAAATTATCTAAGTAGCCAAGTAGTGCTTCAACTTTATCAGCCAAAGCTATCGCGTTATAAGCTTTAATGTCAGAGCTTACGACTATGAGCATATGAGAGGCAATGGAAATCAGATCTTTATTATTAGTTTTGATACTACCAATCGTAAAAGACAGAGTTTCAGGACGCTTATAGACTAATTTTTTGTCTGCACTAATCGTTATACCGCGAGGCTTTAGTATATTCTTATAGATACTGTACTGACTTTTCTTGTGCAATTTGGGCAATATTTTTTCAACGGATTCATACCAATCAGAGCTAAGTGCGGGATCTATAGATTTTAGCTTGTAAAGCTGATACTCAGATAAGTCATGAATATTCATGAGTTGAAGTCCTTTAGGCATTCGGTCAATTGTATGACATACTAAATAAGCAATTGTAATGCACAATTGTCATAGGATAAACCATCAGCTGATAATAATTAAAAAAGTTTACAACTAAAAATTTTAAATGAATAAGAATCTATATTAATGAGGAAGAACAGTATGAGTACGTCAAAAGTTAATTACCAAGGCTCACTTCGTACGAGCGCAGTGCATCTACAATCTAGCAACGAAATTATCACAGATGCGCCAACGGATAACCAGGGTAAAGGCGAGGCGTTTTCGCCAACGGATTTGTTAGCGACTAGCTTAGCCAGTTGTATGCTAACTATTATCGGTATTAAAGCTGCTGATATGGGTATTGATATTACGGGCACTACAGCTGAAGTGACTAAGATCATGGAATCTGATCCAAGACGAGTTAGTGAGATACACGTCGCTATGCATTTTTTACAGAAGCTAGATGATAAAACACAAAAAGTGTTCTACAACACAGCATTAACTTGTCCTGTGGCTCGTAGCCTCCACCCAGATGTGGTTCAAAACGTAACCTTTAGCTATGCAGATGGTGGTTGATATGACGACCAAAACATTACTCATAGTTGCTCATTCGCCCTCAAAGAATACCAAAAAACTAGCACAAGCAGCTTTTGATGGCGCCAACCATCCCGATATTGATATCAATGTGGTACTCAAGTCTCCGCAAGATACGCAGCCTGAAGATATAATGGCAGCAGATGCTTTGCTATTAGGCACGACAGAGAATTTATCTTACATGGCAGGATTGACCAAAGATTTTTTTGATCGCTGTTATTATCCGGTTTTGGAGCACAAGCAAGGCCTACCTCTCGCACTGTATATCCGAGCAGGGTTTGATGGTACAGGGACTAAACTGGCTATGAAGACGATCATCACGGGTCTGCGCTGGAATCAAATTCAAGATACGCTCATTTTAAAAGGGGAGTGGCAAGAGGAGTTTACTGAGCAAGTAAAAGAACTTGCTATGACTTTAGCTGCTGGGGTAGAAGCAGGTATTTATTAGTTAAATAGCTAACGAAGATATAAACAGAATTTAGAGCACTAAGATCAAACTAAGTAATTTGGACCAAAAAGCTATGACTTCTCCATTACCGTTTTCTCAAGCTTGCGAAAATAACAAAGACGTTATCTTAAAGGTTTTGCAAGTAGAGCTGCAAGGTTATACGCGGGTGCTAGAGATAGGCTCAGGAACGGGTCAGCATAGTGTATATTTTGCACCAAACTTGCCTCATTTGATTTGGCAGACTAGTGATGTTGTGAGCAACCACTCTTATATAAAAGCTTGGCATGATACTTATCCTACGACCAATTTAAGAGCGCCATTGGCATTTGATTTAACTTGTGATTCCATTCCACTGACTGATAATGTCAGAGACTCTTACGATGCTGTGTTTACTGCCAACACATTTCATATTATCAGCTGGTCTTTGGTTCAGACCTTGATTGAATTGGTAGGTGATGCATTACCTATGAATGGCAAGCTCATTGTCTATGGCCCGTTTAATGAAGATGGCAGGTACACAAGCGAGAGTAATCAACGTTTTGATTTATCATTAAAACAACGTGATGCCGCTAGTGGTATCCGTGACAAAGAGGACGTCCTCACTCTAGCAAAGAAGCATGATTTACAGTTATCAACGCAATACGATATGCCTGCAAACAACCAAATATTGGTGTTTCAAAAAAGAGTGCAGGCATAAGGTAGAGATGCCACTGCTATCCCGTGTTACGTAACCCTGCTGCGAGAGCATTTATACTACGAATCAGGGGATCTTCTACAGCGAGCTTATCCTTGTCGTCATCAGCATCACCCTTTTGCCGTAAGCGTTTGAGCAGCTCAATTTGGATATAGTTAATCGGATCTAAGTAGGCATTACGCCATTCTAGAGATGCCGATAACTCTTGTTGGTTAGATAATAAAGACCGCTGGTTGAGCAGTGAGTTAAGACCAGAGTGAGTTAGCTCATGCTCTTTGACTACATCATTCATAATATGCTCGCGCAGACTCTCATCATCGCAGAGTAAGCTGTAGGCGCGGGCAATGTCCATCTCAGACTTGGTAAATGCCATCTCTATGTTACTTATAAAGACAGTAAAGAAAGGCCAGTTGGCGTTCATCTCCTTCATCAGCTCCTCGTCTTGTTTAACGCTATTCAAAGCGCTACCAACGCCGTACCACGCAGGTAGGGTAAAACGCGCCAGCGACCAGCCAAATACCCAAGGTATGGCGCGAATCGTTGACTTGCTAGGTAAGCCTTTTTTACGGTGCGCAGGACGCGAGCCGATATTGAGCAGGGATATCTCTTGTACAGGGGTCGCCTGCGAATAAAATGAGTAGAATCCTTCGGTGTGATCAGTGAGTGCCCGATATTGGGTTTCACCAGCATCGGCCAGACGCGCGAACAAATCCTCATAACGCTCTAAGTGCTGAGGCTGTTCTAAAAACTTAGAAGAACTGGCTTTGAGTGCGCCTGTGATACCCATAGTCAGCTGGAAAACGGCAGTGTCTGGATTAGCGTACTTGGCATATAGTACTTCACCTTGTTCAGTGAATTTGATTTGACCATCTAGAGTGCCTGTAGGTTGAGCGGCAATGGCTTGATGAGTTGAGCCACCACCGCGGCTAATTGAACCGCCGCGACCATGAAATAGACGCGTATGGATTCCGTATTCATTAGCGATACGCGTGATGGTCTGCTGGGCGCTGTATAACTGCCAAGCTGAGGTTATTATGCCGCCATCTTTTGAAGAGTCAGAATAGCCCAGCATAATCTCTTGAGTATTATCAGTTTGCTCAAGGAGCTGGCGATACAGTGGATTGTCTAAGACAGTAGGTAATATCTTATCGATATTTTTAAGATCATCGATCGTCTCAAACAAGGGCGCAACAGGTAGTGCTGCAAATAAATGCCCCTTATCATCAATACCAGATAACCCTGCAAAACGCATGAGTAGTAGCACTTCTAAAATCTGACTGGCGTTGTTGGTCATTGAGATGACATAACTACCAAAGGTATCATCGCCGACCAGTTTACGAAGATTAGCTACTGTCTGCATTAAAGCCAGCTGTTCACGGGTTTGCTCGCTCAAATGATCACTATAAATAAGCGGTGTCCCTGGGTTTTTGAGCAAGCGCGTTAGCCATTCTTGACGTTCTAATTCGTTAAGGTGGTGATAATCAGGTAGGTTTGAGGCATTGGCGAAAATGTCAGCGATAACCTCGCCGTGATAGCCTGAGTCTTGACGGATATCAAGCGCCGCTAGATGAAATCCGCAGGTTTTGACTAAGCGTATCATATCGAGCAGAGCGCCATCGGCATGCGCCTTATCATGCTTATTAACACTCTGGCGAATCAGGCGTAAATCATCTAATAAATCTTGTGGCGTCAGGTAAGCGTCAAATGCAGCTTGCATATCTGTACCTTGGCTTTGAATATGCTCATTAGTGGCTTTGACTTTGGCAAGAATAATCGATAGCAGCCTACGATACGGCTCGTTGTTATAGTCATTAAGATTATAACCAAACACTTTTTTATCCAGCTCACTATAGTCTTGAATACGAGCATAAACGTCTGGTGCAATAGTGACGACAGTATCGCTATGAATAAGCTCACGGCGTAATTGCTTGAGTAATACCTGATAATGACGCAGCACCGTATTGGCATGCATAAGGACTGCCATCTCAGTGGTCTCGTGCGTGACAAACGGATTGCCGTCTCTATCACCACCTATCCAAGAGCCAAAATTGACAAAGGCGGGTAGGGGATAGTCGCTTAATTCAGGATAGATATCGACAAGGGCGTTCTTTATGTTGCAATACACTTTGGGAATGGCGGTGAACAAACTGGCATTAAAATAGTGCAGACCGTTATTGATCTCGTCATAAACCAAAGGCTTGCGCGTGCGCACCTCATCTGATGACCACAGTAGATCGATGGTCTCAGCTGTTTTTTGTTTGGCTTGCTCAAACGCTAAGCTCTCCTCAGACACGTGATTTAGTGCATCACTATGCTCATACAAAGACTGCAAGATATTCATCGTCGTGCGTCTGCGTGCCTCAGTTGGGTGAGCGGTAAAGACAGGGATAAATTTTAGCTGATCGATAAGGGCTTTTATTTGCTCAGGGGTAATGTTGCGCGCGCGGCATTCCAACAAAGTACGGCGAAACGAGCCCTCCCAGCTTTGATTGGACTCAGCGCGCATGACTCGGCGCTGCTCACGCGAGTGGTTCTCTTCTGTCAAATTGGCCAAAAAAAAGTAGATAGAAAAAGCACGAATAACGTTTTTGAGGGTTGGATTGTCCAAGGAGGCAATAAGGTCGATAAGATGCTGCTTGCTTTGCGCGTTTGGCTCACGGCGCTGTTGAATAAAGCCCTTACGCAGCGTCTCAATAGTGTTCAATGTGTCCTCTCCAGATTGACGAGCTATCGCCTCTCCCAATAACGACCCTAATAATCTGACACGCGCGCGTAATATATCGTTCTGTAATAGCATCTCGTCCTCCTTGTTGGTATTTCCTAAGTTTTAAAGACAACACACCCTAGTTTAGAGCTAAGAGGTCTAGAACTAGGGTGTGTCAATAACAAAAGTACCTATATACTCTTCATGCTCTTTATGCTCTTTGTACAAAGTTATATAAGCTGATGGATCTATTTATAACTGTCTTCTAAAAACGTTAGATAACGATTCCATGAGCGCTCATCTGCACGGGCGTTGTATCTATCAGGATTATTAAAATCGGTAAAAGCATGCACCGCGCCGCTATAGGTAATCATCTCGTGCGGTACTTGACTGGCCTCCAAAGTCTTGCCAAGGGCGGTAAAGTCCTCTAAAGGAACGGCTTCGTCAGCTGTGCCATGAAAGACTAAAATCTCACCGCGAGTGGTGTTGTAATTTTGACCTGTAGGAAGCTCAAGCCCGCCGTGAAAGGGCACAAATGCTTTTTGCTCAAAACCGGATCGGGCAAGCTCTAACGCCACACTTCCGCCAAAACAATATCCCATCGTGGTGCCATTTCGAACATTATTGCCCTGCTGCTGACCTACTGTTAATGCGCCGGCAAGTAAACGGCGCATTTTGGTTCTATCATCATACAGCTCAGAAGTCAGACGTTTTTTGTCCGCTATTTCGGTGGGTCGAATACCGGCACCGAACATATCAGCGGCTAGGACGTTATAGCCCTCAGCAGCTAGCATATCGGCACGTTTTTTCTCGTAGTCTGTGAGTCCATCCCAGTCATGAATAAGTAAAATAAAAGGGGCGCTTGGTCGATCCGCTTTGGCGTAATAGCCTTCATAGTTTTGATTGTCTACCGTATAGGTAATGTCTGTAGCAGTGATAGCTAGTGCACTTTGACTCACAGTTAGAGCAAACAGACTTAATGATGCGCCAGCGATAAGTGAGCGAGTAGATGACTTTGACAGGAGTGACATAGAGAGCCTCTTTTTATAGATGATTAGGTGTAATAATTAAAAGAAGAGCATGCTAAGAAGATGACCTATATCTTATAGGCTTGCATAAAAGCATACCCTATAGAATAGCTACATTACAAGCACGAGTTATTGATGTAGATTTAATACAAAACGCGGCAAAAATTATCTTTGAGTAATGCAAAAGTTAACTAAATATCAACAAGGTAAACCATGTATCGGCTAGGTTTTTTGGGTACTATGAATGGTCGCTCTTTTATGAGCTTACCTATAATCGACAACCAAAAAAGCTAGGATGCCCAATGAAAACCAATATAGATCATACGGACCCCGCAGTTGATATGAACCCTACGCGCGGCAATGGTGGCGAGACGCACCAACGCGCAGGAGATGACACTAAAGCTTTAACTACGCAGCAAGGCGTCGTTATCGCTGATAACCAAAACTCCCTAAAGGCAGGCGCACGCGGGCCAACACTGCTAGAGGATTTTGTCCTTCGTGAAAAAATTAATCATTTTGACCATGAGCGTATCCCAGAGCGTGTGGTTCATGCCCGCGGCAGTGCCGCTCACGGTTATTTTGAATTGACCGAATCATTAGAAGAATATACGACGGCTAAAATTTTGACTGAGACTGGCAAGCAGACGCCGTTGTTCACGCGTTTTTCTACTGTTGCTGGCAATAAAGGCTCAAAAGATACCCCACGTGATGTACGCGGATTTGCGGTAAAAGTCTATACCGAAGAGGGCAACTGGGATATCGTCGGCAACAATATGCCAATCTTCTTTATTCAAGATGCGATCAAGTTCCCAGATTTGATACACGCGGTTAAGCCTGAGCCTGATCGCGGCTTTCCACAAGCTGCTTCTGCTCATGATACGTTTTGGGACTTTGTCTCGCTTAGCCCTGAAACCATGCACAACCTGATTTGGCTGATGAGCGATAGAGCATTGCCGCGCAGCCTGCGCATGATGGAAGGCTTTGGTATTCATAGTTATCGTCTACTAGATAAAGATGGCAAGAGCACCTTTGTACGTTTTCACTGGAAGCCTGTACTCGGCGTTCAATCAACCACATGGGATGAGGCTGTCAAAATCTCTGGCGCAGATCCTGATTATCATCGTCGTGACTTGTATGAAGCGATTGATAACAGCGATTATCCAGAGTGGGAGTTTGGCGTTCAGCTCTTTACAGAAGAAGAGGCTAACGCGTTCCCATTTGATCATCTAGACTCAACTAAGCTGATTCCAGAGGAGATGGTACCTGTCAAAATAGTGGGTAAGATGGTGTTAAACCGTAATGTAGATAACTTCTTTGCTGAAACTGAGCAAGTTGCCTTCTGCTTATCTCATGTGCCACCAGGTATTGATTTTAGCAATGATCCATTACTGCAAGGTCGCTTGTTTAGCTATTTGGACACTCAGCTTAAGCGTTTGGGCTCACCAAACTTTGTGCAAATTCCTATCAACGCGCCAAAGTGCCCGTTTGCCAACAACCAGCAAGATGGCCATATGCAAATGCAGGTGCCAAAAACTCGCGTACTCTATGAGCCGCAAAGCCTAGATACAACGCGTCCACGTGAGAGTGTTGAAAAGGGTTTTGAGTCGTTTGCTGAAAAGTTGGATGATGGCGTCAAAGGTCGCGTACGTGCTGAGAGCTTCGCTGATCACTATAGCCAGCCGCGTATGTTTTATCGTAGCCAGACCCCTGCAGAACAAGCTCACATCGCTTCAGCTTACGCGTTTGAGCTTGGTAAGGTGGACACCGCTCACGTCCGTACTCGCACGCTAAGTCATTTACGCAATATCGATGAAGATTTGGCAAACCGCGTAGCAACAGCACTGGGCATGGAGCTACCTGAAGCCGCTGATCCTGCTGCGCCAGTAATAGATATGGATACCTCAAAAGCAGTACAGACTATTGGTCTATCGCCTAAGACATTAAAAGGCCGCTTGGTCGGTATTTTAGTCGCAGAAGGCTCAAGTCATAGCGAAATCAAGAAATTTGAAGACGCTGTCAATGCTGAGGGCGGCATGGTCAAAATCGTCGCACCGAACAAAGAAGTGACGTTAGACGATGGTACTCGCGTACAAGCTGACGAGCGCTTAGCTGGCGGTCCATCAGTGCTCTTTGATGCGGTAGTAAGTATCATTATGCATCCACCAGCTAAAAATCTTGCAGAGGACAGCTCAGCATTAGACTGGTTCACCGATGCTTATGCGCATTGCAAGGCCATCGCTTATTGCCCTGCAACTGAAGAACACATATTGAGCAAATTGCCGATCGAAAAAGATGCTTTTGTAACCCCGCTTGATGATGTTGATGGCTTTATTGAAAATGCCAAAACACGTTTGTGGGAGCGTGAGCCAAAGGTACGCGATTTAGCTTAATCACTCACTGATAACTAGCAAAAAACTCAGCCTAAGTGCTGGGTTTTTTGGTTTTTATAAAATGGTTTAGCTCTTTTCACAATAAAAGACTACTCAAACCACTCAATTCTCTAGCGTAAAAATACTACGTAGCCTTTAAAGTGTGGATTAGTCTCTAAAAAATCCGCGCCTTGCCATTGACCGCCTTCAATAACACCAATCTTAAAATCAAACGGTAAGTTTTCTAACTTTTTTAGATATCGAGAGTAATCGGGCAAAGTCATTGTCCCTTGATAGGTTTGAATAACCAGCTCATCGATAGCATCATTAAGTTGCATAAACTGAGGATCATCCGCTTGGTTTGACCAATCAAGCAACCCAGTCACACTTAATTGATATTGCGCTGGCAACTGCTGACGAATACCTTTGAGTAACTCGGCGTATTTATCGAGTTGATAGGTTGGCGCGTCATAGTCTATTTGAATACCCATGACTTGATTACCTGCACGCTGCCATTTGTCCAAGCGCTCAATAAGCTGCGGCATAACCTTATCTGACCACTCTTGACTGGTTGCCCGATAGACCAGCCAAATCTTTTTGTCAGGTAAGGGGCGCACGCCTAAACCTTGAGAGGTAAGCGCTGCCAGTACAGCATCAGCCAAATTCTCATCAGTACTAGGACGATAATACGGCTTGTTATCTGGACGAATCTCACCTTGTAAGAGATATAAGGTATGCGCTTGATGAAGTTTGCTCTCCTCTTTGGGCGGCGTCCATATCCAAAATTGCTCGTAGTCCTTGGGATTGATAATGACACTATCGCCACCACTACCACTAACAGAAGCATCTGTGTCTGGAGAATGAACACTATTAGGATGACTAGCCTCTGAATGGGTTGGTTGAACCTTATCAGACTGACGAGTCGCAAGAGATTTTTCAAACTGAATATAAATAAAAACCGCAAAGAGCAGAATGATTAAGAAAATAGACCCTAAGACGAACCTTTTGAGTTTGAGCTGTTTATTTATCAAGTCAATATTTCCTAATACTTAACACATCTTAATGCTTAACGCGTCTCAATGTTTAGCACGTTCTAATTTTAGACGGGTTATTACCAGTAGTATTTTTGATTTTGTGCCCAAGTCGTATTGCTAAAGTCTGATTTTAAACGTTGAAACCACCCTTTACGGACTGACATATCCACGTCCTCATCGCTACATTGGTTATTACCAGCACTTGCAAAGCAACCAATGGCACGGTGTAGGGCATAAGCAGATAATTCGTCATCTGGATTATTGGTAAATATAGCTTGATACATATCTAATCGGCTTGTATTTTTACCCTTAAAACGACTGGGTATGTCTCCTAAGTAAGGATAACTCATATCGCTTTGATCAGCAGTATGATAATACTGGTCATAATCGTTGAGATAGCTTGTGACATTAGTATCATACATAAACTCAGCCAGACATAGAGTTTGTAGTCTATCCTTTGGGTTTTGGCTGAGGCGAGTGACGGTTTTGGTTAAGTCTTGGCAGTTGATACTAGGACTTATCTTTTTGCCTTGCCAATTAAATTCATTAAAAACAGGCAAGTATTTGAGTGTCTCCTCTTGACTATCATAGCCCAAGTATTCTCGAGCATTCTTCGGAAGATAGGAGGGCTTATAGGTTAAGTAGTCTTTATAGCGCCCATGGATCAGTGATTTGCTCAGTAGCGCGTAGCGGGC
Source organism: uncultured Psychrobacter sp. (assembly GCA_947495055.1). Taxonomy (GTDB): domain Bacteria; phylum Pseudomonadota; class Gammaproteobacteria; order Pseudomonadales; family Moraxellaceae; genus Psychrobacter. The sequence goes on along the minus strand of CANLXO010000010.1, from coordinate 106,470 downwards.
TTCTGCACCAATAGTATCGGTTGGCGAATGACTATTAGCAATTTGCTGTAATAGCGCAGGATCAGCAGAATACTTTATTATTCGTACTTTTAGAACTTGTGATTGCATGTTGGCATTATTACCAAACAGTTTGCTGTAATCATTAGTTTGATCCGCTCGAAGCGCTAACGCCAGCTCGGTTACAATATTCTGAAACGGCTGTTTGGGTAGCTTGTGCAGCCGATCCCATAGTGCATTTGCCTCATCAATATTACCCATTTGCTGCAATGCTTTTGCTTTTAGCACGAATTGGCTAAATTTTAAATACGACATTTTGCTTCTTGCTACAGTAGGCGCATCGCTTGGTAAGTACTGTAAGGCAAGCTTTGGGTTGTTTTGCTGTACAAAATAATAAGTCGCCAGTAGATACTGATACAAATCCATGCGATCTTTAAACTTAGGTTTTAAACGCTCAAGCTGTCTTAACGTCAAAGGAGTAGGGGAGTTAGAAGAGCTGGCAGGTCTTAAGCGGTACAAGGCAAAACTGGTCAGTAGGATGGGGCTGTTGAAGGTGTTGATATCGATTAACTCATTATAACTTGGGAAAAATATCCGTCGTTCGATTTCTGCTGGTAATGAGCGACTATCGAGATTAAATTGTAGCGAGTTTGCATGATTTATTTGCCATTCGATTTCATCTACTAGCTTTTGTTGCTCATCGGCTAGCCAATAGAGCCTGCGTTGTAAGCCCCGAGCGGAAGCAGTATGATGCCCGTTTTTGAAGCGGCTCAGGTAAGAGTTGATGGCCTGTTGCGTGCCCGCAAATAGCTTTGGATCAACGCTCTCGCTTTTATAGTAGTAGTCTGCCATACCCTGCTGATAAATGCGGTTAATACCCGTACGAATGAGCATATAGTTGGCAGTATCGACCAGCCAAGCTAACCCAGCATTATTATTGGTTTTAATATTAGTCAAAGCGCTATAGAGATTATCGGCACTGTCAAAGTCTGACTTTTCGCCCAAATAAAACAGCTGAGTGGCTAAGATATAGTCGGCGTATGGCTGAGCATTGGCAGACCATTGCAAGGGAAAGGTAGGTGCATTAGAGACATCAGGGGCATCGTTCTCTACTGCTAATGATGGCGTGGCACGGTTGAACGAGTCGGTACATTCACTGCGAATAGCGCCACGAAACTGCATCAGTTGCACGCGCTCTTTAGAGGTCAATTGAGGATCAAGTTTTAAGGCTTGCTCTAGCGCTTCCTCGCCCGTATAAAAGCTATTACAATATTCAGCGTAATTGCTGGTTTCAGAGTCCTCTAAAAAGCTTTGCTTGGGATTCTCGACTTCATTGACCGCTGTATGCCTTAAAGTGCTCAAATGTAATGGAAAGTCATAATAACGGTAGTATTCTGAGTCAAGACCATTAGGAATGTCGAAGTTAATCAAGCCTTTATCAGCGAGTAATAAATAGAGATTGGTTTGGGTATCATTGCCAGTATCAAGGGTGGGAAAATTAATTTTACACTCGTTATAAATGCGATTGTCCAATGAGAAATTAGAGCCGCAGTAGTCACCACCGCCCGCTTTTGCAGGTATAGATAACACCAGCAGTCCTGTGGTGAAGAGTGTCAACACTAACCCTTTAATAATGGTATTTAACACAGGTTGGGTAGGCGACTTTATATTCTCCGCAACGCTATTCATAGACCACTCACTGATGATTACTTTATTAAACCCTATAAGGATAACAGGATTTTATTCTAAGAACTAAATCCAATGACTCTCTAGCATACCCTATCAAGACTATATACTAGTTCAGGCTTTTGTTCGAATGTTCATTATTAGCGCTATATTTTTTGCAACTAGGCAGTACTTTGAATAGTCGCTGTAAAATAATAGTCACAAGCGTTCACTGAATGTCGCGAGTTGTCCAACTCTAAACGTTATAATGCTAAATGCTAAAGCACTAAATATAGTCGCTAAGCTAATCATAAGATTAGCTTGAAATAGAGGTTTATAAAGTTAATTATACGGTTGTTTAATAATTACCAAAAATAAAATAAAGCTTAGTAGTAGGCTGAGAGTTATTATGAGTTTAATTGATATCGTTGCTATTGAAGGCTATATTCAGACCACTTATATGGCGGTGTATCCTGACAAGTTATTACTACTTGACTCAGGATGTCTGTGCGATGTCGAGCATATTTTGACATACATTACAGATAAATTAGAGCGTCCCGCCGGGCACCTTAAGACAGTCATGGTCACGCATATGCACCCAGATCATGCGGGCGGCGCTGAGTTACTAAAACAAAAAACAGGCTGTCAAATCGTTAGTGCAAAATCTGAAAAATCTTGGTATCAAGGTATATCGGGTAGAATCTCGCACTTAAATGATTTGGGATTGACCTATTACGTAGCTCACAGACAAGGGAAGTCAATTGCCAATATTTGGTACAATCCCAACTTAAACGTTGATATTGAAGTTCAAGATGGCGACCCGATACCGAACTTTGCAGATTGGATGGTCTTGGAGACGCCAGGCCATACGGATCGCGACTTATCATTATGGCATGCGCAGACGAAACAAGTTTATACCGCTGATCTTATACTGATTATCAGAGACAAATTTGTATCGCCTTATCTGATTACTTTGCCTGATGCTTACCGCAGCTCACTAGATAAAGTTAAATCGTTGCAACCAGCGCTTATCTTATTAGCGCATGATAAAAGAGCAAAGATATGCGATAAGGATTTTGATCGTCTAATAGCTCGCGCGCCAAAAGAGCCCCGCAAGACCTCGTTAAAAAATGTTTTGAGTAGTGCTATAGTAAAGTTTAGATTTGCCCGTAAAAGAGTTAAAACCCCTTAGCTAGTTAAAGTAGCCAAAAAAAAGCCCAGACATTATAAGTAATGTCTGGGCTTTTACGTAGTACAATAAACAAATATCAAACTAAATATGGTGGGCCGACCGCGACTCGAACGCGGGACCAATTGATTAAAAGTCAACTGCTCTACCAACTGAGCTATCGGCCCTGAGCGGCGTAAAAAAATTGTATACAATTTTAGCCGCGCAAGAGAAAATACCTTAAAGGGGATTTTCTTAAAACATGACATTTTTATGATGTCTAACGAAAAAAGCACTGCTTTTTTAGCTTCGCAAGAGAAATCCTTTAAATAGGATTTCTAAAAGGTACTGCTTACAACCTAAATTTTGATACTTAGTCTAGCAAGAGAATTTGAATTTTATAAATTCTAAGAAACTCGATATCAACACTAGGTATTCTTCTTAAAAATAACACTCTAAAAGTGTTTATAACTTATTAACCTACTACCGAATAGGGTAGAGCGATCAACAAACATTAAACTAAATATGGTGGGCCGACCGCGACTCGAACGCGGGACCAATTGATTAAAAGTCAACTGCTCTACCAACTGAGCTATCGGCCCTGAGCGGCGTAAAAAAATTGTATACAATTTTAGCCGCGCAAGAGAAAATACCTTAAAGGGGATTTTCTTAAAACATGACATCCTTATGATGTCTAACGAAAAAAGCACTGCTTTTTTAGCTTCGCAAGAAAATTTTCCTTAAAGGGAAAATCCTAAAAACTATGTTTACAAATCCAGTCTAAATGACATCTTTATGATGTCTGATTAAAAACTCTATTTGTAAAACGAATTTCTTGCTTCACACCAAGAGATATTCTATCCCTAAACGTGAGAGCACATTATATATATTATTGGGACAAATACAACCCCATGACCACAAAAAAAGGTGAATCCTAGGTAAGTATTTGCCTTTTTTGAGTTGGCACACTGTATGTTCTAAAACAGTTTTGCTTAAATCAGAGTTATCGCGATTAACGCGCTAGTCTCTAGATAAGGCCTCAACAGGATCAAGCTTGGCCGCGTTACGGGCAGGCAAGAAGCCAAAGATAATACCTATTAGCGTTGAACAAACAAAGGCGGCAATGATTGAGGTTGGAGAGTAAATAACTTTAAAGCTGTCACCGCCAACGCGGTTGATCAACTCGCCAATTGCAAAAGCAAGGCCAATGCCTAGTAGACCGCCTAGGATGCAGACCAGTATGGCTTCGATTAAAAACTGCTGCATGATATCGTTTTGACGAGCGCCAACCGCCATACGTACGCCAATCTCGTTGGTGCGCTCGGTGACAGAGACTAGCATAATATTCATCACCCCAATGCCACCTACGACCAAAGAAATAATAGCGATAGATGATATGAGTAAAGTCAGCGCCGTTGTCGTAGATTCAATGGTTTCGCGGATAGAGTCTGAGTTACGAATACGAAAGTCATCGGTACCATGACGACCTTCCATAAGTGTAGAAATGGCGGATTCTGCTGCAGAAGAGGAAATGCTATTATCAATCAGAGCAACAAAACGCTCGATATTAGGACTACCTACTATGCGTGACATCATCGTCGTGTAAGGCATATAAAGCGTAGGCGATTCGACTTGTCCACCAAAGCCGCTGTTGTTAGGCTCAAGAACGCCAATAACTCGCCCAGGCACGCTACCGATGAGCACAACTTCACCGATAGGATTGTCAACATCAGCAAAAAAGGTCTGCTTGGCATTGTCATCGATGATGATATCTTGCGTGCGTTTTAAAATGCTCTGCTCATCAAAACCTTGACCTTGCGCTAAAGTCTCGCCGCTGACGTTGAGATAGTCTTGACCTACGCCGCTTATGCTCGCCGCTTCTTGTACATTGCGATAGCGTACACTCATATTGCTATCGAGCTGCGGACTGACGCTGACGACATAAGGCTGATTAGCGACTGCCTGCGCATCTTGTGGGGTCAAATTGTCATCGTTATATTGGCGTCTGGGATCTCCCCAAGGATAGCCGTCTATTACGGTAATAGTATTGGTGCCTAAGGAGCTAATATTAGCTAGTATCTGTTCTTGTGAGCCTTTGCCTAGGCCGACGACAGAGACTACTGAGGCGATACCTATGATAATACCAAGCATCGTTAAAAGCGTACGCATCTTATGGGCGCGCATGGCAAGTAGCGACATTTTAAATGCCTCTAACAAGCGATCTATAAAGCTGGCAAGTTTACCTTTACGATGCGTATCGAGTATAGATTCTGGCTGTACTCTGTTGTCGACGGCTGATTGTTGAAAGTGCTCGGTACGGTAGTCCTCGATGACGTAGCCGTCTTTGAGCTCAATGACACGCTCAGCTTGCTGCGCAAGACCTGGATCATGAGTGACCATGATGATAGTATGACCTTGCGATTTTAGCTCATGCAAGATAGCCATAACGTCCTCGCCTGACTTACTATCGAGCGCTCCGGTTGGCTCATCAGCCAAGATAATATCACCACCATTCATCAGGGCGCGGGCAATAGAGACCCGCTGCTGTTGACCACCTGAGAGCTGATTGGGACGATTACCTACCTTGTCCGCTAATCCCAAATCTGAGAGTAGCTTTTCAGCGCGATTGCTACGAGCTTGCCCATCCATACCCGCATAAACAGCGGGCACAGCGACGTTATCTTGTGCACTAATATCACCTAACAGATGATAACGTTGAAAAATAAAACCAAAATGCTCACGGCGCAGCTTGGCAAGCTCATCGGCGTCCAAGCGACTAACGGGCTGACCATATATCAGGTATTCACCAGCGGTTGCTTGATCTAGGCAGCCTAAGATATTCATCAAAGTGGACTTACCAGAGCCTGATTGCCCGATGATAGCGACCATCTCGCCTTGATTGATAGTCAGGTTTATATCATGGAGCACGCGTATTGTCTGCTCACCGGCACGAAACTCTTTGATCAGACCCTTAACTTGCATCAAGGGCACATCTGCTGTGTTATTAGCGCTGGGTGTGATGGGATCCATGGGTACGACGACCTATATTTATCAGATATAAAAATGCGATGTAGGAGTAGATAGCCTCAAGCCCTAAAAGGGACGTCCGCCTCTACCGCCTTGGCTACCCTCTGCTTTTTCTTCACCCAAAACAACCTCATCGCCTGCGCTGAGTCCACTCAAAATCTGCGCATTAACGCGATTGTTAATGCCAACGGTAACGCGTTGTTCAACGACTTCGCCATTGTCCTTGAGTACGCGAACCATGCCAGCGCTGGTTGAGGCGTTGTCAGTAGTATTAGCATCCGCACGCGCTCTATTTTTGTCATCATCGCTACGCATATCAGTATTGTCAGAGGAATCAGCAGGTCTTTTGCTGGCGCTGGCAGGTTGTAGAGCCGCCGAAGGAATAAGCAACGCATTCTTGGCTTCGTTGACAATGATATAGACCTGTGCGGTCATATCAATGCGAAAGCGGCGCTGGGTGTTTGGTACCTCTATGTAGCCGACATAATAAATAGCAGCATCAGTGGAGCTGGTGTCACTGATATTCTCTGGCGCAGGTTCAATAGCCTTTAGAGTAGCGTCGTACTTTTGGTCAGGATTACCAATAATATTAAAATAAACTGGCATACCCGCTTGTACGTTGATGACATCAGCCTCAGAGATTTGCGCGTTGATACGCACGGTTGACAAATCAGCTAGGGTGACGATAGTCGGTGCAGTTTGATTGGCATTAACCGTAGTACCTTGCTCAGTGGTGACCGAGACCACTGTACCTGATATAGGCGCGCGAATCGTCGTGTAGCTCAGATCCTCCTCAGCTGTACTGACGTTAGTTTGCGATTTGCGTAGCGCCGCGCGCTGACTGTTTATGTTAGCTTGGGTGGTTGCAATAGCGGCTTTTGCACTATCGATAGCGGCGCGCGCATTGGCGACGGCGGCTTTGGCGGTCTCAACACGAGTGGCTTGGGTATCATACTCTTGCTGGGATATTGCATCGATTGCGACTAAATCTTGCAAGCGAGCAAAGTCAGACTGGGCCTGTTTAAGCTCAGACTGACGGCTGGCAAGATCAGCGTAGGCACTCTTTAGCGCCGCTTCACGGCTTAAGGCCTCCGCTTGTGCGCTTTGCAATGCCGCTTCACTTTGTTCAAGGCTTGCCTGCTCATTGCTCAGATTATTATTTTGTGTCACTTGATCGATCTGAGCGATGAGATCGCCTTGTTGTACTTCATCACCAACCTCAACATAAAGCCGAGTGACTTCACCTGAAACCTGTGCTCCGACATCAACGGTATTTAAAGCTTTGACCTTGCCTGACGCCATGACGTTGTTTTCAATATCGCCAACATAAGTACTTGCAGTTAGATAATTAGGCGTCTCCTCAGTGGGCTTCAAAAAATTATAAGCTATAGCCGCTAGAGCGATGACAACTAGAGCAATAACGCCCCATTTGATAGCGGTTTTCTGGTTCAGTTTGGCCATGATTTAATCCGATTGCAGTGATATCAGGTGCAGCTTGTGAGTATAGCTATAGTAAAGGCTCTATTGTCAAAATGAAACGGTAATTAGTTTGCGAAAGGTTAAGGGGGTATAAGCCTAGAAGAGTCGTTTAGAGACTAAATTGAGGTAACGACTGAGCTACATATAAGCAAAAGCAGAGGAGGTGTTGCGGATAAGGAATTACTTACTGATTAAAGGCAATCTGTTTGTTGAAGGGTATTTGTATTTAACCTATGAAAACAACCTTTTCCCCGACAGCGTAAGCGCTGCTTGTAATAAGAGCTCCCAAGCGGGCTGACGAACCAGACCTTTGATTGCCTGATCTGAGCGATAAAGGAGCGCAGGCCAAGCTGCGGTCGTCTCTCTTGAATGACGGCGGCAGGCTTGGCTGTACAAGCTCTGCTTACTACGCCAAATTCCTAAGCTTTGCGGGTCTTGACCGTCCATCAATTGCATTATATGTCGCATATCTTTACTAATTGCCCAAAGTACCAAGGTCGTCGGCTCATCAGTCGCCCTAAGCTGAGCTATAATTTTGACCACTTGAGAGGTGTGACCTGCCAGCATCGCATCTGATAAATCAAACACACTAAACTGCGCGTCGCTCACCAGCGCCGCCTGCAAATCACCGATATCTAGCGCAATACCGTCACCTTGTTCTGCTAGCTGCGGCGCAAACAGGTAAGACAGTCGCCATAAGGTCTGGTAGGCGCTTAGCAGGTGATGTTCAGTATGTGACATAAGAAGCTGCCAGGCGTCTTTTGATAGTTTTAGACCAAACTGTTTTGCTTGGATTTGTAATAACTGCTGGCGGGCACGCTCGTCATAAAAGTTGCAATCGATGATATGACCATACTTAGCAAAAGGGGCGAACCATTTGCTACTTTGCGCGCGCTTGTCTTGTTTTGGCGTCAGCCAGAGCAGGCTGTTACTATGCGCGCCTGTTTGTGCGTCCGTCGCAAAACGCTCAAGCTCGCTAATGATGGCTTTATCAGGCTTGTGATTGCCAGTCACGATAATCGCGCTGGCATCATCAAACAACGACTGGCTACCTAATTCTGAGAGCACTTCTTGCCAAGTTTTGACGGATATCAGCTCGATACGTTTGATAGCATAATTCTGTGCGCGCCACTGCACCCGCAGGGCATCAATAAGCCATTGATGAAGCAGCGGCTCATCTCCATGCGCAAGCCATAGCCCTGCAACCTGAATATCAGGCTGCAATAATTTAGGATAGGCTTGTATAAAGGACTCTTGCATAAGGGAATCAGATTATTAATCTTAAGGGTTTGGCGTTGTTATCTCTGGCGTAACAACGATAGGGACTCTAGAGTTTTCTATCACCTGCGAGGCCGTTTGATTGGCAGTAGGTGCGACTTTGGGTAGACCGATGGCGACGTACTGATCAGTAATACGCTGCGCTAGGCTGTCGTATAACCAGTCACGAATTTGGCTGCCCTGCTGATCATCGGTGCTGACCGAAGCCTCATTATATTGGTAGCTGCGCTCTACTTGAATTGGGTTAGACAAGGTTATTGGCTGTCCGTTTTGCGTTGTCTGATAAGTGACATCCGCAGATAGCACTAAACGAATCTCAGTCAACACGCCAACTAGCTCATAACGGCGAAAACGCACATTGTTAACAGCGATGGTGGCGATTTCACCAGAGGCATTATTTATATCACCGGTGTTTTCTATGATCGTCATCCCATCAACAACATTAACGCCCAAGGCTTCTAAACGCCGCGTAAGTGGCAATTTTAGAGGAAATGAGACGCGGTTGTCTTCAACAATAATAGCCGTTTTGGGCGCCTCAAAACGCAGCGGCGCCTCAAGACCGCGTAGCTGAAAACCGCAGCCGGTTAAAACCCCTGCTGCTCCGAGCATAGCAAACATCGGTAAGCTGGCAAGAAGGGCAGACGCAAGCTTGTTTTTGCCTTGTTTTCGCATGGACATATATCCTTGTATGCTGTTATAAGCCTTTACTATTTAACCAACCAAGTTGCTAAGCCAGTCAATAATTAGCCGACTACTACAATGTTAACCAGCTTGTTGGGTACGACAATCTCTTTTTTGATATCACCAATGATGAATTTAGCGACGCTTTCAAGCTCGCGGGCCTGACTTTTTAGAGTCTCAGAATCGCTGTTGGGTGGCACGTCCATTCTACCGCGTACTTTACCATTGACTTGCACGACCATAGTGACCGTATCTTGCACCAGAGCGCTAGCATCGACAGCAGGATAGTTCAGGGTCTGAGTATCAAGACCTAGTTGCTCAAGCAAGTGCTCGCCAACGTGCGGCGCGTAGACCGATAGCATAATCAGCAAATCAACAAGCGCTTCATGCTGTACTTGTAAGTCCTGCTCGCCTTTAGCTTTAAAGCTGGCAAGCTCGTTGGAGAGCTCCATAAGGCTAGATACGGGCGTATTTAGTGCTAAGCGCTCGCCTAAATCATTATCAATTTTGCCAATGGTCTCGTGCGTCTTACGGCGTAGACTTTTAGCCTCTTTACTCAAACCCTCTACGTTTAATGCCGTAGTATTAAGCGTGTTTAGCTCTAAGCCTGCTTGTGTTAGCGCCTGCATATGGTCGCTGGCAATACGCCAGACTTTTTTGACGAAGTTATAAGGGCCTTTGAGCGCATCATCTGACCATTCAAGCGTTTGATCGGCAGGAGCGGTAAATAGTGTGTACAAGCGTACCGTATCCGCGCCGTATTGATCGATGGTAGTTTGCGGATCGACGCCGTTGTTTTTGGACTTGGACATTTTTTCTATTTTGCCGATAGTCACAGGCTTGCCGTCCGCCTTTAACGTGGCTTTGATCGGTTGACCGCGCTCGTTGTAGTCGATATTGACATCGTCTGCAAAGTAATAAGTGGTACTGCCGTCGCTATTGACACGGTTAAAGGTACCCGCGAGCACCATGCCTTGAGTCATCAGATTGGCAAAGGGCTCGTCGCCTGATACCAAGTTTTCATCGCGCATCAACTTATGAAAAAAACGCGCGTAGAGCAGATGCATGACCGCATGTTCGACGCCGCCGACATACTGATCGACAGGCAGCCATTTATTCGCCGCCGACTTGTTGACCATGTTTTGATTATCATTCGGGCTAGCAAAGCGCGCATAGTACCAGCTCGATTCGACAAAGGTATCAAAGGTATCGGTCTCGCGCTCAGCAGCATTGCCGCATTTAGGGCAAGTAGTATTGACAAACTCAGGAATATTTTTGAGTGGGTTGCCGCGACCATCAGGGACGACATTGGTCGGTAGTACCACTGGCAAATCTTGTTCTTCGACAGGCACCGTACCACAATGCTCGCAATTGACCATCGGAATAGGGCAGCCCCAATAGCGCTGACGCGAGACGCCCCAATCACGCAAACGATACTGTATTTTTTTATTAGCAAGCTCTTGTGGTGCAAGTTTGGCGAGCATAGCATCAAAGGCTTGCTCAAAATCCATACCATCGAACTCGCCTGAATTGACTAAAGTATTGCGCTCGGTATAAGACAGATTGACATCGATGCCATCAGCTTTTGCCGCAGCCTTTAAAGCATCAAAATAGCCCTCGGGGGTATTGATAACTTGTTTGATCGGCAAATCGTACTTGACTGCAAATTCATAATCACGCTCGTCGTGAGCTGGCACCGCCATGACCGCGCCTGAGCCGTAACTCATGAGCACGTAATTGGCGACCCAAACAGGCACTTCCTCGCCCGTTAACGGATGGGTTACCGTAAGTCCTGTATCCATACCGATTTTTTCGGCTTTGGCTAGATCAGCTTCGGCGACAGAGCCTTTTTTGCATAGCGCGTTAAACTGGGCAATGACTTCATCATTTTCAGCAGCGTACTGTGCTAAGGGATGCTCGGCAGCAACCGCAACATAAGTGACGCCCATGAGGGTATCGGGACGAGTGGTAAAGACGTCTAAGGTGTTGTCTTGACCCTCGATCTGATAAGGAAAGTGCACCTCCATACCGGCACTACGACCAATCCAGTTGCGCTGCATAGTCAGCACTTCTGCTGGCCAATGACCCTCTAGCTGATCCAAATCATCGAGTAACTCATCGGCATAATCGGTGATGTTGAAGTAGTACATCGGAATGTCGCGCTTTTCAACGGGCGCGCCGCTTCGCCAACCTTTGCCGTCTATGACTTGCTCGTTGGCCAGCACGGTATTGTCAACGGGATCCCAGTTGACGGTAGCAAGCTTTTTATACACAAGCCCCTTTTTGTACAGTTGCAAAAACAACCACTGCTCCCACTGGTAATACTCTGGGCTACAAGTGGCAAACTCACGTGACCAATCAACCGATAAACCAAGTAGTTTGAGCTGCGCGCGCATGCTTTCGATATTGGCAAACGTCCACTCGGCCGGTGGGGTCTTGTTGGCAATTGCAGCGTTTTCAGCAGGTAAGCCAAACCCATCCCAGCCCATAGGCTGCATAACCTCAAAACCCTTTAGACGGTAATAGCGGCTGAGTACGTCAGAGATTGTGTAGTTACGCACGTGTCCCATATGTAGCTTGCCACTAGGATAAGGGAACATAGAGAGCATGTAGCGGCTGGGCTTGTTGCTTGGTTCATTGCTCACTTCATAACGTTTGTCCGTGGCCCACTTAGCTTGCTGCGCCGCTTCTATAAGCTGCGGCTGATAGTGATTGTTATCGTTTTGGTTGTCAGTAGAAATGGTTTGGTCTGCGGTTACGGCGTTGTTCATAATTGGCTCAAAGTTGAATATTTTAATAAAAATTTAGATACGCTAGAATAGCGCAAATCGGCTAAAAATGCGATGGGGCAGCGTAATAATAGACTTATCATAAATAAGTGCTTACCCTTATAAAAATCGATAATAAAATTACTGATCATAAAAACCTTAGGAATAACTATGACCCTCACTATCTACGGTATCAAATCATGCAGCACTATGAAAAAGGCGGTCGCTAAACTCGATGAATTGAGCGTTGATTACATTTTTCATGACTATAAAAAGCAAGGTGTGAATAAAATAAACGTACAACGCTGGGTCGATGCTTTAGGGATAGACAAAGTACTCAATAAACGCGGCACGACATGGCGCAAATTGACCGATGAGCAAAAAGAGGCTGCAGATGCCAGCATCGATGACGCGATTGATTTGCTAGTGGCAAATACCAGTATGATTAAAAGGCCAATAGTAGAGGGTCAGTTTGAGGGTCGATCAGTACTGCTTTGCGGCTTTGATGAAGAGGTGTTTAATAGGCAGTTTAGTAAACCCTAGTTTTAGATTATAAAATATAGCACTCATACAGGCTGTTTTATGATAGATTTACAGATATAAGTTGGCTGTTTTAATATCATAGCTGAAACCATGATTAGAATCATAACTGACAAGGATGACATAATGAAAAATCTACTTTTACTCCCTATGCTGGCAGTGCTCCCCTTGATGACCATGAACGCACAAGCGGCAGAGTCTTCAACTAAGATTACCTTTGCCGATAACAGCTATTGCGGCAGCTTCACTGGTAATATCAAAGACGGTAAAGAATTTCGTTTGTGGCTGATGGCCAATCAAAATTTAGTCATCCGCAATGTCGGTGACGATCAGATCAGCGTGGCTTATGTCACAGGACCTAATGGACGACTAAGTGGCGATCGTTATGACAATGAAAATTCGTATTTTACTGAGCGCAAAGGTAATCATCGCATGAAGGTATATGGCAATAGCAGCCATAGCTCAGTTGAGTTTTGTGCGTATTGATTTAAAATTAACCTTCCAAAAAAGCCCAAGTGTTATAAGCTTGGGCTGTCATCTTTATAGTAGAAGGGTTTAGCTCATTGCCGCATCAATTTCACGACTGATTAAGGTACCGACGCCTTCATTGGTAAAGATTTCGAGTAAGGTGGCATGAGGCACGCGACCATCGACGATAACGGCACTTTTGACACCGCTACGTACCGCATCAAGCGCACACTGAATTTTGGGAATCATACCGCCTGAGATGGTGCCATCATCGATAAGGGCGTCGACCTTTTTGGGCGTAAGCCCCGTGACCACCTCGCCATCGCGGCCAAGTACGCCTTTGATATTGGTCAGTAACATAAGCTTCTCCGCTTGCAAAAATTCAGCAACTTTACCGGCGACTAGGTCAGCGTTAATATTATAAGTGTTGCCTTCAGAATCGACCCCAAGTGGTGCAATAACGGGGATAAAGTTGGAGGAGATGAGCATATTGATGACGTCTTTATTGACGCTGACCACATCACCGACAAAGCCCAAATCAACAGGAACTTGCGAGCCATCTGCGCCAACTTTACTCATGACCAGCTTTTTGGCTTGAATGAGGTTGGCATCCTTGCCCGTCAAGCCAATAGCGCTGCCGCCATGCTTATTAATGAGACTGACAATAGATTTATTGACATGACCGCCCAACACCATCTCTACGATATCCATGGTGCTCTTGTCCGTAACGCGCATACCATCGATGCGATCGGATTGACGACCTAGCTCTTTTAACAAATTATCGACTTGCGGGCCGCCGCCATGAACCACTACTGGGTGCATGCCGACGGTTTTTAGTAGGACAATATCGCGCGCAAATGAGCTTTCAAGCTTGGGGTCAGTCATCGCATTGCCGCCGTATTTGACTACGATGAGCTTGCCGACGAAGCGCTGAATGTAAGGTAGCGCTGTAGTCAAAACCTCAGCGGTGTTCTTGGCATCGTTTAAATTTAGAGACATTATGAACTCCTAAAATGTAGCATTAGCCCCTTAAATACAGAGACTTTTATTAAAATGGGTTACTCAGGATAAATAGCAGCGATTTGCTTGGCTAAATCTATGTCAATCCACTCGCATAAAGCCACAAAGTGCGCTTGAATGGTCTTGAGGTCGGCTGTGCTATCTGCGGCAAAACGCACCGTTAGACTATGGCTGGTATTAGATTGACGCAGTACACCAAAACCGCGCGCAAAATCTAAACGCACTCCATCGATACAGGTAATCTTAGTACCCTTGGGCAGTAACTCTTGCGCTTGATAAGTCGTTATGCGCGGTAGACAACAGGTATTATTGCATCTAGCGGCTGTGCACAAAGGGTTTTGATGAGCTTTATCATCATTGCTATTGTTGTTATCTAAAAGGCTAGTGTCGTCAATAACCGTATTCACTAAGCATTGCAAATAATGACAGTGCGTCGCTAAGCGCTTAATGATAGAGCACTCTGGTACCTTATCTATCATAGGTAGATAATGATCCGAGGTAATGACAATACTTGGAAGCTGGCTGGTAATATCTGTTAAGCGATAAAGAGTAGTGCGGTTTACAGGCGCGCCCCAAGCGTCAAATGCAGGCGATAAAGTATGATTGTGCTCTGAGGTATATGCAAGCCAATGCAGTAAGCGCAGGCCTGCGTACATCGCATCATCATAAGCGGTAAAATAGCCATCATTAAAGATAAAATGTCCTGATAACTCCCCTGCAAATATAATAGGACTATTATCAGAACGTAGCCGTTCACGCATAAAGCCGCTACCGGTTCTACTGATAACGGGCGCAGCGCCCAAATCCTCTAATAAAGTAGGCAGGTGATGTGAGCATTTGACATCAAATAATACTTGCGGTGTTGGTGCATAACTTTTATGAGTTAAATGGTGCTCAGTTAAGTCAGGGTTGATATTCGCCTTTGAGCGCTCAGTAATGGCCACCCTTGCCAACAGGTAAAGCAGGTGATCTGAGAGCACGACCTTACCGCGATCATCGACAATCATCAGCCGATCACCATCGCCATCAAAAGCAAGGCCGATATCAGCTTGATTAACGATGACCATCTGTTGCAGCTGTGCTAAGCGATTGGGCTCGGTAGGGTCAGGATTACCCATCGGAAACGTGCCATCAGGGGTATCATTGATAATAATGACGCGCGCACAAAACGTAGTAAAAAGTGGTGCGGCGATGCGACTGGTTGCGCCGTGCATACAGTCGATGACAATAGTCATATCAAGCTTTGGCTTAGCAGATTTTTTAACTGCTTTTGATGGGTGTTTGTGATTGTAAATGTCAGAAAAAACACCTTGAATGGCTTCAATATAAGGCGTCGCTACTGCATCAGTAGGAAGGCTAATAACAGCAGGCGTTGTATTTAGACGAGTATCGTCATCGATAGCAGCAGAGTGTGACAGATCTTCAAAAAGTGCCTGGATATCTGTTTCGCTAGGGGAGGCGTTACCGCATAACCATTTGACGCCCAGAGTGTCTTTGGGAGAATGGCTGGCGGTGACCATGATGCCATGACCGTCATACTGCTCTGTCCAAAAGGCCATCATAGGTGTGGTAACAAGCCCTAAATAGATGACCTGAAGCCCTCGCTGTTGTATACGCTTGGTCAGAGCCTCAGCAATACACTCGCTACCAGCGCGCACATCAAAACCTACAATCACAGTAGTCTTTTTGGCTCTCGGCTCACGGGGCGATAGGGCAGGCGTATTTAATTTGTGGTTTGAGTGATGATTACTATCGATACAGTACTGGCTATAAAGCCGAAAAAAAGCATCAGCTAAGGCAGTGATAAAATCACTGGTAAAATA
Organism: uncultured Psychrobacter sp.; assembly: GCA_947495055.1. Lineage (GTDB taxonomy): Bacteria > Pseudomonadota > Gammaproteobacteria > Pseudomonadales > Moraxellaceae > Psychrobacter. Next base: position 90,556 of record CANLXO010000010.1, on the reverse strand, counting down.
CTGCTTATCACCACGAATGTCGTAGGCACGAAATAAGGACTGCTGCGTAGCAAAGGGGGGTGTCATTACTACGTCTCCTTATTTTTGTTATTTAATGACAAATGTTATTGATGACAAAACAGCATGTAGGGCCGGGTTTTATTGACGACCTGAATGACCAAAACCGCCTGCGCCGCGTGCGCTAATATCATTAAAATCATTGACAATCTCAAACTCAGGACGTGCAACGGGCACTACGATATACTGCGCCATACGATCGGCAGGATTAAGGATAAAATCCTCATCGCTACGATTCCATACACTGACCATCAGCTCGCCTTGATAGTCGGCATCGATGAGACCCACTAGGTTACCTAGTACAATACCGTGTTTGTGACCTAGACCTGAGCGCGGCAATATCATGCCTGCATAATTGGGATCAGCAATATAAACTGCCAATCCCGTACCGACTAGATGCGTTGTACCTGCTTTGATCGTCAAAGGCGCGTCTATACAAGCGCGCAAATCGATACCTGCTGAGCCGTCAGTTGCACGTGTTGGTAGCGCAAATGACTCATCATTAATAAGTTTAGGATTTAGAACTTTGACTTGTACCGCTTGCATAACGTACTCGCTGTTTGTTTTGTTTATAGAGTTAACTCGCTTATAGGATTAGCACGCTGGCCAAACCCAAAAACGACATAAAGCCGACGATATCAGTTACTGTCGTTAAGATAACTGAAGCAGATAAAGCTGGGTCGATATTCATGCGTTTGAGCATCAAAGGAATACTAATGCCAGAGACGTTGGCAGCGGTCATATTAATGGCAATAGCGCAGCCAATGACGCTACTGATCTTGATATCATGAAACCACAATTGGGCAATAAACGCCATAATTATCGCCCAGATGATACCGTTTATCGCACCTACCCATAGCTCTTTGTTGAGTAGCCAAACACGGTTAGACCCGCCAATTTGACCCATCGCCATACCGCGAATGACCACAGTAAGCGTTTGAGAGCCTGCGATGCCGCCCATACTCGCTACAACGGGCATAAGAATAGCAAGGGCGACTACTTGCGCGAGCACCTCTTCAAACTGACCGATGACCGCTGCGGCTAAAAGCGCAGTACCCAAGTTAATACCTAACCATACGCTACGACTCTTGGCACTGGTCAAGATAGGTGCGAACAGCTCTTCGTCTTGGCTGACACCTGCCAGATTCTTCATAGTGCTATCGACATCATCTTGGATAATCTCCATGATGTCTTCGCCATTTAATTGTCCGACCAGCTCGCCAAAATCATTGATCACAGGCGCATAACGGATATCCTCTGAGCGAAAAATCGCAGCGGCGTCCTGAATATCTAAGCGATCGTTGATGGTAACCGCAGGATCGATGAAGTCTGCGACCAATAAGTTTTGATCGTGTTTAATCAAATCCACTAGGCTGAGTAGTCCAAGGAGCTGCTGGCTTTGATCCACAACGAGTAGCTCTTGGCTTTGATCATCGAGCAAATCCTCTTCTGCGCGCAGCCAGTCTTGTACTTGCGATAAACTAATATCATCATGCACCTGAATGATATCTGGATCCATGTAGCTACCTACTTCCCAGTCTTCATAGGTGTCGAGCTTATTGACCTGAACGCGTACGTCTTCATCCAAGGTTGCCATGACTGAGGTACGCACTGTGTCGGTGACGGTCTCTAAGATCTCAGAGATGTCTTGCGCGTCAAGGTCTTGGGTGAATAAAGAGATCTCTTTTGAGGAGATATTCTCCATCAAGGGCTGGCGCGTCTCGACCTCTAGCTCCGCGAGCACTTCGCCCTTTAGCTCCTCTGGTATTTGCTCCCAAATGAGCAATCGGGTTTGACTCGGGAATGACTCGAGCAGGTTGGCGATTTCGTACTCAGACTGCTTAGCCAAAAACTCAGTAATCGCGTTATAGGACTTATCAGCGACTAATTCTTGCAAGTATAACAGCTTGTATTCAGCGCTATACTCTAACGGATTATAGTCTACTGGTAGCGTGGTCTGACGATCAGGATTTGGCGTAGTAGCAGACATAATCAATCCAATAGGTTAAAGGGGAAAAATAAGGGGTTAGTATTTACGTTTAGCGATTGCCTAGCAGCGCTCGAATATTGGCCAGATACTCATCAGCGACAGCCTCTGGGTCTTTGGTAGCCTTTTTCTTTTTTGCTTTGGCAGGCCAGTCAATATGATCCTCGGGTAGCTCATCCAAAAACCGTGATTCTGAGGTCACGCGCATCTGTCCGCCTGCACGGCGCTGAGTCGCTAAAGTTAACGTCAGCTCACGGCGCGCGCGGGTAATACCGACATACATCAAGCGCCGTTCTTCTTCGACCGTCTCACTCATGATAGAGTTGCGGTGCGGTAGCATCTCTTCTTCGAGTCCCATAATGTAGACAAAATCAAACTCCAGGCCTTTTGCTGCGTGCAAGGTCATTAGATTGACTTTATTGGTATTTTCTTCTTCTTGCTGCTGCTCTAGCATATCAAGCAGTACTAATTTGCGAATAATGGTATCGATAGTACGGTCTTCGTCTTCTTCGGCGCGATTAATCAGCGATTGAATACTGGTATAGAGCATATCGATATTATCGATACGGTTTTTTTCTTGCTGCGGGGTCTTAGCATCGCTACGCACAAAATCAATATAGCCCGTCTCATCAATCATTTGACGCACAATTGGCACAGGGTCGGGGTGTTGATCGAGCGCGCGGGTATAATGCTCAATAAAGTCGCCAAACTCTTTGAGCGTGCCATAAGCTTTACTTGGTAACACATGAGACAGCCCGCCATGGGTACAGGAGGCGAGTAGTGAGATGCTATGCTCCTGCGAGAATAGACCAAGTTTCTCTAAAGTCGCAGGCCCCATACCGCGTTTGGGCGTATTGATAATACGCAAAAATGCACTATCATCCTCAGGATTTAGAATCAGGCGCAAATAGCCCATAATGTCTTTGATCTCACTACGCGCAAAGAACGACTGACCACCCGATAGCTTATAAGGTATCTGTAATTGGCGCAATTGTGCCTCAAGCATACGCGCCTGAAAATTGCTGCGATAGAGCACCGCGTACTGTTCCCACTCATTACCAAAACGCAGTTTATGAGTGATGATCTCTTTTGCCACGCGCTCAGATTCATCATCATCGTTACGGCAATTAATGATACGAATTTTTTCGCCTTGACCTTTATCTGACCACAGTTTTTTTTCGAACAGATGCTCATTATTAAGAATAACGGCATTAGCTGAGGTCAAAATACGACTGGTCGAGCGATAATTTTGCTCAAGCATAACGATCTTGAGTTTAGGAAAGTCCTCTTTGAGCAGCGCCATATTTTCAGGTTTGGCGCCGCGCCACGCATAGATAGATTGGTCATCATCACCGACCACAGTAAAGCGCCCTTGCGGCCCAACTAAGTATTTGATCATTTCATACTGGGCGGTATTGGTATCTTGATACTCATCGACGAGTAAGTAGCGAATACGATTTTGCCATTTATCACGCAGCTCACGATTTTCGCGTAGTATCTTAGTTGGCAAGACAATCAAGTCATCAAAATCGACGGCATTATAAGCGCGCAAATTACGCTCATATAAGGCATAGAGAGTTGCAAAAATCATGTCCTCTGGATCATCTAAAGTTTCCATCGCTTTATCAGGCTCAACCAGATCATTCTTCCAATCCGATATCATTTTTATCGCTTTGCCAACCAGCTCGCGACTTTCAGCGCCTGATAAGTTATCGCGCATCATTAGCTCCATCAATAGCCGCTTGCTATCATCACTGTCCATGATAGAGAAGTTGCCTTTGAGCGGGGTATGAATCAGCTCATAACGCAAAAACTGTAAGCCAAATTGGTGGAACGTCGAGACCGTCAATCCGCGTGTCTTTTCACTCGGTAGCAATTTACTGACCCGCGCTTTCATCTCGCGCGCCGCTTTATTAGTAAAGGTCACTGCGGTGATACGCTCAGCTGGCATATTGCATTCTTCGATAAGATAAGCAATCTTACGGGTAATCACCGAGGTCTTACCTGAGCCTGCGCCTGCCAATACCAAAAGCGGCCCTGATACATAGAGCATAGCTTCTTTTTGTCTAGGATTGAGTTGACTCATATGGTGACCTTTGTGGCAAATAGTACAAAAACAAAAAGAATAGACGTGGCTTTGTATCAAACAAAATAGTTGCCTACTGATGATAACAAAGCTTATCTATGTTGATGATAAAGCGAGACTAATCGTACAAAGCATCGCCTAAAATCTGGTGGGTTATTATAAAGCAAAAGGATGGGTTTTTGGGATTTGGTCTAAAGACCGTGAGGTGATATTATGCAAAAAAGGACCGTGCACTTGATGTACAAGTAATATAGCGTCAGTTTAAAGCGTAAACTGACGCTATATTTTCGCTCTAGAGGTTAGATGTTATAAAAAACTAAGCATGGTTTAGTTGGCGAGCCGCCTCTAATGCAAAATACGTCAAGATGCCATCGGCACCAGCGCGGCGAAAGCCAATGAGCGACTCTAATATCACCGCGTCAGTCAGCCAGCCATTTTGAATCGCCGCCATATGCATCGCGTATTCCCCTGAAACTTGGTATGCGAACGTTGGTACGCCAAAGGTGTTTTTGACCTCGCGGATCAGATCCAAATAAGGCTGACCAGGTTTAATCATGACCATATCTGCGCCCTCAGCGATATCCATCGCCACCTCATGTAAGGCTTCTACGCGATTACCAAAGTCCATCTGATATTGTTTTTTGTGTCCGCCTTTTAGATTGCCCGCACTACCGACCGCATCACGGAATGGGCCGTAGTAGGCAGAGGCGTATTTGGCAGAGTAGGCCATGATAGCCGTATTGGCAAAACCTTCGGACTCAAACGCATCACGCATGGCTTTGATACGACCGTCCATCATATCACTTGGTGAGATGATATCAGCGCCTGCACGCGCGTGAACGAGTGCTTGCTTGACGAGTACCTCGACGGTGGCATCGTTGACCACGTAACCGCTATCATCGAGTAAGCCATCTTGACCATGAGACGTATAAGGATCAAGGGCGACATCGGTCATAACGACCATCTCTGGCACCGCATCTTTGATAGCGGCGACCGCGCGAGCAGTAAGACCGTTGGCGTCATAAGCGGCCTTGCCATCAGGCGTTTTTAGCGAGTTGTCGATAACAGGGAAGATATCGATAGTGGTGACGCCCTCGGCTAACAATGCTCTAGCATATTCAATGGTCAAATCGATGGATAAACGTTCAACGCCAGGCATGCTAGCAATGGCTTGACGCTGATTGTCCCCTTCCAAAACAAAAACAGGAGCGATAAAGTGCTTAGGGTGCAATTCAACTTCGCGGATCATCGAACGCACATTATCGTTATAACGCAAGCGGCGCAGACGAGTCTCAGGAAATTGACGATTAAAGGTATAAGACATGGATATTCCTTATTGTTTTTAATAAAAGCAAAAAGCCCCGCCAAAGCGGCAGAGCTCGTTTTATCTGTAACATCTATAAATTAACGCTAAATAAACTATGGCTCACTTATCTGCGTGACTGGCACGGTTTCAACGGCGCTTTCATCAATAAGTAAACCTACCGCCGCGTCAGCATCGTTGTCATCATCAATATCGACGATAGCCGTTGGCTTAAAGGTCATATCATCTGAGCCTTGTTCTCGCTTGATAGCGACAGCTTCGGCTACAGAGACTACGCGGGCAGAGCTTGCCGCTTCAATCGCCTCAGCAGCTTTTGCTTCTGCGTTATTGGTCACCAACGTTGCGATATTCGTCAGATTAGTATATTGCGGCACAGGGATAGCGGTAGTTGGTACATCAAGATTAGCACCGCCGCCAAGCGCTTGGTATAGCTCAATTTGGCTGATGATTTTTTGCAATTCTAAATCTAGGATACCCTGCTGAGTCGAAAACAAAGAGCGCTGAGCATCGAGAACATCTAGATAGTTTGCGATACCTGCCTTGAAGCGTGCATTAGCAATCTCATACGTTTGATCAAAGTTATCTTGCAGACGGTACTGCGCCGCTAACTGCTCACCAAGCGTTGCTCGGGTGGCAAGGACGTCTGAGACTTCGCGAAAAGCGGTTTGAATAGATCTCTCGTACTGAGCAAGACTCTGCTTACGCTCCACTTGTGCCACTTCATAATTAGCATCAAGCAGGCCACCATCAAAGATAGGCACACTAAGGTTGGGACCAAACGACCAACCAAAGGAGTCGCTATCAAACAAATCGCTTAACCCATCGCTACGTAGACCGACGCTACTGGCAAGGCTAATCGTTGGAAAATATGCGGCGCGCGCGACATCGATGTTAGCGCCAGCAGCCTTGAGGTTATATTCTGCTTGCAAGACATCGGGACGAAAGCGTAGCAGCTCACTTGGCAGACCGGCGCTAAAGACTTCGTGAGTTGTAATATTACTGACCGCAGGCGCTGGGATAAGCTCTCCGGGTATCGGTGCACCAAGCAAGAACTGTAGCGCGTTACGAGAGGTCAAAATGCTGCTTTGAGCGCGTAATACGGCGAGGCGGGCATTCTCAAGCGCCGCTGAGGATTGCAGTGAGGGCAGCTTGGGATCGATACCTGCTTTAAAGCGCTCATTGGCAATAAATAGCGAGCGCTCACGGCTCTCGACAGTCGCCTCTGCTAGCTTTAACTGCGCTAGGCTGTAGCTCAAATTAGCATAGCTTTGGGCAATATTACTGATCAGACTAATCTTGGTGGCATCTTTTGCTGCTGTCGTTGCCAAAAAGCTCTGCAACGCTTGATCTTTCAAGCTATCAATGCGACCCCAAAAGTCTAACTCATAACTGGCAAGACCTAAGTTGACACCATAACTGTCTGTTGTTTGACGACCACCCACACTACCGCCGCCAGGGAGACTGGTTCGAGGGGTGGCTTGGCTTTGACGAGAGTAATCGACCTGACCGTTAATCGTAGGCAAATCGCGAATATCGGTGATTCGGTACTGCGCTCGCGCGCGCTCAATCGCAAGGCGCGCACTCTCAAAGTCTTTGTTGTTCTCAAGTCCCAAAGCGATAAGTGCTTTTAGGCGCTCATCACTATAAAAGTCCTGCCAGCGCTGACCAGCTAGGCTTGGCTGCTGCGGCGTACTAACCGTCTCTTTATCAAAATTACTATAAGACTCATTGATAGGAATATTTGGCTGCGCCAGCACAGGCGTAGTATCTACTTTTGGTATGGTGTTACAAGCAGTCATACTTAGCGTTAATACGCTCAAACTCAAAAGGCGAGTTGAGCGCCCTGCAAATGCTTTTTTTACAGGGTTGCACGCGAGCATTCGCTTTTTTGTAGTGATTGCCTTGGGCACTGTATGGGCAGTAATAGAGGGATTACTCATTGTGTATTATCTCCAAAGCTTGCAGGCTGATAATTCTCAGAGGTGACTAAAGTCTGAGTGTCATCTGTTGGGTCGTCATTAGGGCCATTATCGTGACCATCATATCCATTATCATCTGGATCACGCGGTTTGTTATTGCCATATTTATGCGGGAACAGACTACGTACCCAAACATAGAACATAGGAATAAAGAATATACCCAAAAAGGTTGCTGTCAGAACGCCGCCGACAACACTGGTACCGATCGCGTTTTGACTACCAGAACCTGGACCACTGGCGATAAATAACGGCACGACACCTAGGCCAAAGGCAAGCGAGGTCATAATAATAGGACGCAGACGCTGGCGGGCTGCGGTCATGACCGCCTCTTTGAGACTATAACCTTCCTCTTGATGCTCTTTGGCAAACTCAATAATCAAAATGGCGTTCTTAGCAGAGAGACCGACGACGGTGAGCAGGCCGACTTGCAAATAGATATCATTGGCAAAGTCTCGCAACCATGTAAAGATGACCGCACCTAATACCCCAAGCGGGATAACTAGCAGCACTGAGAAGGGAATAGACCAGCTCTCATACAGCGCGGCTAAACATAAAAAGACGACCAAAATAGATAGCGCATAAAGCATAGGAGCCTGCGCACCAGATTTTTGTTCCTCTAGTGACATACCTGTCCACTCGTAACCCACGCCTTCTGGTAACTCGCTTATCATGTTTTCCATCGCGCTCATCGCCTCACCTGTACTTAAACCTGGGGCGGCGCTACCTTGAATGTTCATAGACGGTAGACTGTTATAGCGGGTTAAGCGCGGCGAGCCTGATTGCCACTCGCTACTAGAGAAGGCATCGAACGAGATCATATCACCTGTCTCATTACGCACATACCACTTACCGATATCATCAGGGTTGGTACGGCTATTAGGCTCACCTTGGACAAAGACGCGCTTGATACGGCCGCGATCGATAAAGTCATTGATGTAACTTGACCCCCAAGCGGTTGAGATTACGCTATTGATACTACCAAGCGATAAGCCATAGGCCGCCGCTTGTTCTTGATTGATATTGACTTTAAGCTGCGGCGCGTCTTCTTGTCCATTTGGACGTACCCCTGCGACTTGATCGTTTTGCGCGGACATACCTAGGAGCATATTGCGCGCCTCTAACAGCCCATCGTGCCCGATATTACCAGTATCTTGAATCATTAAATCAAAACCACTAGCGTTACCCAGCTCAGTGATAGCAGGCGGAACAATCGCAAAAACTTGTGCTTCATTCAATTGAGTAAAGAAATAACCCATCGCTCGACCTGCGACCGCTTGCGCGGTGTTCTCGTCGCCATCACGCGCCTCCCAATCAGAGAGCCGCACAAATGCCAGTCCCATGTTCTGCCCTTGTCCTGCAAAACTAAAACCTGCGATAGTAAACACTGACGCGATATTATCCGTCTCTTGGGTATCGTAATAAGTACGCACTTTCTCTAGCACATCTTGGGTCTCATCAAGCGTGGAGCCTGCTGGGAGCTGGACTAAGGTAAACATAATACCTTGATCCTCCTCTGGCAAGAACGAGCCTGGAATACGCAAGAACACCACTGTCATAATACCGATGATGATCGCGTAGCCAACCAGATATAACCATTTAAAACGGATACTTTTACCCACAAAGCCTTCGTATTTGCGGCTGAGCTTAAAGAAGCTACGGTTAAACCAACCAAAGAAGCCTTTTTGCGCTTCAGTATTGCCTTTTTCATGACTCTTGCTACGTTTGAGCAAAGTCACACATAGAGCAGGGGTGAAGATAAGGGCGACTAGTGCTGAGAGCACCATAGCAGTAATCAAAGTGATCGAGAACTGACGATAAATGACGCCTGTTGAGCCGCCAAAGAACGCCATCGGTACAAATACCGCCGACAAGATAAGAGCAATACCGATTACAATTTTGCTAATCTCACCCATTGATTGAATGGTCGCGTCTTTGATTGAGATATGCGGATCTTCTTCTAATATACGCTCGACGTTCTCAACAACGACGATGGCATCATCGACCAGTAGACCGATGGAGAGTACCATCGCAAACATAGTCAAGACGTTGATACTAAAGCCTGCGACGTACAAGACGGCAAAGGTGCCAAGCAAAACGACAGGAACAGCAAGTGTTGGAATAATAGTCGCGCGCCAGTTCTGCAAAAAGATAAACATGACAATAAACACCAGCACAATCGCTTCAAGCAGCGTCATGACAACTTGTTCAATAGACAAGCGCACAAATGGCGTGGTGTCATAAGGTACGACAGAGGCTAGACCTGCTGGGAAGTTAGATTCAAGCTGCGCCATACGATCGGCGACTGCTTCACGAGTCTCCAAGGCATTAGCGCCGCCTGCAAGCGAGATACCCAGACCTGCTGCTTCTTGACCGTTGTACTGTGAGACTACGCCGTAGTTTTCACTACCAATCTCGACATCTGCCACATCACCCAAGCGCACTTGCGCGCCTGAGACGTCTGTTTTGAGTAGGATATTGGCGAACTCTTCTGGCGTTTGTAGATAGCTTTGTACCGTAACCGTCGCGTTAATAACCTGCTGGTCGGTATCGGCGGGCGCTTGGCCTAATTGGCCTGCTGAGACTTGAGCGTTTTGCGCGCGAACCGCATTGACGACGTCGCTTGGCACCATGTTATAGCTACGTAAGCGCGCAGGGTCTAGCCAGATACGCATGGCATAAGTAGAACCAAATAGCTGTACTTCACCAACGCCTTCGACGCGGCTGAGCTGATCGACGACATTTGAGCTGACATAATCAGCAATATCAGCGCGGTCCATATTCCCATCTTCTGAGATAAAGGCCTGTACCATCATAAAGCTACTGGAGGACTTGTTGACATTGACCCCTTGGCGCTGAACGGATTCAGGCAATGAGCTCATAGCCGATTGTAGCTTGTTCTGTACTTGTACTTGTGCGGTATCAGGATCAGTACCGTTCTCAAAGGTGAGCGTAACGGTCGCGCCGCCATTAGAGGAGCTAGACGATGAGATATACATCAGACCGTCAAGGCCTTTCATGCGCTGCTCGATGACCTGAACGACAGAGTTCTCGACCGTTTGCGCATTTGCGCCAGGGTAGCTGGCACTCACTGAAATTGTCGGCGGCGCAATACGTGGATACTGTTCAATCGGCAGATTGATGACCGATATGACCCCGATAAGCATGACCAAAATGGCCATTACCCATGCAAAAATAGGGCGATTAATAAAAAAAACTGACATAGTATATCCCTAAGTCTTCCTATCTTTGAATGGAATTAGTTAGCAGAAGCTTCCGTTGAATTGTCATTAGAAGCGTCATCGCCAGCTGGCTCATTCATCGTTTTGGCAGCTTGCTGCGGCGTTTTGGCATTAGCACTGCCACTAGCAGTATTTGCCGATGGCGCAGGATTGGCACTCTCAAGCGGTTTGGCAACGACTTCTTGTTCAGGTTTGACTTTAGCGCCGCCAATAATGACCACTTGATCGCCTGCTTGCAAGCCATCAGTAATGACCCATTGACCATCGAAAGTACCGTTGACCGTAACGGGTCGCACTTGAATTTTGTTGTTTTGATCGACGATATACACCTGCGTTTCACTCTTAGGCGTACGCATAACCGCGCTCTGTGGCAGTAAGGCGGCATTAGTGATAACGCTTTGAGTCAAGCGCGCTGAGACATACATACCTGGAAGCAGAACGTTATTTGGATTTGGAAATATAGCCCGCAGCGTGACTGCGCCTGTCGATTGATCCACTTTAGCTTCTGATAAAGCGAGCCTGCCACGTACTGGATATACCGAACCGTCCTCTAACACTAGCTCAACCGTATTCATACCAGCTTGGGCTGTGCCTTCAGATATTTGTTGGCGCAGTTTAAGTAGCTCGGATGAAGACTGACTAATATCGACATAGATGGGATCAAGACGTGAGACGGTAACCAAGGGATCGGGCTGACCTGCACTAACCAAAGTACCAGCGGTGACGCTTGAGCGATCCGTACGACCTGCAATGGGTGCTCTGACAATGGTGCGATTAAGATCCAAAGTACTCGCGTCTAGGGCAGCCTGCGCGCTTTGAATGCCTGCTTCTGCACTAGATATACCAGCTTGCGTTTGTCCTACTGCCGCGCGCGCACTCTCCAAAGCGGCCTGCGCGGTACGAACCTGCGTGACGGCTTGATCATATTGCTGTTTGGAGATCGCATCGATATCGACCAAGCCTTGCAGTCGCTGCAAATCGTTTTGGGCCTGTGCAAGCGACGCTTGACGGCTAGCGAGCTCAGCTTTGGCGTTAGCGTTATTGGCTATTGCGGTCTGACGATTGGCTTGTGCTTGAGCGATAGCGGCCTGACCACTAGTAATAGATGACGCGTAGTTATCGGTGTTAATCCGATAAAGCGGCTGACCTGATTTAACGTTACTGCCTTCACGGAACAATACCTCTTCAATCACGCCGCTCACTTGTGGACGCACATCGGCGGTCTCAAAGGCGGCGGTACGACCAGAAAAGGTTTGAACTTGAGGAACTGATCCAAAGGTGACGGCTTGAACATTGACAACAGCGGGCGGCATCTGTTGCTGCGCCGCTGCGGCGTCTTCGTCTTTTTTGTCACAGCCAACCAGTACAGCTCCAGATAGTACAGTGGCCATTACAAGCGCAAGAGTAGAGTGCTTCATCAAGGTCCTCGTCGATATAGATACGATATAAGTAAAGTAGATAACCGTTAAGCTGATAAATGCCATTGAGGTACTCATCATTTTATGTCTAGAAGCTATCTAATAATGGGGTTTAAGCTAAATATGAATAACTAAGTATGAACAACAAGTATGCGTAAAAAGTATAAGTGAAAAATTATTCGCTATTATAAACTATTGGGTACACCCTATAGTCAAGTCGTCATAAAGCGCTTTATATTAAGATCTATGTATTTTATCTACTTACAAAGCGCGTAGCCTATAAGCTGGCTTAACAATCGAGCAGTAGCAATAAAAAATTATTCCCTATAAAAAATTGTTAACTTTTGTTATAGATTCAAATAATACTCTATAACAGTCGTGCGCTGGCAAGCTCAGTTAATTGATATAGTCCAAGTCGATAGCGATTGTCAGGTAGAGTGCTAAGAGCTTGTTGTGCAAGCTTAGTTTCTTCTAATGCTCGCGCAGTACAATAGGCAAGCGCTCCTGACTGACGTACCAAATCAATAAGCTGCTTAGCATTGGGTGTTTTGCCCGTCTGAACGGCCACCCGCAGCTGCTCATAACCTTTTGAGTCACTACTCTTTAAGAGCTCCAACGCTTTAATCGTCGGTAAGGTAGGTTTGCCTTCACTTAAGTCGTCCCCTAAGTTTTTGCCCATAAGCTCGCTATCACCGCTGTAATCAAGCACATCATCAATGATCTGAAAGGCATTGCCAAAGTGCTGACCAAAATCAGAGAGCGCCTGCATATGCTGTTCTTGCTTTTGCAAAATGGCGGCGCCTTGGGTTGCCATCATAAACAGCCGTGAGGTTTTGCCATCGATAATGTTCAGGTAATCCGTCTCAGTTGCCGCAGGATTGTGCTGATGCTGAAGCTGCAACACCTCCCCTTCAGCGATATCACAAGTGCCATCGGAGAACAATTGTAATAGAGGCAAACTTCCAAAACCGACAAGCAAATTAAAAGCGCGGGCAATTAGGTAGTCGCCTACGAGCACAGCGGTGGCATTATCCCAAGTGGCATTGGCAGTGGGTTTGCCGCGGCGCTGTCCTGACTCATCAATCACATCATCATGAACCAAAGTGGCGGTATGCAGCATCTCAGTAATCGCCGCTAAATGCATGGCCTGCGTTGAGGGCTCATCATTTAGCATGCGCGCGCAAAGCAGCGTTATCAGCGGGCGCATACGTTTGCCGCCAGCATTAATCACATGCTGAGAGACGCTCATCACCAGCTGTACTTTTGAATTAAGACTACCAAAGACTTGCTTATCCATGATCTCAAAGTCGCTTGCAACGATGCTTTGAATCTCGCTATAGCTTAGGGTAGAGGGTGTTTTTGATGCAGATAAAGGGGCACTAGTCATAATCAATCGTCATATCAAAGGAATAAAAACTCACTTAAAAATGAGCAAATAATCGGTCTACAAAAAATGATGAAGTTGCAAATGCGCTTATAATAGCATAGCTGGCAAGTCTAATCGCTGTATTAAAAGACGTACTCATTGCGTGCAGCTATTAAGACGGTGCTTAAATAGTCAGCAAAATTGCTACTAACAGACATAATTAATATATCATCTTATCAGGTCAAAATGCTGTTTGTAAGTCGTTGATTAGATAGGCTATAATAGCGAGCGCTGTGCTATAAGATTATCAGATTAACTACTTACTGAGTGACTACTTACTAAGTGGTGAGTATACTGATTTAAAAGCGCAGAGCGAACAAGAGAGATGACTTGCTTTTGCTGCAAAAGACAAGTAAAATCTTGCCTTTAATTTTTCCCTGTCGTGTTCGTCATAAAAGCGCTGGTATGATATCAGCCACGGCACACGGGTTAAACGGAGTCAGACAATGTACGCAGTAATCAAAACTGGTGGCAAACAGCACCGTGTAGTCGTCGATGAGCTTTTAAAAGTTGAACTATTAAAGGCAGAGAAAGGCGAAACGATCAAATTTGAAGACGTGTTGATGGTTGTTGATGGCGATGACGTCAAAATCGGTCAGCCTGTTGTAGACGGCGCAAGCGTAGAAGTTGAAGTGGTTGAGCATGGTCGCGGCGAAAAAATCCGTATCATCAAGCACAACCGTCGTAAGCATTATCACAAAGAGCAAGGTCACCGCCAATGGTACACCTTGTTAAAAATCAAAGCGATCAACGCTTAATTTTGAATTTGGCTCAAAAGCTAAATGATATAGCGCAGAATGCTTAAGAGTTATCGCATCAGCGGTAAGTCACATTAACAAGGAGAATTATCCATGGCACATAAAAAAGCTGCCGGCTCAAGTCGTAACGGTCGTGATTCAAACCCAAAAATGCTTGGTGTAAAAATCTTTGGTGGTCAAACGATCGCCGCTGGTAACATCATCGTTCGTCAACGTGGTACAGAATTCCACGCAGGCGAAGGCGTTGGCATGGGCCGCGACCATACTTTATTTGCACTGAACGACGGTGTGGTTAAATTTGCAACTAAAGGCAAATTCAACCGTCGCTACGTTATGGTTGAAAACTCATAATTGCACGTTATCTATGATCTTTTTTAGATACTGTTGTTTAAGTCATGTTTTTTAGATCGTAGCAGAGCAAGCAACAAAGTCCCTATTACCTATTGGTAGTAGGGACTTTTTATATGTATAGAGTATAAAACAGACAAACGAGTCTGCACATAATAAACAGCTCGTATTATCTTTGTGGCATTTGACGTTGCTGTGAGCGTTACAAGCGCGTATGCCACGCGTAGTAATGATTGCAAATCATGTCTAGGCGCGTAATAAAAAAACTGGCACACTGTCGTCATTGCCTAATAGCACTCAAGAAAAAAGGCATAAGATCATTAAGTATCGAATAACACTTTGATTTTTTATTAATGCGATCGTGCATTTTAGAGAGGAATAATTATGAATAATTTAAATAAACAAAGCACTTTTAAGCAAAAATTGATGGGCGGCGCTTTAGCTGGCGTTTTGGTCACCTCATTAGGGGTCGCTGCGCCCATGATAGCGATGACGCAAACCGCTACCGCAGCACCTGCTGACAATTTGACCGCTGCTAAGCGCTTAAATAAATTGCTTACTAATACTAAAAGCATGAGCGCCAACTTTACCCAAACGACCAAAGGCGCAAGTAGCGGCACTTTTAAAGGCTCGATGAGCGTTGAGCGTCCCAATAACTTTCGCTGGGAAACCAAGTCGCCCTCCGAGCAACTCATTGTCGCCAACGGTAGCTCAATGTGGATCTATGATAAAGATTTAGAGCAGGCTACTAAGCAAGGGGTCGACACTCAAGTGGGCAATACGCCAGCGCTACTATTATCAGGTGACCCAAGCAAAATCGCCCAAAACTTCAAAGTCACTCAGCCTTATGCAACCAAAAACTATTACGTGCTTTATCCCAAATCAGGCGATGCCAGCTTTAAGAGTTTGTCGATGAGCTTTAGTGGCGGTAAGCCTGTCATGATGGTGCTTAACGATACTTTGGGTCAAACTACCTCAATCAAGTTTAGCAATATCAAGCTCAATCCGAGTATTAATAGCAGTCAGTTTAAATTCACGCCGCCAAAAGGCGTTGACGTTATCAATCAGTAGGCTTAAAATACCAGCAAGCTTCAAATATAAAAGGACAAGCCATTATCGGACTTGTCCTTTTTTTTATCTTAAAAATCGGGTTTGCTAAATACCTAAAAATTACTATTTGACTCTAGGGGCAAGTAGTCTGTTTTTGTCTTTGCTACAACGCTTTAGTATTAGGGTTTATACGCTATTATAACAAGCATAATCAGTAGTCTTTATGCCAAAATAAAAGCACGAAAATACACGTTTTGTAGCATATAAAATGACCAGTTAATACATCTAAAAACTGGCTTTTAAGCCTTGATATGCGTATAGTATGTAAACATTTTATGCCAGTTGTCACCCTATTATTGACCTTATGTTATGAGCTATTAAATCAATGAATAAGACATTGATTTGATATGTTTGTCGCTCGCAAGCTTAACTTATTTATGGCGCTTTACTCTTTGTGATTGCCTAAAATACTAACTTCGCAAGGTGAGTTGTCAGTAATACTGATAATTGGTCATTACCAGCACAGCGAACCTGTGTTTTTATCTGTATGATGCCTCTATTGAGGCGCACTTGTACAGATTAGGTGAGGAGCAAGGATTATCATGTCTGCTTTTGATTGGTCAGCAGTTGCTTTTATTTTAGCCGCTATTGGTTTGGTCGTATTCATGCTGGTTGTACCGCGATTACTCGGCGGGCGCTCAAGCGGCTCACAAAAAGAAGAAGTGTTTGAGGCAGGCGTTGTCGGATCTGGTAACGCCCGTATTCGCTTGTCTGCCAAATTTTATTTGGTTGCAATCTTCTTTGTGATTTTCGATCTAGAAGCCTTGTATCTGTATGCGTATTCAGTATCAGTAGTAGAGGCAGGTTGGGTGGGTTTTGCGGCCGCCGCCGTCTTTATTATTATTCTACTCATAGGATTGGTCTATGAGCTAAGTCTAGGTGCCATGAATTGGGCACCTGCTGATAAGCGCCGTAAAACTGCCCGTCTAACCGCCGCGCCTGCAGGGTTCAATTTAGCCAGCATCACCAAATTTGATGGTGTCGATGAGCTCATGGTCGATCCGACAGGTAAGATACCTGCGCAGTCCTCAGGCCAGATCAATGTCTCAAACAATATCGAGACCAACCGTCGCCACTTGCAAAACATCGATCATATCAATACGACAGGCAATGTGACCACAGTGGATTTTGCAGATTCAGCTCAGCACAATAACGTACAAAAACAATAATATGCAAAAACTGATCAAACAATCGCTCCTGTATAGCTAGTGCCACCTATCTAATGCTATCACGCATTTAAATAAAGGTTATCTGTTATGAATTATACCCTAACAAAAGCCAATCCAGACGCTGAACAATATCCTGCCCAAACCCGTCAAACGGTCAACGATCCTATTGAAGATGAAGTCAATAAAAACGTCTTTATGGGTCGACTTGAGGACATGGTGCACTCGACCGCCAACTGGGGTCGCAAACATTCACTCTGGCCATTTAACTTTGGTACTTCTTGCTGCTACGTCGAATACGCAACGACTTTAACCGCCGTACATGACTTATCGCGTTTTGGCGCTGAGGTCATTCGCGCATCGCCACGTCAGGCTGATGTTATGATCGTTGCAGGTACTTGCTTTGTGAAGATGGCACCTGTTATTCAGCGCCTTTATGAGCAGATGCTTGAGCCAAAGTGGGTCATCTCTATGGGTGCTTGTGCCAATTCAGGCGGTATGTATGACATCTATTCTGTCGTACAAGGCGTGGACAAAATCATTCCTGTTGATGTCTATGTGCCGGGCTGCCCGCCGCGCCCAGAAGCGCTGATTCAAGGCTTGATGCTACTTCAAGAGTCGATTACTAAAGAGCGCCGTCCGCTAGGTATTCATGTCAATGAACAGGGCATTTATCAGCCGCAAATGACGCCTGAGCGCGATCGCAAGCAAGCTGATCGCATCGCAGTCAAAAACCTGCGTAGCCCAGATAGTATTTAGAGCTTAGCTTTGTATTTAAGCATTAGAGATTAGCTTTGCGCTTATCAGTCAGTTATGAGTAATGAAGGAAACCCTCATTCATGGTCACGGTAGTCGATAATATAGATCCCAAGATCAAACCTGTACCGGTAGTCATTCAAGAGCTGACCCATAAGTACGCGGGTAAGTTCGTTGTGCAGCATACGGTCGATGAGATTCCAACCGTATGGGTGGCGCGTGCCGACTTGCTAGATATTCTCCTGTTTTTGCGTAAGCTACCCAAACCTTATGTCACGCTATTTGATCTGTCGGCGATGGATGAGCGTTTGCGCCAGCATCGTCGAGGCCTGCCTGATAGCGACTTTACGGTGTTTTATCATCTGATGTCCTTTGAGCGCAACAGTGATGTGCGTATCAAAGTGGCACTAGATGAAGACGATCTGACGGTGCCAAGCGCGACCAATATTTGGCCCAATGCCAACTGGTATGAGCGCGAAGTATGGGATATGTTCGGTATCGTCTTTAGCGGGCATCCGCATCTAACGCGTATCCTATTGCCCAAGTATTGGGAAGGTCATCCGCTACGTAAAGAGTACCATGCGCGCGCGACAGAATTTACCCCATACTTTCTAAATGCCGCTAAACAACAATACGAGCAAGAAAATCTGCGTTTTGTTCCAGAAGAGTGGGGCATGAAGCGCTCGGGACGTGACGAGGACTTTATGTTCTTGAACATCGGCCCTAATCACCCTTCTGCTCATGGTGCGTTTCGTTTGGTGCTCCAGCTTGACGGTGAAGAAGTCGTCGATTGTATCCCTGATATAGGCTATCACCACCGCGGCGCTGAGAAGATGGCAGAGCGCCAGACTTGGCACTCTTATATTCCTTACACCGACCGTATTGATTATCTTGGCGGGGTGATGAACGAGCTGCCATACATTATGTCGGTTGAAAAGCTCGCGGGCATCACTATTCCGCCGCGTGCTGAGACCATTCGCGTCATGATGAGTGAGTTTTTCCGTATTACGAATAATTTGCTCTTTGTCGGCACCTTTATTCAAGATGCGGGCGGAATGACGCCAGTATTCTATATGTTCACCGATCGCCAAAAAGCTTATGACGTCATTGAGGCGGTAACTGGCTATCGCATGCATCCAGCGTGGTTTCGCATTGGTGGTACGGCAGCCGATCTACCGCGTGGTTGGCAGCGCCTAGTTCGTGAGTTTTTGGACTGGATGCCTAAGCGCTTGGATGAGTATGTCAAAGCCGCACTACAAAACAGCGTACTCAAAGGTCGTACCCAAGGCGTCGCTCAATACAATGCCAAGCAAGCACTCGCTTGGGGCGTGACAGGAGCAGGTCTGCGCGCAACGGGTATAGACTTTGATTTGCGTAAAGCTCGCCCATACATGGGCTATGAGAACTATGATTTTGAAGTGCCTATTGGTTATAACGGTGATGCTTATGATCGCTGTATGATCAAAGTCGAAGAGATGCGCCAGTCCTTGCGTATCATCCGCCAGTGTATGGATAACATGCCTCAAGGACCTTATAAAGCGGATCATCCTCTATCGGTACCACCGCCTAAAGATCGCACTTTGAACGATATCGAAACCTTGATTAATCACTTTATTTCTGTCTCTTGGGGCCCTGTTATGCCAGCGGGTGAGTGCGCAACGATAGTTGAGGCCACCAAAGGCTTGAACAGTTATTATATTACCTCGGACAAGGCGACTATGAGCTATCGTACTCGTATTCGTACGCCGACGTTTGCCCATTTGCAACAAATGCCCTCTGTGATTAATGGCTCTTTGGTTTCTGACGCTATTATGTATTTGGCTTCAATTGATATCGTTATGGCAGATTGTGATCGTTAAACAATTGAGCGCAAGATAAGTAAGGATTGACAAGAGATTATGAGAATTGTTTCTGACAAAATGCCAAAAGTAGATGTGGCTAGTATTTTGACCGTAAGTGAGATTGATGCTATTCACGAGTTTATGCATCATTACCCGCATGCTCGCGCCGCCTCATTAGACGCCCTCAAAATTGTGCAGAAGCGCAACGGCTGGGTAAGTGACGCTCAAGTGAACGCTATTGCCAATCTTTTAGATATTCCCGTGACTGATATGGACGGCGTCGCTACTTTTTTTAATCGTATTTATCGTCAGCCTGTCGGTCGTCACGTGATTTTGATCTGTGATTCTGTAGCCTGTTACTTGACAGGATACGAAGCGCTATCGGCTGAGCTACGCTTGCAATTGGGTATCGAATATGGGCAAACGACGCCTGATGGCCGTTTTACCTTGTTGCCGATTTGCTGCCTGGGCAATTGTGATAAAGGCCCTGCGGTGCTCATCGATGAGGACACTTATGGTCCTATTGAGCCTACTGAGGTCGCGCAACTACTGGAGCTATACGCATGAGACTGACCTTATCTGAACAGATCGCTCAGCGCGGGCAAGGCAAAGCGCCAAGCCAGCTCAATGAGCAACGTATCCCCATCTATGGCGACAAGGCGAGCGCCACTAGCGAAACTATGCCGCTTACATGGCGTCTTGCACACCATGACGCCGTACTTGATTTAGCCACATATCAATCGCTACAAGGCTTTGATGGGCTAAAAAAGGCATTAGATAAGCCGTTTAAAGACGTCGAAAATATGATCAAAGCGGCCAATGTTAGAGGCCGCGGCGGCGCAGGATTTAATGCTGGTCTTAAGTGGTCTTTTATGTCGCCACCAGATGGCTTGCCGCGCTATCTTATTTGTAATGCTGATGAGATGGAGCCGGGCACCTTCAAAGATCGCTTGTTAATGGAGCGTCTGCCGTTTCAGCTCATCGAAGGCATGCTCATTACTGCTCATGCGATTGGGGCTACCGACGGCTATATCTTTATTCGCGGCGAGTATATTTTGGCCGCCGAGCGTTTGGTTACTGCTATTAATGAGTGTATCGCCAATAACTTGATGGGCGATAATATCTTGGGGACAGAGTTTAGTTTTAATCTGCATGTACATACGGGCGCTGGGCGCTATATCTGCGGTGAAGAGACGGCATTGATCAATTGCCTAGAGGGTCGCCGTGCTAACCCACGTACCAAACCGCCATTTCCACAAATCTCTGGCGCTTGGGGTCGTCCAACGGTTGTCAATAATGTTGAGACCTTGTGCAACATGCCAGCTATTCTAAATCACGGCGTAGACTGGTATCAGTCATTGTCTGAGATTAAAGGCAAAAGCAAAACCCCTGGCACCAAGCTATTTGGCTGCTCAGGTTTGGTCAAGGATCCTGGTCTATGGGAGCTGCCCTTTGGTTATACTGCGCGTGAGATTATCGAAGACTTCGCAGGCGGTATGTTAGAGGGCAAGACGCTAAAAGCGTGGTTGCCTGGCGGGGCGTCCACAGACTTTTTGACCGCTGATCATTTAGATATTGTCGTTGATTTTGATAGTATTCAAGACGCAGGTAGCCGTATGGGCACCGGTCTTATTATGGTCGTAGATGAAGCACAAGATATGGTGCCTTTACTACGTAACTTAGAGATTTTCTTTCAGCGCGAATCGTGCGGCTTTTGTACGCCATGCCGTGATGGTCTACCGTGGGGCGTCAAATTGCTCACTGCGATTAATGATGGCGAAGGGCAAATCGGCGACGTCGAAAAATTAGAAGGGTTAACTCGGGATTTATGGATTGGCAAAACCTTTTGTGCCCACGCGCCAGGAGCGATGGAGCCACTGATGAGTGCTATCAAATATTTCCGTCCTGAGTTTGATCAAAAAATCGCGCAGGCGGTTGGTGCGGACGTCATAGACGCCGCGGCCAATCCTCAGCCAGTAGTGAAATAAGGAGAGCGGCATGGCAGTCATCCATATTGACGGCACCACTGTCGAAGTAGATAGCAGCGATAACTTGCTACAAGCCTGTCTATCTCTAGGTATTGATGTACCGTATTTTTGTTATCATCCTGCGCTTGGCTCAGTAGGCTCATGCCGTCAGTGTGCGGTTAAGCAGTATCAAAACGAAGAGGACATGAAAGCGGGCAAGGGACGACTAGTGATGTCCTGTATGGTCGCGCCAGACAATGACATGTACATCTCAGTCACTGATGACGAGGCCAAAGCGTTTCGGGCCTCGATGGTTGAGCTACTGATGACCAATCATCCACATGATTGCCCTACTTGTGAAGAGGGCGGTCACTGTCATTTGCAAGACATGACCTATATGTCAGGTCATAATACGCGCCGCTATCGCTTTACCAAACGTACTCATCATAATCAAGATTTGGGCCCGTTTATCGGTCATGAGATGAACCGCTGCATCGCTTGCTATCGCTGCGTTAGATTCTACAAAGACTATGCAGGTGGCGAGGATTTGGGTGTATATGGCTCAAACAATCGGGTTTATTTTGGTCGTGACAAAGACGGGCAGTTTGAAAGTGAATTTTCAGGTAATTTAACAGAAGTCTGCCCAACTGGGGTGTTTACCGATCAAACTCACTCAGAGCGCTACAACCGTAAATGGGATATGCAGTACGCGCCTAGCATCTGTCATGGCTGCTCGGCGGGATGCAATATCTCACCTGGTGAGCGTTATGGTGAGTTGCGCCGTATTGAAAACCGCTACAATGGTGAGGTCAACGGTTATTTCTTATGTGATCGTGGTCGCTTCGGTTATGGCTATGTCAACCGTGTTGATCGTCCGACTGGGGCGCTTGAGCGTATCAATGACAAACACGTCAAGATCAATATTGATTATGCGTTAGATGAGACTATCAAACGCCTCACAGACAAAAAAGTCATCGGTATTGGCTCACCTAGAGCGAGTCTTGAGACTAACTTTGCCCTCAAAAACTTGGTTGGTTTTGACAACTTCTCGACAGGTCTTAATCATCAGCAACAAGACTTAGTGCATAAATGTATCGAAGTACTCAGCACTGAGGGTATACATAATCCAAGTATGAATGAGATCGAAAGCCATGATGCTGTGCTCATCTTGGGTGAAGATATCACTCAAACCTCATCGCGAGTGGCGCTATCCGTACGTCAAGCAGCAAAGAACGAAGGCCTGAAAATGGCGGCAGCGCTCAAGACTCAGTCTTGGCTTGCGGAACCTGTCAAACGCATCGCTCAAGATGCTTTAAGCCCCGTTTATATTATCGATGTCACTCAAACTAAGCTTGATGATATTAGTAAATCAAGCGCAGTTGCGACGCCTGAAGACATCACGCGCCTTGGCTTTAGGGTCGCTGATGAGATTAGCAGTTTTGCTGATGACTTGTCAGAGATAGCAGACCTGCAAAAATCTGAGCTAAGTAACAGTGATAGCGATGATGCTAGTGCTGATCCTATGCAAGTGCTGGCTCAACAGATCGCTTATGATTTGATTCAGGCAGATAGACCATTAGTGATATCAGGTAGTAGCTTGTCATCTACGGCTTTGATAGAGGCAGCGGCGCAGATTACTCAAGCGCTTACGCAAAAACGTCAAGCGATCAAGGCGACTGAGCAAAAGCAGGTTGATGCGCACAATGAGAGGGTGAAAGCCGCACAAGCACAAGCTGCTAATGATCAGCCTGAAGAAGACAAAGAGTTAGAAGCCAAACCAGCTAAAGCGCAAATGGGTACCAATAAAGATGCCCAAGACGACGTTGAACGCGAGCCTGCGGATGCTTTTGAACTCAAAGAAGTCAATAAACAGTATCACGGTCAAGCGGGTATTTATCTGACGGTTTCTGATGCCAATAGCATGGGCGTGTGTATGCTAGGCGGTCACTCAGTAGAGGAGTTATTAGCTACTGAATTTGATGTCGTCATTGTCGCTGAAAACCAATTAACAGACGCTATTGATGCCAATAAGCTTACGCAACTACTGAGCGATAAAACGGTTATCGCGCTCGATCATCAGCTGCTTGAATGGCATAAAGACGTCGATATTGTACTGCCAGCTGCGAGCTTTGCGGAAGCAGATGGAACGCTTGTGTCAAGCGAGGGCCGTGCTCAGCGCTTCTTTCAAGTCTACGACAGCAACTACTATCATCCAATGAGCAGCATCAAAGAAGGTTGGCGCTGGCTGCACGCGGTACACAGTAGTATCGAGGGCAAGGAGGTCGATTGGACACAGCTTGATGATGTCATTAATGCTTTGATTGCAACCCATCCTAAGCTGGCTGGTATCAAAGGCGCGGCGCCCGACGCAGATTACCGTATTACAGGACTCAAAATCGCCCGTCAGCCGCGCCGCTACTCAGGTCGTACCGCGATGCGTGCGCCAATATCTGTTCACGAGCCTATGCAGCCCAAAGACTTAGATACCGGTCTTACCTTTTCGATGGAAGGCTATAGCGGTAAGCAGATCAAGGGCGCGATGATTCCTTTTGCCAGTGCTGCAGGCTGGAACTCGCCGCAAGCTTGGAATAAATATCAAGATAAAGTTGGCGGTCATCTTAAAGGCGGCGACCCTGGGGTGCGCTTGTTCGATAGCTTTGAGCGCCTGCCTAGCCGTCAGTACGTAGCACCAGAAGCAGGGTCTTACGCGGCAACTGATATGCAAGAGGGCCGCGCCAAATTAGTGCCAATCTATAATATCTACGCCAGCTCTATGATGGCCTCGCGCAGTCCCATTGTAGCTAAGCAGTTGCCAATTGCCAGTTGGCGCGTTGGTATGGATGATGCCAAGGCTTGGGGTCTGCTCGCTGGAGACTATTTGGCGATAGAGATTGATAATCGGCAGATAACACTGCCCGTGCAGTTAGTGCAGTACCTAGCAGAGGGCTGTATCGGCTACCCAGTTGGGCAAGTCAGCATTATTCATCCGACATTGCCAGCCTCAGTACGCCGCGTTGATGCGCCAGTCACTATCGCAGGTAGCATGGCTGATGACATGGTCAATGATACAGATGCTTTAGATGATGAGTTCGTAGCACCAATTAGCGATCAAGGGGCGTAAAATGCAAGTGACTCGTATTATCCCTGATGTGCCCGCCTTTTTGGCAAACATGATGACCTTTGATGCTTGGTCTATATTGTTTTTGGTTGTGCAATCGATTGTGATATTTTTGGTCGTGGTTATCGTCGCCGCTTTGATGATCGTCTATGAGCGCCGCATGCTTGCATTGTGGCAGGATCGTTATGGTCCTAATCGCGTCGGTCCCTTTGGCTCCTTGCAACTGGTCGCAGATATGCTCAAAATCTTCTTTAAAGAAGATTGGACACCAAACTTCACTGACAAGTTTATCTTTACCTTAGCACCGGCGGTAGCGATGTTTACCGCTTTGGCGTCTTTTGCCATTATTCCTATCTCGCCAACCCTTGGGGTTGCGGACTGGGATATTGGTATTTTGTTCTTTTTTGCTATGGCAGGTATTGCTGTTTACGCGGTGATGTTTGGCGGCTGGGCATCAGCGAACAAATTCTCGCTATTAGGTGGTCTGCGTTCAGCGGCACAAACCATTAGTTATGAGGTATTTTTAGGCTTATCTTTGATGGGCGTAGTCGCATTGACAGGCTCCTTTAACTTACGTGAAATCGTTGAATCACAAATAGACGGCTGGTACATCATCCCGCAGTTCCTAGGGTTTTTGACCTTTGTGGTCGCAGGTGTTGCGGTCACTCACAGGCATCCCTTTGATCAGCCAGAAGCTGAGCAGGAGCTTGCCGAGGGGTATCATGTTGAATACTCTGGCATGAAGTTTGGTATGTTCTTTATTGGAGAGTATGTCAACGTTGTACTCATCTCAGCCCTGATGACTTGTCTGTTCTTTGGCGGTTGGCTTGCCCCCTTCAATTTAGATATCCCTTTTGTGCCGCCTGCATTTTGGTTCATGATAAAGACGCTATTCTTTATGACGATGTTTATCTTGGCACGGGGTTCGCTCATGCGCCCGCGCTATGATCAGGTGATGAACTTTGGCTGGAAAGTTTGCTTACCTGTAACCTTGATTAATCTGCTGGTTACCGCCGCTGTCATTTTGCTAATGAGATAGGGCGCACGCCAACAAGGATAATAAGACAATGATTACCGCTATAAAAAAGACGCTCGTGGGTATGTTTACCATCGTTCGTAGTATGTGGATGGTCAATAGCCATGCGCTCAGGCCGCGCGATACTATACTCTATCCTGAGCAGGCCGTACCTGTGCCGCCGCGCTTTCGTGGACGTATTATCTTGACCCGCGATCCAGATGGGGACGAGCGCTGCGTAGCTTGTAACTTATGTGCGGTCGCTTGCCCTGTCGGTTGTATCTCCTTACAAAAGGCGGAGCGTGATGATGGGCGCTGGTATCCTGAGTTTTTTCGTATTAACTTTTCGCGCTGTATCTTTTGCGGAATGTGTGAGGAAGCTTGCCCGACTACTGCTATTCAGATGACCCCTGATTTTGAGATTGGCGAGTATAATCGTCAAGACTTGGTCTATGAAAAAGAGCATCTACTCATCTCAGGCCCTGGCAAGTATCCTGACTATAACTATTACCGCGTTACTGGTATGGCGGTCGCAGACAAACCTAAAGGTTCTGCGCAAAACGAAGCAGCGCCTATCGATCTAAGGAGCTTGCTGCCATGATGACTATTTTGAACAATCCTGACTTAGCAGGGTTCTATGCGCTGGCGGCAGTGGCTATTTTTGCAAGCTTACGCGTGGTTACCCATGCCAACCCCGTGCACGCGATATTATCGATGATCGTCTCCTTATTGGCAGTTGCGGGTATCATGTTTATACTAGGCGCGCCGTTCGCAGGTGCCCTTGAGATTATCGTTTATGCCGGTGCCATCTTAGTTCTATTCGTCTTTGTGATTATGATGCTCAATTTGGGCATGGCAAGTGAGGCGCGAGAAGAGCGCTGGCTGGATGCGAGAACATGGGCTATTCCGACAGGGTTGACACTGATTATCGCCGTTGTGCTTTACGCGTTCATCGGTGTCAATCATGACGAGGCAGCAGTTATTGGCGGTATCAACGTACCTGCCAAAGCGGTCGGTGTGGCATTATTTAGCAAATACATTATGCTCGTAGAAGTCGCTGCACTATTGCTACTTGGGGCTTTGGTTGCCGCTTATCATTTAGGTAAGCCAACGCGAGATGATGAGATAGTAATCGATGACACTATTCGCGATCCTAGTAAGCGCTTAACCCTTAACACTGCTACCCGCAGCGCTCGTAACAGCGGCGCTGACTTATCTCACGATAATGATAGCGACGTCAATTCGCTTGATTCAAACGAGCCTTATGAGTACAAAGACGTCGACCCGTATGATTATGTCGGTAAGCAAGCCGCTACGCGCAAGGAGTTAGACTGATGGTACAAGCAGTTAGCGTAGCCCAGGACGTATCGACTATGCCGTTCGCCCACGAGGTAGCAGGCCTAGCAGCGCCTGCTCTTGAAGTACAAAACGTGCTGGGTATTATACCTATGAGTCATGGGCTTATCTTGGCAGGGATTTTATTTGCCATCGGTCTATGCGGCGTTATGGTTCGGCGCAATTTTTTGTTTATGCTGATGAGCCTTGAGATTATGATGAACGCCGCAGCGCTTGCGTTTATCGTCGCTGGCAGCCGCTGGGTCGATCCAGATGGGCAGATTATGTTTATCTTTATTCTTACCTTAGCGGCTGCTGAAGCCTCGATCGGCCTTGCCATACTATTACAGTTTTATCATAAGCGTGGGCATCTCGATGTCGATAGCGCCAATGAGATGAGGGGATGATGTCATGAGTGTATTACCCTTAACCTTTATACTTCCGCTCATCGGCTTTTTAATCTTAGCCTTTATGCGTGACAAGCTCACCGAACAAGCCGCCAGCTTTGTTGGTGTTGGCAGTATGGGGCTATCAGCGCTTTGTACTTTGGTTGTCAGCTACACCTTTTTAGGTAGTTATCCTGCAGGTACGGTAGTAGAAGTGCCGCTGTGGACTTGGATGCAAGTTGGTGATTTTGCACCAAGCTTTGGTCTTAGCTTTGATGGTCTTGCCTTAACCATGACTGGCGTCATTACAGGCATTGGCTTTTTGATTCACCTGTTCGCTGCTTGGTACATGAAAGGCGATAAAGGCTTTGCACGCTTTTTTAGTTATATGAATTTGTTTGTCGCCAGTATGCTACTGCTAGTACTCGCCGATGATTTATTGCTGCTATATCTAGGCTGGGAAGGCGTTGGTATCTGCTCTTATTTGCTTATCGGCTTTTATTACGAGCACCGTGCCAATGGTCGCGCTGCGATGAAGGCCTTTACTGTCACCCGCGTCGGTGATGTGTTCTTAGCCTTTGGTTTGTTTTTATTGTTCCGTGAGTTTGGCACCCTTAATATTCAAGAGATTATCACTCGCGCGCCTGAGATGTTCAGTGTCAATGATCCAGTAATGATCCTGACCACGATGATGATCGTGGGCGGCGCGATGGGTAAATCTGCGCAGATTCCACTCCATACGTGGCTCGCTGATGCTATGGCTGGTCCGACACCAGTATCGGCGCTGATTCACGCCGCGACGATGGTTACTGCTGGGGTCTATTTAATCGCTCGTTTGCATCCATTATTTGTCCTCACTCCAGGTATTTTATTGTATTGGGTTGGGGCAGTGGGCGCATTAACCTTGGTCGTCGCAGGATTCTGTGCGCTAGTACAAACTGATATCAAGCGCATATTGGCCTACTCAACGATGAGTCAAATCGGCTATATGTTCTTGGCATTAGGCGTTGGCGCTTGGCAAGGGGCTATCTTTCATTTGATGACCCATGCGTTTTTTAAAGCCTTGCTGTTTTTGGCATCAGGTGCGGTCATATTAGCGGTTCATCATGAGCAAGACATCTTTAAGATGGGCGGTTTGCGTCGCAAGATTCCATTAGTATTTTGGTGCTATATTATTGGTGGCGGCGCCTTAGCAGCTATTCCTTGGATAACGGTTGGATTTTATTCTAAAGAAGCGATCCTTTGGGAAGCTTATGCAACAGGTCATCAAGTGCTGTTTTATATGGGCGTGTTTGGCGCTTTCTTAACCGCTATTTATACCTTCCGTATGATTTGGATTATCTTCTTTGGTGAAGAGAAGACCCATGCGCACAAGCTAACGGGCATCTCTTATTGGTTGCCACTTACGGTGCTATTGGTATTATCGACCGCAGTTGGCGCTATGATCATGCCGCCACTCCAAGGCGTATTGCCCCAAAGTGTCGGGCACTTATTAGAAGTCGCTGGTCAAGTAGAGGCTAAGCACACCGCAGAATATATCGCTATGGGCGCTATGCTCGCAGGACTCATAATAGCCGCATTATTGTACGTCGTTGATAAGGGTCGGACGCTGACACGCTTTAAGCGCTCAAGTATTGGCGGCGCGCTGTATTACTGGTGCTATCACGGTATGGGCTTTGATGCGCTGTACGATATAGTTTTTGTAAAACCTTTTTTATTCATTGGCCGCTTGTTTAAAGCTGACCCTGTTGATAAAACGTGGAATGTATTACCTATGCTGGCATCAGCGGGTAATAAGATGTTGTCTGTGACACAAACAGGGTCACTTCGAGGTTATGCCGCAAGCTTTGGCTTGGGCGTTGCTGCACTTCTCGTATTGGTCATGATAACGGTGGTATAAGATGATTGAGTTACAACAAACGTGGATGCTACCGGCGCTGATTGCAATACCTTTTATAGCAGGCTTGCTGTGCTGGTTGGTTGAGCGTTTCAATAAACGTTTGCCGCGCTGGATTGCTCTGATAGGTATGACGCTGACCTTTTTATTGTCGTTAGTACTCTGGCAATATGGCGACTTTAGCGGTATGAGTAAGCAGGTCATCGCGCCGCAATCGGCAGTGCCTTGGATGGCTGAATTTAGTGTGCCTTGGATACCGAGCTTCGGTATCAGTTTTCATCTTGCGATGGATGGTATGTCGCTACTGATGATTGCGCTGACAGGCTTGTTAGGGGTTGCGGCAGTTGCTTGTTCTTGGAATGAGATTCAGCGCCGCGTTGGGTTCTTCCATCTGAATTTGCTATGGAGTTTGGGCGGGGTCATCGGAGTATTCTTGGCCATTGATCTGTTCTTATTCTTCTTCTTTTGGGAGATGATGCTCGTTCCAATCTATTTCTTGATCGCTATTTGGGGTCATGATGTCGTGGGAAAAACCAAAGAATATGCGGCGACCAAGTTCTTTATCTATACCCAAGCCTCTGGGCTTATTATGCTCATTGGTATCTTGGTACTGGTGATTATCAGTTACGCGCAAAGCGGTGTGGTCAGCTTTAATTACAATGATCTGCTCGGCACTAACCTTGGTGGCTGGGAATATCCGATCATGCTCTGCTTCTTCATTGGCTTTGCGGTCAAGCTGCCTATTATGCCTTTTCATGGCTGGTTACCTGATGCGCATGCGCAGGCGCCAACTGCAGGTTCGGTGGATTTGGCTGGGGTACTGATTAAGACCGCCGCTTACGGTTTGATTCGTTTTGTTTTACCGCTGTTTCCAGCCGCTTCGCAAGAGTTTGCGCCAATAGCGATGACTTTGGGTACGATAGGTATCTTTTATGGCGCGTGGCTTGCGTTTATGCAAACTGATATGAAGCGTTTGCTTGCTTATACGAGTATCTCGCACATGGGCTTTGTTGTGTTAGCCATTTACGCAGGTACGCTACTTAGCTTACAAGGACTGATGATTCAGATGCTCGCGCACGGTTTGAGCTCGGCGGCTCTCTTTATTATGGCAGGACAGCTCTATGAGCGTTTGCATACGCGTGATCTGACCGTGATGGGCGGTATGTGGGGACAGTTCCGCTATTATGCGCCGATCTTGATGTTCTTTTGTGCCGCGCTACTGGGTATCCCAGGTACGGGTAACTTCATCGGCGAGTTTATGATCTTGTTCGGTGCTTTTGCTCAGTATCCAGTGTTTGTGGTACTCGCGACGTTTAGCTTAGTGCTGGCAGGATTGTACTCACTTATCTTGATTTATCGTGCCTTATTTGGCGCTAATAATACCAAAGAAGTTGCCTTACATGAGACGCGCTCACATGGACTGCCCGAGCGTCCGCTAAAGGATTTGGGTCGCCGCGAGATTTCACTGCTGCTGGTATTAGCAGTGGGTCTGGTCTGGCTGGGACTGTATCCGCAGCCGATTCTCGATACCTCAAGCCACTCTATGCAGTGGATCAATAACGCTTATATTTATAGTGAAGTGTCACAAGCAGATGTGTTGCAATCACTTGATGCAATGGAGGCACGTTAAGTCATGAATGATTTTATGATGAATGATTTGATGGGGCTGATGCCTTATGCGCCTATTATTATCGTGGTGATTACGGTGCTACTAGTAATGATCGCCATTACGATCAAGCGCTCACACACGATCACAGGCACTATTACCGTTGTCGGATTAAACATTGCATTATTTACCTTAATCGGTCAGATGCTGGGCATGATTGAGCGCGGAGCCTTACTGCCTACTGCTGAGCAGCTCTTTGTCGTGGACAACTTTGCGCAGTTCAACATGATGATTATTCTGGTCTGCGCACTGGCTTGTTGTACGCTATCTTATGCTTATCTTGCCAATTTAAAAGACAATAAAGAAGAGCTATACATGCTCATTTTACTGTCGACTGTGGGCGCGCTACTTATGGTCTGTGCGCAGCATTTAGCGGCGTTCTTTATGAGCTTAGAGCTGTTATCAGTACCGCTATATGGCTTGCTCGCTTATACGTTCTTGCGTGAGAAATCTCTGGAGTCAGGGCTTAAGTATCTGGTGTTATCAGCGGCGGCCTCAGCGACTTTGCTCATGGGTATGGCGTTTATATACGCGCAGGTAGGCTCGCTAGGATTTAAGTCTATTAGTATTATGCTGGCAGGCTCTTTTGAGTCGCCCCTATTGATACTTGGCGTTGCCATGATGATGTTCGGTATCGCCTTTAAATTATCAGCGGCGCCCTTTCATGCGTGGACGCCTGATGTCTATGAAGGCGCGCCTGCTCCTATCGCCACTTATCTGGCGTCAGTCTCTAAAGTGGCGATGATGGCATTAGCGGTGCGGTTCTTAATTGATACCTCATTGCTAGCTTTGCCCTCTGTACAGATGCTGTTGATGGTGATGGCGACTTTATCTATCTTGGTCGGTAACTTGCTCGCGGTACGTCAGACGAACCTTAAGCGTCTGCTCGGTTATTCTTCTATCGCGCACATGGGTTATGTGCTGATCGTTATTGTGAGCCTCGGCGCGGGCGCTGATAGCATCTCTAGCATGTATATGGCGGTATATGCCTTTACCTCTATTGGTGCTTTTGGTGTGGTGACTTTGATGTCAAGCCCTTACAGATTATCAGGGGAGGCGGACGAGTTAGTGCACTATCAGGGGCTGTTTTGGCGTCGCCCAGTGTTGACTGCAGTCATGACGATTATGATGTTATCGCTCGCTGGTATTCCGCTGACGGCAGGCTTTATCACTAAGCTGTTCGCAGTACTTGCCGCAGTACAAGGTACCAATTGGTTCTTGGCGGCAATGATTATCTTAGGTAGCTCAATCGGTCTGTTCTATTATCTGCGCGTGATGTTAACGCTATTTAAGCGTCCAAAGGCTTACGTAGAATTCGATGTCTCTGGACAGTGGGGCTTGCGTACTGGTGGTATTATGGTCATTGGCGTAACTTTAGCTATTCTCTTTTTCGGGATACTACCGAACAGTATGATTGAATGGGCAAGTCTGGCGCGCGTTTGGTAAAAGCGCAAATAGTAAACAGTACAAAGTAACCGTACTCCTTACTGATAATGATATCGAAAGAATAAGGTGCGCTAAGTTTATGTTAAGCTTGGCGCACTTTTTTGCTATTGATTATCTACAATTAAGAGCCATACCTATACTTAAGTTATATAAAATTAAGTTATTTAAAATTAAGTTATTTAAATTGGTCAGCAGTGCAGCAGTGCTATTAGCATCTAAAAAACAAAATCTATAAGAGGCCTAAGTTATGAGTGATAATATTCAAACGGTTAAAGTATTAAGTAAGACCACTTGGACACCTAATCTATTTAGCTTTACCGTTAGTCGTCCTGATAGCTTTAAATTTACCGCAGGGCAATTTGTACGCTTGGGCGTCAATCCTAGCCAGTTAAAGCACTACAAGCACGCAGATAGCCAAACCAAAGAGACTGCGCCTGATGAGGACATCTTTCGTGCTTACTCCATTGTGTCATCGCCCTTTGATGAGGTGTTAGAGTTTTTCTCTATCGTTATCGCTGATGGTGCGTTTACCTCCCAGCTTCAGTATTTGCAAGTGGGCGACGAGCTACTACTGAACACCACGCCGTTTGGGTTTTTGACATTAGCTCGCTACCAAAAGCCTGATCCAAAAGATCTGTGGTTGCTGGCGACAGGAACAGGACTTGCGCCGTTTTTGTCGATGTTACAGGACTTACAAACGTGGCAGGATTACGAGCACATTGTCTTAGCTTACAGTGCCCGCAGCCTTGATGAGCTCGCTTATGTTGAGCAGATTGAGCGCTTGCAAGAGGACTTTGGCGCGCTCGTCGATAATCCTGCAACCCTTACCTTTATCCCTATTGTGACTCGCGAAGAAGTTGAGGGTGCACTAAGTGATCGATTACCTAAACTGCTCACGGACGGCACTTTGCAGAAGCGGGCAGGTATTGCGCTCGATATTGATAGTACGCACATTATGCTGTGCGGCAATCCTGATATGGTTGAGGATACCAAAGAGACGCTTAAGAGCTTGGGGCTGGTGATGAATCGGCGCGGCGAGGGAAATATCGCGGTAGAAAACTACTGGTAATTTGGGGTTTAAAATGTATGCTCTAAACCTCAAGTCAAAAAAAGACGGACTAGCCAATCGCTAATCCGTCTTTTTTTTCTTTCGAGATAACTCTGTCTACACGTTGCTAGGTTCAGTGGCATCCTCTACAGGGTGAATCGGACCTTTCATCAGCTCAGGTTCACCGCCTGTACCATAGTAGTCGTCAGCTATATCATTATTTTTATCGTTGTCATTAATAATATCCTCGCCGCTACTGCCGCCGAGCAAATCACGATAGTTGACTTGAGTCTTTAGCACCAGCTGTTCTTCTTCGACCTCGCCATAGTTGACTTGCACCTTACGTAGAGTGCTCATGATTTTTTGGTTCTTTTTAAGCCAGCGATTGATATCTAGGTAGATAATCTCGTCTTTGGCACGGGCAATATTGATATAAGACAAGATAAACCCTAACGGGTCTTTTTTGAGGACGCTGTGATAAAACCAGATAGCCAGTTTGACGCCTTGACGTTTC
The DNA here is from genome assembly GCA_947495055.1 of uncultured Psychrobacter sp. GTDB lineage: Bacteria > Pseudomonadota > Gammaproteobacteria > Pseudomonadales > Moraxellaceae > Psychrobacter. Next base: position 56,669 of record CANLXO010000010.1, on the reverse strand, counting down.
ATAAAGGACTCACAGCGTAAATTGAGTACATCAGTATAAGTGAGCTGACCAAAGACAAAACGCTGAACGTTACGATCGAGCTGGACATGCACTAAGCTAAAGTTACTTGCGACCTCAGCATAAATCCCTGCGGCGTTGACCGTACAAAACAGACGAAACCAATCCTCATGCAGCTCGACTCTGATCTCTAATATCGCGCCCACATTGTCAGTGACAAACTTTTGCAGCGCATCGTTAACATACTGCTGCGCTACTGGTATCGACAATTCATCTTCGATCTTGTCAGTGGTTTTGTTATACAGATTTTTGATAGCTTGAGTAACATTGCTCCAGCCATCACTGAATGAATCGCTAAAGCGATCACCCATGTTTTCAAAGAAATGATCAAATTTGTCTGAACGATCAAAGTTACTCAAACGGATTATCCTTGTGCTTAATTATAATATCTGATGTCTTATCCAAAAGTCATGATGCTATATACTTTATAGCATGTGCTGGTGGCTAAAAATAGTATATAGCATTGAGCGGTACTACAAAACCGATAGGCTGACATTGTAGCAAATCAGCTCATAAAGTAATAAAAACACAACAGCGCAAAGTTATCATCATCTTGGGGTGTAGCCGTTTAATCAGCCCTCATGTTATGATAGCGACCAGATTGTTGTCGCCGTTTAAGCTGAGATCTCTTGTGACCTGTAATAAAGACTTGTATCGCGATCACTTTTTTGCAAAAGCACCTAAAAAAAATATCAGCCTACCTGTCGCTATTGTCATCGCAATTGGCATTCATGCGCTAATTATCTTCGGTATTGGTTTTTCGGTAGGACAGGATCCTGCCGCCGTCATGCAAGACGTCGCTCAAGTGTTAACAGATGATATGACGCCGAATAAAGAGGCCAATTATATCGCTAATGGCTCCCAAAAGGGTGGCGGTACAGTCATAGAAAGGGTTCGGCAAGAGAGCGCTCATATTAGCTCTATGTCTGCGCTACAGATTAGTCAAACTCAGGACGTAATCAACTTACCGCGTAAAGCCCGTGAGCGGCGTTATCAAGAGAGCTACCTGCGCACAACGCTCAGCTGGCGCCAGGCGAGTATTGAGTCTGACAACGATAGCAAGCAAGCGCAAGATAATATGCTGGTGCAAGAGGAGCGACTACGTAAGCAGATCGCGACGCTTGAAACGCAATTATCTCAGCGCCAGCAGATATATGCGACTCAATCAAAAGCCCTTACGATTGATAGTAACTCAACGACCAAGGGCGCGGCAGCTGATTATATCAATACCTTTCGCGAGTACGTAGAGCGCGTTGGCAATCTCAATTATCCAGCGCAGGCACGCGCTCAGAGCATTACTGGTGACGTACGTTTGATGGTTATTATCAATAATGATGGCACAATCAAAGCCATCAGCTTACTTGAGAGTTCAGGGTCGAGGATATTGGATGAAGGCGCAAAGCAGTCTGTGCGCAAGGCGGCGCCCTTTGGCAAATTTACCAAGGACATGCGTGATATCCCAGAGTTACGGGTGATTCGTACTTATCGTTATAGTGACAGTGTCGAAGTTGTGTACTAAAGTATTCAACTATCAAGATATTGTACTGCTAAGCCATTAGACTATTAAGCTATTAAATAAGCTATCAAATCATTCAGCATTTAAGCTATTAAATCATTAAAAGAGTTTTTATGGAATTTTTAGGATTTACCTTCGATATTGCCGCACTGACACATAATGCGCTCACTGTAGTTATCAAAATTGCCTTTGCAATTCTCATATTCGTAGTGGGGCGCTGGATTGCCAAAAAGCTAGTTACTTTTGTCAATCGTATGATGGTGCGTAGCCATTTAGAGACTACCGCTGCCAACTTTTTAAGTCGTTTGCTTTACGGTATTTTACTGGTTATTGTTATTTTGGCTGCGCTTAATGAAGTGGGCGTCCATACCACCTCTGTAGTCGCTATTTTGGGCGGTGCGGCAGTCGCTATTGGTCTATCACTCAAAGATCAGCTGTCAAACTTCGCTGCGGGGATTATGATTGTTACTTTTCGGCCTTTTGTTAAGGGTGATTATGTACAGATCAGCAGCTACACAGGTACAGTCGCTGAGATTACCTTGGTCAATACCCACCTGACTACGATTAATAACCACGACGTCATTATCCCTAATGGCGATATCACTACCTCTGCAGTCGTCAACTACACCGCGCTGCCCAATCGCCGCGTCGATATCACTATCGGTGTGGGTTATGATGCAGACATCAAAAGAGCCAAGGATTTAATACTTAAATTGGCTAAAGAAAACCCCGTCGCTTTTGATGATCCTGAGCCTATCGTAAGAGTGACTAATTTGGGTGACAACTCAGTTGATCTGACTCTAAATGTATGGACAACCAATGCGGACTGGTGGTCGATGCAGTGCGATCTACTTGAGCAGTTCAAAGCCGTGTTCGACAGTGAAAAAATCGACATTCCGTTCCCGCAGCGTAGCGTACATATTAAAGGTCTAGATCAAATGATAACCAATATGGATCAATCCCAAAAGATTCCGATGAATAAAGATTAAAGCTTTTGATCATTGTTTCAAATACGGGTTAGGGATACCTAACCCTGCCAATATCTCAATCTCGAACTGCTCCATCTCGTCTTGCTCTGCTTGACCGATTTCATGATCAAAGCCTAGTAAATGCAAGATGCCATGTACTAGCAAGTGGCTGATGTGCTGCGTTAGGCTTTTATTTTGCTCGGCGGCTTCGCGCACGATAACCTCATGACAAATAATCAGCTCGCCTAAGGGTAGCATCGGCATTAGATTGATAATGCTGGCAGGCAAGTCACTGGGATACGACAAAATATTGGTCGCATAATCTTTGTCTCGCGCCTCCAGATTTAGCGCGCGTCCTTCGAGCTCATCTGTGATATAGATCTCTACTGATTTAATTTTATCTTGCCATACTGTCTTATCAACATATGCAAAATAGGGCAGCACGAGTTCATTTGCAATGCGCTCATCTATATACTCAAGCGTTGCTAGTATAACGGCTATTAAATTTTCATGATTATAAAAGCTCTCTATAGTAGCGCTATTTATACTCTCGGCTGCGCTAATGTCTAAATCGGTACTGTCTAAATCAACACTGTGTGAATCAGCGCTACTGATGTCATCTCTATCGTTTTTGTCCATTACATTAGCCTTCTTATACAAAAGTTATGCAAAAAAACCGAACACTAAGTCCGGTTTTGAAATGATAATTATACTTATAGTGCCCATGCCTTAAGTGACCATGTCCTAAGTACTTATAACTTAGCTGCTGCATCCGTTATGGCCTGACGGCGCTCTTGCTCTTTGATGCGCTCAAACTTACGCTTTTCTTGTAGCTCAAACTGTTCATCATCGAATACATCATACGCTTCGACAATCTTTTGCACGAGTTGATGGCGTACTACGTCTTTTGAGTCAAACTTAGTGATATGAATCTCTTCGATACCGCTTAAGATATCCATCGCTTGCGCAAGACCCGACTTGCTACCACGCGGCAAATCAACTTGGGTAATATCGCCGGTAATCACCGCACGTGAGCCAAAACCTAAACGTGTCAAGAACATCTTCATCTGCTCAGGCGTGGTGTTTTGCGCCTCATCTAAGATTACAAATGAGTTATTCAAAGTACGACCGCGCATATAGGCAAGCGGCGCGACTTCAATGACTTGCCGCTCAATCATCTTGCCAACCTTTTCAAAGCCAAGCATCTCATATAACGCATCATAAAGCGGACGCAGATAAGGATCGATCTTTTGCGTTAGATCGCCAGGCAAAAACCCAAGCTTTTCGCCAGCCTCTACCGCAGGACGCACAAGCAAGATACGCTCAATCTCGTTACGCTCAATCATGTCGACCGCACAGGCGACTGCAAGGTAGGTCTTACCCGTACCCGCAGGCCCAATGCCAAATGAGACATCAGAGGATAAAATGTTTTTGACATAACGCTGCTGATTGCCGCCGCGCGGAATGATTCGACCTTTACGCGTGCGCAGACTGATTGGCGTGAACTCATCAGCGCTATCGTCTTCATCCATAGCGTCATCATCGGCTCTGGCGGCTTGCTTCTCGTCTTCCATGTCTTGATCACGTGAAATGCTGGCTTGAATAATAAGATGCAGCTCTTGTGCAGTGATGTCTTTTGAGTTCTGTGCTTCGTCTACCATTTTGTAGATGATACGTTCGCCGCGCTCAACATTGGTGATATCGCCACTTAGACAAAAATCGCCTTGGCGCTGGCTGATCTTGATATCGAGGCGCTCTTGAATATATTTCATGTGATTATTATATTCACCGAGCACAGTTTTGAGCTGAGCTGGGGTAAGCGATTCAAACTTGATACGGCGGCTCATGGAATCAGTCAAATGATTATCCTTGTATGGTTGACCCTTATTTTTAGGGTTAAATAGCTGACAAAATAGTTAAAATCTCTACTCTCATTATGGTTCATAGAATATAAATTTCAAGCCGCGCCGCACGTGATAACCGTCTGTTTTGTATGGCGATTGCAACTACTATTGTCAGCAATGGCTTTCTGGTTCAACAACTGGCATTTGCTAATGCGTCTACGGTATAGATATCGTCAAAGACGCCAAGCAAGCAGAATGTAAAAGGGGCAACTTGTGGTAATCTATCCTCTAAACTAATTTATGCTCTAAACTAATCTATACTCTAAACATTAGCGATTCGATATAGACACTTATAAAACGTGTCTTTTATTACTAAAATAAATTTTTAAATGAAATTCATACCAAAAACAGACTTACCCAGTCAAAATAGGATAGCCAACTATGCACGATATAGAAGAGATAACAGAGCTAAGTTCCAGTGATCGTTCTAAAAGTAAAGACAGCTTAACCTCTCAGCAAGTGCTGATAGCAGGCGGCGGTCATGTGGGTTTATCTTTTGCTCTATTGCTTGCGCATCATGGTATCACCAGCACGTTACTGGAAAAAAACAGCTATCCTGATATCAGCCCTGATGATGACGAGCTGCGCAGTCACTACTTAGACAGTCGCAACACCGCTCTTTCGCGGCGCAGCGTACAGATTTACCAAGAGATCGGATTGTGGGACGAGCTGCAAAGCCATGCTTGCCGTATCGATGCAGTACAGATTAGCGAGCAGGGCAGCTTTGGGCGCGCGCAGCTTAATAAAGAAGAGGAGCGTGTTGAATCCTTTGGACAAGTGATGGAAAACGCTTGGCTTGGGCATAAGCTTTTGCTAGCAGCCAAAGCGTCGCCGCTGATTACGCTTATCGATAACGCTGATGTCACAAGCGTCGAGCAATTCTCTGATAGCGTCAGCGTCACCTTTAACTATTATGACGGCGATGAGGACTCGCAGCAGTTGCAAGGTAGCGTACTGGTGGCTTGTGATGGACGCGATTCGACAGTACGTCAGCTGTTAGATATCGGCACTAAGACTTATGATTATGGTCAAACGGCTATCGTTGGTGTCGTCGAAACTGATAAGCCTCACGAACATATCGCCATTGAGCGCTTTAGTCCAGCAGGACCGCTTGCCGTATTGCCACTGACTGATCCAGAGGGCGATGGCAATGAGGAGTTTCAAACGGGTTATAGACGTTCGGTGGTCTGGGTCTGTCCAACTGGCGAGGAGACGCAATATCTGGACGACGACGCGCATTTCTTGGCGACGATGCAACAGGCCTTTGGTACGCGCGCAGGCACCTTTATCAAAGCCGGTCGCCGCGGCGCGTATCCACTAACGCGCGTACTTGCTGACAAACAAGTTGCGGGTCGCTGCGTCATCATGGGTAATGCCGCTCATACTTTGCATCCTGTAGCAGGCCAAGGCTTTAACCTCTGTATGCGAGACGCCCATGTGCTGGCGCAAATGATGAGCGCGCAAGTATTAAAGGGTGCTGATATTGGCGACGCGCAATTATTAAAGCGCTATGAAAAAGCACGACAAACCGATCAAAAGCGGGTGATTCGTTTTTGTGATGCGGTGGTACATGGCTTTACCCATCCTAATCCAGCGATTAAGCTTGCGCGTAATGTTGCCTTGCTGGCTTTTGATAAGCTACCAAACATCAAGCCTTTAGTAGCCACTTATGCGATGGGGCTAAAGTCTTAATCACTACTTTTAAAGTTCGATAACCGTTTATCACATATCTTACAGCTTATATTCTGGATAATAATTATGAAACACAATCACACGCTTATCATTGGCGGCGGCGTTGTTGGTGCGACGCTAGCGCTAAAGCTTGCGCAAGCTAAATTGCCGGTTACTTTGGTCGATGCCAGCCCTATCCGTAGCGAGGCTGAATGGCAAACGGTTCTCGAGCGCCGTGATGCCCGCGTCTATGCCCTAAGTCTAGCAAGTATCAAGCTGCTAGAGGAGGTTGGAGTTTGGCAAAAGATAGCCAAGTCCGCGCGCAAAGCGGACTACTCACAAATGCAGGTATGGCAATTAAACGGTCGCGGTGAGCTGTTATTCGGTGATGATAGTGATACAGAGAATGAGAAGGGGATGCTCGGTAGTATGGTGGAGCCGCTAGTCATTGAACACGCGCTATGGCAGCGTCTGTTGGAGGATGGTATAAGCGATTATCTAACGGTCATCAAAGGGCAAAAGGTGACGCAAATGGATTGGCTTGGTGCAGAATTGGGCTACCGCGTCACTCTAGATGACGATACCGTTATCGACGCTCAACTGGTGGTCGGTGCTGATGGTCGCAGCTCGTTCGTGCGTCAAAAGGCTGCTATTGGACTCGATACCCTTGACTATCATCAAACCGCGATTTGCTGCGCCATTCAAACGGCCAAACCGCATAATGCCACTGCCCGTCAAGCCATGCTGCCTACAGGTACGCTAGCACTCTTGCCATTGGCAGACATTACAGAAGAAGACAAAGCACGCCCGCAGCATTGGCAATCAATCGTCTGGACGTTGCCACGCAATCAAGCGCTGGCACTACTAGAGGAGGACGCGCGTACTATCGCTGATAAGCTCGCCTCTGCCAGTAACTACGAGCTTGGGGCAATAGAAAAGATTGAGTCGATAGCCAGCTTTCCATTAAATGCTCAGCAAGCTAAAAGCTATGCCTCAGACAATCTGGTCTTGATTGGGGACGCTGCGCACGGTGTACATCCACTGGCAGGACAAGGGCTAAACCTAGGTATGCTTGATGTAGAGGCGCTGAGTGAACAGCTAATGCATGACTTTGCCCGTAGTGGTGGCACGCTTTGGGGTAGCAGCCAAACGCTACGCCGTTATGAGCGCCTGCGTCGACCGCATAACGGTCTGATGATGCATAGCTTCTCAGCATTGAACTGGCTGTTCGCAGGATCAGTCGCGCAGATGCGCCCCATCCAACAAATCCGCAATGAAGGCATGTACCGCGTTGGTAAAATTAAGCCATTGATGCGTCTGTTTGCTAAGCAGGCGAGTGGGGTTTAGGTAACTAATATTAAATAATAAGAACATTTTGATGAAACATATTTTAATCGATTACGAAAATATACAGCCAAAAAGCTTTAATGATATAGAGACAAATGAGTGTCACGTGTGGTTATTTTTGGGTGTAAATCAGCAAAAAAGTCTACCACTTGATTTAGTTGAAACCCTGCTTAGATTTGACAATAGAAATGTGCATATTATTAGGATGCAACATGCAGGTAAAAATGCGCTGGATTTTTACTTATCTTTTTATCTTGGCAAAATATCGGAAATTGATTCTCAAGCGGATGTTTGTATCTTAGCAAGAGATAGCGGTTATGATGTTTTGGTTGATCATCTTAATAGTGTCTATGATGGTATGAACATTATGCGATCAACAAACGCTAATCAGCTAAGTCTCACTTATGATTTCGATGAAAATATAGAGTCGGATATAGAGGAGATCCAGATTGTTAGTCAAAATATTTTGTGCGATAGCGGCAATAACGTAGTGGTAGAAAATGAAAATGCTTTAGTTCAATCTCTCGAAGAAAGAATACCTAAAGTAGTTATCCATGATTGTTATATTTCGGTGTTTGATTCGATGTTAAATCGAGAGGTGTTTTTACCAAGCTATAAGTCAAACCTATTATCTGCGATAAAAAAATATGCTTTAGCGAAAGCATTAGTTAAGTTTGATGATACTGAGCAAGATTATATCGTTGAAAAAGTTTTTGATAAATTTATTAAATCAGGACTTATAAGGCTCGATGGAAAAAGTGAAAAACTAAGTTATAAAGTAGATAGCCAAGGAATATTAGACTTGGTGACTGAACAGGCTCTACTTAGCAGAGCTAAGACAATCGCTGGATTAAAAAATGTAGTCAAGCAAAAACTTGCCAGCTATCGCCAAGAAAATGATGAACAGCAAGTAAACTTAGTCATAACATGGCTAAAAAATCAGCAATTTATAAAGCAAAATAATGAGACTATCTGCTATCCAACTTTAGAGGATAACAAAACACATTCAAACAAAGTGTCAAACGATGATAGTGATAGGAGTAAGCCCTCCGCTACAGTATATCAACGTGCAATAACGGCAATAAAAAGTCGACCTTTAAAATCTCGACCGTCAAAGAAATCAAGTCTAATCAACTACCTTAAAAGTCATTTGCGCAATGAAGACCCTAGAGTCATTGAAAATCTCATTAAACAGATGGTTAATAATAAAGTCATCTTGATATCGAATACAAATAAGCTTAGCTATAAAATCTAAAATCTAAAATCTAAAATCTAAAATCTAAAAGCTTAAAACAACTATCTTAAGGCAAACCCCATGCTCATTCCAAAATACTGGGCGCAATACAAACAGCGCTTTAACTCGCCTGCGAAAGCTAATCAACCTTCTAAGCAAGCCACTATTAAACGCTATGGCTGGTCAGATATCAGTCGAAATGACGCTCTAGAGCATGCTAAATTAAGGGTGGTTGAGGCGCATAAGCGCTGGCTAGCAGGCGAAGATATCCTACGCCGTGAGCGCAAGGAAGAATACAACCAAGATAATGGCATTCCTATCCGTGAGCAAGTTATCTCTGAGCAGGTTTTCCCTTCATCCTCGCAATCAAAAACCGCATCAACGCAGCTCATCGTCACCCGTAACAGTTACGGCGCGCAAGTCGCTAACGTCGACAATATCGTTATTATTGATGTCGATAACGACGATTTATTACATCATCTCTATCCTGATAATTATGACAGTCATGGCTTTATGCCCGCTTCAGTCACTACTAAAAGCCCGTCCTCAACTAAAATAAAGGTTTGGTTTTTTGTGTTTGTCTTTATTTTTGTCGCCAGTGTCATCGCTTATCTGGGTCTGTCGTGGTTATGGCTATTGGCATTTATGATAGGCGTCACGGCTTATCTATGGCAACAAGCCAACCAAAAAGACAAAGCACGAACGCAAAAGTATGCGGATGACAAAGCCTCTCTTCAGCCCTTTATAGCTGGTTTAATCCAAAAACGCGTTGCCAGTTATCCTAACGAATCGTTTCGCTTGTATGAGACGCCCGCAGGCTTTCGCATTATAACGACGCACGATACTATTTTGCCAAGTGCTAAAGTCGTCGCTGAGTGGTTTACCACCTTTTACGCTGACGCCAATTATGTACGCCTGTGTCAAGCGCAGCAGTGCTTTCGAGCAAGATTAACTGCCAAGCCTTGGCGTATGAGTGAGGTCAACGACAAGCGGGTCTTAGACAAAAACATTCCTACCACAGATTTTTGGTCGCGGCCTACTAAGGATGTCGATAGCGATGAAAACCAGCTACGCTACGCAGAGCTTGACGCTAGGGAGAAGTGGATTGCGGATTACGACACCTTTGCTCAAGGCTACAAAGCGTGTCGTCATGTTGAGAGTTTTTCGGGACGAGACGCCAATACTCAGCTAAAGCATGAGACGATTCAGGCATTTATTAGATGGCATGATAAAATTTGTCAGGTGGATAAAGAACTGCCTTTGGCTTGATTTATCTTTACGTAGAAAAAGGACTCATTACGAAGCTAACTGTAGTTAATCGCCACCAATATACCTACCCTAAAGATGAAAATAGCACCATCAATACTGGTGAGACAATATTAATAATAAAGCCAAAGCTAATCGCTAAAGGCACAACTTTGAGGCCGCCTGATTGTTGAATAATCGGTAAGGTAAAATCTAGGCTAGTTGCGCCGCCGAGTCCTACCGCTGCTGAAGGGTATTTACGCATAAAGACGGGGATAAATATCAGCGCAAAGAACTCACGGATAAGATCGTTAAATAGCGCCACACTACCCCAAATCGCTCCATAAGCATCGGTCATAACGATAGCCGATAGTGAATACCAACCAAAGCCTGAGGCCAGTGCCAAGCCTTTGGTCCACGATACCTCACTAAACAACATGGCAAATATCACCCCGCCTACCAATACTGCGAGCGTAAAGATGACACTCATCTCAACGCCGCGCTTATTGAGCAGTACTTCTTTTAAAGTAATGCCTGAGCCTTTAAGACCAATGCCAACGAGCAAGATAAGTATCATCAGCAGAACGGTCATAGTATTTTCAGGCGGCATATAATTCTCAGGCAAAAAATAGCCAATCACCATACCGATGACCACACAGATAACCTGCGCCAAGCTGCCCCGAATACTGACGCGATGCGCTTTGGATTTGGCGACAGGTTGTTTGGCCTGCCAAGGTTTGAGACGATCAAAAACCATCAATCCGATAAGTCCCGTCCCTATGGTCAGTATTGACAGCACGGTAACATAGAGCGCAATCTCACCCACCTGACTGCCCAGCCCCTCAACTTGCGACAGCTCAATCCCAATCAAAGTCAAAATAATAAACACTAAGTACGATAAGCCTTTGTCCGCAAGTATAGTCATCTTGGGATTTGATGGAATTGCAAAGCCAATGAACATCGGCATAAGAACAAGAACGAGAGTAATAAGGCTTTGCATAGAATAGGCTCGCAATATTTTACAAGGCGTTTTTGGGAAACCGGCGATTGTATCATAGTCCGCTATAAATGCGCTTATTTGGCTGTTTAAAGTAACAAATGATGAAGTGCAACTGACCTGATAAAATTTTTGACCGCTTGTTTTAATCGTTTACCTGATGCACTTTTGTTGTTACATTAAAGCACTTACTGTATTTAGCGCGCCTTTTCATGTCTCTTTACCAGCTCAAAACTCGCTTTCAAGATCAGTTGCGTCCGCTAAGCGATGCGCTCGTTGCACATCAATACACTGCCAATCAAGTGACTGTATCCGCTGCTGTTATGAGTGTAGTCACCGCTGTCATAGTGGCAAAACCTGCGCAACATTATCCTAAACTATGGCTGTTATTGCCGTCATCGCTGTTTATGCGTATGGCGCTCAATGCCATTGATGGGATGATGGCGCGCGAGCATGGGCAGGCATCCCAGCTTGGCTCAGTGCTCAATGAAGTGGGTGATATCGTTGCCGACACCGCCTTGCTGGCAAGCCTTGCGCCTTATGTCGATAAAAAATACGCAGACAGCGCTCACTCTAATCAGCATCATATCAGCCGTTTTATCGCCCTGAGTATCAGCACAGAGCTACTGGCAATAATAAGTCATACCGTTTTTGCTGTCCGAGCCAATCAAGGGCCTTTGGGAAAAAGCGATCGCGCCTTTGTGCTAGGTACGCTTGGCGCGGTTATGGGTAGCACTATCCCTAAGTTGCTGTCTTTATCACAAGCAAGGATAGGGCAAGTGTCACTAATTATAGAGGCGCTGCTTCTCAAGACGTGTCTTAATCGTTTGCGCTTTATGGCGAATCTATACCTTATGCATAATCCGCCTGTTCTTCGATCCGTCCTTCATTCACCGTCTCATTTATCTTCTTCACCCTTTTTGGAGCATAGCGATATGTCAGCTATACCGACCACAGTCAATACTGATTTAGATCAGCCAAATACTATAGAAAACGAAAGTAGAATAGAAGGTGAGAGCTGCTACAACGCTTATGATGGTACGGCGATTTATTATCGCTATTGGCTCACTACGGATATCGAGCAGTTAAAAGATAGCGACCAGCCGAAGCGGCAAGTGATTTTGTTGCATAGAGGTCATGAGCACTCTGGACGACTAAAAGAGCTGGGCGTGCGCTTCGCGGATGCAGGCTATCAGGTATTCGCTTGGGATGCGCGCGGTAATGGGCGCTCAGGCGGTATTAAGGACCATGCCGACAGCGTCACAGAGCTTGAGCGGGATTTGAATGATTTTGTGCAACTCGTTACCCGGCAGACAGGTATCGCCATCGAGGATACTTTGATAGTCGCTAGTAGTATCGGTGCAGTATTAGCGGCAGCTTGGGTACATGATTACGCGCCCAACATTCGCGGTATGATACTAGGCACGCCTGCGCTAAAGATTCGCTTGTATATTCCCTTTGCCATACCGTCGCTCAAGGTAGCGCGCACGCTTGGGCTCATGTCACGCGTGAGTAGTTATGTTAAAGCTCAGGTACTTACTCATGATAAAGACGCGCAACAGGCTTATAATGCTGACCCGCTGATCTCAAATAGTATCTCAACTGACTTACTGATCGACACCCATGCGACAGGTCAGCGTCTGCTCGATGATGCAGGCGCGATTACGGTTCCGACCTTTGTACTTTGCGCGGGCAAGGATTATGTGGTTGATAAGCAAGCAGAACGCCAATTTTATGAGGCTATCAACACGCCTATTAAGCGCTGGCAGTTATATCCAGACAGTTATCACGCGATCTTTCATGAGACCAATAAAGCCGATGTATTTGCCGACTGTATCGAGTTTGCAGGGCACGTCTTTGATACGCCTATGCCAGCACCTGATTTGCGCATGGCGCACTTAGATAGTGCCAGTAAAGATAAAGTCGATCGCCTAGCGATTAAGCCGTTTAACCCAAGCTTTGCCATCACTCGTTTTGCCATGCAAAAATTCGGTCACGTCAGCGACGCTATCGCTACAGGGCTTGAGCATGGGTTTGACTCAGGGCATTCGCTCGATCATGTCTATTACAATCAGCCGAGTGGTCGCAATAAGTTCGGTCAGGTAGTTGATAAGTTTTATCTCAATAACATCGGCTGGCAAGGCATTCGTATACGCCGCATGCATATTTTAGAGCTGGCACGTCAGGCGCTAGCAGATATCAAAAAGGCTAATGAGCAAAAAAGCGAATATCAGCCCAGACTATTAGACATTGCAAGTGGTCATGGTTTTTATGCTTTTGATTTGTTGACTGAGTTTGATGACTTGCAGGCTGAGCTGCGTGATTATGAGAGGCATAATATTCAAGCGCTACAAAACAAAGCGCTGCGCTTAGATCTGGCTGATCGTGTCAACACGGTACAAAAAGACGCCTTTGATCCTGCTAGTTATTTACATTTAAAAGCTGATAATGCCACATTCGATATCGCTATTGCCTCAGGAGTGTTTGAGCTGTTCTCTGATAATGCGCTGCCAGCGACAGCGCTTGCAGGTATCTTTGAGAGTCTAAAGTCTGGCGGCTACCTGATATATACCAATCAGCCATGGCACCCTGAACAAGAATTCATTAGTAAAACCTTGAACAATCACCGAGGGAGTAATTGGGTCATGCGCTGCCGCTCGCAGGCCGAGATGGATCAACTGGTTGTTGATGCAGGCTTCAAAAAAGTCGCTATGCGTATTGATCGCTTTGGCATCTTTACCGTGTCACTCGCTATTAAGCCTATGCTAAACAGCGATGAGTAATACAACCGCCCCGCCTTACGAGCGCGTCCAGCTGTTTTCAGGGGGCGGGTCGCGGTTTGGCTATTATTTGGGGAGTTATGCCGCGCTCGTTGCATACGATTTGCGGCCCGATCTCATCATTGGTACTTGCGGCGGCAGCTTGTCGGCTTATCTGGTTCAGCTTGCTCCTGATCCTAGCGATTTGCAGCAGCTGATGCGTAGCCGTGAGCTATATAAGAGCATCCGTGCGATCAGACATGTTGCCCCTGATGAGGCAAGCACACGTCAAAAACTACGCTATATCAGCAGTGCTATCAAGCGTTGGCGCTTGTCTGTTAATAGTACGCGTCATAAGCACTCTCAAAGCCAAGACAGTTATCAGTACTTACTAGACGAGCTACAATATTTAGCAATGTTTCGTATCAATAATGAAGCGCAGTGGCTAGATGAATTATCTGCTTTTGGCTCTAATTCTGAGTGCAATATGAATAGCATAAATAAGTCACCAGAGATTGCTATTATCGCCAGTCGTTTGCGCCAAACGTCGATAGCAGATTTTAGTGTTAATGCTGATAGTATGCTAGCCGCAGACTTTCAGCTTCAAGAGTTATTGTTTGCGCCAGAGCGTTTAAATCATCTCAGTTTTGACAGTCATTTACTAGACCAAGATGATCTCACTAAACATACTTTTAGCGCACCTACGTATTCTTTTGCCAATGGACGTATACAACAGTCGGTACAGATGCTGACTGAGTGGGATATGACTTCTGCGGTACGCGCTTCGATGGCAGATATGTACTATTTGCCGCCAACGCATATAGACGATCTAGGCTGGTGCTTGGGCGGGGTGATTAATCTAACGCCCATTGAGTTGGCTTGTCAACTGGGAAGTACGGTGTTTGCAGAGACCAAAGCGGGCTATGATCCCTATCTTGCCGCGCCTGCGATTAAGCGCGTGTTTGGCTTTGATCCCAATCAGCGACTGGCTCAGGTGCACAATTATAAAACGTCATCTATGCCTAAGCCTCACCATCAGGCGCAGATACATTGGCTGCCTTTTGCTGACAATGATCAGCAACTGGCAAGGCAAAATGTACAAAAACGCTTTAGCCTTAGGCAAATGACCGTCGAGCTGATTCATAGCGATTATGATGGCTTTATACAGCAGATGGACGCCCAGTGGCAGTATGGCTATCAGCGCACCGTGGATTATATACGCCAGCAAGGGTTATAAATGCAAAACATACCTTCTAATACGCCTAAGCATCTTATTGTAATAGGCGGCACCAGCGGTTTAGGCTTAGCACTAGCCTTGCATCATCTACAGCTTGGCTGGCAAGTCAGTGTCGTTGGGCATAGTCTTGCTAAAATTACTCATATCAACAGGGTCTATCCTCAGATCACTACTTATCTTTGTGATTTGACAGATTTTAATGAGCGCCAACACCTGCTCGATAAGCTACTAAAAAATCGTTTTGATCGGCTGATTTATAGCGCGGGCAGTTATACCAATGAGCGCGTCCATACTCTAAACCAAACAGAGAGCACGCAAATGCTCGCGATTAATTTGCAAGCATTTGAGCATGTTTTTATGAGGGCAAGTAAGGTACTCAAACGCCAAAACCTACAGCAGTTGGGCAAGGCTAAAGGCGTCAAGCCAAGCCTAATTTGTATCGCTTCTATCGCAGGGACGCTCGATTATCCTTATGCCAGTCTCTATGCCAAGAGCAAGCGGGCGATGATAGCGACGGCGAGCGCTTATCGCATTGCGCTTATGCCTTTTAATATTCAGGTCAATTGCATCGCGTCAGGGTATATCGACACCCAAACCTTGCGCGATCTAAATGGTGGTGATGCCAGTCATAAGCCCTTTATTATGAGCGTAGATCAGGCGGTGAGTCATACCATGCAAGCGATTAACGATGATGTAGCGCTCGCGATATTTCCATGGCCTATGCGTTATATTGTAAAGCTGTTAAATAAGCTGCCTAAACCTATGCTAAATTGGCTATTACGAAGTCAGCTGGATAAACCAGTTTGATTTTACATTGAAGTTGTCTATTGATCATTCGCGTTAGCCAAACCACCAATAAAACAAGGTAAATATCGGCACGCCAATGAGCAAACTATCTATCCTATCGAGCACGCCGCCGTGGCCTGCCAGCATAGTGCCTGTATCTTTGACCCCATGCTGACGCTTAAACGCCGACTCTAGCAGATCTCCTGCGATACCGCTTACCGCCAGTCCGTAAGCGGCAAGCAAACACAGCCACCAGCTAAAAGGCGTTAACCAAACACCCAGTAGTGATGCTAAGAGGGCTGCCAGCAGACTGCCAAAAAACGCGCCTTCGATACTTTTATTGGGGCTAATTCTAGGTGCAAGACCACGTTTAAAGAACCTGCCTTTAAACAGCTTGCTACATAGAAACTGAGCAATATCGTTGAATTGACTGGCAAATAACACGAATAGTAGGACGCCATATTGCTCGCGGTGCCAAGTCAGCTGTTGCAAGAATATAAGACTAATAATAAGGATAATAAAGGTAAAGCTAAAAAAGCTATCTAGTACATTAAGATACAGATAAGGCTTAACGGGGCTTGCTGTATTAGCGTTATTTGGCGTTAGCATATGCTTTTGCGCAAAAGGCAGTGCTAAAGTATTGGGTTGCAATCCGCGCGCTTGCAATTTGGTGATAAGCCGCGCTTTGCTCTCAGAGCGCCACAAACGGCTAATCTCATAACTACCGCGTAGACCGATGGCGATAAAAAAGGCGACCAACAGCCATTGATAAGGGTGTTCGGCGTTAAAGACTTGATCATTTGTGTTGATTTTGGCGACCACATAACATAAGCATAGAGCGGCTAACATCCACCACCAAGAGCGCGCTATCAGATAGATAGTTGGCAAGCGAGTACGCAGCTTGGGATGAGAGAGCAACCCCCAAGCCAAGCTGACGACTGTCATAAGTCCGATGACGAACCAAGTATCCGTTGCCATACCCTATGTATCCCAAAGGTAGGTTGAAAGCAAAATCCTTCGTAGACTTATAGCATAACAAGATTTGTAAGGATTTAGCTAGCAGCAAGTATTGAGGTTTGTTCATCTAAATCATGAAGACTACTTTGCATTGAAAAATTATTTTCAGATAATAATACGTCTGTAATCGGTGCAATGATACTGGTTTTAGCCTTATCTGCCATATGCGGATAATCGGTACGATAATGACCACCGCGACTCTCATAGCGCTGATAAGCGGACTCTATAATCAAAGTGGCTAATTGCAACTGCCTGCTGAGTTGAAAATGCGCCAGCTCAGACGTTGTCATTGCGCTATCTGTATTGACCTCACTTTGATTTACTGGCAAAGACTTTAATATTTGCTGCCACTTGACGATTTGTACCAGTGCTTGTTCCAGTTTTGACGCGCTGCGAGTAATGCCCATATGCGTATTCATTAGGGTCTTTAGCTCATTGGTTATCATATTAATATCAGTATCTTTAGCGCTAGTATTTCTATGAGCAACGATGCTGTCAATACCAGTGTTTGCAACCTTTAGGGTGATGACTTGCGTGTCCGCCAAGACAGGCGGCGTCCAAAGCGTACGCTCAAAACTGTTAGAAGATGCGGATACTTGGTTTAGATAACGCGGCAAGTCGATAGCGATATTACGACCGACGACCACGCATTCTAAAAGAGAGTTGCTAGCCAGACGATTAGCGCCATGCAAGCCTGTATAAGCGACTTCGCCTGCGGCGTAGAGTCCAGGTACATCCGTCATACCGCGCGCGTCAGTGACCACGCCGCCGCAGCTATAGTGCGCAGTCGGCGCTACTGGAATGGGATCTGTGGTGATGTCAATACCGAGATCAAACAGCGTTTGATAGATCTGCGGAAAATGACCTTTGATAAATTTACTTGGTAAATGACTGATATCAAGGTGCACGTAGCCCAAACCATTATTGCTAATTTGTTCCGCTATCGCTCGCGCTACGATATCGCGCGGTGCAAGCTCAGCGCGCGCGTCAATCTCTAACATAAAGCGTGTGCCCGTCTGCGGACAATACAGATGAGCGCCTTCACCGCGCAGCGCCTCTGAGATTAAAAAACTACTATCGCTCAGTGCAAGACCTGTCGGATGAAACTGGATGAATTCCAAATTAGCTAAGCGGGATCCTGCTTGCCATGCCATCATCACTCCATCACCAACGCAGACATTGGGCGCGCTGGCGCGTTTGAACAGTTGCCCCAAGCCGCCACTAGCGAGTACTACGGCGCGACTATAAAAGGTAATCTTGCGCGCGCTGATATGGTCAAACACTTGCGCTCCGTAGCAGGATTTAAGTCCAGTGTCTTGAGTTAACAGGCTTAGCGCTTCATGAAAGGGTAAGATAGTGATATTGGCCGCACTTTGCGCCTTAAGCGTCAAGGTCTTCATAATATGCCGACCAGTGGCGTCATCAGCGTGAGCCACGCGGCGGCGACCATGACCGCCTTCTTGGGTTAAATGTAGATCTGTCGTTTGAAGTTTGTTTTTTGACTGAATATGTTGCTTGGAAGTTTGAGTAAAAGGGACACCTTGCTCGCATAACCATTGCACAGCCGATTGTCCAGCGCCCAAGATATCCGTTGTGTTATCGGTTGTACAGAGTCCAGCACCTGCAATAAGAGTATCACTGACATGATCAGTGATAGAATCCTCTTTATCCAAGCTTGCCGCTATGCCGCCCTGCGCATAATGGCTCGAGCAGACTTCAAGCGCCGCTTTACTCAGTACCGTGACACTTAGCGATTTTGGCAAAGCCAAAGCCGTGCTGAGGCCAGCCAAACCTGCCCCGATGATGAGGACATCAGTTTGTCTAACATTAGCCATACTTCTATCAGCGCTTGGTAGATCACTCATATTAAGCGGCTCCCACGTTAGCGAAGAGGGCGCGGTCTTTGACAATATCACCGCTGGCAGTGACGCGCTGCTTTTGCGATTCAGCGAAATCTAACATACGCTGTAATGGCTTTTTGGCAGCGACTGCTAGCTGTTGTGACATCAGTACTTCACCGCTTTGATCCGTCAAACAGCGCTCGATGCCTTGCAAGCCATTCATCGCCATCCATGGGCAAAATGCGCAGCTCTTACAGCTGGCGCTTTCCCCTGCCGTTGGTGCGGCCAAAAACTGCTTGTTCGGTGAGCGCTTTTGCATCTCATGCAAGATACCTAAGTCGGTGGCGACAATAAAGGTATCGGCGTCCATCTCGTAGGTGGATTTGAGTAATTTACTAGTTGAGCCAACCACATCAGCCAGAGCCACCACGCTATCAGGTGATTCAGGATGTACCAGCACTTTTGCCTCAGGATGCTCAGCCCTTAATTGCATCAGCTCAGTGGCTTTAAACTCGTTATGCACCAGGCAAGAGCCTTGCCAAAGTAGCATGTCTGCGCCTGTCTCTTGCGCGATGTATTTACCCAGATGGCGATCAGGACCCCAGATTATCTTTTCACCTTTATCATGAAGATGGCGGATGATATCGATACCGACAGAGGAGGTCACCACCCAATCGGCTCGTGCTTTGACCGCTGCACTGGTATTTGCGTAGACGACGACGGTGCGATCAGGATGAGCATCACAAAACGCTGAGAATTCATCAGCAGGGCAGCCCAAATCAAGCGAGCACTCCGCCTCTAGATCCGCCATAAGTACCGTCTTTTCCATGCTGAGAATCTTGGCAGACTCGCCCATGAAGCGTACCCCTGCAACGACTAACGTCTGCGCACTATGCGCCTGACCGAAGCGTGCCATCTCAAGCGAGTCACCGACGCAGCCGCCTGTCGCTAGTGCTAAGTCTTGAATAAAAGGATCAACATAATAATGCGCGACCAGTACCGCGTTGTGCTCTTTTAAAAGCTGTCTGATATTGTTTTCTACAGCTAAGCGCTCAGTACGTGGCAGTTCTGCTGGAAGTTTTGCTTTGGCATATTCAATCTTAGTCTGAATAGTACTGCTATTATCAGAACTTAAGATAGGCGCGTCATAGGGATAGATTTTCATAGGTTATGGTCTCTGTTATGACAATAATAAGAGTTACTGGCTAATATTGATTTTTAATAAGAGCTATTTGTTGATGTATTCTAATTATGCTCATTTTGAGCATAAATACAAGTTGTTTTTGTCAATTAGCAGAATTTATCCTGACCATTATCTTTAAATTGCCATATTGACTATGATATTAAGACAATCTCGCTATACTAGACGCTATTGTCCATTGAACTCTGCATTATCATCTTTCACTAAAATAGGTGACACTTAATATTATGACGTTGTCTTATTCCCATGCGCATCAAGAAGGCAGTGGTACTACCGAAGTTGTGGCGGTACTGATTGCCATTACCGATCATATTGCGCGTGTTTTGACGGTTGATCGAGGTAAACTGTTGCCCAACGGCCCTTTAATGCCGCTACATCGCTCCCTGCAGGCAGGCGTACGTGAGTGGGTTGAGGAACAAACCCAGCAGCCACTTGGCTACATCGAACAGCTATATACCTTTGTAGATACCAATAGGCGTAACGCTGACGGGCACGCACTGGTTTATGTCAGCTACCTTGGACTGGTGCAAGAGACGCAGGCTCAGCTGCAAAGTCAAGCGCAGTGGCGAGATTGGTACGAGTACTTTCCATGGGAAAATCACCTAACTGGTGTTCCTGATATTATCGAGCGTTTGATCGTACCTGAGCTACTCGCTTGGGCAGATACCGCGAGCGATGCTGCTGCCGTATCCCGTCGTCGGCAGCGTATAGGGTTGTGTTGGGGTGTGGGCGTTAGTCTCGTTAATAATAAAAGCATTGATAAGCAGAGCGCGAATAAAGACTATGCCGATAGTGACTGGGTTGCAGAGCATGCCCTGCTACGCTATGAGATGCTCTATGAAGCAGGTCTTATTCCTGAATCGCCGACTTATCCTGCCAGCTATCTGGATAGTAAACTGCCAAACGAGTGGTCAAAGGTCATGGGCGTGCCGATGTATTACGATCATCGCCGCGTGATCGCAACCGCCATTTCCAGGCTGCGCGCCAAAATAGAGTACCAGCCGCTTATCTTTGGTCTCACGCCTGATGTATTTACCTTATCTGAGCTTCAAAAAAGTGTCGAAGCGCTCTCTGGCACGGCGCTACACAAGCAAAACTTTCGCCGCTTACTAGATACTCAAAACCTTGTGATGCCAACGGGCGAGAGCAGTAGTGCTAGCCGTGGTCGCCCCGCCAAGCTCTACCGTTTTCGTCACGATATCGAACTGCAAAGCTTGCTTATGGATAGCAAATTACCTAAGCGTAAATAGGGAATACTAACCATTCATCTAGCAATTTTTTTAAATAACTAAGCAATCAATCTTGCCAGTCTGGTATCTTTACGCTATATTTATGCTCATTTTGAGTTTAAATAGACTTTTACGATAAATTATCAAAAGGCAAAATAGATGAGCATATCAGCAGAGCCTGCACTAGATGACGTATTACTTATTCCTTTGGTTGAGGCAGCCCTTAGTGAAGATTTGGGACGTCGCGGCGATGTCACCTCCCAAGCAACTATCCCAGCGAACAAGCAAGCACAACTGCAGATTAAAGCGCGGCAAGCTGGGGTGATATGCGGTATGGATCTTGCGCGGTTATCCTTTGCTATGGTTGATGCTGATATTGAGTTTATAGCGCAGATAACAGATGGCGCGCACGTAGCAGCAGGTACAGTACTGGCAACGGTACGCGGCAATGCCCGTCACCTATTGACCGCAGAGCGCACTGCTTTGAATTTTATGACTCATCTGAGTGGTATTGCCACCGCTACTCGCCAGATTGTCGATAGCGTGGCAGCATATCCCGTCCAGATTACTTGCACTCGTAAAACCATTCCAGGATTACGTATCGTGCAAAAGTACGCGGTACGATGCGGCGGCGGGCGTAATCACCGCTTAGGGCTTGATGATGCTATTTTGATCAAAGATAATCACATCGCTATTGCAGGGGATATCGCAACCGCTATCAAGCAGGCGCAAGATTTTGCAGGTCACCTGCTACCTATCGAGGTCGAGGTTGATACGATAGAGCAGCTAGAGCAGGCTTTGGACGCCGGCGCGCAGCTGGTGCTACTTGACAATATGTCACCTGAGATACTCACGCAAGCGGTTACTATGTGTCAAGGCCGCGCCAAGACAGAAGCCTCAGGCGGTATCACGCCCGAGAGTGTACAAGCAGTTGCTAAGACGGGAGTTGATTTTATTGCGATGGGCTATTTGACTCACAGCACCACCGCGCTTGATATCGGACTTGATTTTAGCGCTTAGCTATTACTATAGTAATTCACTATAGAAACGATACAGTGAAATAAAAATTTGTTTTGCGCAGCACCGAGCGGCGTAGGCACAGCACGCAAGAAAAAAAACTTTCATTGAGCGATTTGATAGCTATGTATCTGATTTATTTGGGTATCTGATTTATTTGGATTCAACTATATCAACTATCAATTATCGACAACTTACAGCTTATTAAATGAATGAGCGCTAGCCTAAGTTAATGATTTAATCACGGCTTGTACTTATGATATAATAGCGCTATTAAATACCTACTGGGTCACCGCTGCATACGCACGGTGGCCTTATTTTTTTGCTGAAGTTTTATGATAGATAAGTGAGCGCTCAGTGGATACTGAAATTATCAAAATCATCTTGGCTTTTGTAGTCTTGATCAACCCCTTTAGTGCTTTGACCCTATTTTTGGATCTAACTCGCGGCTACTCGATGATCAATCGACGTAAAGTGGCGCGTATCGCTTGCTTGACTATTTTTATTACCATTAGCTTTTTTACCGTCGCAGGGGAGCTGTTACTCAAAGCTCTTGGCATCTCTATCGGCTCGTTTCAGCTGGCAGGCGGGATATTGGTGTTTTTGATTGCCCTTAATATGATGAATGGCGATGGCAATCCGGTTAAGCCCGATCAAGAGAATTTTGACATCGAATACGATAAACACGCTGCACCAAGTACTGCTGCTGCCGTTGTACCGCTCGCTATTCCAATGATGATAGGGCCTGGCGGTATTTCAACCGTCATCATCTACTCCTCGCAAGTATCTGGTATTCTAAAGGTGTCTGCAGTATTGATTGCAGGTTTACTAATCAGCTTGTTCTGTTATCTTGCGCTTATGGCAGCAGGTCGTATCAGCCGTTTGCTTGGCGATACGGGTCTGAATATTATGAGCCGAATCATGGGCATGCTACTAGCGGCTGTCTCTATTGAGATTATCGTCAGCGGTCTACGTACTCTATTTCCAGACTTAATCTAAAACTCTAAACTAACAATTTTTTATAAATATCATCAATAAACTTTTAATCATAAAGTTAAGCTTGTCTCAATACAGTCTTAATATTCATTACCAAAAGTGTCTGGCTCAAACGGCAGAGATAGAAATATGTTATGATAGCGCTCCAATATTAATATTAGGAGTTAGTTTTGAGTAAGACAAAAATTGCTATTTTAGGGGCAGGTCCTAGTGGTTTGGCTCAATTGCGCGCGTTTGAAGCGGCTCGATTGGCAGGCGTCAAAGACTTACCTGAGATAGTATGTTATGAAAAACAAAATGCCATTGGCGGCATGTGGAACTACAACTGGCGTACTGGTCTAGATAGAAACGGTGAACCCGTTCACGGCAGTATGTATCGCTATCTATGGTCAAATGGTCCAAAAGAGTGCTTAGAGTTTGCCGATTATTCCTTTGAAGAGCACTTTGGTGAACCTATCCCGTCTTATCCGCCGCGTGAAGTCCTCAAAGACTACATCATGGGCCGTATCGACAAGCAAGACATTAATAAATACATCCGTTTTGAGTGCCCCGTACGTTGGGTAACTTTTGATGATGACACGCAAAAGTTCACCGTGACCGTGATGAATCACAAATCAGGTGAGCAAGAAGTCGGAGAGTTCGATTACGTCGTGGTAGCGACAGGTCATTTCTCAACGCCGAACATGCCTTATTTTGAAGGGCTAGAGGTATTCCCAGGCCGCGTATTGCATGCTCATGACTTCCGCGATGCATTAGAATTTAAAGACGAAGACATTCTACTTATCGGTAGTAGCTACTCTGCCGAAGACATCGGTACGCAGTGCTATAAGTACGGCACCAAATCAGTTACTATCAGCTACCGCACACAAGCGCTAGGTTATGATTGGCCTGACGGTATTAGCGAGCGACCGCTGGTCACCCATTTTGAAGATGATGTCGCGCATTTCGCTGATGGCACGAGTAAGCGCTTTGACGCGATTATTATGTGTACTGGCTATTTGTTCCATTTCCCGTTCTTGCCAGATGAATTACGTTTGCAGACGCATAACTGTCTGTATCCGGCCAACCTTTATAAAGGCATCTTTTGGCAGCCAAACCCGCAGCTTATCTATTTAGGTATGCAGGATCAGTACTTCACCTTTAATATGTTTGACGCGCAAGCGTGGTACGCCCGTGATGTAATGGTGGGTGATATTGAGCTGCCAGATCTTGAGACGCGACAAGCCGACGAGCAAAAGTGGTTAGCAACTTATGACAAAGCCGTCACCGTTAATGATTCTATTGAGTTTCAAGCCAATTACATTCGTGATTTGACCAACTCGACCGACTATCCAGAATTTGCGGTTGAAAAGCAGGGCGATATCCTAAAGCAGTGGCAAAAGGATAAAGTTGCTAATATCATGGGCTTTAGAGAAAAAGCGTATCGCTCAACGCTAACGGGTACGCTAGCGCCAGAGCTACCAGAGCCATGGTTAGATATTACTGATGATTCACTAGAGCATTTTTTGAATTTATCATTTGTAAAATCTAAAAAGATTAAAAAAGCGTCTTAAAACCAGCTTGTTAAAAAGATAGAAAAACCAAATATACTTAGTATGTTTGGTTTTTTTATTGTCTTAATTTTGCACGTTATTTTAGTTAGCTCTGGTATAAATGCCACGCCAAATAAAACATAAGTAAACCAACGAACGCGTCCAGTATATTCCACGCTTTTGGTTTGATAAATAAAGGTTGTAGTAGCCTCGCCCCATATCCGAGCGCAAAAAAGAATACAAAAGAGGCACTGACGGCGCCGAGTGCGAAGGTAAGCTTACTACTTGCGCCTGTTGAAACCATGCCAACGAGCACCAAGGTATCTAGGTAGACGTGCGGATTGAGCCAAGTAAATCCAAAGCACAGTAGCAGGGATTTTTTTAGGCTAGTCACCACTTGCCCCTCGACAGTCAAAGCATGAGAGACGCGCAAGCTTGCGTATAGACTCTGCAAACCGTACCCTAATAAGAACAGCACGCCTGCGATCTTGGCAATACTTACCACCTGCGGAAAGCGGGCGGTCACTGTGCTAAAACCCGCCACGCCAGCTGAGATAAGTAGCGCGTCACTCACCGCGCAGAATAGGCAGATATAAAAGATATGCTCGCGTTTGAGCCCTTGTTTGAGGACAAAAGCGTTTTGCGAGCCAATGGCAATGATGAGCGATAAGCCAAGCAAAAAACCAGAGAGATAATCAGGGGCGTTCATAGTAATTTGCTCAAGTAATCAGAGAGAAATGGTGACGTTTGCTTACTGGCAGCAGGGCAAAAAGCTGTTAAGATACGATATCAAGTCACGGCTTGCAAGCTATAAATCAATAAGCAAAACTGCCGCAAGCTTGGTTAAACGTTAGTATTAAAATAACAGGCGAGGAGTAGGGCCAGTCATGGTATTGAGTTTGGCAAGAATGCTACAGTCATTTGGACAAGAGCAAGATGACTTGCCGACTACGGCTGCCAAAAATGTCCAGCAGGCCGCTAGCATAGATAGTAAGACGCCAGTTCAAGAGCACTCGCAAAGCCTAGATGCGCAAACGCTGGTGTCGCCACTGCGTGAACCTGAACGCGTTGAGCGTATCTGTGATGCGCTAGCGCAAGTAAGCAACGTCGGCACACCAACGCCGCTCACTGATAGATATCTGGCAAGTCGTGCCAAATGGCGCTCGCCTAATCGACCTCCCTTTGATCCTGATACCTTATGGTATCTCAAACATGGACGCTGCCCGATTATGACTGAACTGGTTGAAGTGGTCGACGAAGCCACTCTAAATGCGATGCCGATTGAGGCAGTTGCTATCCTTGACCGTATCAATGGTAAGCTCAAACGCTACCGCGAGTGGAGTCAAGAGCTCAACGAGCAACAGCAGCAGCAGCACAATGAGCGTCAGTTTGTCATTGATAAGCTGGTCACTGAGAGTATTCCAGAGGCCTTATATCACTATGAGCAATTGCAGCGTTTTAGTCCGCACCGCACCAAGAACAATATAGCGCAGGGCAGTATGACGGCAGGGGATATGCTCACTGATTTGTTTTTAGAGATCGATTATGAGCTTGATGAGCTATTAGATGAGCTCCATCAAACCGTGCTCAATCGCCTAGCGTCAACGCACCGTTATGTCAAAAGTCGTACGCAAAATTAATGACCATTAAAGCGATAAAAGGAAAAAGCCATGACCCAAGTGACCGCTATGTTTGTAATGTTTATCCTATACGGGGTACTACCAGCAGCGGGTATTTATCTGGGTTATCGCGGTATCAAAAAGCTTAGCGCGCCCAAAATGCTTGAATACGAGGCTATGCCGCAACTGGGCTATATTCCAGAAAAGAGCCTGCCAGACGATGTCAAAATAGCTTTGACTCAGATTAATACCAAGGGTGAAAAACTATCTTTGATTTACGGCGATACCAATAATGATGGCAAAATAGATGACAAAGACACGGTGAATGAAACCTATATCATGATCCAAAACTTGATGGACAGACACATTCCGCAAGCGGTCGCTGATTATCGCCGTTTGCATGACCTAGACGGCGCGCGTGCCGATACTACAAAAATAAAAAACTCCAATGTCACCGGTAAAGAAGCCTTACTTGATGTACTAGAAACGATCAATAGCCAATTCGATGATTTGCTTAATGCGTCTTATCACCAAGACGGTCAAAAGCTGCTGGTGACCAATCGCTATTTGCAACAGCGTTTTGATAATCCTACGCAAGACAATGATGTACAAGTGCTACAAACCACGCGTTTAGACAAGGAGCACGATAACAGTACTCAGGACACCACTATTTAGTTAGTCCATGAGTAAGAGGTAAACCAATATGAGTATTTTAATAGGTATAGGTGTCGCAGGTACAGTAGCTACCGTTTATATAGCCAGAAAAGGCTGGCACGCATTGCACAAAGCTGTTGGTATTACTCCAGGTGTGCTTACTTATCACGACTCGCAAACGCCAAGACTGCTCAATGACACAAGGTGGCAGCAGCTTAATTTGAACAAAGAGCATTTAAGCTGCTTACCGAACAGTCAATTGCGCCAGCTACAACGCATTGATAATAAAGTGGTCAGCTATGATAACTATCAAAAGCAGATGCAAAAGCAAAATGTAACACCTGCGATTAGCGAATCACAATTTGTGGTCAACAAGCTATTACAAACAAGACTGCCTGAAATGTTAGCGAGTTACTATCAGCTCATGACGATAGACGGTCATGCTAACACAAACCGCTATGAGAGACAGAGCGAGGCTAACGATCTATTACAGCAAGTGCTAGATAATATAGAGACGCGCTTAGATAACTTATTAGAGAGCGTAGAGCGACATCATCTGCAAGATTTAAAAGTAATGAAGAGTTATATCGATAGTCAGAACATTTAAAGGTTTGTAATTAAATGCATAAAGAAAAGCTGCCAATGATCATTATCACTGGCAGCTTTTGGTTTTTAGAAGACAAGAACTTATAAGATATAAATACTTAGGGCGTGTTGAACATTCACAAATACGCACTGACAGAGACTATTTTTTAGTCGATTCAAAGATAAAAATAGTAAGTTTAGTTATTCTAAGCGTCTATTTTTATCAAAGGAGCGGCAAAAAAGAGTCCTGTCCTTTCAGGCTGATGCTAAAATTGCCCCCCAGCTCTATATAAGCAGTGTGTTGCAAGTCTAGCTAAGGTCTAGACATTATCTTTAACTTGCGCCGTGTCTGGAACACAGCTTTGATAAACTGGCAGCGATCAGCAGTGCCATGGTTGAATGTTCAACACGCCCTAGCTTAAACACTAACGCTTGTCATTGCGATCACGAGTATTGCGCGCTCCACGGCTTGCAGGACTAGCGCTGCTTTTAGACTTCTCGCTATTGCGGCTAGTACTACTACGATTATCACTGCGCCGCGCTTTTAGTGGCTTATTTTTGATGCGTTCTTGCTTATCTTTTGCCGCACCATGGAGGCCCGTACCGTAACGCGGACGCAAGCTGACCAGATCAGTCAAAGTGTTGATATCTTTTTTGTCCAATTCAATATGACGACCTGTACGCAGCTCTTTGGGTAGATCGATGCTACCGTAGCGCGTACGCAGTAGACGGCTCACTTTTAGACCTTGCGACTCAAACAAACGGCGCACTTCACGGTTGCGGCCTTCTTTGAGTTGCACGTGATACCATTTATTAACGCCTTCACCGCCGCCCGCTTTGATATCTTCAAACTGCGCCATACCGTCCTCTAGCATGACACCCGAGGTCAGGTTGCGAGCGATTTCTGGCGTGACTTCGCCCAGTATGCGCACCGCGTATTCACGAGTAATCTCACTAGAGGGGTGCATTAAGCGATGCGCCATCTCACCGTCATTGGTGAATAACAACAACCCTGAGGAGTTAATATCTAAACGGCCTACCATGACCCAGCGGTCATGAGTTAGTTTAGGCAAACGCTCGAAAACCGTTGGACGACCCTCTGGATCGTTAGCTGAGCAAATCTCGCCTTCAGGCTTATAATAAGCGATAACGCGGCGACGCTTTTCGTTCTCGTTTGTGTATTTGATCTGACGACCGTCAACGCGGAGCTCATCACCAGGGCTGACGCGATCACCAATGGTCGCAGGACCATTATTAACGGTGACACGCCCAGC
Organism: uncultured Psychrobacter sp.; assembly: GCA_947495055.1. Taxonomy (GTDB): domain Bacteria; phylum Pseudomonadota; class Gammaproteobacteria; order Pseudomonadales; family Moraxellaceae; genus Psychrobacter. The sequence goes on along the minus strand of CANLXO010000010.1, from coordinate 27,983 downwards.
TTTAATCACTTCTTCCATCTGACGGCGTGAGCCAAGTCCCATACGGGCTAGCGCTTTTTGTAGTTTTTCATCTTTCATAGTGGTGTCCTTGAGTCGGTTAGGGTTACATTTCTCAATGTAGTAGGGATAAAATTATCAGCGGCTATTCTACGCTAAATATGCTAATAATGCAGCTTTGGCATAAGAGAAAAGCGAGTAAATGATGAGCTAAAAATAGTTTGCCTATTAATCACTAGCGAACATCAGTATTATATTAATTAGCTTATCAGAATATAAAGGTAAGCCGGTGTTAAGACTTACTTTTTTATTATCATTTAAAACAAGATTGAACGTTATTCGTTTAATAGCTAATCACTTATGGTATTATGACCTTGTTTTTAGCACTAGTATGAGGCTCAGCTTATCTCATATTACTGTAGAGCGGTTGCTATCTAAGTTCTGTTATCGTTTACTTGTTATAGTTTGTAAGGGTCTTTTATTATGCTTCAATCCTCTAAGCTACTGGCTACAACAAGCTTACTATCGATTAGTTTGCTATCTGGTTGTGCAACAACGACTATTAATTCTGGATTACAAGTAGGTGATTTGCCACCAGTGGGTGTTTTCACTGCTGAGAATGGTATTGAGTTTATGGTACAGCCTCTCACTTTAACCACATTACCGCCCAAACGGATAGTTCAGCCGAGTCAGGATTTGCAGCGTTTAGTAAGAACCTCTAACCGCGCAGACTATCGTATAGCTAAGGGTGATGTTCTTAGTATCATACTTGTAGATTACCCGAACATTAATGCTTCAACGGCAAGTTTAGTCGTTGATCAGCAAGGTTTGGTTCAGATTCCTCTTATAGGTCGTATCAAAGCAAGTGGCATGAGTGTTCCTCAATTCACCTCTAAACTACGAGGTCAATTGCAACGATATCTAAAATATTCGGACCCTCAAGTCAAAGTGATTGAATATACCGGCAACAGCTTCATTATTGATGGTCAAGTCAATAAATCAGGCGAATTTAATATTACTGATGCACCCGTATCGTTGTACAGTGCAATCTCCATGGCAGGCGGAGTGACTCCTACAGGTGATTCTGATAACATCACCCTGAATCGCAATGGCACAAGCTACAAAATAAATCTACAATCACTTCGCGAAATAGGATCATCAGCCAATCAAATTTATGTGCAAGATGGTGATTCAATCTTTATCGATGATCTTGATACTAATAAAGTATATGTTTTAGGCGAATTTGGTAGAGTCGCGCCAGTACCTATATTAGACCAAGGACTCAATTTGGCTCAGGTTATAGGGGAGTCTGCAGGTCTCAACTCTAACACTGCCAATGCTGCTAAAGTCTATGTGGTTCGTGATGATACTGGCTATCAACGCACAAAAATTTATTACGTAGATATGCAGACTATTACAAGTTTTCCATTAGCGAATCGTTTTGAGATGCTACCCAATGATATTGTGTATGTCGATCCTACAGGGCTAACTCGTTGGAACCGAGTGCTCAGTGCGTTGTTGCCGTCTTCGTCTGCGATCAGAAGCATATCAACCTTTTAGGTAAAGTGATAAATTATGAGCTTTAATAACATCTTGGTGGTTTGTGTAGGCAATATATGCCGTAGTCCGATAGCAGAAGCGCTACTGCAAGAGAAGTACCCTGACAAACACATAGAGTCTGCAGGTCTTGGTGCACTAGTTGGAAGTCCAGTTGATCCCAACTCGCAAGAAGTCATGGCACCCTACAATATAGATATGTCAAATCACGTTGCCAAGCAAATTGATGAAAACTTGGTAATGAAAGCAGATTTAATATTTACAATGTCTGATGGTCAGACGAAATGGATAGAAGAGCGTTGGCCACATTGCCGAGGCAAAACTTTTAAAATTGGTCATTGGAATGATCAAGACATCGCTGACCCTTATCGACATGATATCTCTTTATTTGAGACAGCGAGACAGGATATTGTCGATAGCATAGAACCTTGGATTGACAAGATTAGTTGAAGAACCACAATAACCAACTTATTACTTTTAAAAAACTAACTTAAAATGACGAATATATAGTTATGACTTCAGATTCAAAGAACCTATCGAGACCTGCTACAGATGATACCAGCGATGTAAATATACTGGTACTTTTGTTTTCTATATTGCGTGGTTGGAAGACAATACTATTTTTTGCGTTATTAGGGCTACTCATAGGTGTGCTATATAGCCGCTATGAGACAACTACATTCCAATCAGATGCTCTTATTCAGATTGAAAGTAGCTCAGGAGGGATCTCAGCATTGGGATCTGGTATCTCCGATTTAGTCCCTTCAGAATCTAGTCCTGCACAGACAGAAGCTGAGCTCATAAAGTCACGTATGGTACTAAAACCTGTAGTTGACTTACTCAATCTTTCTATACGTTTAAGTGATCCTACTGTAACTGCGATCGATAAAATCCAAAGCAATCGTACTTATTCTCAAGAAAACCTCCCTACATATGTACTATTAGAAACCAGTGATGGTCAAGCTCAAGTAAGCCAGTTTGATGTATCAGAGGACTACCTTGATACGCCATTTACTTTGGTGAGCTCTGATAACGGCTTTACTTTGACTAGTGGTTTTGACACTTTTAAAGGTCAATTAAATAAGTCTAATCGCTTCAATGGTACTCAAGGTTTAATTGAGATTACAGTCAATGAGTTACCTAGCGATGATCGTCCTATCAGTATCACTAAGCAGTCGCTTCAAAACACTACAAATGCGATCAATAGCGCTTTAACTGTAGCAGAAGTCGGTAATCAGACTGGTATCATTGAACTAAAAATGATTGGATCGAACCAAGATCAGATTAGTCGAGTTTTACGACAAATTGTATTGTCTTATATGGATCAGAACAACTCTCGTGGCTCAGAAGAGACGACAAAAACTTTAGATTTTATGGAAACTCAAATCCCAGATTTAAGGAAAGAGCTTGAGGACTCTGAAGCTGCTTTTAATAAGTTCCGTACTGAGAATGGTACTATCGATATTGAACAAGAAGCATCAATCTTAGTAGCTGAGAATGCTCGAATTGATAGCCAGTTAAGTGAGCTCAGACTAAAAAAAGCAGATTTGACAACATACTATACTGATGAACATCCATTAGTTATACAAGTTGACGATCAAATTGCAGAGTTACAAAGCAGAATCCAAGAAGTTGATACTAGAATAGAAGGACTTCCTGAAATACAAAGAGAGTTTTTACAACTATCTGAAGACGTTAGTATCAACAGAGAAATTTATTTAGCTTTACTCAAAAACTATCAACAACTTCAGATCGTAAAGGCAGGTCAAGTAGGATTTGCGCGTATTATTGATTTACCAATTAATACCTACCGCGCTATAGCGCCGAAAAAATCGCTGATTGTATTAATTGCCACACTAACAGGATTATTACTCGGTATTATGGCAGTTTTGCTTAAAAATATGCTTAGAAGTGTGGTCAAGGATCCTGATCGTTTGGAGTCAAAAACAGGTGTACCTGTGATAGCTACTATTCCACGGTCACCATTATTGGCTAGATTAAACAAAAGTAAAAAATCAGCCAGTAGATTACTTGCTCATAATGATGTCAATAGTCTGAGTTATGAAGCTATCAAAAGTCTACGAACTAGCCTGATGTTCGGTATGCCATCCGAGAGTAAATCTGGACATCGTGCAAAGGTTGTATTGATTACTGGGGAGAGTCCAGAAGTAGGAAAATCATTTATATCATCGAACCTAGCTGAAGTCTTCTCTCAACTTGATAAAAAAGTACTGGTTATCGATGCTGATATGCGTTTGGGTGAGCTACACAGAGTATTTAATATGACACAAGATAATGGACTGGCAGATTACTTTCAGCAAGAGGGTCAGAATCTAGTTGATGTTGTTCATCCGACTAGCTTAGACGGTGTAGACTTTATACCTAGAGGAAAAAAACCTCATAATCCAGCATCTCTACTATCTAGTGACAAGTTTAGTGGTTTAATGACAGAAGTTAGTGCGCATTATGATTACATTGTTATAGACTCGCCGCCTGTACTCGCCGCCTCCGATGCAATGATACTAGCGCAATATGCTGACAAAGTACTGATGGTGACTAGATTCGATAAGTCTATAGAAGGACAGCTAGTATATGCTGTTAAGCAACTTAATAAAGCCAATGTAAATGTTGATGGTCTAATCCTTAACGATGTAAAACAAGGTTTAATTGGCAAATACAGCTATCATTACAATTATGCATATGGTAATACTAAGTAAAAAGCGTATACCATCGTAATCTAGTCAGAAACTTGATATATAAATAGATATTTGTATGTTGATATTTTTTAACTGTTTTTAATTTCAAGATTAGTTGGGAAAATTATGTTTGATATAAAAAATATAAAAATAGCAGTCATTGGTCTGGGTTATGTAGGTTTGCCGTTAGCGGTGGAGTTTGGCAAACAGCATAAAGTAATTGGTTTTGATATCAATGCAAGTCGTATTGCATCATTACAGGCAGGCAAAGATCATACGTTAGAGGTTAGTACAGAAGAGCTCTCTCAAGCGACACATCTAAGCTATAGCTCAGATATTCAAACACTAAAAGACTGTAATTTCTTTATTGTGACGGTTCCGACTCCTATCGATGATTATAAGCAGCCAGATCTCACACCTTTGATCAAAGCATCAGAAGCTATTGGTAGCTTGCTTAAGTTCAACGATATCGTAGTCTATGAATCAACAGTCTATCCTGGAGCAACAGAAGAGGTCTGCATCCCTGTGTTAGAAAAAGTATCAGACCTTACCTTTAATCAGGATTTTTATGCAGGATACAGTCCAGAGCGTATTAACCCAGGTGACAAAGAACATCGAGTAACTAATATACTTAAAGTGACGGCAGGCTCGACGCCAGAAGTTGCTGATTTTGTCGATGAAGTATATAACTTGATTATTACCGCTGGTACACATAAAGCGCCCAGTATTAAAGTAGCGGAAGCGGCAAAAGTTATCGAGAATACACAAAGAGACGTCAATATTGCTCTCATTAATGAGCTAGCGGTTATCTTTAATAAGATGGACATAGATACCGAGGCAGTATTGACCGCTGCTGGTACTAAGTGGAATTTTTTACCCTTTCGTCCCGGTCTCGTCGGCGGTCATTGTATCGGAGTAGATCCTTATTATCTAACCCATAAAGCACAAGCTATCGGCTATAATCCTGAAATAATTCTAGCTGGCCGTCGTTTGAACGATAGCATGGGTGAGTATGTCGTCACTCAGTTAGTCAAAACGATGATCAAGAAGCGCATTCAGGTCGAAGGCGCTAGAGTGCTCATATTAGGACTGAGTTTTAAAGAAAACTGTCCTGATGTGCGTAACACCAAAGTGATCGATATCGTCCATGAGCTAGAAGAGTACAATATCGAAGTCGATGTCTATGATCCGTGGATAGACAGCAGCGAGGCTGAGCGCGAATATAATATTACCCCAGTCAAAACGCCCTCGTCCAATCATTACGACGGTATTATCCTTGCAGTCGCTCATAGTGAATTCGTTGATATGGGTGTTGAGCGTATTAAAAACTTTGGCAAAGACAGTCATGTTCTCTATGATTTAAAGTACGTCTTTGATAAAGACAAAACTGATATACGTCTATAAACACTCAAAGCAATACGGAAAATACTATGACAACGACTACGTACGAGACAGTTAAACAACAACTAGTAAGTGAACCCAAGACTTGGCTTATCACTGGGGTAGCGGGTTTTATAGGCTCAAACCTACTCGAAACTTTACTGCTACTTAATCAAAATATAGTGGGTTTAGATAATTTTGCGACAGGCTTTCAGCATAACCTAGATGAAGTGCAGTCGCTAGTTAGCACAGAGCAGTGGACAAGATTTAATTTCATAGAAGGTGATATTCGTCAATTAGAGGACTGCCAAGCAGCTTGTGTGGGCGTAGATTATGTCTTACATCAAGCGGCGTTAGGTTCAGTACCACGATCTATCGCTGATCCCATCGCGACTAACCTTACCAATATCTCAGGCTATCTAAATATGCTTGTTGCAGCTCGCGATGCTGAGGTTACAAGCTTCACTTATGCCGCTAGTAGTTCAACCTATGGTGATCACCCTGCGCTACCCAAAGTCGAGGACGCTATTGGCAATCCATTGTCCCCTTATGCGGTGACCAAATATGTTAACGAGCTATATGCAGATGTATTTGCTCGTACTTATGGATTCAACACTATTGGACTGCGTTATTTTAATATTTTTGGCAAACGCCAAACTCCTGACGGGGCTTATGCCGCAGTGATACCTAAATGGACAGCTGCTATGATTAACGGTGATGAAGTATTTATTAACGGTGATGGTGATACTAGTCGTGACTTCAACTTTATTGAAAATGCAGTACAAGCTAATATATTAGCCGCGACTGCCGCTGACGAGGCCAAAAACGAAGTCTATAACGTCGCAGTTGGTGGTCGTACCACACTTAATACTTTATTTAATGCCCTGAAAGAGACACTTGGTAACAACAGTGTCAAATATAGTAAAGAAGCTATTCATAGAGACTTTAGGGAAGGGGATGTTCGTCACAGTCAGGCGGATATCAGCAAGATTCAAACGTTGCTAGGCTATGACCCTCAATTCAATATTGTTCAAGGCACAGAAAAAGCGATGCCTTGGTATGTAAAATTTTTAGGTTAACTTTTAACAGGATTTGTATGCTCCACATGATACAACAGTTATTTTCACTGCTTTCTCCTAAGCAAGTCAAACAGTTCTATATACTACAAGTTCTTGTTGTTATCATGGCATTTACTGAGTTGTTAGGCATAGCCTCCATAGCGCCCTTTATGGCTTTGGTTGGAGATATTAGTATTCTAGAAAGAGGCGGAATATTCACTAAACTTTACCTTCTTTCTGGGCTTGAAGAACCGACAGATTTTTTATTTTATACTGGATTGGTTGTTTTGGTGGCTTTAGCTACATCAACGTTGGTTTCTATGTATACCATATGGAAATTATCAATATATGGTGCAAGCGTAGGTACTGAGATTGCTGATAGACTATATTCTTACTATATGAAAGAAGATTGGCAGTTTCATACTAATGGAAGTAGTGCACAGTTGACCAAACAAGTATCTACTGAAGCTGCACGTATAACTAATGGTATCATACAGCCACTGATGAAAATGAATGCTAAGGTAATACTAACCTTCTTTATTGCCATAGCCGTCATTATTTACGATCCTTTGGTTGCTATTTTTGGACTTACGGTATTTGTAGTTTCATACTTTCTACTTTATATGCTTGTCCGCAAAAAGCTGGTTTATAATGGTCGTAAGTTATCTGACGTATCTACTCAGCGTTTTAGGCTCATGAATGAAGGGTTTGGTGGTATTAAAGATGTAATATTACTAGATCGTAGTCATGATTTCGTCAACTCCTTTAAAAAAAGCGGTATAACTTTTGCGCGTGCTCAAGGCACTAATCTAGCTATTAGCCAGGTTCCTCGTTATTTTATGGAACTTATTGCTTTTGGAACTATGATAAGTCTAGTACTACTGCTAATTAAGTTACATGATGGTAATTTAGGTCAAGTTTTACCGGTTTTAGCAGTTTATGCGTTAGCCGCGTTTAAACTACTACCTGCTTTACAACAAATCTACGCCAGCATAACTCAAATAAAGGGTACTGTGGCAGCATTTGATGCAATAAAAGACGATCTAAAGAGGTCATTTGAAAACAACATACAAAACAATAGAAGTAAGTCACTTGAGCCAATGAGTTTTAATAATAGGTTAGTCTTAAAAAATATAAAGTTTAATTATCCTAAAAAAGAAGTAGCAGCAGTTAATGGAATAGATATGACTATTCCAGCAAATAGTGTTGTTGGTTTAGTCGGCGCGTCAGGATCTGGAAAATCCACATTAATAGATATTCTGTTAGGATTACTTGTACCGCAAAGTGGCGAGATGTATGTCGATGACGTTAAAATAACGCCTGATAATAAGCGTAGCTGGCAAAACAAGTTAGGGTTTGTACCCCAAAGTATATTTTTAAGTGAAGGCACTATTGCAGAAAATATCGCTTTTGGTTTACCAGCCCTAAGTATTGATTTTGAACAAGTCAATAAAGCTATAAGTCTTTCAAACTTAGATGATTTGGTAAACGAATTACCTAGAGGCCTAGATACTACTGTCGGTGAGCGCGGCATCCAGTTGTCTGGGGGTCAACGTCAACGTATAGGTATAGCAAGAGCGTTGTACCATGAAGCGGATATACTTGTATTTGATGAAGCTACTAGCGCGCTCGATGGTATCACTGAAAAAATAATTATGAATGCTATTCACAATTTTAGCGGTCAAAAAACTATAGTAATGATTGCACATCGTTTAAAAACGGTAGAAAAATGTGACATCATATACTTGATGAAACAGGGTAGTATTGTTGATTCAGGTACCTATGATGAACTAGTAGAAAAAAATCCAGAATTCAAAAAAATGGCCAATCATTCTTAAGGTAAGAACATGAACATAATCTTTATGCCATCAGGAAGTAATGTTTGGACTGATGTAATAAAAGAGTTTGAGGTGTTAGGGTTATATCCAAAATTATGGTTTGGTGACCCTAAACATAACAATTTTGCTAAGAAAAATTATCCAGAATGTGAGGTTTTTGATTTTAATTTAATTCACAAAAATATTTACCTTAAGTCTGAAGATGTAGGTGTCGATTTAAAGTTAATTCAGAATAAAGATTTCTTCGTATTAAAAGATCAGGTCTATAAAATGATGGATAGACAGGATGATTTAGGAGTTTATAGTAGAATAGATAGAGAAGCTATTTTTTACTCAGCATTTTATTTTTTTTACACTAAAATAGTAAATAGTAAAATAAAATTAGCTGTGTCTGCTGAAGGTCCTCATTCGCCAATAACTATGACTATATATGGTATTTGTAAGATATTAGGAATACCTTGTTATCATTTAGCGCAAAACTCTATATTACCATTGGCACACATTGCTAAAGATTTTTTTAACGGTAAAGTTCGTACTTCTAATATATTAAAAAAATTCAATTCAAAAGTATTTCTAAATATCACTGAAGACTATATTGATGCTATCGACAATGTTATACCTACACCTCTGTATATGAAAATACAAAATAAAAATAATAGACTGGATTTGATGAAGGATACTAAGAAGTTCTTTCTAAGACCAATAGTACGCAATATTGTATTTGTTAAGGAAGAAAATAATTACTCTATAAATAGAATAAATTTTTATAATTCTAATAAACCTCATTTTTTTAAGGATTTAAAAATTCATTACAAAAAAGATAGTTTGCGTAAAGAGTATATTAATATAGCTAAATCTTTGAATTTAGAAGAAGAGTTCGTTTTCGTACCGTTACACTATGAGCCTGAAAGAACCAGCAACCCAGATGGTGGTGATTTCTATAATGCATATGACATGATTGTTTTTCTTAGGAGTTTTGTACCTAAGCACGTTAAGTTAATATTAAAGGAGCATCCTTCTCAGTTCACAAAAACCCTCAATGGGCATCGAGGTAGGAGTGTACTATTCTACAAATCTATTCAAACATTACCTAATGTCGAATTTGTCAACATAGATTTCCCTTCAACTGATTTGATCAATAAATCTATATTTATTGCAACTCAAACAGGTAGTGCTGCGTTAGAGGCTTCAATTCTTGGAAACAAAAGCTTAATATTTGGTAATCCTTGGTTCACTGGTGTACCAAACATTTACACTTACGATAGCATTTCGTATGATAGCTTAATTGAAAAAAAAATAGACCCTAAAGAAAAAATAAAGGAATATATATTTGAATATATGATTGATCACACCATGCCAGTCTGTGTCAACCCTTCAAATCTTAAATATTTTAAAGAAAAATATCCTGAACATATTAGTGTTCTCTTAAATGATAAGCTATTTGCAAAAGAGTTCACTAGGAGTATATATAACGACTTTTTTCCAAAATAAAAATCTTATAAACCTAACGGAGTTCTTAATGTTAAGTAACAGCACTATTCTAATTACTGGTGGCACAGGATCATTTGGCAATACTTTCGTACCTATGACCCTAGCTAAGTATAACCCCAAAAAAATCATTATTTTTTCACGTGATGAGATGAAGCAGTGGGAAATGGCCAAAAAGTTCGTCGGTGATGATCGCGTACGTTTTTTTATTGGTGATGTGCGTGACAAAGACCGTCTATACCGTGCATTAGACGGTGTTGATTATGTTGTGCACGCAGCAGCCACTAAGATTGTCCCTACTGCAGAATATAATCCTTTTGAATGTATCAAAACGAATATTAATGGCGCTATGAATCTCATTGATGCTTGCATCGATAAGGGCGTAAAAGGCGTAGTAGCCTTATCTACAGATAAAGCCAGTAGTCCAATCAATTTGTATGGTGCTACTAAACTTGCTTCAGATAAGTTGTTTGTAGCGGCTAACTCATATGCAGGTGAACACGGTTCGAAGTTCTCAGTGGTACGTTATGGCAATGTTATGGGCTCACGTGGCTCAGTCATTCCGTTTTTTATGTCTATCAAAGATACAGGCGTACTCCCTATTACTGATGATAGAATGACGCGTTTTATGATTTCATTAGAGGATGGTGTTGATTTGGTTTGGCATGCTTTTGAAGATATGATCGGTGGTGAGATTTACGTCAAAAAAATCCCATCTATGAAGATGACTGATCTAGCACGTGTTGTTGCACCTGAGGCAAAGCAAGAAGTCATTGGTATTCGCCCAGGTGAGAAATTGCATGAGCAGATGATTAGTGTTGAAGATGCTTACTATACTTATGAATATCCAGAACACTTTAAAATCTTGCCTACTATCAATAAATGGGCTACTGACCCTGCGCGAATTAAAGATGGCAAACGTGTCCCTGAAGGCTTTGAGTATGCTAGTAATAATAATGCTGAATGGATGAGTGATGCTGACTTGCAACAGTGGATTGATATTAATCGTGAAAAAATAGGCAATATATAGTAACTCGTTGATTTATTAATAATTTATTAAAAATACTTTAGGTCTTCAAAGCGAAGCCTAAGGTATTTTTATTTACCCTTTTATTGCTATAAACACATTGTCGTTTCAATAGTGTTATTCTAGTCTTAGCTAAACTAAGTGGTTGACTTAAAGTTAAGAGAGCTAAAACTAAATTTATTCGGAAATATTATGAAAGTTGCAATCATACCCGCACGTGGTGGTAGTAAGCGCATACCACGAAAAAATATAAAATTGTTTTGTGGTAAGCCTATGATTGCATGGTCCATAGACGCGGCATTAAATAGTGCTTGCTTTGACAAAGTGGTTGTCTCTACAGATGATGAAGAGATTGCAGAAGTGGCTCGTCAATATGGTGCTGAAGTGCCTTTTATAAGACCTAATGAGCTTGCAGATGATTTTACAGGAACTATTCCTGTGACTAAGCATGCTATTGAGTGGCTAGAGAGCCAAGATCAAACCATTAAGGAGGTCATGTGCATCTATCCAACGGCACCTTTAGTACAGCCTAAAATAATATTAGAAGCTTACGAGCAGTGGCATACTAGTCAAGCAAACTACTGTTTTACCGCCACTAATTATGCAGCACCTATCCAAAGAGCCTTTAAGCTAACGGCAAAAAGACGCGCAGAGATGTTTCAACCTGAGCTTTTTAATGAGCGCTCGCAAGACTTGGAAGAAGCATATTACGATGCAGGTCAGTTCTACTGGGGTAAGCCCGAGGCATTTAAACGTCTGGAGCCGGTGATATCCGAAAATTCTAGTCCCTATGTTTTACCAAGATATTTAGTGCAGGATATCGATACACCAGATGATTGGATTTTAGCTGAACTTCTATATCAAGCCCTAAAAAATAGTAGTCGTTTATAGCAACCACTCACCTTGTATTTAGTTTGATTCCATAAGTTGGTATTTAACAATTGAGACACAAGGGATGTCATAAGGTTAATGTTGGACGCTAACACATTGTATTTTTCAACGATAATTTATAAAATGATACGTTTGGATTAAGACTTAAATATTATGAAAAACAAAAAGATAGCAGTCTTAGGTGCTAATGGTCTACTAGGGCATGAGCTGTTGAATAACCGCTTTGGCGGTAAAGGAGACGTTGTCGGACACTTTGGTCGTGGTAAAGAAAATAAGGCTGACTTGAGCGTACTTAGCGAGACCATAAGCTATCTTGACAGTATTCAACCAGAAATTATTATTAATCTAGTTGCTCTTACGAACGTTGATTATTGTGAGACTAACCCTAATGAGTCCTATTTAATTAATGTAAAAGTAGTGGAAAATATTGTAGCTTGGATCAAGCAGCAACAGCATAGAATACACTTAGTCCATGTTTCAACCGATCAAGTTTATGATGGTGAGGGATTACATAGCGAAGATAAGCCTGCATTAACCAACTATTATGGTTTTTCTAAGTATGCAGCAGAGTTGGCAGTTGCTACTACTACCCATGCCGCCATACTACGAACGAACTTTTTTGGTAAGAGCAGAGCTAAGCTACGGGCAAGTTTTACCGATTGGTTATATAATGCTTTGAGTAATAAGCAGGACATACAAGTATTTGACGATGTCTACTTTAGTCCTTTGTCTATGAGCTCTTTGTCTGCGATGATAGCTTTGGTCATTGATAAAGAAATAGTCGGTATTTATAATCTAGGCTCAAGACAAGGGCTGAGCAAAGCAGACTTTGCTTTTGAATTTGCCGACGCGTTAGATTTAAATACAGATCATATGACTCGAGCAAAAATTGAGAATATTGACTTTGTCAAAACTTACCGTCCTAAAGACATGAGACTTGATGTAACTAAGTTTGAACAAGCCCTGAAGGTTGTTCTACCGACCCTGCAGCAAGAAATTCTAAAAGTTTCAAAGGAATATCTATAATGAATAACGATAATTTTTTAATGATTGATGATAAGAAAATTGGCGAGAATTATCCTGCTTATTTTATCGCTGATATTGGTGCCAATCATGATGGTGACATTGAGCGCGCTAAAGATTTGATTTACCTATGTGCAGAAGCTGGTGCAAATGCTGCTAAGTTTCAGCATTTTAAAGCGGATAGTATCGTAAGTGACCATGGCTTTAAAAGTATGAGTAATGAAGGATCTCATCAAAAAAATTGGAAAAAATCTGTTTTCGATGTCTATAAAGATGCCAGTATTAATTTGGAATGGACCGAAACGCTAAAACAGACTTGCAAAAAAGCAGGCGTTGCTTTCTTTACTAGTGCCTATAGCTTTGACTTAGTTGATTACATCGATCCCTATGTTCCTGCTTATAAAATTGGCTCTGGTGATATTACTTGGACTGAGATGGTTGAATATGTGGCCAATAAGCAAAAGCCCTATATTATAGCCAGTGGTGCCTCTAGTATGGATGATGTGGTTAGAGCTGTGTCAGCAGGCCTCAAGATTAACGACCAGTTGTGCTTGATGCAATGCAATACTAACTACACGGCAAGCTTAGAGAACTTTAAATACATTCAGCTGAACGTGTTGCGCGTCTTTAAAGAGATGTACCCAAATCTAGTGTTGGGCCTAAGTGATCATACACCAGGGCATTCAACGGTCTTGGGGGCGGTGACACTAGGTGCAAAAATGATTGAAAAGCACTTCACTGATGATAATGAGATAGAAGGCCCCGATCATAAATTTTCAATGAATCCTAAGTCTTGGAAAGAGATGGTCGATGCAACGAGGCAGCTTGAAAACGCGTTGGGTAACGGTATCAAAAAGATTGAAGACAATGAGCTACAGACTGCTGTTGTGCAGCGCCGCTCCATTCGCTTAAGTGCTGATCTACCAGCAGGTACTAAAATAGAAAAAGCTCATTTGGCGATATTGCGTCCTTGCCCAGAGGATGGCTTAGCGCCTTATCACATGAGCAATGTCATTGGTAAAACTCTCGATAAAGATGTTAAAAATGGGGAGCATATCAGATGGATCGATCTAAAGTAGGTCTTGTGATACCTGCCTATAATGAGTCTGCAACGATATACGACGTAGTAAAAGCAGCTTCAGAATATGGTCGACCTATAGTTGTCAATGATTGCTCAACTGATGATACTGCTAAGCTGGCAGAGCAAGCTGGCGCAGTAGTCGTTACTCATCAGAGTAATCTTGGCTATGATGCAGCGCTTAATTCAGGATTTGTAAAAGCTGCTGAACTTGACTGTGAGTTTATTATTACCTTAGACGCTGATGGTCAGCATAACCCTAATCTTATCCAAAAGTTCATCGATAAGCTTGATCAAGGGGCTGATGTCGTTTTGGGCGTAAGAAACAGCAAACCACGTGTTAGTGAGCACTTATTTGCCCTGACGACGCTCATTAGGTTCGGTATAAAAGATCCACTGTGCGGTATGAAAGGCTACACTATTGAGACTTATAATAAGTTGGGGCATTTCGATAACTATCGCTCCATTGGTACAGAGCTGATGCTTTTTGGGGCGCGCGAAAAGCTAGAGATAGTACAAATACCTTTTAAAGTTGGTGAAAGACTAGATGCACCGCGATTTGGTAATATCGTAAAGGCCAATTTAAAAATACTAAGAGCGATGTCTCTAAGTATATAGTTTTAATATTTTTTTAGATGTCTTTACTATTGTATTAGATGTTATACGAAGTGAGCTATAAAGATATTATTTAAACCTTTAAAGAATGCATAGAGTGTTATAAGAATTTAAGATCAAGACGGAATTTTTATACATCTAATCAATTATTGCCATTACTATTGAGTGTTTTATGACTTCTATTTTAAGTTTAATTGGTAGAGAAAAAGAGCTTTTCACTGTTGATATTAGTAATAACTCAGAAGCTCTTTTAGAGATTGTTTCTAACTCAAGTTTTCTAGTTCTTGGTGGGGCAGGCTCTATTGGTCAAGCTGTTGTCAAAGAGATATTTAAGCGTAACCCGCAGAAGCTTCATGTGGTAGACATTAGTGAAAATAATTTGGTCGAGCTAGTACGGGATGTTAGAAGCTCTTTTGGCTACATAAATGGTGACTTTCAAACCTTTGCATTAGATATTGGTTCTACTGAGTATGATGCTTTTTTTAAGGCTGACGGTCAGTTCGACTATGTGCTTAATTTGTCTGCGCTAAAGCATGTGCGTAGTGAAAAAGATCCCTATACCTTGATGCGTATGATTGACGTAAATATATTCAATACGGATAAGACTCTACAGCAGAGTATTGATAAGGGCGTAAAGAAGTATTTTTGCGTGTCAACTGATAAAGCAGCTAATCCTGTCAATATGATGGGAGCATCTAAGCGAATTATGGAGATGTTCTTGATGCGTCGTAGTCTAGAGATTGACATCTCTACTGCGCGTTTCGCGAATGTTGCTTTTTCAGATGGCTCTTTACTACATGGTTTTAATCAACGCTTAGAAAAAGGCCAACCTATAGTCGCTCCTAACGATATAAAACGTTATTTTGTAACTCCGCAAGAGTCTGGTGAGCTATGTTTAATGTCATGTATTTTTGGTGAAAACCGTGATATTTTCTTTCCCAAATTAAGTGAGAGTTTGCATTTAATTTCGTTCGCTGATATTGCTACTAAGTATCTTGAGCAAAAAAGTTTTGAGCCGATATTATGTAATAGTGAAGATGAAGCACGTGATTTGGCTAAAACCTTATCTGAGCAAGGCAAATGGCCATGCTTGTTTACTAGTAGTGATACAACAGGTGAGAAAGACTTTGAAGAGTTTTTCACCGACGTAGAAGTACTAGATATGCAGCGTTTTAGTAATTTAGGGGTGATTAAAAACGAACCCGTATTCGATACTGATTTGTTAATAGAGTTTGAAGATAGCATTGATTTAATGAAAAGTAGTTTGGCTTGGGACAAAGAAGCAATCGTTGAGCTTTTCTTCAAGATGATTCCTAATTTTGGTCATAAAGAAACAGGTAAGTACCTTGATGGAAAAATGTGAGAATACAATGCAAACA
The DNA here is from genome assembly GCA_947495055.1 of uncultured Psychrobacter sp. Taxonomy (GTDB): domain Bacteria; phylum Pseudomonadota; class Gammaproteobacteria; order Pseudomonadales; family Moraxellaceae; genus Psychrobacter. The sequence goes on along the minus strand of CANLXO010000010.1, from coordinate 11,956 downwards.
CAGCTCATTAATTTAGTAAGAGATATTTATTCTACTAACGAATTTATTCCCTTGCATGCGCCAACTTTTGCTGGTAACGAACAGGCGTACTTGGCTGAGACTATTTCTAGCACCTTCGTATCGAGTGTTGGTAAATTTGTTGATGATTTTGAGCAAAGAATCCAAGAATTTACTCATACGTCGCGCGCTATTGCTACTGTTAACGGCACTGCGACCTTACACACAGCATTGCACTTAGTAGGTGTCAAGGCAGGGGATTTAGTGATTACCCAAGCACTTACTTTTGTAGCAACCTGCAATGCACTACATCATATGGGAGCCAAACCGATTTTTGTTGATATAGAACCTAATGCTTTTGGTTTATGTCCCAATGCGACCTCTTTGTGGTTATCTGAAAATGCAATACTGGATACTGATGGTCAGTGTCGTCATAGAAAAAGCAGTTCTATAATAAAAGCCATTATGCCTATGCACACTTTTGGCCACCCAGTACAGCTCGATGAGCTACTGACTATTTGTCAAGATTGGAATTTAGTTCTGATTGAAGACGCTGCCGAAAGTCTAGGTTCTTATTACAAAGATCAACATACAGGTACTCTCGGAAATTTTGGCACCTTAAGTTTTAACGGTAATAAAGTGATCACTACTGGCGGTGGCGGCATGCTATTGTGCCGTAGCCAAGAGGACGGTGTTAGAGCCAAACATATCACTACTACTGCTAAATCACCGCATGCTTATGAGTTCTATCATGATGAGCCAGGCTTTAACTATCGTATGCCCAATCTCAATGCAGCTTTAGGCTGCGCGCAGATGGAGCAGCTCGAGGTGATACTTGCAAATAAGCGGGTTACGGCTGAGCGCTATGCTGAGTTCTTTGGAAATAGCGATTATCAATTCGTAGTAGAGCCTGAGTATGCGCGTTCTAATTATTGGTTAAATACTATTGTTTGTCCTGACTTGAAGACGCGTAATACTTTATTAGAAAGTACTAATGCTCAAGGGGTGATGACTCGTCCCGTTTGGCAACTGATGCATCGATTACCAATGTTTGCTGATGCTTTGCGTGGTGATCTTACTCACTCTGAATATGCAGAAGCTAGATTGGTAAACTTGCCTAGCTCTGTTGTAAGGAGTTAGTGTGAGAAAAATAGCGATCTTTACTGGCACGCGAGCTGAGTACGGTTTATTGTATTGGCTACTAAAGGATATACAAGCAGACCCCACTTTAGAACTACAGTTACTTGTATCAGCTATGCATTTGTCGCCTGAGTTTGGTATGACTTATCAACAGATCGAAACGGATGGTTTCGTTATTACCGAAAAAGTTGAAATGTTACTTTCTTCAGACTCTGCAGTAGGTACTGCAAAAAGCATCGGTTTAGGCGTAATTGGTTTTGCTGATGCGTTAGCGCGTATGCAACCTGATTTATTAGTCATATTAGGTGATCGTTTTGAGGCGTTGGCGGCTGCTCAGGCTGCTATGATATTACGTATCCCTATTGCCCATATTCATGGTGGCGAGATAACAGAAGGTGCATATGATGATGCTATTCGTCATGCTATTACTAAGTTGAGTTTATTGCATTTTGCCTCAACAGAAGGACATCGCAGACGTATTATTCAATTGGGTGAGCATCCCGACCGTGTATATAATGTTGGCGCTGTCGGACTAGATCATTTACAACGTAGTGAGTTTATGTCAATTGACGCTCTGCGAAGCTCATTAGACTTTGAGCTGACAAAACCCTATGCTTTGGTTACTTATCATCCGGTAACTTTAGCTTCTGAACCTGCCAAGGAAGTTTTTTCAAACTTGTTAAAGGCGCTGGATCAATTTTTAGAATTACAAATTATTCTTACCTATCCAAATGCTGATGATGGGGGAAGAGAGATTATACCTATTTTAGAGAATTATGCTAAAGCGCAGCCTAACAGAGTATTGGCAATACCTTCTTTAGGTCAATTACGTTATCTCAGCGCAGTCAAGCATGCTACTCTTGTCATTGGAAATTCTTCAAGTGGTATTATCGAAGTGCCTTCATTTAAAATACCTACAGTTAATATTGGTGAAAGACAGCGAGGCCGTTTGGCTGCTGATAGTATTCTTTCTTGTTCAAGCGACGTTGACTCAATTACCAAAACAATAAAAGATGCGTTAGACGATGATTTTAGTCAAGTAACAAATCCTTATGGTAAGGGCGATGCAAGCACTGCGATTTTAGAGCATCTAAAGTCAGCCAAATTAAATGAAGTAAAGACGTTTTACGATCTTTCAGGAGATGCTTAAACATGGTAAAGATTATCGCTGAGGCGGGTGTCAATCACAATGGCAGTAAAGATCTTGCTTTTGAACTAATCAATGCAGCCTACAATTCGGGCGCCGATGTCGTAAAGTTTCAGACATTTAAAGCCAAGAGTTTGGTAACTAAGAGTGCCGAACAAGCAGATTACCAAACAAAAAATACGGGTGTCTCTGAATCACAGTTCGATATGTTGAGCCGATTGGAATTAGACTATGAGACACACAAGGAGTTAATCGCTCACTGTGATAAGTTGGGTATTGAATTTTTATCGACAGCTTTTGATAAAGAGAGTTTAGATTTTTTAGTTAATGATCTGCAGCTAAAAATATTAAAAATACCGTCGGGTGAATTAACCAATGCACCTTTCGTTTTAGAGCATGCCAAGACAGGTTGTGATCTTATTGTTTCGACTGGCATGGCAAGTTTGGCTGAAATTGAAAGTGCTCTAGGAGTAATTGCTTTTGGTCTGATTGGGAAGGAATCACAACCTAATGCACAGGCATTTTCAGAAGCGTATAATAGTGAGGCAGGACAAAGTGTGCTCAGATCTAAAGTTATATTGTTGCATTGTACGACAGAGTATCCTGCACCTGTAGATGAGATAAACCTTAGAGCTATGAATACGTTAGAGTCAGCTTTTAAATTGACAACGGGCTACTCAGACCATAGTGCTGGTATCTCTATCTCAATAGCAGCTACTGCTTTGGGCGCTCAATTGATTGAGAAGCATTTTACTTTAGATAAGTCTATGCCTGGTCCTGATCACAAAGCGTCATTAGAACCTAGTGAATTAAAAGCAATGGTAGATGCCATTCGTGACGTTGAACAAGCTTTAGGCAATGGAGTTAAGGGTGCTCAAGCTTCAGAGATAAAGAACAAGCCGATAGCGCGTAAAAGCCTAGTTGCGGCACAAAAAATAAATAAGGGTGAAGCATTTACAGAAGCTAATTTAATGATAATGAGACCTGGGAGTGGAATGTCACCTTATCTTTATTGGTCTTTATTGGGAAAGATAGCTCTGCAAGATTATACAGAGGGAGATCTGATTAATGCTTAAACCCATAGTTATACTAGGTTCAGGAGGGCATTCAAACATCCTAGCTGAATTGATTATAGCTGAAGGACGAAAAATTGTTGCGGTTGTCTCTCCAGACAATATTGAGAAAAGCAGTCCATTGTCGGGTATAAGACAAATAATGACTGATGAAGAGGTATTGAGCACTTATGAGTCAGCTCAAATTGAGCTTGTAAATGGTATAGGTACTATACCAAGTAATGATACAAAATTTCGACTCTTTAATTATTTTTCAGAGAATGGCTATAGATTTGCCTCCGTTATTTCACCTCATGCTATCTTAGCAAAGTCTGTAAAGCTGGAAGAAGGGGTGCAAATTATGTCTGGTGCTATTATACAAACTAATGCCATTATCGGTATGAACTCGCTGATCAACAGTGGCGCTATTGTTGAGCATGATTGCTATATTGGTGCCCATAACCATATTGCACCTGGTGCTACTCTAAGTGGTAGTGTTACCACTGGCAGTCAAGTACATGTAGGAACTGGCGCTAACATCATACAAAATATAAAAATCGGTCATAAAGCTATTGTAGGTGCAGGTTGTACAGTGATTAGAGATATATCTGAAGAGCAAGTTGTCGTTCCTGCGCGCAATAGAATTCTTCGATAGGAGGAAGATTGTGAACAATTGGAAAAATGTTATTTTAACGCCAAAAGCAACGATTCGCGATGCTATGCGTATTATCGACGAGGCGGCATTACGTATTGGACTAGTCAGTAACGACCAAGGTAAACTAATCGGGACTGTTACGGATGGTGATATTCGCCGTGGATTATTAGCATCATGTCACATGACAGATCCTATTACTACCGTTATGAACAAGAACCCTATAACTGTAAGGTCTATCCATACTAGACAACAACGTATTGATATAATGGATAAGCACGATTTGTTGTCCTTGCCAGTGCTTGATGATAACGATAATTTAATAGGGTTAGAGACACTACACCAAGTATTACAACTAAAAAAGCTAGATAACCCTGTATTTATTATGGCCGGAGGCTTTGGTACACGTTTGCGCCCTTTAACAGATCATTGTCCTAAACCTATGCTACATGTAGGTGAAAAACCTATGCTTGAGCATTTAATTGATCAGTTTATTAAGCTTGGTTTTCATGATTTTTATATCTCTACCCATTATATGCCAGAGGTAATTCACAATCATTTCGATGATGGAAGTAAGTGGAACGTGAGTATCACCTATATTCACGAAGAATCACCATTGGGTACTGGAGGCGCTTTAGGGTTATTGCCAAAAGGTCTACCTAACCTACCCTTAATAATGATGAATGGCGATGTACTAACAAAAATTGACTTTAAGCATTTACTGGATCACCATGAGTCTCACGAGTTTGATGCTACTATGTGTGTTCGTCAGCTAGAGCATAAAATATCTTTTGGTGTAGTAGAAAGTGAGAATGATTTGATCACTGCTATGGTAGAAAAGCCAACTTATCGCTATCATATTAATACTGGAATATACGTTTTAAGTCCAGAGTGCGTGGCATCAGTTGGCGCAAATCAAAAGATAGATTTACCAACATTACTTGCAAAAAGAATGCAACAAAACGAAAAGGTTGGTATTTATACCAGCTACGATTATTGGCTCGATATTGGACAAATTGCTGATTATCAAAAAGCCCAGCAAGATATAAAAGGTTTGTTTTAATGAATATTGCTATCATTCCAGCTCGTGGTGGCAGCAAACGCTTACCAAGAAAAAACGTAAAGCTTTTACGTGGCAAACCTCTAATTGGATGGACCATTGAAGCCGCCTTAAAAAGTAATGTATTTGATCACGTGTTTGTCAGTACAGACGATATGGAAATCGCAAATATATCTAAAGATTTTGGTGCTGAAGTACCCTTTCTTAGACCTATGGCATTAGCTAGCGATACAGCTACTACTAATGATGTAGTCACTCATTTGGTAGAGTGGTTCGAAAAAAAGTATAAAAAAGAAGTAAATATGATAGCGATTCTTCAGCCTACCTCACCGCTAAGAAGTGCTAAGCATATAAGTGAAGCTGTGCAGTTAATGCAGACTAAAGGTGCTAAAGCAATTGTTTCGGTTTGTAAACTTGAGCATCCTATTCAGTTTTGTAATAAGCTAGGAGTTGATGGGTCCATGAACGGGTTTATAGATATAAAAAATATAAAAAGAACACAAGATCTTGAACCTCATTATAGACTTAATGGTGCTATATATATTTTTATAAGAGATTATATAGGACAGTTAGATACGATTTATAGAGAGGGTACTTATGCGTACTTGATGAGTAACGAGTTGTCGATTGATATAGATTTAGAGTTCGACTTCAAACTGGCTAGATTTTTATTAGAAAGCTAATATCATCAAGTTATTCAATAAGCGAGCGGGTATGTTTTTTCTGTAAAAATAGATCTATAGATAGGACATAGAATGAAAACTTTACTGATTATCAGAACGCCATTTCAAGCTTGGCTAGCACTAAAAGTTTTAGAAAAAGAAAAAACTACAAATTTTGATCTTCTCTACTTTACTCAGAATGATTCTAAAGAAGATAAATATTATTATAGTCAATTAGCTCTAAAAGCTAGAAATGTCGATTATATATTGGTAAAACCCAAAAAATTTGACATATTATCTCATGTTTTTTTTCGTATAAAAGTCAACAAATGGTATAGAGATAGAACATACGACGTCGTTATTTTCGCTAGTATAAATGCTTTAGTACCGAACTCATTAGTAGCCAAACAAAGACGAGCAAAATTAATAACTTTCGATGACGGTGCTGCTAATATCGTTAGTAAAGGTATATTTTATAACGAGCTTAATTCTCTTAGGCACAGAATATATCAGCTCGCTCTAGGCACAGTTCCGCTCAGTGTGATAAAAAGAAGAATTTGTTATCATTATACTATGTACAGGTCGTATGAAAATATTGTTGAGAGCGAGAGATTGAGGTATATAGACTACTTTATTGAAAGCATCGATAATAAATTGAGTGATAGCAAAACTTACTTTATTGGAGCTCCCTTTAAAGAAGTCATGACTCAAAAGCAGATTGATAGACTGGAGAACTATGTTAAAGAACTCAATGTAGATTTTTATGTCACGCACCCTCGAGAACGCAAAGAGCTCAATATCGGCGCAAAAGTTCTGAAAAAAAATGGACGTATTGCAGAGGAGGCTATTATTGTTGACGCAAAAGACCACCCTATTATTCTTGTAGGCTGGTTCAGTTCTGTTATGCTAAATATTGGTCCACTTTGTAAAAGCAAAATAGTACTACTCCCTAAGGATTCTTCGCAAACACCTGAGCTTTTTAAGCTTAGTAAAAAAGCGGGATGTACTCCGATTCTAATCTAAAATTTTTTGATAATGGTTGATTTATGATATGCATTTATTCCTCTAGCGAAAAAATATGGGGCGGTGGTCAGATTTATATAGAGAACTTATGTCGCTATATGAATGACAAGGGTATTACTACTTCAATTCTAACTTCAGAACCAGATACGTTTAGTTGTCCTACAATGAAGATGGGTTCAGTCGCTTTAAAGCCCAAGCGATTGGCTAGTTCCTTTACAATTGTAAAAACGCTCAAACGTTCTGGTGTGAAAGTCATTGTACTCAATGACCTAGGTTCCCTATGGCTGGCGCCTATATTCAAATTGCAAGGATTTAAAGTGGTTTCTCTTTTACATTTGTATTTACAGAGAAGAAATGTTGCTGGCTTAGGTCATAGTGATATTGAGTACCGTTTATTAAGGTTTTCAAGTCGTTTTTGCGATAAGGTGTTTAGTGTAAACAAAGAAAACTTACAAACATTCCCAGTCGAAGTTGATTTTGTAGGGAATTTTATATCGCCTTGGTTCTTTGGTGAGTCCGAAGCAGTCAAGAAGTACGATCTAGGCGTCATTTCTAGACTAGCTAAACAAAAGAACATTCCGCTCTTCATTGATTTAATTCAAAGACTTAATGATGAGGGTAATAAACCAACCAAAGCGCTCATCTTGGGACGCGGTGAGGAAAAAGATAATATTGTTAAAGCCATTAAACTAGCTGGCTTAGAAAATAATATTGAATTGCGCGACTGGGCTGATAGAAGTGAACTACCCGGCATATACGATAGCATCAAATGTTTCGCTATCACTAGTCATCATGAGGGATTTGCGACTACCTTACTTGAAGCGCATGCACGAGGCGTACCCGCTATCACTACTAAGAGCGCTGGGTTTTGTGCAGAGTTTGTAGGGGGTTTTGGTAGTGCAACTGGTATTTCATTTGTTCCTGAAGATCTGGAGTCTACTGATTTTCAACAAAGTGTTCTCTCTTTAATTGACAATTCGGAGAGTTATTATGAGGATTGTATCAACAAGGCTGCACTATTTAGTGAAGACAAGGTGCTAGGAAAAATCACTGTAGAAATTAAATCACTGTTGAGTGAAGATTAATTTTATTATACTTTTCTCTTCACTTTTAAAATGAAAAAATTTAAAGTGGAAGCAAAAATATGATTATCTGAGTTTTAATGATCTTGAAAAAATATTACGAGTTTTTTACTTCGATAGGAATATAACGATTTTATGAAGATACTTTTTGTTATTACTGGTCTTGGCATGGGAGGCGCCGAGCACGTCGTGACTAATCTAGCTGATGAACTTGTTAAATTAGGCCACGAAGTGAAAATAGTTTACCTAACTGGTAATAGCGTCGTTCTACCAAAGAATACTTGTATAGAATTAATTCCAATTGGAATGACTGGTTCTAAAGATCTTATTTATGCTTACTTGAAGCTAAGAAAAGTAGTAAACAGGTTTCAGCCAGACGTGGTACATAGCCACATGTTTCACTCGAATATTCTATCAAGATTATTGAGACTAAGTACAAAAATTCCCAAAATCGTTACAACCGCGCATAATACTAATGAGGGCGGCAAATATAGAATGCTTGCTTATAGGCTCACTGATAAGTTAGCGGATATTTCTACTAATGTTAGTGAAGAAGCTGTCAATTCTTTTGTCGCTAAAAAAGCAACTCATTCTTCAAGGATGGTGTCGGTATCTAATGGTATTAATACAAATGAATTTTATTTTGACCCTACTGCTCGAAAAACCAAGCGCCTTGAACTAAAAATTGAGAATAAAAAGCTAATATTATGTGTAGGTCGTTTAGAGGCGCAAAAAGATTATCCCAACTTGTTTCTTGCAATCTCCCATTTGAAAGAAAGTAGACAGGACTTCAAGGTTTCCATTGTCGGTGATGGGACACTTAGAAACAATCTCAATGAGATGGTAGATAAATTACAATTACATGACTATATAAGTTTTTTAGGTGTACGCCGAGATGTTAAGGACTTGATGTCTGCAGCTGACATTTACGTTATGTCTTCGGCTTGGGAAGGTTTTGGGCTGGTAGTTGCAGAGGCTATGGCTTGTGAGCGTTTCGTAGTAGCTACTGATTGTGGTGGAGTTAAAGAGGTAGTAGGAAGTAACGGCGTACTTGTTGAACCAAAAAACCACCATGTTTTAGCGCAAGAATTAGATAAGTCGCTGGACATGACTATTGATGAACGCTTAAAAGTTGGAGCTGTTGCAAGACAACATATTATAGATAACTATTCGTTGAATGCCAATGTCAGTGCTTACCTTAAACTATATTCCAATTGATAGTATTGCTAAATTTACGTTTATAATACCCGCTTCTTAGAGCCAATAAGGTTAGCCGTGCTTATTGCTTTAAAATAGTAAATTTTTTTGTGCTATGCCCATTCGTGTGATGTGGAAAACGCCTTGGAGCTATTTGAAACACCATGCTAGTATTTATAGTACGCTAATGTTTAAAAATTGGTTTGAGAATAAGTAGATACATCAAGATAGCTGAGATCAGATTTTATTAACTATTACTAGAATGTTTTACCTATCAATATAATAGGGTGAATACAAACCTATAACAATCTATGAGATAATTAAATGTCAGACCTAAGTTGGATATATGGCTACGGTTTTTTAGGTATTAGATTATTTGAATTGCCGAGTCTGCTCATATGCCTGCTATTAGTATTATCCGCTGGGTATTTATTTAGCGTTCCTCGTAAGTATCAAATTGTACTAGTTCTACACTGCTTTTTACCGTTTGTCTTAAATGATGTATTGTTCAGTGCTTCTTATATGCCGGATCAGTTTAAGTATTGGAGAGGGGTTAATAGCATTAGAAGCGGTGAAATAGAGATTTTCGAAGCTTTATCTGATCAAGGAAACGTTTTACAAGCAAGCGCTCTACTTGCATTGATTCCCTTTCCAACACCGGTCTCTGTTATAAGTTTGGGTTTTTATAATACCTTTCTGTATATAATACTCTTCATTATTCTACATGTAAAAAAAATATTTACGCATCTATCCACTTGGTTCTATTTACTTTTTCCAAGTTTGGCGTTATATACCGCTTTAAGCTTAAGAGAAACATTAATATTTTTCTTTATGATTACAGCGATAGTCTATGCCCGCGAATCCAAAATCTTTAAAAGTACAATTTGTATCGTTCCGATATATTTAATCAAAATTCAGAACTTTTACATTTTAGGTCCGATTGTTCTATTGTATTTTATATTTAATGTTGCAAAAAAAGGTATGAGTTTGACTAAGGCTATAGTGATCAGTGCTATTGGTCTAGCGGTGTTGTTAGTTTCTGCCCCTATTGCTATTCCTATTGTAAACAGTGCTAGAGTGTCTATGTTTGTAGAAGATGGTGGAGATCCAAAGGATATTAGCCTAATTACAGGAGCGGGTGATTTTGTCTTTCAGGGGTTAACCTCAGCCTTTTATTTCTTATCTAAACCATTGCCTTGGGAGGCGACTAGTGCTTTGCAGCTTATACAGTCTTTTGAGAATGTCTTTGTTTTATTGATTTTATTTTTAGTAACCCGCCAGGCTTGGAAAAAACAACTTGATAAACTTACCTTTTGGTTATTATTTATGGCACTTGGTATGTCTGTATATGGACTAGTAGTCGCTAACTATGGTACCGCAGTGCGTTATCGCTATGCATTTGTAGTGATATATGTCTTGTTTGTCTGTGCTGATTGTAATATCACTCAGCTATTTAAAAAGAAGAAGAATACAAATCATATGCAACCTTCCATCAATTCTTTAAAGCATAAAGTAGAATAATACTATTATGCCTTAATATTATATAAACCTTAAAATACTGTATGTTTACTATGAAATTATTAATATGTGCCAATTACTTACCTCATGTCCTTAACTTTCGAGGTAAGCTGCTAGAGGCCATAGCCGAGTTAGGTTATGAGGTACATATCGTAGCACCCGATCTGAAGTCACATACTAAAGATTATGATACCTTATCAGATTTAGGATATGTCCTACACGAAGTCCCTATGCAACGTACTGGCACTAATCCTATCGCGGATATGAAGATGCTTATGGCGACTTATCGAGTTTTACGTCAGGTACAGCCTGATTGTATGCTCTCATATACGATTAAGCCGATTATCTACGGTACATTAGCAGCTTGGCTTGCCAAGGTACCTAAGCGCTTTGTTCTATTGTCCGGTCTTGGTTACACCTTTCAAGAGGTTGAAGAGACCAATCAGCGTAGTGGCTTTCAAAAGGTGGTGCACGGTCTATATCGGCAAGCCGTATCCAAAGCGACGAAAGTATTTTTTCAAAACCCTGATGACAAGCGACTTTTTGAGACATTGAACATACTCAGCGCGGCTACACCTGCTGTCATCGTCAATGGCTCAGGGGTAGACGTCGCAGATTTTAGCGTGCTGCCGTTTCCTCAAGATGACGCAGGAGAGATAAAACCTTCCTTTTTATTGATTGCTCGATTGCTCAAAGACAAAGGCATCGTGGAATACATAGAGGCTGCGAAAATTATCAAAGATCAGTATCCGGCAACTGAGTTTCACTTGGTAGGTTACCTAGATGAAAATCCAGCCGCTATTGATCAAGCGCTGCTCGATGACTGGATAGCGAGCGGTATTGTCAACTACTGGGGCAAGCTCGATGATGTACGACCTGCTATTGCTAAGAGCTCTATATATGTCTTGCCTTCTTATAGAGAAGGTACCTCGCGCTCTGTCTTAGAAGCCATGGCGATGGGTCGACCTATTATTACAACAGATGCACCCGGCTGCCGTGAGACGGTAATAGAAGGCGTGAACGGTTATCTAGTACCCGTTAAATCAGTTGGTGAGTTAGCTGAAGCTATGGAAAAGCTAATTGTTAACCCTGATCTGATTATTACTATGGGGCAAGCCTCACGTGCGCTAATAGAAGATAAGTTCGACGTTCGCAAAGTCAATCAGTTTATGATAGTGGAGATGGGACTAACCAAGCAGAACCTGATTTGAGGTTATTCAATATAGATAAGACAGATCAAGAATTTTTCTGACTCCAAAGCTATCAGTTTATAGATTAGATTCAAGTCAAAAAATTAATAGGTGCCAGGCACAAACAATCTTACTGTATAGTGATAGATACTATCGTTAGAGCCTTTCCCAAACTCTGTGTAACTGCTTATAATCCACTAACTGGAGAATAAGCAATGACTACTCAATCTGACATT
>CANLXO010000009.1 GCA_947495055.1 uncultured Psychrobacter sp. | reverse complement strand
ACAGCCCTGATCTGAATCCTATCGAGAAGAAGTGGGCACAGGCTAAGTTTCTACGCCAAGGGTGGATGGAGAATAATCTCCCTAAACTATTTTATGATATGGGCTGTATCGATTTTATAAAGACTTAACTATATAACAACACGTTTGAATATGAGCGGCACCTCACAGTATAGTGCATTAAATCAATCTAGCTTAATTGCGCAAGCCATAAGTTAACAGCAAATCCAATAAATAATAATCCTGTAAAACTCATGCTCACCATAATGAGTAGAGGATACTGATTGAATTTGTTTGATAAATTTTTGCCTGCAAAAACCATAACGCTTAGATAGCTAAAGCTAATCATCTGCAAAATAATGGCAAGTACTAAGAAGGATAAAAAGGGACGCGGATAGTTCGGCTCAACGAACTGTACAAAAAAGGATAAGAAAAACAAGATCGCTTTTGGATTGGTCAGGCTAAGTAGTAACGCGCGATTAAAGAAGTTTTGGTGAATAGGCGCGGTTATCGGTTTTGGCTTAGCATCAGCTAGCAAAGCTCTATGACGAAAATTTTGATAAGCGCCTATCAAGAGTTTGGCACCCAAATAAAATAAGTATAGACCGCCTATTAACTTAATACCCGTAAATAAAATAGGGTAGAGTTTGAGCAGGCTACCCATTCCGAGAACCGTAACGATTATCAAAATGCTATCGCCAACGAATATACCAGCTACCGTATGATAGCCTTTGCGCACGCCATGTGCAGCAGACACCGACAGACAATATAAGCTATTTGGCCCTGGCAATAGGATAATGATTATGGAACCAATAATATAGGTCGTCAGGTCAGTAATACCGAACATAAAAAATCCTTTGACAGGCCATAATGCATTGACTACTGATGTAAGTTGCTATTTTCGATAACTAATTGGCGATGCCCATTCTATAACACTCTACCAACTAAAGAGCATAATATTATTAAGTTGTTTCACTTGTAACGCTATGCCCTCTCTTGTGTTTGTCGCCACATCAAACGTGCCTAAAAGTGGTTTGATACTATAAGTATGGTAAGCAATAAAAAACCGCTTAGCTTAGGCTGAGCGGTTTTTTTATGGCTACTATTTCGTGATTTTTAGGTAGACTAATGTTTATTATAAAATTTAATTTTATTAAATAAACTAAAGTGTACGGTCAATTTTATAAATTTATATCGACAGTATTTTACAGATATCCAAAATATGCTGACGCCAGATCACAGCTGTGAACTCTAAGAAAGTATTTAACTCATTATAATATATGAATGTTTTTGTTTATTAAGTTAAATTAGTATATTATTAGCGGTGACAATTGGGTAATAATAGTAATACAAATCGTAATATATGATTACCTATTGAATATTAATGTCATGACAATAGTTCAGGAAGTTACTTTCGCAAAAGGGATTTTCACAAAAGGGATTTTTATGAAAAAACAACCGTTAGTCGCTATGGTGCTACTACTTAGCGCCACTCTCGCGCGAGCTGATGAAGAATCAGCTGTGGTCGTTGAGCAATCGGGTTTAGAAGCATTTGGTGCAGGTCTCGATGGGTTTATGGGCAATGCCTTTGGCTGGTTCGTCGACCTTATTTTCTTTTCAGTACCACTTGGTGATGTCAGCTTTCCGCTTATTGTGGGTTGGTTGTTAGTTGCCGCGCTAGTGTTTACCTTTTACTTCGGATTTATTCAGTTTCGCCAAATAGGGTTGTCTCTAGATATTGTTAGAGGCAAATATACCGATCCCAATCCTGCTACCAAAGAAGAAGGCGAGGTCAGTCATTTTCAAGCCCTAGCTACTGCTTTATCAGGTACCGTTGGTCTTGGTAATATCGCAGGCGTTGGTGCAGCGCTTGCCATTGGTGGCCCTGGTGCTACCTTTTGGATGATTATGGTTGGCCTATTCGGTATGGCGACCAAGTTTGTAGAGTGTACGCTCGGTGTCAAATACCGTACGATACTACCATCTGGGGCTGTATCTGGTGGCCCTATGTACTACCTAAGCCGCGGTATGGCTGAACGTGGTATGGGCGGATTAGGTAAGTTTTTAGCGGTTGGTTTTGCTCTCATGTGTATTCTAGCAACCTTTGGTGCTGGTAACATGTTTCAGGGTAACCAAGCCTTTGCAGTTATGAGCTCTACCTTTAGTATTCCAACAGAGTACAGTTTATTCTTTGGTATTGGTTTGGCTGTTTTAGTTGGTATGGTTATCATCGGTGGTATGCCGCGCATTGCAACCGTTACCGAAAAAGTCGTACCCTTTATGGCCTTGTTATACATCACTATGGCGGTAATCGTATTAGTTGCTAACTTTAATCTTATTGGCGCCGCATTCGGTGAGATTTTCACAGGTGCCTTCACAGGTGCAGGCGTAGCTGGTGGATTTATTGGCGCACTTATTCAAGGTTTAAAACGTGCGACTTTCTCTAACGAAGCCGGTGTTGGTTCAGCCGCTATTGCTCACTCAGCAGTAAAAACCAAAGAGCCTGCTACGGAAGGTTTAGTCGCTTTGCTTGAGCCTTTTATTGATACGGTTGTTATCTGTACCATGACGGCGCTGGTTATTACTATCTCTGGGGTAAACACTGTCGCAAACTTGCAAACCCAAGCGCTCACTGGTGTGGATCTAACCCGTGCAGCCTTTATGGAAACGGCGCCTATTTTTCAGTATTTCCTAGCTGTGGCAGTATTACTGTTCGCTTTTTCAACGATGATTTCATGGTCATATTATGGCCTAAAAGCTTGGACTTACCTCTTTGGTGAAGGTAAAGGCGGCGAGATGATATACAAACTTATCTTCTTGGTCTTCGTCATTATCGGTACCATCGTACAGTTTAGCTTTGTCATCGACTTCTCAGATGCCGCGCTCTTTGCAATGGCGATCTTTAACATCATCGGTCTGTACTTCTTGATGCCAGTTGTGAAAAGAGAGATTAATTCTTTTGTCGCTCGCGTGAAGAGTGGTGAAATTAAAAAGTACAAATAGCGAGTTTGATTCAAAAACTTTAGTTTCTTAATACGTTATAAAAGCCCGCTAAGCCTTATCTTAGCGGGCTTTTTGATGTTTGCTATTCTTTGTTTAGCGGATCTTTATTAGTCTCGTAGGCTGAGTATTTGACCTAGCATTTTAACTCTGTAATATATAGAAGTGGGGTTAGAGTCGCAGCTTACAATTGCGTTTTAGATAGAAAATCGATAAAGAGTAACTAGCATGACAGACTATGATATTGATAGCTTACTTAACCAATCAGGAAAGTATCCTACCAATGACAAACTACTATCTAAAATTGCTTTTTATTACATGGAAAATCCAGACGGTAATAAGGATTTGGAGTATCTAGAAAAAGCTTATCAAATCAATTCTTCGATAGAAAATACGCATAATTTAGCCTATCATTTAATGTATGAGTATGGAGATGAAAAAAGAAGTCTGTCACTTCAAAAACAGGTATTGGAACAACAACCGTTATCTTACTATCCTTATGCTAGCTACGCGCAAATGCTTCAATCAACGATGGTGTTTGCTAGTGATAGCACTACCTTTAAGTCTTCTTGGCAAGCTTGGGAATATATACGCTGTTTGAAAATAGCAATTGATAAGTTTAGCGCAGCGCCCGTCAAGTATCAGCAGCGCCATTTTATCCATGTCATTCAGATGTATAACAATCTTGCTTATGCCTACAAAGTACTCAAAGACAATAAGACAGCCTCTGATTATTTAGCGCAGTGTTTGCAATTACAACAAGGCATGACTACTGAGAATTGGAGTCAGCTTGAGTACCAAGCTTTGTTTGAAGAAGAGGTAAATAAAGTACAACTTAATATGGCTAGAATATTGATTGCTAGTAATTATATGCAACAGGCCAAGCAAGTGTTAGACACGATAGTTGCAAATCAAGACTATGATAAGTTAGATGTTGCCACCGAGTACGCAAGATTAGGCGAGTATCAGTTGGTAAGGAGTATGATTGGTAACGAAGTACCCGATGAATCATGGGATTGGATTTGGTATGCTATTTATCAAGCAGACTATAATAAGTGGCTTAAAACTAGAAAAAGCCTTTTAGAAGAAGAAACTACGCAGATAGAAGAGTCTCTGGTAGCTGTCAAACAAAGATTTTTAGAAGGCGATTTAGATGCGTATACATCTGAGAGTGAGATTATAGAAGAAAGTAAACAGACTATTAAAGCAGTTAGCTTTATGCTTAGAAAAAATACTCATCCTTTACCAAAAAAATGTTATGAGCCAGATTTTGATAATTCATTTCACGGCTGTTTACTGTTTGGCTGTCCTATCCACGGTAACTTAGTAGATGATACAAGCGTGGCAGTTATTCTTAACTTCAATTAGTAATATTTTAAGAAATAATTTTAAGCAATAGACTGCTTTTAAGATAAAATTAACCAAAGCTTACTAATTTCAACAAGTCGATGTTCTCTACCTTCAATAATCTCGTTTTTCAAAAATTTGCTAGGATCCGTTTCAGCAAACATCTCTATATCATCGTCATCAGTCATATCATAAGCTCGAATATGTCGACTAAGCTGCCAAGTAAAACAATCTAAGTATTTAGCGGTATCTGAATTATAGTGCATAGAGCTTTTAATACCCTCGCTCGTTTGTACATTAACGGTCTCAAAGGTATTTTGATAAAAGTCTTTATGATCTTCTATCGCACAAACCACTTGTGATTGACTGATATAGTCTTCAAACAGCCAAATTTGCAAGTAATAAGGTTTTTGCAAATTATCTAGAGTATTTTTCCATGACTGATAAATCTTATTTAGGTTCTTAATCAACAAATATTCGCAGTCGCCAGTTGGCTCAGGATAAATGCTATTTCCTAAAGGCAAACGATACCAAGGCTGCACCCAAAACTTCACATAGTCTCTTTTTGCGTCATTAAGTAAATTAATATCGAGACTGGTATGAGCATTACCCCATTGATCAATAGCGCGTTTACGGCGATTGATACCCCGTATCTTTCGATATTTTGTTTTCTTGTTTTTCATTTTTATTTCTACTATTAGTTACTTTTCGGTGCGCGGGGCGCACCCTACAGCTAAGCTATTGTCTCGTTTAAGCTAACAGTAGCTACTCATCAACATTCAACCCAACCACCCACAACTGCGGCTGACCAAAATCTCTAAAAGCATCTTCAATCACACTTTTAAACACGTTAAAATCCTCAGTATTAATTTGCTTTACATCCGTCAAATCTAAACGTAAATGCTTAGCACCGCTATCGGTTAAGCAGTCCCATGCGCTGTCCCAATTATGGGCAAAATAGTTAGGGAAGCTCAGCGCCTTGTCTAAAGCCTTCAGTAAATTAGCCTTATCAAGGACTTCACTCATGACGATATCAATAGCTTGCTCAGGAATAGAGGCGGGTTTTTTATTAATATAATGAATGGCTTGGCTCATATCAGTTCACCTGTAATTGGCTAAAACTGTCGTAGTGATCAACAGTTAAATAATAGACGGTTGGCGGATTGCCACCTGTGACGATACGGCGCGCGCCGCGATGAGAGACGCCAGGGGTAGGTACAGTGTACTCTCGGTAGTAGCCACTAGCCTCTTGGGGCAGGTGACCTTCACGATTATAAAAAGTTGTGCCGTCTTTAGCAGGATAAGGGAAAGGCCCGCCCTGCCCAATAAGCGCAATAGTATTGTCAATTTGCGCGTCACCCGTGATAGCGTTTTGATTGGTAGTTTCTGCTGATTGAGCAATAGTAGTTGACCTAGGGCCATTATCAAAAATCGATTGTAGATCACCAAAGAAATAGGCAGCTAAGGCGATGATAGCGATGATGCTAAATAGGCGTGAGATAGGACTGCGCTGTTTTTGGCCGATGCGGCGCTGATTACTTTTATGGTTTTTAGAGTTGCCTTGAAGATTGGCGTTCGCTGCGCGCTTTGGCGTCTTTTTTGCAGAGTGTGATAGTGGCGTCTCTTGTAGGTTCAGCGATGTCGAGGTTACCTCAAGGGCACGCAACTGGTTTTTGTCATTGCGCTCGCTGGTAAAGTAGACGCGCTGACCAATACTGACAGGCTCAGACAAGCGTACTGTTGTGATGTGAAAGAACACATCTTCATTTTGATCGTCCACATCGATAAAGCCATAGCCTTTATCCTCGTTCCAGTGCTTAATAGTGCCGCTTTGCATAAGCCAGCTGTCCTATGATTTAGATTTTTAGATAGTATATATAACTTAGTCATAACGCACAAAAACGCCAGCGACTAGGCTGGCATTTTTTATTTAGATTAGATCAATTAAGCGCGGGTTTCACCGTGGCCATAGACGATCCATTTTTGTGAGGTGAGACCCTCAAGTCCTACAGGACCGCGGGCGTGAATTTTGTCCGTTGAGATACCAATTTCAGCACCGAGTCCATACTCAAAACCGTCAGCGAAGCGGCTAGAGGCGTTAATCATCACGCTGGCTGAATCGACTTCCCGGATAAAGCGCTGCGACTTGGTATAATTATCAGTGATAATGACATCAGTATGCTGACTACCGTGGGTATTGATATGCTCAATCGCGTCATCGATACCGCTGACGACTTTGACAGCTAATATAGGCGCTAGATACTCAGTGTCCCAGTCCTCAGAAGTGGCCGCTGACAGATGACCGTTTAGCGTCGCATTGTCTTTTAATATCGCTTGCGCTTTGTCATCGACACGCAGTTGCATGGCATTATCCGCTTTGATAATAGCTTCAGCGATTTGTGGCAGCAGCTCATCTGCGACTGCTTCGTCAACGAGTAGCGTCTCCATCGTATTGCACGTGCCATAGCGATGCGTCTTAGCATTAACACTAACTTCTATCGCAATCTTAGGATCGGCATCACTATCTATAAAGGTGTGACAGTTACCGTCTAAATGCTTGATCACAGGCACTTTGGCGTCGTTGCTGATACGCTCAATTAGACCTTTGCCGCCGCGCGGCACGATGACATCGACGTATTTAGTCATCGTAATCAGCTCGCCGACAGCAGCGCGATCAGTGGTCTCTAGCACTTGTACACTATGCTCAGATAGACCTGCATTAGCGAGCCCTTTGTGAATGCACTTAGCAATCGCCTGATTGGACTCAAAAGCCTCGGAGCCGCCGCGCAAGATAATCGCGTTGCCCGATTTGAGCGCCAGTGATGCCGCTTCTAAAGTCACATTAGGGCGCGATTCATAAATCATGCCGACGACGCCGAGCGGTACGCGCATTTTACCCAGATGGATACCAGAGGGACGATAGGTCATGTCGGTGACCGCGCCTATAGGGTCAGGTAAGGCGGCAACATCTTTGAGACCTTGCAGCATACCGTCAAAACGGGCGTCATTTAATTCTAAGCGGTCGAGTAATGCTGAGTCTAAATTGTTCTTTTCACCTTTATCCATATCGATTTTGTTGGCGGATAAGATGTCTTGTTTGGCATCGACTAACACGTCATGAATAGCAATGAGTGCTGCGTTTTTGTCCCCTGTATTAGCAGCAGCGAGCGCGCGAGAAGCGGCGCGGGCTTGTTTGCCGACGGTTTGCATATAAGTATGAATATCTGTCGTTGATTGAGTCATAACTAATAATCCTTATGTGATAAATGATAGATATTGATAGGCTGATGACGCTAACTGCATAAAAGACATGTGGATATAAGGTTTGTAAATATTAGACACACCTAAAAGCAGAAAAATCTGCTTCATGTTATCAGATGCCGTTATAAGTGATAGGTAAGTAACGGTTTTGTTAGCGTCTTGGCGTTATGCCATTTAACATAGAGGAGATTGCGTCGTTAGTAAAGATGAATTTGTGAACAGCATTCATTTGTAATCGGCAATTAACCCTTAATGCGCCTATTGATAGAACAAATATGATAGAACAAATACGGTTACGCAGTTTTAACAGAAAGCGGCTTTAATTACTAAGGTCAACCAGTAGCAATAGCAGTACAATGATCAGCACCAAAGCATTTTTACCATTTACTCAAAAAGGAGCTTATATGACTGCTACCGAGAAAAAAGCAAAACCTATCATATCTAAAAAATGGTTGTATGGCTCCTTAGTCGCACTGGCACTGATCTGGGGCGTCTATACCAACACCGAAGCCGCTAATAATAATGGGGCACCAAACTCAGTGGAACAAGTACAGATCGATAATGGCAATGACGACATCGATATCGTTACGGACGATGATTATGCTAGTGATGACGATATTGACAATGACAATGACAATTATAATGATGATGATACTGACTAAGAGTGGGGCTATGACTCTTTAGATGACGAAGAGTAAATGTTATTACTTTTAACAACTAAATAATGATGAGTGATTATATTATGCAAAAATCTATTTATAAAAACCTATTGCTGGCGACATTAGCAACTTCAGTACTCGCTTTGAGCGCTTGTGAAGACAAAGGCTCTAAAACCAGCGAAGATGATCCGACTTATGATGCGCAAACTGAAATTGAGCAAGAAGCCACTAGCGTCGATAATGATATGCCAGCAGACGATGTGGCTATTGCAAGCGCCAATGATGGTGTTGCGATGGACAACGAGGTTATGAATGATGACGTTGCTATCGCTACAGCGGATGACTCAGAGGTTCTTGATGGCACTGAATCATCAGAGCACGTGTCTACTTACTAAATCAGTAGATAGTAGGGCGCAAAAGACACTGAGATGCTAAAATAACGCTCAAATGTGCTACGGCAGATTTGAGCTTTTTTGTGTCTTTATTTGAATAGACAAATACACGTTTGCCTTTTGGCTGTATTTTAGGCGACAATATGCAACCTTTCGTCGCTGCCAAATCAATTAATCTATTAGATAAAAGCACTTAGATTCTAACTTCTTATTACTCATACCTATTGGAAACCTGCTAAATCATGCTTGATATCGCAAAAGATCCGACTCGTCCTATCGCCTTAGACCTAGAAGATATTCATAAAAGCTATGGCTCACTAGCAGTACTCAAAGGCGTGTCTTTGACCGCGTATGATGGCGATGTCATCTCTATATTAGGCTCGTCAGGCTCTGGGAAATCAACTTTGCTGCGCTGCATCAATATGCTAGAGAAACCGAATAAAGGTCGCATCACGATCGGTAATGATGAGCTGATGCTAAAACTAGGTAAGTCAGGTGAACTGCAAGCGGCGGATGTCAAAGAATTAGAGCGGCTGCGCGCCCGCGTAGGATTTGTATTCCAAAACTTTAATCTGTGGCCGCACAAGACCATTTTGCAAAATATCATCGAAGGGCCGACGCAGGTTCTCAAAATTAAAAAAGCGCAAGCGATCAGCGATGCCGAAAAGCTACTCGATAAAGTGGGTTTACTCGATAAAAAAGACGCTTATCCAGCCAATTTGTCAGGCGGCCAGCGTCAGCGCGTTGCCATTGCACGCGCCTTAGCCATGCAGCCGCAGGTTTTGCTGTTCGATGAGCCAACCTCAGCGCTAGATCCAGAACTGGTTAATGAAGTGCTCGCCGTCATGCGTGAGCTGGCAGAGGAGGGGCGCACGATGCTGATTGTCACCCATGAGATGCGCTTTGCTCGTGAAGTCTCAAGCCAAGTGGTGTTTTTGCATCAAGGCGTGATAGAGGAGATGGGTACACCTGAGCAAATATTTGACAATCCAACCTCTGAGCGTGTCAAAGACTTTATGTCGTCGCATCGTCAGTAACCACGTTTTTAGCTATATCGATAACCACGTTTTTAAAAGTACTACTCATTAAATCCATACTATGGATAAACAATCCACTGATAACAGACTTTCATTAAAAAATTATTGCACAATAATGACAGCTCAGTTGCAAAATGTTTGTTTTTGATATTTGAGTCAGGTATTATCAAAGAGTTTAAGCAGCGCTCCAAGCTGTCCTCACTTTATATCAGCAAGTTCTATGGTTTGGCATGGATGTCAGATCATTATTCTTGCGTATTTATTCAACACTAAGGAATGTAAGATGTCGAATTCTCGCCTATTGTGGTCATCGATGACCGTCGCTACCGCTATGCTGATTGGGGCATGTAGCCCAGCTGCTGATGAGACTGCTACTGACGCCAACGTAGATGCGGCTACCACAGATACCGCGACTAAGACCATACGTATTGCCACCGAAGGCGCTTACCCTCCTTTTAACATGACCAATGCTGATGGTAGTCTGTCAGGTTTTGATGTTGATGTCGCCAATGCCCTATGCGAGCAGATGCAAGCACAGTGCGAGATTGTCGCGCAAGATTGGGACGGTATTATCCCAGGTCTATTGGCACAAAAATATGATGCGGTCGTCGCTGGTATGTCAATCACTCCTGAGCGCCAAGACAAAGTCGATTTTACTGAGCCTTACTTCGCTAACACTATGGTGTGGCTAACTGATACCGACAGTGGTTTTGATCCTATGGCGATCAAAGACCTCACTTTGGGCGGTCAGCGTTCAACCACTCCTGGCGCTTATCTACAAGATAACTATGAAGGTAAAGATGGCAATACCGTTCAGTTGTATGACAACTATGATAATGCCTATCTGGATCTAAAGTCAGGTCGTAGCAATGCAGTCCTCGCCGAAAAAGTCTCGGTCAAATCATGGCTGGCTGATAATACTGAAGGCTTCGGTATAGTAGGCGATGAGATCGATAACAATGACAACATCGCTATCGCCGTTCGTAAAGATGATCCGTTAAGAGATGAGTTTAATAAAGCCCTTAGTGAAATCCGTAGTAATGGTGAGCTGGCACGTCTTGAGCAAGAAAATTTTGGTCAGTAAATGAATTGAGTTATTCTAATTCTAAAAGTACTGCTCTCGCTCACACCTATGATTTGACGCAATATACTTTTGACGCAATATACTAAGGACTTACTACAATGAAAAACTTAACCACACTAAAATCTAAAGCCAAATGGCTTGCGCCTGTCAGTATCGCGATGCTGATGGTTGCAGGCTGTAGCAATAATAGTACGACTACTGATGAGACAGTAGCGGTCGATACGGCGACTACCGATGCGCCAATGAATATCAAAATCGCCACTGAATCAAGCTACAAGCCGTTTAGTTATACTGACGCTGATGGCAAATTAATTGGCTATGAGATTGAACTGATTGATGCTCTATGCGCGCAAATGAAAGCCGACTGTGAAGTAATCTCACAAGATTGGGACGGCCTAATACCGGGTCTAAATGCACAAAAATTCGATGCGATTATCGCTGGCATGTCGATTACGCCTGAGCGCCAAGAAGTTATCGAATTCTCTGACCCATACTTTTATAGTGGTATTGTCCTTATCGGCAAAAAAGGCGATGATCTGACGATAGATAATTTGGCAGGTCAGCCAATCGGTTCACAGCGCTCTACTGTATCTGCACAGTACTTGCAAGATGAGCATCCAAATGCTGACATCAAATTCTACGATACTCAAGATAACGCCTATTTAGATCTTACATCAGGTCGCGTACGCGCAATGATGTCGGACAAAGTTACAGGCATTGACTGGCTAAAGACGCCAGCAGGGCAGGATTACGAAATCAAAGGCGCTGAGATCAATACTGATGAAGACGCGATGGGCATTGGCTTTCGTAAAGGTGACCCTTTAGTTGCCAAATTCAATCAAGCCCTTGGCGAGCTCAAAGACAACGGCACTTATGAGCAAATCACCGCCAGCTATTTTGGCACCAGCTCAACGGCTGCCGCGCAGCAAGCGGCTAACGATAGTGTCGAAGAAGTACTCGTCATCGATGAGGGTAGCGTAGAGGGTAACGCGCTGATCGCTAAAGAAGAGCAAGCAGAGGCTATGGCTAACTAATATTTGGATTGAGTATCAAGGATGATCATGATAAAGACTTTTGTATCACTGGTAGCGATATCAGCACTGGCATTATCAGGCTGTAGTAATAGCCAAGATACTGGCGCTGAGCCTGTAGACGCGGCTCCCAATACCGATGAAATCTTACGCGTGGCAACAGAAGGTGCTTATGCGCCTTTTAACTATACCAATGCTGATGGCTCGTTAGGTGGGTTTGATGTCGAAATGGCTAATGCTATATGTGACGATATGAAAGTCACTTGTGAAATTGTGGCGCAAGATTGGGATGGTATCATCCCAGGACTCAAAGCGGGCAAATACGATGCTATCGTGGCGGCGATGTCAGTGACGCCAGAGCGGGCGCAGCAAGTGAGCTTTACAGATCCTTATTTTAGCAACACTTTAGTGTTTTTAGCCAAACAGGGCAGCAGTTTTGATCCAAGTAACCCTGATGATATCAATACTAATTCTATCGCCGCGCAGCGCTCTACTATCTCATCACAGTGGCTAGAGGGCGAATACCCTGACGCGAATATGATGCTATATGACACGCTAAGCAATGCATTCTTAGATTTAGGTTCAGGTCGCGTTGATGCGATGGTCTCTGACAAGCTGCCTGCTATCGAATGGCTCAGCTCAGAATCTGGTAGCGGTTACGTGCTAAAAGGCGATGAGATCGATATCAAAGACAACTTTGCGATCGCAGTACGCCCAGGCGATGAGCTTGAGGGTAGAATAAATCAAGCGCTTGCTAATATCAAAGCTGATGGCACCTATGATGCGCTTAATGATAAGTACTTTTCAGTAAGCACGCAGTAGCCAGTACGAAACAGCAGCTGCTAAAATACAGTAGTTGCTAAAATACAATGACTAAGCTATTGCAAGAAAGACATTACCGCCTTGGTGATGTCTTTTTTGTATGCATAGCGCTGCTGGTATATGATAAAATCAGCGCTCAGTTTGCTACGCTAGTAATAAGGGTTGTAGCGCGCTTTTATAAGGTCACTATCTGACACATTATAAAAACGTTGTAAACACGTTGTTTGAGACGATAGTAAACGACTATTTTATTGATAATACAAAGAGAATAAGTGAATAATTGTGTTTGACCTACAAGGATTTGGCGCGCTACTGCTAAGCGGCGCCGCTGTCACTATCAAGCTTGCGGTAACCAGCCTAATTATCGGTATGGTATTAGGTCTGCTTGGTGCAACAGCAAAACTCTCTGACGTCTGGATACTGCGCAAGCTTGCGACAGTATATACGGCGACGATGCGCGGTATTCCTGAGCTTCTCTTAGTCCTGTTTATCTACTATGGCGGCTCTATCTTGTTGATGAGTATTCTCAAGAGATTCGGCTATAACGAGTACGTCGAGGTCAGTGCTTTTTGGGGCGGTGTTATGGCGCTATCCATCGCTTTTGGCGCTTATGCAACCGAAATCTTTCGGATGTCTATACAAGAGATTCCAATAGGTCAAAGCGAGGCGGCGCAAGCGGTCGGTATGCGTCCTTTTCAGATATTTTACCGTATTACCTTACCGCAGGTCTGGCAAATCGCACTACCAGGTTTAGGTAATTTATTCTTAGTGCTGCTCAAAGATACCGCTTTGGTCTCTGTCGTCGGTCTCAAAGACATCATGTATCAGTCCTCGCGCGCCGCGCAATCAACGCAGCAGCCTTTTACCTTTTATATGGCAGCTGCGATTATCTATTTGGGTTTGACCATGCTTATCACAGGCTTTATGCTTTGGCTGGAATGGCGTGCTAATCCAGCGGCGCGCTATGCCAAAAAACTAAGCCGTCAATCTGCCCCTAGCCAACCGATCGCCAAGTAGAGGAGAGTCACTTATGGATTGGAATTGGCAAGTTATTTTTGAGCATATCCCAGACCTCTTAGGCGGCGCAGTATTGACTGTGCAGCTGGTCGTGGTCTCAGGTATTATCGGGCTATTTTTTGGTCTAGTATTAGCGCTACTGCGATTGTCCAAAAGCTGGGTCGTACAGATATTACCCTTTTTATATATTTTCTTCTTTCGCGGTACGCCGCTGCTGGTACAGATATTTTTGATCTATTATGGTTTGGGCCAGTTTGAGTGGATACGGGAGTCGATGCTTTGGGATCCTGTGCTTAGCCAAGCCTACTGGTGCGCTATAATTGCCTTTACCTTAAATACGAGTGCTTATCTGGCTGAGATTATTCGCGGTGCGATTCAGACCATACCAGCAGGTGAGCTTGAAGCCGCTGATGCGATCGGAATGTCCAAATGGCAAAAGCTTACGCGCATTACCCTGCCGCGCGCTTTTGGTATTGTCATTCCCGCCTATAGTAACGAAGTCATCTTTATGCTCAAAGGTAGCGCGCTCGCCTCAACCATAGCACTCATGGATATCACTGGGGTGGCTCGTACGATTAGTGCGCGCACTTATACCCTGATGGAGCTGTTCTTTGCCGCAGGTATTGTTTATCTGCTGCTGTCATGGGTGATCTTGTTTAGCTTTAGACTCTTTGAGAAGCGAATGAATCGCCATGCCAGCTACGTGCCGCCAGATGTTATGACCAATACCATTCCGTAATAAGTTGGAGTTTAAGCCACAAGTTATTCGTTGTTTAGACCTCATCACTTAAATAGTGCCCTATATCTTAACTGTAGCTATCAATTTGTAGTGAGGATTTTGTATGAGTCAATCGTCACATATGTCTTTAGTAAATACTATTGATGATAACGTTAATGATGATAGTGCGATAAAAGCTAGCGAGAGTTTGCGTGCGTCTATCGGTAAAGTCGTTTGTGTCGGCCGCAATTATGCCGCGCACGCTGCTGAGCTTGGCAATGAGATACCTAGTGCCCCTATGCTTTTCATGAAGCCTGCCTCCTCTGTAGTTTCTATCAGGCAAGATATCATCCGTCCCGACCCACAAGTGTATGGCGAAACGCATTATGAGACGGAACTATGTGTTCAGCTGGCGTGTGATCTAAGTGCAGCGACTGCTGAGCAAGCCCGCCAGGCAATATGTGGGGTAACTTTAGGTCTTGATTTGACCTTGCGCGAGCTTCAAAGCGCGCTCAAAGCCAAAGGTCATCCTTGGGAGCGTGCTAAATGTTTTGATGGTGCATGCGTACTTGGCGATTGGCTTGATCCAAAAGCGGTTGGAGATTTGACGCAAGTACATTATCAATTGCACATCAATGATAAGCTGGCGCAAGATGGTGATAGTGCCTTAATGCTGTTCTCAGTTTATGATTTACTTGCTGATATCAGCCATGCCTTTAGCTTACAAAAAGGCGATATCATCATGACCGGTACCCCAAGTGGCGTTGGCGCGCTAGGAGCGGGTGACAAGCTTATGCTTTGTCTTGGTGATCATCAATGGACAACGTCAGTGCGATAACATCACCGCAGTTATATCAGATGTCAGTTCATCATAATCATAGTAATGATGGCTTGTTGCGCTTCGTTGGTCGTCAAATTCCTACCGCCCATAACAAGCACACTTGTGAGTCAATCCCTTTTCTTCTCTTTGCTTGCGTTAAGGGCTAGTATGTCAAATACCCTTTAACCGCTGAGCACGTCACCACTATGAACAGCACAGAGAACAGCCCAGATTCACTCGACACCATTCACGATCTATTCTCTAGTGCTCGGCACAAGACCGAAGCTTGCACGATCGCTGAGAGCATGCCGCTACATGCCGACTTATATGAACAAATCGCTCAGCTTGAGTCAATCGATGAGAACGAAGTCGCCAAACTATTAGAAGATGACGGCGATCCGATATTACCGCGTCAGCCGATTACTTTAGGTGATTTTTTTGAGGGTCTAGCGCAGCTGGCGACTATGGGCGTGGTCGAGGTCACAGATATCGTTGAGGCGATTCACCGTGAGGTGATTTTGCGTCCTTTAGGGCGGTTTAATGATGAAGGTCATTTCAACAACTGGCAGCGCGGTATCACTGGGCGTATCTACGGTACAGTTCGTCATATTATGCTGCTAGTTGGCAATAACTTATCATCAGTACTACGCCTATATAAAAGTGTTTCCAATGACAAAAAACAACAGCCTTTGCCTGAGTCCTTAAAAAAGCTAGTCAATGTTTTTAATGGGGTCATGGGCGATCACTTAGTTAATCACAATAACGCGCTTGCCATCTCTATGGCATTGTATGATAGGTACGGTCAGATACAGCGCCGAGAGCTCTCTGGACGCGTCATTATTTTGTGTCATGGCCTATGTATGAGTCATTTAAGTTGGCAGCCTGCCAAAGGTGACGGTTTGGGCGACTTTATCTTAAATAGTCAGCCTGACGCTACGGTACTATATTTAGATTACAACACTGGACGCCGTATCTCACGCAACGGTCATACGCTCTCCAAAGTCCTGCAAAACCTCGTCGATAATAATCCAGCACTGACACAAATCGATCTGGTTGGTCACAGTATGGGTGGCTTAGTTGCGCGTAGTGCGCTGTTTTATGGTCAGCAAGATCGCATGAGCTGGGTTAAAGGTGTTGGCAACCTGGTGACTCTAGGCTCGCCGCATCACGGCGCTATTCTTGAGCGCATTGGCTTTATGGTACAAGATATCATCGCCAAACTCCCTTTTGCAGGCTCTCTTGCCAAATTGGGTGATATGCGTAGCGCAGGTATTATTGATTTGCGCCATGGTAGTATCCGTGATGCCGATTGGAAGTCTTTGGAGGGCCGCAATGTGTTGCCACAAGACTTTCGTCATCCTGCGCGCTTGCCTCGGCACGTGAATACATTTTTTGCTGCCGCCACTTTGATTGAGACTTATTATGGCTCAAAGGTATCAAACGTCGTAGGGGATGGGCTGGTATCTATAGATTCGGCATTAGGTGAGCATGCTGATGAGCATACTTTAATGCTACCCGATGGCAACAAAGCGATATTTTATGGCGTAAGTCACATGAACTTAATGTACAACGAACGCGTTTTTAGACAAGTGGTAATGTGGCTACTTGATAATGGTAAAACGGACTACTCAAAAGAGTCTCGCGTACACTCTTATCCCGATACGGTAGAAGTGGTGATCTAATAGCGCACTGACAAAAAACCCTCAAGCGGCATACTTGAGGGTTTTATTATAGGTAGCTTGATATTGTATTTGGCTTAATATTGTACTTAGCCTGATATTGTATTTGAGCTACTATTTAAACAAAGCCTACTCAGCAAATATCGCTGACACATCTTCTTTATCAAAAGTGTAGACTGCGCCGCAAAACCCGCAATCCATCTCAAAGCTGCCGTTTTGCTCGGCTAAAATATCTAGCGCTTCGGTCTCACCAATCTGCTCAATCGCCATCGCGCATTTCTCGCGCGAACAAGTACAACCAAACGCTAACGTTACAGGATCAGGAGCGACGACGCTCTCTTCATTATATAGACGATAGATAATCTCGCTGGCGTCCAAAGTGGTCAGCTCCTCGTCCTTGACCGTACGAGTGAGCAGCGACAGGCGAGTCCACAAGTCATCATCGATACCCGCGTCTTCGTTTTGCTCAACCTCATAAGCCTCTTCAGCGGTACGTGGCAGCATTTGTACCAAGATACCTCCAGCTTGCAAGCCGTCTGAGGCAAGACTGATTAGAGTCGGAATCTGCGCTGACTGCTTTTGGTAATGGGCAAGGCACTGAGCTAGATTATCATGGGTACGCTCAACGATGCCTTGATATGCCTCGCCGCCATCAGGCTGAATATTGATAAACAATACGCCTTGACCTGTTGCGCCAAGCTCAGCAAACGCCTCATCAGCATAAGTCATGTTATTCCAAGCTTGTACTTGCTCATCCGTCTGTCCCTTCCAGCTGGCAAGCGCGCGTATGATACCGTCTTGATCGCACTCTGCCATCGCCCAGTTAAGCAAGCTGTCGCTGTCTGATGATTGCAGCTGAATAGATAGGTGACCATCGATTTTGACGGTACCGATAAGCAAACTTGCTGCCGTCAACATCTCACCTAACAAGCGCCTGATGGCCTCGGGATAATCTTTTTGAGCGATAGTTGAAGCATAACTGCGCGACAAGCGCACCACATCACCGCGCACAGGGGAGTCCTCGATAAAAAATCGCTGACGCACATCAGTAGTGCTGCTATCGTTATTATGCTGTGTATTTGTGGTTTGGGTATCTGAAGTCATAAGTCATTTATTCTTTGAAAAGGTGATAGCTTTATGGGGATTATCAAAGATTTATCAATCATGTGTGCGTATGTTTGAGACTTATATCGCAGTTATTCTGAATGTAAATATAGAACAGATGTAGACAACTAAAGTGAGAATATGACGCGTCTTAAGAAAAGTGTTGTAAAGTAACATAAAGTTGCACTATTATGAACGCTAGGTAAACGTTTCAACAAGTAACAAGTAAATATTGATAAGCAATTATTTTAAATAGAAGCAACTGCATGGACGCTTAACGAGGACTTTACCTGCGCGCAGGCGTCCTCTTAAATTTGTATTGTGATAAAAGGATGTATCTCATGGCTTACGCTTTAACAAAACCTTTAACCTTCGCCGCCCTATTAGCTTTGGGTTTGACAGGTTGCAACAACAGTAATCAGACCGCAACTGAAGAGGTACCAGCAGATAGTGCTACAACAGAAGCGGCTGCCAATCCTAATGGCACTCTGCAAAAGATCAAAGACTCAGGCACTATCGTTGTCGGTTACCGTGATTCTTCTATTCCGTTTTCTTATATCGCAGATGATCCTAACCAGCCAATGGGTTACGCGCATGACTTAGAGATGAAAGTTGTTGAAGCTATCAAGCAAAACCTAAACATGCCAGATCTAAACGTTCGCTATAATTTGATCACTTCACAAACTCGTATTCCACTCGTACAAAACGGTACAGTCGACTTTGAATGTGGCTCTACGACCAATAATGAAGAGCGTCAAGAGCAAGTCGCCTTCTCGAACGGTTTCTTTGAGATCGGTACGCGCTTGCTTACCAAAAATGACTCAGGTATCAACGGTTTTGATGACTTAGAAGGTAACACGCTAGTCACCACTGCAGGGACGACCTCTGAGCGTTACATCCGTCAATACATTGACGAGAAGCAAATGGATACCAATGTCATCTCAGCCAAAGATCATGGCGAAGGCTTCCTTATGCTAGAAAATGGTCGCGCGGATGCCTTTATGATGGATGATGTCTTGCTAGCAGGCGAAAAGGCCAAAGCCAAAAATCCTGACGAATGGGTTATCGTAGGTGAGCCACAATCGTTTGAGATCTATGGCTGCATGATGCGCAAAGACGATCCAGAGTTTAAGGCCGTGGTCAATGAAGCGCTTAACAATGTCTATAGCTCAGGCGAGATCAACGATATCTATAGCAAGTGGTTCTTGAACCCAATCCCACCAAAGAACGTCAATTTGAACTTTGAGATGTCAGACAATCTAAAAGCCCTCATTGCCAATCCGCATGACAGCGCGCAACCAAAAGTGGCTACTGCGCAGTAACAGCGTCCCTCAACACAGCTGCTTGCTTACTGAGTTAATATTTAGTATTAGCCTAGTAGGCAGGCTTATTTATCGCAGCTTGGAGAGACCGTTATGAACTATAGCTGGAACTGGGGTGTGCTCTTTGAGCAGACTGGTATCGGTAATGAGCTATATATTCACTGGATGATTACTGGTCTTGGCTGGCTGCTATTGATCGGTAGTATCGCCTGGACGATCGCGATGGTCATCGGTACCATCTTTGGTATTATGCGCACGCTACCAAGCAAAACTGCGCGTCGTATCGGTACCGCTTATGTGACCTTTTTTCGTAATATTCCGCTACTCGTACAATTATTCTTCTGGTTTTATGTCGCGCCCGGTTGGCTCACGCCCGCTTTGCAAGAGTGGTGGTATAGAGACTTGTCGCCGAACACCTCAGCGATGCTCTCAGCGAGTATCGGGCTTGGGTTATTCACCGCCGCCCGTATCGTTGAACAAGTGCGCACGGGTATTGAATCCTTGCCGCAGGGGCAAATCAACGCCGCCTATGCGCTTGGGTTTACGATTCCGCAAGCCTACAAGCAAGTGCTATTACCACAAGCCTTTCGTATTATTTTGCCGCCGCTAAGCTCAGAGCTGACCAACTGCTTTAAAAACGCTTCGGTCGCCTCTTTAGTTGGGGTGATGGAGCTAATTAGTCAGACTAAGACCATTAGCGAGTATACGCAAAATAGCCTTGAGATTTATACTTATGCGACGATTATCTATCTGGTTTTTAATTTATCCCTGATTGCTATTATGGGCTTAATTGAGCGCAAACTGCGCGTACCTGGGCTTATCGCAGGGAGTCAAAAATGAATATGACTGAACTTGCGACCGCATATCCTGGCCTATTAGGCGGTATGTTGACCACGCTTAAAGTATTGTTTTTAGCGATTTTGGGCGGTATTAGCTTGGGCACTGTGCTCGCTTTGATGCGTTTATCTGGCATCAAAGCACTAGAAGTCCCTGCCAAACTATACGTCAACTATTTTCGTTCAGTGCCACTGTTATTGGTACTACTTTGGTTTTACTTTGCCGTACCTATGATCTACTTTTGGGTTGCGGGTAAATACTTGCAACTCGATGCAGCTTTTGCCTCCTGTGTGGTTGCCTTTATGATGTTTGAGGCGGCGTATTTCTCGGAGGTTGTCAGGGCTGGTATTCAATCTATCGGGAGCGGGCAGGTCAATGCTGCCAAAGCACTAGGTATGACATACGGACAAACCATGCGCTTAGTCATCTTGCCGCAAGCGTTTCGCAAGATGCTGCCGCTGATACTTCAGCAGTGTATTATCTTGTTCCAAGATACGACGCTGGTATTTGCTATTGGCTTGACGGACTTTTTCCGCGCCGCCTACGTGCGCGGGGAGCTGATGGGCTTATTAACGCCTTATATTTTGGGCGCAGGAGCGGTGTACTTTATCATTAGTTTGAGTGCTTCTATCGGCGTGCAACAAGTACAAAAGCGCTTAAGATTTTAGAGCTATTAGGCGATATATTAATTTTAGTCTGATATATCGCAATTTTTAAAGACAATATGGCTAGGAGCCTGCGATGAGCAAAGCTGACACATACATAAATGACTTCGGTGGACTGGTCACAAATAATGGTCACGCAACCGATGAGATGGTCATTGAGATTGATAACGTCAGCAAATGGTATGGCGATTTTCAGGTATTGACTGATTGTACCGCGCACGTGCATAGAGGTGATGTCGTCGTCGTTTGTGGCCCGTCAGGTAGCGGTAAATCAACTCTAATCAAAACGGTTAATGGCCTTGAACCTTTTCAAAAAGGGCAAATTATGGTCAACGGCATCTCGGTTGGCGCATCTAAGACTAACTTGCCAAAGCTACGTAGCCGCGTTGGCATGGTGTTTCAACATTTTGAGTTGTTTCCGCATCTGACAATTATCGATAATTTGACTGTGGCACAAATCAAAGTCTTGGGACGAAAAGAGGACGAGGCCAAAAAGAAAGCTATGGCGTATCTTGATCGCGTTGGGTTAACCGTACAAGCCGCTAAATATCCCGCCGAGCTCTCTGGTGGTCAGCAGCAGCGCGTTGCTATTGCCCGTGCTTTGGCAATGGACCCGATAGCCATGCTGTTCGATGAGCCCACCTCAGCGCTTGATCCTGAAATGATTCAAGAGGTGCTCGATGTGATGGTAGAGCTGACCCGTGATGGTATGACGATGATGTGCGTGACCCACGAGATGGGATTTGCCAGCCAGGTCGCCAATCGTATTATCTTTATGGATGAAGGTCACATCGTTGAGAACTGTAGCAAAGATGAGTTCTTTGAAGGCGCAAAAAGTGAGCGCGCACAGCAATTTTTATCAAAGATCTTAAATCACTAATTATGATGATAAGCATTATTTAAAACGTCCTAAAAAGGGCGTTTTTTTATGTTTAAAAGGTTTTTACATTTATCTTTTGCAGAGATGATTTGAGCTTACAAGTGTTCTTGGTTTGTTGTTACAATGGTTATCATACTTGCAAATTTACGATAAAGAATATTTGAGCAAATCGGAGCTTATATGACAGAGCAAAATACAGTGACTGCAAAAACGTCCTTTGACGAAAATGGCGTGGTTATTATCGGTGCAGGCCTCGCAGGCTGGCATGTGATTGATGCGATTCGTAGTAAAGATAAGGACATCCCAATCACCTTAATCACCGCCGATAGCGGCGATCGCTATCACAAACCTATGCTAACGATGGCAATCAGTCAAAACAAACGCGTAGCAGATTTGGTGCGGGCAACAGGCGCTGATGCTGCAAAAACCGCTAATATAACTTTGCTCGCTGATACGCAAGTCAGCGATATCGACGCAGCCGCTCAGCAGTTGCATCTGGTCTCCGCCACGCGCTCAGACCCTGCTAACATGGCTTATGCCACGTTGGGGTATGACAAGCTGGTGCTAGCTATGGGCGCGCATCCTATCTTCCCCAAGAGTTTGCCTGAGAATTTAGTCTGGCATGTCAATCACATCGAGCGCTTTGGGCAGTTGCAAGAAAAGCTGGGATTGGGCAGTCAACGCGTTGCTATCGTTGGTGCTGGCATGGTGGGCACTGAGATCGCAGAGGACTTGTTAAAAGCAGGTCATAAGGTGACTTTGCTTGATCTAAACGATGCCCCACTTGCGCAAATGCTACCTGCAAAGGCTACCGCGCGTATTGCCAAAGCGATAGAGTCGCAAGGCATACAGTTTTTGGGCGGTTATCAAGTCACAAATGTTAATCGTAACGATGATGACACGCTGACGCTTAGTTATGAGTCTTTAAAAAACAACAGCGAGTCTACAGAAAACCAACCTACTAGCCTGATCGTCGATCACGTGATTGCCAGTACCGGTCTCATTGTTGATGACAAGTTGCCCGCTGCAGCAGGCATCGAGTTTGATCGCCGTACGGGTATCGTCGTTGACGCCTCAACGTTGCAAGCTCAATCAAGCCAAATTCAGTCAAACCCTATTTATGCTATCGGTGATTGTATGTCAATCGATGGGGTCGCCTGTCGCTATGTCGCACCATTACGAGCGCAAGCGGCAACGATTGCAGATGATATTTTGGGTACTGATCATAGCGGTTATGAGCACAAACCACCTATGATACGTCTCAAAAATAAAGCCATCTCGGTCATGGTCGTAGGCACGCCGCAAGCTGATGGCAACTGGCAGGTTACCACTGAGAGCGAGGACGAGCTGGTCATGGATTTGATCAAGGACAATAAGGTGAGCGCCACAGTGACTATCAAGGCCCCTGTAGTCATCAAACCCTAGCTAAAGCTTAAATCATTTAAATGATACGTACCGTATCGGTATTATTGACAAGTCTTGAATGAAGGCGCTATAGTAGTGGTAGACAAAGCTGTGGAATATATGTTCTATTAGCAATAGCTTATAGATTCTACAGATAAGCACAACGAAAGGACTCGTTATGACTCAAACTCCTAATTTTGATACTATTCTTAATAATGTCCCAAGCATAAACATGGGCGAGCGCTCGGCGAATGCTCCGCTCACTGAGAGCTACGATAAAGGCCCTGATGTGCCGCTTATTGAGGCGACTATTGGTGACTTTTTTGATGCTATTGCTGACAAGTATCCTGATCGTATGGCGCTGATTTCCTCGCATCAAAATATCCGCTGGACCTACAAAGAGCTACAACAGAAGGTCAATCAGCTGGCAAGCGCCATCATAGAGATGGGGCTTGAGATTGGCGATCGTATCGGCATCTGGTCGCATAACAATAGCGAGTGGCTACTGATGCAATTGGCGACCGCCAAAGTGGGTATCGTCCTTGTCAATATTAACCCCGCTTACCGCACCTTTGAGCTGCAATACTCACTCAATAAATTAGGCTGTTCGGCGCTGGTACTTATGCGCCATTTCAAAAGCAGCGACTATGCGCAAATGGTACGCGAGCTGTGTCCTGAGATCTATCACAAGACTTATAATCAGCTTGATTTGGTTGAGATTCCAACGATTGAGCGTATTATCTGGATTGATGAGCCGGGCAATGATGACAACTTTGATTATATGCAAAAGTTTTCTGACTGGATGAGTGAAGGCGACGCCAATGATCCGCGTATTGCCGAGCGCCAAGCTCAGCTCAAAAACACTGACGCGATCAATGTGCAATTCACCAGCGGCACGACAGGTACACCGAAAGGCGCGACCTTAACGCACCGCAATATTCTTAATAACGGCTACTTTATCGGTGAGGCGATGAATCTCACCTTCGATGATATCTTGTGCATTCCCGTTCCGCTTTATCACTGCTTTGGTATGGTGCTTGGTAACCTAGCCATTCTCACTCATGGCGGCTGTATCGTTTATCCTAATGATGGCTTTGAGCCGCTTAGCGTATTAGAGGCGGTGCAGGCTGAGAAGTGCACCGCGCTGCATGGCGTGCCAACGATGTTTATCGCTATGCTTGATCATCCTGATTTTGCGCAATACGACTTATCCACGCTACGCACGGGTATTATGGCAGGCTCTAGTTGCCCAATTGAGGTCATGCGCCGCGTTATCGATGAGATGCACATGGATGAGGTTACTATTGCTTATGGCATGACCGAAACCAGCCCTGTGTCCTGTCAGACTAACAAACATACCCCGCTTGAAAAGCAAGTCTCAACTGTCGGTTTGGTTCAGCCCGCTCTTGAGGTCAAAGTTGTCGATACCGAAACGGGCGAGATTGTGCCGTTAGGGGAGACAGGGGAGCTGTTGACGCGTGGCTATTCGGTCATGAAAGGCTATTGGGGCAGCCGCTTTAAGACTCGCGAGGCCATTCAAGACGGCTGGATGCACACGGGTGATTTAGCGACGATGGATGAGGATGGCTATGTCAAAGTCGTCGGTCGTAGTAAAGATATGGTCATTCGCGGCGGCGAGAATATCTATCCTGTCGAGATCGAAAACTATCTGTATCGTCATCCCAAGATCCGCGATGTACAAGTCGTCGGCATTCCTGATAAGCGTTATGGCGAGGTGTTAGCGGCTTTGATCATTCCAAAAGAGCCTGATTGCTTAACTGAAGATGAGGTCAAAGAGTTCTGCCGCAACAATATTGCTCATTATAAAATACCGACCTACTATCGTTTCGTTGAAGAGTACCCGATGACTATTACCGGTAAAATCCAGAAGTATAAAATCATCGAAGAGATGGTCACTGAGTTGGGTTTAGAGTAACGGCTAATCACGGCTAAATATAAAAGCAGAACACTGCTATGTATTAACTAGCTATGTATTAAGTATCTATATATTAATTATCTAAGTACTCAGTTTTTAAGTAAGAAGCTATTAAATAGAAAGTTGTCAAATAGCAAGTATAAGTATAAATGCCTATTATAAAAAGGGATGTCATGAGCGCTATAATCACCAGTAAATTGAGTCCAAACGCCAGCGAGTTTCAACAAAACCGCGAGGCTATGCAAGTCATCGTTGACGATCTGTATGAGCATCTAAATAAAGTTGCAAAAGGCGGCTCAGAGCGTGCACGTGCCAAGCATTTAGCACGCGGTAAACTGTTGCCCCGTGAGCGTGTTGAGCGCTTGCTTGATGTTGGTACGCCGTTCTTAGAAGTCGCCCCGATGGCGGCGCATGATATGTATGGCGAGGATATCCCAGCCGCTGGTGTGATCGCAGGTATTGGTCGTATCAATGGTATTGAGTGCATGATCGTCTGTAATGATGCCACCGTCAAAGGCGGTACTTATTATCCTATGACGGTCAAAAAGCATTTGCGCGCGCAAGAGATTGCGCAAGAAAACCATCTGCCTTGTGTCTATCTCGTTGACTCAGGCGGCGCGAACTTACCCAATCAAGACGAAGTTTTCCCTGATAAAGATGACTTTGGGCGTATCTTTTTTAATCAGGCCAATCTAAGTGCCGCAGGGATTCCGCAGATTGCAGTGGTCATGGGCAGCTGTACTGCAGGCGGCGCTTATGTGCCCGCAATGAGTGATGAATCTATCATTGTTAAAGATCAAGGCACGATCTTTTTAGGCGGACCACCACTGGTCAAAGCGGCGACAGGCGAGGAGGTCAGTGCTGAGGATTTAGGCGGCGGTGACGTACATACGCGTCTATCAGGGGTGGTCGACTATCTCGCGCAAAACGATACTCATGCTTTATCTATAGCGCGCGATATCGTCGGTCACTTAAACCGCGATGCCAAGGTCATTCCTAATCAAATCACGCCGCGCCCACCGCGTTATGACGCCAAAGAGCTATACGGCATTATTCCAACGGATAAGCGTAAACCTTTTGATGTCAGAGAAATCATCGCTCGCATCGTCGATGACAGTGCGTTTGATGAATTCAAAGCACGTTTTGCTACGACTATCATTTGCGGTTTTGCCCATATCGAAGGGATGCCCGTTGGTATCATCGCCAACAACGGCATTTTGTTTAGCGAGTCGGCGCAAAAGAGCACGCACTTTATTGAGCTGTGCTGTAAGCGTAAAATCCCACTCGTGTTTTTGCAAAATATCACAGGCTTTATGGTTGGGCGCAAGTACGAAAACGAAGGTATTGCCCGTCATGGTGCCAAGATGGTCATGGCTGTTGCCAATGCCAAAGTGCCCAAATTTACCGTTATCGTTGGTGGCTCGTTTGGTGCAGGGAACTATGGTATGTGTGGCCGCGCCTATAGTCCGCGCTTTTTGTGGATGTGGCCTAATGCTCGTATTTCAGTCATGGGCGGCGAGCAAGCGGCCTCAGTACTGGCAACGGTCAAGCGCGATAATTTTGAGCGCAAAGGCGAGGCATGGAGCGAAGCTGACGAAGAAGCCTTTAAAGCGCCGATTCGCGATATGTATGAGGAGCAAGGCCATCCTTATTATGCCACTGCACGGCTTTGGGATGATGGGGTGATTGATCCTGCTGATACGCGCAAGGTATTGGCGCTTGGACTGAGTGCTGCGCACAACGCCCCGATAGAAGAGACGACGTTTGGTGTCTTTAGAATGTAGGTTGATATGTTTTGTGTAGGGTGGGCTAGCGAATGCGTAACCTGAAAGCTGTAAAAACGAAGCACTGCTTCGTTAAGCTTGCAAGGAAAATCTTTTGAATAAGATTTTCTATTAGAGTAAGACAATACGGTGGGTTAGTTTTTACCTGCATTCTCCATAAGAATTTTAAAAACTAACCAACCCTACCACTCTTCACGGAATTAGTAAGAGCGCTAAGTCAGAACCAACGTCACAAAAGCATGACAAACAGGAACAAACATATATGAATAATTATAAAAATCTACTAGTAACCACAGAAAACTATATCGCAACCGTAACCTTAAATCGTCCTGAGATTCGCAATGCTTTTAATGATGAGATGATTAGCGAATTAA
This sequence comes from uncultured Psychrobacter sp., assembly GCA_947495055.1. GTDB lineage: Bacteria > Pseudomonadota > Gammaproteobacteria > Pseudomonadales > Moraxellaceae > Psychrobacter. The sequence goes on along the minus strand of CANLXO010000009.1, from coordinate 108,746 downwards.
CAGCTGTGTTTAAGCAATTGGGTCAAAGCGACGAGGTTCGCGTTATCACTTTAGCGGCAGCAGGCAAGGCGTTTTGCGCGGGCGCGGATCTAAACTGGATGCGCGCTATGGCAGATTACGACTATGATGAAAATCTAGCCGATGCCGATAAACTCGCGCAAATGCTCAAAACGATTTACGAGTGTCCTAAACCTACCATTGCCGCTATTCAAGGCGATGTTTATGCGGGTGGTATGGGTTTGGTTGCAGTATGTGATGTGGCTATCGCAGTCAAAATCGCTAATTTTTGCTTAAGTGAAGTACGTTTAGGTTTAGCGCCTGCAACGATTAGCCCTTATGTCATACGAGCTTTGGGCGCGCGTGCCTCGCAGCGTTATTTCTTAACGGCTGAAGTGTTCGATGCCAAAAAAGCGCGTCAACTTGGCTTTATTCATGAGCGCGTTAATGAGGACGAGTTGCAAAATAGAGTGGCTGCAATATGCGCCAAGATTGTCAATAATAGCCCTGATGCGGTCAAGACTTGCAAGCGACTTTTGCATGATATCGCTGGCGAGACAATAGACGATGAATTAATCGCTGATACGGTAAAAGATATCGCTGATATTCGGTCGTCAGAGCAAGGAAAGGAAGGCGTACAAGCCTTTTTGAATAAGCGTAAGCCTGATTGGCTCAGCTGATAACTACGCATCTAGCGAATAGGTATCTAGCAAATTAAGTATCTAGCAAATAAATATATAACAACTAACCCTATAATTAAGGACTCTTATACTAATCCTCTAAGCTCAGCTTAACAAAGCGGGCTTAAGTAAGTATAGAAGTTATCATAGAACTAAAAGGCAAAGACAAGGATAGCTATGTTTTCAAAGATTCTTATCGCCAACCGTGGCGAGATTGCTTGCCGTGTTGCGGCGACTGCTAAGCGCTTAGGCGTCCGCACCGTTGCCGTCTACTCTGATGCGGATCGACATGCCAAGCACGTGTCTGTCTGTGATGAAGCTATTTATTTAGGCGGTTCAGCCCCTAAAGATAGCTATCTCAAAGGCGATGAAATTATCGCTATTGCTAAGGATCGGGGCGCTGAGGCCATTCACCCAGGTTACGGGTTTTTGAGTGAAAACGCTGACTTTGCGCAGGCGTGTCAAGATGCAGGTATCGCCTTTATCGGACCGTCTGCTGATGCCATACGGGCAATGGGCGGCAAGTCTGAGTCTAAGCGCTTAATGGAAGCGGCAAACGTACCGCTAATACCAGGCTATCATGGTGACAATCAAGACGCAGCATTCTTAAAAGAGAAAGCCGATGCTATTGGTTATCCCATACTTATCAAAGCCAGCGCGGGCGGCGGCGGTAAAGGGATGCGCATCGTCGAAAACAGTGGCGACTTTAATGATTTGCTAGACTCCTGCCGCCGAGAGGCCATTACCAGTTTTGGTGATGATCAAGTACTCATCGAAAAATACGCGCTCAAACCACGCCATATCGAGATCCAAGTGTTTGGTGATAGTCATGGTAACTACGTGCATCTATTTGAGCGTGATTGCTCGGTACAACGTCGCCATCAAAAGGTGCTAGAAGAAGCGCCAGCGCCAGGCGTTGATGAGTCTATGCGTGAGGCAATGGGTACGGCTGCGATTGAAGCGGCGCGTGCGGTCGATTACGTAGGCGCGGGCACGGTTGAGTTCATCGTTGAGCAGCGCGGTGGCGAGATGAGTTTTTATTTCATGGAGATGAATACGCGCTTGCAAGTAGAGCATCCTGTCAGTGAAGCGATCACGGGCGTTGATTTGGTTGAATGGCAATTGCGAGTTGCCGCAGGCTTACCACTGCCAAAATCGCAAGAAGAGCTTGCGATAAACGGTCATGCGATTGAGGCACGTATTTGCGCGGAAAACCCTGATAATAATTTTTTGCCGGCGACAGGGACGCTGTTTACTTATCAAAAACCTAAGCACAGCACCTTTATCATCGATGACGTGCGTATCGATGACGGCGTGCGCGAAGGCGATGTCATCAGTCCGTTCTATGACTCTATGATTGCCAAGCTTATCGTCCATGCGCCAACGCGCGAGCAAGCGCTAGCTAAGATGGATCAAGCATTAGGGCAAACGCGTATCGTTGGTCTGCCTAATAACGTGGCATTCTTGCGTTATGTCATCAATACAGACTCCTTTAGTCAAGCCAATCTCGATACCGCTTTGATTGAGCGAGAAGCGGACGTCTTGTTCGATCAGCAGCCGCTTGAGCTATCTACGCTAGTAACGACTGCAATTGTGCAACAGCTCGCTGGCGAATCCTCAGCAAGACTCAGTAGCACTCAAAACGACAATGATCCCTTTGGTCAACCCACTGGTTTTCGCGCTTATACCGATTATGCGCGCTCATTTAGCTTAGTCTACAATGAGCAGTCTTATGTTGCTCGTATTAGTGACTGGCATAATGTGTCAGCTAATAGCGCCACATCTAAAGGTAATGACCAAGCCAGTAGCTTTACACTTACCATTGAGAAAAGCGCTGATCAAGACGCTGATGATAAGCAAGCTGCTCCCGAGTCTTTAACCCGCGTTTTTGAAGGTCAGGTCAGCTATAATAGTAATGACGCGCACAATCACACCTTGTGGCTGGATGGCGCACGCGTCAGCGCACAAAGCTGGGTACATAACGAGAGGGTACATGTCTTTACTGATCGTGGTCGTGATCAAATTGCTCTTGTCAATATTATGGCTTACGCGGGCGAAGAGAGCGCTGCTGTCGGCAGTTTAAAGTCGCCGATGCCGGGTCAAGTGGTCGCGTTCAAAGTCAATGTGGGTGACAGTGTCAAAAAAGGCGAGCCACTTGCTGTTATCGAAGCGATGAAGATTGAGCATACTATTACCGCGCCAACCGATGGCGTGGTCGCCGAATTGCTATTTGGCGCAGGCGATCTGGTCGCAGATGGCGATGAGCTTCTACGTATCGACAGCGCGTCTGATGAATAAAAAGGCCAATATTTAAAAAATAGGATGGCACTTATGAGTAACTTATACCCAGATCATGTCCGCATCGTTGATGTTAGTCCTCGTGATGGCTTACAAAATGAGTCAGCGACGGTGCCGACGGCGGTTAAGCAAGCTTTGATTAACGATCTAATAGCCGCAGGCGTCAAGAAGTTAGAGGCTACCAGTTTTGTCTCGCCTAAATGGGTGCCGCAAATGGGTGATAACAGGGATTTGATGACGGCACTGTCAGATACGCGGCGTGGAGACGTTATTTATTCGGTGCTGGTGCCCAATATGCGCGGCTTTGATAATGCGCTCACCTACCATCCTGATGAAGTAGTGATTTTCGGTTCAGCGAGTGAGACCTTTAGCCAAAAAAACATCAACTGTAGTATCGATGAGAGTATTGAGCGTTTTGCGCCTGTAGTCGTTGCAGCCAAGCAAAACGGTATCAAAGTGCGCGGCGTCATCTCTTGTACCGTGGGCTGTCCTTATGAAGGCGAGATTGACCCAAGCCAGGTAGCTTACGTCACCAAACGTATGGTCGAGATCGGCGCAGAACAAATCGGTATCGCCGATACGATCGGTGTTGGTACTCCGCTCAAAGTTCAGCGCGCCCTTCAAGCGGCCTTTGAATATATTGATGTCGCAAAAATATCTGGCCACTTTCATGACACTTACGGTCAGGCATTGAGCAATACTTTGGCGGCGCTTGAGCTTGGTATTAGCGAGTTTGATACGTCTGTGGCAGGTCTTGGCGGTTGTCCGTATGCCAAAGGCGCAACGGGTAATGTGGCGACAGAGGACGTGGTTTATATGCTCCATGGCATGGGCATCACAACAGGTATCGATTTGGAAAAGTTAGTAGTGGCAGGCGAGCGTATTAGTACATTCTTAGGTCGCCGTAACGACTCAAACGTGGCGCGAGCTATTATAAATAAACGTGCCTCTTAATACATTTTAGTCTACATATTTAAAATTAAACACAAGGAAAGATTATGAGTTTACTTGGATTAGATTTTCAGCTTGGTGAAGATATTGACGCGCTACGTGATGTCATCAGAGCGTTCGCAGAAAAAGAAATCGCCCCACGGGCAGGCGAGATTGACAGCAGTGATGAGTTCCCTATGGATCTATGGGAAAAAATGGGTGATGTCGGCCTGCATGGTATCACGGTACCCGAAGAGTATGGCGGCTCAGACATGGGTTATGTGGCGCACATGGTTGCATTAGAGGAAATCAGCCGCGCTTCAGCCTCCATAGGTCTAAGCTATGGCGCGCACTCAAATTTGTGTATCAACCAGATCAAACGTAACGGAAATGAGGCGCAAAAGCAGAAGTTTTTGCCTAAGCTTATCAGCGGTGAGTTTATCGGCGCGCTCGCCATGAGTGAGACGGGCGCAGGCTCCGATGTTGTCAGCATGAAACTTAAAGCTGAAGAAAAAGACGGCAACTATATCTTAAATGGTAGCAAGATGTGGATTACCAACGGTCCTGATGCCGATGTCATGGTGGTCTATGCCAAGACCAATCCGGAGCTAGGCGCCAAAGGCATGACCGCCTTTATCGTTGAAAAAGGCATGGAAGGCTTTGGTACTGCGCAAAAGCTCGATAAGCTTGGCATGCGCGGTAGCCATACGGGCGAGATGACTTTTAATAATGTCAAAGTGCCAAGCGAGAATATCTTGGGCGGCATTGGTCAAGGCGTTAAAGTCTTGATGAGTGGCCTAGATTTTGAGCGCGCGGTACTAGCCGCTGGCCCTATCGGCATCATGCAAGCGGTTATGGATAATGTCATACCCTACATCCATGATCGTAAGCAGTTTGGACAAGCTATCGGTGAGTTCCAGCTTATTCAAGGTAAAGTCGCGGATATGTATACTATCTTGCAGGCGGGTCGTAGCTTTTTATATACGGTCGGCAAGAACTTGGATATGCTGGATACGCAGGGCGAAGGTCACAGCCGCCAAGTACGTAAAGACTGCGCTAGTGTGATTCTTTGGTGCGCAGAAAAAGCGACATGGATGGCAGGCGAGGGCATTCAAATCTTTGGTGGTAATGGCTATACCAATGAGTACCCGCTGGGACGTTTATGGCGCGATGCCAAACTCTATGAGATTGGCGCTGGAACGAGCGAGATTCGCCGTATGCTCGTCGGCCGTGAACTATTTAACGAAACAAAATAGGTTTTACAAGATTCAAAAAAAGCAGCTTGTCATAGATAAGCTGCTTTTTTTATTGCTTGGGTTCTTTGTAAAGCTCTAATCAGACAACTGCTGACGATGATCAAAGTAACGCGCCAACCCATTTAATAGTAGATCATCGCGCAGCCGCACGGGGCGATTGACGTGTTGGGCGATAATATGGGCATCACCGCCCGTCATAATCAGCTCAAAGTTAGGATGTCTATGCGTAATCTCATTGATAGCGCCCACGATAGATAATAAAATGCCGCGATGTACCGCATCTTGCGTGGTGATGCCATGAGTTAAGTTATCGAAACTACCGTTTGAGATGGCAATCTGCTTGGTTCCTGAAAACAGCGACTCACGTTGCAAATAGATATTAGGAAAAATATAGCCGCCCAAATGCTTGGCGTGATCAATCAGATCAATCGTCACCGCGGTGCCGCAGCCGATCACGCACTGGCGCTTTTTTTTATCGACTGCACCAAGCATCTGTAACCAGCGATCACAGCCCAATTGCTGATCATTATAATTGCTGTGCATCAACGGATGAGCGGCATCGACATGGACAAATTCAAAAGGAATATCAAGTCGGCTCAAGGTCTCAAATACTTTACTATTGAGCTCATTACCCAGCACTGAGGAGATACCGATAAAATCAGGAGCGTAGTTCTCAAACCTATCAGTCAGACCCATCAGCAGCTCAGCGGGCGCTTGCAGATGCAATTTGGCATCATGCGCGACGATCTGCCCGATATCATCTGTCAGCCAGTATTTAAGCCGAGTATTACCAAGATCTAACCAGAGCATAGCATTCCTTTTGGCATAACCTTCCCTTTTAACCGCTCTCGTTTAATGGTGCTTTTGCGAGAGCAGTATTCGTTATAAGTACCCTTTAAACTTCATTTATCACATCAAGGCGACCGGTAAAAATGGTGCAAATACTAGCGTCATCTTGGCGTAATTGCAAACAGCCATTACTATCTATACCGCAGGCGTGACCTATAATTTTGTGTTCTTGAGCGCGGTGAGTTTGCGTGACGCACACCTTTAAGTCTGCTAGCGCATCTACCGCCTCAAACTGCTGTATAAAATCATTTAAATAGTGTGGGTTGATGCTAGCACGCTCAAGCGCTATTTGCGCAAAACAAGTCATCGCTGATAACAGAGCATCGCTCACTTGCTCGTAAAGAGTTATCAAACTCGGTATGTCATTATTATTATCTGTCTTAACCAATTGCTTAATGTCTTGCAAGCTTATTGCTTGATAACTCATACCTTCAGCAGTTTTTGCGGTGAGCGTAGGCGTAGTTGCCACATTTAGACCGACGCCTATGACAACGCCCAACATTTTGCCATCGCGTAATACCGGTTCTATTAATATCCCTGCCAGTTTGCTAAAAGGAATAACTGGCATATCAACGCTTTGCTGTGCATAAAAGCCCAAATCATTGGCCCATTTGACACCGATAGGAGTTAAGTTTTGTGTTATTAGCTGCTCATTTATCGTTTCTATCACAGGCATAGTAGCCAGCTTTACGCCTACAATTAAGGATAGCAGTCCGCTGACAGGCGCTTGATACGGATGATATAGAGATAAATACACATTGCCCACTGGCGACTGCCATGAGCGCTGATGCTGTCCGCGCCCACCACTTTGCATCTGCGCAGTCAAAAGATGTACTTTGTCACCGTCCAGAGTACCTGCTTCTATGTCTGCTATCAGCTCGCTATTGGTTGAGACGCTACTTGTAAGGTGACGATGATTAAGGTTGGATAATAAGCTAGATAACATAGCGGATACGCTCGTAAGTTTCGTCAGCATTTAAAAAGGGTGGCGTCAGTATTATCATGCAACTGTTTTTAATATGGTAAATTGAATATAAAACTGTCGTGTAAGTTTAAACGCGCTACTGGTATAAATTTTACTTGCGTGCTGTGCCTACGCCGCTTGATGCTGCATAAAACTCATCTCAGTAGCGCTATGTTTTTTTACAGTGCATTGGATATATACTGCGAGCTTCGCTCTTGGCGCTAGCCATTATGATACAAAAACCCGTGAGATAAAAGGTGGCGTCAATGATGTTATATGTGTGGTTTGTGATTGCGGGTGCATTTGCAGGTGTTAGTGCAGGCTTGTTCGGCGTTGGTGGTGGCATGATTATCGTGCCCGCACTAGTATGGATATTTACCGCTTATGATTTCCCGCCTGACGTTATCACGCATTTGGCGATTGGTACGTCGCTTGCAACCATCGTGGTAACGTCCATTAGCTCATTGACCGCGCACAATAAACGTGGCGGGGTACGTTGGGAGGTCTGGCGCAAGATGGCGTTAGGACTAGTCATCGGTAGCCTCGTTGGCGCAGGTATTGCGGATATGATCGATGGCAAAGCATTGCAAGCCATTATTGGTATCGGCGCATTACTTGTGGCGCTTAAGATGCTATTTTTCTCTAATAAAGAACAAGTAGGCAAGCCGCTCCCCCCTGCTGGCGTCCAGTTTGGGGCAGGCACTGGTATCGGAATGGCGTCGTCTATCTTTGGAATCGGCGGCGGCAGTTTGACCGTACCGTTTTTGAACTGGGCAGGGCTACCGATGAGACAGTCGGTTGGCACTTCAGCCGCTTGTGGTCTGCCGATTGCACTGGCTGGCGCGGCAGGATTTGCATGGTTTGGACAAGACGTCGCCAATTTGCCTGAGGGCACGATAGGCTTTGTGCATATTTCAGGCTTTTTATGCATCTCAGTCGTCAGTTTTGCGATGGCAAAGGTCGGTGCCAAACTTGCTCATGTATTGCCAGCGCTCACGCTAAAACGCGCTTTTGGTGTGCTGCTTATATTCGCAGGCGGGCAGTTGTTTTTGAGTGGGATTGGGGTGGTTTAGAGTTAATATACAAATATAATCAAATTTCGCCATTATTTTTTATAAAGTGTTTAGTATCATTAGTTGATCTATGATTTAGGACTAGATCGATCAGTTTTTAGATGAACTTCGTACAACTTATCGAAAACATTTTCAGCAATAAACTCGATTACAGGAACACATACAGCATCGCCCATAGCAAAATACCCTTTGTTAGCGTTCTGTGGAAGTATAAAAGTATCTCTTACTCCTTGTAGTCTTGCGTATTCCCTTGGAGTCAATAGCCTGACATTCCATTCACCATTACCAGCGCGTATAACAATCTGTTTGCTAGAGCCTCCTCTAGGAGTTCTCAAGCATCCAGCAAAACCATCTGTTCTTAGTTCAGCCATCGATTTGTTTTTTCTCATACGCCGATACACAGTTCCATAGGAAAAATCAGAACCTTTCATCATTGTTTGTAAAATTATTTGATGGTTCTTACTCATCTGTTCATATAAATGTTTCTTTCTATCCTCATTCCACCATAATTTTGAATCATCAGGGATATCCGTCTCAACAATATCTATTAGATTTATATCTGCTTTTACGGGTGAACATAGGTCTAACAATCCCCAATTCAAGTTTTCACTACTCAAGATGATATCTTTAATTTTTTTTGATCTTAAAGTAGGGTTTCTTTCAAAGTCCAACCACCATTCGTCAAATAATTCAGCGCTTTCTTTGATATTCATGGTTTGTAAGGCAAGACCTTCTTGTACAGCTATTAAAAATACACGTGGTCTGCTTTGAGCAGAAAAATCGATTGCGTCTAGCTCTACAATATCTACAAAATAATCAAGCTCACTAAAATACTTAACAGTTTGCTTTACGTCTTCTCCTTTGTGTGATGTTAAAAAGCCTCTAACATTTTCAAGTAATACTACTTTTGGAGCTGTCCCTGAATTTTTCTTATTTCGCAATATTTCTATAAAGGCATCAAGAGTACCTGACTGTTTACCCGCTAAACCAGCCTGATTACCTGCTACTGATAGATCTGTACAAGGGAAAGAGGCGGTATACAAAAAAGCGTCGTCTGGAATGACCTCTGATCTTTCGACCATATCCCAAATGTCTCCCAACCAAAAGTCGTTATTACCAAAGTTTTCAGTGTAAGTATCTTTCTTGTCTGGCGAAATGTCATTAGCCCATACACATTTCCATTCTGACTTGTTTAGTCCTTCACGAACTAAACCTACACCTGCAAAAAATTCGACGAATTTTTTCATTTATATTACCCGATTTAATTTTGGTATAATTTCGTTATTCCTGTATACAAGTTTGCCTTCCTTAACTTCCATTATTAATGTACCATTTTTTTCTACGTACCCTCCTGAAATACTTTTTCTAAATCTTTGTCTTCTTTGGCTTTTTTCTATAGAAACGTCGTAATTTTTTGTATAATACGGCTCCCACAATTTGAAGAAGTGCTCAGCCAGATCGCTACCTTGTATTGCCCTTACAATAACGTTTTCATAAGTCTTAGAATACATACAGAACAAGTGGTTTACTTCACAGTCTTCGTTCAATTTAGAGCTTCCAGTATTTAGATGATACTGATATTCATATGAACCACCTTCTTTAGCTGACTTCACTTCCCAACCCTGTAAGTCTGCACCTATTAAACCACTACCTGTTCGCTCTGTTAGCAAAGCTCCGAATAGTTCCCATAATACGGAAGGAACTGAGCCAGCTACTTTAAGGTTATGGGTCTCAAGCAGGTTGATTTTTTCTTTATCAAATATATGGCGAGTATAGAACTGATATGCCTTATCAATACTATGCATTAATATCTCCTACTTCTTCTAGAAGACTACTAGCATTGACTTTTAAAGCATCCGCAATCTTAAATATATTGAGAATACCGATATTTCTTTGACCACGTTCAACAGAACTGATGTATGTCCTGTCAAGCTTAGATAACTCTGCTAATTTTTCCTGACTAATATTTCGTTCATTACGGAAAATTTTAACCCTTTTCCCGAATTGAGATAGTATCGTTTCTTCTCTCATGATTCCTCCATTCAATGATAGAGGAATCATGTTCCTTTGTATACTATGAGTCCACGGACTATGAGTCACAATAGTATTTGTAATGGCTACTTTTACTATCTTATTTAAAGTAGTTTTACTGATATATGGAATTTAGTTAACTGTCGACGCGCTTTAATATTTATAAGTAGCGTTCTCTAAAGTATGATGGCAACGTAGATCAAAGTGAAAAATTTTTCTCTAATTCTACTAAACCTTTAGAGATTAAGAAGTTAATTAAGTTTTAAACTGCATACTATTAGATACAACGTAAGATCATTCAGTAAACCTGAAAAAATCGTCACTCTTTATCAATCGCATCGAGCCCCAATCGCATCCACTTCATTGCCAGCTCATTGCGATCGGTAAGCATGCTCCACAGCGCATCTTCACTAAAGATAGAATGCGCCTCGCCTGAGTGCTCAATTGGTAGATCCGCTTCACGATCTGCCACCCACTGCGGGCTTAAGTAATACCCTTGCAACTCATCGAACAGCTTTTCTGCTTCTAAAAATTGCTGCTGCGCCTCAAGTTGCTGCTGGTATAACTGGCTCCAGCGCTCATATTTTTGTTGTAAGTCCTGCGGGTCAGAGTTCTTCATGTTAGCTCGCTTATTTTTAATTCATACTCAATATAGGCTGTCCTCTATTCTAATGCAATGCAGCCTTATAACAAACTTCTAAACACACCGCAATTTGCGGTAGAATAGCCGCCTGTTTTTGCTGACCTAATATACCTTTCATGCGCCTAAAATCCCTCAAGCTGACAGGATTTAAATCCTTTGCTAATGCTACCACCTTTAGCTTTCCTCGCGGCATTACTGCTATTGTCGGGCCCAATGGTTGCGGCAAATCAAACGTCATTGACGCCATACGCTGGGTACTAGGCGAGACCTCCGCCAAGCAGCTGCGTGGCGGAGCGATGAGCGATGTGATTTTTGCAGGCACCCAAGACAAATCAGCCAAAAGCGTTGCCAGTGTCGAGCTGACCTTTGAGCACACCCAAGATGAGACCACAGGCATTCGCCACGAGTTTAACCTATATCATGAACTGTCTGTACGCCGTCAAGTCAATAAGGAGGGACGTTCAGACTATTTTATTAATGGCACGCGCGCCCGCCGCCGTGATGTTGTCGATGTCTTTTTAGGCACAGGGCTTGGCGCGCGCAGTTATGCAGTGATTGAGCAGGGCATGATTGGGCGTATCGTTGACTCAAGCCCCATGCAGCTACGTGAGTTTATCGAAGAGGCGGCAGGGGTATCACGTTATCAAGCACGGCGCTTAGAGACCCAAAAAAAGCTTGAGATCACGCAAGATAATTTAGCGCGTTTGCAGGATATGCAAAGCGAGCTTGTCAGTCAACAAAAGCGGCTATCTAAACAAGCAACAAGCGCCCAGCGTTATGAGGAGTTAACGCTCGCGCGTGCTGATATTCAGCAGCAACTTACTATTTGGCAGTTGTACCAAGCTAAGCACTATCAGCAGCAGCAAAAACAAGCGCACAAGCAAGGTCTCGATGAGGTCGCGCGCCTGCAAAGCCTTTGTGAGGATCTAAAAGCCAAGCAAGACAAACTGACAGCGCACATCACACAAGAGCAGTGGCTCAAAGACGATGCGCAAAGCACACACTATCAGCAGCAGCTGGGCTATCAAAAAGCTGAGCATGAGCTTTTTGATATTCAAAACCAAATCAGCCAGATTGAGCAGCAGATTGATAGTATACACGCGCAGCAATCACAAACGCATACAGAGAGCGAAGCCTTAAAGCTAGAGCAAAGCGAGCAACAAGCGTTGCTGGCAAGTCTACGTCCACAGCTCAACGATTTGGCGGTCAAACGTGAGTCCTATAAACAAAGCGAGCGCACATTGCAGCGGGCATGGACTGACGCGCAAGATAAAGTATCGCGCTTACAATACGACATGCGCATTTTAGAGCAGCAGCAAGCCATTAATGCTCAGGAACAAAAGCGCTACCAGCAAAGCTACGACAAGTGGCAGCGCCGCGAGCACAATTGGCAAGCCCTACATGTACAGCTATTACCCTTGGGCGCAGATCATAGCAGCGTCTCACCTGCATTCGCACATACCGAGCTGACCGAGTTAAAGGATCAGCTAGGGCACATTGTACGCAAGCAGGATTATACCTTTGAGCAGGTAGCAGTACTGCAACCTAGGGCGCATGAGTTACAGCAGCGATTAGGCGTACAGCAGCGTGAGCTGACAGAGAATGAAAAACGTCATGCACTGCTAGTCGGTGAGTACGATACCTTGCATCAAATGCTGCATCCTAAATCACGCGACGATACGTCAACGCAGCACGTTACTAAAATAACTTATGACACTGAAGATAGCGATTTTGATCAGGTGTCACAGCCGTTACCGATAAGCACGATACGCGCACGCATTGAGCTGACAGATTTGGGTCAGCGTTATGCCCATATACTCGATGAATGGCTGGCCCCGTGGCTTGATAGCCATGTCTTGCTGACGGACAACAATAGACAGAACTTGGCGCATTATGTAACAAACTTACTCAGTTATCAAAAAGATACCGTAGGTGCAAAATCGGGTCACAGCTTATGGCTGCCCGCTACCCAAAGCGATGAAGTTCATTCATTTATGAGCCAGCTAGCACATGCGCTTAGCAAACAGCTTATACCTTTATCTAAGTTAATCTTGCAGCCAAGACTTGCGCTTTGCCAGCAGTGTTATTTATACATTGGCACTGATAATGAAACTGAAGAAGAAAAAAGAGCAAATCTGGGTAGAGTTTTAGAGGTGTTACCAAAGCTTGCAACGCTACTAACGACTGATGGCTGGATGATTAGTCAGCAAGGGATGATAAATTTAAATAGGCTCATTGGTCGGGATAACAGTGAAAACAACAGTCCATTTTTGACCCAACGTATTGAGCAACGCGCGCGCCTAAAACAGCTTGAGACCTTGCTAGAGGCTAGCAATGTAAGCATAAACACGCAGCAACAAACGCTTAAGCAAGCTCAGCGCGAGTATGATGCGTTGACGATCAGCTTAGAGGAGGCTCGTACGCAAGCGGCCCAATTAACGCAAGATAAGCATCACTGCCAGCAGCAACTTACCACTTGTCAAGCGATGTATGAGCGCTTGCAAGCTGACATACAGCGTCTGGATAATGACAAATTAAGCCTTGAGCAAGAACAGCAAGCGCTAATATCTGAACAAAAAGCGCTCAATGATAAGCAGAGCGAGACTCAACGGGCGCTAGATACGCTCATTACACAATTGACAGAAGCAAAAAGTCATCGTCAAAAGTTACAGACAGATAAAAATGAGCGTAGCCGTGTTCGGCAGGCAGAGGATGATGCTTGGCAGGCACTACAGTTAGACATACAAAAAGGCGAGATGCGTTTAGAACATAGCGTTAGCCGCCTAGTCAAGGTGACAGATCAGCATGATAAATCCCTACAAGAGTCGCAAAAGCTTGGCGTTCAATTAGTAGAGTATCAGCAGCAATTGCCAGAGCTAAAGACAAGGATGCAAAAGATACAAGAGTTGCGTGATCAGCAGCAAGCTCTGCTAGCGGAGCGTGAGTCAACCTTAGCGGCGCTCAAGCAAGACTATAGTAAACAGCAAAATGAGCTGGACGCGCTACAGCATAAGCTTCAATCACAGCAAGAGGATTTGGCACAGCTAGCAACACAGCTAGCGCTAAGTAATGCGCGCTTGGAGGACGCGAGCACTCATGCGCAAGAGGCTCTAGCAAAGTATCAAAGCATCAGTCAAAAGTATGATAAAGACGCGCCGCAAACGATGAGTGTCTCAAACGTGTTAGCGGACTTTATCGCCCATGATCGCCGCGTGCGTCCAGACAAAATCGCCCAGCTCAAATCAGAGCAAGCCAAGCTTGAGCATGAGCTGAGCAAAATAGGCGCGGTTAATCTAACCGCTATCACAGAATTGGCGGCGGTTAACGAGCGCTTAGAGCCGTTAGCGCAGCAGACGGCAGACATTGCCGCGAGTATGCAGACTTTGACTGAGGCGATCAAATCTATCGATGAGACGACTAAGGCGTTATTTATGCAAACGCTCGATGCGGTAAATCTTGAGCTGGCAGCTTTATTCGCCAAAGTATTCGGCGGTGGTCACGCGAACCTCACGCTAGATACCGATAGTGATTTCCCTAAATCTGAGCAGTGGCGCGCCGGACTCACTTTGATGGCGCAGCCCAAGGGTAAGCGCAACAGCCGCTTAGCGGTACTCTCAGGCGGTGAGAAAACCCTAACCGCGCTGAGTCTTATTTTTGCGATATTTAAGCAGCATCCTGCACCCTTTTGCGTACTTGACGAGGTCGATGCGCCGCTCGATGATGCCAATGTCGCGCGCTTTACCAGCTTAATTGAGGAGCTTGCAGGAGAGGTGCAGTTTATTTTTATTAGTCACAACAAGCTCTCCATGCAAATTGCTGATGAGCTAAAAGGTATCACTATGGCGCAAGCTGGCGTCTCAACTTTGGTCAGTGTGTCCTTGGATGAAGCGATCGATTATATCGACAGCTAGAGGCTCATATAGATCATTTGGTAATGAACATGTTTTCATTTAAACGGCAAATAGTGATTTTATGCTTAAAAATATAGTAAGATAAACTTGCCGCACTCAAGTAAGTACGCGTGCTAAACATAGCAAGTGATGACGGCGTCTATTAGCCATGCTAGACTATTGCTATTTGTTTTCACTATCATCCCCTTTGTCATTATTAGGATATCTCACTCATGACCGCTATTCAGTTTATCTTGATTGCCATTGCAGCCTTTATTGTGCTTGCAGGGCTGTTTATGGTCATTCGCAGTTTTAAGCGTCGTCAAAATACTGAAGCCACTCCAGTGAATTATGACAAAAATGGCATTCCTATTATTCCGCGTCATGAGCGTAATATCGTTGATCAGCCAGATCTTGACGATACTGTCGCAGGCGAGACCAGTATCGCGCCTGATCGCGAGTATCTACAAGCGGTCGTCGAAGACGAGCCTACAACGCAGTCTGCAACCATCGATGATATGCTAAATCATGCCCAAGCTGACGCTAATCCTGCCAGCGAGCAAAATGAGGATTATGAGCGCTGGCAGGCGGAGCAGCAGCGCGCTGATGATAGTGAATTTGCAGCGATAGCGCAGCAGATCGATAATGATGATAATAGCGATGAGTATTTAAGTGCGCCTACGCAAAATGGTGAGCAAGAGATTGACGCTTTTTCAAGCCTAGTGTCAGCCACAGACAGCCTGATGCCTGTCATTGATACCTTTGATGAGCCAAGCTTTGATGACAACAGTCCGGTGCTCGACCAGCATCTACTTGAGCCTGTTGATCAAGCGCAAAACGGTCCGCTGATTCATGCCAAAGACAACATCAACATTACGATTTTGCCGCAGCAGTACCGTGACCGTGCAACGTCCGTCATTCGTGGTCGTGACCTGTTAGGGTTGATAGATAAATATGGTCTGCGCTTTGGCGCGATGAATATGTTCCATCGCTATGAGCAAAAAGACGGCACAGGTATGCTTTGGTTTAGCATGATGGGCATCACTGATGAGGGTATCGCGCCTTTTGACCCGCATAGCGTGGCGACCAATACCTATAGCGGCGTCGTGGTATTCTTATCGCTACCGCACCCGCAGGCGCTGCATAGTTTTGATAGTATGATGAGTATTGCCTACATGATGGCAGATGATCTGGACGCGGTTATGCTTGATGAAAATAACGAGCCGATCACCCCTGAATATAAGCAGCAACTGCGCAATCAAGTACGCGACTATGAATAAAGGCTAACCTCTAATAAAACAAAAAACTCTAGCCTTATTGAAGCAAATAACGTCATTCGTTTTACGTTATTTGCTATCAAAACTTGTTATGATATCGGCATCTTGAACCGTAAAGACGCCGATTATGACTGACTCAAAAGCTACCAAACCCTCTGCCAAAAATGCAGTAAAACCTGCCGTAGATAACGACGCTATCATCGCAAAAATGCGCACGCTTATCGAAACGCTCAAAACCCATAACTATCGCTACTATGTGCTGGATAATCCTAGCTTAGACGACAGCGAGTACGACCAACTGCGCCGCTCGTTGTTAGAGTTAGAAGAAGCCTACCCTGATCTTATCCAGCTAGATAGCCCAATCAATCAAGTCGGCGATACCCCGCTGTCAGCCTTTACCCAAGTGACCCATGATATCCCTATGCTATCTCTAGGCAATGTCTTTGACTATGATGATTTGCACGGGTTTATGCGCCGCATCAACGATCGTTTAAGCTTGGCCCAACAAAACCCTGAGTATGAGATGGAGCTTAAGCTAGACGGACTGGCTGTTTCCCTCAAGTATGAGCATGGACAGTTTGTGCAAGCGGTCACACGCGGCGATGGTCAAACAGGTGAGGACATTACCCAAAACGTCAAAACCATCCGTAACTTGCCGCTGTATCTTAGCGAAGCAACAAACATCGAACTACTAGAAGTGCGCGGCGAAGTGTTGATTCCCAAAGCAGGCTTTGAGCGCTTAAACCGCTTGGCAGTCGAGAACGATGACAAAGTCTTTGCCAATCCGCGTAATGCCGCTGCTGGGAGCTTACGTCAATTAGACCCCGCCATTGCCGCCAGCCGTCCGCTAGCGTTCTACGGATATTCGGTCAATCAAGGACTACCCGAGACGATAGAAACGCAGTCTGCCGCCCTCGCTTGGCTTGGTGATCTTGGGTTTACCGTTAGCGCGGTGCGAGTGGTGGCTCACCCGCGGCAAGCACAAGAGTACTATGAGTCAATGATTGAAGCTCGCGAAAAACTGCCGTTTGAGATCGACGGCATGGTCATCAAGGTTAATAGTCTTGCACTCCAGCAGCAGCTTGGCTTTTTATCGCGTGAACCGCGCTGGGCGACGGCCTATAAATTCCCCGCCCAAACTGTCATCACCCGCCTAAACGATATTGAATGGCAAGTGGGGCGCACGGGGCAAATCACCCCAGTCGGTAAATTAGAGCCCGTCAAAGTCGGCGGCGTCACCGTTAGCAACGTCACCCTACATAATTTTGGTGAGATTGAGCGCTTAGATGTGCGCGCAGGCGATATGGTTAGCGTGCACCGCGCAGGCGACGTCATCCCTAAAATATCTCGCGTCTGGCATGATCAGCGCTCCAAGGAATCTAAGCCCGTCACCCTGCCGAGCAACTGTCCGGTATGCGACTCTCCTGTAGTGCTCCCCGAAGGCGAAGCGCTTGCCCGTTGTAGCGGCGGTTTGTTTTGTCCTGCTCAGCAAACCGAGGCCTTAATCCACTTTGTCTCGCGCCGCGCCATGGATATCGATGGACTCGGCGAGCGCTGGCTGATTAGCTTCTTTAAGCAGGGGCTTGTCAAAACCGTCGCCGACATCTATCAGTTGCATAACCATCAAGAGCAAATGATCACCTTTGAAAAACTTGGCGAAAAGTCGGTACAAAACATAATGGAAGCCATTGAGGCCAGCAAAAAAACCACCTTAGCCAGATTTATCTACGCCTTGGGTATTCGCGGCGTCGGCGAGGGCACCGCGCAAAACTTCGCCCAGCAATTTGGCGATTTGGATAGCTTAATGAGCGCTGATATGGACGCGCTTATTGCCACCCCTGATGTTGGCACCATCACCGCTGAGCTGACCCACGAGTTCTTCCGCGCCTCGCACAATATTGAAGTGATAGAGAAATTACGCGCAGCGGGCGTGCATTGGGATAACGTTGAGCAAGTCGCATCCGACGATCTACCACTTGATGGGCAAACGTGGGTCATAACAGGTGCGCTTAGCAGCATGGCACGCGATGAAGTCAAAGCCAAACTGCAAGCTCTCGGTGCGAAGGTCGTCGGTAGTGTCTCGGCTAAAACCACCGCATTACTTGCAGGAGAGAAAGCAGGATCGAAGATGGCAAAGGCTGAGAAGTTAGGGGTTAAGGTAGTAGGTGAGGATGAGTTCTTGGCACTGTTAGAAGAATCATAACTTTTTAATATGAAAGCGATTTGTAGGGTGGGCGATAGCGTAACCCACCTAATTATAGATGCATTGCAAAAGACAAAGATTTAAAAGCATAGCCTTAGCATCGCTTGCTTTAACAGTGGGCAAATATGCGAGTCATGAGTCGTCTTTCTTTAATGGTTTACTCGGCGCTCGTCCCTCGCGCAAAGAGCGAGAACCTGCATATATTTGAGTAGGGTGCGCCCAGCGCACCATTTAAGAAACGGATTTATGAATTTAAGCATATTATTTTATAAATAATTCAACGTGGAATAATTTTATAGATAAGTGTTTTTAATTTATCTATCTGGATTTATGCGTTGGTGCGCGGGGCGCACCCTACAAAAGCTATTTATTCGTTGTTATAATGAGGAAATGCAGAGGCTACATCCTATATATATTTTCACTGTTTAATCGACAAGCATAATAGTAATGACCGCCAATATAACTCATTACTCCACTATTTTTAAACTGTAAAAGTGGATAACTTCGTAAGGCACTTGCTTGAATGAGAGTATCTTCGTAGTTGCATAAGTATTCTTTTTTTAAACTTATGGCGTAAATTAAATTTAATATGTGCAAAGCAGCGAGAGCGTTCAATAAATTTTTAATATTGGCTTTATAAAAATTTTCTGGACGTTGATGTTTGATGTCATCATATGCACTCCACCACTCAAAAGCTTCACCTTCTCTAGATAACGGTTTAAAAGGTTGAAAAACACGTTTTTCATTACTGATATTAAGAAATACCTCAGAGCTACTAATTATTGGAAAGTATTTCGACAGCATTTCCCTATGATGACCCATATTAGGTTGTTTAATTAACTGTAGATCTAAATTAGCTCTTATATGTTTAAGAATACTATCTATATCAGTACAAATTGCAAAATATAATTGCATGTTTTTAAAAGAGTAGCTTTCATCGTTTTTCTTATGGATAGAAATATATTCACTAATCTCTTCTAGGCTATTTTCCAAAGATAAATAGTGTGATCAAAACTGATTTGTATTTTCGATTGTACACCTTAGCTCACTCATTGTTCTTCATCCTATTCAGCTTAATTTCAATCGGGTTAGTTAGTGTAGGGTGCGCCCCGCGCACCATTTAAGAACTAGATTTCGGAATTAAAAGTATTTTTTTATAAGTAGCTTAGCGTGGGTTCATTTGCATAGATAATTGTAATCAATCTATTATTTCGTGTTCATGCGTTGGTGCGCGGGGCGCACCCTACCAATCTTTAAGCTCACAGACGGTAAACTACTCCAATCTATCAGAAAAATCGATTCTATCATCACCCCAATCTTCCGCATAAAACCCTTGTCTTACACAGCGATGAAAGCTTGAATAAGGCCAATCTGCAACCTTGTCAACCAAGCCATGTTTGACAGGATTATAGTGCAAATAATCCATATGCTTGATAAAGTCAGACTCGTTTCTAATTTGGTGCTCCAAGAATCGTCTTTGCCATATTCCTCTCTCATTCCGTTTTACTTCTGAAAGGCTCAATGCATCTTTAGTTGAATGATACTGCGGGCAAGCTTGTGTGGTTAGACGTTTTATTTGCGACCAACGCATACTATAATTGGCATCATTTTCAGGCATTTGCCAGATACAATGAATATGATCAGGTAGTTGTACCCAAGCAATAATTTCAAAAGGATATTGCTGTTGAATCTGTCTTATACTACTTTTAAATGCTTTAAGAAAGTCAGCCTTGCACAGTATTTTTCTTCGATTGTACGATACCAATGTAAAGAAATAAGTAGCGCCTTTGGTGTACGAACGGATGTACCTTGGCATTTTTATTCCTTTATGGTTTTGATATTGAATCGGTGCGCGGGGCGCACCCTACAAGTCTAGTAATTTCAATTTGCTATTTCATATTCACGCGTTGGTGCGCAAGATTCATTTTACGATTAACTGCGCTGTCGAAACGTGGACGCGCGAGGGACGAGCGCCGAATGAGTGATTAAAGAAAACCGCGTGATGATAAGCATATTTGCTCATCATAAAAGCAAGCGATGCTGAGGCTAGCTTTTAGTTTTTTATGGTTTGTTTTATCGTCAAATACCGTTGTATGTATCAACACGGGTTAAACTCTACACGGGTTAAACTCTACTCCCCAGCCTCCCCATGCACATCGACCTCAGCCTTTTTACCATCAGGCACAATTACAATCGGTAGGGTGAGTCCTTTGGCATAGTCCCCTTCAAACACATAGTCATAGCGATCCGCTTGGATATCAGGTGTAGTATGGATGATGAGTTTGATATCCTCGCCATCAGTGAGCTCATGAGAAGTATAGTTATTGCTGAGCTGATCAAGTGCTTTGGATAGCGCTTCATTACTCGCCATGCCAACGGTGAGATTATATTGTGCGGTGGCAGTATCGACGTCAAAATAGTCCGCGTAGTCTTTGACGTTCTGGCTATCACTCTCAAACGGATAGTCAAAGTCTGCTCGGTCAATAGGCGTGACATCGCTCGCCATCAGCGACCAGTCCATAGCGCCCGCAGCTGCTGTATTGCCAGTAGCGACAGCTTGGTCATCGGACGTATTTTGCTTGGTGGTACTCGCGACTTGTGCGCTTTGCGCGTCAGTTGTGCTAGCACTATTATCACAGCCTGCGAGCACTGCTAGGCTTGAGGCAAGTATCATTGCCATGCTGATTAGACGTTTGCTCATGAAGTTACCCTTTATTATCGCTGTAGTAGTACCTGTCTAGTAGCAAGCATTTTGACAGCTTTTGGTTGTGTTCACCACTCAATCACCCACAAAAAAACAGCCATAATATATGACTGTTCTTTATCACGTAAAGCTTGCCAATAGTAGGTTTATTCCTATTAATAGGAGACGCGGCCAATAGACTTATCTACCTACTTTACAGTTGACTTGGTACTCTCTACCGTTTGCCCATTTCATAGCTAATATGCCTTCGTCACCTTTCATATGCCAAGCATAGATGACTTCTGGGTTTGACTGATTGACGTAGCTTGCGGTCGCGCCTTGAACGCCGCCGTTTAGGATGATGTTTTGCTGCGACCAGCCAACCTTAGGTAAAGTTGCTGTTAGCATCGCTTGTTGCTTGTTGATTGATTGCTTAGCCATCACTTGGCTGTTGTCTGTACAGGTGTAAGGCACAGGCGCCATACGATCATAAGCCACGGTAGGGGCTGTATCGGTGACAGGCGTTGCAGGTGTCATAGGCGTGCTAGGTGCCATCGTTGAACAAGCACTGATCAAGGCAAGGGCAGGCATAGCTGTGGCTACTTTCATCATCGTATTCATAAGTTTCTCCAAAATATAAAATCTATATGATGCATTCATTGCATAAAGTTATGGTAACCAAAACTAAGGATACGCTATGTTAGAAATTGTTTGTAAGCTGTGGGTTTCGTTGCCTTATCGATAACTAATGTAAGTATTTAGACAAACTAAAAAGCACATCAGTTATTAAGCTGATGTGCTTTTTATTTATCAATTAAGAATAGTCGCTACTTCGTTTTACGCGGTGGCAATCCTGTGTGCTGAGTTTGAAAGTTGCCTTTACTCACTTTTTTCTTGCCAGCGCTGCTTTTGCTATTACCTTGACGCTTGACAGAATCATTGCCGATGCGGCTGTTCTTTTTGCGTGCCGACTGATAGCCATTTTGCTCCCCATCACGGCCCTCTAAACTGGCGTTAAATGGTGGTATCAGGCAGCCACGGTTTTTACCAATGAGATCGCTACGACCCATGTCTTGCAGAGCACGGCGCAGCATTACCCAATTCTTTGGATCATGATAGCGCAAGAATGCTTTATGGAGTTTACGCTGCTTGCCCGATTTGACGATATCCATATCGCCACCTTCGCGGCTAACCTTATGTAGCGGGTCTTTGTGGGTGTGATACATTGTCGTCGCGGTTGCCATTGGACTAGGGTAGAAGGCTTGTACTTGATCAGCGCGATAATCATTGCGTTTGAGCCAAAGGGCGAGGTTCATCATGTCCTCATCTTTAGTACCTGGATGGGCCGCAATGAAATACGGAATCAGATACTGCTCTTTGCCCGCTTCCTGACTGAACTGCTCAAACATGGCTTTGAATTGATCATAGCTGCCCATGCCAGGCTTCATCATTTTTGACAATACGCCTTCTTCAGAGTGCTCAGGGGCAATCTTTAGATAGCCACCGACATGATGGCTCACCAGTTCTTTGACGTATTCGGGATCTTTTACGGCTAGATCGTAGCGCAGACCTGAGGCAATCAGGATCTTTTTTACGCCTTTAATATCGCGAGCTTTACGATATAGTTTAGTCAAATTACTGTGATCGGTGATTAGGTTTTCGCAGACATCAGGATAGACGCAAGAGGGCTTACGGCAGTTTTTCTCAATCGTTTCATCTTTACAGTTGAGGCGGTACATATTGGCAGTTGGCCCACCAAGGTCAGAGATGACGCCCGTAAAATTCGGTGCAGTATCACGAATGGCTTCGACCTCGCGTAGGATAGACTCCTCCGAGCGGTTTTGGATAATGCGCCCTTCGTGCTCAGTGATTGAGCAAAAGGTACAACCGCCAAAACAGCCACGCATGATATTGACCGAGAATTTAATCATGTCAAAGGCAGGAATACGCGCATCGCCATAGCTAGGGTGCGGCAGGCGCGCATAGGGCAAGTCAAACACATAATCCATCTCTTCGGTTGAGAGCGGAATCGGCGGCGGGTTGAGCCAAACATCGATAGAGGTAAAGGAATTCCCCGCACCGCTACTATGACGTTGTACCAGGGCTCGTGCGTTGCCTGGATTGGTCTCTAGATGCAGAATACGGCTGGCATGCGCGTAGAGTACAGGATCAGATTTGACTTGTTCATAGTCAGGCAGCCGAATGACGGTTTGCTCACGAGCGGGTAGTTTTAGCTTATATTTACGCGCCGTTTTTGGTTTGTATTCTTGAACCTCCATACCGCGCATTTGCACAACCTGAGTCTCTTCATCAACTTGGTCGGCATTCAAAACTTTATTAGTCACAGGCTCAGCGACAAAACCCTGATACTGTGATGAAAACGAGTTTTGATTTGGCGTCTGGTTGGGACGCTCTTGCTCAATCTTACAGCTGTCAACGTCTTCGGTCATGACATAAGGGTTGATAATGGGATCGACACGGCCAACGGTATCGACATCGTTACTAGCGACTTCTGTCATATCCGCTTGCCAATGACGACGACTTGGCGTGAGTAAGTATGCCGTACCACGCAGTTTACTCATTTGCTCAAAGGTATAGCCTTTGGATAGACCATGCACCACATCGACGATAGCGCGTTCAGCATTACCGTATAAAAGAACGTCAGCGCGACTATCGAGCAAAATACTACGGCGCACTTTGTCTGACCAATAATCATAATGGGCGATACGACGTAGGCTGCCTTCGATACCGCCTAAGATAATCGGCACATCAGGATACGCTTCACGGCAGCGCTGGCTGTAGACGATAGCCGCGCGATCAGGGCGCTTATTAGCGACATTGCCCGGCGAGTAAGCATCATCGCTACGTATCTTGCGATCGGCAGTGTAGCGATTAATCATGCTATCCATGTTGCCAGCGGTCACGCCATAGGCGTAGACAGGTTTGCCAAGCTCCATAAAGGCGTCTTTGCTTTTCCAGTCGGGCTGGGCGATGATACCCACGCGAAAGCCTTGTGCTTCTAATAAACGCCCAATAATCGCCATACCGAAGCTTGGGTGATCGACATAAGCATCGCCTGAGATAATAATGACATCGCAAGCATCCCAACCGAGCGCGTCCATCTCCGCCCGACTCATCGGCAAATAAGGCGCAGGCTCGTAGCAGCTCGCCCAATGCTTGTCGTAGTCATAAAGCGGCTTAGTGCCTTGTTTAAAAGCGGTATGAGCGATGGTATCGGCAGACATGGGACAACCTTAATCAGAAAAATGCGTTTGATAGTTAGTCGCTATTGATAGCTATAATTCACTAATTAGGTAGCGGCTAATTTAAAGGCGCTCATTTTAACATGAATGGCGCTCAGGGTGTGAGAAAGCGATAATGATAATTCTGGGTAAGTTATTGATAGTGCGAGAAAAACTACAGTTAACTTTTAGAGGGCCAGTCTGTTATTCTAAGGTTAAGTCATTGAAAATATAATATAGCGATTTTGGACTAGAATGACGAGCGGTTAAGGCTTAAATAGATACTGTGACTTAATGAAAAAGCGCCTTCTCGATCATAAATGAATTTGAGAATAGAGATGATAAACAAAAACTTAAACCGCAAATTGCCACATTTAAGTCATCTAGCTTTACTAGCACTTCTTATGATTATAGCGTCTCCTGTCTATGCAGCAGGTGCAGCAGGGCATCTTACCTTTTACTATATGTTGTTTATACTACCCATGGTCTTACTCTTTCATCTTATTGCTGTTATTTACTTCCAAAAGCGAAATCGTTACCGCTCTAAAGCATTTACTCATAAACATTTAATTATCGTCATGCTGTTTTTGTCGATTGGGGTAGCCACAACGACGTTTGAGTATGTGACAGACCTAAGTAGTACGGGTATTCACGTTGGTACCTTGTTGTCTCTTTTATTCGTTTATGGCTTTATAGCGCTATTGTTTGCTATTCCCTACTTACTTCATCTTTTCGCTATCAAAAAGTGAGCTACTGCTTTTATTGCTATAGTCAATCGAGCAAAATCTTCGTCCCACTCTTGGTAAAATTCATCACAAACTGACTGCGAAAACTACGCACGTTATTCTCATAAGTGAGCAGGCTACGGGTAAATTCGTGATAGTCGTTCATATTCTTGGCATTGACCATCAGCATAAAATCAGCGTCCCCTGACACTTCATAACAGCTCATCACCCGCGGTTGCTCATTCATCAAGCGCTCAAACCGATGCTGCATTGAGGTATTAGAGCGCGACATCTCTATCATGACGACGGCCGTCAGACCATAACCGACCTTGTTCGGATCAAGAATAGCGACTTGCTTGGTGATGACCTTGTTATCTATCAGCGCTTGAATACGGCGCTGCGCGGTGGCTACTGAGACGTGCACTCGCTCTGCAATAGTCTTGAGTGGTAAGGTTGTATCTTCTTGTAGCAAATTTAAGATGGCTTTATCTGTATTGTCCAAAGCATGAGTCATTAAAAAACCTCTTTTTAAATCTGTAAATATCGTTTAATTATCATATAAATTAATAAAGCGATAAATAAGTTATTCTATATAATAAATAAAGATAAATAAAATCATAATTTTGTATATTTAGAAATATATTATCACTACGCGCTACTACAATAGAGAATATCAAATAGGTACTGGCTAAAACTCTAAAAATAAAGCTTGCACCTATATCTCATTTAAGGAGCCTTGTATGTCTACTTCTACATTATCTAATACTTTAGTCTCGCGTTTACCGCTACCGACAATGTGGACCGCAGGCAGCGTACAGCAGCGCACTTTAATGATTGGCGTAGCACTGGCAGTATTATCCAACCTGCTATTTGGTGTGCTTTATGCGTACAGTAGCTTTCTAGCGCCATTATCAGGCACACAAGTTTTTATCTGGCGTATGCTAGCGATGTGGGGCGCTTTGATTGGCTATCTGATTATTAGCGGTCGCTTGGGGTCACATATTGAGAGATTAAAGACACTTAAAACAGTTAAGCAGTGGACGTGGTTACTATTACCAACGCCGATATTTTTAAGTCAGTTTTGGCTGTTTATGTGGGCGCCTGTCAACGGTCAAGGCGTGCAAACGGCGATGGGTTATTTCTTATTCCCGCTCATGATGGTGCTGTTTGGCTGCGTGCTATTTGGCGAAAAGCTTAGCCGTCTGCAGTGGTTCGCCGTTGGTTTTGCCGCGCTTGGCGTCGGTAGTGAAATCGTACGCACTCAAAGTGTTTCATGGGCGACATTATGGGTGTGCGGGACTTATCCTTTGTATTACATTTTACGCCGCAAGCAAAATATTGGTGCGATTACAGGCTTGCTGGTTGATTTGACGATATTTGTGCCTTTTGCTTTGGCCTATTTGTTTTTTTTAGCGCCTAGTAGTTTGGGGTTAGTGGGCGGATCAAGTTTTTTTATCATGATGCTGGTAGGACTTGGGATACTTAGTGTCCTTGCGATGAAAACCAACGTCGATGCTAGTCAAATGCTACCCGTTAATGTCTACGGCATGATGAGCTATATCGAGCCTGCGCTGTTATTTATATTGGCGGTAACCGTACTTGGCAACCCGTTTGAGTCAGCGATGATTTATAGTTATGGACTCATTTGGTTGGGTATCGCATGTCTCATTATTCATGGTGTTAAGCAACTACGCCGCGCAAAACAAGAGAGGCAAAGTTTAAAAGTTGCGCAAACGGTTTCATATGATTTTTAGAATGCTCTAAAGATAAGAAGGACGATTCAACATAAGGCTGAATCGTCCTTTTTTATAGATCAATATATAGGGCTTTAATCTAAATGTTGTTTAAAGCCGCGCTGCTTATCACGTTCCCAGTCACGATCTTTGAGCGTTTTGCGTTTGTCATGTTGCTTTTTACCCACAGCTAAGCCGATTTGGCATTTTACAAGAGAGTTTTTCCAGTAGCATGATAGCGGTACGCAAGCATAGCCTTTTTGGTTGACTGCGCCATAGAGTTTATCGATTTCACGGCGATTAAGCAGTAGCTTACGCGTACGCGTCGTATCAGGACTCACATGGGTTGAGCTTGAGAGTAGCGGCTGAATGTGCGCACCGAACAAAAACGCTTCGTTATTGCGAAAGATAATATAAGCTTCTGTAATCGTCATTTTGCCTGCGCGAATGGACTTTACTTCCCAGCCTTGCAATGCCAGTCCCGCCTCGAATGTTTCTTCGATAAAATACTCATGACGCGCTTTTTTATTACTGGCAATTTGATTGTCTGGTTTTTTAGATTTTTTTGACATTATTTTCTCCAAAGGGCGGCAAGTCATTATTTTGAGATAGCTGCCCCGATCTAACGGTTCCTCGTCCTAACTCTGTTATCAGGTTATTGCGATTGCTCGCAGCAGATGAGTCGAACCCGCTATTGTATCAAAACATCGAGCCAAATAGGTAAAACGAGCTTAGGACAAATGTAGCAGATAAGTATTAAACACCGCCGAAATTTGTTAGCATACGCAGTATCATCAACCACTATATGACCCTTGCTATGAACCCTGCAATCTCATCAAACACCTCATCAAAGCTGCACACCAAAATCTTGTACCCAGGTACCTTTGATCCGATTACCAATGGTCATGTGGATTTGGTCAAGCGTGCGACCAAATTATTTGATGAGGTAGTTATCGCTGTCGCATCAGGTCATCACAAAAAGCCGTTATTTAACTTTGAAGAACGCGTGAGCCTAGTTGAGACGGTATTTGCAGACTTGCCGCAAGTGTCTGTCGTTGGTTTTGAGGGTTTACTTGTGGACTTTATGCGTGAAAAAAACGCCACAGCAGTACTGCGCGGCTTGCGAGCCATGTCAGATTTTGAATACGAGTTTCAATTAGCCAATATGAACCGCGAACTTGATGATAGGTTTGAAGCGGTATTTTTGACCCCATCTCAGCATTATTCGTTTATCTCATCAACGATGATACGAGAAATCGCCAAGCTTGATGGTGACGTCAGTAAGTTTGTCCCAAAATGCGTCTCTCAGGCTTTTATTGAAAAGCTAGGTTCATAAAGAGCGGGTTGACAACAGTAATAATCGATAAGGAGCAGTTTATGGCGCTATTAATCACGGATGAATGTATCAACTGTGATGTCTGCGAGCCTGCTTGTCCCAATGAGGCCATCTCAGAGGGGGAGGACATCTATGTCATCGATCCTGATCTATGTACCGAATGTGTGGGACACTTCGATGAGCCGCAGTGCGTAGTGATTTGCCCTGTCGATTGCATCCCCAAAGATCCTGACCATAATGAGACTGAGAGTGATTTATTATCTAAGTACAAGCGTATTACAGGTCAGTAATTAAACTATAAATAGGATGAAAATACATAACCAAGCGGGTGCAAGTTTTGCTATACTAGCGCGCTTGGTAGACTAGGCGATCGCCGCTGCATACTGTTTGTTTTATAAATGAATAGACTTGCAGGGGAGGAAAGTCCGGGCTACATAGGGCAGCGTGCCAGCTAACGGCTGGGCAGAGTAATCTGACGACCAGTGCAGCAGAGAGCAGACCGCCTTTAGTGTCTGACACTATCGGTAAGGGTGAAAGGGTGCGGTAAGAGCGCACCGCGTGAATGGCAACATCTCACGGCAGGGTAAACTCCACGCGTAGCAAGACCAAATAGGCATCGGCATGGCGCGGCCCGCGTTCGATGCGGGTAGGTTGCTTGAGCGTATTAGCGATGATACGCCTAGAGGAATGATCGTCCACGACAGAACCCGGCTTATCGGTTTACCAAACCTTTTTATTTAGCGTAACAGGCAAAAAATTGTGCTTTAGGGGTTGACGCATGTCTCCTGCTTGGGCATAATACCGAGCCTTAAATGGCGATGTAGCTCAGCTGGTTAGAGCGCATGACTCATAATCGTGAGGTCAAGAGTTCAAGTCTCTTCATCGCCACCATTTATATAGTAGTAGCTTGTGTTATCAAAAACTCCAATCCTTTGTGATTGGTTTTTTTTTGCCTAAAATATTACCTTTCTTATCCGCATTGATAAGTATGTTTGAAATATTATAAGAAGATAAAAATAACGCAACCTATATTCAACGTACTACTGACTGAACTTTACTTGTAAATTGTTGCTCGCCAACAGAGCCTAACAAAATCGCCTTACTTTATAGGCAAAAACTGCTAGAATACTTGCACCTGTCTATGCGTAGTCAAAAGCAGCAGCAATTGCTGTTTTACTGATTTTGTAAGTATGATAAGGGGCCTGTAGGCGAGTAATCGTTTGCATAGCTACCTTAACGTCTATGCTAGGCATCATCTTTTTTATCGTTGTTATTCAATCACCATTTATTTAGTAGGCGCTTTGTGACCTCATTAGCTAATATTCGTAACTTTTCTATTATCGCCCACATTGATCATGGCAAATCGACCCTTGCTGATCGCTTTATTCAGATGTGCGGCGCGCTGCAAGATCGTGAAATGCAAGCGCAAGTCCTCGATTCCATGGACATCGAGCGCGAGCGCGGGATTACGATCAAAGCGCAGTCCGTAACCTTGTATTATGACCATCCAAATGGTGAACGCTTTCAGCTTAACTTTATTGACACCCCAGGTCACGTCGATTTCTCTTATGAGGTATCACGCTCATTAGCCGCTTGTGAAGGTGCGCTACTGGTCGTTGACGCCGCACAAGGGGTTGAGGCGCAGTCGGTTGCTAATTGCTACACCGCTGTTGATCAAGGCCTTGAAGTCATGGCAGTGCTAAATAAGATTGATCTGCCACAAGTCGAGCCTGAGCGCGTCATTCAGGAGATTGAAGACATTATCGGTATTGACGCCGTTGATGCTCCGCGCGTATCTGCCAAATCTGGCCTTGGCGTTGACAAGCTGCTTGAGGCCTTGGTTGAGTTTATCCCAGCACCAACAGGAGATCGTGACGCGCCGCTACAAGCGCTGATTATCGACTCTTGGTTTGATAGTTATCTAGGCGTAGTCTCTTTGGTGCGCGTACGTCAAGGGACAGTCAGAAAAGGCGATAAAATATATATCTTATCGACCAAAGACGCCCATCCTGTTAGCTCCATTGGTGTTTTTACGCCAAAACCTCTAGATACAGGTATTTTAGAGGCGGGTGAAGTTGGCTTTATTATCGCTGGTATTAAAGATATTGCAGGCGCGCCCGTAGGTGATACCATCACTCATGCCAAAACGCCTGATGTTGAGCGTATTCCTGGGTTTAAGCAAATCACCCCGCAGGTGTACGCCGGCCTATTCCCAGTCGATGCTAATGACTTTGAGAAGTTTCGTGAAGCGCTGCAAAAACTGCAAATTAACGACGCCTCGCTGTTCTTTGAGCCTGATACCTCTGATGCGCTAGGTTTTGGTTTTCGCTGCGGCTTTTTGGGTATGCTGCACATGGAGATCATCCAAGAGCGCCTTGAGCGTGAGTACGATCTCAACCTGATTACTACCGCGCCCTCGGTCATCTATGAGATTGAAAAGAAAAATGGCGATATCATCTACGTCGACAACCCTTCAAGACTACCTGAACCGAATAATATCGAAGAGTTTCGTGAACCCATCGCCCGCTGCCAGATCCTAGTACCGCAAGATTACCTAGGTAATGTCATGACTCTATGTATTGAGCGCCGCGGCGTGCAAGTTGATATGCGCTTTATGGGTAAGCAAGTACAAATGATATTTGATATTCCAATGGGTGAAGTGGTCATGGATTTCTTTGATCGCCTAAAGTCGGTCTCGCGCGGTTTTGCCTCTTTAGATTATAACTTTGAGCGTTATCAAGCGGACAAATTGGTCAAGGTTGATGTCTTAATCAACGGCGAAAAGGTCGATGCTTTGGCTATGATCGTCCATCAAGACCAAGCGCGCCATCGCGGCAATCAGCTGGTCGGCAAAATGAAAGAGCTGATACCGCGTCAGATGTTCGATGTCGCCATTCAAGCCGCTATTGGTAGTCAAATTATCGGCCGTAGTACGGTCAAAGCCATGCGCAAAGACGTTTTAGCCAAGTGCTACGGCGGTGATGTCTCGCGTAAGAAAAAGCTACTCTCCAAGCAAAAAGCGGGTAAAAAACGCATGAAGCAAGTCGGCAATGTGGAGATTCCACAAGAAGCCTTCTTGGCGGTATTGCAAGTAGATAGTTAGAGTTTAAGGTTGTGTCTGGTAAAGGTACGTCTTATAAAAGTACAGTTAACACGGACATAACAGCTGCTCATTTTATCAATGAGTTATACGTTCTAAAACAATAATGACTCGCAGCGTTTTTGACAGCAGATCAGTGCTAAGTTAATAGGCAACAACGTATGGATTTTGATTTTAATTTGATTTTGGTGCCATTAACCTTGGTTTTAGGGGCTATTTGGCTGCTTGATAAGCTAGTACTAAAGCAGCGCAAAAAGCTGGGCGCTGGCAAAGAGAATATGCCAGTACGCTGGGCTTATGACTTTTTTCCAGTACTCGCCGTCGTCTTGATTGTGCGCTCGTTTTTGTTTGAGCCGTTTAATATTCCCTCATCATCCATGGTGCCGACGCTCTATACTGGCGACTTTATCGCAGTCAACAAGTACGCTTATGGCGTGCGTTTACCGCTTACTTATACTAAAGTAATTGATACAGGCAGCCCTGAACATGGCGATGTTATGGTGTTTCGCTATCCTGAGAATCCGAGCATCTACTATATAAAACGTGCCATTGGTCTACCAGGCGATACGGTCAGTTATGACGATGGCACGCTTGCTATCAATGATGTGCCCGTTGAGACGACCCCCGTTGATTTTACTCCTAAGCCTGAGCTTACCAGTAGTCTTTATCTTGAAGGACAACCCATTCAAAACTATAGACTCACTCAACAAGATGCTATACAGATGGGCTTAGATGAAGAAGCCAAAGCTGAGTACTTTGAAGAGATTCAAGGCGATCATAAGCATCTAGTACGCTACTTGCCTGGTATGAATAGTTCACAATATGCTAATTTTTTACAGCAAGAGTCTCCAGAGGTGGTTAGCTCGGCAGGTACTAAATGGCGCATTACCGTCCCTGATGGTCATTATTTTGTCATGGGTGATAACCGAGATCGGAGCGCCGATGGGCGCTGGTGGGGGTTTGTACCTGACGAGAACCTAGCAGGTAAAGCGGTTTATATCTGGATGCACAAACCGCCAGGTCTAAATATGCCGTCTTTTACGCGCAACGGCTCTATCGATTAGATGTAGTCAGCTAAGAGGTTTAACGCAGTTAGAGATAGAGTCTGTGCTAATATTAATATAGGTATTACGGTTACCAATACGCCAACAGGTTAAAGGATTATAAAGGTGCATCAACTATCTAGCTTGTCCACACAGCGCGGCTCTGGGGTGACAAGTGTTATATTGTTTATCATGGTACTAGGTATAGCGGTAAAGCTAGCTGTTGCTATTGTCCCTGCACAGCTAGATGATCGTCAATTGACTAAAATCATCGCCGCTGAGCTCAAAAGAGCCAATGATAATGGCGATACTGCTCGCGAGCTAATTGAGAATACTAATAAGAAGCTATCTATCAATGCTTATTACGATACCAAAGCCGAAGATATTTTTACCTTTACCAACAGTCAAAAAGGTCAATTGGCTATCTACAAAAAGTACAATAAGACCAATAATCTATTTGGGAATGTCGATATCGTCAGCCGTTTTGAAGGCGACATCGAACCTATAACAGAATAATGAGATCAACTAACTACTCACTTGTACAAAAAGGGATAACCACAAGCCACAAATGAAACCAACTTCGCAGCAGACGGTGTCAAAGACCCAGTCCAATCATAACGCTACCGAGACACCTATTGTAAGCTCTGAGTTTATGCAGCGATTGGCTGTTTTGACACGTAAACTAGGCTATACCTTCAATAACCTAAGTTTTCCAAAATTGGCATTGACTCATCGCTCTTTTGATAGCAAAAAAAACTATGAGCGCTTGGAGTTTTTAGGCGACGCTTTGCTAGGTATGATTGTTGGCGAAGCGCTATATCATAAGTTCCCCTTAGAGAATGAAGGTAGGCTTACCCGCATGCGCGCAACATTAGTTCGCCAAGAATCTCTTGTTATTATCGCTCAAAATTTGGGCCTCTCAGATTACCTTATTTTAGGCGTCGGCGAGCGTAAAGGCGGTGGTCGCAATCGTGCATCGATACTAGCCGATGCGGTCGAGTCACTAATAGGGGCGATCTACTTGGACAGTCAGGACTTAGAAGTTGTTCGTACTTGCGTATTGGCTTGGTATGGTGATTTGATTGATAACGTTAACGATCAAAAAGTGCTCAAAGACGCCAAGAGTCGTTTGCAAGAGTGGCTACAATCTAAGCAGTTTGATCTGCCGCATTATGAGCTGGTCGAGACTCGCGGTAACGCGCCCTATCAGATCTTTGTGGTGCGTTGTCAGGTTAATATTCCCAATTGTCCTGATATCACCGAATCAGGAGAGAGCCGCCGTATTGCAGAACAAAAAGCGGCTGAGCTTATGATTAATCAGCTGCATAAACTACCAAATTCTGCCAAAAAAGCACATAAATAATTTTTTATAAGCAATCGTTATGATTTGCCACTACTTAAAGAACATAATACCCTTATGACAAAAGATACTGATACCAATCAAGCGAGCACCTTAGATACTGCTAATCCTACGAGTAATGCAGGCCTAGAATCTACTCAAGATAAAGAGCCAAGAACAATAGGTAAGGCGTTAAGTCAGGTTCAAATGCAGGCTGAAACAGAAATAGATGCTGTAGATAATGATACAAATAATGAAGATACAATTGATGGGTTTTTTTCACCGAATCATCAAGCGCAGATGACAGATGATTTTAGAGCAGGCTATGTCGCGATTGTCGGTCGTCCTAACGTTGGCAAATCAACCTTGATGAACCACTTGCTGGGTCAAAAGCTATCGATTACCTCCCGCAAGCCGCAAACCACGCGCCACCGTATTCATGGTATTTTGAGCACGCATGAGATGCAAGCGGTGTTCGTTGATACCCCAGGTATCCATCGTAACGAAGTCCGAGCGATTAACGAGCGCATGAATAAAGCGGCGGTATCAGCGTTAGTTGACGTTGATTTGGTACTATTTGTGGTCGACTCTGATCAGTGGCGCGACGATGACTTGTTAACGCTGCAAAAGCTAGGCGATACCAACTTGACCGTAGTGCTGGTCATCAATAAAGCCGATACCTTAAAGGATAAGGGGTCGATTCTACCGCTTATCGAGACCTTTAGTGATAGCTTTGATTTCGCTGATATCGTTCCCGTATCGGCGCTCAAAAATCAAAACCTTGATCGCCTAGAAGAAGTGATAGCGTCACACTTGCCAAATGCAGCACCTATTTATGACACTGAACAAATCACTGATCGCTCAGAGCGTTTTTTAGCCAGTGAAATCATCCGTGAAAAAATCATGCGTAGTGCAGGGGACGAAGTTCCTTACGATTTGACCGTACAGATTGATGAGTTTAAGGATGAGCCTGCGCATACTGATCCAAAAACGGGACGACCACGTAAAGCCGTTACTTTTATCGATGCAACTATTTATGTTGAGCGCAGTGGACAAAAAGCTATCGTCATTGGCGATAAGGGTCAGCGTATTAAGCAGGTAGGGATGGATGCTCGTAAAGACATGGAACAGCTGTTTGATAAAAAGATTATGCTGACACTATGGGTCAAAATTAAACGTGGTTGGTCTGATGATGAACGCGCTTTGACGAGCCTAGGGTATTAGACTTATTAAAACTATACTGTCACTGAAAATGCGATATTACTGAGACCAAAGCAGATGCGTAATGAAGCGTTAACAGGTTACTTATTACATCAACGCTCTTATCAAGAAAAGCGTGCGCTTTATTATCTATTCTCTGAGCAGTATGGCGTTGTCCATGGTATTGGTAAAAAGGGAGCACCGCTGTTTGTACCGTTGCAGCTGTTTGCCACTGGTAAGCGTGATCTTAAAACCTTTAGTCAAATTAACATCGCTCAAATACCTAGTAATAGTAACAGTCATAGCGATAGTGCCCCTAAAGTAGACCAAGTCTCTTCACCCATGAGTGAGCAAGAACTGGTTGTTAAAGATACCAAAGACCCTATAAACGAGCTTTCTTATAAGCAAATCACAGGTCAACATCAGTATGCAGCACTGTATCTAAACGAGATACTCTGGCGACTATTGCCAACTGAAGATCCAATGCCAGTCTTATGGCATCATTATCAAAATAGCCTAGAGCAGCTTAAGCAGCCTCTAACTGCTGACGAGCTGCGCCTTTGTTTGCGCCATTTTGAGCAGCATCTATTTACTGAGTTAGGATTTTCTTTAACGTTAGAGCAAGACAATATGTTAAATGCTATTGAGCCTGATATGACTTATCGATTTTTACCAGACGCCGGATTAGTTCCCATTGTGCATACTGAGGCGACAACTAACGCTACTGCGCAGTCGGTATTTGAAGGAGAAGAGATTATAAAAATGGTTGAACAAGGCGTCGTACTCGATACTCTCAGTAACTGGTCGCGCCTTTATCGTCAGCTCATAGATCATTTGTTAGATTATCAACCTCTGCAAAGTCGTCTACTTTGGCAGCAGCAACAACGCTATCAGTAGATAGTCTTTGATTAGAAGATAGCTTTTGAACAAGATTTGACGCTCAAGAGGAGTGATCAGGCAGATTGTTGTAGTCAGACATATGCAGTGATAACCATGCAGTCATAAATTAGGCACAGCCCGTAGGATGAGTGCTGCTAGGTTTATGTCTGACGATGCCGCCTTGGTTAAATGAGATTTGATACATGGCGTCATTATAGCTCGACGTTGGGCAGTACTTTATGTGACCGAAATGTCCTCGCGGTTTTCCACTATCACCCCAAAACTTCGTGTAGTGACGTTTTGCACCCACTCGTAAACTAAGTTTACTATATTTAGGGTTCAGATTTTGCTCATCGAGCAAGTAGTCTACTTGTACGTCAAAATGCTTGTTGTCATTGACATCAACGAAGAGTAAGATTTTTTTATCACTATCTCTATGACATCTGCCTCCAGCATCAGAAAGACATACTAATAAATTTTGTCGACGAATATAACTTTCCGCTTTGGCAAGACTAAATATACTCTCTAACTGATTTTTGATGCGATTGGCTTCCATACTAGCTAAATGTTTAAAGATGCTAGGAGCAGCGATGGTCATTATGATAGCTAAAATAGCCACAGTAATGATCAGCTCAGGTAACGTGAAGCCATTTCCTTTGGCTCTTACAGATATCTCATCCATGTGATATTTCTCTCTGTGTACGCCATCTTATTAACTAATTACTTTTTCGATTAAAAGTTTACAACTTTTGATTTTGACACAAAGCTATATGTATACATTGTACGCGTATTCATTTTTTGTTATTAACTTGAACTAATGTTCATCTGTATAATATAAACTGAATATGTATCAAATGTCAAAAAATGTTTCAATTGGTGAATCATGAGTTTTACCAATAGAGAATAGCTACTATCTGTACTAAAATGCACAAGCTCAATAGGTGTTTGTTAGTACATATACTATTGACGTCTAACATTCATGTTATTAGAAATAATACATGTGTTAGTCATCCGTAATTTAAACTGGCTATTGTGTTTTAGTTACGACATTATCGTGTAATAATGTGTAGCTGCTTGACGAAAAAAGTTGTAAAGTCAATTGATAGTCGCTAAGCTACTCCTTAATTGGTTTTGTTGCAAAATGACACATTTTCAAAAAAACTTGTCATGAGCACATGTTGGTAAGTAACATCGATTAACGCATCATTTAAATTATCCTTTGGAGAAAGTCCATGAAATTGAATAAGATTGCCCTAGCTCTGTTTGCTGTAACAGCAGCTCCACTAGCCGCTAATGCTGGTGTCACTATCAGCCCATTGTTACTTGGTTATCACTACGCTGAAGGCGCTGACGATGATCAAAGAGAAACATTACTCAATGATAATGGTAACGGCGATAGATACAACAAAGAAGATGGTCTATATACTGGTGCCGCTTTAGGTATTGAGTTGACTCCTTCTACCCAATTCCAAGTTGAGTATGGCGTATCTAACACTGATGCTGAAAGTCAAAATGGTGCTGACAACCTAGATGCAGAACAAGAAATGATCACGGGTAACTTCTTAATCGGTACTGAAGAGTTTACTGGTTATACTGATAGCGCATTAAAGCCATATATGCTAATTGGTGCTGGTCGATCTAAACTTGATATCGAAGATAACAACGGTGATGAAGTTGCTAATTCTACTGATACTATTGGTAACCTAGGTTTAGGTGCTATGTATCGTATCAATGATGCACTAAGCCTACGCGGTGAAGCTCGTGCTATTCACAACTTTGATGAGAACTGGTGGGAAGGCATGGCTCTAGCGGGTCTAGAAGTTGTCCTTGGTGGTCACTTAGCGCCAACAGTAGCTGTTCCACCAATCGAAGAGCCTATGATTGAGCAGCCAGTTGTTGATACTACGCCTATCGTAGTTATCGATCCTGAAATGGACTCTGACGGTGATGGCGTTGTAGATAGCTTAGATGCATGCCCAGGCACACCAATGAACCAAGTTGTTGACGCTCGTGGTTGCCCGGTAGAAGTTATTATCGATGATGCTCTAAAAATGGAGCTTCGTGTCTTCTTTGACAACGATAAATCTAACATCAAAGCACAGTACCAGCCTGAGATTGCTAAAGTCGCTGAGAAGATGCGTGAGTATCCAAACTCTACCGCTCGCGTTGAAGGTCATGCTTCAAAAACAGGTCCATCAGCACGTTATAACCAACGTCTGTCTGAAGCCCGTGCCGTCGCAGTGAAATCTATGCTAACTAACGAGTTCGGCATTGCACCTAATCGTCTATCGACTGTA
This sequence comes from uncultured Psychrobacter sp., assembly GCA_947495055.1. GTDB lineage: Bacteria > Pseudomonadota > Gammaproteobacteria > Pseudomonadales > Moraxellaceae > Psychrobacter. The sequence goes on along the minus strand of CANLXO010000009.1, from coordinate 71,078 downwards.
GGCTATGGTTACGACCAACCAATCGCTTCTAACGATACTGAAGAAGGTCGCGCTATGAACCGTCGTGTTTACGCTATCATTACTGGTAACAAAACAATGACTGTAGAGCAAACTAAAGATATGGTTATCAACTAATCATTCATCTGTAGCAAGTTCTAAATAAAAAAGTCACCTTCGGGTGGCTTTTTTTTGTTTTGATATTGCACTGCTCAGTTATTTTATAAAAAAGGCGATGCATTAATGTTATACTAGCCGCCCAAATACTTTGCAGATTGGCAAAGTGTTCCCTAGCACAGCTACCTGTACGATAAATTTGTGTATTATCATAGTTTTACTTATTATTTAAACTTAGTAGATCTACATCATTATTATATTCAGCGGCGCTTATTGCTACTGCATTCTTATTAAGACAAAACGAGCATTTTATATGGCGAACGACATCCAACACCTGCGTAATATCGCAATCATTGCCCACGTTGATCATGGTAAAACCACTTTGGTTGATAAACTTTTGCATCAATCAGGCACTTTTGGCGACCGTGCTAACATTGCTGAGCGTGCGATGGATTCAGGTGATATCGAGCAAGAACGTGGCATCACTATCTTGGCTAAGAACACAGCTATTAAATGGCAACATCCAAGTAAAGACATCGAATATCGCATCAACATCGTAGATACCCCAGGTCACGCTGACTTTGGCGGCGAAGTTGAACGCGTTATGTCTATGGTTGATTGTGTACTACTAGTTGTCGATGCTGTAGACGGTCCTATGCCGCAAACTCGCTTTGTCACTCAAAAAGCATTTGAGCAAGGCCTTAAGCCAATTGTTGTCATTAATAAAATTGACCGTCCAGGTGCGCGACCTGATTGGGTTATGGATCAGATATTTGATTTGTTCGACAACCTAGGCGCAACGGACGAGCAGTTAGACTTTCCAGTCGTTTATGCCTCGGCCCTAAATGGCGTTGCTGGTCTGGAAGCGGATAATTTAGCTGATGATATGACACCACTGTTTGAGACTATCGTAGATGTGGTACAAGCGCCACAAGTTGACGCCGATGCACCGTTTCGTATGCAAATCTCGAGCCTCGACTACAATAGCTTCGTAGGGGTTATCGGTATCGGTCGTGTTCAACGCGGTAGAGTCAAAACCAATACGCCAGTGACTATTATTGATAAGAATGGCAAGACTCGTAATGGTCGTATCCTTAAGATTATGGGTTATCACGGTCTTGATCGTATCGATGTTGAAGAGGCACAAGCTGGTGATATCATATGTATCACAGGTATCGATGCTCTTAATATCTCTGATACTATCTGTGATCCTGCTGCAGTTGAAGCATTGCCGCCGCTAACTGTTGATGAGCCTACAGTATCGATGAATTTTCAGGTTAATAACTCACCTTTTGCAGGCCTTGAAGGTAAGTTTGTAACCTCGCGCAATATTCGTGAGCGCTTAGAGCGTGAATTGATTCATAACGTAGCGTTACGTGTAGAAGACACAGAGTCTCCTGATAAATTTAAAGTATCAGGTCGCGGCGAGCTACACTTATCTGTATTGATCGAAAACATGCGCCGTGAAGGTTTTGAATTGGGTGTATCTGGCCCAGAAGTTATCGTCAAAGAAGTCGATGGCAAGTTGCAAGAGCCGTACGAAAACGTTGTCTTTGATATTGAAGATGAGCATCAAGGCTCTATCATGGAGCAAGTTGGTCTACGCAAAGGTGAGATGACTAATATGGAGCTCGATGGTAAAGGTCGCATGCGTATTGAGGCGACTATGCCCGCGCGCGGACTGATTGGCTTTCGCTCTGAGTTTTTGACCCTCACTTCAGGTACGGGTATCATGACGTCAAGCTTCTCTCACTATGGTCCTCAAAAGATCGGTGATGTTGGTGGTCGTACAAATGGCGTACTCGTATCTATGGCCAAAGGTACCTGTCTAGGTTTTGCACTGTTCAACCTGCAAAAGCGCGGCAAATTATTCGCTGAACCGCAGCTTGAAGTATACGAGGGTATGATCGTTGGTCTAAACTCACGTAATGATGATATGGCTGTCAACCCAACAACGGCTAAACAATTGACCAACGTTCGTGCTAGTGGTACTGATGAAGCACTAACACTAACGCCTGCTATCAAGTTTACCCTTGAGCAAGCGCTCGAATTTATTCAAGATGATGAGTTGGTTGAAGTGACACCAAAAGCTATTCGATTGCGTAAACGCTACTTGACCGAAAGTGAGCGTAAGCGTCATGGTCGTAGCAAAAAGGGTGCTTAGTTTTAGCCGGTACCCAACTTAAACAGTCAGACATAAAAAAGGCCAACGTGATGTTGGCCTTTTTTTATTGTCAAAATATATCGTTGATGCAGACAAATCTTAACGGCGCAAGTTAGGGAGTCACAACGACATAATCATTGGTGTTGATCAAAATCTCAGAGGGCTGATCAACAACGATACGTACGATGTTGTCATCAACCACTTGTGACTTGTAATAATTGTCTTCGGCAACCGTACATCCTAAGCAGCGACTCATCGCATCCCATGGCTCAACAAAGAGTTTTCGTTGAGCTTGATCAGCATTACCGCCAATAACCGAGAAGGGCAGACTAACTAAGTAGGCTGCAGTACCAGTCACTGCAGCGACCAGTTGTAAAGGTTTACCTACTATTGTATCTACAATCATCGTATCGTAAGAAGGACCAAAGTCTGTCTCATCAATCTCTATCGCAGCGGACGCTGTATGCATCATAGCTGTAGTCAAAACCAGGCTAGTAAGGGCGGTAATAGTGCGATGTCTGATAGCACGCAGTGATTTGTCTTTGACTGTCATGATATGATCCTAAAGCTAACAATGAGTGTAACAAAAGTATGTGATTATGCTATTAAAGCAAGATGTACAGCGATAAGCAACACAAAAGCTCATTTGGCTGCAATAAACCTTTGATAAGTTAAAGTATTTGGCACTCTGGACAAAAAACACTAGCACGGCCATTGAGCTTGATATTGTCTAAATCGGCATTGCAAGAAGGGCATGCCTCTCCTTGACGACCATACACACTTAGAGTTTGCTGGAAATATCCGGTCTCGCCACTGGCAACGGTAAAATCGCGTAAAGTGGAGCCACCAAGAGCGATAGCCTTGTGCAAGATAGTCTTGATATGCGTAACTAGTATAGATAATTGCTTGTAGGACACTTCATTAGCAGGCGTAGCTGGATGAATACCTGCTAAGTATAAGCTTTCGGTAGCATAGATATTACCCACACCAACGACAACTTGTTGTTCCATGATGACAGATTTTATAGCGCGCGTGATCGGTCGTCTTGCAGTTACCTTGCGCGAATTAGGATCTGATGGTTTATGTTTTGCTGCATCAGTCCGCTGAATGAATTGATAGAGATAATCTGCATCAAAAGTTTCTGATAAAGGTTCAAGACCTAGGTTGTCTAGTAGCTTGCCCTTGTAGTCTTGGTGCCATAATACAGAACCAAAGCGTCTTGGATCATGATAATGCAGCTGAGTAAGCGCGCTATCATCATCTCTAAAAGTAATGATGAGATGATCGTGTTTGCGCTTGTCTGCACCGCTAGCATGCTGTTGTAAGCTTCCTGACATACCAAGGTGCACGAGCAACTGGCGCACCTCTTTATCAAAGCCATTACTTTTGGAGGCCACAGGAGCAAAGTCTAAAATCAAGTATTTAGCGCGTCTTTGCACGTCTACTAATACGTGATCGACCAAGTCATTTAAGTCGTCGGGCATTTGCCAACGCAGCTTTGGCTGAAATACTTGTACTTTTGTAACCTTTTGGCCAAGTAGAGGCGTTAGGCTTGTTTTTGTAGTTTCAACTTCAGGGAGTTCAGGCATAAGGGTTCAAAACATTTATATGAGTAAAAAATAAAGTAGGTTCAACAACGCATTTGCAAAGCTATCAAGCTACTGCACGGCGGGCGTGCAAAATACCATGTTGCTGTTCAAGTTTAGCCAGTAGTTTAGACAAGTGCACAAGGCCTGCCACTTCAATATGAAACTTTAAAAAGGCAATATTATCGTCTGTACTCAAAGTTTCAACTTTACGAATATTGACATTTTCTCTATCAATAATTTGCGTTAGATCACGTAATAGGCCGCGTCTATCATAAGCTTCTATATGAATATCAACAGGCTGATAACGACCAGATTTGAACTGCCAACTGGCAGCAATTTTACGCTCAGGATCGCGCTCTATAAGGCGTAAGTATTCAGGGCAACCGCGATTATGCACACTAACGCCGCGAGACAAAGTCACATATCCTGCGATCGGCTCCCCATGTACAGGATGACAGCAGCCAGCGAGATGGATTTCTGTATTATCGAGGCCAGCGATAGAGATTTTATAAGCGTCAGGCTTGCCAGAAAGCTTGTTGTCTATGTTGACGATAAAATCTTCTTCGGGTTTTTCAGGCTCTAGATGCAGCTGACGAGAGATGTGCGCAGTCAGCTGATTGAGTCCGATCTCACTGGTAACCAAGCCGACAAGAATATCATCGGCATGATTAACGCTAAAAAACTGCGTATAATCATTAAGGTCTATGCTATTAGGATGTACAGATAAGCGTTCGAGCTCCTTTGCTAGCATGTCCCGACCGATCTCAATGTTTTTGTCGCGATCTTGCTTATTGAACCATTGGCGCAGCTTGGAGCGGGCGCGGCTGGTCTGTATATAACCTAAGGAGACCACAAGCCAATCGCGATTAGGCTCGCGCGTCGCTTTGGTAATAATCTCAACCTGCTCGCCAGTTTTCAGCTGATAAGTGAGCGGAACATAACGCTGATTGACGCGCGCCGCCTGCGCTCGATTACCCACTTGTGTATGAACATAATACGCAAAATCAAGTACGGTCGCCCCTTTTGGCAGCTCAGTAATATCCCCGTCACGACTAAAAACATAGATACGCTCAAGCTCATCAAAATCAACGATGTGCTCTTCATCTTCAAGCTCAGTAAAGGCAATGCCGCCTAAATCGTCCTCAATGGTCAAGGCCGAGTCTGAACGATTGCGAACCTCGTTATTCAAAGAGAGCAAGTGACGCAAAGAGCTGATTTTTTGATTAAAGTAAGTATCTTTTTTATTCTTTAACCCCTCTTTGTAATTGACATGCGCGCACATGCCAAGCTCAGCCTCAAAATGCATCTCATGCGTACGAATCTGTACTTCTAACGACTTGTTCTCTGCGATAACGGCAGTATGCAAGGATCGATAACCATTAGATTTGGGATTGGTAATATAATCATCGAACTGCTCTGGTATATAACGCCAAAAGCCGTGAACCAAACCTAAAACATGATAGCAGTCTGATGGGCAGTTGACCAAAACTCGAAGCGCACGAATGTCATAAAGCTGATCAAAAGATAAGCCTTTAAGCTTCATTTTGCGATAAATAGAATAGATGTGTTTGACGCGTCCTGATACCTCGCCTTCGATATTAGCATCAATCAAAGCTTCGCTCAGTTTGTTCTGAACACGCTGGATATAGGACTCACGCTCACTGCGCTTTTCAGAGAGTAATTTGGCGATCTCTTTGTATCTATCAGGAGCAAGATGGCGAAATGCCAAATCCTCAAGCTCCCATTTGAGCTGAGCAATACCAAGACGATGGGCGAGAGGCGCATAAATAGTCATGACCTCACGTGCCACTCGGCGTTGACGCTCCTCATCAGCGAAATTTAATTCACGCATAGCAAAGGTGCGCTCAGCTAATTTAATGAGCACCACGCGTACATCGTTGGTCACTGAGATGAGCATGCTATAGATGTTAGATAACTGTTCGCGCTGATTGTTAACGAAATGATCCTCTAGGCGCTTACTGCTCTCAATAATAGCGGACAGTTTTCCCATGGCTAAGGTATCTTTAACTAATGTTGCGATATCAGCGTTGAAGTGCTTTTGGATATCTGCCAGACTAATCATCGATTTACGAGCGCTACGATAGAGCATAGCGGCGACCAAAGCGTCTTCATCTTGATACAGGTAAGTTAAGATATCTGCCATACCAATACCGGTCACATAGGCACCTGAGCGCTCAGACTCGCTAGTATTCATGCGACTACGGATAAACTCGCAGGCATCACTTAAAATAGGAACAGATTCCTGCCCAATACGCTTAGCAACATTATCTAGCCAAACAGGTACATCGATATTGGCATCATCGATGTCTTCTAATGGGATGTTGGATTTTTCGAGTAGCTTATTGTTAGAGTAGTCATCTTTGATAGCAGAATCGTCTTGCTCAAAAGAGATTGAGCGATCAAAGGTGGTATGTAGTTTGTGGGTCGCCAATTGGGCTTTGATATCTAGCGGTATTTGCGCGTAGCTATTGGCTGATTGATGAGAGCGCTGATTGGCAACCAACTGCGCTGCAAGCGAGGCACTATCAGTCTCTGTCATCTGTCCATCTACTAATGGTAATCCTTCGCGAATTTTTACCATCGCCGCCTCCTTTTGCTAACCCTAAGTCATACTTCATCTTGCTAGATTTTTGTCTGATTGCTCAAAACAAGTCACTTTTAAATAATGACAGCCGCCAAAAATCAATTTTTAGCAGCTGTTATCAAAATTTGAATAGTTATAAATGCTAACAACTACTAGATATCTGCATATAGGTATCTGCATATTATTATCTGATAAGTATGAGTACCCAACGAGTATGTATTTTATTGTTCTCTCTTTAATTATCTCACTTTAGTGTCATCATACAAGACAGCCTGTGTAAGGAAATTAAAGTCAAACGTAACCTACACTCAGCTTACTCAAGCGATTTTCTCAAAGCGTGCGATAGATTCGACGTGACCGGTATGACAAAACATATCCATCACTCCTGCATGGGTCAGACGGTAGCCTTGCTCAAGTAGCGCTTTGGTATCGCGGGCAAGCGTTGCTGGGTTACAGGACACGTAAACAATACGCTCAGCATTGAATTTGGGCAGATATTGCATAATCTCCCAAGCACCAGAGCGCGGTGGATCGATTAGCAAAGCATCAAAACCTTGATTGGCCCAAGGCTTATCGGTGCAATCTTGAGTTAAGTCTTGTGCGTAAAACTCAGTATTATCGAGCTGATTGCGGCGCGCATTATCAGCGGCGCGCGCGGTCATAGCATCACTACCTTCAACCCCAACGACCGATCCTGTAGCTCCAACCAAACGCGCTAGTGGCAGGCTAAAATTACCAAGGCCACTAAATAAGTCCAATACGCGCTCGCCTGCTTTTAGATCTAGTAAATCACAAGCAAGTTTGGTCATTTGCCGATTGACCGAGAGATTGACTTGGGTAAAGTCAGTTGGAATAAATTCAAAAGTGAGATCGTACTCAGGTAATTCATAATACAGACGACCAAACTGCTCGCTCAGATCATCTTTATCGGTTAAAGCAATGCGCTCAATCGTATCTGCACCTTTAGATTGCAGATACAGCTGCCAGTTACGCGCTGCAAAAAACGCTTTGAGCTTATCGATGTCACTTGCTGATAAAGGCGCAAGGTTGCGGACAATTAAAGCAACGGGCTGATCACCATCAGGAAGATCCGGCAAATATTCACCCATCGCCAGCTCTAACTGAGCGATTTTGTCACGACTATCTAAAGTGCTAATAAGCGCTTTTAAGTTTTCAATCTCAAAGCCAATACGCGGATCTAGGATATGACATTCATTGAGCTCTGCCAAAAAATTACTAGAGCGCTCACGAAAGCCTACCAGCGCCGTCTGTTTTTTGACCACATAACGCACGCCCAATCGCGCTTTGGTACGATAGCCAAGTCTGTCACCGACGACAGGGTCAAGCCAGTGGTCAGGGGCAACATGGGCTTGATGCATGAGCATCTCAGCGAGGACAGATTGCTTAAAGTTAATTTGCGCGTCAGGCTGCCAGTGCTGTAAGTTGCAACCGCCGCAAACACCAAAGTGCGGGCAGGGCGGTACGGCGCGCTCAGGATTGGGGTTTTTCGTTACCTCAATGGCGTCGCCTTCTTCGAAGCTGGCGCGGCTGTTGGTCAACTTGACTAAGGCGCTTTCACCAGGTAATGCAAAACTGACAAAGACTTTTTTGCCATGTTTGTCCTGCGCGTGACCTTGCTGCTCATCAAAACCCTTGCCATAAATAGCGACGCCGCGCCCATCATGAGATAGACCGTCGATAGTGAAGGGCAGTGGCTCTGCATCCTTTAGGCGGCGACGCGTTTTGGTCGAGGGTTTTGACTTTTTCTTATTAGGCGGCACTACTATGGTCTGAGAAGTTGCGGTCTGAGAAGTTGTGGTCTGAGAGGTATCGTCGTTAGCGATACTTTGGGTATCTTGGTTATTTAAGGGTTGTGAATCGGTGGGTTGCATAAACCTGCCTTAGCATTAAAAAAAGAAAAAGAAGTTATAAAGAAGTGGACCAATCTGCAATAAAAGACTCGTGACGTAGACTACCATCCGCTTGCGTTAACGTTTTAAGATAGTCATGACTACGCTGTTGCCAGTCGCTAAAGCCTTGTGACGATAGTTGCCCTGTCAGTCGCAGCCAGCGCAAATAAATCAGCCAAGTATTCATCACATCAGACTCACAATACGTCGAGAGCGTCTGCCAATTGTCAGCCGCAACGAGTGCGCCGACCATACTACCATCGACGTCGGTCTTGCCAGGTAAGCCATAGAGGCTAGCGACAACATCCATCGCCTCGCGGCGACTAGCGCCGTACTGGCTAAATCTGTCCATCAAGTCTAAGTGACGGGTCTGAAAGCGATTGACATAATTGTTAAAACGCATGTTTTTGATACGCTCGCCTTCTTCAAACAGCCAAGGCGCTGACAGATCGTATTGCATCGCGCGATAAATAAGCACAGGAATATCGAACCCAGAGCCGTTCCAGCTAATGAGCTGCGGCAAGGTCTCAACCTCACTAAAAGCGCGAAAAAACTTTGCCAAAATGTCTTTTTCACTAAACTTATCAGCACTGAGTGAAAACAAAGAGAACTGCTCACCTTTGATATATAGCGCTGAGATACAGACAATACGCTGAAGGGGCAGGCGCATAAAGTCATGACCTGCCTCTTGCAGGCGAATAGACTGGAGTGCACTCAGCGCCTCGCTATCACTTAGATCAGCCAATTGCGGATAAATACGGCGGGCAGCATCCGTATCGGCTACCGTCTCGATATCAAAAACAAGCACAGGGTTTGACGGTAGAGCTTGGGTCATAATAAATCCTAAAGGGTCATCTAAAAATCGGTCATCTAAAATGTTATGCCGTTATCAGTTTTAGCTAAGGTGTTTAGTAGCGATCATCTTTACTCAGCACGGTTATCGTCCACGTTATAAAGACCAGTCGATAGATAACGATCGCCTCGGTCGCAGACGATAAAGGCAATGACAGCATTAGGATTAGCTTTGGCAACTTGCACCGCTGCCCACGCTGCCGCGCCAGAGGATACGCCTGCGAAAATGCCTTCCGTCTTGGCAAGCTTACGCATGTAAATCTCAGCGATATGCTGATCGATATCCATAACTTCATCGACTAAGTCAGCATTATATATTCCAGGCATGTAAGCGGCAGGCCAGCGGCGGATACCAGCGATAGCCGCCTCCTCATCAGGCTGCAAGCCAATAATTTTGATCTCTGGGTTTTGCTCTTTTAGGTATTTAGATACGCCAGTGATTGTCCCTGTTGTCCCCATAGAGCTAATAAAATGAGTGATTTTGCCGTTAGTTTGAGCCCAAAGCTCAGGCCCTGTCGTGAGGTAATGCGCTTGGCTATTGTCAGGATTATTGAACTGATCGAGCACGATACCTTGACCATTCGCTTGCATTTGTAGCGCCATATCACGCGCCGCTTCCATGCCTTCATCGACATTGATTAAGGTTGCGCCATAAGCGAGCATGGCATCCTTACGCTCTTGAGTTGAATTTGTTGGCATAAGCAAAGTTATCGGATAGCCGCGCATAGCGGCGACCATGGCGAGGGCGATACCTGTGTTGCCACTGGTCGCCTCAATGAGCATGTCACCAGGTTTGATATCACCGCGCATCTGTGCTTGATAGATCATGTTAAATGCAGGGCGATCTTTGACCGAACCTGCCGGATTGTTGCCCTCAAGCTTACCCAAAAGCTGCGCGCCATTAGTGATATTTTCTTGTTCTGGCAAACGCTGCAATTTGACTAAAGGCGTTTGACCGACGCAGTCCGCTAATGTGCTAATCTGAGTGATAAAATCTGTAGACGACATACGGCATCCTTATATATTTTTAGATAAGACTAGGGTTGTCTTATAAGCGCCAGTAGCTCCTTAGTATTTAAGGCATAAAGGCGACTGACAAAAAGTGGGCTTATTATATCATTTTGTTTTTGGCAGCGCTTATGCCATCGACACCTATCTGTAACTAGGCTATCTGTAATTGGGTTAGTGCAAACGGGCAAATGGTATTGATAGCCCCTGTTATCATAAATGCTGCTAAAATACGGACATCAAAGTTTTAAGATTTTCACACAGTCACAAAGCTCGCAGGATAATGGAGTCAAGCTACTTATGGCACAAAAAAAACGCTTTAATACTAGTAGCGCCTATGGTCAGCTGATCCTTTTGGTGTTTTTGCCAATATGTGTGTTGGCAATCGTTGGTGGTATCTTGGTATTTACTGAGACCATGCGCGCCAGTGATTCAGAGCAAGAAGCTTTAGCTGAGGCGGTGCTTATTCGCTACAAGCCTATGGTTCGAGACTTAGTACCACAATTATTAGCGCAAAAAAATCAAGCATTAGCTACGGACAAGGCCTCATCAGAGGCCGTAGCAGCTTTAGGAATTATCCGTGAAAAGCTAAGTCAAATGCAATCGGACCAGCATGTACAGCGCATCGCTATCGTTGACGATAACGATGAGATTTTGATGACTGTGGGCTATGGGGTGGAGGAGGCGTGGCCTGTTATTGATGTCAACAAGGACTTTTTATCGCAGCAGCCATCGCCTATTGGTACAGTATACGGCAGCTTATTAGGTGGTTTTGACGGACAAAAATTCTGGCTGCTCGTTGATATGGACAACCAGCCGCTCTATATCGCCCGTTACCGTATTGCCATGGCGCTAGCGATTACTGGTCTGTTTACGATTTTAATTTTGCTATTGACTCTAAACATCTATGCCAAACGCTGGATTGCACCTATCTATGAGCTGCGCTTGCAACTTCAGCGCACGCAGGTTGATAATTTGTACAAGCCTGTGCTGGTTGAGTCTGATGGCGAGCTTAATCTATTGCAACAAGATCTGGTTAGAACCTTGCGCCGTTTGCACTCAAGCTTTCAGGAGCTAAAAGACCACGCCGAGCAAACCGAAGATGATCTGCGCCTTGCTTTTGATGAGATGGAGATGCAGAACATCTCTATTAGAAATGCCCGCGATGCCGCCATCTCAACCAGTCAAGCAAAATCTGCGTTTTTGGCCAATATCAGTCATGAGCTCCGTACGCCGCTTAACAGTATTGATGGCTTTATTAATCTGCTCGCGCGTCACGGTGAGCTTAATACCGAGCAAGATTTGTACGTACAAACCATCCGCAAGTCCTCTGCACATCTACTGGCTCTGGTTCATGATGTGCTCGATTTTTCAAAGATTGAGGCGGGTAAACTCGTGCTCGATTGTCACGAGTTTGACCTTTATAGCACGGTTTATGACGTGGTCGATATGCTCTCGCCTGTGGCTTCTGAAAAAGGTCTGCGTATGGCAGTACTGTTCTATAACGATGTGCCCATGTGCATTAATGGCGATGCGCTACGACTTAAGCAAATATTGACCAATATCGTCGGCAACGCTATCAAATTCACAGATAGCGGCGATGTGGTGGTGCGCGTAAGCTTAGACGATCACAGAGATGATCATTTAATCATTAGTGTACAAGATAGCGGTAAGGGGATATCCAAGAGCGATCAAAAGATGCTGTTTCAAAGCTTTAGTCAAGGTGATCCATCAATTACTCGTCAATATGGCGGTACAGGTTTGGGCCTTGTGATATCCAAGCAACTCACTCGTCTTATGGGTGGTGACATTGGGTTTTATGACAATGCGCAAGAAAACATTGCTAATAAAGGCGCGACCTTTTGGTTTCGTATGCCAGCGCATGTCAATGTGCTAGAGGCAGCCGCTGAGCAAACGATTGATTTACCGAGACTTGCGCCGCTGGCAAGCGCTCATGATGAATTTAATGTACTGGTTTGGATCAATCATGCCGCCTCCAGACAGGTACTCAAAGCCAGTTTGCACAGTTTGCCGATTAAACTGGTGCAAGCCAATTCTCTACCGGGCGTGCTGGAATCATTGAAGGAGCAGGGCAACTACTGGGATTGGGTCATTGTTGATGATGATACTCAAGACGATATGATGGCGCTACTCAAACAGATCCGTTTGCACTATCAAGGCAAACTTGCCGTATTTGGTTATCAAGTTGCTGCCGACAAAGCTTTATTAAACCGATACCAAGCCAATATTTTATATGAGCCGCTAGATAAGCGTCAGCTCTATACAATGCTCGATACCCGCAAGCGCCGCGCTATAGAGCAGATCAAAGAGCCACGCTGGACGGGTATGACGGTACTGGCAGTTGATGATCACCTGCCAAATTTGCTGGTTTTGGACGCGCTACTTAGCGAGCTTGGCATTCATGTTGTGACCGCTAATAGCGGCTTTGATGCCATAGAGATCATTAGTAAGCAACAAACCTCAGTCGAAAATATGAAAACGCTCAAACACAATTTGCATGACAAAACTCAGGTATCCAAAGCACAAAGCCGCGACACTCGTAGCCAGCTGCCACCAGAACTTACCAAGCAAGATAAGGTAGAGGAGGCTCTTAAGCATTATATCGATCTGATATTTATGGATATTCAAATGCCGCGTATGTCAGGACGTGAAGCTGCTGCGCAAATTCGTAAAATTGAGAACCCAGATAAACGTATTCCTATTATTGCTTTGACTGCGCACGGGCTCGCTGATGAGCGTGAGCAGCTGATCGCAAGCGGTATAGATGATTACGTGGGTAAGCCTATTAGCCAGCCACAGCTCTTGCAAGTGCTGCAAAAGTGGCTTGGGCGAACCGCAAATTTCAACGACTCAGCGCTTGCTATTGAGCAGGGCGATTCTGGGGCTATTAAAGACGATACTAAAACACAAGCTCATCCTCTAAGCATGTCAAAAACGCTCAACGCCAACCCTATAACTGATAACGACGAAAAACAAATCGAAGCCTTGATCACTGATGCGCATACGATTGAAAAAAGAACCACGCGACCACTATCTCTCAAAAAAATCCGTGATGACTATCTGCGTGACAGTCAAACTAAAGACAACTACAAAGGCTACTATAAGGGTAGCTATAATCAAGAGCCTGCCTATAGACGCGAGGCCAGTTATGATTTTACCTCTACTACTCAGGTAAATCAGAACGAAAATGAGCAGTCACATTCTCAAAATGACAACCCCTTTACCAAAGCTTCTTTTGTCAGACCGCCCTTTGTGCAACCTTCTCAAAGCTTGTGGTCACGCGACATCTCATCTGTAACTAATGCTCAAATAATGAGTAGTATCAATAGCCGTCATTTGCGTACGAATAGAGATTCTGACATTTTTGACTGGCAAGATGCATTGACTCGATCTGCCAATAAACCTGAGCTTGCAGCCAAGCTGATTACTATGATGCTCGATACTATCGATGACGAAAAAAAAGCACTGACCAAAGCTTGGCATGCTCATGATCGTAGTATGCTGGCGCAAATTGCTCACCGTATATTGGGCGCTAGTCGCTATACAGGCGTACCAGAGCTACGGCAGGCTAGCCAAGACTTAGAGGATAAGTGCTTATTAAATGTGCAGCATACGACGCCCGCTCAGTTGGCAATGCTCGCGCCTTATTATGAGGCGTTAATAAGAGCACTAAACCATTTACAAGCCCTTGATCTCTCTTCTTATCCGCAATTGAACTATCACCGTTTGAGTGAAAATGATATGACGTGGAAAATGATCTAATGTGATATCTGGGGTCAGTTATTGCGCTGACACAACGCCCTTAACCTTGCTATGATTGTTGTACCTATCTATTTGAGCATTTGCTACTTAACCTTAAGGATGATTATGCACCCTATCACCACTCATCAATACAAAGCGCTACAAGTTAGCGTAACTGACGATATTTTGACGGTTACGCTCAATAGACCACACAAAAAAAACGCTTTGAGCTTTGAGCTAGTCACTGAGCTGGTCAAAGTAGCTAAGCGCATTGATAAAGACAAGAGTCTGCGCGCGGTCATCATCAATGGTGCCGAGGGAACATTCTGCGCGGGTATTGATCTGGGTGATTTAAACAATCCTAAGAATCAAGCTTATGCGTTTTGGGAGTTAGTAAAGCCTTGGCAGAGTATGTTCCAACGCGTATGTCTCGTCTGGCGTGAGGTGCCAATTCCAGTGATCGCTGTGTTAGAGGGTCATTGCATCGGTGCAGGATTACAGCTGGCACTCGCTTGTGATGTGCGCGTCAGTCATCCAGATTGTAAGCTATCTATTATGGAAGCTAAGTGGGGTTTGGTACCTGATATGGGTCTGACGCAATCCGCCTTTGGGGTGGTGCGAGAGGATGTGCTCAAGGAGCTGACCATGAGTGCGCGCCTTATCGATGGTACTGAGGGCAAGACGCTAGGTCTGGTCAGTCACTGTAGTGATGAGCCGCTTGAACATGCGCAAAGATTAGCTGCTGAATTCGCCGAGCGTTCACCCGATGCGGTGCTGGCGAGCAAGCGCGTGATTAATGCGATGCATCAGCAACCTGCTATGACGCTATATAAAGAAAAAATGTGGCAACTCAAAGTCATGCTAGGTCGCAACCGCAAACTTGCCCTCAAAAAAGCCAAGGATGCCAGTATTACCTTTAACAAGCGTCAGTTTAGATAGTCGTTATGCATACTATAAACATATGTCTTTACTTCATATATTATAGTATCTTGTAAGTATATATCGCAGCTCAGCCCCTTTACCTATTGAAATTCCAGCAGACAGTGCGATATAGCCTTGTCTGCTGTTTTTTTTGCGATTTCAAGCAGTATATATATTTATTTCATCAAATCATGCGGTCTTGCTATGTCTACTCCAAACACCCCAATCAATCCTAAACCAATAGCGAGCGAGCGCGTACGCTCAGCAGATCTGCCTGTTGCTTGGATTATGATGCTTGGGCTTATTGTTGCCGTTGGGCCTTTGTCTATCGATATGTATTTGCCCGCGCTGCCTTCTATGGCGGATGATTTTGGCGTATCGACCGCTTTTATGGCCAACTCTGTACCCGCGTATTTTGTCGGTTTGGTCTTTGGACAACTTATTTACGGGCCTTTGAGTGATCGCGTTGGCCGCGTCAAACCCCTATATTTTGGGATGACGCTGTATGTGATTGCCTCTATTGTCTGTGCACTGACTGATAGCGAATATGTGCTATTTGTAGGGCGTACAGTACAAGCCCTCGGTGCTTGCGTGGGGTCAGTTGTGACGCGCGCGGCGATTCGTGACAGGCTTACCGCTAAGCAAACAGCAAAAGCATTCTCTATCATGATTTTGGTCATGGGGCTTGCACCCATACTTGCGCCATCGCTTGGTGCGCTATTTTTACAGTTTTTTAGTTGGCATTCTATCTTTTGGTTTTTGGCCGCTTTTGGGGCGTTTAATCTACTCCTCACTAAATTCTTTTTCTTTGAGACGTTAACAGAAGAGAATCGTAACGCGCGTCCCGCCAAAGAGGTGATGAGTCAATACTGGGATCTATTAAAGGATAGAAGCTTTAGCTATCCGGCTATAGGTGGCGGATTATTGATGGGAGCGATGTTCGTCTATATTAGCTCGGCATCTGAGCTCATTATGGACACTTATGGTGTTTCAGCGACGCATTTTGGCTGGCTCTTTGGGATGAATGCGGCAGGGTTTGTGCTTTTGACGCAGCTTAATCAGTGGCTCACCAATCGCTTTCGTATCCTGAGTATTTTGCGTTTTGGGGCGATGATGCAGGTCATCTCAGCGGCCGCGCTGTTTGTTATAGGTATACTATTTGGTACTGATGCTTGGCTGCCGTTGGTATTGACTTGTATCTTCTTTTGTATTGCAGGATTGGGTCTTACGCAGCCCAACGCATCGGCTATTGCGCTAGCGTTTCAGAAAAAACGCGCTGGTATGGCAAGCGCGCTACAAGGCTCTTTGATGTTTTCGGTGGGAATATTCGGCGGGCTACTGCTCAATCTGTTCCCGGTGAATCCTGTGCTTAAGATTGGGATTGCTATGTTCTCACTTATGAGCCTTGGCGCTTATTTAATTTGGCAGATTGATCGTAACTTAAATTTGGATGATGCTGAGTAATATCTGTAGTCTTAATATAGCTTCACAAGAACTCAATATATCATAATATGTTGAGTTTTTTTAATTTTCAAACATGCCAATTACTTAATTGATAAATAAGAAAATATGAATATTTGTTTACTATTACCAAAATCACAGAGCAGTAAGTTAATGTGAACTTTAACGTGAACATTGTCCTTAATATATTTATATAAATAGATATTTATATTCATTTTGAGAAATATAAATCTCATTCAACTATTATAATTAAAATGTTGCAATTTACTTATGACCTTATTAGTATGTAATGTAACTAAATATTTACATTTTCAATGTATGTGAAACATAAGCTTACTATTGAGACATAGTACTGGCTAAATGAATTTTGAATTAAGGGTCAATTATGAAGCAATTACTATACATTTTTCCAGTAATGATGAGCGTTAGCTTGTTAGGATGTAGCAATTCTGGCAATCCTGCTACTCAAGAAGTTGCAAATTCAGAAGGTACAACTGAAGAAGAGTTTGTCAGTAAATTACCTGATTCAGCGCCAGTAGTTCGGGTAGCTTCTGATTCAGATTTTGCTCCTTATGAATTTAAAGATGAATACGGTAACGTAAGTGGGTTTGATATAGATGTTATGAATGCTATTGGAGAGGATCAAGGCTTTCGAGTAGAGAACTATACCGATCGCTGGGAGGTGATCTTTGAGAATTTAGATAGCAAAAACCGGGATATGATTGCTGCAGCTATTCCATACAGTGCTGAGCGCGCTAGCAAATATCTGCTCTCAGATCCTTATGCGCCGCTGCCCTCTACGCTATTGTATCTAGATGAATCGCTAAATCTAAACTCTTTAAACGACTTAAGCAACGTCAGAATTGGTGTGCTAGATGATACGGTACAGCATGAGTTTTTTAGCAGCGGTCAGTTCAAGGTAAAATCAGTTGAACCCTACATTACTACCTTTGCCGCAGTACAAGCGATGGCACAAGGAAAGGTTGACGCAGTAGCAGAGGATTCAGGAGCGCTGCGCTATATCATGGAAGATTTGCCAAGTCTACAACCTCAGTATTTTGATTACGAAGACTTAACCGCAGAAGCGGCTCGCAAAGTGTTAGTCATTGACAAAGATCAGCCTGAATTGCTAGAGAAAGTAAACGCTGGTCTCAAAACTATTAAAGAAAATGGTACTTACGGTAAATTAACGACTAAATGGTTCGGTGAGGATTTAACGTCTGCGGTATTAGAGCAAGAGAAGGCGATGCAATAATTCTTGCACAATAAACTATTCTGTCTTGCTTATGGCAAGTACGTATTTATCTATATTGAAAGGAATCAGCTATGGCTATCGCAAATATAAATGACGGTTCACGTTATCGCGGTTTAATCTTATCCATTGTAGCGTTTTTAACGCTCATTGGGGTTTTGCTCGCTTTTACTTTTTATACCTCAAGTATTCTTGAGCGCAATACAACCCTGGTTAACCTCTCCAACAAAACTGCGAACAATGCGCAAACGATTATTAAAGACTTATTTGATTTGCAAAATAGTACTGGCGAGCACATTAACTCGCCACACCAAGTACGAGTCAGAGAAAGACTTGAAACCAATACACAAGATATTGATCAGCTGTTAAAGGGTATGAGTAACGGCTCAAACTATATTAATAGCAATGGTACAACGATCAGTGTTCCTCAAATACAAGGCGAGTATGAGCAAAACGCACTTGAAACCGCACAACAAGAGTGGGATAAGCTAAAGCCGCTTATCGAAAACTATCTTGATGGTGCTGATGATATTTTAATTGACTCATCAAGTGAGCTTGCACTGGCCAATGATCAAGCTAAAACATCAAGTTTGCGTATGAATGACTCTTTAAACGAGCTGACCGATGAAGTTTATGCTCAGTCAGAAGCTCAGGCTAATACGATCCGTCTAGTTCAGCTACTAGGGGTTGCGGCAATCTTTGCTTACTTCTTAGTCTTTGTATTCTTCTTTGTTCGCCGCTTGCGTGAGACAGATGCTGAAGCACTAGCAGCTCGTCGTGAGACGCAAGAGATCATGCAAACGGTAAATACCGGTCTATTCTTGTTAGATAAAGACTTAAATATCGGACAACAGCATTCTCGGGCACTAAACAATATTATCGGTACCGATAATTTAGCGGGCGAGAACTTTACCAGTGTATTGCGTGGCCGTATCTCTGATAAAGATTTGACGACGACCAAGCAATTCATTGAGCAGCTATACAATCCGCGAGTAAAAGAAAAACTCGTCGACTCATTAAATCCATTGCACAAAGTGAGATTGCATAATGTATCAGGTGAGCAAGGTTCAGACAGTCGCTTCTTAGATTTTAAGTTCTCACGAGTTTACAACAATAAAGATATTGCGCGTATTTTGGTCAACGTTAATGACGTATCAGATGCCGTTTATCTTGAACAGCGCCTAGAAAAAGAGCGCTCACAAAACGATATGCAAATCGAGATGCTGACCACTATCTTGAACGTAAATCCAAAGGTGATTAATGAGTTCATCGATAACACCAAACAGCATATCGAAAAAATCAACAACATTCTAAAAAACCCAGGCAGCTCGCAATATGAGCTTGAAGGTAAACTTAAAGCCATTTATCGCGATATGCATAGCCTAAAAGGCGAGGCGTCTGCACTTAAATTGCATAGCTTTACTAAGATTGCCTCAGAAGCAGAAGACAAACTTCATGCGCTACAAAACCAAGGCACCTTATCAGGTAACGACTTTTTGCCGCTAGCCGTTCATCTAGATGAGCTCCTCACTTTGTCTAACACTATTGAAGCTTTAGGTAAGCGTATTAACCAATCATCTGCTGCTAAGCCAAGAGCTGTAGAGCCTCAAGTTGTAGCAGAACCAGCTGCGGCTCAGCCAGTTGCGCAAGTTTCTGAAAATTTGAGTACTCATAGCACAAGCGATAATACCTATAGCGCAAGCGATGACACCTATAGTGATGAGGGTATGGACATTGATTTAGATGATGATTCAGACGATGACTATATGCCATATTATCAAGAGTTCGCGCAAGACATTGCCACCAGACAAGATAAATATGTACAACTTCAAAGCCAAACTTTGAGTCATGTCAGTGTACCAGAGCGTCTTAAAAAATCCGTGAAAGAGATTAGTATTCAGCTCCTACGTAACGCTATCGTTCACGGAGTAGAGACGCCAGAGGCTCGTAAATCAGCGGGCAAATCAAACGTTGGAACCATTGAACTTGAGATGCAAAATGTTGGCCGAGACTTTGTCATCACTATCCAAGATGACGGTCAAGGTATTGATTACGATAGCATTCGCCGTAGATTGGTTGAAGGTAGCCGCTATAGTAAAGAAGAGGTTGCTACCTTTAGTCAAGCTAAGCTACTCAAACAGTTGTTCGCTTCAGGGTTCTCTACCAAGGAGTATGCTGATGAAGATGGCGGCCGCGGTGTTGGGCTAGACATCATCAAGTCTTTGATAAAAGAGCATGATGGTAGTCTAAACGTAAATAGTGAACTGGGTAAGATGACACGTTTTGTTATCAAATTACCAAAAGCCAGTTGAGAGTAAACTATGTATAAACTAATGATCGTTGATGATTCAAACATCATTCGAAACCGTATCCAGCGAGCGTATGACTCTGGCAACTTTATGCTAGTAGCGACGGCAACCAGTGGCGTGCAGGCGGTAGAGAAGTTCAATGTGCACCGCCCTGATGTGATTACGATGGATCTGACGATGCCGCAAATGGATGGCCTAGAGTGCATCGAAAAGATTATCGCCATTGATCCTGATGTACGTATCTTAGTCGTGTCAGCTTTGTCTGATAAATCTACTGGTATTGAGGCGCTATCGCTCGGTGCTAGCGGGTTTTTATGCAAGCCTTTTTCAGAAGAGGATTTGGTTGAGTCCTTACACGAATTGATGCAAGACTAATGAGCTGACGCAAACTAAGCTCATACCCATTAAATACAAGAAAAATACTATGAAAGAGCAAAAGCTACAGATTTTTTTAGATATTATTAGCCACTATTTTAACCAGTTTGGTAGCGAGGAGATGGTGGTAGATACGCCTTACTTGCTAGAAGGTAAGCCGCCTAAAGTGCTCGACTATACTGGCGTCATCGGTATATCTGGTGCACAAAAAGGGGTAGTGTATTTTTCGGCGACTCGCAAGCTACTATCTTCTATATTAAGTAGTATGGGCGAGAGGGATACTAGTGAAGCGATGTATATCGATCTAGCAGGTGAAGTAGCTAATACTATCGCTGGCAACGCGCGTACAGAGTTCGGTTCTGAGTTTCACATCTCTGTCCCTTTTGTGTTTAAAGGTGCGCCGCAAAGTATCGTTCTACCTGATGATGAGCGCTCTTTTATTATTCCTATTACTTGGTTATCACAGATCGGTGAAATCGTCGTTTGTCTTGAAGACTAATGCTTTAGCTACTGGGTATTATATACGGATAATATTATGATCAAAGTTGAAAAATTAGGGGTCTTTTTAAGCTCAATCGATGCCTTTTTTACACAGATTGGCACTGATAGTGTTTCACTTGACACTCCATATCTAAGTGATAATAAAGTCGCAGTAGGCTATGATTATAGCGGTATTATCAAGATATCAGGACCACTGACTGGGTGCGTTTATGTTAGTGCTCCGAGTAATATGCTGCGCGAGATTATCAGAATCATGGGTGAGCCTGACACGTCCCTTAAAATGATGAAAGATCTACTTGGTGAGATGGCGAACACCATATCAGGTAATGCCCGTACTGAATTTGGCGCCGACTTTATTATTTCCCCTCCCACTATCGTTGAGGGCGCGCCAAGCTTATCCTACCTACCCAATGATCGTCATAGCTATATAACGCCTTTTACTTGGTGTGGTCATGAGGCGGTAATAGGTATCTGTATTGCCTAAAGACGGTTCACTGCAATATAAAGTTGAACATGTTAAGTATAGTTGAACCACTACAAAACTGATAATAGTTTATTTTATTTCGAATCGACCATATTAAAACGACGCTCAGACGTCGTTTTTTTGCATTCTACTCTTTGTCTATTTTAGACTTGATGGATATCCACAACCTATAGATAGATTATTCGTACGATTTAAATAACTAGAGATTGCTACTTAATATATGATAAAATACAGCGCAGCTATTTTTTGATAGTGCATTTTTTAACCAACCAATGACACACACATCATGGCAAAAAATTGCTGGGTGTTTGGCGACTTGATTAATTTGCATAAGCCTTTTTATTTACCTTAAAAAACGCTTTGCAAATGCGTGTCGCTAGATAGGCAGTTTTTGTGATGTGGAGGCATAACCCAACCAATAGGACATTTTTACATGGCAAATGACAACCCAACACAAATCGCAATGCGCGACTTACTCCAAGCTGGCGCTCACTTTGGTCACCAAACTCGTTTTTGGAATCCAAAAATGGGTCCTTATATCTTTGGTGCCCGTAATAAGATTCACATCATCAACCTAGAGCATACCGTAAAAGCGTTTAACGAAGCCTTGACTTACGTAAACGGCTTAGCATCTAAGAAAAACAAGGTACTATTTGTAGGTACTAAGCGTGCGGCAAGCGGTATCATCCGTGAGCAAGCACAGCGTGCTGGCATGCCATACGTCGACCATCGCTGGTTAGGTGGAATGCTGACCAACTGGAAAACACTACGCCAGTCAATCACTCGTCTAAAAGAGCTTGAGAAGCAAGCGGAAGACGGTACTTTTGCTAAGCTAACTAAACGTGAAGCTCTAGAGCGTACACGTGATATGGAAAAGCTTGAGCGCTCATTAGGCGGTATCAAAGACATGGGCGGCCTACCTGACGCTATCTTCGTTGTTGACGTTGATCACGAAGCGATTGCTATTAAAGAAGCTAAAAACCTAGGTATCCCTGTGATCGGTATCGTCGATACAAACTCTAATCCTGACAATGTTGATTACATCATCCCTGCTAACGATGATGCTATTCGCGCCGTGACTTTATATGTCAGCTCTATGGCTGATGCGATCATCGCGGGTAAAGAGTATGCACAAACGCAAGCGGGCGGCAAAGCGGATCAAGAGCAAGCGTCTGAGCAAGCACCAGCGGATAAGCAAGCACCTGCTACCGAAGAGTCAGCAACTGCGATTGAGCAACCTGCCAAAGCACCTGCGGTTGAAAACCCAGCCGAAGCACAAACTGATCTATAAGTCTTAACTAAGCGTAACACTAACTTATTGTTAGTGACCTATTTATTATCAATAAGGGGCATGATGAAGGTTTACTCGTCATGCCTTTTATACAATAAATAGTCTTTTTAGGCGCTATTATTCGTTAAGCAAACCTATATTAAGCATTTTCACACACAACAAATAGAGGTAACTCTTATGACAGACGTAAAAGTATCTGCCAAAATGGTAAAAGAATTGCGTGACCGTACTGGTCTTGGCATGATGGAGTGCAAAAAAGCACTAGAGGAGTCAAATGGCGATGTTGAAGTTGCCATCGATAACTTGCGTAAATCGGGTCAAGCAAAAGCAGCCAAAAAAGCAGGTAATATCGCTGCTGACGGTGCTATCATCATCGCACAAAACGACAAAAAAGCATTCTTGGTAGAAGTTAACTGCCAAACTGACTTTGTCGCCAAAGATGACAACTTTACAGCTTTTGCTGAAAAAGTCGCTAATATCGCTTTAGAAAACAATACGACTGACGTTGAAGCTATCAATCAATTGCCATACGGCGATGGTCAAACAGTCGAAGAAGCTCGCGTATCACTGGTACAAAAAATCGGTGAGAACATCCAATTACGCCGCGTTGAGACGCTAGAAGGCGATAACCTTGCCTCATATCGTCATGGATTACGTATCGGTGTGGTCGTATCTTTTGAAGGTGGTAATGCTGATACTGGTAAAAACCTTGCTATGCATATCGCCGCTTTTAACCCAGTAGCGGTAGATGACGAAGACGTGGCTGCAGACGTATTGGCTCGTGAAAAAGATATCATTGAAGCCAAAGCTCGCGAATCTGGTAAGCCTGATAACATCGTTGAAAAAATGATCGAAGGCGGTCTGCGTAAGTATCTTGATGAAGTGACCCTACTGCGTCAGCCATACGTCATGGACAACGACAAAAAAGTCGGCGACGTACTAAAAGCTGAGGGCGTTAAAGTATTAGGCTTTAAGCGCTTAGAAGTTGGCGAAGGCATTGAGAAAAAGCAAGAAGACTTTGCTGCAGAAGTTGCTGCAACGCAAGCCGCTGCAAACAAGTAAGCCTGTATAAATAAGCTAAGTAGATAGCATTAAACCTATCTTAGTTAATGTAGTGCTCTATACTGCATATAGATAAAAAAGATACAGACAAATAGATAGAGACAAAAAGCCCGCTATATAGTAGCGGGCTTTTTGCGTTTTGCAGTATATAAAATAGTAAGTTTAACGTAGCGCAGCGTAAGCGGAATTGGCGTAGCTTGCACTATTACTGCTCGTACCAAAGCTGACATTTTGCATTGAGCTGTTATCGCTGATGCCATTAGCGTTGTTATAGTTATTGGTACTAGTCGATAGCCCAGAGTCGTTTTTGTACAAGCTATGATAACGGCTCATCACCTTTTTGACGTAGTTGCGGGTTTCTTTAAACGGAGGGATACCACCATACTTATCGACGTTACCTTCGCCTGCGTTGTAGCCTGCAATAGCAAATTCGATATTGTTATCAAATCGGCGCATCAGCCAAGCGATATATTTGGCTGAACCTTCAATATTATCCGCAGGATCCCAAGCATTACTCACCTTAAATCGTCTGGCAGTAGCAGGCATCAGCTGCATCAAGCCTTGTGCGCCGACAGGCGAGCGGGCATTAGGATTAAAAGCGGACTCGGTATGCATCATCGCTTTCATAAGCCCAGGATCGACGCCATGACGAGCAGCTGAAGCACGGATATAAGCGTCATAAGCATTACGGCTACCGCTATTGCTAGCAGGGCTAGTACCGTAGTTATTGGTACTGGCATTATTATCGTAATTGCTACTGTCTTTGTAATAAGTGACTTTTACTTTTTTGGTGAATTTTTCAAAATTACCGCTAGGGCTGACGTTGGTTAGAAGAACCTGACCGCCTTTGTCTTTATAGATATACATATTGCCAGCATGCGCACTTGTAGAAATAGCGGATAGAGCAAAAGAGGTCAATAATATCGGTGACAGGCAACGACTAAGAGTTTGAATGTTTATCATAAAAGCATCACTTTTTATCGAAGACGATCAGATTACTTGGTGTATGAACGCGCTCAAGAATCAGCTGATTTAAAATAGATAGAATTTACTATAACACAACTATAACATAAATCCTCATTTGGACTTATGTCGAATATGTCATATCCATAAAATAAAGAATGAGCTTATGCTGACAGCGCACCGATAAATATGGGTACCCATACGGCAGTCAATAGCCCGTTAACCGCTAAGCCAAAGGCTGCATAACGTCCAGCAGTTGAGCTGATCTGCCACGCTTCAACTGTACCAAAAGCATGCGCCGCCAGTCCCAGTGCCAAACCCTTTGCACGGTCATCATCAATACTGCGAAACAAGGAACGTGCCAGAGCGCCGCCAAGCAAGCCTGAAACAATAATGATCAGGTTTGCCATCGCTAAAGGTGCGCCAATCAAGTCCGCTACGCTAAGACCGATAGGCGTGGTTACAGAGCGAGTGGCAAAGGCTAATATGGTCTCTTGGCTAAGCGAAAACAGATAGGCGAGTGACATGGGCAATAAAGCCCCGACAATACTAGCAATCAGCACAATAATAGAGAGGCGCTTGACCGGTAAACCCTTAAAGTTCATTGCTGCCAGCGGTACAGCAAGTAGTACTGTCACGTAACCCAACAGGTGATCAAAGACAGGTTTGGCCACGCCATAGTAGTTATCATAGTCCCATTGCAAAATGAACAAGAACACAATAACTAAGACTAGTGCGGTAATGACCATAGGCAGCCAAGTGAGCTTTTTGGCAAGGACGCGGGCGCTCACGTGCGCCACTAACGTCAATAGTATCGCCGCCCCAGTCGCTACGGCTATGCTGTCAAAATACATGGTTACCTCTAGCAAAATACATAAAGACCCTTAGCAAGATGCATAACTCTCTCACAAAACATATGGCTACTCTTGATGCTCAGTAGATTTGCTTGACGTATCAAGAGTATCGCTACTGTTTAGCCAGCGATTAGCCAAGATGCCAAGACCCCATAGCGGTATGAGAGTACTGATAATCATCGTGATCATGACGCCCCATAACTCATCACCAAGCTCAAATAACAAGATGCCAGCGCCGGCAGATACAGGTAAAAAGGCAAAACCGCTATCGACAAGCAAAGTATTGCTCGCTTGAGTGAGCCAGTGCGGTAGACCTTTTATCAAACGCCAAGTCATAAGTATCAAGAACATCGCAACCAAACCGACAATATTGGCAGCCTTTTCGATACCAGCCCAGCTGCAGATAACGACCGCAAGCTCACGAACCACAACGACCATAACGAGGGTTAAAATAATAGCCATCCATAAAGGTAGCTTTGAGTGCGAAGAGAGGGTCATAAGTGACTCATGATAAGTTAAAAATAAACATAACGTGCTAGAGGTTTGACTAATGGCAAGGACTAGTAAAACATGACATACCATTAAAAAACACTTGTCGATGATAGGAGCGCCAATTATATACACAGTCGCCATATTAATAAAGCTAGGTTCCCTAAGGCAGAATCAATAAGCGCCAAACTATCAAAAAACAAGCGATACCTATCTTATAAGATAAGTACCGCTTGTATTGGGTGAGAATTTTGTGAATAGTAACTTAAATAGTACTAAAGACCGCGTTTAATAAATAGCTAGACTGATTGATCAGGCCTCTGGCGTTGTATCAGACAAGGCTAAATCAACTTCGGACTCATCGTCTAAATGATGGCTCAAAGTCTCAGCTGAGTCATCAGAATCTACCGATTTACTGTCAAGATCACCTGCATTTGTACTAGTTTTTTCTTGGCTTGACTCTTCAAAAGGTTCAAGAACAGGCATCAAAAGCGTTGCTTGTGCTAAGGGCAGTACGTCTAAAGGAGACAGGTTAGCCTGACCGAGCAGTTGCTTGAGCCTATCGCTTGGTAGACGTATGGTCAGGCACTCATGACCCGTATCGTCATAGCTTTCCTCGAGTATGACGCCAAGCTCGTACAAGGTGTTTTTGAATTGACCTGCATTATATGGCAGCGTCAAATCAAAGGTGGTAAGCGTGCCCGTCAATAGCTGCTGTACGGCAAGAGATAGCTCCTCCATACCTAGGTTTTCTCGTGAGGAGACATAAACACGATTGGGTTTCCCCTCGCTTGCATACCCAATACGAGCAGGCTCATCGGTGAGATCAATCTTGTTATAGACATTGAGCACAGGTACGTCATTGTCAATCTCAGCCAGCACTGCTTTGACCGCTTGAATCTGCTCATGCATATCCTCACTTGAGGAATCGATAACATGAAGCAAAAGATCAGCCTCTAAGGTCTCCTCAAGAGTAGCATGAAAAGACTCAACCAACTCATGGGGCAGGTGACGCACAAAACCTACGGTATCGACCAGTACTACGCGTCCAACGCCTTGCCAGTCTAAGCGGCGCAGTGTCGGGTCAAGGGTCGCAAACAGTTTGTCCGCAGCATAGATGTTTTCATCCACCAAACGATTGAATAAAGTGGACTTGCCTGCGTTGGTATAACCGACGAGCGAGACAGTGGGTACATCAGATTTTTGCCGACGGGCACGGCCTTGCGCGCGCGTTTGCCGTACCTTTTCAAGCTTACTCTTAAGCTGATTAACTCGCGTCTGCAATAAGCGGCGATCGGTCTCAAGCTGGGTTTCACCAGGGCCACGCAGACCAATACCCCCTTTTTGACGCTCCAAATGCGTCCAACCGCGAACGAGGCGCGTAGATAGATGGTTAAGCTGCGCCAGCTCGACTTGCAACTTACCTTCATAAGTACGAGCGCGCTGAGCAAAGATATCTAAGATTAAACCGGTGCGGTCAAGGACGCGGCACTGGGCTATAGTCTCAAGGTTACGCTCTTGTGATGGCGACAGATTGTGGTTAAAAAGGACGATGTCAGCGTCATGCTCGCGTACCAGTTCGGCAATCTCTTCAGCCTTTCCGCTCCCTACAAAGTATTTGGCATCAGGCTTTAGGCGTGAACCTGTCACTAGTGCCAATCGATCCGCACCTGCTGAGTCCGCCAAGAGTTCAAACTCGCCAAGATCGTCAGGATCTTGAATTTGGCGGATGTCTAGATGAACGATAATAGCGCGCTCGCCACCGGTATGTCTGTCAAAATATTCCAAAAATAGTCACCTATTATTAATTTATTAAAGGGTTATAACCTTCTATATGCGGCCACCCCAACGATATTAAAGCGTGTCAGATAATTTTATGTTAACTTTGAACCTGATCCAAGAGGTCTGAGTGAACAAATCGTCACTGAATCAAGAGAAGTTTGTTATACTTATCTGCCTTTTATTACACTCTATTTTTATAATTTATCTTTTACATAACCGCGCGTAGCTTATCTACAATAACGCACTATATCCATCCATAAGGGACAAAGATGAGTCAATCTAAGTCAAAGTTTTCAGTCAAAAAACAGTTGGGCCGTGGCAAGCAAATCGCTGGCATGACCACAACTATGGTCGGTGGACTACGCGCCGCCCAGCGCATCGGCGCATTTCGGGAGCCACCAAGAGAAAAACTACCACGCTATATTCAAGCCTTTTGTCGCAAGATGGCAGGCTCGTTCGGTGTCAAGGTCGTAGAGGTCGAGCCAGTACCGCAGCATCACGGTCTGTGGGTATCAAACCACGTGTCATGGATGGATATTCCAGTTGTAGGTACCGTGAGTCCCGCGTTCTTTTTGTCCAAAGCTGAGATTGGCGAGTGGCCTGTATTTGGTAAGCTGGCTCATGCTGCGGGCACGGTATTTATCCAGCGCGGGTCAGGAGATGCCGGATCAGTAGCCACGCAAATTGCAGACTTTTTAAAAGAAGGCTTTTCGGTTGTCTTTTTCCCAGAGGCCACCACGACAGATGGTAAAAAAATCAAGCGTATTCATGGTACGCTTTTGCAAGCAGCGATAGATGCAAAGGTACCCGTACAGCCTATGGTACTCGCTTATGTTAATAAGGACGGTACCTTAAGTGACGCACTGCCTTATTATGGCAAATTAACCATGAAAGAGAGCCTTAAAAAGGTACTCGATAGCAAAAATGTTACCGCTTATGTGCTACCGCTTGAGCCAATAGATCCTAATGGCTATAGCAAAAGTGAGATGACCAATAAATTACAAAAAAGTATGCAAGAAGGCTTAGCTGAACTACATTCAAGAGTGCTGAATACTTCTGCATAAGCATAAGGTTTTGCTATCAGGATAAACAAAGAAAAGCGCAACCTTTAATAGGCTGCGCTTTTTTTTGATATTTATACCTAAGGATAAAACTAAGGCGATGGATTAGGCTGCTCGGTATGTATGGCCTCTATAGCTTCTAGTACATCTGCGCTCAAAGTCAGATCAATGCTGTCGATGTTAGATTTAAGCTGCTCAAGGCTGGTCGCGCCGATAATGTTGCTAGTGACAAAAGCACGCGAATTAACAAAAGCCAGTGACATCTGCGCCATATCTAATCCTGCATCATCAGCAATCTTGGCGTACTGTTCTGTAGCCGATAGCGCTTGCTCGTTTACGTAACGACCAAAGCGCTCATATTTGGTCAGGCGAGCGCCCTCTGGACGTTTGCCATCTAAATATTTGCCCGACAACACACCAAAGCCTAGCGGCGAGTAAGCAAGCAGGCCGACGTTTTCGCGATGCGCGATCTCTGCCATACCGACCTCATACAAGCGATTGAGTAGGCTATAAGGGTTTTGTACCGTGATAGGTGCGATCAAACCATTCTTGTCCGCCTCCCAAAGATAGCGCATGAGTCCCCAAGCGGTATCGTTGGATAAGCCATACGCACGAATGCGACCTTTTTTGATCTCATCGTTTAGCGCTTGAATGGTCTCTAAAAACGGCGTCAAATTGTCCAGTGATTGCGCTGCCATATCTTCGGTGTAGCCGCGCTGACCAAAAAAGTTCGTTTGACGCTCAGGCCAGTGCAACTGATAAACGTCGATGTAATCTGTTTGCAAGCGCTCAAGGTTGCCATCGATAGCTTGCCCGATATGCTCAGCGTTAAAACGGCTTTGACCGTCACGCAAAAAACTCATTGGCGACATTTTGCTGGCAAGGATAACCTTATCACGCTGCTTGTTCTTAGCAAACCAAGTGCCGATATGACGCTCAGTATCCCCTTGCTTGTCTTTATCAGGTGGCGAGGGGTACATCTCGGCGGTATCCCAAAAGTTGACGCCAGCAGTTAGCGCCATATCCATCTGCGCGTGCGCTTCACTCTCGTCGTTTTGCTGTCCCCAAGTCATCGTGCCTAGACAAATCTTGGATACCTGTTCATGAATCTGTGGCAGGGTTTCATATTTCATCTTATTATCCTTTTTATTGTTTTAAATGAGCTGTATACCAGTCACGCCAGGCGGAGTGACTTTAAATATTTGGACTTTAAAAAGCACCGCTTGACCGGCGAGCGGATGGTTGAAGTCCACTTCGATCTCATCATCATCGATAGCACTTATGATACCTGCCAAAGTGTTTTTACCTTTATCCTCAAACTCAACCATCATGCCAATCTCAGGATTGTCCGCGATGAGCGCAAATTGAGTGCGACTAAACTGCTGGACGTTATCTGGGTTCCAGTCTCCAAAGGCTTGTTCAGGGTCAAGGTGTGCTGTGCGCGTATCGCCTGCCCGCAAGTTCATCAGCACCTGCTCAAAGCCGGGCAATAGACTCTCATCACCGATAGTCAGCGTGACAGGTGCGTCGCGACTAAAGGTTGAATCGATTATTTCTCCATTCTCAAGTGAGACTTCAAAATGTAGTTTGACGCTACTGCCGTAAGCGATGCGCGTATCTTCGTTGGGATTGATAAATTGAGAGTCGGTCATAGTCAAAGGTCACCTAGTGATTAAAAAAGCAATGCATCAAATAATAAGGCAAATGATAGCTGGTGTAAGCGTCAATAATGTAACGTAACTGCGGCACTATAAATATAAATAAAGTACCATAGATAAAATACTATAATTTTGAATCTACAAGTGAGCATATATAGCAATGGCACAAAATGAGCGAAGCATCCTAGTACAAGGCGTCGTACAAAAATGGCAAGATGACAAAGGCTTTGGTTTTATCAAAATGGGTGATGGCGAGTCGGTGTTTTTTCATATTAGTGAGTTTAAAGCATCGCGCCGCCCAGAGATTGGCGAACAGGTTGTCTTTACGCTTGGGCAAGATAATCAAGGTCGCCTGCAGGCCAAGCGAATACAAGAGCTGAGCTTTGTACAGCAAAAAATGACGAATAAGAACAGTCAAATTCGCAAGCGCAACCAAAAACGCAGCGCACAAGCGGACTTTGAGGAGGGTCAAAAAAAGCGTTTGTTTCTTGGAATAGGGTTTTATGGGGTGCTAGCGCTACTGGCATTCACTAATGAGATAAGCTGGCTTGTGGTTGGCTGGTATATAGCCTTAGGGCTTATCACTTATACGATGTATGCCAAAGATAAAAAAGCGGCGCAAAACAATGAGTGGCGCACCCCTGAGATGACTTTACATATTTTAAGCGCGCTTGGCGGCTGGGTTGGAGCGCTGGTTGCCCAGACTTATCTGCGCCACAAGTCCCAAAAGCCAGAGTTTCGTATGGCGTATTATTTGACGGTAGTCATTAACTTGGCGGGCTTGTTATTTGTGATGGCGGGTGGGGGATTGGAGGGGTTTTTATGAATTTTAGGGTTTTGTACTTTTTACCAATGGCAGCCTTTTTTATATTCGGTGCATACAATGAACTTACCGCTAACTATCCTTTCGGGTATAAGGGTTTTGCCTAGCCTATAACCCTAACCCCACATTCTTGTCGAATTTTCAACTATAAAAAATAGTACAATCATAGCAAGAGATAGACAGGTAGCTGCAATTATAAAAAAAGATCCAACTACAGAAGACAAGGTAATCATTTTTTTGTACATCCAAAAGTATACTATTAAATAAATAGGACTCAATGCTACTAGTAATATTGAAGGGATTAATCCTATCGAATCAACGATTGCTACGAAAAAAAGAAAAATAAAAAAATCCATCTATCATGACCTTTTACTCTATTTTCAACTCATTTATTACGGTCTGCTCAATAGATCAGTATAGTTAATAAGTTTCATTTTTGTCTCAGGTTTTTTCTTCAACGGACCATGAGGTTATATAAGAATATTGCGTAGGGTAGATGAACCAAAGCGTAACCAACCAAGTTCTTTGTTCAATATTACATGTCAGGTTAGTTTAATACTAAAAATAAACCCCGCCATAGTGAATTATGACGGGGTTTATTTTTAATGAAACGATGCTAATTTTTAGCCTTTTTGGGATCAGTCCGCTTACCTTCAAAAAACAGCATATCGATGACAATGATCGCCACGCCAACACTAATGCCAA
Source organism: uncultured Psychrobacter sp. (assembly GCA_947495055.1). Taxonomy (GTDB): domain Bacteria; phylum Pseudomonadota; class Gammaproteobacteria; order Pseudomonadales; family Moraxellaceae; genus Psychrobacter. The sequence goes on along the minus strand of CANLXO010000009.1, from coordinate 39,083 downwards.
TATCTGCAATATTAAATATCGGGTAATGCCAGACATCGGCGTTATGCACGTGTATGAAGTCTATGACATGACCATGGAGCAGGCGATCAATCAGATTACCAATAGCGCCACCAAGTACCAAGGCGAGACCGAGAGAGAGCAGCTTGGCGTTTCGTGGCGCCTTGACTAGATAGACGATCAAAAATATCGATATGATCAGTGCTAGCCCAGAAAAAAACCATTTTTGCCAGCCGCCTGCATCCGCCAAAAAGCTAAAGGCAGCGCCGTAATTATAGGCCAAAGTCCAATTCAAAAATGGCTCAATAACGGGTACTGGCTCGTGAAAGGTCAGATTGGTTTCAGCTAACCATTTGGTGAATTGATCTATAACTAAAACGATGAGTGAAAGCAGATACCACATAAAGGCACGACTGCCATTGGCGATAACTTTTGGCGTTTTATTTAATCGACCCATAGGCGTCACTGAACTGCCAGTTGTGATATGCACAGGTTTTGGCAATTCATCAACTGGGGTCGGTATCTGCGGCTTAGAGGGGTCAGGCGGATTAAGCATAGTGACGTACCTCACCGCTACCTACAACATTGGTCACGCAGCGCGCGCACAGCTCTGGATGCTTGGGGTCAGTGCCGATATCATCGCGGATATGCCAGCAGCGTACGCATTTAGTGCCCGTCGCGGCGCTAATATTGACTTTTAGATCGGTTGCCGCGCCGCTGTCATTATCAGCTGTATCAGCAGATGTATCAGCAGCTGTCATATCTGTAGGCGCCTCACCTAGTGGTGCAAGCGTAGCTTTGCTGGTAATTAAGACAAAACGTAGCTCCTCGCCAAGTTTGGCTAAGCTATCATGCATCGCGCCCTCGGCATAAAGGGTGGCATCAGCGGATAAATTGGCATTGATGATTTTGTCACCGCGTGCGGTTTCGATGTTTTTATTGACTAAGTCTTTGGCACGCATAATGTTTTGCCAATCATCAGTACTAATCGCGCTCAGCTCAAGTTCTGGGAACTCGTACCACTCTTGAGTAAACACGTACGCATCGGCGTTTGCGCTATCGTTAGCGTGTAATACTTCCCATGCTTCTTGCGCGGTGAATGACAAGATCGGTGCAATCCAGCGAATTAAGGCTTGGGCGATATGGTAAATCGCCGTTTGCGCCGAGCGGCGCGGCTGTCCATCTTTTTGCGTGGTGTACTGACGGTCTTTGATGATGTCTAAATAGAAGCTACCCAAGTCCTGCGAGCAGAACGCCGCGATATGTTGCGTGACTTGATGAAAGTCCATGGCATCATAAGCAGCGATAATTTGCGCTTGCACAGTCTGTGTACGCTCAAGGATGAACTTATCGAGACTGACCAGATCATTAATAGCGATGCTATTAGTCGCAGGATTAAAGTCATCGGTATTAGCTAATAAGAAGCGCAAGGTGTTACGGATACGGCGATACATATCGATCGCGCCTTTAAAGACCGTTTTACCTGCACTCATCTCATAACGATAGTCGCTCGACGCAATCCACAACCGCAGCATATCCGCGCCTGTTTTGTTAATCTCGTCTTGTGGGGTGATGATGTTACCCAGTGACTTACTCATTTTGCGGCCGTTTTCATCAACGACGAAACCATGAGTCAAGACTTGCTTAAACGGGGGACGCTCGTACATCGCCTCCGAGGTTAAAAGGGAGGTCTGGAACCAGCCGCGATGCTGATCTGAGCCTTCTAGGTACATGTCAGCTGGGTTGGTCAGCTCCTCACGCTGCTGAAGGACAGCAAAATGCGTCGTCCCTGAATCAAACCAAACGTCTAGCGTATCGGTAGACTTGTCATAATCGCTTGCTTCATCGCCTAGATAGTCCTCACAGCTGGCATCAAACCAAGCTTCCACGCCGCCCGCTTCTATGTTCTTTGCAGCCACTTCCATCAGCTCAAGCGTGTTTGGATGCAGCTCGCCTGTTTCTTTATGGGTAAAAAAGGCAATCGGCACGCCCCAAGTACGCTGGCGTGAGATACACCAGTCGGGGCGACCCGTCATCATCGATTCAATACGGTTTTGACCCCATGCTGGCGTCCATTTAACCTGTGGAATATCTTTTAGGGCGCGCTCACGTAGGCCCTCAACTTCCATGTTAATGAACCACTGCGGCGTCGCACGAAAGATAATCGGCGACTTATGACGCCAGCAATGCGGATAGCTGTGCTCAATTTTGGTATGGCTGACCAAATGATCATTGTCATGTAAGGCGGCGATAATCTTTGGATTGGCTTTATAGATATGCTCACCTGCAAATACAGCGGCCGTCTCTAAATAGACGCCAGTGCCGCTAACGGGGTTCTCTACTGGCAAGTTGTATTTAAGACCAACGATATAATCGTCAAGACCGTGACCGGGCGCGGTATGCACCAGACCCGTACCGCTATCAACCGTGACATGATCGCCTAAGATAAGCGGCACTTGGCGATCTTCAATTAATGGATGCTGAGCGCGCAAGCCTTCAAGCGCGCTACCTGATACGGTTGCCAACACGCCTTTATTGTCCAGTTTAAGCTCAACAAGTGCTGTCTCAACCAAATCAGCGGCTAATAGCAAGTTGCCTTTGTCGGTTGCGACCACACTATAGTCATGTTCAGGATGTACTGAGATGGCTTGGTTAGCAGGCAGCGTCCATGGCGTCGTCGTCCAGATCACAGCGGCGATAGTGCCGTCAATCTCGCTTAAAGCAGCTAGTTTTTGAGTATCCAAAACATCAAAGCTGACGTAGATCGCATCAGAGATTTTGTCTTGATATTCTACTTCCGCTTCTGCCAAAGCTGAGCTACAGTCCAAGCACCAGTTGACAGGCTTCATACCGCGAGTCACATGACCATTGTCATAGATTTTAGATAATGCGCGCACAATGTTGGCTTCCTGCGCGAAGTTCATCGTGAGATAAGGATTGTCCCAATCACCAAAGATACCTAAGCGCTTAAAGTCAGCTTTTTGCAATTCAATTTGCGTGCTCGCATACTCACGGCACAGACCGCGAAACTCGGTGGCGGACACTTTTTGACCGACTTTACCGACTTTGGCCTCAACCTTTTGCTCAATGGGTAGACCATGACAGTCCCAGCCTGGTACATAGGGCGCATCAAAGCCTGATAAGGTTTTTGATTTGACGATCATGTCTTTGAGGACTTTGTTGACCGCGTGACCTAAGTGAATCTGACCGTTCGCATAGGGAGGGCCGTCATGCAAAATGTATTTGGTCGCGCCGACTCGCGCGGCACGAATTTTGCCGTAGACGTCGTCCGCTTCCCACGCCGCCAGCCAATCAGGCTCACGTTTGGCAAGGTTAGCACGCATTGCAAAGGGCGTGTCGGCAAGGTTTAGCGTATCTTTGTAGTCGATAGAGTCGGTCATAGTGGTCTTTGTCTTAATTAAATGTAGTGAGAAAACCCGCGTGCCAAAATATAGGATGACTGGTATATATGCAGGACGCATTGACAAAAATCAAAGCCACCTATTATAAGGCAATTAACGCACTAAAAACAGGGGACATGTTTTGGGCAAATAGACGCTCAGACTTATTGATTGTTTTTAATAATCAGCTGCTCTGCCAAGGTAGAGAACGGCTGGGTGGCGTGAGCAAAATCAAGACTACTCTCTAAATGACTCAAATGCTCATCGAGTAGCATGACAAGTCTGTTCTCATCTTTGGCCTCTATCGCTTGTACTATACCCAAATGCTCATCTTCAGCGCAGTTTGAGGAGCCTGCATTATTGTATAGTCCGATAATCAAAGTCGTGCGCAAGGTAAGTTCACTTAAAAACTTCTCGAGCACCTGATTGCCAGCGATTGTCGCTAAATGCATATGAAAGGCGCGGGATAATCGCAATTCAGCAGGGGTGTCTCCTGCCGCGCGCGCAACCGCTTCATCCTCAATCATAGCGCGCATATTAGCACTGTCTTGACCGGTGGCGTTTTTGATGACGCTGAGCGCCAGCGTACGCTCAATGGTGCGCCGCGCGGCAAACACGTCACCGGCTTCCTTGGGCGTAGGCGTTGAGATAAATGCACCGCGATTGGGCTGTAATTGCACCACATGCATAGTTGCCAGTGTCGAGAGGGCGCGTCTTACGTTAGCTCTATTGCATTTGAACAGATCGCTCAATGCCTGCTCACCAAGTTTAGTGCCCGCAGGCAAGCGCTGCTCTGACACTGCAGCAGTGATAGCCTCAATGATTGCATTCTCTGGCGTGTCTTCGTTTTTTACTAGTGTATTAATAAGATTCATAGTCGCGATTATAGTGCGCTGCATGCATGGCGACAACATTTTTTAATTTTTAGTTGTATTGTTAACAATTTTAGTTAACAATTAATATATACGCATATAGTTACTTTTGTTTGATATTCAAATCAGTCTCTGTATCAACTTTATATATGGATAACCAACCTTTATGAAAATCTTAGTCATGAACCCTAATTCGACGACCTCCATGACGGACAAAATCGTTGAGAGCGCTCGTCAAAAAGCAAGCGCTGGCACAACGATCATCGGCGCGTCTGGGGATGATGCGCCAGCCTCTATTCAAGGACACTATGACGAAGCGATGTCTGTGCCTGGACTGCTTAGACGTTTGGCCCAAGCAGAAGCAGACGGCGTCGATGGCGTCGTAGTCGCCTGTTTTGATGATCCAGGTATTGGCGCTTGCCGTGAGGTGTTCTCAGGCCCCGTTTTAGGCATTTGTGAGGCGGCGGTCAAGGCGGCGAGTATGGTCTCAACCTCATTTAGCGTGGTGACGACTCTGCCGCGCGCGATACCTGTGATCGAAGAGCTTATTCACGGCTATGGTCTGTCTCATCGCTGTCGCCGCGTGCGCTCAGCTGAGATACCCGTGCTGGCGCTTGAGGAGCCAGGCTCTGGCGCGCGCGAAAAAGTACGCGATGAGATTATGCGCGCCGTACGTGAGGACAACTGCGAAGCGATCGTTTTGGGCTGCGCGGGCATGGCAGATTTGACCGAGTGGCTGACGAAAGAGACGGGCGTTCCTGTTATCGACGGCGTCACTGTGGCTACGCGTATGGTCGAGGCACTCATTGGTAGCGGTATAAAAACCAGCAAGATTGGGGCTTATGCGGTGCCTATTAAGAGCTAAGTCAATTTACACACTTTAGGAAGGAGAGTGTCATGGAAGACGCAAAAAGAGCCGTAGCGGCGGCAGATATCAAAACGCTGGATCATAAGGGAGTCGGAGAGGAGAGCCTTGCGCCGCAAACCACGCGCATCATGGGATCTTGGTCTTATTTATTTGCATGGCTTGGCGGCTGCGTTTCTATCGGGACGTTCACCGTCGGCTCAGGTCTGGTCGGTACGCTGAACTTGCTCCAAGTGGTGCTCGCCATTGCTATAGGTTGTACCGTCATCGGGGCGGCGCTGATGATTAATGGCCGCGCCGGTCACAAGTATGGTATTCCGTTTATGGTTCAGACGCGCTCCGCTTTTAGCTTTACTGGTAGCCGTATTCCTGCACTAGTGCGCTCAGTACCTGCGATCGTCTGGTTTGGCTTTCAGAGCTGGATTGGCGCTGGTGCGTTGAACTTGGTATCTGATGCACTATTTGGCTATAGCAATATCGTCGTTTTCTTCATCGGTTTTCAATTTTTACAGATTGGTCTATCTGTTTTGGGCTTTCATGGTATCAAGTGGCTTGAGAACATCGGCTCGGTGTTTATTATCGGCTCTCTCATTTATATGTTTATTAGTGTCATTAATAAATATGGCGATACTATTTCAACTAATTTGATTAATGTTGAAGGTACTTGGGATACGCCTTTTTGGGGTGCGACTATGCTGTTCTTGGGCGTCTACAGTACTATGATGCTCAATGTCTCTGATTATTCCCGCGAATTAAAAGAGGACGTCGGATTGTTCCGTCAAGTAGTCATTTATTCAAACTCTATCTTGCCTGCTACCTTGTTTATGGGCTTGATCGGTCTCATGGTGACTAGCGCAACGGGTGAAGTAGACCCTATTAAAGTGTTCTCAAGCGCAGTTGATAACAAGCCTTTACTGGTCATCACCATGCTGTTTATTGCCTTTGCTCAGGTCACAACCAACATTCTAAATAACGTCGTACCGCCTGCTTATGCCTTGATGGATATCTTTAAAGTCAAATACAAAACAGCGGCGGTCATCGTCGGGTTGCTCGCCTTTGGAACCTTTCCTTGGGAGCTGGTCAAAGATGAGTCTGCGGCAGGACTCAACCTCTTTATTCAAACGTACTCTGCATTCTTAGGGCCTATATTTGCGATATTGGTCGTTGATTATTACTTCCTGCGTAAGCAAAAGCTCGATATCGATAAGTTATATGATGAAAATGGTCCTTATAAAGGGGTGAATATGGCAGCAGTTATCGCTATGGCGATTGGTATTGTGGTTGCGCTGACGTTCACTAGCATCTCTTGGTATGCCAGCCTGATTCCTGCTGGCGCAATCTACTGGATATTGATGCTCAAAATGCCATCGGCGCAGCGCTTTATGTCGTAGATGGTTATCGCTTAGAGTCATTGATAAAAAAACCCGTAACGTAGCATATCCTACGCTACGGGCTTTTTATAACATTCCTAAGAGAGGGCTTTACATTGTAAACAACGTATTTGGAGAGAAACGTATCTAAAGAGATGTGCTACGATTAGTGAGTTATCTGGCAGATTGCGTGTATGTCGTAAATGTAAATCGTTAAACTAACATCACGCTTGGCTCAATTTTGATTCCGTCAAATTACTCTTATCAAGGAAGATCATTATGAAAATAGGCATTCCAAAAGAGATTAAAAATAATGAAAATCGCGTTGGATTGACACCCAGTGGAGTCAGTGCTTTGGTCGATGATGGTCACAAGGTTGTCGTTGAAACAGACGCTGGTATAGGTTCGCAGTTCACTGATAATGACTACAAAGACGCAGGCGCAACTATCGTTAACAGTGCAAGTGAGACTTGGGATGCCCAATTGGTCATCAAAGTCAAAGAGCCTCAATCATCAGAGTATGAGTACTTTAAAGAAGGCTTGATTCTGTTTACCTATTTGCATCTCGCCGCTGAGCCTGATCTGGCGAAAGCATTGATAGAACATAAAGTAACGGGCATTGCTTATGAAACCGTACAGCTAAAGGATGACTCACTGCCACTGCTAACGCCAATGAGTGAGATTGCAGGGCGCATGAGTACACAGATCGGCGCGCAGTTTTTGCAGAGCTTTTATGGTGGTAAAGGTATATTACTCGGCGGCGTACCGGGCGTACAAAAGGGGCGGGTCACTATCATCGGTGGCGGCGTCTCAGGTACGGAGGCGGCAAAAATGGCAATCGGTTTAGGCGCAGATGTCACTATTTTGGATCTTGATCCCAAACGGCTCAAGCAATTATCTGAGCTCTTTGGTAATGAGGTGCAGACGCTAGTATCCAACAAAGTCAATATTGCTAGGTGCGTACAAAATAGCGATTTGGTCATCGGCGCGGTACTCATTCCAGGAGCGGCTGCACCCAAACTAGTCAGTGAAGAGATGATCGAGTCTATGAATGACGGGGGCGTCATCGTCGATATCGCCATCGATCAAGGCGGTATCTTTGAGACGACCGATCGCATCACAACCCATGACGATCCTACGTATACCAAGCACGGTATTGTTCATTATAGCGTCGCTAACATGCCAGGCGCGGTACCGCGTACTTCAACCTTAGCCTTATCGAACGTGACTTTACCCTACGTACGAGCACTCGCTAAAAAAGGCGTAAAGCAAGCGTGTATGGATAATGCTGCACTAGCAAAAGGCATTAACACCATGCAAGGTCATATGACCTACGAGGCGGTCGCTGAAGATTTAGAATATGAGTATAAGGATTTGGATGAGTTGATCGGTTAACTACTATCATAAAACAAAGCCTACTAAATTCTTTTTTGCAAAAAAGGTAGGCTTATTTAAATCATTGTCAGTCGACTCAAAAAACCGAACTCAGCCACAACCGTAATTTAAGCGACCAAAGCGGCTGAATGCCTGTGAGTCCTTGCGTCATTTTGCCATCTTTTAACACTACATACGACGGCGTCACTTGTCCTTGCCAATCAGCAAAGATACGTCCTTCTTCATCGTTTATCGTCGTGAAATCAAAATTATTGTCAGTCATATAATTTGACAATTCTTGATTATTGCCTGACTTAATGGCAACGGTCACGACAGGGTAGTTATTCTCCACCGCCAGCTTATTGATAGTTGGTGAAGTATAAGTGCATATCGGGCACCAAGTTCCCCAGAAATATACGAGCGTCGGCTTATCGGTACTCATTGCCGCAAGATCAAGGCGTTGTCCTTGATAGTCTGTCAGTTGTAATTGTGGATCGGCCGGCATGACAGGCTGTCGCCACCAGTTCACAGCAGTATAGATGAGCGCAAATATCGTCCCATAGATAAGTATGGTTTTAAGTATTGATAGCCCCTTTTGTTTCGGTGTCTTTCTAAGTTTTAATGTTTTTTGCGAACCTGTCATTTTAGTACCTGCTCTTCTACTTTTTGTGATCTTAGATATAAAAAACGGCTGAATGATCAGCCGTTTTGTTATTGTGTAGTGGGTGCTAAACGAGATAGATATACTAGATTGTAACGCGAGACTGGTACAAACTTTACTTGCGTGCTGTGTCTGCGCTGCTCGATGCTGCGCAAAATTTATCCCAGCCTCGCTGCATCTCTTTTACATTGACTTGACTATACGTTTGTGAGCTTTTCACCTTTACCTTAAGCCCTTAGAACTTTTCGGCGCGACCCTGCAGTGGATTGCCCAACAGTACGCTACCTGAGTTTTCACGACGCTCGCTATCGCTTAGTTTGCTGGCAGGTATCTTTGCTTTACGCTTCCACTTTAGGCTAAACAGATCATCGCGGCGATCGAGCAAATTATGTACTGAACCCTCGTTACGCACATGGATGAGCTTATCTAAATTGAGATCAGAGAAGAACACCATCTCTGTATTAGCCGTGGTCTCTGCCATAATGGCATCATGCGGGAACGCAAAGTCTGATGGCGAAAAAATAGATGACTGTGCGTATTGAATATCGAGGCTCTCCACTTGCGGCAAGTTACCGACAGAACCACAAATCATCACGTAGCATTCGTTCTCAATGGCACGTGCTTGGGCACAGTGGCGCACGCGCAGATACCCGTTTTGAGTATCGGTCCAAAATGGCACAAACAAAATGTCCATGTCATCGAGTGCCATTAAGCGTGCTAATTCTGGAAACTCAACGTCATAACAGACCAAGATTCCAATACGGCCGGCATCCGTGTCGAACACTTTGACCTCGTCACCGCCTTCAATCACCCAGGCACTACGCTCATGCGGAGTAATATGAATCTTGCGTTGCTCCTCGACTGTACCATCGCGTCGGCATAGGTAGCTGACATTATACAAAGTATCGTTTTCATCAAGTAGCGGCATGGAGCCTGTGATGACATTGACGTTATAACTAACCGCTAGATGCGAGATCTCGTTTTTGAACCATTCGGTATAGCCTGCCAAAAAGCGAATGGCGATGTTTTGATCGGTGGACTCACACAATCCCATTAACGGCGCGTTAAAAAACTCTGGCAGACAGGCAAAATCTGAGTTGTAGTCCGCCATGATATCGACAAAGAACTCGACTTGTTGTAGCAGCTCCTCTGGCGACTCAACCTCACGCATCTGCCACTGAATCCCGCCAATACGTACCTCAGATTTACGGGTATTGGGCTTATAGTCTTTGGGCTCATAATAGATATTGGCCCACTCAAGCAAGGTTGCAAAGCCTTTAGACTGCTTGTCATCAGGTAGATATGCGGTCAAGATGCGCTTGACGATAAAGCCGTTTGAGAGCTGAAAAGATAGCGCTGAGTCATGAATCTCACGCGACTCGACCGCGTCAATGTACTCGCCAGGAGTGAGGTCTTTGTGATTGTAGTAATTAGGTATACGTCCGCCTGCTAAAATAGCGCGGAAGTTTAACTGTCGGCACAGCTCTTTTCGCGCATCATACAGGCGACGACCCAAGCGATAACCGCGATACTCAGGATCAATGAGCGCATCTAAGCCATAAATAGCATCACCTTTAGGATCATCTCTGATAATCTCTTTGTGACCAATTAGATCATCATAAGTATGCGGATTAGAGAACTTGGCGTAATCGACACGCATAGACAGTACAATACCGATCAGATCGTCGTGATCAAATAGCGCAATTTGTCCTTCGGGAAAGGCATCAATCAAAGCATGGATAGTGGCTTTTGACCAAGAACCGCCAAGGTTAGAATATACTTTATCCATAAGAGCTTTTAGCTGCGGGTAGTCTTTTTTCTTGATCTCGGCAATCGTTAAATGAAAGTCTTCTGGTTTTTCTATATTACTCATAAAGATCCTATAATATTATTTATTAATGACGTGGTGATAAGCGTAAAGGCTATTGCTTGATAATGTGAGTGCATACAACTAGCGGCATATGCCCATAATATGCTGTCCTGTCAGTTACAAAAAATGGTTATCTTGAACACAGCAACAATGTTACAATAATTAACAATAACAAGTACTTATTGTGTTCTTACACTCATTTTTATGCACAATTATTTAATCCGCTATCATAGCATCTCAAAGCTGCATTTCCAGTTACCCTTAGTAGTCCTTGTAACCCTAGTAGTCATTTGCTATTTTTAGATAGTAGATTTATAGCGACATGCTAAATTGTCGCTTGTGAGTCTCAATTACCGTCGCTATCGTACGATTAGCTACTTTTCGATGGTTAATTGTGCTTTTTTTTAGTATTTTACGGCTTTGATAATTATCATAAGCTTAATGGTTGTAAGCTTAATAGTGATTAGCTTAATAACCGTCAGCTTGATAGTTGCCAGCTTGATAATGAAAAGTCATCAGGATCTCTTTTATGCCTCTACCTCTAAACCATATGGAAACTGTCAAAAAGCTGAGCGATACGCCAAAGGACGGTTTGATCCAGTTGGTTTACGTCAGTAGTATGACACTCAGCTCACGTCTGAGGTCATCTGTGTTCGATGAAGTCGAGGCGCACGCTCGCAATTACAATGAGCAGCACGGTATAACAGGCACCTTGTGCTATGGCAATGGTCACTTTTTGCAATGCTTGGAGGGCGAAAAAGAAGAGGTGCTCACATTACAAGAGCGCATATTCGCCGATAGACGCCACAAAAACGTCAAGATACTGTCGCTCAAAAATATCAACCAGCGCAGTTTTGAGGATTGGCGTATGCGTTTATTATTTTTGGAGCGTTGGCTTTGGTCTCCTGCTACCAAAAAACAAGCCGATCAGCTCTCGCCTTTTTTACCTTTTGCGCCGCATGGCTGGACGCCCGATCGTACTGCGCAGTTTATTAATACTATCCAAACCTTTGATAATCCGCCGCATATAAAAGCAGCTGGTATTACCTACAATGCCATGGGTAATATGTTTAAGCACATTGCCGCGCCGCACCAAGCGTTTTTAATCGTTCAAGGATTTTTGGCAATATTGCTCGTTATAGGCCTCTACCTTTTAACCTATTAGTACGCTTTATATACAAATGACAAAACGAAAAAAGACGCTAAACGGTTAAGTCTAGCGTCTTTTTTATTTAGAACTAGGGCGTGTTTGATAATTCACAAATACGCACTGACAGAGACTATTTTTTGGGCGATTCAAAGATAAAAATAGTAAGTTTAGTCATTCTAAGCGTCTACTTTTTATCAAAGGAGCGGCAAAAAAGAGTCCTGTCCTTTCAGGCTGATGCTAAAATTGCCCCCCAGCTCTATATAAGCAGTGTGTTGCAAGTCTAGCTAAGGTCTAGACATTATCTTTAACTTGCGCCGTGTCTGGAACACAGCTTTGATAAACTAGCAGCGATCAGCAGTGCCATGGTTAAATGTTCAACACGCCCTAATCAAGACGCTTACATATCAAAAATCTTGCCGCGATTCATAATATTGTTGGGATCAAACACTTTTTTGACTTCTTTTAGGTACTCAATCTCAAGCGGACTGCGGCTATATTCCAAATATGGCTTTTTGGTCATGCCAACGCCATGTTCAGCGGATACCGAGCCGCTATATTTTTGCACGATTTCAAACACGTACTTATTAACGATTTGGCAAGCATCAAAGAACGCATCTTTGCTTAAGTGTTCAGGCTTTAAAATATTTAGATGCAAATTGCCATCACCGATATGACCAAACCAGCACACCTCAAAGTCAGGATAATTACGACTGACAACCTCGTCAATCTCAGCAATAAAATCAGGGACATGAGTGATTAACACGGACACATCGTTTTTGTACGGGGTAAAGACTGAGATAGTCTCAGAGATATACTCACGCAGTTTCCACAGCTCCGTCGCCTGAGCTATGCTTTGACTCATGACGCCATCAACGACCCAGCCCTCGCTCATACAGTGCTCAAATATCGCCATAGCCTTATCCATAATCGGCTCGTATGGCGCTTCAAATTCAAGTAGAGTATAAAATCGAGTACGCGACTCAAACGGCTCTTGCACTTGACCATGTGCCATGAGTTTATCGATTGCCACATCATCGAAGAATTCAAAGGCGGTCAAATCAATCTTTGCTTGAAAGGCTGATAGCACATTCATGACATCATCAAAGCTATCCATGCCTAGCACCATGACATTTAAGTCTTGCGGCGCACGATCCAGCTTAATTTGCGCATGAGTGACAAATCCAAGCGTACCTTCACTACCGATAAACAGCTGACGCAAATCATAACCTGTGGCATTTTTGACCATACCGCGGTTGAGGTGCAAGATATCGCCGCGACCAGTAACCACTGTCAACCCCATAATCCACTGGCGCGTCATACCATAACGTATGACTTTGATACCGCCTGCGTTGGTGCCGATATTGCCACCCATCTGGCTTGAGCCTGCTGATGCAAAATCGACAGGGTAGTACAGATCTTTGGACTTGGCAAATTGCTGAAGCTGCTCGGTGACCACGCCTGCTTCAATCTCAACCAAGCGATCAGCAGGATAAAATTTGCCGATACTATTCATCTTATCGAAGCTCACTACAATCTCGCCATTAGCTGCGACTGCGCCTGCCGATAGACCCGTACGTCCGCCGCTTGGGGTTAATACGACGTTATACTCATTCGCTAGCAGTACGATCGCTTGCACTTGCTCAGTGGTCTTAGGAAAGATAATAGCAGAGGCAGCAGGAGCAAAATGTTTGGTCCAGTCTTTACCCCAATGTACAAGGCTCTCGCTATCGGTCTTGATTTGACTGCTATCAAAGTTATGCGTAGTGATTAGAGCGTCTAGTATAGCTTGTACTGCTGCGCTATTCGCTGCTGGCGCAAGGTTTGGCTCATTGACCACAGCTTGGTCAGCGGCGTGAGTGCGCGCGTGGGCGGGCAGGTTTTCGGTGATCGATTCAGTCATAATAGTCTCGACTAGGTGCAAGGGTCATGTGTTGGACAAGTAACATAGCTGGTGTTTGATAACTTATAAACGTGCCCTAATATTAGCACATTACCAGTACATATTTAGAATGCGTTTGACCCTTTATAGGTCACTATTAGTCACAATATCTATAGCTTAATTCATATTATGCTCTAACACCTAGCGACAATTTTGTGTAAGATAAGCGCATTGTTTTTTATTCTCGTCGACTGTTTAGATTATGACAAACAGTGACTCCAATTATAGGGCAGGTCTCATATGGCATTATCACTACAAAAAGATAAAATCCGTTTTTTACTATTAGAGGGCGTCCATGACAACGCGCTAAAAGTATTAGAGGGCGCAGGATACAGCAATATTGAGTATCTGAGTCACGCACTAGATACGGACGAGCTGATCGAAAAGATTAAAGATGCGCACTTTGTCGGTATTCGCTCGCGCACGCAATTGACGCGTGACGTACTTGAGCACGCCAAAAAGCTTATCGGTATTGGCTGCTTTTGTATTGGTACTAACCAAGTAGATCTAGAGGCTGCACGTGAGATGGGTATCCCCGTCTTTAACGCGCCGTACTCTAACACGCGCTCAGTGGCTGAATTGGTACTGGCGGAAGCCATCATGCTGTACCGCGGTATCCCAGAAAAGAACGCTACTGTGCATCGCGGCGGCTGGGGCAAATCTGCTAAAAACTCACATGAAGTGCGCGGCAAAACTATCGGTATCGTCGGTTATGGCTCTATCGGCTCGCAGCTATCAGTACTCGCTGAGAGCTTCGGTATGAAGGTCATCTATCATGACGTCGTCACCAAATTGCCGCTAGGCAACGCCCATCAAGTTGGCAGCTTAGACGAGCTACTATCCACCGCTGATATCGTCACCTTGCACGTGCCTGATGTACCAAGTACACGCTATATGATGAAAAAACAGCAGTTTGATCAGATGAAAGAGGGCAGCTACTTTATTAACGCGGCACGGGGTACTTGTGTTGAGATTGATGATTTGGCAGCGGCACTTGAGTCGGGTCGGGTACTCGGCGCGGCGATCGATGTATTCCCAAAAGAGCCAAAGTCTGCGGATGAAGAGTTTGAGTCATCACTGCGCAAATTTGATAACGTGATTTTGACGCCGCATATTGGTGGCTCAACACAAGAGGCACAAGAAAACATCGGCTTTGAAGTCGCTGAAAAATTCGTACGCTACTCAGATCAAGGTGATACAGCAACGGCGGTCAACTTCCCAGAGGTTTCAGTACCGTTCAAAGAGGGCTCACATCGCCTGCTGCATATCCACAAAAACGTTCCAGGCGTGCTGTCTCAAATCAACCGTTTGTTTGCAGAAGCGCACATCAATATCTTGGCGCAGAGCCTGATGACAGAAGGCGATGTTGGTTATTTGGTCATGGATGTTGATTACAATGATTCAACAGCCGCACTCGATCAGCTCAAAGACGTCGAAGAAACCATTCGCGTGCGTATTTTGTTTTAATCTAAAAGGTATAACAGTGCAATAAAAAAGAGAGACTAGTATAGTCTCTCTTTTTTATGGGTACTCTCTAAATCAAATAATATTTGTAGCGATACGCTTAGTTTGTCTGGTTAGTAGTATCTGCTTTGAGACGCGCCTCAACTTTAGCAGCTTTGCGCTTTTCGATAATGTCATTTACGTCGCTTCCGATATGCGTCTCACCGCGCTGCTTGGCAAGCTGCATCTGACGTTCACGCTCGCGAAAGCGCGCTTTTTGTGCGTCAGTGGCTTTGTCAATACAATGCGGGCAAGATTCACCTTTGACATAAGAGGCGCTATTCATATCATCAATAGTGATCGGCATACGACACGCAAAGCACTGCTCATATTCGCCTTTCTCTAGGTCGTGATTGACCGAAACGCGATTATCAAAAACAAAGCAGTCGCCTTGCCACATTGAGTCCTGCTGCGGTACTTCTTCTAAATACTTCAAGATGCCGCCTTCTAAATGATAGACTTCCTCAAACCCTTGCTCGCGCAAATAGGCCGTCGATTTTTCACAGCGAATACCGCCCGTACAGAACATCGCGACCTTTTTGTGTTTGCTAGGATCAAGCTCTTTTGCGACATACTCTGGAAACTCACGAAAGGTATCAGTATTAGGATTGATAGCATTTTGAAAGCTGCCGATTTGCACTTCATAATCATTACGCGTATCGATTAGCGTCACTTCTGGATCTGAGATTAGCGCGTTCCAATCGGCAGGCTTTACGTAGCGCCCAACGGACTGTAGCGGGTCGATGTCTTCGACGCCCATAGTGACGATTTCTTTTTTGAGCTTCACCTTGGTGCGATAAAATGGCTGCTCATGGGTATAAGACTCTTTAAACGTAAAGCTACCGATCGCTTCAATACTACGCAAGTAATCTAAGACAGTATCAATGCACGGGCGTGTACCAGATATCGTGCCGTTGATACCCTCGGCGGCGATAAGTAGTGTACCTTTGACATCGTTATCTATCATCGTATTTAATATAAGATCGCGGTATTGCTCAAAGTCAGCGAATCGTGTGAATTTATACAAAGCGGCGACGACGATATTGTTAATTTCGCTATCGTAGGTTGGCGCTTGTTTTGAATTGTCATTTGAAGTGTTTGGGATCGTGCTCATGATATCTCCTGCTGGCTAGGACGTAAACCTAGTGCAATGAAGGGTTAAAAAGGAATTATATCCAATTGTGAAGTGTATAAATGCGCGGGTAGTGTAGCAAATTTAGGTTGGTTTTTGAATATGTATCAATAACAGACATTTATTACTCGCCCATAGTTTTTTTGGTTAGCAAAGTTATTTATCCTAACCCTAGAGCTTGCTATAGTAGGCGTTTGTTAATCCTTTATCTTTTATTCTAAGGCGCTTGTATGTCTCTATTTCAGTCTGTTGTTGTCGCCAGATATGTCAATCAATTAGATAGTCAGCAGCTAGAGGCGGCGTGGCAGCGCTATACTCAATGCTTTTTGAACCCGCTAAAGCAAGACAATATAAGAGTGAGTAAAGAAGAGCAATATCAAGAAGGGTTTTTGCGTGATTTATTCGTCGATGTCTTTGGCTATACGCTCAATCCCAATCCAGACTATGACCTGACGACTGAGTTCAAAAACCAAACAGGCAGCAAAAAAGCAGATGGCGCGATACTCAAAGACGGTCATGCTATTGGCGTGATTGAATTAAAAGGTATGAACACCACAGATCTAAGTAAGATTGAGCAGCAGGCTTTTGGGTACAAAAACAATCAGCCTAAATGTCGCTATGTTATTACCTCGAACTTTCAAAAACTACGTTTGTACATTGACAATGCGGTTGAGTTCATCGAGTTTGATCTATTTGGCTTAACCCAAGATGATTTTGCGCAGCTGTATCTGCTACTCAATCATGACAGCGTCATGCGCGACCTACCTGCCACTATCAAATCGGCCTCGCTATCACAAGAGGAGGCAATTACCAAGCAGCTATACAAGGATTATTCTGTCTTTAAACGTGAGCTGTTCGCAGATTTAACCACTAATAACCCTGATATTGACGCTTTGGTATTGTTCCAAAAGTCGCAAAAGCTACTCGATCGATTATTATTTATCTTTTTTGCAGAAGACAGTCATCTGCTACCTGCCAACTTTGCAAAAGGTATCATCAACGAGTGGCAGCAGCTAAAAGCGCTGAAGATGACTGTGCCCTTATACGATAGAATCAAAGCCTA
The DNA here is from genome assembly GCA_947495055.1 of uncultured Psychrobacter sp. Lineage (GTDB taxonomy): Bacteria > Pseudomonadota > Gammaproteobacteria > Pseudomonadales > Moraxellaceae > Psychrobacter. The sequence goes on along the minus strand of CANLXO010000009.1, from coordinate 21,886 downwards.
TTTTGGTTATTTGGATCAAGGTCATAAGGATGAGCATAGCGAGATATTTGCCTATAACGGTGGTCTGTTCAGCTTTGATGCGCTACTAGATAGCGTCATCATAAGTGATAAGGTGCTAGGCTCACATATCAAAACGCTGTCAGAGTATGACTTTGCTAGTGAAGTCGATGTCAATATTCTAGGTCATATCTTTGAAAACTCACTTACGGAACTCGATGAGGTAAAGGCGCAGCTAGCAGGTGAGGCAATAGACAAATCGCAAACCAAGCGCAAAAAAGATGGGGTGTTTTATACGCCCAAATATATCACCAAATATATCGTCGAAAACACGGTCGGTAAATTGTGCAAAGACAAAAAAGATGAGCTGGCTATCGTTGATGAAGATTTTGTAAAGCCTAATAAACTCACGGCAAAAGCTAAAGGAATACTCAAGTTGCAATCTGCGGCGCTTGAGATTTATCGAGACTGGCTACTACAAATCACGATATGTGATCCCGCTTGTGGTAGTGGCGCATTCTTAAATGAAGCGCTGAATTTTTTGATTGCTGAACATAGCTATATCGATGAGCTACATGCCAAGCTCTATGGCGATAGCATTATCTATCCTGATATCGAAAACAGTATTTTGGAAAACAATTTGTTCGGGGTCGATATCAATGAAGAGAGCGTCGAGATTGCCAAATTGTCACTGTGGTTACGGACAGCGCAGCCAAGACGTAAGCTGAACAATTTGAATGATAATATCCAATGCGGTAATTCGCTCATCGATGATGTGGAGGTCGCAGGAGATAAAGCTTTTAATTGGCAAACGGCGTTCCCGCAAGTCTTCGTCAAAGGTGGCTTCGATGTGGTGATTGGTAATCCGCCTTATTTGCGTATACAAGGTCTGCAAAGTGCTTATCCTGAAATGGTTAGTTATTACGAAAATCAGTTTGAGTCTGCTACAGGCAATTATGATATTTATGTTTTGTTTATTGAACGTTCTCTAGATCTAATCAAAGAGTCTGGAGAGGTTTCTCTTATACTACCGCATAAGTTTTTAATATCTGAGTTTGGACAAGGTATTCGTAAACTATTAGCTGAAAATAATCTAGTATCAAGCTTGCTGCATTTTGAAGAGCACTTGGTGTTTGAAGTAACTACTTATACTTGTATTTTGACACTTAATAAAAAACCAAAAACTGACCTTTCATTTAGTTTTATAGACCCACAAAAAATTCAAGAAAAGATAGAATGGACAAACTTATCCTATAATAATCTTACTCATGAAAAATGGAACTTACTGTCTAATACTGAAATCAATTTGTTCGACAAATTACACAAACAACCATTAACTGCTAAAGAGGTATTTTCTAAAATATTTGTTGGATTACAAACCAGCGCAGATAAGATTTTTCTACTTGATGGTCATATTGAAGGTGATTTTGTCAAAGGATATTCAAAGTCTCTAGAATGTGAGGTCAAGATTGAACTAGGCTTAACAAAACCTATGTTAAAAGGACAAGATGTATCAAGATATAAAGAGCTAAAAAATGAAAATTTCGTTTTATTTCCATATAATATTAGCCTTGACGGTAAAGCAGAACCAATGAGCGAGGAAGAGATAGCTCAAAAATTTCCTTTAGGTTATCAATATTTGAAAGAAAACGAGCAAGAATTAAGGAGCCGTGAAAAAGGTCGTTTTGATAAACCAAATCAATGGTATTTGTTTGGTAGAAAGCAGGGCATATCAGAAGTTGAAATTCCAAAAATTATGACATCTGAGATTGCTAACTATCCAAGTATGACCTTCGATAACGGCAAGATGTATCATGCAACTACAGTATATTCATTTATTTTGAGAAAGCCATCTGAACTTGCTTATAAATTCTATTTATCTATTTTGAATTCTAAGCTTCTATGGTTTTATTTATCTAATACTGGAACTGTGTTAAGAGGAGGGTATTTTAGGTTTAAGACAAAATACCTTTATCCTTTTCCGTTACCTGAACTACCCGAAAATTCTGAAATTTATTCTCAAAAAGCCGATCTTATGCTATCGCTAAACGAGCAGTTGCAAGATTTAACAGGTAAATTTATCCGCACCCTACAACGCAAGTTTGAGATAGAAAAGCTCAGTAAAAAGCTCGAAAACTGGCATGAGCTCACCTATGCAGAATTCATCAAAGAGCTGGCAAAAAAGAAAGTCAAAATGAGCCTAAGCGAAGAAGCCGAGTGGGAAGAGTACTTTTTAGCCGAGCAAGCCAAAGCCCAACAGCTCATGCTACAGATAGAAAACACCGATAAAGAGATTGACCAGATGGTCTATAAACTCTACGACTTGACCGACGATGAGATCGCTATTATTGAAGCCAGTTAATGTAACTGTTTATAAAAGATGAGTTTTGGACTACTTATTACTCATCCATACAGCTAGAATAAACAAACCCACCGTCAAAGGAGATGACCTATGAGTGACACCGCAATGGAGTCTACTGCCAGCACGCCGATTAGCCGCTACCCTGTCCCGTCATTGGACGATATGCCAGCGGATATTCTTAAGCGCATTTTGGCCGTGCAAGAAAAAGCCAAATTCATACCCAATGTATTTTTAGCACTTGCGCATCGTCCAGCAGAGTTTAGAGCGTTCTTCGCTTATCACGATGCGATTATGGAGCGAGAGAGCAGTACGCTCAGTCCCGCCGAAAAGGAGATGATCATCGTCGCTACCAGCGCCGCTAACGGCTGTCAGTATTGTGTGGTCGCTCATGGCGCGCTGCTGCGGGTATTTTCCAAAGAGCCACTATTAGCAGATCAAATAGCAGTCAACTACTTGCATGCGCCTATTACTCCTAAACAAAAACAGATGTTAGCGTTCTCGCTCAAGCTATGTCGTACGCCCGAGCTGGTACAAAATGCGGATTATGAAGCGCTTAAGGCGCATGGCTACGATGACGAAGATATTCTCGATATCACGGGTATCACAGGCTTTTTTGGACTCTCCAATAGAATGGCGATTGTGATGAATATGCAGTCCAATCCAGAGTTTTATACTATGGCGCGCGAGCCGAGAAAGTAAGAGGTTTATATATCCTCAAACACAAAAAATCCAGCATATATGCTGGATTTTATAGTTTTAAGTTATAAAAGATTATTTGCTCTGAAACCAAGTATCCGCTTTAGTGCGGGCACTAGCGATATCTGAACTAGATAGATTCAATGCCAACTGACCGATTTTGCCACGGGCTTTACTACGTACCTTTTCATCGAGCATGCCATCGCGAGCAGCGAGATCATACCACTTATAAGCGTCGACTAGATTTTTTTGCTTTTCATCAAGTAGCGCGAGCGTATAGCTGGCACGGTTGTCACCACTCATCGCCGCTTTTTCTAACCATTTGCGAGCTTGCTGGATGTTTGGTTGGACGCCTTCGCCGCGCAAGTACATGATAGCGAGATTAAGTTGGGCAGGCGCGACGCCTTGCTCGGCTGCACGCGTATACCACTCGATAGCTTTTGAGGTGTTTTGAGCGACATCCTGACCTTTTTGCAAGCGTTTGGCTAGATAGAACTGCGCGTGATCATTACCTTGTGCGGCGCGAGCAGATAGCTCACTAACAGGCATCAGCTCAAAGCGTGACGTATCTAATGGAATGTTAGCAATCAGTTCAGCATTAGCTAAACCTGCGCAAGAGAAAAGGGCAGTAAACAAGGCAGCTTTTAATAGTTTCATAGCGGCTCCAAAATAGGGCGGTTAATTAATGGGATACATTTAGCTTAGAATTTTAAATAGCATTAGTAGCTATATGACCTATAGTGACAGCAACTCATTGAACTATTAAGTGATTTTGGATCCATAAGTAATAGTAAAGCGGCGGATAAAGGTCGTAATTGACAATATTTGATTAGCTTACCATCCAAGGTTACAAAACTCAAATACTAATTACTTGTTTTAACACTGGTTTTTTATTTGTATTTGGTAACAAAGTTATACAGATTCGTATTTGGCACAACAAAGGTAATCATTATTACTGGTACAAGTACAAGTATAGCTTAACCTTGTTCAGAGTTTTCTAATTATCGTTGTCGTTAAAAGATACTTAGCCTGCTACTAGGGAAGATTTTGTGCAGTCTCTAAAGTGACAAAACTATGCAGTAAGTAAGGAGGCTTATAACAGTAGCGCAATATTTTTAAATGGATATTCTCGTTAAGCGTTTGATGAGCGCTTAGTGACTCTATAGATGGCGACATCGGCGAGTAAGTTTGGCGCTTGTCTGATCAGCGTCGTCATCAGGGCGCTATGAGGCTTATCAGAATCACTAACAGCAAAACGATTGATAATATCAATATCATGCTCAGCACACAAAGCCTCAAAGTCCTTAAAGGTACACAAGTGGATATTGGGCGTGTTGTACCACTCATACGGTAGCGCTTCTGAAACTGGCATGAGTCCTTTGAGCCCAAGGTGAATGCGGTTTTGCCAATGCGCAAAGTTGGGAAAGGTAATGACGGCTTCTCTTGCCACGCGCAGCATATCTAATAGTAATAGATCGGGCGATTTGACCGCTTGTAAAGCGCGCGCCATTACCACCGTATCAAAACTATTATCCGAAAAACGCGCAAGACCATCGTTCAAGTCCTGCTCGACGATAGATAGGCCCTTAGCTATGGCATCGTTGATTTTGTCCTCATCAATCTCAAGCCCGTATCCTGTGACGCCAAGCTGTGTGTGCAAGTGCGCAAGTAGCTCGCCATTGCCGCAACCTAAATCCAGCACATGAGAGCCTGGGGCAATCCAGCGCTCGGCTAATTGATAGTCCATTCTCACAAGCGTGCTCCTGTACGGTTGGCAGTGATAAAGGGCGCAGTCAAAAATCCCTTTATCGCACCCATATAACGCGGAATATCGAACAAAAACGAATCATGACCGTGCGGGGCGTCGACATTGAGATAACTGACCGGTTTGCCTGTTGCCATCAGCGCATCAACGATCTCTTGTGAGCGCTCGGGTGCAAAGCGCCAGTCGGTTGTGAACGACACCACCAAGTACTGACACTCACTATGGGCAAAGGCAGCTTTTAGCGCGCTAAGCTCACGTTGATCGTTTTGGCTTTGACTGTTTTGTATCTCTGTATCTGTCTCTACGCTAGTCTCGCTATCCTCTATATGACCGCGAGTTGGGTCGAAATAATCTAAGGCTTTGGTCATTAGCAAATAAGTATTAGCATCGAAGTTCTCACTAAAGCGCTCACCTTGATAGCGCAGGTAGCTCTCCACTTGGAATTCAACATCATAGCCATACATAAATTTGCCAGACTTTAGGTCACGGCCGAACTTAGCTTTCATCGCATCATCAGTCAAATAAGTGATATGCCCAACCATGCGCGCGAGTATTAGGCCACGGCGCGGATAAGTGCCCGCTTGTAAGTAGCGCCCTTCTTTAAAGTCAGGATCTGATAGTATCGACTGACGCGCCACTTCGTTAAAGGCGATATTTTGTGCCGACAGCTTAGGAGTACTGGCGATAACCACGCAGCGCTTAAGACGATTTGGATAATCAAGCGACCATTGCAGCGCTTGCATACCGCCCATTGAGCCGCCAACGATAGCATGCCAAACCTCTATCCCTAATCGATCTGAGAGCAGCGCTTGCGTGCCGACCCAGTCTTTGATGGTGACTAGCGGAAAGTCAGGACCATAGGGCTGCGCCTCACCCTTGTCTATACTGTCAGGATTGATGGACGTTGGGCCTGTCGAGCCAAAGCAGCTGCCGATATTGTTGACACAAACGACAAAAAACTCGTCGGTATCAATTGCCTTACTAGGGCCGATCATATTGTCCCACCAGCCTGCTTTTTTATCTCCTTCGTGATAACCTGCGGCGTGATGACTGCCTGAGAGGGCATGACAGATAAGGATAGCGTTTGATTTATCTGCGTTTAGCGTACCATAAGTCTCAAATACTAAATCGAACGCTGGCAATGTACGATTGCACTCTAAAGTGAATGGCTCATCGAAGTGATAGGTTTGCGGCGTGACCATTCCGACTGAGCCGACTAAACTGGCTGAAGCACCTGAGGGCTGCCGTTTAGGGTCGGAATGCCCGCGAGTCATAGCGTTATTGTTCGTATCAGGGCGTGCGCTCAAAACTACCTCACAAGATGACAGGCGATAAAAAGACAGTAAAAAGGCGATCACTATCGCTATAGGCATCTATTGTATGGCGATGCGCTTAGGAGTACAACCTTCACACGCTATAAAGCGGCGTTTACCTCCTATAAAAGACTACACTCATGCTACACTAACGGCAGCTTGTGACCGTATAATTTGACTGCTATTGTTAATTTATAACCTGTCCAAAGTCAAAGCGATTAAATAAAGCTTAACGATTAAAGCAGGCCCAGTGACTGTTTTGACTCCAAGCTACCCAAATCTCTGTTATAAAGTGTGCTGCTATGAAACCCAAATTGCCCCCACGTATTGCTGTTTTACTGATTAACTTAGGCACGCCAGATGAGCCGACCGCGCCTGCCGTACGCCGCTATTTGCGTCAGTTTTTGTCCGATCCACGTGTGATTGAGATTCCACGATTTTTGTGGGCGATTATTCTCAATTTATTTGTCTTGCCTCGGCGTCCCAAACGCGTCGCTGAAGCTTACGCGAGTATTTGGGATGGCGACTCACCGATGCGTAACATCTTAAATGGTCAGGTTGAAAAATTAGAACCTCGGCTAGCAGCTGCCAATGCACCCTTTCGCGTGTCCGTTCATGCAGCGATGAGCTACGGCAATCCTGGGCTGCCTGATGTTATGGATGAACTGCGAGGCGAGGGCGTTGATCACTTTGTATTGCTGCCTGTATTTCCGCAGTACTCAGCGACCTCAAGCGGCGCTGTCTATGACGCGATCAATAAATGGGCACTAAAACAGCGTAATTTGCCCAATTACACCATCGTCAAAGATTACTTCGCCCATCCGCTTTACATCAAAGCACTAGCCGATAGTATTCGCCGTTTTCAAGCCAAGCATGGCAAACCTGATAAGCTCATGTTTAGCTTTCATGGTATACCGCAGCCTTATGCTGACAAGGGCGATCCGTACCCCAAGCGCTGTAAATGTACTGCAGCGCAAGTGGCACATGCATTAGGTCTAGGCGAGGATGAGTGGATTATTAGCTTCCAATCGCGCTTTGGTAAGCAAGAATGGGTCAAGCCTTATACCGATGTTATCCTTGATGACTGGGCCAAATCTGGGGTCAAATCCGTGCAGATTATCAGTCCTGCATTTTCAGCAGATTGTCTTGAGACATTAGAGGAGTTAGCGATTGAGAACCGTGAAAACTTCATTGAGGCAGGCGGGCAGGAGTATCATTATATCCCTGCGCTCAATATGGATGACGCGCATATCGATCTATTAGAAGCTATGAGCGCGCCACTCGTTAAAGGCTGGGCAGGTACGCTTGAGGGCTGGGTGTAATTCGTTTTTGAGTATAAAAAATAGTAACGCAAAAAAAGCCCTCTCAATGGTATCGAGCGGGCTTTTTTGACACTAAGTATTACGCCTAAAAATCATCGTCGTTGCTGTTTTCGGCGGCATCTGAATCAGCAATATCGACGATATCAGGGTAATCGCTATCATCTAAATTGTCTTGCACTAAGACGTTATCGATATTGGCTTCATCAATATTTTGCCTATGCATAGGGGTTAAGCCTTGCGTAGCATTTGTACCAACTTCTGAATTATCAAACCCAGCACTATTATCAATGACATCATCATTATTTATCGTATGCAGCATAGGATTGTCTAAATCAACCAGCTGATCATCAGTCTCCATATCCATGCTCTTGTTACTATCGATACCGTCCATCTCTTCGGGTAATGGTGATTTTGAGTTGTCCATAAAAATCCTTATATTATAAAAAATTATGACTGACAGTGTGCAACTTTGCGGATGGCTGCGCTAGTAGTAAGGTGTCATAGTGTGTTCAAAATATGTAAGGATGACTCATAAAAAACGACTACCTATAAAAGTAGTCATAAACTATAAACAACCGTCATAAATAGCGCGTAGGCAAAAATAGTAGTAGTCGCAAATGCATTTTTTTTGTCTAAATCATTACTTAGCACTGACCTTACTACTGACAAAACGTATTAAGGAGTCTGGCGCAACTTGCGAGAGTTTTTGGATAACCTTGGCTGGCATGCCAACAGAATAATGGACCTCTGATATTCTATCGTTAGTACGGCAGCTCAGGCTATATATGGTTTTGGCAACATCATCGACGCTCAGATTGATACCTAAGCGATCAATACTCGTCACTTCTAGATCTTTAGTCATATCGGATTTGACCCATAACGGCATAACATCTATGACCTTGATACCCAGTTTGGCATATTCAATATTTAAGCCCTCAGTTAGGCCGCGAACAAAGAACTTGCTGGCCGAATAGGTAGCGACTTCGGGTTGACCATAAATCGCAGATGCTGAGGATACATTGATGATTTTGCTATGTTCGCTATTGGCTAAATGCGGCGCAAGCTTATGACAGCCAATAAGCACGCCCTTACAATTGACATCTATGAGCGAGAGCTGATCTGCCAGATCTGTCGATGGCAGAGTGCCACTAACAAGTAAGCCTGCGTTATTGATGAGCACATCTATACTACCAAAATGAGTGATCATCTGATCAATAGCCATATCCCAAGCATCAGGCTGTACCACATCAAGCTCACCTGTAATGATGCGATTTTGTTTAATAGCTTTTTTAAAGGTTTTGTCTTCGATAGCGTTTTGTAGAGTGGCAGTATTGGTCGCGAACAGCCCAACACTGTGACCTTTGTCCGCTAGGCGCTTAGCTGTTGCCAAACCAATACCACGTGATGCACCTGTGATTAATATATTCATGTGTATCTCCTTTTTATCGTGAGGGTAACCATGTTTTAATCGAGAGTAGGGTGATAAGCTACAGTTATCTATTTAGTCACTCTACTACTTTTTACAGGGCCGCGCAGGGCTTTTACAAGTACTGTATATTTACTTTTGTTTATATTATTGACTAACTGTGATATTGACTAACCAAGTCATTCACTAACCAAGTCATTCACTAACCAAGTCATTCACTAACCAAGGTAAAGTCTGAACGACTTGCCAATTGCATCTCAAACTCACGCAGTGTAAACGTCCATAGATACCAGAGTGCTATAGCATACACCACGCCCTCAGTCAGCTCTTCCACCGCCACACCGATACTCTCTGAAAAGATAATCGTATTCTCGCCCATATATTGCAGTATCGCCAGCAGGGCAACAATGAGATACAAAGACACAGGCACGCGCTTTAGCATTGACCACAGGTAACGCCAAGAATATATAAGCAGTCCTAAAGCTACGACATAGATGACTAGTAATACCATATCCTCCCACCACTCATAGCTATGATTAAACAGCAGCAGGTTGCTCGGTATCACAAGTTCTGGCAGATGATTGAGCTCGCGGCGTATCACCGTAAAAAACACCAAAACAGACGCCAGCCAAAAGTAGCGACCTTGTTTGATATCGCTTTTGATAGCGTATTGCACGCAGCGTAGTAGACAGGCTATTAATAGGATAGAGCCTGCAATTTCAATAATGCCATTTTCGGTAAAAATGGGACGTCTCCTAAACGATAAGGCAAAGACAATACAATGCTTAGGTCTACTATTACTTTAGAGGTTAAGTTTAAAAGACGCATTATATCGCCAAATATAATGCCATGCTATTGTAAATATTGACTAATTAATTCATTGATAAGGTTAAGGTTTTTTGAATATCAAATTTATATACTGTCAGATTAGTCTATTAAAAAGGGCGCTGGTGACGCCTTGTGCTGGTATTTGCAGGCTTGAGCAAAGCAGTCACGGCTCAACCGCATTTTATGGCGACAATCTAGTATTAGTGTTATCAAGTATGTCGTTTTAAATATTAAATCGGTGGGTTACGCTTTAGCTCCGCTCTCTTAAAGCTTGAAAAAGCTAACCCACCCCACGCCGAAATCCAATCTAAATCAGTACTTAATGCGCCTCATCCCAATTCTCGCCGCTGTCTGTCTCAACCAATAACGGTACGGCAAAGTCAACGTCCCAGCCCATACCCTTTGCCGTATCAGTCAGCACATTTTGCATAGCGTCGGTAATGAGCTGGCTTATCTCATCGACCTTGTCGCTATCGACTTCAAAGACCAGTTCATCATGCACTTGCAGGAGCATTTTGGCTTGCTCTTTTGGCAGTACCTTATCCACGGCTATCATCGCAAGCTTGATCAAATCGGCAGCAGAGCCTTGCAATGGCGCGTTGATAGCCGCACGTTCAGCGCCTCGGCGTACCATTTGATTGCTATGAGCGATATCAGGGGTATAAAGCTTACGCCCTAATATAGTTTCGATATAGCCACGCTCATGAGCGCTGGCGCGAGTATCTATCATGTATTGCTTGACGCTAGGATAGCGCTCAAAATACATATCGATATAATCTTGTGCCTCACCGCGACTCATCTGTAACTGCTTAGCTAAGCCAAAGGCACTCATACCGTATAATAGGCCGAAGTTGATGGCTTTGGCATTACGGCGCTCGGTTGCACTGACCTCATCTACCGCTTTGCCTAAGACCTCAGCTGCAGTCGCCGTATGAATATCAAGACCTTCGTTAAAGGCGCGGGTTAAGCTGGCATCGCCTGAGAAATGCGCCATGAGACGCAGCTCAATTTGCGAATAATCCGCTGCTAAGATGACGCGGCCCTTTGGGGCGATAAAAGCTTGGCGGATCAGGCGACCGGTCGCGGTACGGATAGGAATGTTCTGTAAGTTAGGATCCGTTGAAGACAAGCGCCCCGTACTGGTCAGCGCCTGATGATAGCTGGTATGGACACGGTCAGTCTCGCTATCGGCGACTGCATCGAGCGAGTCAGTATAGGTGCTTTTGAGCTTGGAGAGTCCGCGATACTCTAAGGTAATATCGACCAGTGGATGATCGACTTTAGATAGTACCGCTTCGCCCGTAGAGTACTGTCCTGATTTGGTCTTTTTGCCACCAGGGACGCCAAGCTTTTCAAAGAGCATCTCGCCAAGCTGTTTGGGCGAGCCTAAATTGAATTCCTCACCTGCGACCTCATAAGCTTGTGCCTCAAGCGCGATGATCTCTTCATCAAAGCGCTTAGATAGCTCATTTAAAAACGAGCGTTTGATCAAAATGCCTTGAGCTTCCATCTGACACAGTATCTGCGCGACGGGGATTTCAAGCTGGGTGAGCAGACGCGTATTGTTCTCATCATCGGCAAGGGTTTCACTAAACAATTCAAACAACTGATAAGTGATGTCTGCGTCTTCACAAGCATAGTCACTGGCAATATCGATAGCGACTTGATCAAAGCTGACTTGCTTAGCTCCTTTACCTGCAACGTCCTCATAGCTGATAGTTTGGGTATGCAAATAGTGACGCGCCAAATCGTCCATGCCATGGCGAGTCGCGGCGGCGTTGATAACATAGCTTGCTAGCATCGTATCCATCGCCCAGTTATTGGGGCTGCTATGAATAGCACCGAGCAGGTTAATATCGTAGTGACTCAGAATATGAGCATCGTATTTTAAATGCTGCCCGATTTTGCCGATGTTAGGGTTTTCTAGTAGCGGTTTTAATCTAGCTAGTACCGTATCGCGGTCGAGCTGTTTGTCTAGCAATTCATCACCCTCAAGCTTGTGCGTGAGCGGTACGTAATAGGCTTCATGCGCTTGCAGAGCAAAAGACAGACCGACGATTTCAGCTTGTCGCCAATGAATACTGGTCGTCTCGGTATCAACAACGAAGTAGGGTGCGCGCTCTAACTGCGCGACCAAACTCTCAAACGCTGGCATGTCAAGTACGGTATGCCAAGCCTTGTCATGGCTTTTACTGTCTTTGATATTATCGATTTTGGTGGACTGAAGTGACTTTGCGACTTGGGCTTGTGATTCGGCGTTTGCTTGGCTATCTGCCACACTTTGAGTGCCGTTTGCTGGGTGATTGGGGTGATCAAGAGAGGCCAGCTCATTTTTAAATTCAAGCTCGCTATAGAGGGCGCGTAGCTCGTCAATATGAGCGCAGGGGTCAGTATTTATTTTTAGATCTGTCCAGTCTTGGCCGATATCTAAGTCCGTTACGATAGTGGCAAGCTCAGCATTCATCGGAATATCTGCTGCATGCTCGACTAGGTTTTTGCCTGCACGACCTTTTATATCGGCGACATTATCTAACATGGTAGCGATATCGCCGTACTGGTTGAGCAAATCTTTTGCCGTTTTTTTACCAATACCCGGCACGCCTTTAATACCGTCGGATGAGTCGCCCATCAAGGTCAAAAAATCGATCATTTGGTGCGGCTCAATGCCAAACTTTTCAACGACGCCTGCGCTATCAGTAATTTTACCTGTAAAGCTGTCTTCTAATATGACGCAGTCGTTAATCAGCTGCATCATATCCTTGTCACCGGTCGAGATGACCACATGATGACCCTCAGCGACAGCGCGATAAGCGAGTGTACCTATGATGTCATCAGCCTCCGCGCCTTCGATACGCAGTAGCGGAATCCCTAAAGCGGCGACTAAGCGATGGATATAAGGTATCTGCTCTGCCAACTCAATATCCATCTTGGGACGATTGGCTTTGTATTCCTCGGACATCGCATGGCGAAAGGTTGGCGATTTGGTATCAAAACAGACCGCCATATGGGTCGGATGGTAGCGGCGCATTAATTTAAGCAGAGCGTTTAGCGTGCCGCGTATGGCATTAGTCATCAGCCCTTGGGTGTTTTCCATCGTTTTGGGCAGCGCGTGATAGGTGCGAAACAGATAGTAGGAGCCATCGACTAAAATAAAAGGCGGCTGGTCCTTGTCCACATGAGCGGTATCCATGGTCGCCACTTTGGGCATCGTCTCAAAATTAGGTCGCAAATCAGGATCAATCGGGGAGTGTGAGTTGTGATTATTGTCAGTCATAGCATCAGTCATAAAGGCCACTTATTGTATATAAAATAAAAAAGATGACCTATTATAACGATAAAATCAGCGCGTGCCGAATGGCTTAAGCGTTAATAAGTGTACGTCGCCTGAGAGGGTAAATGTTTGCGCCAGACATAAAAAAAGAACCCAGTGCTGACTGGGTTCCCATCTTTAGTATACTATTTCTATAGAGAGATAAAAGCATTATTTGACTTCTGATGTCACTTCGATATCGATATTGCCTTGGGTAGCTTTTGAATAAGGGCAAACGGTATGGGCTTTTTCAACCAGCTTTTGGAACTCATCGCTTGAGACTTCAGTACTGTCGCCAATCACATGAATCTTGACCGCTAATTTATAGTCATGATCGCCGCCTTGAATGAGATCAACCGTCGTTTCGGTCGTTGAGCCAAAACTTGCGCTTTCCATCTTTTTGACCACGCCCAAAGCGCTATCAAAGCAAGCAGCATAGCCCATCGCGAGTAATTGCTCTGGATTATTGCCTTCCATATTGCCACCCGGAGGGGCCATTTTTACTTTTAGATCGCTATCACTAAGTGAAGCATCACCAGTACGGCCGCCTGTGACTGTGGCTTTGGTAGAGTATAAAGTTTTCATAATTGTCCTTATTTATTATTGATAGGTGTTATCACAAAATAACCTATTCAGAGTAGCAAAATATCGAGGTTAGTTTATATAGCACAGGTAAAACTATACTTATAATTTGTAAGTGCGCCTTATCTTGAGCCCCTTGCTTAGTTCAAAGGTTTGGTTTAAAGGTTTGGTTCAAAAGATAAGGATTACTCTATTTCTGCGCCGCCTGCCATGCTTGCATACCACCAAGATAGATGTCAATGTGTGCAAACCCTCGGCTTGCGAGCCATCCTGCCGCCACTGTCGCGCGCTGACCACTGGCGCACATTAGCGTGTAGTGCTGATCTTTATCGAGATCTTGCCACTGCTCATTGAGATGACCGACATAGATATGCGTTGATGACTCAATAGCGGCAGATGCGCGCTCATCCGCGTCACGAACATCAAGCAGCGTCCAGCCCGCTTTTTGATGGTCATTATCAAGACGCTCTTTGACTAAAGCGGTATTAATCATAGGCGTCTGCTCTATAGTCTCGCCTTGCTTGGCAGCTGCTACCACACCGACGTAACCACCAACGATATTATCAAGAGCAATGCGCACCAGATGCTCGGTTGCGGTAGCCAGTTGAGCTTCATCAGAGGCAATTAGCGCTACGCTTTGGCCTTCCCCAATGAACCAGCCTGCAAACGCTGAGATCATACCGACTGGTAGACTCATGGAACCTGGCAGGTGACCTGACGCATAAGACATCGGCTCACGAATATCAATTAGATGATCTACGTTTAGATCTTTTAGCTCATCGAGTGACAGTATGCGAGGACGCATCACGCGCGGCGCGGATTTACCACCCTCCATGTTTAAGCGCTCCATGAGTCTAAAATAGGGCGGCTGATAATGGTTTTCGGCCACTTTAGCATCGATGAACTTATCGCGATTCTCGATTTGTAAGCGTGGATTATTAAGGCGCTCATGACCGACAGAGGAGAACTCACGATCAGCCATACCTGAGCCGCAGACAGATCCTGCGCCATGAGCAGGATAAATCATCGCCTGATCACCGAGGGTCAATATCTTTTGTAGTGAGTCGTAGAGTAGACCAGCCACTTCGCGGCGACGCTTGGGATAAAAGTCAGTACGACCAACGTCACCGACAAATAGGGCATCCCCTGTAAATACGCCAACGGCCTGGTCAGGGTACGCACTATCAAATAGGGCAAAAGCCAAATGGTCATCAGTATGACCAGGCGTCTCAAGCACTCGAATCTCAAGCTGATCAATAGTGAAGCTATCACCCTCGCGAGCGGTGTCAGCATAGACAACCTCTCGCTCAGGATTTGGCCCGTGCCATACTTTAGCCCCTGTTAGCTCTGCTAATATTGGCGCGCCAGAGACCAGATCCTCATTGCGATGCGTCTCAAAGATATGGATGATCTCAAGTCCTGCGGCGCGTGCTTTTTCGACATAAATCTCGCAGTCGCGGCGCGGATCGATGACCGCAGCTTTGGTACCTGAGCCTATCAGATAGGATAAATGCGAGAGTCCAGGGGTTTTGATTTTTTCTAATAACATAAAGATATCCTTTTTATATCAATTGTTTTTTGAAGCAAGGGTGCAGGTAATACTGAGCAAGTTTATTTATAAGGAATGCCCTAACTTAAAAGTCACGCCCCAATAAAATAAGCGTAGCAAAGCCAATTATTTTTTATCGTATCATCTTATATATTATCAGTAGGTATATTGTTTCAGTGCCTGCTTGCCTTTGTGCAAAAATAGCATCTCAATCATAAATCCGCTACAATACGCGCACCAAAATCCTTCCTATATATAAGCTGTATTCAACGATAAGTTACCTACTATGAGCGCAGATACCAAATCATCAGCGACCAAGCTGACGCCAACTAAATTGGCTCGCGAAGTTGCCAAACGCCGTACCTTTGCCATTATCTCGCATCCCGATGCGGGCAAGACTACTATGACCGAAAAGCTTCTATTATGGGGTCAAGCCATTCAGGTGGTGGGCGAAGTTAAAGGCCGCAAGACTGACCGCCATGCCACCTCAGATTGGATGAGCATGGAGCAAGAGCGCGGTATCTCTATCACCACCTCCGTTATGCAGTTCCCGTATCAAGACCATATCGTTAACTTGCTTGACACCCCAGGTCATGCTGATTTTAGTGAAGATACTTATCGTACTTTGACTGCGGTTGACAGCGCGCTAATGATGGTCGATGGTGCCAAAGGCGTCGAGGAGCGTACCATCAAGCTGATGGAGGTGTGCCGCATGCGCGATACGCCGATTATCTCCTTCGTCAATAAGCTCGATCGCCAAATCCGTGAGCCGCTTGATCTGCTTAGCGAGATTGAATCGGTTCTCAAGATTAAATGCATTCCTATCACTTGGCCTATCGGTATGGGTCAGGACTTTGTTGGGGTCTATCACTTGACCGAAAACAAAACCTACCTGTATGAAAAAGGTCACGGCGGCGATATGGCGGTCTCTGAGACTCGCGACGGTTATGACTATCCAGACATCCGCGAGCGCTTAGGTAAGCTGATGTTCGACGCCTTCGAAGAATCGCTTGAGCTGGTACAAATGGCGCTTGAGGATTTTGATGTTGATGAGTTTTTGACGGGTGAGATGACGCCTGTGTTATTTGGTACCGCTTTGGGTAATTTTGGTGTCAATATGGTGCTTGATACCCTAGTAAAGTATTCGCCGCCGCCAAAAGCACACCCAACCGAGCAGCGTGAAGTCTTGGCTACCGAGACTGATTTTAGTGGGTTTGTGTTCAAGATTCAGGCCAATATGGATCCGCGTCACCGTGACCGTATTGCCTTTATGCGCGTGTGCTCAGGCAAGTACGAGAAAGGCATGAAGATGAAGCATGTACGCCTAGGTAAAGACGTGCGTATCGCTGATGCCTTGACGTTTTTGGCAGGGGATCGCGAAGCATTAGAAGAGGCGTATCCAGGTGACATCATTGGACTACACAACCACGGCACCATCTCTATCGGCGATAGTTTCACCGAAGGCGAGGAGTTAAACTTCACGGGGATTCCGCATTTTGCGCCAGAGCTATTTCGCCGCGTGGTACTGCGTGATCCGCTTAAATCCAAAGCCTTGCAAAAAGGCCTTCAGCAGCTCTCCGAGGAGGGCGCAACGCAGGTCTTTATGCCGCAGATTAATAACGATTTGGTCTTGGGTGCAGTCGGCGTGCTGCAGTTCGAAGTGGTCGCCCATCGCCTCAAAGAAGAGTACAAAGTTCAGTGCACCTTTGAGCCGGTCTCCATCGCGACAGTGCGCTGGATTCACTGTGATGATGAGGTGGCACTGACCAAATTTAAGAAAAAAGCTCACGATCAACTCTCGATCGATGGTGGCGGTTATTTGACTTATTTAGCGCCATCTCGGGTCAATCTGCAACTCATGCAAGAGCGTTATCCAGAGATTACCTTTAGCAGTACGCGCGAACACTAAGCTATTAATAACCAACAAAAGACACGTATATCGTGTCTTTTTTATTGGGTAAACATGTTGAGCGGTTAGAGCTTTTTGCAAAACAAGCTCTAAAAACGTAAACAGTGTTTCAACACTAGAGGATAAAGGTTGCGGTAGAATAAAGGCAATCAATAAAAAGGAGTAGTAACATGACAAGCGATATGGACGACAGTAAAACAGCAAATGCAAGTGCAACCAATCCTACGTTATCAGATAATTTGGCCGCCAAAACTTGGCAATTAGATGCCTTAAGTGAAGCCTTGGGTGATCTGACGTTGCCGATTACTGATAGCTTGTCGGTCGGGCGCGGCAGTGATAATGATTTAGTGCTCGGTAGCAAAGAAGTCTCGCGCAATCACGCACTGCTTAGCGTGGCTGAGGATCAGCTGTATATCAAAGATTTAGATTCATCTAATGGCACCTTTATCAATGATGAGCGCATCGATGGCAATCAATCAAGAGCTTTAAAAAGTGCCGACATTGTTGGGTTTGCCAGCTTTAGCTTCCAAGTATTCGCGGTTGCTGATACAGCAAAACAGCTGCCTATTACAGGCACAGATAGCATAGATAGCATAGATAGCATGAATACTGCTGATATAAGTCCTGTTAATAATGACACTGTGAACAATACTTCTACTATCAATGACGATACTACGGCTGTCGATACTCATCATGACAATGCCGTTAGCTCTGATACGAGCCTTGATACTGGTGCAACTGCCCAAGCCATTAGTTTGGCAACTGGCGCTGCTGCGACAAAATCTACAATCTCTACAGGTTATAAAAGCAAAGCGTCTGATGGCACAATTAATATTAATGATGCCGCTGATATTAACAGTACAGCGAGTACTACTGATACCACTCTTTCGAGTACGAAGCTTCCAAGCTCAGCTGAGCCAGTAGTCAAACAAACCATGGTGACTGAAGTCCTAGCAGCGAGCGATAGTGCGCAGCCTATCTCTAATAGTGTAGCGCCTACAGATCATAAAGCTCAAACTGATGAGCCTATTGTCAAAGATACGATCGTGACTGAGGTGCTCGCTGCCGCAGACAGTACTGATATAAATAGCGCTGACGCGAACAGTACTAAAATAACAAATATGAATAGTACTGATGCGCCGATAAGCCGCGATTCATCAGCGTTAGATGAGACATCAGCCCCGACACCTACAGCCAATGCCCCCACTCACGAGGAGACAGTGATGTCCACTGAGCCTGCAAAAGATACCGCCCACAATACAAATACCGACAGTACAACCACCGACGAGCACTCAACCAAGCGCGCTCCTTATCACGATGATACGGTAGCTCCTGAACACGATAAAACGACAACGACTGAGCTACAAGAAGAAGCCGATCCAGAAGTACTGCGCGCCAAGCAAGCAGCCACCGCTCAGTTCTCAGGAACAGCTAATCTAGGCGGGTCACGCGACTTGGGCACGACGGGTAATAATGCGATGGATCAGGCAATCGATAATCCAGCTAATGCCGCTAGCACTGACAAAAAACCAAGTGGCGGCTGGTTTATTTGGGTGTTTATTATTATCCTAATTATCGGTATTGCGCTATGGTTATTTAATATGGGCGGCGTGTAAGCTCGCCCCAAACGTCTAGTCTTTTTAAATGCTTATTTAAGGTTTTATAAGTAATTAGGTAAGCTATCAAGCTGCCAGACTTTACAACGATAAAATCGTTATAAAGTCTGGCAGCTTATTTTTATGCTTAAATTAATGGTTACTGCCATTTGCTTTTACTCCTTGTGCTTGCAAACATTTTGTCTTAAGCACTCATAATATCGGTCAGTTTTGTTATACTGATTCGCTATTATTGACGACTATCTTTTGCTACTACTGTGCTAAGAGACCCTTTGCTATGATGAATTTTGAAGAATATACCGCTTTTAAAGCACAAGGCTTTAGTCATGCGCCGCTGATAAAAAAGCGCTTGATGGACGCGCAGACGCCCGTTTCTGTATTCTCCAAAGTACGTGATCTAAGTGGTTCGGCCTATTTGTTTGAGTCGGTGGTAGGCGGGGAGCGCTGGGCGCGTTATTCGATGATTGGCTTAGGTAGTGACTTGCTGCTGCAATATGCCAACGGCGAGATGACGGTCAAGCGAGACAATGACATTAGCGTCAACGCAGTGGCTGATCCCTTTGACTACATTCGTAAGCTGATGGCGCAGTATAAGATGCCAACTGCTGATGATATATCTACGCTACCGAGCTTTAGCGGCGGTCTTATAGGCTATTTTGGTTATGACATGGTACGTGTCATTGAGCCGTCTGTCGGTCAGTCTGATGCACCAAACCCGATGAGTCTGCCTGATCTGTGGCTTATGCTGTCGATGAGTGTGATTGTCTTTGATAATCTTGAGAATACTCTATCTATTATTGTCTATGCTGATTGTACAAGCGATGAGGGTTATAGCGCTGCGATTCGCGAGCTTGAGAAGATAGAAGATAAATTGGCTGAGATGGCAGATTTGAGCACGCCGACCATGCCAACGCCCAAGTTTGAATCACAAACTGGAGAAGAGAAATATTGCACGGATGTCAATAAGATTAAAGATTACATCTTTGCAGGAGATGTCATGCAAGTGGTGCCCGCGCAGCGTTTGAGCGCAGATTACACTGGCGACTCCCTAGCGGTTTATCGCGCACTACGTTTTTTAAACCCGTCGCCTTATCTGTTTTTGGTACATGGTTATACTTTGGATGATCACAAACGCTTTGATATTATTGGAGCTTCCCCTGAGATTTTATCGCGTATTGAGAACGGGCAAGTGACCGTCCGTCCGCTAGCAGGCACCCGTAAGCGCGGCCGTGATGAAGCTGAGGACTTAGCACTAGAGCGTGAGCTGTTATCTGATCAAAAAGAGATTGCCGAGCACTTAATGCTAATAGATTTAGGGCGTAATGACATTGGCCGCGTTTGTGAGTATGGTAGTGTCAAAGTCACCGAAAAGATGTTTATTGAGCGCTACTCACAGGTCATGCATATTGCCTCTAACGTTGAAGGCACCGTACTACCAGATAAAGACGCGCTTGATGTCTTTTGTGCTACTTTCCCAGCAGGAACGCTCTCAGGCGCGCCAAAGATTCGCGCGATGCAGATAATCGACGAGGTTGAGCCGGTACGTCGCACCGTGTTCGGTGGCTCAGTTGGCTATCTGGGCTGGCATGGCAATATGGACACCGCTATCGCTATTCGCACTGCGGTTATGCGCCGCGGTAAGATACATATTCAAGCTGGGGCAGGTGTGGTTGCCGATTCAGTACCAGAGGCGGAGTGGGATGAAACCAACAAAAAAGCCTTAGCATTAGTTAAGGCTGTAAAAATGGCATGTGATGGTTTGCGTATTCAGTAAGGTCCCATTAAACTAGAACCTTTAATAAATGTTAAAAGCATATTTTAAGCCTTAAAAAATCACAATATAATCAACTGGGTAAGATTTTTTATAAAAAAAACCGTCTAAAAGTGCAAATAGGGCTTGTATTCTAAGATATATTTGATAGAATACTCCCCACTTTGAAGGAACAAGCCGACTTAGCTCAGTTGGTAGAGCAACGCACTTGTAATGCGTAGGTCGCCAGTTCGATCCCGGCAGTCGGCACCATTTTTCAAAGTCATTTTTAAGCATTAGTCAATAATGCCGCTTTTTACAAATTTACTTTTTTAAGTTATTTTTGTTTAAAGCACTCTTAGGTGGGGTTGGGGAGCGGTCAAACCCAACAGACTGTAAATCTGTCGCGAAAGCTTCGAAGGTTCGAATCCTTCCCCCACCACCATATTTTCTAAGTTTTATCGTAGCAGCGCCAAGCATACTCTATAGCCAAACCTCTTTGAATACTGATATCAGTTAAGTAAAGAGTCACTTTGAATAAGAGTTATTGCGGGTGTGGTATAATGGTAACACCTTAGCCTTCCAAGCTAATGACGCGGGTTCGATTCCCGCCACCCGCTCCATATACGTGGCATTGACCGCAGCTTACCGTAAAATTTTCATCACGATAATCAGTTATTACCATTAGCTGTTTCGTGATATTTTTTTAAGTACAGCTTGTAGATTTCTTTAGTAGTTATTTAAACTATGCTCATATAGCTCAGCGGTAGAGCACTCCCTTGGTAAGGGAGAGGTCTCGAGTTCAATTCTCGATATGAGCTCCACTTATATTCATTTTTTACGCCTGTTTTGCCCTATTGGTATATCCAGCTTGCATTATAAAAAATAATATGTGATAACTGTATAAAGTTTTGCATCGATATAACTATCATATAGCAAGCGATAATGACAGGGTAACACTGAGGTGTTGCCTTTTAGTGCTGTCAGTTTGCTTATGATTTAGCTTATGATACAGTAAGCTCACAAGCTAAAAGCTAATGTTATAATTAATTATTGTAGTTGCTGTATTTAAAGTAAAGCAGATTAATAGTATCGTCTTTATTTGTATTCAGACTCTATGAGACAAATTATATTAAAGATGGATGCTCAACTCATTGTTTAACCAAAAAAGGAAAACCTCATGGCAAAGGCCAAGTTTGAACGCGTAAAGCCCCACGTTAACGTCGGCACCATCGGACACGTTGACCATGGTAAAACCACACTAACCGCAGCTATCGCAACCGTAGCGGCAAAAACCTCAGGCGGCGAAGCCAAAGACTACGCGTCTATTGACTCAGCACCTGAAGAAAAAGCACGTGGCATTACCATCAACACCTCACACATCGAATATGACACCGAAGCTCGTCATTACGCCCACGTTGATTGCCCAGGTCACGCCGATTATGTTAAAAACATGATCAC
>CANLXO010000008.1 GCA_947495055.1 uncultured Psychrobacter sp. | reverse complement strand
GACTTCTAATCTTTGGCTCATCTAATCTGGCAAAATCGCTTTAAATTATGTTCGTAATGAATTAACTTTGAGTTTTTTTGCTGTCTTAAATGATAATTTTTATAGTTAATAATCTCCCCGAAAAGAGAAGATAGTCAACTTTATTTTTAGCATTCTTGTCTCAGCAAAAATCCACACAAGTTGTTCTTTAGTTTCGCTTTTAAATAGTGTGCCACTGCTGTCGTCCAGTCAGTGATTTAATCTAATATCTTGTTTGCTAAATTTGCTTCAAACCCTTAAGCTCTTTGCTATCTAGCGAGCCGACTATCTTATCATAGTAGATTAGTTTGTCAACTCTTTTTATAATTTGTTTCGCTAAGTTAAGAACTCGATTTGACTAAAATAATCAGTCTCTGTCTTGTCCTATCTCTTATCGAGGTGCGTATTATAGACGCTTATTATTTGGTGTCAAGGGTTTATTTTATTTAGTTTGAAATTTTATTTCTAATTACTAAAGTAGTTAGGTTGAAACTTCTCGCTATTGGCTGGTTGGTTAGAATGATAAGTCATTCTCAATCCGCCTTCCCTTTCGACTGGGTGGCATTATACGCGCTTTCAGTTAGGCGTCAACCTCTGTTTTAGGTTTATTCTAATTTAATCCGCTGAAAATTTAATTGTGCCTGTTTATCAAGAGTTTAGAGTGGTGGATTACGCTTCGCTAACTTCACCCTACGCTACCATTCTTTTTATAGCTTACCCATCTTTTCAAAAAATCCTTTGTAAGCCGCTATCTTTTTATCTAATCCTAGAGGATATGCGCGTGAGGTAGACGGCAATCTATGTAGAGTTAACTTATTTACTTTTTGATCTATTAGTTCTGGATCATCGCTTTGCCACTTATAAGGATAAGCCATGCTTTGATTGGTTTTTGGGTATTTGGACTTGGGTAAGGAGATATCTAATAGCTCAATCAAAACCTCTGTTGCCTTACCGCCTGTGGTAAATAATGCTTCTACTTTTGGCACTTGCGGTAAGATCAGATCCAAATCAACCGGGGTGACTACGGTAAGGTTTTTATCCGATGCATTCCCCGTTTCTCGTATTGCTTGTCTGACTGTCGGACAAGAAGCGATCCCGCGCTCAAATAAGAATTCGCGTATCTGATCAGGATCAAAACGTTTGTCATCCCCTACCCTAAAGTGGTTTACATCGTCAAAGAAGACGCCGCCATAGATACGCCACATGTCATTATAAAAGTTGGGGTAATGAAAGCGCATCGCCCATTTGTCAGAGGTCGGCGGGAAGCTGCCCATCATCATAACGGTGGCATTGGGCGGCAATACAGGTTTAAAGGGATGATCTTCTATTTCTGGACTAGCAGTTTTTGCCTTATCTAAGTTATTAGTAGAATCGTCTTTGTCGATCTGAGCTTTTGAGGATGATTTGGTCATAACATTCTTCATTAGAAAAGCGGTTTTTTTGTTATCATAGCATACGAGCATCATCCCCTATCAAGAACCCAATATTAAGAACAAAGAGCTAGTGTTAAACCTACTAGCGCCTAATCTATCTAATAAGAGAGTAGTTATGAGTGAGCTAAACATTACGGTCATCGATCATCCCTTGGTGCGTCATAAGCTGAGTCTTATGCGCGAAAAGGACTGTAGTACCTATAAGTTTCGCACACTGACCAAAGAGCTTGCGCGCCTGATGGCCTATGAAGCAAGTCATGATTTTGAAATTGAGACCTTTCCAATGGAGAGCTGGTGCGGCGAGATCGATGGTGAGCAAATTGTCGGCAAGACTGCAACGGTTGTGCCTATTTTGCGTGCAGGTTTGGGCATGCTGGACGGCGTGCTCGACTTGATCCCCACAGCAAAAATCTCAGTTGTCGGTCTGCAACGTGACGAAGAAACCTTGCAGCCTGTACCCTTCTTTGAGAAGTTCGTCAGCCACATGGATAAGCGTCCTGCACTGGTCATCGATCCTATGCTCGCCACCGGCGGCTCTATGGTCGCCACTATCGACATGCTAAAAAGACATGGCTGTCAAAATATAAAAGCCTTGGTACTGGTCGCCGCTCCTGAAGGGGTACGCCTAGTCAATGAGGCGCATCCTGACGTGACCATCTATACCGCAGCGCTCGACAGTCATCTAAATGAAGACGGCTACATCATTCCAGGTCTAGGTGATGCAGGCGATAAAATCTTTGGTAAACAATAAACATTGACATCGCAGAGGGGCAGATAATGAATATATTAATTACAGGAGCTAGTGCAGGATTCGGTAAAGCGCTGGCTGAAAAATTAATCGCTAAAGGCCACCGCGTTATTGGCTGTGCTCGTCGCTTAGACAAACTAAATGCTATGGCGGACGAATTAGGTGAATTGTTTTTGCCCGTGGTTATGGATGTCAGCGATACCGACTCTATTGCACAAATTATCAAAGACTTGCCAAGCGATTTTAGTCAGATCGATGTGCTCGTTAATAATGCTGGACTCGCGCTCGGTACGGAGCCTGCCCAGAGTGCCGCGCTTGATGACTGGATACAAATGGTCGATACCAATGTCAAAGGACTAATGGCCTTAACTCATGCCGTCCTGCCAGTAATGGTTGAGCGTGATAGCGGTTACATTATCAACGTCGGTTCTATCGCGGGCACTTGGCCCTATTATGGTGGTAACGTTTATGGTGCGACTAAGGCCTTTGTAAAGCAGTTTAGCTTAAATTTGCGTGCAGATTTGCTCGGTACGCAAGTACGCGTGACCAATCTCGAGCCTGGTAATGTAGCGGGTACAGAATTTTCAAACGTGCGCTATCACGGCGATGATGACAAAGCAGCAAAGGTATATGATGGCTTTAAAACTATGACGGGTGAAGATATCGGCGATATCTTGCTCTGGCTTATTGAATCGCCTGCGCATATCAACGTCAATCGCTTGGAGGTCATGCCAGTCGCGCAAACCTTTAATGGGTTAACGATTGCTAAAGACTAGCCTTAAAAGTTAAGCTGCTATTATTGATAATACTATCAGCGTAACTCATAATATCGAAGCAATATAGTCTCGGCTGTATTGCTTTTTTTAATAGCGCTTGCTTCTACAACCTCTTCGCTAACCAAACGCAAGTCATTGAAATCTAAGATGAGCACCTCGTTACGTGTGCGTTCACTCGTACGCTTATTGTGACGTATGGGAAAGCCCACGACTTGTTTGCCAGCCACTTTGATTTTATTAATAATAATCTCTTGAGAGAATAGTCGTCCAGATTTTACTGCGTTTTGGCTTATCTTTTGTGCGTCATCGAGGGCGGTCGCAGGATTGACAGTCGTGGTAAATAGCTTATCGAGTCGCGCGCTCTTGGGAATATCACCTGCGACAAATAGTATCTGATTGATGGGTAAAAACTGTGCATGGCGCATGAGCTCACGGCGAAACAATGCGGGCATATCCATATTAAAGCTATCTTCGGTTTGACGATAAAAAGCGGTAAAGCTGCGCTGGATATAACGGCCAAATACAGTAGCATTGATCCATTCTTGATAGACGCTATCCTTTAGCAACAGTTTGGTAAACTGTTTTGGGTCAATCTCGATATCACCTGTCAAAAGCGCTATGAGCAAGCTTTGCGGATCTATAACTGTCTGCTGCGACCAGGTTTGCGGGTAGAAACTCGTATCTAATGCTGATAACGTCGATCTGCTCACGGGCGGATATCCTTATTCGTCGTTCGTTGAGACTAAGTATTTTTATTATAAAAACATTTATGTGCTATGGTCAGTTTGACGGTTTTTGATATCTATTACCGTAGCTTTTGTTATAAAAGGTGTTATCACTGAACCTTTAACCAATACGATAAGGATATATGATGGCGAACACAGCGCTCACTTTGACACTAGAATGGTTTTTGAACCCTGATCATCTGCCCTTTATCGCCGGTATTCACACTGGCGCATACAAAGAAGCTGGTCTCGATATTACGATGATTGAGCCGACTGAACACTATGATGGTTTTGCCGAGCTACAAGCGGGTAACATCGACTTTCATGGGAATGAACCGATTCATTTGTTTGAGCATTATTTTGCTGATTTAAAAGCGCTTGGCTGCTTTTTTGTGACCGACGGCGGGGTTATGATGAAGCAAAGCGGTATGGATAAGTTTACACAAAATCAGCCCATTCGTATTACGACGCCCTCTGCTAATCCTATTACCAATAAAATTGGTTTTGAGATACTACGTCGTTATGCAAAGCAAAATGGCTTTGATTTGGATCGCGCGAGTGTTGAGTTTGTAGAAACCGACTTTCAACATCTAAAGAACTTGCAAGAAGGTTACGATGACAATGGCAATCTAGCCAAATTTGATGGGGCTTGGTTGTGCTTTTATAACTTTGAAGGTATTGAGGCCAATCACATCGGGCTTGAGTACACCTTTATTGATCAGCACTTATCGCCTTATCCAAACTTTTCAGCGCTAGAGCTGATGACCACGCATAGTCTGTGGGACAACAAAAAAGACGCTATGGAGCACTTTGTCAAAGTGACGATGAAAATGACTGAACTATGCACTAGTCAGCCTGAAAAAGCGCGCGAGATTTATTACGGCTACACAGCAGATGAGCCCTCAGCGTTAATGGATGACATTATCACCGATACGCTAAGTCGCCTGATTACTCCTATTGAGCCTAACAAAGAGCGTTGGTCAGCACTACGTACTATGCTAAATGAGTTAGATATCGCTACTATCAGTGACGACGAGTACGCTAAATTGTGGCAATAAACATTTAAATGACACTGCTATCCACAACATTTTTAAGAAACTATAAAACACGCTATGATAAAAAACTTGCTCACGCCATATCAGTTACAGACCATAAATATCACAGCAGCTGACGGCACGCGGCTACCTGTTTCAGTAATTGGAAAAGGGCCAGCTGTATTACTGCTGCACGCCTATGGTATGGATGCGCGTGAGTTTTTGCCGTTTATAACGCCGCTCCTTGGCAAACACACCTTTTATTTGCCGCACTTTAGAGGCTTTGGTGAGGCCAAAGAGATTGCTTTGACTCAGTTTGATTTTATCCGTCAATACGCTGAGGATATGAATGATATGGTTGAACATATCTGTACGCTCAGACAAGTAGAGTCTCTGCCTATTGCGGCAATCTCTATGGGCGCGCAAGTTATGTGGGCCTATTTTGAACGTTATGGCGTGGATAGAGTTAGCCAATTTTTGAATATCGATCAAAACCCTGCTATTCATAATCAGCCCGACTGGCAAGGCGGCCTATTTGGTACGCGCCAGCAAGAAGTGTTCGATATCTTTCAAGAGGTCATCGACAAAACCTTGCCTTATGCCGATAGTGGCAGCTTTACGCATCTACCCTTTGCCCTCAAACGCCATGCTACCGATGTCGAGCGGTTGTTTTCACTCCTGTCAGTTAATCGCACACGCTCAAAAGCGTTCGTGCAAGCGACAACCTACAAAAACGATCCTAAGCTTGCGCTTTATGAGCATAGTATCTGGAATCATAAAAGACAATGCTTGCAAGCCTATTTGGAGCTGCCCTATGACTTTCGCGGAGCGTTGGAAAAAGTAACTATTCCTGTCGTCAATCTGATTGGCGGACGCTCAAAGCTCTACGATCCTAAGTGGCAACAAAAGGTGACTCAGATGCTGCCCAATGCTACTGAAATCGTTTTACCGCACTCAGGTCATGCCGTACCGCTTGATGAGCCCGTTAGGTTTTATAAAGTGCTTAAAGCATTCTTTTAGAATGATTTTTAAAGACGACCCCTGCTCACACAACCACACTATATTTATCACAACCTCTCACAGCAAATAACATAACCAGCTCTTATACTTAAGAGTTGGCGTACCACTGTGATGCCTTATAAAAAGATAATCATACATAACGCCACCAAAAAAATAATCATTCAAAAGGATATGAATATGCCCTATGTAAAAGTCGATACCCAAGACAACCAACCCGTTAATCTATATTACGAAGTTCAAGGCAGCGGCAAACCTGTGGTGCTCATTCATGGCTAGCCGCTGAGTGGCCGCGCGTGGGAGTCGCAGCTTATGGCTTTAGTCGAAGCTGGATATCAAGTCATCACTTACGATAGACGCGGCTTTGGTCGATCCTCCCAGCCTTGGGAAGCCTATGACTACGACACCTTAGCTCAAGATTTAAAGGCACTGATGGATGAGCTTGATTTGCAAGATGCTACTATCGTTGGGTTCTCTATGGGCGGTGGTGAAGTGGCGCGCTACCTTGGCAACTATGGCTCTGAGCGTGTGAGTAAAGCCGTGCTGGCCTCAGCAGTGCCGCCTTATTTATTCAAGGCAGATGATAATCCTGATGGCGGCTTAGAAGAGGCGGATGTACAAGAGTTTTTGGATGGGGTCAGCGGCGACCGTATTGCCTTTTTAAATGACTTCACTAAGAACTTTTTTACGCCAAAAGACGGCAAACTGTTGGTCAGTAAGCCCATGCGCTTGTATAACCGCGATATCGCGTCATACGCGTATGCTAAAGCCACTTATGACTGTGTTAAATCCTTTGCGTACACTGACTTTCGTGATGATTTAAAGAAATTCGATGTACCTACTCTGGTCATTCATGGTGATGCCGACCAAATCGTACCCTTTGAAGTCAGTGGCAAGCGTTCGCACGAAATGATTGCTGATAGCCAGCTTCATATCGTTGAAGGCGGCCCACACGGTATCAATGTTACGCATGCAAAAGAGTTTAACGAAGCGCTTATTAAGTTTTTAGACAGCTAATTGACGTCATACTTTCACTCAAAGAAGAAAAGCGACCTCTATAGGGTCGCTTTTTTTGGGATGTTAAAAAGGCATTTTAATCATCAATCCGCTAGAGTTTTAATCAGCTCAAAGCGTGGTACTTCTTTGTCATCTATCATAACCGTCTCAGCAAACATCGCAAGCGGTCGTACCCACACGCCATACTCGCCGTAGAGACAACGATAAACCACTAGCGCCTCCTCGGTTTCAGAATGCTGCGCGGTATGCAAGACTTGATACAGATTGCCTTTGTAGTGGCGGTAGATGCCTTGGGGGATGGATTGATATTTTTGCTTCATGCCTCTTGCCTTTTTTTTATTTACCTTATTAATCCTACGCGCTTTATCCCACCGTCACCTTAGCATAGCCCTTTTTACCTGCCTGAATGACTGCCGTCTGCCCTGAGGTTAAGCTAAACCTAGCATCAACCACTTCGCCATCGACTTTTACTGCGCCGCGTTTGACCATATCTTTAGCGGCTGAGTTGTTTTTGGCAAGCTGTGCTTGGTTTAGGATTTGAGTGATAAATAGCGCATCCGCACCTTCTAAATCCAATGTAACTTCTGGCAGATCAACAGGCAATTCGCCATCGGCTAAGACGTTACCAGCAGATTTGTGCGCATTAGCAGCCGCATCGCTATCATGAAAACGCTCGATTAACTCTTCGGCTAAAATGCGTTTGATCTCTTGCGGATTACGACCATTATCCATCTCCGCCATCAAGCTCTCAATTTCATCCATCGGCTTAAAGCTTAAAAACTCAAAGTAGCGACGGATAAGCGTATCTGGCATGGATAAGAGCTTTTGGTACATGGTGCCTGGCGCATCATAAATACCGACGTAATTGTTTAAGGATTTAGACATTTTATTGACGCCGTCTAGCCCTTCTAAGATTGGCACAGTAATACAAACTTGTGGCTCTTGACCATAGCGACCTTGGAGGGTTCGTCCCATCAAAATATTGAAAGTTTGATCGGTACCGCCAAGCTCAACATCCGCCTCAAGCGCGATGGAATCATAACCTTGCACTAAGGGATAGAGAAACTCGTGAATGGCAATAGGCGTTTGCGCGGCGTAGCGTTTGGAGAAGTCATCACGCTCTAGCATGCGCGAAACCGTCAGCTGGCTTGAGAGTTGAATCATATCGCCCGCTGACATATCTTTGAACCATTCAGAGTTAAAGACAATACGGGTTTTATCTTTATCCAAAATCTTAAAGACTTGCTCAGCGTACGTCTCAGCATTGACTTTGATTTGCTCGTCGGTCAATGGCGGACGCGTGCTATTTTTGCCCGAAGGATCGCCAATCTTGGCCGTGTAATCGCCAATTAAAAAATAAATCTCATGGCCCAAATCTTGAAAATGCTTGAGCTTATTGATGAGTACCGTATGACCTAAATGCAAATCAGGCGCGGTAGGATCAAAGCCTGCCTTGATACGTAGCGGACGATCTAGCTTGAGTTTAGCGATTAAATCGTCTCTAGATAACACCTCCTGCGTACCGCGTTCAATTAGAGCAAGTTGGTCTTCTAAGGTATGGGTTTGAGTGGTCATGAGAATCTCTTTATTGTCATTATGAAAAGGCTTACACGTTTGGGCCAATTAGAATCTTGTAGCCTATAAAAGATGGTAGAATTTGAGAGATATACTAGCGTTTTTTGAGGTAAATTGCCATGAGTAAGCCTGTGTCTGTTATTGATAATCAAAACCCCAACGTAGATCTAAGCGATGGCGAGGATATGTCGCTTGTCGATACCCTAGAGCAAACCCTGTTCGAGAACTTCGATGATGGTCTATATATCGGCATGATGTCAGGAACGAGTTTGGACGGTATGGACGCGGTACTGTGTCAGTTCACGGCGGACTCTAGCGCCGCACCTATGCAATTATTGGCAAGCTATAGCCGAGACTTCCCGCCGCGTCTGCGAGAAGTGCTGCTTGCCTTGTGTCAGCCTAATGGCGTGCAAGCCTTAACGCCAGTAGAGAGCGAGCCTGATAGCGAACCCAATAGCGAATTAGACTGGTTTGGCTGGGCAAGCAAAGCATATGGCGAGTTTGCAAGTGATGCGGTCAATACCTTGTTGCAACGAGCCAATATCGAGGCAGAGTCCGTGCTAGCTATTGGCTGTCATGGGCAAACGGTACGTCATCGCCCGCAGATGGGCTATACGTTGCAATTACTTGACGCCAATATTATCGCTGAGCGCACAGGTATCAGCGTGGTCAGTGATTTTCGTCGCCGCGATATGGCAGTTGGCGGGCAAGGTGCACCGCTAGTACCTGCCTTTCATCATGCTCTATTCTCAGATGCACACACGACGCGCATCCTGCTAAATTTAGGCGGTATTGCTAATATCACCGTCTTGCCTGCTGGCTCAGATAAGGTGACTGGCTATGATACTGGTCCTGCTAATGTATTGATGGACGCTTGGACCGCGCTTCATACTGGTCAGGACTACGATGCTAATGGCGCTTGGGCGCAGTCTGGACAAGTCGTTGAGCCGCTACTTAATCAGCTGATAGAGCATCCATTTTTTGCAAAAACTTATCCTAAAAGCACAGGGCGCGAGGACTTTAATCTAGAATGGCTACAAGATGAGCTACAAAAATTCGATCAAGCATCGGCTCATATTCGCTACTCATCCGCTGATGTGCAAGCAACTTTGACCGAGCTGACTGCTATGAGCGCTAGCGATCAGATCAACCAATTTATCCAATCTCATGATGACAGCATTGTGTATGTCTGCGGCGGCGGTGCGCTAAATAGCTATCTGATAACGAGGTTGCAAGCGCATTTGCCGCATACTAGTGTGCAGACGACTGAGGCTCTAGGTCTTGCGCCAACTTGGGTTGAGGCTGTGGCCTTTGCTTGGCTTGCACGTCAAACCTTAATGGGTGAGACGGGCAATCTGCCTGCAGTAACAGGTGCTAATAAAAGCGTGGTATTAGGTCAGGTGTGTTTTGCTTAGAGTAGACTGGATCTCATTGTGAATAAAAAATTTAAACACTTTTTAAAAGGTTATCTACATTAATTTTGCATGGCGAACTGGCTCGTCTTATTTAAGTTTACACGCGTAAACTGATGTGTTTTATAATAGTTGCTATAATTTATGAACAATACGATCGATGAGCGCCCTACAGTCAGGGAAGACAAGCGCTCAGTACAGCAACACACATGTGCGCTGTACAAAACCCATCTTTAAACTGCAAGTATAGGACGATATATATGAGCCAAGCCACCTTGAATCAAGATCAATCCACCTACCAAAAACGCCGTAAAGCTGCGCATCATGAACGCTCTGATGAGATGCGCGTCGTTGTAACGGGTATGGGCGCGATAACACCTTTAGGACTAGACGTTGAGAGCACTTGGACAAGACTGCTAAATGGTGAGAGTGGTATTACGCCTATCACCCATTTTGATCCTGAAGAGTACCGTGCGCAAATCGCTGGTACGGTTAAAGACTTTGACGCCAAGCACTACATGAATCCTAAAGACGCACGCCGCTACGATGAGTTTATGCATTATGCGGTAGCGGCCACTTCTATGGCACTACACAATGCAGGCTACATCGATGAGATAAGCGCTGCTGACAGTCCGGTCAAAGATGTCGATCAAGAGCGCTTTGGGGTGATTTTGGGTTCAGGTATTGGCGGTATTCAAACTATTGAAAACAGTCGCGATATGCTACGAGATAAAGGCGCAAAAAAGGTCTCGCCCTTTATTATTCCAGGCTCTATCGTCAATATGGCAGCAGGTCTTGTGGCTATCAAACATACCTTAAAAGGTCCAAACTTAGCGACATCCACCGCCTGTACGACAGCGACGCACGCTATCGGATTGGCCGCACGACTCATTGCTCATGGCGATGCCGACGTCATGCTGGCAGGCGGGAGCGAAAAAGGCTCAAGTCCATTAGGTATCGCAGGGTTCGGCGCAATGCATGCGCTCTCTACGCGTAATGACGAGCCAACAAAAGCCTCGCGTCCGTTTGATAAAGGGCGTGACGGGTTTGTCTTAGGGGACGGCGCAGGCGTCATGGTGCTCGAAAGCCTTGCTCACGCCAAAGCGCGCGGCGCCAATATTTTAGCAGAACTGGTCGGTTTCGGTATGAGTGATGATGCCAGTCACATTACCGCGCCTCCAGAAGACGGTAGTGGCGCTGCTCGAGCCATGCAAAATGCGCTCAACGACGCTGGCATCGAGCCGTCCGCTGTGGGTTATGTCAATGCTCACGGTACCAGTACTCCTGCAGGTGATGTTGCAGAATCATTAGCGATTGAGACAGTATTTGCCGATATCAAAGATAGCATACTCGTCAGCTCAACCAAATCCATGACCGGTCACTTGCTAGGTGCAGCAGGCGGTATCGAGGCGATATTTACCGTCTTAGCGCTACAGCATCAGCACATTCCACCAACGATTAATTTAGATGATATTGAGGACAACTGTAATTTAGATTACGTCGCCAATACCTCACGCAAAGTCGATAATCTAAAGTATGCGGTGTCCAATAGCTTTGGCTTTGGTGGTACTAACGGCTCTTTACTCTTTGCGCGTTGGACTTGATTTAAACGCTTAGATTGGTGCTTGATTTGTCTTAGCGCAATGCTCGCGTTAGATTACTACGTTTGTCCTCTTGCAGCCCCTTATCCGACTTGCGTATGATAAGGGGTAATTTTTAGCACTTTATGGAAGATATCATGTCAAGCTATTCATTCTCTCAACAATTCTACCAGCGCTGGACATATGCGCCTGAGCTGATACGCGCAGCTATTATTCAAGAGCTCACTGATATCACAACCCTACTCCAGCCTGAGACTTCATTTGAAGACTTTGTCTTTGACACGCATGATTTGGACGCCCATCTTGATGAATTATACGAAAATCATCATGCAGAACAAGCCATCGCTAAAGCCATTGCCGATAAGCAAGCTGCCGATGCCTTACGTTTAAAAGAACAAAAAGAGATAGAGGCTAAAAAAGCGCAAGAAGAAGAAAAAGCTTTGGAGGCAAAAGAAGCGGACAACAAGCGCAAACGACAAGAAGAGGCAGACAAGCAAGAGGCTAGGGCGCGTGAATCTATAGTTGAAGACACGATAGACAATGACACCGCGGGTACCGATGCTAATATTGATGATGCTGATATTGGTGACGCCGATAGAAAAACAAACGTTTCAGATGGTCAGAATATAGCGACGAATGACAACAGCATAAGCGCAATAACCCAAAATGCGCGCACGCATACTGCTATTCATTTGTCTTTAAATGACAGTAAGCTAAATGCTGATCACGAAAGCCTGATTCGTGAGCTTGAAACGAGTATTGATGACTATGTTAGCGAGCAAATGATGCAAATCTCTGAGAATCTCAAATCTTGGATGCGAGCTGAGGTGACCCAGCGCTTGTCTAGCGCCGATCAAGCAAATACGCAAGACCATGGAACTATTCCAGACAAAGCACCTCTTAGTGATACAGATAATAAAGAATAATCTAAATACTACTTAGACTGCTAGTAATAAAAAGGCGCTGTCATCTAAACGACAGCGCCTTTTTTTATAAATCTAAAGGTTAAATAGCTTGCGTACGCTGGGTAAGCCACTCTAAAGCTGCTCCCTCAATACGATCTTGTAGCTCATTGTAGACTTGACTGTGATAGTCATTTAACCAATCGATTTCTACTCGATCCAGCAGTGACTTATCAATTAAACGCGTATCTATTGGACAATAGGTTACTGTCTCAAACTGCAAAAACTGACCGAACTCGCTGGGCTCAGATACTGGCGTATTGACTACTAAATTTTCAATACGAATACCCCATTTACCCTCACGGTACAATCCTGGCTCGTTACTAGTGATCATTCCTGCTCGCATCGCCCGCTCTTTGGTGTTACTGGCATTATAAGAGATGCCTTGCGGGCCCTCGTGCACGTTCAAAAAATAACCTACGCCGTGTCCTGTACCGTGACCGTAGTCCATTTGCGCCTGCCACAATGGCGCACGGCAAATCGCATCGATAGCAGGCGAGCTGATGCCTTCAGGGAATTTTGCACGCGCAAGCGCAATGTGCGATTTGAGGACTAGCGTAAAGTCGCGTTTATGTGCGCGGGCGGCAGCGCCAATGCCGACGACACGGGTAATATCGGTAGTGCCGTTTTGATATTGAGCACCTGAATCGATAAGTAGCAAGCCACCCTCGCCTTCCAAATAGCTAAAACTCTCTGGTGTAGCGCGGTAATGCGGCAAAGCGCCATTTTCATTAAAGCCTGCAATCGTCGGAAAGCTCGGTGAAACGTAATTTGGCTGCTGACTGCGCACCTCAATGAGCATACGATCAACGTCCAATTCGCTCAAACGCTCACCTTTATCTAGTCGCGCTTCAAAGTCGCTAAAGAACGTACAAAGCGCCGCGCCATCTTGACGCATAGCTTCGCGGATATGCTCGATATCAGCCTCAGACTTAATGGATTTGAGCATAGTGCTCGGTGCTATTTGTTCAATGAAGCCCACGTTATCAACAATCTTAGATAAGGTGCCGACTGCAACTTTACTTGGGTCTAGTAGCAGCAAATCATCAGGGGTCAATTGTCCTAGTGCATCTTTGATATCCTTGTAATCTGCTAAGGCAATACCGCTCTCTTTGAGAGAATGTTCAATATCACTGCTGACTTTATGAGTATCAATAAACAACGTTGCTTTGTCTGCGCTGATGAGCATATGTGATAAAAAGACAGGATTGTAGTCGACATCAGAGCCGCGTAAGTTAGTGAGCCAAGCAATATCATCTAGGCTAGATAGCAGATGATGAGTCGCGCCTGCATCTGTCATGCCTGCGCGAATGGCTGCTATTTTCGACGCCGCAGACTGCGAGACAAACGGTGCCTCATGCTGATATAGCTGAGCTGTAGGTAGCGTAGGACGATCTGTCCACACTTGACTAAGGACATCTCGATCAGTGATCAAAGTGATGTCTTGACCAGCAAAAGCGTCCAATAGTTTATCTTGCTCGCTGATAGAGAGCACGCTGCCATCAACTGTCACGCTATCGCCATCTTGCAACTGATTGGCTAACCATTCAACATGATTAGGCTCACCCAAAGCCAGCTTTTTTAACTCAATACCCGTATCTGCAAGCTCGCTCGCGGCATGTACCCAATAACGACTGTCTGTCCACAGACCTGCAAAATCAGCGGTCACGACCAATGTACCAGAGGAGCCTGTAAACCCTGATAGCCATACGCGTGCCTGCCAATACTCAGGCAAGTACTCAGATAAATGCGGATCAGCGGTTGGGACGATAAGCGCAGAGAGACCTTGCGCTTTAAGAGTAGCTTGTACTTCGCTAATACGCTGCTGAATACTGGCTTTGGATGTTAGGGCTTGAGTAGACATAGAACCTCTTTTTTATTAGTAACATTGTCATAATGAGATAGCGATAGTATCTGTTTATAATGATTATCTTGCTATAGTGCTTATCTGGGGATGAGCGCCTATTTATAAACACTGATTATTTGTAAGCACTCTTTATTATAAAACGAGACAACAAAAAACTCGCCATCATAATATGAAGGCGAGTTTTTATGGTGCTAAGGCTTAGAAATAACGTCTAAATGATACTTTTGACTCAAAAACCTATTGCGCAGCTACTGGTGGATTAACCGTACCTGCGACTTGATCAGAAGGTCCAACCAAGTCAGTTTCGGCGACGGCTTCTTGATTAACAACGCCGTCTGCTGTGGCCTCAGCTGCTTGAGTTGCAACGATAGAGTCACCCGTACTTGGATCTGGTGTCACTGTTGCAGCGCCTATTGTTTGATCCTCTAGTGCCGCTGATTCTCCAGCGCCCAAATCCGTATCTTCTGCGCCATCAGTAGCCGCAGGCTCAGCCATAGCCGTATCTTCAGCAACGATAGCTTCTGCGTTTTCAGCCGCAACCGATTCCTCAGTCGCCTCGGCAGTGATATGCTCACCTGCTGGACGCAAAAAGGCAGATATACCAATAAGTAAAACGATAGCTAAGAACATACCTACGCCAACTAGGGCGAACATGAACTCTTTTTTTGGATTGTTGTTGATGATATCTTCTGACATACCTTATCCACCTTGGACAAAAAATATTTTAAATTTGACCTATTATATCGCAATTTTTACCGATTTGTGAAAACCCTTACCTATTTAAAGGACTTATTCGTAAGAATTTAGCCCGCAACTGTCTTTGGCAGTAATAAGCTAACCCTTGTTATCTCTTGCTAGTGTGTTGTGCTTGAGTGCGAGTACTGCTGCGACGGCCTACGTAGCTCAGTAACAGTAATATAGCGATAATAATCAAAATAGGATAATGACCGAAACGCATAAACGGCGTGTTGCCGACTCGCGCTTGAATATCACCGCGTAATACGGTGCGCTCAAACTGCGGCGCGCGCTCTACAATACGGCCTTTATGATCGATAATAGCCGTCACTCCCGTATTGGTCGCTCGCATAAACCAGCGTCCATTCTCAAGTGCACGCATCTGCACCATTTGCAGATGCTGCAAGGGTCCTGCTGAGGTACCAAACCAAGCGTCGTTAGAAATGGTCAATAAAAAGTCAGTGCCGATAGCATTTTTGCGCGTGGTATCAGGATAAGCGACCTCATAACACACAGCGGCGCCTAAATTATGACCGCGTACGCGTAGCGGTGCCTGCTGATCGCTACCCTCGCTATAGCTCAAAATATCTTGGCTACCTGCCAGATCGGGCAGGATATCGAGCATACCCTCAAACGGGATGTACTCGCCAAACGGCACTAGGCGCTGCTTTTTGTACATGCCCTCAGCCTCGCTACCTAATGCAATGACGCTGTTATAAAAGGGGGCGTATTTGTCCGTAGCAGGATCAAACGCCGCTTCATCTTTGTAAGGGATACCAGTAACCCAAGTGGTATCGGTCTCATTGGCCATCTTGACCATCTCATTGATAAAGGGCACCGCTTCTGTTTGAAACATAGGAATGGAGGACTCAGGCCACAAAACAATGTCGCGTCCCCACTCGCTGCGCGTCAATGTCGCATAGATTTTGAGCGTCTCTACCTGAAACTCAGTGAGCCATTTTAGATCTTGCGGAATATTGCCCTGAATCAAGGACACTGATAGATCAGGAGTGCCTTTGGGCTTAGTCCACTGCGGATTCATCAGCCACAGCGAAGTACTAATGATTAAGAGCGCTATCGATGCGACCATATAACCACCGCGGCGACGCAGCAACTCAACCATACTCGCTGCCAGTAATACAGCGACAAAGGATACGGTAAATACGCCGCCAACAGGCGCTAAAGATGAGAGCCAATACTGCTCGGTAAAAGCGTACCCAACAAATAACCAAGGAAAACCAGTAAACAGCCACGTTTTTAGCCACTCTTGTAATATCCAAAGCGCGGCAAAGGAAAACGGCTGGCGACCGACAAATCGGTTAAATATCAGTGCTAAGAACCCATGAAAAAGCCCCATCCCAAGACCCATAATCGCAATCAATATCAGCGCAAGCCACATAGGCGTGTTGCCATAGACATGGATAGAGGTATATAGCCAAAACGCTCCCACGCACCACAGTCCCATCCCATACGCTTCGCCGATGATAAAAGCGCGGCGACCACTCATCTGCGGCATAAGTAGCGCATACAAAATCGCAGGCGATACCACAGCGAGTGGCCAGATGCCATAAGGCGCAAGCGCTAAGGTAAACATAGCGCCCGCCAGCCAAGCAAGGATAAGCACTACTGGTAGCGGCAACCCTTTAGTCTTGACTGGATTCAGACGTTTTTGTAAATCAGTGGTAGACAGGCGCATACAAGTATCCAAAACCCAAAAAGTGGCGATAATAAAATCCGCCTATCATAGCAGATAATGTCTCAATTGAAGCAATAGAGACATAAGCGCAGTCGTACAACAAATAAGCGGTAACATAACTTTTTAAAATGCAAAAAAACACGATCGCAATCGTGTTTTTTAATTATTAATATTGTGCTCAATGACTACCAATCAATATCTTTTGCTCGCCGCCGACTTTGGTCAGCTCTAAATTTTGAATAAAGCGCCCTTCAACATCGGTGATGGTGATTTGCCAGTCGTCTATTTTGACGCTCTCGCCTTCTAGGTCGCCAACATAGCCCAAAGTCTGCATCACAAGGCCACCCATCGTATCGACATCAGTATCATCAAATTGAGTACCCAGCTCATCGTTACAATCCTCTATCACAGTCGAGGCTTGTACTCGCCAAGTATTAGGCTTATCAGGATCAGGGACGATATTATTGATGTCACTGTCTTCATCAAAGTCATCGTGCTCATCAACGATGTCGCCGACGATTTCCTCTAACAAGTCCTCCATCGTAACCACGCCGCCAAAGTTGCCAAACTCATCAACTACAATCGCCATATGCACCTGCGTACTTTGTAAGGAGCGCAGCAAGGTATCAGAGCGAGCATTTTCGCTGATATATAGCGGCTGGCGCACTAAGTCCTTTAAGCGTTTACTATCGATTTTGTCATCTTGGTCGCGTAGCATATGCACTAAAATGGGAATCAGATCTTTGGCAAGTAATATACCAATGACCGCATCATCATCTTGACTATCGAACACCGGATAGCGCGAGTGGGTAGTGTCGAGGATGATATCCATCACCTCAGCCAGACTCGTACTCTCATGGAGACCGACAACCTGCGGACGCGGCGTCATAATCTCGCGCACTTGAGTGGCAGGTAGATCCAAAACGCCCTCTAACATATCTACTGTATCAGGCTCTAAGAATTGACGCGATTGTTGAACCAAACCGATCAATTCATCACGGGTTTCAGGGGCGGTCGATAGCCAGCGTTTTAAGCCGCGCATCGACCAACTACTCGGGCTAGGTGTGTCGTCAGACATGGTGATGTGATTTAACCTCTTGGTTGATGATCTTAAAATAAGTCGTATCTATTGGTAGCCTTTAGTAATAAGACCTAAAGGATGTAATTACAACGAAGTAAAGGATTTTATGTGTATAACTGTAAACAAATGACGTTTTGAAATTAGCTTCACTTTATCGTAAGGCTCACCGACATTCAACGACAAATTTATCCAAATTGTATTGTCAGTGTGTTATAAACTCCATAACGTGTCAGACACATTGTCATCACCCCTTTACCGAGTTACTCAACGCTTATGTTACTACGCTCGTTTTTTACTCGTCTATTATCATATCGTACCACTGATAGCTCTACGCCTAATAAGGGGCCGGATAATCGACGCTCAAACCTGAGATGGTGGCACTATCTGGTACGGGTTTTGATTGCACTGACGCTTATCCTATCTGCCGTTTGGTTACTGCTCGCGATCTGGTATCAGTTCGGCGCGTACCATCCAATCACTTGGATTACAACTGCTATCACCTTGGGCTTACTCATACCTTTGCTGTCGATAAAGTACTTATCAAAGCTCATTAACAAGATGACGAATCAAGCTGGCGAGCACTCTATAGATCCCAAAAAGACCAGAAGACTACTCGCTGTTAGCTATGGCGTAGTATGGATAATCGGTCTGAGTTGGTTTTTTTCTATTGAACCCAAACAAGAGCGCGACTGGATGCCTGAGGTGAGCCAAAGGGTCACCTATGAGCGTGATATCAATAACCCTAACCTTATTACCTTTTACAACGTACGTAACTTTGATTGGCACACCGATGTCGATGCCACCGAGCGCTGGGAGACGCGAGTGGTCGATATGTCTAAACTATCTGGTATTGATGTATCCAACTCTTATTGGATGGGGCCACTGATCGCCCATACCTTGGTCAGTTTTCGCTTTGAGGATGATAAGCCGCTATCGTTTTCATTTGAGATTCGTAAAGAAGAGGGTGAGTCGTTCTCAGCGCTGGCAGGTTTCTTTCGCCGTTATGAGCTGAGTCTTATCGCCTCTGAGGAGCGTGATATCATCTATACCCGTAGCAATGCGCGCGGCGAGCAGGTATATCTGTTTCCTATTAGCCATTTGCAACGACATGAAGTCCAAGCTCTTTTTGAGTCCTATTTGACTGCTGCAGATGAGCTTAATGCCAAGCCTGCTTGGTACAACACTTTGGTGAGTAACTGCACCAATATTATCTTTTATATGGCGCGTATCGTCAGTGGTGATCGTCTGCCGTGGGATTATCGCATTTGGGTCTCAGGTTGGTTGCC
This sequence comes from uncultured Psychrobacter sp., assembly GCA_947495055.1. Lineage (GTDB taxonomy): Bacteria > Pseudomonadota > Gammaproteobacteria > Pseudomonadales > Moraxellaceae > Psychrobacter. The sequence goes on along the minus strand of CANLXO010000008.1, from coordinate 120,716 downwards.
CAATTATCTATTTGATGTCGGTATGCTCGATGCTAACCCTGATAACGGTGGTCAGCCTTGGTCGATGGATACTTGGTATGAGCGCACTCATATCAATCCTAAAGTTCAAGGGTTTGATAATCAGATTGAGCGCATAGCAGATGATCAAAGTGGTGACTTTTCAGCTCAAATTCGTCAAGGCATTCCTATTCCGCCTCTGGCTGACACGCAAATAGAAGCTGAAACTAAAGCAAAATCGGCGGCGCTGGCGTCACAGGAGTAAAAAATCGTCTTTAAAACTAAAATATTAGACGAGACTAAATAAAAACCTAAGGCGTCACCCAAGTTACCACGCGATCCTCCATCTCTTCATCCAAGATGCTCGTTTCAGATACGCAGCGCCCTGCTATGCCCACATTGGCCGCGCGCATTTGCTGCTGGGTTGCGACCGCATCGCGGGTTAGAAGTAGATGCCATTCTGGTAGCGCCTGCCCTTTATATAGCCTTTTATACGCGCAGTGCTCAGGCAGCCACATCATCGTCGGCACCTTATCGGGCGTGAGTTGAATACAGTCAGGCACATAATGCTGGCGTGTGGCGTAGTGCTGACAGTAGCCTGTGGCGCAGTCCATGAGCTTACAAGCGACATCGGTATACTCAACCTCTTCTTCGTCATCGCCATTGTCCATAAACTTAATCAAGCAGCAGCTACCACAGCCATCACACAGCGCTTCCCATTCGCTGTGATTTAGCTCATCAAGCGTATAGGTTGACCAAAACTGTGGGCGCAAAATCTCAGTCTTGGGTTCTGAGTGCGCAGGTAAGCTCACAGCATTTTTACTTAGTAAATTGATAGTCATAAAATTGTAGTAGCATTTTGATAAAGAGCGTTACAGTATTATAGCTGTTTTTGAGTGAGATGGGCGCTAAGGTAGTACGGGTCAAACCAATGGTAATTTTTAATTAAAAATGTTATAACACAAAAAAGGATAATAAAATGTCAATTAAGACTTTTGAGTTAATCAGTACTACCGAAAACAACGTCGAGCTTATTAGCTATGTAGCACTCCCAGAGAGCGCCACAGATGACAACCCAGTTGCAGGTATCATGGTCGCGCCAGAATGGTGGGGCGTGGTCGATCATCCAAAATCTGTAGCTGAGCGTTTAGCAAAAGCAGGCTATGCGGCTGTGGTCATGGATGTATACGGCGAAGGCAAATTGACAGGCGATGCTGCTATGGCCAATATGTGGATGGAGCAAGTACTTGCAGATCAAGACATGCTTATGTCACGTTGCCGCCTGATCTTAAATGACTTTAGCGATCAATTGGCTGTTAATGGTAACAATTTGGGCGCAATTGGCTTTTGTTTTGGCGGTAAAGTCGTCCTCGATATGGCGCGCGAAGGCATGCCATTAAAGGCTGTTGCTAGTTTCCACGGTAATTTGGCACCCAAGCAACCTGCGGACAATAACTTTAGCGCAAAAGTACTCGTCGCTCATGGCGCAGAGGACTCTATGATCTCTATGGATGCGGTAGCGGACTTTAAAAAAGAGATGGACAACGCAGGCACCGATTACACTGTCGATGTCTATGACAATGCCAAGCATGGTTTTACCAACCCACATGCGGACGAGCGCGCTGCCAAAAACGATATCGATTTGGGCTATAACGAAAAAGCGGCAAATGAGAGCTGGGATAAAATGATGGACTTTATGAAAGCTAATTTGTCGTAAGTGAATTGCTAGGGTCTCATTTTCTTAAGACAGAGCAGGGTTATCCTGCTCTGTTTTTTTATGTGTCACAGCATTTTGTATATAAACGAGTTCAAGGAAATTTACCAAGTTGTGTTTATCTTAAAATAGCGTCATCATTAGTTTATTATCAAAAAAGGTAATCGCAATGCTAGGTTGGTTTGGCTTTACTATTTTGCTGCTTATCATCGTTGTGCTGCATAACAAGTTAAATAAGCAACTGCTTGAATTGCGCGGTGACCTCTCGCGTCTGCAAATAGAGCTAAATAAGCAAAAAAATACTGCTGGCCATTTACCGCCAAGTACTACCCTTGATCACAATTTGAGTGCTACTAGCGTACCTCCACCGTTACCGCAATCTGCTTTATCTCCTTCACAATCAGCCCCTGACTCTAATCATTTAAATGATGAGCCTTCAACTGATGCGTTGTTCGAACAAGTCGCGCTGTTATCTAATCCTGATACTCAATACGATCACACTGACCCTACTCTCATTAAAACGCCAAAGGTTACAGACCTAGACGAGCAATCGTTGCCTATTGTCACCTCCTTATTTCATTCGATCAAAAACTGGTTCTTTGGTGGTAATTTGGTCGTGCGCGTCGGAGTTTTGGTGCTGCTCGTTGGCGTGGTACTGCTACTACGCTTGCTCAGTGACTATATCGAAATCTCTATTGAGTCCAAACTCCTAGCGATCGGAGTGATAGGGTTAGGATTAGCAGGATTGGGGCTTAAACTGGCGAAGAACCGTTTTGCTTATGGTATTACGTTACAAGGCGCAGGGCTGGCTATTGCGTACTTAACGACCTTTTTTGCCTATAGCGTCTATCTCGTGCTGCCAAGTTTGCCAAGCTTTATCGGGCTTGGGCTATTATCCGCTATCACCATCCTGTTAGCCGTACGTCAAAACGCATTTCCGTTAGCGCTACTCGCCTTGTCTGGCGGGTTTTTTGCGCCTATTTTGACCAGTAACGACACGGGTAGTCTGACTACTTTGTTCAGCTACTATCTACTGCTCAACGTGACAATTGCCATCATTGCTCACTACCGCACGTGGAAAGCCCTTAACTTGTTTGGCGTCATTGTGACCTTTGGGCTGGCCTACTATTTGGGTATTAGCTATTGGGGCATCAGTGAGAATTTAAGCACCACTATCGAGACGCAGCGCTGGTCACTGGTGCTACTAGTTGCTCTGCATGTATTGCTTTACTTGTTTGTTGTTATCCGCTACGCGCAGCAAATCATCCGCTATAACGCCAATAGCGAACAAGCGCTTTATAACGATAGCTCTAGCCGTGCCGATAATAGCAACATTAATAACAGCAACCTCAATGGCAATTATTTATTTTCAATAGATACTGGATTATTGTTCTGTGTACCCCTATTAGCCTTTGGATTATTTGCCGCTTTGCTTGGTGATATCGAACACGCTTTGACGATTACCAGTGCCATCCTCGCAGCAGTTTATCTCGTATTAGGTTGGTTATTTATTCGAGGTAGCCAAGGTTATACACTCATTACCGAGGGCATGCTGGCATTAGGGTTTGGCTTTTTAGCCTTAGTGATTCCGCTGGCATTAGATGCCCAGTGGATTGCGTTTGGCTGGTCAGTGCAAGGGCTGGCTCTCGTATGGTTTGGGCGGCGTTCCCTGCGGGCATGGTCGGTATTGTTTGGCCTACTATTGCAGCTCATCAGTATCGGCATGCTGATTGCGAACCTATTTTTTTCATCTCAAGACTACCCTACTTTAGCGCTGAGCATCTCTGCGATGAGTTATCTAGCTAGCTTGTTTATCCTACGCGCTAGCAACTCGCCTGCCATTTTGGATAGTGCTATAGCGCCTACTGGCGATAACACAACTGGCAATACTGATTTTGATTTGGCGTCGACATACGCGCAGCGGCTCGGCATCAGCACTCAGGCCGCTAGTCAATGGCTGAGCACTATCAATAGCCAAAGCACCGCCTTTAGTCTGGTGTGGCGCAGTCCGCTACTGATACGGTTTTTGACGCTAACCGCAGTTACCTGGGCGCTCTATGTGCTGATGCTCGATAGTGATCATTGGCTTGCTGACTGGTCATTGTCAACGACGACTATTATTGCGCTCTCGGCGTTATTTAGCCTGAGCGTTTATTGGCTCGTCAACCGCTATCACGGGTGGCAAGAGATTAGGCAGCTAAGTTACGGATTGCTAATCGTATTTTATGCGATGCTTATTTTGCAACTGCCGCAAAAGTTTGAGTTTAATACTGTTTGGACGCCGCCGCATTGGCTCATTTTTGCCTTATTGCTCATAGGTTGGCTAGTTGCGGGGCAGCTATGGTTAAAGACGTGGCATGATGATGCAACCGATGATCCTCAGAGCACAGCTATCACTCAACGCTCGCCTTATCATGATGCCAGTTGGCTGGGTACCGGTATTTTGGTACTAACTGCTGCTGTTCATTATTATCTGCCTAGCTCGCACGGCGTTATCACTTTACTAGTGCCGATTGGCGTTATGACTGCGCTAATAATAGTTGCCTTACGGAGTAGTAAAAACCATAAGGATAAAACGGTAGCGCCTATTTATTGGTTTAATTGGCATGACGCTTTGATAGGCTGCGCGGTGATATTTGCACCGTTAACCTTGCTTTGGGTCGTCATAACTAACCTCTCTTACGATGGCGTAATTTGGAATCTGCCTTATGTACCGCTGTTTAATTTATACGATGTAACGTTATGGCTTATCTTAGCTTATAGCGGGCTGGCTTATTATTTAAGTCAAAAGCAGTATGCACAAAACGCTGATAACTCTGTTAACACCCCTTTTATGAGTAGACCGCTACTCGTAACTTTGGGACTTATCAGCTTTTGGGTCATCTCTAGTATGCTCATCAGAACGCTACACGCCTTTATCGGTACGCCGCTTTGGGATTATGAACCTATAGGCGCGTGGCAAAGCGAGCAAGTACAGACGGGCTTGACCATTCTTTGGACGCTCCTTGCCCTACTCGCGACCATTATCGCCAGTCGCGGCTGGCATCGTACGCTTTGGTTTATGGGTATTGGATTGTTGGGCGTTGTGGTGCTCAAACTCGTCCTCGTTGATCTATCGCAGACCGAGGCGATTTGGCGCGTTATCTCCTTTATCGGCGCAGGTAGTCTAATACTCCTTATCGGTTATCTTGCGCCGCTGCCACCTGATGAGAGTGAGAATACTCTAGCGCCTTGATTTAGAGCAACATGATGTGCGTGATGTAGTAAACTAAGCGTCTTTAAAAATATTAACTACAAGGCTGTTGTCTCGATGAATAACCCAAGCATTCAGTGGTTCCCAGGACACATGAACAAAGCCCGTAACGAGATCAAAGAGATCATGCCAGAGATGGATGTGGTCATCGAGGTCATCGACGCGCGCATTCCTTACAGTAGCGAAAACCCGATGGTAGCAGCGCTACGAGGACAAAAACCGGTCATCAAAATCCTGAATAAAGCCGACCTTGCCGACCCCAACCAAACGCAGGCATGGATTGAGTATTTAGAGAGTCAAGATCAAGTCAAAGCCATTGCTTGTGACGATAACAAATCTAGCGAAGTCAAACGCATCGTACAGCTATGTAAGCAATTAATGCCCAATAAAGCAGGCACAGGTAGGCAAATCAAAGTGCTTATTATGGGCATACCCAACGTGGGTAAATCGACACTGATTAACGCTCTTGCGGGGCGCAGCATTGCCAAAACGGGCGATGAACCTGCCGTTACCAAGTCGCAACAGCTGATCAAAATCGATGATGACATTATGCTCTATGATACGCCCGGCATGCTCTGGCCAAAGATTGAAAACCCAAACTCGGGTTATCGCTTGGCAGCTACAGGCGGCATCAAAGACACCGCGTTTGACTTCGCTGATGTGGCTGGTTACACCGCTGAGTATTTAATTCAGGCCTATCCTGATCTGCTTAAAGAGCGCTATAAGATTGAGGATTTACCGAAAACCGATTGGGAGTTTTTTGAGGTTGCAGGACACAACCGAGGTCTGCTAAAAAAAGGCGGCATCGTTGATACTTACCGTATGTCTGAGATTTTGGTCAATGAGCTACGCAGTGGCACGCTAGGCCATATTACGCTTGAGACACCCAAAATGCGCGAGGCAGAGCTATTATTAGTAGAGGAGTTACGCGCACAAGCAGAAGCGAAAAAAGAAGCCAAACTAGAAGAAAAGCGTTTACGTAAAAAGCGAGCGCGCAAGAATCGGAAGTAGGGTTTTATGTTTTATTACTAGGGTGTAGGGTGTGCCTCGCGCACCGGATAGTTGGCGCAATTTAGCCAACAATGTAATAAACTTTGTAGTAATTACCCAGATTCAACTGAAATTTTAAAACATAAGCTTTAGAAAATTAACGTTCAATAAGACGACTATGATTCCATCCGCTAAAACCATTCAAATCTATTTACCCAAAGGCAATCCTCGCGGACTACGTTTGGCTGAGATGACCACGCGTACCGTACGTTTGATTGAAATTCCGCGTATTCATATTGATGATTTTTTTGCGATGCCTGATGCCAATCAAGTAGGCTTATACTTTTTAATAGGTGAAACAGAAAGTACCGATAAGCCGCTACTATATATCGGCCAGACTGGCGACCTAAAAAGACGGTTAAATCAACATGATGATAAAGACTTTTGGACGCGTGCCTTTGTTATGCTTTCAACGAATAACTCAATGACGCAAACGCACGCGCTATATATGGAACATAAAGCTATAGCGACCGCCACCCAAGTTGGGCGCTATCAAATTAAAAACGGTAATACTGGCAATAAGCCGCACACGCCTGATCCGTTGAAAGCGGATTGTGAAGAGCTGTTTTATACCCTTGATGTTTTATTATCGACTTTAGGGCAACCCGTTTTTGAGTCTTTAAATATTAAGGAAAATAACAACATTAAGAAACAGTCTTCGGGTGACCTTGCTGTTTCTTCAATCAGTACTGCTGATGCCTTGCCTATCGCTGATTCACAGCCAACATTGTTTTACTATAAGGCGAAAGATGGTGATGCCAAAGGTTATTATGACGATGATGGCTTTGTCATATTGGCAGGATCGTTAATACGGCAAGCACAAGCTATTTCAGCTCCACCATTTGTTGCTAAAATAAAAGAGAATTTATTGAGTGGCGGCAAGTTAACGCCGATAAACAATAAAAGTTATCAGCTAACTGAGAACCAACTATTTAAGACACCTAGCGGAGCTAGCTCATTAGTCTCAGGACGCTCGACAAATGGCTGGATTGAATGGAAAAACGAAGCGGGTAAAACTTTAGACAGCGTTTACCGTTAGTCAAATACCTTTATATCGTGCCTAATGAACCTCATATACGAATAGCTAAATTACCTTTAATATCATCAAACTCTTCTTTATCGGTGCGCAAGGCGCACCCTACCAGCAAAGACCAAATTTATGCCCCAAACAAATTCAAGCTCAAAAACTAATAATCTAGAAGAAAGCTTCACTCACAGCATAAACTCCCTAAACACCTTCGCGCCGCGCCTACTCGATTGGTTTGAGACAAGCGGTCGCCACGACTTGCCTTGGCAACAGCATCAAACCGATACGCCCAATCCTTATATCGTTTGGCTATCAGAAGTCATGCTCCAGCAAACGCAAGTGAAGACTGTCCTGCCTTACTTTGCGCGTTTTATGGACTCGTTTCCGACAGTACATGATTTAGCGGCAGCGGACTGGGAGGTGATCGCTGAGCATTGGGCAGGTATGGGCTACTATGCACGCGCGCGTAATTTGCACAAAGGCGCGAAACAATTGGTTGAGATTATCGATGAGACTGGCAGTTATCCGCAAACTCTAGAGGGTTGGGAGGCAATATCAGGGGTTGGGCCGTCGACGGCTGGCGCGATTATGGCGATGGGACTCCATAAATATGGCGTGATCTGTGATGGTAATGTCAAACGGGTACTGACGCGCTGGGCTGGCATAGACGGTGACATTACCAAATCCGCCACGACCAAAGAGCTGTGGGCATTGGCAGAGCGCTTAACGCCAGAGGAGGAGTCAGGTCTCTTTGCGCAAGCGATGATGGATATGGGCGCAACGTTATGCGTGCGCCGTAGTCCTGCTTGCTCGTTATGCCCGTTAAAGGCGGACTGTATCGCGCACGCTCAAGGTCGCGAAACGGATTATCCGGTCAAAGCCAAAAAACAGCCCAAACCCAGCAAGTTTAGTAATGCGTTATTGATTAAAAACGAGAATGGTGAGATATTATGGCTACAACGCCCTGATAATGGGATTTGGGGCGGACTGTGGAGCTTACCGCTACAGTTTGTAGAGAAGGTTGAGGCTAGCAACTTAGCTAAGTCGTTAGAAGATCAATCGCCAAAAATGGATGTACGCAGCAATGAAAAATTATACGAGAGTGAATTTACTACCGCTGAACAAATAATCTATGAGTGGTTAGAAGAGAATGACTTAGCAGCGCAATCAGTGAGTAATACCTTATTAGATGACGCGCCAATTAAACACTCTTTGACCCATTTTCACTGGTATTTGCAGCCGCAAAAACTTGACATCAATCTGACGCAAATCATCGATTTAAACGATAAACTTAGTGCAGCAAATATAGACTTTAAGTGGCTAGATAAACAAAAAGCGCAAGATAATCTCGGACTACCACGCGCTATGATTAAGATTATGGAGGACTAAGCTAGTCTAAAAAATCCAGCCCACATTCTAAAATTATTTGAGTATAGTCAGTCCATTGTAAAAACAATACAGCGTAACTGATATTAATATTGCGCAGCATCGAGCAGCGTAGACACAGCACGCAAGGAAAATTGATATCAGTTGCACGTTAAAATTAAATGTATCTGTTTTATTTAGTATTTACTAACCATAACCCTAAGACTTCGGCACCCGCAAACGCATTAGTCCTTCTTGCTGAACGGTGGCAACGAGACTGCCATCTTGCCAGAACTGACCGTGATTGAGACCTTTAGCATTAGAGGTGGTATCACTCCACATGTCATAAAGCAGCCAATTATTGAGATCAAACGGACGGTGAAAATGCATGGAGTGATCAATACTAGCCGCTTGCAAGCCTTTAGTCATAAAGCTGACGCCATGTGACATGAGCCCGGTACCTACCAGATAAAAATCTGATGAAAATGCGAGTAGTGCCTGCTGAATCGCAATAGGCTGATTACCAAGCTCGCGGATACGTAGCCAGTTTGCTTGTTTGGGTTTGGACGGTTCAGGGTTGATAGGATCACGCGGTTTGACTTGTTTAATCTCGACATGACGACGACGCATAAAACGCGCTTTGAGCGCCTCTGGCACTTTGCCGACGTATTCTTCTTTGAGATCTTGCTCCGAGAGCAAATCCTCAGGCGGCGGATACACAGGCATATCCTCTTGATACTCAAGCCCTCCCTCCATCGGTGAGAACGAGGCAATCATCGAAAAGATAACTTGCTCAACAGGCGCACGGCCTTTGACCTCTTTGTACTGAATAGCGGTGACTTCACGCGCAGATAGACTGCGACCATCACGCAGACGGCGCACTTGATAGATGACCGACTGATTAATATCACCGCCACGCAAAAAATACCCATGCAATGAGTGACAAGGCTTGTCTTCGCCTAAGGTATGCGCGGCCGCCATAATCGCCTGCGCGAGCACTTGCCCGCCAAAGATACGAGAGCCAACATAATCGTGGCTTTTACCTTCAAATACATCAGGACTGACCTCAGTTAAGGCGACAGTCTCTAGCAACTCATCTATAAGTTTTGCATGATCAGGCATGACGATACATTTCCTTTTTTTCTGCTGACCACTATCGGCCTTCGAGAATACTGCGACGCCAGCACTACCTACTGCTAGTCCGCCAAAACCAAGTATAGTAACCAATACTAATGGATTTGACCACCGACTAAAAGACTAGTCATTAGTATAAACCTGACTAGGCCGTGTTCTTATTTTGGTAACAATAGTATCGTTTTTAATATTCTCTATCTTCTACTTAAGGTTTGACTGCGACTAGTACGCGAATAGAATCAGGCACCAAAGACAAGTTTGCCAGTGCTTGCTCACCTTGCGCTTGGAGTTGCTCTAGGCGCTCGATTTCGCTTGGTCGCACATTTGGATTAATGGTTTGTAGGTGCTTGAGGCGTTTGATCTCACGCGTCCACTGCTGGCTAAAACGTGCACTTGCCTGCGCGCCGATCTCCCCGAGCTGATTACGTGCAATCTCTTCAGCTTCATAATAGCGCTGCTCAATGATATCGCCGCGTACCTTGATGACTTGGCGAGCGCGGTTCTTGTCCAAACGCTCAATATGCGGCATGATCATATCACTACTGATACGCGCGGATAGATCACTGCCTTGTTCACTGATAAAGACGCGAATGTTTTGCGTGGTCAATGTCGCCGGCAAGTTCAATAGTTTGGGCGCAATCGCCTCTACGCGAAAGTTAACCTCCAGCATTACCATACCTTGCGGCATAGCATTGCTTTTTAGCATCGCAACCGTGGTATTACCAAAGGTGCTGGTGCTCGCCAGCTCATAGATGGCTTGCATGAGTGGATGCTCATGAGTGATAAATTCGATATCTTCACGCACAAGCGCCTGCTTGCGCTCAAAGGTCAAGCTCATACCGTCTTCATCACCAAGAGGTAGACCATCGATATAGTCACTGATCTCAGTGCTATCGATAGGCGCAATCACCCACGAGCCATCGCGCTGAATATTATGATCGATATTAGCTGAGGCAAAGAAGCGCTCGATAAATTGCGGCAATAGATTATGCCCATCAAACTCATGCATGGCGCTTGCGATACGCCCAGCAACACGAGGACGGCACGAGTTGTACTCAAGCAAGCGATCACGACCCGCCTGCAATTGCGCCTCAAGTCCCAGGCGCAGCTGCTTAGCATCGGTAATAAGCGTCTGCAGTCTGGCGCGGTTGTCCGTAGTATCCGCCCCTTCTAACAGCGGTTTAAGCTGAGCTATATATTGCTCTTGTACGCTTTGTGCTGTCGGTGATATCTGGCTAAACATATTGAGCGCGTCGTTATACCACTGATACAAACGCTCTTGCGCGGTGCCCTCTACATAAGGGATATGCAGCATGATTTGCTGTGTTTGTCCAATACGATCCAAGCGACCAATACGCTGCTCGAGCGTATCTGGATTGGCGGGCAAATCCCATAAGATCAAATCACTTGCAAACTGAAAGTTGCGTCCCTCAGAGCCAATCTCAGAGCACAGGAGTATCTGCGCGCCCTCGCTATCGGCGAAGAAGGCAGCGGCTTGATCGCGCTCAAGTAGCGTCATCTGCTCAGTAAAGATAGCCGTCTTGATACCGGCATGCAGGCGCAATACGGCCTCTAAGCTCTCGACGGTAGCACCGCTACGGGCGATAAGGAGCACTTTTTGTTGTTTGAGCGCACCTTTTAAAATATCAATAAGCCACGGCACACGCGGATCATCCTCAAGCCAGCCGCCATCGGGCTGATTTTCCTCGCCCCACAACTGCTCACGCAATTTACCCATAGTCTGGTAGCTATCCACCCAAGCCTCAGGCAGTGGCAGCGGATGTGCTTGGCTGCTACGACCATGAAAGCCTTTAACGCTTTCACGAGTATTGCGAAACAAAATACGCCCTGTACCGTGACGATCTAATAGCTCATTTAGTGCGTGCGTGCGCAGCTTATCATCGTCGTTAATAGGTGCAAGCTCATCGAGACTGATATCTAATAACTGACTCAGCGCAGTAATTTGGTTATCACTTAGCGGCTTATCTTCTATGAGCACGCCAGCAACGGCAGCTGTTTGAGCAAAAGCGCTTTGACTTGCGATAAACTCATCTAAATCATCGAAACGATCAGGATCAAGCAGACGCAAACGGGCAAAGTGACTCTGCGCGCCCAATTGCTCAGGCGTGGCGGTGAGTAACATCACCCCAGGCGTCTCTTCGGCAAAATCTGCGATTAGGTCGTATTTTTCATTGCCACCCTGCGTCTCGTCCCAGTGCAAGTGATGCGCCTCATCAACGACCAATAGGTCAAACCCAGCTTCCATCGCTTGATCATACAAGTCAGGGTGATCTAGTAGCAGATCCATACCCGCGATAATGCATTGCTCGGTGGCAAAGACGTTTTGCTCAGGGTCATGCTCTTTAATCGCGGCCGTACGCACCAAATCAAACAGCGCAAAGTTTAAGTTAAAGCGGCGGCGCAGCTCAATCATCCACTGATACTGCAAACTATCAGGCACAAGAATGAGCACGCGCTCAGCTTTTCCTGTAAGCAGCTGCTGATGGATAATAAGTCCTGCTTCAATGGTTTTGCCAAGACCTACCTCATCAGCGAGCAAGACACGCGGCGCGATACGTTTGCCGACTTCGTGCGCGATATAGAGCTGATGCTCAATAATGTCGACGCGCGCGCCCATCAAGCCTTTGAGCGGGTGACCTGCCAGCGCCACTTGCATACGCAAAATATCTTGGCGCAGCTCGTACCAATCTCCGCGCTCAATGCGCCCTGCGAGCAGACGCTCAAGGGGCTTAGCAAGAGTGATATTGGCGGCAAGACGGGTTTCCATAATAGGCTTGATTGCGCCCTCGCTATTATCCTCAACACCATATTTGAGCACGCCCATCACTTCATCCACACGATTTACCGTATAGGTTTTGCCGTCTTGATCGCAGATACTATCGCCGACTTTAAACACCACGCGCGATAGCGGTGCAGAGTTTTTGGCATAGACGCGCGTCTCCTCGCTTTGTGGAAACAAGATATGCACGCAGCGATCATCGAGGTCGATGACCACCCCTAACCCAAGCTCAGACTCGGTATCAGATAGGTAGCGTTGGCCAACGGCAAATTCGGTACTGTGTAATGCAGCGGTCGTCATAGTCATAAGGCGGTATCTTTTGTACTTGAGTAATAAATAGTAGATGATGGCGGCTATTTTTGCGAACAAGACTTATAAGGTAAAAAATGACATATTTGCTTGTGTCAAAATGGCTCATCATTATATAGCGTTAGCGGCTAGATGAGTGCGCAGTATTGCGTTTTCAAGAGCATATCTATAAGGAGTATTACTGGTCGGTTAAATAGCTTTTTAGACAATCTACTACTATAAAATCTCTATAGCTATACGATTTTGAATTTTTCGTTTTATGTCAGCCATGCTACATTAAGACCTACTAAACCAAGCTTAATAACGATAAATTAATAATAAATAAGGAACCTGTATGAAAGCTGTTTTTTTAGACAAAGGTACCTTCTCTGAAGGTATCGACTTGCCCGCACCGACAGGCGTCAGCGACTATATTACTTATGACGATACGCCAGCGGACGCCTCTATCATCATTGAGCGCTGCCAAGATGCGGACATTATCTTAACCAACAAGGTGCAAATCAATGCTGAGGTGATTAGCCATTTATCTCACCTAAAGCTCATTCAACTAACGGCTACGGGTATGAATAACGTCGATCAAGACGCTTGTGATACCCATAACGTGACGCTTTATAATGTCGCCGGTTACGCAGTCAAAAGCGTGCCTGAACACACCTTTATGCTGATGCTAAACGCTATGCGTGCAAGTCTTCATTATCATCAAAAAGTCGCTGATGGCACATGGCGTGATGACGGTAATTTTTGTCTGCTCGATATACCGCTTATCGATTTAGAAGATAAAACACTAGGTATCATTGGCGTTGGTACTATTGGCAAACGCGTGAGTGAGATTGCTCGCGCCTTTGGGATGACCGTGCTGTGGGCTGAGCATCAAGGGCGCACGCCTCGAAGTCAGGAATATACGGCTTTTGATGACGTTTTAGCTAGAGCTGATGTAATTAGTTTGCATTGTCCATTAAACGAAGATACCCAGCATTTGATCAATGCAGATACACTCACAAAAATGACCCGCAAGCCCCTACTCGTTAATGTAGCGCGCGGCGGTATTGTCGACAGTCAGGCCCTCGCTACTGCCATTAATAATGAGCAAATTATCGGTTATGCAAGCGATGTGTTCGAAGAGGAGCCTATCGCCGATAATGATCCGCTACTAGGTCTAAGCGAGCACCCACGCGTGATCTTTAGCCCGCATAACGCTTGGGGCAGCGAGAGCGCACAAAAGATGCTGTGGCAAATTTTGAGTAAACAAGTCGCTGATTTTATCGAAGAATATTAGCGATTAAAGTGCAACCAGTCATCCTTGATACGACGATATTTTAGCATCACCCGATCGGTTACATAATTATTAGTCACGCGCCAAGGATAACGATTCCCTTGTTTGGGTAGCTTATCTTTGGCGCGCTTGACGTAGCCTGCTAAGAGAGAGCCAAGTACGGTATCAGGCTGTATTTTTACTTTGCTATCTGCCTGAGCACAGACGACTTGATAGCGATGACGACTCATATAACTGAGCAGCCTAATAACATACTGGCAGGCCAAATCTATCTTAAGCGTCCACGACGCATTGGTATAGCCGAACATCACTGCCATATTGGGTATCCCCTCTAACATCACCGCTTTGTACGTCATGCGCGAGCCGACATCGACCACTTGCCCATCGATATATAGCGCCGCCCCGCCCAATACTTGTAGATTTAGTCCTGTTGCTGTAATGATAATATCAGCATCTAAGTGCTCACCTGATAGCAGTGAAATACCTGTCTGGGTAAAGTGGCTAATTTGGTCGGTGACGATAGTGGCGCTATCACGGCGCAGTGCTTGAAACAAATCACCGTCTGGCACCGCACATAGGCGCTCATCCCACGGATTATATTTGGGCATAAAATGCGCAATATCGACAACGCTACCTTCTAGCTCTTTTTGCGCGCCCTTTTTTAGCAGTGATTTCATAAATTCAGGCGCGCGAATAGCCAGCTCATATAGGCTGCGCTGCCTGACGATATTACGCGTACGCAGTACTTTATAAGCCTGCTCCTTTGAGAGCGGTGAGAATCTACCAGATAGCCAATCAATACCATGATCATCCCCTGGTACACTTGCCACATAAGTTGGCGAGCGCTGCAGCATAGTGACATGACGCGCGCTTTGCTCACTATTTTCATTGACTAGCGCAGGTAGCAACGTCATCGCCGTCGCCCCGCTACCGATGATAACGATTTTCTTATCGTCATAATCAGTATCTTGCCAGTGCTGCGGATGTACGATTTGACCTTTGAAGTCTTCTTCGTTTTTGAAGTGTGGTCGATATCCCTGCTCATAATCATAGTAGCCTGTGGCGCCGACAACGAACTTTGCGCTCAAGGTAAATACGTTACCGTCCACATGGTTCTTAATGACGACAGACCACAGTTGATCATCACTTGACCAAGATAATTGTCTGACCTCATGTTGATAGCGGATGTGCTCGGTGACATTGAACTCGCGTGCCGTTCTGGCTAGATACGCTTTAATATCACGGCCCTTAGCCAGTACTCTATGATCCAGCCAAGGCCGAAAACTATAGCCAAAGGTTAGCGCATCAGAGTCGGAGCGGATACCTGGGTAAGTAAATAAATCCCACGTCCCGCCTAGATCAGCGCGCTTTTCTAACACTATAAAGCGCTGTGTTACCTTTGCTTGCTGCTTGCTCTTTTTTGTAGACTTTGGGCGAAACAGAGGTTTATTTTTTGCTTGCTGTAAGCGGCAAGCCATATCGATACCTGCGATGCCAGCGCCAATGATAAGTACATTATAATCTGCTGCTAGCGGTGTCTTCTTTTGATTTTTAATTCTTTTAAGTATTGCTGTCATCATTTAAACCTTATTGTTGTTTTTGGCGTAGTTCTGTTTTGGCATAGTTCTGTTTTGGCATAGTCTTTGTAATTACAGATAAAGAGTATCTGCATGCAACACTTTAAAAAGGACTTGGACTCTCCCAATCCATCCAAGCGCCTAGTACAGGATGCTTTAGGCGCAGCTGTTCGGCATGAAGATTGAGCCTTGGCACAACAGTTAGTGCTGAGCCTTCGGCATAGATAGGATCACCGATAATGACGTGACCGACATGCACCATATGCACGCGCAACTGATGACTGCGACCTGTCACGGGTTTGAGTGCGACTCGAGTGACTGTCTGCCCCTGACATACCTCAAAAGCCAACACCTCATATAGGGTCAGCGCATGTTTTGGCCAGTCATAATCGATGATGTGGCGCGGCTTGAGCGTTGGCTCATAGCGAACAGGCGCCGATATCTCGCCTTTTGCACCGACCTCTTGCCACTTACCAAACACCCTAGCTTGATACTTTTTTTGCGGTAAGCGCTCAATAAACTGCTTACTAATATGCGTCTGCGCAGCCGCGTTTTTGGCAAATATCAGTAGACCTGAGGTATCCATATCTAGTCTATGAATGAGCTTTACCGCAGGATTGGCGCGCTCAAGTCTGGCAAGCAAACTCACCTTTAATGTCTTACCATCGACACTCAATAGTCCAGCGGGCTTGTCCACTACCCAAATATCCTCGTCCTCGTAGACAGTAACGTCCTTGGCAAATTGTTGAAAAAATTCAGGCGGATAAGCGATTTCTTGCGCATTAAGCGCAGCGATACTAGCATCAGAGAAAAACATAAAGGTCAGTTACTTGTATTGAGAGATTAAAGATAATATAAAGTACATGATATTTGAGAATTAATATAAAAGATAAGGCAATGCGTGACAGACAGCATACAACCTGTACTTTTGTGTTTCGATTTATTGTATCAATAGTAATTGTTAGCCAATTCAACCTACTTGTGTCTGTCAAGAATGTGCAAACATGCTAATATAACTAGCCTATTACATATTATAAGTCATCACTCTACTGATTACTTAATCACCATCTTAGATGATTTTACCGATAATAAAATAAGAGAGAATATTATGTCAGACCTAATCGTAAACACTACCGATGCCAATTTTGACCAAGATGTATTGCAAGCCGACGTCCCTGTACTTGTTGATTTTTGGGCCACTTGGTGCGGTCCTTGTAAAGCGATCGCCCCTATCTTAGAAGACTTAGCAAGCGAATACGAAGGCAAAGTCAAAATCGTTAAGGTGGATGTTGATAATAACCCACAAGCGGCGAGCCGTTTTGGTATTCGCAACATTCCAACGCTATTTGTCTTTAAAGATGGCGAAAAAGTAGACTCAGTGATGGGTCTGCAGCCTAAAGGCGAGCTGGCCAAAGTATTAGACAAGCATCTATAATCTTATTATTAGCTGCATCGTTAATTTATAAAAAAGCCATTATCTGTCATAGATAATGGCTTTTTGGTTGTCTTTTATACAAAAAAATGGATTATAAGACTTTTTTAGCAAAAATAATTGACAATACCCTGCCATTAACCGTATAGTCTGCTGACAAGAGAAACGCAGCCGTTTTTCTAGGTTCCTTATCGTTATTCTCTTCGTGTTGTTACCACAAAACACCGCTGTCTTTATGACCAGCAATCAATACAAAATAATACCTACGACGACAATTGAGCTCTGCTATAGACTCTCATCTATTTTCTATTGCCTAGCTTTTATACGCTGTACTCTAATACTTCTTATATGCTATAGCCCAAAACGCTTATTTTGTGCATGATATCGCTATACTACTCTTGCTTTAATCAACTTTGCGGACTACGCCACATCTGGCCCTCCCGCTCGATAAACTGCTAATGACCTCTCTATGAATTTAACTGAATTAAAGAAAAAATCAATCGCCGAGCTGTTGGCTATCGCCAAAGAGATGGGTCTTGATAATATGGCGCGTAGCCGCAAACAAGACATTATCTTTGCTATCTTAAAGACTCATGCTAGAAACGGCGAAGCCATTTATGGTGATGGCGTTTTAGAAGTGCTTCCAGACGGTTTTGGCTTTTTGCGCTCCTCTGAGGGCTCTTATTTGGCAGGACCTGATGATATTTATGTCAGCCCTAGCCAGATCCGCAGATTCAGTCTAAAGACTGGTGATAGTATCGCAGGTACTATTCGTCCACCAAAGGATTCTGAGCGTTATTTTGCCTTATTAAAAGTCGGCGAAATCAACTTTGATACTCCAGATCGCTCACGTCACAAGCTTATCTTTGAGAATTTAACCCCACTATTTCCAACCGAGCAGCTCAAGCTTGAGCTTGGTAATGGTACTACCGAAGATCTGACCGGTCGTATGATTGATCTAATCGCCCCTATTGGTAAAGGCCAGCGCTCTATTATCGTCGCCCCACCAAAAGCGGGTAAAACGGTACTGTTACAATCTATCGCCCAATCCATCACACGCAACAATCCTGAATGCTATTTGATCGTACTCTTAATCGATGAGCGTCCGGAGGAAGTGACAGAGATGGAGCGTACAGTACGCGGTGAAGTTGTGGCATCAACCTTTGATGAGCCGCCACAGCGCCACGTTCAAGTCGCTGATATGGTCATCGAAAAAGCCAAACGTTTGGTTGAGCACAAACAAGACGTAGTCATTTTGCTCGATTCGATTACTCGTCTGGCCCGCGCTTATAACACCGTTATTCCGTCATCAGGCAAAGTGCTCACTGGTGGTCTTGATGCCAATGCGCTTGAGCGCCCAAAACGCTTTTTTGGTGCAGCGCGAAATATCGAAGAAGGCGGCAGCTTGACTATCATCTCAACTGCTCTTATCGATACGGGTAGCAAGATGGACAGTGTTATCTTTGAGGAGTTTAAGGGTACGGGTAACCAAGAGATTACCCTTGAGCGTGATTTGGCTGAAAAACGTGTCTTCCCAGCGATTAATATCAAAAAATCAGGCACCCGCCGCGAAGAGCGCTTGATGGATGAGGACATGCTGCGCAAGGTTTGGATATTACGCAAACTACTCCAACCTATGGATGGCGTGCAAGCGACTGAGTTCTTATTAGATCGCCTAAAAGAAGTCAAAACCAACGATGAGTTCTTTGACAAGATGAAGCGTAAACCACAAAGCTAAGTGGCTACGTCTATGCATCAAAGCGTAACTAAAAAGGATTGCTTGCTGCAGTCCTTTTTTTAAGTTTAGGCTACCTGCATGCGACACATACTGGAAACAACACTTACAGCCTATTAGCAAAGAGTAGCGTTTTTACTACGACTAAAGAGAAGGTTAGCAGCTACTATTGGCTATAGTGAATACAAGCTTATTATCATGATAAGCTTTGTACTTTAATTTTGATACTTTGAGAGGTAATATTATGAAATTCGCTAAATCTATGGCAATGACAGCAATGGTCAGCTCAGCACTCGTCATGACGGGCTGTAACTCAGGTCCTTTTGGTAATGCAAGCAACACCGCTAAAGGCGCGACTGCTGGCGCGGCAGCTGGTGCTCTTATCAGAAGCAAAGGCGATAGCAAAGATATCGCTCGCGGCGCACTAGCTGGCGCAGCTATTGGCGGTGCTGGTGGTTATATTCTTGATAACAACTAAGATTTAAACACTTGATGTTTAAATGATTAGTATTTAAATAACTATAAAAAGCCTGCAATATATTGCAGGCTTTTTTATGGATAACGTCTATAGAGAGGTCAATGATAGAGATAACAATGATTGCGCTATAATCCACCACTAAAGGTATCACAAGATTGAATATTGCCTGATTCAAGACCACGAGTAAACCAGCTAACCCGCTGTTGACTGCTGCCATGAGTAAAGTTGTCAGGAACTACTGCCCCGCCACTCGCTTGTGCTAGGCGATCATCACCGATTTGACTGGCTGCATTCATAGCCTCGTCAATGTCCCCTGGCTCCAAAAACTGTACGCGCTGCTGATTACGATTGGCCCAAACACCAGCGAAGCAGTCGGCTTGTAGCTCTTGTAGTACAGATAACTGATTGGCCTGTGCTGTCGTGACCTGACGGCGAGCCTCATTGACTTGTTGCGAGATACCCAAAAGCGTCTGCACATGGTGACCTACCTCATGCGAGATGACATAAGCTTGCGCAAAGTCGCCCGCTTTACCTTGGTTATCAGTATCCCCTGAACCTTGCTGATCGCCACTAATACCTAAATTGCGACGCATCTCTACAAAAAACGAGGTATCTAGATAAATAGTTTGATCCCCTGGACAGTAAAAGGGCCCTGTGGCTGAGGTGGCACTACCGCAAGCCGAGCTTACTTGACCTTCAAACAAGGTTAACGAAGGCTCTTTGTAGGTACTACCCGCCTCGTTAAATATCTGATGCCATACGGCTTCTGTATCTGCTAATACTACTTTGACAAACTGAGTATCTCGGTCGGTACTTGTCGCAGGTTCAGTAGAGGTGCTATTACCGCCACCTGTCACTACTTGCCCCGTTTGTAGCGCGGTCATAGGATTGACCCCAAATACTAGCCACAAGATTCCAGCGATAATAATACCTCCTATACCGCCGCCTATCATCTTGCCGCCGCCGCGACTACTGCGAACATTTGAGCTGCCACGCCTATTTTGCCATTTCATAATTGTGTCCTTAAATAAAAGATAGGGGCAACTGTCAATTGATAACTCTTTATACTACAGTCGCTGGTATTATTATTTGATGTTTTTTATACTTATAGTGAAGAGGTTAATAGTAGTAGATCATACAATAAATCAAATCAATATATTATTTCACTTTCGTAGAAACTCACTTGCTTAATATGAGCCGATAAGCCTTTAATAGTATAGGCAGTAAGTAGCAAATATTACCACTTATTTTATTGTTACTTAATTGTAAAGCCTATTCCTATTTAGATAGAAAAGATATAGAATGCGTGAAAGCTGAGTAGCTGCAACTAAGAGTAGTTGATATTCGATATTTCGAATATTCAACTTTTTATTGTTGCTATTAAACATTTCATTTTTCTGGAGAATACCCTATGAACCTTAAATTACTTGCACTTGCTGGTGTTATGACTGCTGCTATGGGCTTAACTGCTTGTGATAGCAATACTGAAAACGCTGCTGAAGATTTATCTGACGCACAAGAAGAAGTACAAGACGCTCAAGAAGAGCTAAACGAAGCTGCTGCTGACGGCGAAGTTGTACCTGCTGATGCTGAAGCTGCTGTTGTCGCTGCTGAAGCTGACATCGCTGAAGCTCAAGCTGCTACTGCTACTAACGAGATGGATGCTGAAGTACCTGTAGACGGTACGACTACTAGCATGGACGTCGCTAGCGAAACTGATCCAGCCGTTGCTGCTTCTGACGAAGTTGTTGTTGTTGAGTAATAGTCGTTATTGCTAATTGTTGCAATGATAACTACAAAAAAAGAGAGCGAAAGCTCTCTTTTTTTATGTCTGAATATTTTTAAACTTTTTGCGCATTAAGATCACGCATTAGATCACTTGCAGCCTCTGCACTCAAAAGATACGGATTAAAATCTATAGTCGTTGAGTACTTGAGATAAATAGCAGCATTGTCTTGCGTAGGTGATGCATAGTTCATTGACCACTGGGCCCACTCTCTATGTTTGAGCTCATGAGTTTCAAGAACTTGCAAATCATGGTGGCGTTGATCTGCCATCAAACTATACAGCAACCGATTGATCTGCGCTCTTGGTCCCTCAATAGTCTGCAAAAAGTAATTCTTATTAAAGATAAGCATACCAGTGATACCATTAGCAGCATTATTTTGCTGTGCTTGCTGCAATATCTCGTTGAAGTCTTGAGCTGAGACATCAGGATTTGCGCGGCTAGCATAAGTCATGCTCACCAGAATATGAGCATCTGAAGTAGATTGAGCCATGGGTTGTCCTCTTATAGATTATAAAATTTAGTTAGCTGATTGAGAACCAAGATTTTTTCTTTTTCGGTGCATTTAGCGCCTCTTGTTCTTGTTCATCAAGTGCTGATAATGTATCGATCAATAGCATAATTTGATTAGTGCTCATCAGATACGGATTAAACTGCGTTCCTGTAGAATATTTGAGCGCCAAGCTTTTATTTTCATCACTTGGAATGAGGTATTTCATCGACCACTTATTCCAGCGTCGTTGTTCAACCTCGGAGCATTCAATGATCTGCAACGAAAAATGACGATCATCTTTGACCAATTTTCTTAATAATTCATTAATAACGGGTCTTGAGCCTTCAATACTTTGCAAAAAATAATTGTGATTAAAAACCAATGCGCCCGTAATACCATTGCGCTCATTATTCTGCTGTGCTTGCGCTAAAATACGCGTCACCTCACCATTTTCGTTATGATTGTTGTAGCGACTAATATAAGTGAGGCGCAAAATAATGTGCTCACCGTGTAGCCTTTGTGCGTTTTGCGCTTGTGAAAGCTCAGCCAATTCCATAAAGTACTCCAGTTCATTCGATCATATTTGTTTGGGTGTTACAGCAGCGTCACACATAACTGCAATTTATATGCCAGGACTTTTGCCTAATAATTAGCGTCTCATTTTTTTGATAAAATCATCCATACCTCGTGCTAATTTTTCACTACTTGAACTCTTGATTTCTTGAGCTAAAGCCATCAATTGCGCGGTATCATCGCATTGCTCTAAATTCAACAGATAACCCCAAGCTTCTTGTGGCGGCGCGTTTTTTTCGATATAGGTAGCTAAATCTGATTTCAACATATCATAATTGGCATCTAACGCTTTAGGCTTAGGCGCATTGCCTATAGCGGTCAGATCATCTGAATTTTGAGTATTAAACGTTCGCTCAAACTCAGCTTCGCTATTTTGTATATTTGGTCTAGCAATAGGAGAAGGTCTTGAGACTTCTTGTACGCCAGTAGACGCTGCATTTTTTGCGGCGCCAGCAACTTCGATACAATCAAACTCCAAAAGTAGCTCAAATAATGGGGTTACGCCGCCAAAACTTGCAAACATTTTGCTTTGATCTAAAGTATCTAAGTAGTTTTGATAGGTTCTTTTGCCATCAATCATAATCAGCAAAGTTCTAGCCTCTCGCGGCAATACCCCTATGCTATGATTTTTGATTTCATCGCGACCTATTTCACTTTTTTGAAAAACATCATCATATTCCATTTTTTTTATATCCAATACTAATATAAGAGTAGCGTATTTGCGTCAAAACACTGTCGAAACCAAACTATAAACTATCAAGCATAAAACATGCCAATTATCACTTTATTTTTATTTAAAGTATTACTTTTAACAGTAATGGTCTTTTCAATGATATCAATATTAGTGAATAAAAGACAGATAAAAGGTTCTACATAAGTTTTGTAAATTACAAAAACATTTCTCGTTTCAATAACTCACTTTATTGCGATCAAAAATCGCAAAAAAGCCCACACTAATGATTTAGCGTGGGCTAATTTTGAAGGAACAAAAAGTATCATTGAGTGACAGTCAGTTCGCTGTAATGTATTTCTAGTCGTATAAATACATATCTAAGGCATTGATTAAAAAGTAATAACGCTTACAGATTATTGAACGTCAAATAAGTGCTCATCGACTTTTTGACGAAATTTTTGCCCTGTCTTAAAGGTAACTACTCGGCGGGCTGAGACAGCAACAGGCTCTCCTGTCTTAGGATTGCGCCCTGGTCGACTGTTTTTGTCTTTTAACTCAAAATTGCCAAAGCCTGAGAGCTTGACTTCACGTCCCTCAATTAAGTTGTCAGCCAGCTCATCAAAGAAATTCTCTACTAAGCAGCGCCCTTCTTGACGTGTTAGGTTCATATGACTCATCAAATGCTCAATCATGTCAGATTTTGTCAGGGTACTCACAATATAGCTCCTATGTTAGCGCTAATGGGGTGGTCAAAATATTGTCTATTACCTACTATTATAAAGGATTTTTGTTGCCTTTTTAATAAAATCCTTTATTAATAAATAGTTAGCTATATTTGCTGATTAAAAACTTATAATTGACACTTAACTATCGCGTAGCTGGACAGCGTGCTGCTCAGTGAGCGCTTGCACAACTTTGTCAGTCGTCGTTTTTACGTCCTCATCAGATAACGTTTGCATGCTATCTTGCCATATTAAAGCAAAAGCGAGTGAGCGCTGATTTGCTGGTACTTTGTCGCCTTGATAGACATCAAACAGCCACATATCACTCAATAGCTCACCTGCAGCGGCGCGTATCGTTGACTCTAGTGTTTGTAAACTGATATCGCTATCTACCAAAATAGCGATATCGCGTCGTACCTGCGGAAATTTGCTAGGGGTATCAATGGCATGTTGCTCCCGAGCAAGTGTCAATAACGGTGCTAGTGACAATTGCGCGACCCAAGTCGCAGGTAGATCTAGCTGCTTTGCGGTATTGGGATGTATCTGGCCTATCCAGCCGATGTATTTATCATCGATATACAGCTTAGCGCTTTGTCCTGGATGCAAAAAGGATAGCTGACTGCGCTCATAGCGAATGCGCGCTCTGTCAATTTGCGCTGGCAATAACTGCTCAATATCGTATTTGATATCATAAAAGTCTAAAGCACGGTTTTGATACGCTTGCTCATCCCAAACATCACCTACAGCCACCAAGGCAATACTTGGCGTTTGAACCAAATCGCTAACACTTTGACCGACAAAACTTAAACCCGTCTCAAAAAAACGTACACGTGGCTGCTGACGATTGAGATTATATTGCACACAAGGTAATAAGCTTGACAGCAAAGTACGGCGCATGACGGCTAAGTCGCTAGAGATCGGGTTAGCAAGAGCCAACACTTCTCCTAATGCTTCATCATCAAGCACCGCTTCTAATTTTGCATCACTAAAGCTAAAGCTAATCGCTTCCATGTAGCCATTATTAACGAGTGCCAGCTTCATCTCATGCGTAAGATCTGCGGTATCGTCATAATCCATACTCACTTGTAAGTGCGGCAAGACGCTTGGAATATTATCATAACCATAGATACGAGCGATCTCTTCGATTAAATCCTCGCGGATACTCATATCAAAACGATACGAGGGCGGCGTGCAGATTAGAGCATCTGCTTGCTGCTCTACCTCAAACCCTAATTGGGTCAAGATACGCACCATGACCGCAGGCTCAATCTCAATACCGATGACATCACGAACTTTAGTAATTGGCAAAGAGATGGGCGCACGTACTGGCAGGTTGTCGCTACTTTCTGCTTTTACGATGTGTCCTGCTTGAGAGCCTGTGACACTGGTAATCAAATCAGTAGCACGTGCCAAAGCAAGCGCTGGCAATTCAAAATCGACACCGCGCTCAAAGCGTTGTGAGGCATCGGTATGCAAACCAAAACGGCGCGCGCGTGCAGCGATAGCTAATGGATTAAAAAAGGCACTTTCTAGGACAATATTGGTGGTGCTATCAGTGACACTGCTACGCTGACCGCCCATGATACCCGCGAGTGCAAGCGCGCCTTTATTATCCGCAATAAGCAGCTCATCACCGGTTAAAGTAATGGTTTGTTCATTGAGTAAGGTAATCGTCTCTTGTGGCTGTGCTAAACGTACCACAATATCGCCTTCTATCTTATCAGCATCAAACGCATGTAGCGGTTGACCAAGTTCCATCAATACATAATTGGTCACATCAACCAAGAAGTTATGCGAGCGTAATCCCGACTGTACGAGCGCATCAGCCATCCATTTCGGTGTATCGATGCTACGATCAATGTTACTAATTGATTGTAAGAGATAGCGTGGGCACGCCTCAACTGCGCTCACCGTTACGGCTGGCGTAGTATGATCAGTATCGTTATCCGTCAATGCGCTGTTGGCAGGAATCTCTGGCTGCTGCATAGGCAAATCATTAATGACTGATATCTCGCGTGCAATACCACGTACGCTAAAGCAATCACCGCGGTTTGGCGTGATAGAGATATCGAAGATTTGATTGTCTAAACCTAAGTATTCACGGACATCCGTACCGACTGGCGCATCAGCTGGTAGCTCAAGCAAACCGTCAATATCGTCAACCAAATCAATCTCAGAGGCACCGCATAGCATACCGTTAGAATCGACACCACGTAGGTTGCCATTTTTAATTTTAAAGCCTGCTTTACCATTACTGGCGTCATCGTTTGGCAGTATGGCACCAACGATTGCGACAGGCGCTTTCATACCGACAGTGACATTGGGCGCACCGCAGACGATCTGTAGCGGCTTAGCACCGCCAATATTGACCTGCGTGACATGCAATTTATCGGCATCAGGATGTGGACGGATACTAATAACTTCGCCAACGACAACGCCTGAAAAGGCACGGGCAACCGCAAAACGATCATCAATCTCAAGCCCTGCCATAGTGAGTTGTTCGGCCAATTGCTCACTGCTATTGTTGGGGTTTACCCACTGACGTAGCCACTGTTCGCTAATTTTCATAAATATCTCGGATTGCAATTTATAATAAAGATTTTGAATTAAAGGTTGGCACATTACCTTGTTTTATAAACAAGGAGCACCTGTCATATCAACATTAGCCAAACTGTTTTAAAAAGCGTACATCGTTTTGGAAAAATAGGCGCAAATCATCGATGCCGTAATACAACATGGCAAAGCGCTCAATACCCATGCCAAAAGCAAAGCCAGTATATTTGTCGCTATCAATACCGCAGTTGGTCAGCACTTGTGGATGCACCATGCCGCAGCCCATAACTTCAAGCCATTTGCCATTATCATCTAAGATATCGACTTCAGCTGAAGGCTCAGTAAATGGGAAGAATGACGGACGAAAACGCACAGTCAATTCTTTAGCAAAAAACGCCTCTAAGAACTCACTAATCAAGCCTTTTAGCTCAGCGAAGGTACTTGACTCGGTGACCATAAGGCCTTCTAACTGATGGAACATCGGCGAATGAGTTTGGTCTGAGTCATTGCGGTATACGCGGCCTGGGCAGATAATCCGAATCGGCGGCGCTGTCTGCTCCATCGTACGAATTTGCACCGGACTGGTATGCGTACGTAATAGATAGTGCGCATCAAAATAAAACGTATCGTGCATGGCACGCGCTGGATGATGCGAGGGAATATTGAGTGCTTCAAAGTTATAATAATCGCTCTCAACTTCAGGACCTGTAGCTACATTGAATCCAGCTTGTACAAAATACTGCTGCATACGCTGAGTAATCATCGTCACCGGATGCAGATGGCCTTTTTGAGCACCGCGAGCTGGCAAAGTGATATCGATGCTCTCGCTTGCCAGCTTGGCATTTAATGCTGCCACTTCCAGCTTTTGCTGCTGATTGGTCAATGCCTCTTGAATACGGCTACGCACCCCGTGCAACCAGCCACCGTAGGTTTTTTTGTCGTCGCTACTAAGTTTACCCATCTGCTTTGAGAAGCCCGTTAACGCGCTTTTTTTGCCCGTCAATTGTACGCGCAAATCTTGTAAAATACGCACATCAGTGACTTGCACTACTAAAGCTTCAGCGGCGCTAGCAAACTCATTAAGCTGAGACTCATTGAGTTCACTCAGCTCTGGGGACAGGGTCGGTAGCGCCGACAAATCGGGGGTGGCAGCAGGGCTAGTCATAAGACGTGTTATTCCTGATTAAGACAAATGATTAGTGGTAAGTCATTGTAGGGGTTTGAGCAAATTTTGCAAACGCTCTACCCCAGTAGATGATCTGATATAAAAAAAGCCACCGACCAGCGGTAGCTTTTATTAATAACGCATATTACTCTTATCTAACAGATGCTTAGCATATAAGCCTCTAAAGACAGACTAATAGTTATGCTAGTTCCGCTTTTGCTTTTTCGACCAAGGCTGTAAAAGTCGCAGCATCATGCATAGCGATGTCAGCTAAAACGCGACGATCGATTGCGATGTTGGCTTTTTTCATGCCATTGATAAAGCGGCTATAGCTTAAACCGTTTAAGCGTGCACCAGCATTGATACGGGCAATCCAAAGACGACGGAAAGAGCGTTTTTTGTTGCGACGGTCACGATAAGCATATTGACCTGCTTTGGTCACTGCCTGTACCGCTACGCGATAAACACGTGAACGGGCACCGTAGTAGCCTTTTGCACGCTTTAAGATTTTTTTGTGACGGCGATTTGCCTGTACACCACGTTTTACACGGGCCATAAATTACTCCAAGAATTTTAAGATAAAATAAGCTGTATCGAGTTACAAAGATCTATTAGATGTAGGGGCACATACGACGAACTGCTGCTTCGTCAGATTTGCTTACCAACTTAAGACCACGTAACTGGCGAATACGCTTAGGTGATTTCTTGGTCAAGATATGGCTTTTGAAGGCTTGCTTACGCTTAAAGCCGTTCGCTGTTTTTTTGAAGCGTTTTGCTGCACCGCTTCTGGTTTTCATCTTAACTTTCATGATGATGTGCCTCTTTTTCTGTGTTAGAACCTGGTCGTCAAATAGTGAGTAATGCCCAGTGATTATATTCATAATCACTAAACTGCTATTTGCCTCGAGGTGGGAGGCGCTATTTTAGCAGATAGTACGCTGTTTTGCCAAAGAAATTTTGAGAGTCATAACGAAAGAGTATAGAGTGATTAATTCAAGATAAATCTAAGGTTTTATTCATATTTAATCATCGTGCAAACTTTGTATCAGGTATACTTAATTTTTTATCATTAAAAACGATACGCTTGTACTTATTATTGTTTTTTTAAGCATCGTTTTTTAGTATCTACAATAGCAACTAAATCTACCTTGTTTATATAAATGCTTGTATATAAGTACCCGTTTATAAAAGTACCTACCTCAAACCATACTTAGGAGAAAATGGTGTCAAGCCAACCGCTGATATTTGATAGCAGAGTATTCGTTTTTGAAACCTTGCTACATGTGCGAGCTATTGAGGTCAATACAAATCAATATCTGACTCTTGAGTCTTTAACCGCGTTGATGGTGGAAGCTAGAGAACAGTTTTTGCATTTCAAAGGTATTAAAGAGATCAGCGAAAACAATCAAGGCTTGGTCGTTGACAAATTGCAAGTACACATTATTAGCCGTGCACGAGTACGTGAAGCTCTACTTTTTGAAGTGGGTATTGAGCAAATAGATGATGAAGGCGGCAGTATAGCCATACGAGTGACTCGTATGTCTGATAACTCCTTGATCGCTAATTCTCGCCAGCATTTTGTCAACTATGATTACCGTTTGCAAAAGCTTACTACCATCAACGATGTGCTCAAACAATCACTTGTACCAAAGCACCTCTTATCTTGACCTACTTATAAATAACAACTCTTATCTTCGCTATCCTTTGACACTTTAGCATTTGCACTTTGGTAAAACTTCTCTAAAATACTAAAGCGACAATGATAAATGTAATAAGTATCCGTTATTCAAACCTTTGCTCATTTAGCACCTTCCCTTTGCTGTTTATAATAAGACCTTAGACTATGACCTCACCTGCTTGGCTTGACGCCATAACCTTCAATAGCGCAGGCCTAATTCCTGCGATTGCTCAAGATCACACCTCAGGACGTATTTTGATGATGGCGTGGATGAACTCTGAGGCATTGCAATTGACGGCGCAAACACAAACGGCTGTGTACTACTCACGCTCACGTGCCAAACTGTGGCATAAAGGCGAGACCTCAGGTCATACGCAGCTCGTACACGATATTAGCCTAGATTGCGATGCAGACGTCATTGTCCTCAGCGTCACCCAGATCGGTGGTATCGCCTGTCATACGGGGCGCGAGTCATGTTTTTATCAGCGTTTAGATACGTCAGGAGCAGAGCCTAAATGGCAAAGCGTGGACAAAGTCATCAAAGATCCCGCTGCTATCTATAGTACAACGTCTGCTCATTCTACTGACCCTAAAACGATTGTCGCAAATGATCAAGATGATGTTAATTTGCAACAAAACACCATCTTAACGCAATTAGATCAGGTCTTGGCTGAGCGTAAAAGTGCAAGCGCAGAGCACTCTTATGTTGCCAGTCTGCATGCTAAAGGATTAAATAAAATCTTAGAAAAAGTTGGGGAAGAAGCGATAGAAGCGATCATCGCTGCCAAAGATTTGGCGCACTGCGATAAAAGCCTCGACTCATCAGCATACGATAAAGCGCATAATGAGCTTGTATATGAGGTGGCTGATGTCTGGTTTCATACTTTGATTGGGCTATCTTGGTTCGACATAGAATCCAAGGCTGTACTCTCTGAGCTAGGACGCCGCTTTGGCTTATCTGGTATTGACGAAAAAGCATCGCGCTAACCTGGATAATGATAACCTCAGCATAACTAAATACTTTAGATGCTATAATGCAAACACGTTTTATTAGGACATAAGGATACGACTATGGGCAGTTTTTCTATTACGCATTGGCTTATTTTGTTAGTCGTGGTGGTGATTGTATTTGGCACCTCCAAACTTAGAAATGCAGGCAAAGATTTAGGCGGGGCGGTCAAAGGCTTCAAAGAAGCGGTCAAAGATGAAGATATCGAGCATCAAAAAAAGCACCGTGTCCTTGATCATGACGCCAGCACGCAACAGAGTGATAGCGCAAATGTAGGAACGAGAGTAGACGAAGTGGCGACTCCTATTAGTACTGATAACGAGAACCCCAAAGTGTAAGAACCCTAAAGTATAAAAGGCTTGCTTGTGCTAA
Organism: uncultured Psychrobacter sp.; assembly: GCA_947495055.1. Lineage (GTDB taxonomy): Bacteria > Pseudomonadota > Gammaproteobacteria > Pseudomonadales > Moraxellaceae > Psychrobacter. The sequence continues at coordinate 90,548 of CANLXO010000008.1, read as the reverse complement.
CACTTGCCTTCAACCTGTGATGCTTGATTACTATGCTTAACGACTATGTTTGATATTGGATTCTCTGAACTACTCTTATTTGGCGTGATTGCTTTGATTGTTTTGGGGCCAGAAAAATTGCCACAAGCGGCGCGCACGGCAGGTCAATGGTATGGCAAATTGCGCCGTACGATATCAACGCTGCAATCAGAGATTGAAGCGGAGCTTGATCTGGCTGAAACGCGGCAACTGATGCAAAAAGAGCTGGCTAAAATCCGTGAGACAGAAGCGGATATGCGCCGCGAAATGGCAGAGATGCGCGGTAGCATGAAAGAGTTTGAATCGTCACAGAATAAAGATATGAGCGGCAAAGACGATGAAGTAGATAAGGGTTTTACAGACGACATCAAGCCGTCTGTACCTAACCAAGCTGATTACAGCTACCACTCGCAAGATCAAGAAGCGCTAGCAACTCATAACACCGAACAAAACGCTCAACCTATCATTACGCGTCCGTGGGAGAACATGTGGTTTCGACTCGGAGCTTATGATAAGGCGCGGCGACTGCCTACCCCGCCCTACTTGCCTAACTATCAAGCGGATGTCTTATTACACGTTGATTTGAACAAAACCTCCCATTTTAATAACGATACCCATGCCTCTAAAAATATCTCGGAGGCTGACTGATGAAGCTATTTAAGCGGCAAAAAAGTCGCCAAGAAAAAATAGCGACTGATGAGGAGCTCACCTCAACAGGTAACTTGTCAGGCGCGTTTGCCGATATGCCTATTACTGAGCATTTGATTGAACTGCGAGCGCATCTGATAAAGATTTGCGCGGCTATCTTGATTATTTTTTTGGCGCTGGTTGGGTTCTCCCGTGAGCTGTATGACTTTTTGTCAGATCCGCTAGTGGCGCAGCTACCTGCCAACTCGACGATGATCGCAACTGACATTACCTCAAACTTTATGGCGCCGATACGCTTGACCATATTTGTCGCCGCGTTCTTTGCGATGCCCTATATCTTGTATCAAATCTGGTCTTTTGTCGCCCCAGGACTGTATAAAAAAGAGAAAAAAGTCGCTATCCCCGTTCTATTTTCTTCTATTGTTTTATTCTATGCAGGCGTAGCTTTTGCTTATTTTGTGGTACTCAAAGGCGTGCTCAAATTCTTTATCGTGTTTGCACCGCAAAATGTGCTGCCAATGACAGATATCGATAGTTATTTAAGCTTTGCTCTAAAGCTATTTATGGTCTTTGGCGTAACCTTTGAGATTCCAGTAGTGACCTTGTTGTTGATATTAGCTGGTATTGTCTCCATTGACAGCTTAGAAGATAAACGCCGCTATATCATCGTCGGTTGTTTTGCGATTGCAGCAGTAGTCACGCCGCCTGATGGCATCTCTATGCTAATGCTCGCGTTTCCGATGTGGTTATTGTTTGAGCTAGGATTATTTTTGGCAAAAATTTTGATAAAAAAAGAACCTAACGCTGATTCGACAGCAGCCGTTAAATTAGATAAGTAGGTGAATTTAGAGGTTTTTTGACTTAAAGTAGGGCGCGCAATCTGCTACTATAGCTTAGCTTTTCATCCGTTTTCTTTTGCTTATTTTTACCTTTAATTGCACCTCAGCCATTGCCAATACAGTGGCTTTTTTTGCCCCTGCTGTTTTGCCCATATTCCAATACTTTAGCTTGAGCAAATAAGCTTTCATACCTTAGGTAACCTTTATGTCTGCATCTATGCCCGCTTATATGACCGACCCCACCGATGAGCAGCTAAATGCACTTAATATGGCGATGGATCAAAAGTCATTTAAAGTAGTGGCCTATGCAGGTGCGGGTAAAACTACAACGCTTAAGCTTATCGGGGAGCGCTTGCGCGGGCGCGGTTTGTACTTAGCTTTTAACAAAGCAATCGCTAACGATGCGCGAGCGAAATTCCCCCCACACGTTGATTGCCGTACTTTTCACTCATTGGCGTATCGGCACGTGGCGCGTGATATCACCGCCAAATTGTCCTTGCCTAGGTTCTCGCCCAAACGCTTGGGCGATGATTTGGGCTTGCAGCCAGTACAAGTGCGTCGGCAAATGGATGGTGTCAACAAATACATTACCTTGACGCCAGCGCGCCTCGCACGTTTTGTCAGCGATGCGGTGAGTAATTTTTGTAGCACTCATGCCAGCTACCCTGCGCCAAGACATATTCTGTTTCCAAGTTGGCTGGATGAGTCAGACGCCGAGCAGCTGCGTGAGATGCTCTACCCTGCTGTCGAGCAGCGCTGGCTACAATCGATTGACGCCCGCCATCCTGCGGGTATCGGTCATGACATTTACCTCAAACTTTGGGCACTCTCAAAACCTAGCATTCCTGCCGACTTTATCTTGTTTGATGAAGCGCAAGACGCCGATCCACTAATGATGGGGATTTTGACCCAGCAACCACGGCAGGTCATCTATGTTGGCGACGCTCATCAGCAGATATATGAGTGGCGCGGCGCAGTCAACGCCATGAAAAAGCTACCGCTGCCGCAAACTCTACTGACGCAGTCGTTTCGATTTGGTGAACCTATCGCTGAGGTGGCCAATACTTTGCTCAAAGCCTTGCAAGAGGACGTGCCGTTAAAAGGTAATCCTGCCAAGCAGTCCTCTACAGAAAAAGGGTTAGTACATAGTAAAAAGGACGCGATACTCTGTCGAACCAATGCAGCTGCCATGGCGCAGCTACTGACAGGACTGAAACTTGGACACCGCGTAGCCTTGCAAGCAGATACTGATCGTATGCTAAAGTTCTGTCAGGCGGCTGAGAACCTTAAAAATGGTAAATCCGCTTATGGCGTGCCAGAGCTTGCCTACTTTTACAATTGGTCGGATGTGCAAGAGTACTCAGAAACCAATGAGGGTAGCGATCTCAAAACCTTAGTCAAACTGGTCGATGATCATGGCACCAATGTACTCACCCAAGCAGTTAATAGTCTGACACGAATTGAGAATGCTGATTATGTCATCTCTACCGCGCACAAAGCTAAAGGACTAGAATGGGGCAAAGTTCAGCTCGATGATGACTTCTATTATGATGTCACCACCAACGGCATTAAGATTAGCCCTGAAGAATTGCGCTTGTTGTATGTTGCTTGTACGCGCGCGCAAGCCAATTTAGATATTCATCATATTAAAGATTTAATATTAGGATTGCAGTCGGGGAAAAAGGTAATTTTGAGTAAATAAGCAGCGTTGGTCACTTTAAAAGTAGTGTTAAAAACGTGGCCATTAGTTTTCCAATCTTATAGATACTTTCGATAGATAACAACGAACACATACCGATGAACAACGACAATCAGCAGACCTTATTGCTAGTACAATCAAAGCATATTCAAAAAATTTTCAACAATCCCGTCCGCCTTCTAGCGCCAATGGAAGGCCTAACTGACCCTTTAATGCGGCAAATCTTGACGCAAATTGCCACAGATTTAGGGCGTCCTTATGATTGGTCCGTTAGTGAATTTATTCGCGTCACTCAGCACTTGCTGCCAGCGCATGTGTTCTATAGATACGTGCCAGAGCTGCATCAGGATGCCAAGACGACATCAAATACCCCTATTCATATTCAACTGCTTGGTAGTGAGGCAAATCTGATGGCAGAAAACGCGGCTTTCGCTTGCGAGCTTGGCGCGCCCGCTATCGATATTAATTTTGGTTGCCCTGCCAAGACCGTCAATAGTCATCGCGGCGGCTCAGTGCTGCTTGATGAGCCAGAAGTTTTGTACGACATTATCAGCGCGGTACGAAAAGCCGTTCCTAGCAATATTCCAGTATCAGCGAAGATACGTCTCGGCTATACCGATAATAGTCGTATAGATGATATTCGTGGAGCGATCGACGCTAGTGGCGCAAATTGGTTAACCATTCATGCCCGTACCAAAACTCAAGGCTATAAGCCGCCTGCCTACTGGGACAAAATACAGAGCTTTAATCAGCTATCAATTCCAGTCATTGCTAATGGTGAGATATGGACAAGCGCGCAGGCGCAAAACTGTATAACGCAGTCAGGGACTAATCATTTGATGCTCGGTCGCGGTGCGGTGACGCGTCCCGATTTGGTTGCTCAAGTTGATGTTAAAGAAGACAACGCAGACCATACTCAACTGGCATGGCAGGATTTGACCAGCCATCAGATTGCGTTTTTGCAGGGGCAAGCGAAGAATGATGTCGTGCTCATTGGTCGCTACAAACAGTGGCTTGGGATGCTGACCAAAGGCTATAGCGAGGCTCAGCCGTTATGGAATAGTATCAAACGTGAGAAAGACAAAAACGCTATCATCGAGGCAATAAAGCAAAGTAGTAATCAATAAAACTGCGCGTTAATGAATCGTCACCTTTAAAGCAGCAAGCACTCGTTAAACTGTTGCTGGAATAACTACTATACTTTACGTGCTAATTCTAATTGCTAAATAAAACAGCATTAGTGAGCAGACCATCGATAGCACCCATAGTACCGAGCGAAACGTCGCCAAATTAGTGATATAAGCGACGCAGTAACCTACCCGTATCAGCACATATAACCATGCCAATACATTGATAATAGACTGCGGTACAAAGAACAGCATAGCGACGATTACTGCTGCCAAAAACACAGGCAATGTCTCGTAACTGTTTTGCTGGGCGGCATTTGCGCGGGCGGCAGGGCCAGTCGTATCTTGCAAAAAGCTGCGCGGATGTGCGTTATCAGCCAATCTAAAACCGCCAAAAGCTTTGGCAGTTATCGCCATAGCTAGAGGCAACAGGCTAGCTACTACCATTGCCCATATTGCAGAAGCTGCAGTATCAGACATCAATCCAAAAATTATGTTCATTGGGTTTGTCCTAACCTGCGATATTTTCAAAATCGTGAGTGATATCTACCCCGCCCTGCACTAACATTCGACTCGCAGAGCAATATTTATCGCTTGACAGCCTAATAGCGCGTTCGATCTGTTTGTCAGATACATCTTTGCCTGTGACCACAAAATGCATATGAATAGCCGTATAAACAGCAGGTACAGTTTGGGCACGCTGAGCGGTCAACTCGCAGCGGACATCGCTGACGTCTTGGCGCGACTTTTGTAAAATAGCGACCACATCATAACTGGCACAGCCACCAAGTCCCAATAGTATAAGCTCCATGGGGCTTGCGCCTTTTTCTTTGTCGGCGTCGATTTGTACATTATGCCCTGATGGTGATACGCCCATAAAGGCTTTGTTGTCTTGCCATATGACGCTTGCTTTTGATTCTGACATTATTTATCGTCCTTTATTAATCGCTATCTCAATGTTATCTACGCGAGTCTAAACTTGCACTTTGGCTAGTGTAGCACAAGCCAAAACCAGATTTTATGACGTGATTGTCACATGTCGTTAATGATTCAATCGATTTTAGAGTAAGCAGTAGCTTTTAGAAGTGGATAGATTTTTAGTAGATGACTTGGTTGTTTTTATGATGAAACTGAGTGAATAACTCTAAATTTATATCGCGCGTAAACCACTGATTTTAAAAGATTAAATTCGTGAAACATTTTATAGCAAAATAGCGTTACACATTTTGTCGGTTTCTTGGTTTAATGGTGGTAATGAATCTCATTTTGACTCAGTATAGACAGCCATCACCTTATAATAATTATGATGGCTATCATTATACTTTTTAAAATGAGCTATTTTTATCACATTTAAAAGGTTTAGTCATGATAGATGCAGACGGCTTTCGCGCCAATGTCGGTATCATCTTGGCAAATACACAAGGACAAGTCCTGTGGGCAAAACGTATAGGTCACAACGCTTGGCAGTTTCCGCAAGGCGGTATCGATCGCGGCGAGACTCCTATGGACGCGATGTATCGTGAGCTTTGGGAAGAGGTCGGCCTGCATCCACGTCATGTCGATTTATTAGCGGTAACGCAAGATTGGTTACGTTATCGTCTACCCAAGCGCTACGTGCGCCACGGACAGCATCCTTTATGTATTGGGCAAAAACAAAAATGGTTTTTGCTACGCTTAGATGAGCCAAATACACAACACATTCGCTTTGATGAAGGAAAACCTGAGTTTGACCATTGGCAATGGGTCAGCTACTGGTATCCACTCGGACAAGTGATTCACTTTAAACGTGGGGTTTACCGCCGTGCGCTTCAGGAGCTAGCACGCGAATTACCCCTTAGACAAGAGCTGATTATTCCTGAGCAAAACAATCATTTGCTGATGGAATAAGCGCTTGCACAAACGAAAAATGCTCGCTGTAATATCTAAACAATCAGATATTATGGCGGGCATTTTTTATGTTGACCTATCTATTTAAAATAAAAATTTTATAGTTTAGGGTCTGTTGAATTTATACTAACCTAGAAATTACGATTAACTTTATCAAAAGTGATAGGTCTAAAAAGCATCAACTATTTAACAATGTTTGCGTAGGCTGTGGCTTTAGCCCAGCATTTTGCTTTTGCAAAGTATTGAGCTGGGCTAAAGCCACAGCCTACAAAGATTAGTATTAGCGTAAATTTCCCGAACTACTTTAAACCCTAGAAGTAATGGTATCAGTTTCAAGACTAATCAATTGCGCCTTTATTTTTGACTCATCCTGCTTATTATGCAAGGTTAAGATGCTTTGTGTCCGCGTGCCGTAACTTGGCATGAGGCCATTAGTTAGTGCCAAGATATTGGCAGGCTCTATGTAAATAGAGGATAGCGCTTGCTCGATATCTGTCGCCACCCCCGTCTCTGGTAATTGCCCTACTGGCGCAGGCGTTACATCGGACATGACATTGAACGCCGCCGCTTGCCAGTAGTCAGGATGACTATCCTCAGCGATAAGTGGCAAGACTTCTTGACGCAAGCGACCACGTAGCCTTTGGGTCTTAAACCAGTTGTCCTCAAACTGTCCGTTAGATAATACGTGCAAGCCTGCATACAGTGGCGTTGGGGCGTGACCACGATTATTGACGGCAACAGCTTGCTGCGCATCCCCGACGATAAGATTGAACCCTGCGTACTCTTGCAACTTAATCTGCCGTGCAAACTCCATCGGACTTTGAGTGCCGCGCAAAAATTCAGTCACCAGCTCACCGCGCGAGCGCTCATCCTCTCGTGCTTGCACGCCATCACGAAAGTTCAATACCGCCGCCCAGCGCCCATTTTGTTGTATACCGTTAGCATCTTTATTTTGGTGAATGCCAAGCCAAGTGCCGCCGCTCCTATTATCTCGCCCAGCATATATAGGTGCATCATCCCACTGATGGACAGGCGTGGTCGGGCGCTCCAAAAACTCATCACGGTTAGAGAGTAAAACCAAAGGCAGATCGTCAAATAGCTGCCAAGCGATAGCGACAATACACATAGTTATCCTTTATTCATAAAAGCGTAAATGGCTAAAACCAGATATCAATTACCCGTCAATATTTTGTCTGCAGGATAGCTCACTTGTGATGTCGATTGTATAATCTTTGATTGCTTGCTAGGTAGCGTAAACTCCCAAGCGACCATACCTTGATTATCATTCCAATTGCGCTCAGTGACAGGCGGCGTATGGGTTACCGTGACCTTGAGATCATCATCGCGGCTGACAGGCTCGCTGCCCAATACTTGCAACTGGCGCGCCTTATTATGCTGATTGGTAAACTGATAGGCTTGGGTGGTGGTTAGTGTCTGGGTGCGATTAAACACGCCTTTATCGCCTTGTTTGTCATCGTCTTTGATCTCCTTGACGAGAATATTGGGATCAACTCCAAAACCAATGCCTTGCTCTTTTAGCGTCTGATAGCTATAACGCGACTGACCGACATAATTGTCATCACGGTATAGTTGCAATGAGCCATCCACCCAAGCTGGGGTAATAAATGGTGCTGAGGCATACCAGTACGCTGCGGTCTCTATACTTGGCGTACTACGCAGCCATAGCTTGCTTGCTCCTGATTGCTCATCGAGTACAGTGCGCACGCGTCTACCATCACTTGGAATACTTACGCGCTGCGGCAGACGGTACTCGATAATACCGTTTTTGTTTTGGCTACTCACCGTAAAGCTCGGTAGCGGCGCTCTATTAGGCTGATCAGCACCCGCATAATCTGCTTCGCCAGAGACGACTACAGGCATAGCCTCCATGACTGGTGCCGCACTCCTAGCAATTTTACCTCGGCTCTCATCATATAACCCCAAGCGCTTAACACGCGGCAATCGGCTGCTAGTGTTTTGATTGGGATTGACGGTGCTAAGGGTCAGCGGCACATTGCTCCAGTTCTCGCCAGTTTGCTGAGCAATAATCGCTGAGGCGGTAATATTAAGCTGCTCAGTATTAGTATTTAGCCGCGCTTGATAGGTGGGCTCCCAACTGGCACCGCGTACTTGATAGTGCAGCTTGACTGCAGCAGGCGTGCGACTAGCAGTGCGCACGCTCACTTGTGTCACTGTCGTACCCGTCGAGGTTGCGCTGCCAGCCATCAGCTGATTGAGCTCGTCTTGCGCCAATGCTTGGCGCTGCTGTATGGCTAATATTCTTTTATTGACTGCTGCCGCTTGAGCCTCGATATCGCGTGCGTTGCTCGATGGCGTACCATCAGTACTGATCTGAGTGACTTTGGTAAGATTTTGAAGATATGCCTTTGCCAAGCGCGCCGCTTCTAGCTCCGCGGTAATCTCAGCGAGGCTGTTTTGCTTAGTCTGGACAGCGGCATCTGCTTGATACTGACACTGCGCCGCCTGCTCGCCGCTGAGCGTCTCGGTACTGATCTCACCGATATTGACGCCACTACTTGCTTGTACGCTCAGACTATTTTGATCTATAAAAGGTGATAAGCATGAAAAAACCAGGGTCTGCTCGCCGCCTCCACTAGTAGGTAGCGCGCGAGTCACGCTTGCTAGGCCTTGATAAATAGTGATTTGCTCAATACTACTTGGCGCTGATTGAGCCGTGTTTATACTAAAAAATGTCAAACTAGCTAGGCTAAGTGAGAAAGCGCTTTTACGTAGCAAGTGTCTAGGTAATGTCTTAGGTCTCTGTATCAAATGTTTTGGCATAATAGTCCTTTAAAATATTCATCCCTTAAATTGCTTTCTTACTATCCTAACTTTTAATATTTAGCAGATTTTTTGAAGGCATTTAGCCTTTCATCTTAGCGAGTTTTAAGCGCTTTATCTAGATAATAGCGTTACGAGTTACTGGATAATAGTCAAAGTTTCCGTAACTTTGCGCGTTAGGCTGCTTTTTATGTCAAGTCAGTTTTTGCTTAGAGCAAGATGGTATGCCTAAAGAGCTATTTTTGCTATTATGAGCCACATTCTATTATCAATTGTATGATGCCCTTATGATGATTCATCCCCAGTATGACCCTGTTGCCTTAGCGCTTGGCCCTGTTGAAGTCCACTGGTACGGCTTTATGTATTTACTGGCCTTTGCTGCCGCTTACGGGCTGGCGTGGTATCGCAGCACCAAGCGTGAGGCTTGGTCTACAGATATGGTCTCAGATCTAGTGTTCTTTGGTGCACTCGGCGTCATCTTGGGCGGGCGTATTGGTTACGTGTTATTTTATCAGTTCGGCGAGCTACTACAAAACCCCGCCTACCTGCTCAAAGTCTGGGAAGGCGGTATGTCCTTTCATGGTGGCCTGATCGGTGTGGCACTTGGGATGTTGTACTTTGCCCGCAAATACAAAAAGACGCCGTTTCAAGTGCTCGATTTTATTGTCCCTTGCGTGCCGACAGGCTTGTTATTTGGGCGCATAGGAAACTATATTAATGGCGAGCTTTGGGGACGCGTCTCTGATGGCGGCTATAATTGGCTCACCTACTTTCCGCAAGCAGCGGCGTTCGATATGCAGCTGCTACAGAACAATCCAGCTCTACAAACGATAATGACTGAGGTTAATGGACAGTACCTATTGCCGCGTCATCCTTCGCAGCTCTATCAAGCGCTCACTGAAGGCCTGCTTCTTTTCTTATTATTATGGTGGTATTCGTCAAAACCGCGCCCACGTATGGCGGTAACTGGCGTCTTCATGCTCGGTTATGGCTTTAGCCGCTTTATCACTGAATTCTTCCGTCAGCCTGACGCTGATCAAGGCTTTATCTTATTAGGCTGGATGACCAAAGGGCAGATATTAAGTGCGCCGATGATTATTATCGGTATCGTTCTCATTATCTTGGCTTACAGACGCAGTGTTTATGATTGGGGCAAGCAAGCTTATTAATTCATTATTAAAGCGCTAGAGAGCATCTTATGATTAGTAACAACAAAAACGAGCAAGCCTATCTCGACTTACTGCAGTATGTATTGGACAACGGCACCGAAAAGGGCGACCGTACGGGGACAGGTACACTTAGTCACTTTGGCGCGCAATTGCGTTTTGATTTGGCTGATGGCTTTCCGCTACTGACGACGAAAAAGGTGCACTTTAAGTCCATCGTCTATGAGCTATTATGGTTTTTGAGTGGTAGCACTCACGTTGAGTATCTGCAACAAAACGGTGTGCGTATCTGGAATGAATGGGCAACTGGCGAGCAGACCGCGCGCTTTAACCGTCCTGCGGGTGATTTAGGCCCAGTCTACGGTCATCAGTGGCGCAATTATGGCGCAAGTAAGAAGGATGACGCTGCTAAAATAGCGACGGATAAGCAGAGCCAGCACAATCATCAAAGCCAATACAATAATGATGGCGTCGATCAAATCAGCGAGGTCGTTGAGCAAATAAAGACCAATCCCAACTCACGCCGTTTGATCGTCTCAGGCTGGAATCCTGTAGAGGCCAACCAAGTGGCGCTGCCGCCTTGTCATACGCTATTTCAGTTCTTTGTCGCAGGCAACAAGCTCTCCTGCCAGCTTTATCAGCGCTCAGCCGATCTGTTCTTGGGCGTACCGTTTAATATCGCCAGTTATGCGCTACTGACCCATATGATCGCGCAAGTGTGCGGATTAAAGGTTGGTGAGTTTATCTGGACAGGCGGCGATTGTCATATTTACCAAAACCACCGCGAGCAAGCAGAGCTACAATTAACGCGGACACTTTTGCCGTTGCCGACACTAACACTGAGTCCTGATGTTAATGATATTTTTACTTTTAAATACGAAGACATTAGCGTTGAGGGTTACGAGTCGCATCCGGCTATCAAAGCCAAAGTTGCCGTATAAATATTTTCTACTTTTAGAAGAATCATAAGGATAAGTCATGAGTTATGCCCATACCGAAGTTGCCCAAATCGCTGCTATTAGCAGTAATCGCTGTATCGGAAAAGACAATGCGCTGCCGTGGCATATCTCAGCGGATCTTAAGCATTTTAAGCAGATGACCACTAAGCAAAGCGATGCCGATGACATTCAAGGCATCGTCATCATGGGCCGCAAAACTTTTGAGTCGATGGGCAACAAGCCTTTGCCAAAACGCGCTAACTTTATTATCAGCACGCAGATGGACTATGCTGAGCAAAAGGGTCTAAAAAATAACGAGAATACTTATGTCATGCACAATTTGGACGATGCATTGACGCAAGCGGCGAGCCTAGCACATGGCGCGCATCTTGAGACCATTTGGATTATTGGCGGTGAGAAAGTGTTTAAAGACGCAATGATGTACACTGATCGTATTGAGCTGACCCATGTCGATACAGACATTAAGGACGGTGATGCCTTTTATCCAGAGCTGCCTGATGACTTTGCAGTGGCGCAAGAGTCTGAGCAGATGCACGATGATAAAAGCAAGCTGGACTATCGTTTTGTGACTTATAAGAGAAAAGAAGACTGATCCGCTAACGTTCATATAAGATCAGTTCAACAATTAAATCAAAAATGCCAACAGCATAATCGCTGTTGGCATTTTTTATGATGAATCGGATTATTCGTGTAACACTTTATAAATCGTTTTTGCTAGTACTGGGCCGATGCCTGCAACTCCTGCCAGCTCTTGCTGCGAGGCACCAAGTAGCTTTTGTATACCGCCAAAATGATTGAGCAGATCACGGCGACGTTTTTCGCCCAGTCCCGGTATGACTTCTAGTACTGACGATGAGCGGCGCTTATCACGTTTTTTGCGGTGCGCGGTAATGGCAAATCGATGCGCCTCATCACGAATATGCATCAGTAAATGTAGTGCTTTACTATCCATAGGCAAATCAAGCGGCTCATAATCGATAAAGTGCAAGACCTCAAGCCCCGCCTTACGCCCCTCGCCTTTTGCCACACTAACCAGCAAGGTATCGCCAAGAATACCTAATTCCGTCAGCACCTCTTTTGCAATGCCTAGCTGACCTTTGCCGCCATCAATAAGAAGCAAATCTGGTAATGGCTGTTTTTTATAACGGCGCGTGAGTACTTGTTTCATCGCCGCATAATCATCACCGCCGATAATGTCGTGAATCGCATATTGACGATAGTCACGCCTACGTGCACCGCCTTGATCAAACACTACGCAGCTACCGATCGTCGCCTCGCCCATAGTGTGCGAGATATCAAAGCATTCAATACGGTCAATCGTGCGATCGGTGACATCAGCTAGGACGTCTTTTAGCGCGCCAAAGCGAGCATGCAGTTCTAGATAATCACCAAGCTTAGTCTTGAGCGCATTATTGGTATTTAGTTTGGCCAAATCCAGCCACTCTGAGCGATGCTCACGTACATTGGTTTTGATAACTACTTTACTACCAAAGTGCGTAGCTAGCGCTTCACTTACCGCTACTTGATCGGGCAATTCATGACTGAGAATAATCTCAGCTGGTAGATCATCAGTCACCTGGAAATAAAACGAGGTAATAAAGGCAGATAAGTTATCTGCTAGTGGCTCGCTACTATCGACATCAGGGAAGTAGTTTTTACCGCCAAGTACCCGCCCGCCGCGCACCGTGAGCACATTGACGCAGCTCATGCCCGCTTGACTCGATATCGCGATGACATCAGCTTCGCCTTGTACCGTGTAGACCGCTTGCCGCGCTTGTACTTCGCGCAGCATAGAGAGCTGATCACGATAAAATACCGCCTTTTCAAAGTCTAATTCTTCTGCGGCATGCTCCATTTTATCGATCAGTGCACTATGAATATCGCTTGAATCACCCTTTAAAAACCGCACCGTGTTGTTGACGTCCTCAGCGTACTCTTCAGGGGATACCAGACCAACGCACGGCGCACGGCAACGCTTGATCTGATACTCAAGACACGGGCGTTTGCGCTGCTTAAAAAAGGTATTAGTGCATTGGCGCATCTGAAACATCTTTTGCATCAGTACCAGCGTCTCTTTTGCGGCATGCGCTGACGGGAACGGCCCAAAGAAGCGTCCCTTTTGATGGTTGCCTTTACCGCGTCCGTAAGCCAATCTTGGATAAGGCTTGTCCGCTGAGATAAACACATACAAATAGGACTTATCATCGCGTAATAGCACATTATAAGGCGGACGATACTCTTTGATGAGGTTTTGCTCAAGTAGCAGTGCCTCGGTCTCACTACGAGTAATGATAGTTTCGATATTATGGATACGAGCAACTAATGCGCGCGTTTTGGGATGGTCAATGGTTTTGGCAAAGTAGCTGTTCACCCGACTTTTAAGGGATTTAGCCTTACCAACATAGAGGATGTCGCCGTTTTTACCCAGCATCTTATAGACGCCTGGCAGATTTGGCAGACGCTTGATGAGATGCTTAAGACGCAGCTGCTTGTCTTCTTTGTTGCTGTCTTTTGATTTATTATCAGTGATATCCACGACTGAGACCTTGTCCATAAACAATCATACTCATAAAATACTAAGTTACGCTTATTGATGGGGCAATATCAGGCATTTTGCAAGAAACACTATCAGGATAATTATCAAGGGATTACCAGCATAAAAAGCCAGCACAGAGCTGACTTTTATCCCAAAAACTCACTGACGAAAGCTTGGCGCTAGCGCTGGGATACCTGGAAGCATACCGACCATAGCCATCACACCTGTTAGTATTATAAAAGTCACGACTGGTATTATCCAGCGACTCATTTTGGATAAATTTGCACTACGCTCTTTTGAGCCAATCAATCCTAAATTATCAAGCACTAGCGTGATCGACCAGCCAAAAGCTGGATTCACTAGTGCCGAGGCAAACACCACAATCGCAGCCGACTGGGTGGTTTTGCCTTCACGCGTCATCTCCATACCCGCCTCAAGAAGCGGGATAAACACCCCTACGATCAAGGCCACGCACATGACAGGCTCCCAAATGGCTAAGTCCATAGGATAGCCCCATACCCCTGCTATCAAGCAAAACAGTCCTGTCAATACTGCGCCTGCCGGAATAGGACGTTTAGCAATAGCAGCGGGAACGATATAAGTACCCCATGATGAGGCAAAATTAGCACCGCCCAATACCGAGCCTGCTACTTGACGTACTGATGCGCTGACCATCGTGTCATCGATATTCATCTGTACCCGTTCAGTACGCTCAGGGTAGCTGATCTTTTGAAACACTTGATGACCCAAAAAGTCAGGCGACCACATTGCGACTGCCAAAATAGCAAACGGCAATACTACAATAAAACTCTCAATAGTAGGTAGACCCAACATCCAGCCCGTGTTCTCGCCCCACCAGTACATCGGACTCATATTTGGTAAACCTGGCGGCGTTTTGAACGTAAACGGCGCGCCCATAGCAAAGGCGACACCGCCGCCAAGCAAACAGCTCAGTGGCACAGCGAGCCAGCGCTTTTGGTAATTCTCTAGTACCGCGTATAGCACAATCGTGAGCAAGATCACGGTAAAGGCAATATGCGCCATACCCATGCCCTCTGCCCAAGCAAATAGGTTTTTGACCTGCGAGGTAGTTCCAATAAAGCCCAAATATAACAGCAGACCCCCGCACACGCCTTTACTAGTCAAGTTTGCCAGCAGACTTCCGCCTTTACTAATGGCTAATAATAACCCAAACGCACCAATCAGCAGACCAAAAGCCATCGGGTGACCGCCTGCGGCAACCACAATAGGAATCAGTGGAATCAGCGGCCCATGAGTACCCGCCAAATTCGCCGTCGGTAAAAAAAAGCCTGAAAATAAGATAACAAAGAAGGAGACAATCAACAGCTCGTAACGGACGTTTTCGAGTACAAAAGCATCACTTAAACCCAGTGGCCCTGCAAAAGTAGCTGCAATAGCCCCTACCATTACCACCTTGCCGATCATCGCCGCCATAGCTGGGATAGTATCCTCGTATTCAAAACGATAATCGCGAAAAGGTAAATTCACACCCCAACGCTTGGGCTGCATGATCTGTAGCTCACGCTCTAGATAAGCGTTACGGGTTTTAAAACTAGAACTAGGTTTGTGAAGATCAACGTAGCTTTTTAAAGAGTGCTCATGATCAGATGAAGGTGGTTGCTGCTTGGTTGGTTCAGTCGCGGGTATTTGCGTATTATTCATCATATCTCCTCACATTTTCTGAGATTTTGATAGAATGACGATATAAGCTATGACAAACATAATCGTCCAAAAAATAAGCGACTATTGTAGGACATTAGCAATTATAATACGAGCTTAGTGCGGATATTAACCAACATATATCAGCGTTTTACTCTTATTTTTAGACCTGAAGGACGTTTTTTTACCCATTTCACAAACTTTTGTACTTCGCTGTGGTCTTGTAGGCGTTCGATGGTATGATAATAATTAGCGAGCTCGTGATTGTCAAAGAGATGATGAATTTGACTGTGACAAGGACGACATAGCATAGCGATGTCGGTTTTCATCGTTTCACGATCAAAGTGGCGCTGCGTGCGCGATTTATTATGGCGTGATCTTGGTATTAGATGATGACGCGTTAAAACCAACTCATCACGACCACAGAGCTCACAGCGTATTATCGTATCAGTCTCATCGTTTTGCAGCATAGCAGTATACCTTTTGTTCTATATCCTATATGGTTAAGAGATGGGGTCAGCTTATTCATAAAATAGCTTTTATTCCCGATTGAAGCTAGTAGTGTCAAGCGCTTTTCATTATGATAGATTTCTTTTTATATCACTCAATAGCACCACCCTCAGTAGATAAGATAAAAAGCACTATAGGTTAAAAGGATAACATCATGCGACTGCTACCCAAACGATTTGAGACTCTAAAACGCAATACCAAAAAAAATATCGTACCATTACTTACGCCGCACCTGCTCAAATTACGTATCAATACCTACGCCCCTTATGTCGGTGCAGGTATCAAAATTGACTACGTGGATTTGGATCAAGGACTTTGCGTGGTTAGTATGGGCTTGACCGCTTTGAACAAGAACATTGTCGGCACGCAGTTTGGTGGTAGCCTCTACTCCATGGTAGATCCGTTTTATATGCTTATGCTGATGCATCAATTGGGTAGCAAGTATGTAGTCTGGGACAAAAGCTCACATATTGATTTTGTTGCGCCGGGCAACAGCAAAGTCACTGCTCGTATCAAAATACCGGCAGGCGAGATTGCAACTATCCGTAGTCTTACTGAAGATGGGGAGGCGGTATTTCGCGAATATACCGTAGATATCGTTGACGAGCAGCAAAAGACGGTTGCCACCGTGACCAAAAACCTCTATATCCGTCTGCGTAAGCACAGTAAGTCTAATGAGCAAAGCAGTCGCATGCCTATTCCTGATTAGGCTTTTAAGCATATTATGAATAATGTATAAAGGTAATAAAACACCCATACAAAAACCCCAATCTAACATCTGCTAGATTGGGGTTTTGTCTTTTTTGGTACGCCTACTTATTTATAATAAAACCTATGAATAAGGGCTTTACGCTGATCTAAAAACAATAGGTTCAAAGATCAACGTCGATATGAGCTTAGATACTTATACTCAGTATTTAAAAAGTGAAATACGTATACGTCGTATTCGACCCATTAAATACCAGGTGCAGTCTCAACCGCATCAGGAACACCAGCGTCAGTCTTTTTCTGAGCGCCTTGTTTTGCTGGACGTGCGCCAAGCTTCTCGCGGATACGTGCTGATTTACCAGAACGCTCACGTAAGTAGTAAAGTTTCGCACGGCGAACTGCACCGCGACGTTTGACTTCGATACTATCGATGATTGGTGAATGCAACTGGAATGCACGCTCAACACCAACGCCGCTTGAGATTTTGCGAACCGTAAATGCAGAGTTCAAGCCGCGGTTACGCTTAGCGATAACAACGCCTTCAAATGCCTGCAAACGCTCACGCTCACCTTCACGTACTTTTACTTGTACAACAACGGTATCGCCAGGACTAAAACTTGGACGTTCTACCAGCTGCGCATTTTCAACGCTTTGAACCAATGGATGCTTGTTGCTCATGAGAGTTATCTCCTCACATTAGATAATAGAGGCTTTACGCATACTACCTGTTTGTAATAATTGATCATATCTAATATCGGCAACTATCAAAATAGTGATAGTCATCAACAAGATACAACATAAAGGGGTTAAGATACGGCCATCAATAAACAGCACATTCTCAAATTTTTACTCTGATTACTTACTTACTATTTTGCTTTGTTTTCTTTAGCCAGCGCCTTAAGCCATTTTGCTTGCTCAGACGTTGGCGTAAAGGCTTGCCATAGATCTGGGCGACGCGCTTGGGTACGAGTAACCTGTTGTCCAAAGCGCCACTTGGCGATATTAGAATGATGCCCTGAGAGTAGTACTTCAGGAACCCTCATATCAGCGAACTCATGCGGCTTAGTATAGTGCGGGCAGTCCAGCAAGCCATCGACGAACGAGTCTTGTATGGCGGACTTATCATCGCCCATGATATCAGGCAGACGACGTATCACACTATCCATCACTACCATTGCTGGTAGCTCACCACCTGTGAGCACATAATCACCCAGTGACACCTCCATATCGACATACTGTGATAACAGACGCTCATCAATACCTTCGTAACGACCACATAACAGAATCATGCCGTCAAACTTAGCCATACTGACCACACTGTTCTCACTGAGCGTTTGTCCTTGCGGCGACATATAAATCACCGGACAATGCGCTTTATCGATACGGCAACCGTACTTGGCAGCACGCAACTTGGCATCCTCGATAGCTTGCGCTAAAGGCTCTGCCATCATCACCATACCAGGACCACCACCAAAGGGGCGCTCATCAATACGGCGATAATTGTCAGTGGTATAATCACGCGGATTGATGCATTCTATAGTCACCTGATTCCCAGCGACTGCTCGGCCCGTAATTCCAAACTCACGAATCGCGGCGAACATCTCAGGAAAAATACTGATAACAGCAAAATACATTAGGCGTCACTAATCATGAGTTAGTAATCACTTGGCCAAGCCACAACAACGGTTTTGGCAGTCGTATCGACCTGTAATACCGTCTGTTTGTGCCAAGGTATCAAGCGCTCTTCACTATCTAAGCTAGCCGATGTTGCTGCAACACGCATGATGTCATGAGCACCAGTTTCGAACATCTCAGCGATATCACCCAGATATTCGTTCTGCTCGTTAGTTACCCTTAAACCAACTAGATCTGACCAGTAATGCTCGTCATCACTCGTCTCAGGCAACACATTTTGCTCAACCCAAAGGGTAACACCATTCATCGTTTCAGCAACATTGCGATCAGGGACTTGCTCAAACTGAGCCACAAGCCCCGATCCCTGTTCGCGCCAAGCTTTTACGGTCAAAGGCTTCATGCCAGCGGCAGTTTTCATCCACCACGGCTGCATATCAAATATCGCCGTACGTTCATCCGTATCACTAAATACCCAAAGCCAGCCTTTAATGCCATAAGGCTTTTTGAGCTGGCCGATTTTCATGAGCGTATCAGCAGTAGGCGTAGACATAACGGTTGACCTGACAGTAGCTATAACCAATAAACAAAACAATAATAAACAACTAATCGCGCTTACTGGTCATGCCAGCTGCGCTACTTAATTTATCCCAAAGGTAAAATTAAGCCATTACTAAATCAAAACAATAGCTAAAACTTAAGCTGTTGCTTCGGTATTAGCAGACTTATTGTAAGCTTTTGCTAAAGAAGCTACGCGATCTGAAGGTTGTGCACCTTTTTCGATCCAAGCGTTGTACGCTTCCATGTTCAAACGTACCGCTTCTTCTGACTCTTTAGCGAGCGGGTTAAAAAAGCCGATGTTTTCAATGTAGCGGCCATCACGCGCGCGGCGTTGATCAGCAACGACTACTTGATAAAATGGGCGTTTCTTGGCACCGCCCCGTGCTAAACGAATAACAACCATGTGAATTCTCTCTTTCGCAGGTATACCAAAAAGGGCACAATTATATCATAGACTTCGTATGTTGAAAACATAAACTATTTTTATTTAATAACAGTAGTTTATACCGCTTTATCTGTGCCCTGTTATATATGATTTATCATCGTAACCTTTGACTTTGCAAACTCTTTTTAGGGGCAATGGCAGAGGGTTCTCGTAGCGTCCCTTGCGCTATTGCACTATACTTTATAATCCTTATCAAAAATGCCGAAAATGGTTATGACTACACCCCCTATGCCGCGCCGCAAAAGCTGGCTTGAACGCTCTTATTCAAACAGTTGGCTGACTACCCTAGTCGTTGCCTTTATTGTGCTCATTAGTGTTGGCCTGACGATTTTGTTTTTTTGGCGTAGTCTATATTTGCCAGAGCTCAAAAACCACGCCCGCTATTTGACCAGTGAGCTGCGTCTTATGAATGGCGCGCGTGAGGACTGGCGAGATGACCCTAGGGTGCGTCAATGGATCTATCAGCACTCACACGTCGTAGTGGTTGACAGCCCCAATGATTTTCCAGAGGTTGAGGACAAAATATTTGTAGGCTTATTTACCGATGTTCTATCAAGTGAGATTGGTGCTCAATTGGGTCGACCTGTAGAGGTGTACTTTAAATTCAAACCAACACCGCAGCTTTGGGTGCAAGACAGCGGCGACAAGAGCTTTTGGATTCGTGAGCCAGTCGTTTACTATTCGCAATATAGTCCTGCACTTTTGATCCTATTTTTGATTGGTCTGCCGATATTGACCCTACTGACTATTATCTTACTAGTGCAGCAGCTCAACCGGCCACTGCGCTATTTGCAACGTGCCGCGACTAACTACATTCGTCTAGGTCACGCTACTACTTTGCCAACAACTACTGGCCCTACTGAAATCAGGCAGGTCAACACAGCGTTTAATCGTCTGTTTACTACTCTAAGTCAAGCGCAAAAAGAGCGTACGATTATGCTAGCTGGCATCTCTCATGACTTGCGCACGCCGCTGACCCGTATGCGCCTGACCGCTGAGATGCTACCTGATGACTTTTTTCGGGAAGGTCTTATCTATGATGTCGAGGATATGGACGCTATCTTAGAGCAGTTCATCTCTTATATGAAAGATGGTTCTGATGAACCTGTGCGTTTGACGAATCTGGATACTATATTTAATGAAGTGATGGTTCAATTCGCCCCTATGCGCTTTATCTATGAATCACAATGTCATAAGCAGGTGCCGGTCAGACCTCTTTCTATCAAGCGCTTAGTTATCAATCTGGTCAACAACGCCAAACGTTATGGCAAGCCGCCTATATATCTCTCAGCGACAGTCGTGCCGACCTTTATAGAGACGGCTGTAGTAGAGGATGCGGATGTTGTCAGTGAGAGCGAAATCAATACAGAGGCCCAAGAGCAGCTGGTAATATGCGTACGAGACTGCGGCGACGGCGTGGCCGAGGATCAATTAGAGCGCATTATGCAGCCGTTTGAGCGCGGTGAAACGGCGCGTACCACTCAAGGTAGTGGACTGGGTTTGGCGATTGTCAATCGAATCGCCCGCTTACATCATGGCACGGTTGAAGCCATCAATCATCCTGAGGGCGGCTTGCAGGTCTGTATACGTATACCTCTCATCTCAAAAGTTACTGGGGATGAGCGCGCGTCAACTGAGACAGCAGAGGACACAAAGTAAATAGCTCTACTAGCAGTAGATTCTCTCTACTCTTTGCTGCCGATAGGCGGTGGAATGTATTTTGCGCTATTGGTAAAGGCTAAGGGCTGCGTAATCTGCGCCTGAGCCTCTTGCAAACTTTGGGTCGTTGTAGGCTGCTTGATAAATAAAAAGTAGCCGAGCGTGAGCGCATTTAATAATACCAAGCCACCAAATAGATAAGGCATAGTTAATCTCCTTTTTATCCAAGCCTTCAGGTTCAAGCGTCGATTTTCAAGCCTTGTTGTTCAAGCCTTAATGTTTCAGATGAATCTTTGCGCTTTATTTAGCTCTCAAAAGTACGGTCGCTTTTTTCTTGCGTGATTTGATCGGCGGCGATCGTCTGAGTGAGTGGCTTGATTGGCCAAGTCATCACAAAGCGGGCGCCGCCAAGCTCTGGGCTTTCATCCACACTCATACTACCACTAAACCAAAAAGCGATGCGCGATACGATAGATAGACCCAAACCATAGCCTCCTGAGGCGCGCGTACGGCTATCATCTAGGCGTGCAAAAGGAATAAACACCTTTTCGCGATCGGCCTCTGGAATGCCTTGTCCATCGTCCTCGACGCTGACAAAAGCATCGCCTTTTTTGACACCTGCACTGATGGTAATCGTTGTCTCCGCATAACGCAGGGCATTACCTGCTAAGTTTTGAATCACGCGGTGTAAATAGCGGCGATCAGCAATAGCTGTGATTTTACTGCTCGGCGGATTCCCGACGACTTTGATGTCTTTGCCCAGCGCATTGGTCTCTCGTACGATCTGCTCTACGAGCTCTTTGAGATTAACAGGTTCAAGATCTAGTTTGGGTGAGCCTTCCTCTAGTTTTGCATAAGTCAAAATCTCATCAATCAAGCCGTTTAGAGACTCAATGTCTTCATCGATATAATCACGCTGCATAAACCGCGAATCCTCATCCTCGGTATCAGCTAGCATATCGACTGCAAAACGAATACGTGCAACAGGCGTGCGCAGCTCATGAGAGACGGCGCGAGTCAGCTCCCGCTGTGATTCAATAAGACGCTTAATATGTTCAGTCATCGCGTTAAATGTCGCTGATAACCGTGCAATCTCATCTTGACCGATCACTTGCACTTGAATATCCAGATTGCCTTGACTAACCTCGTTGACCCCGACTTGGATCAGTTGCAGTTTGCGCTCAAGTGGGAAAATTAGAGCATAGACCCCAAGGCTTATCAAAAACATACTGATCAAAACCATACTAACAATTAGATTGAGCGGGAACCAATTAAACAGCGGTACTGGCCCTATCAAAATCGCCATATCATTAATTTCAGAGGGTACAACAATCTTGATTGAAGAGTTACTTTGGCTATTATTGGTATCTTGCAATAAAATAACGACTTCATCACGGCTAAGGCGTGCCATCTGATCGCTATCTAAATCAAGCGCATTGACACCTTGAAAACTCAAAGGAAAAGGAAACTTTTCTTCCAAAACGTTTAGGCGCGCACGCTTCTCAGAAAGAGTCGTGTAATAAGACAAATCATCTAACAAAAACACTGCTATCGCACGCACTTGCTGCTCAGTAACTTGCGATACCCTCGCGGTCAAAACACCGCTACCATCTGGTAGCTTGTGATAGATATCTGCATAAGTCGGTTGATTGTTATAACGCACGATAGTCTGAATATCATCGAGGCGGCGCAGCTCATTTGAATTAAAATCAATAGTATCAATAGGTACTATTTTAAAAGTAGTGCCAAATAAACTACTGGCGTCAGAGAGCCAATAGTCTCGTTGTATCTCATCCTTTTGATGATCTATGCCTTCGCTAATAAGATAAAAAGCGCCTGTTGCCATATCTTCGCGATAAGACTGTACGCGCTCTTTATTAATAGTATCCATGAGCAGCTGCGCAAATAACGCCACGCACAAACAGACTATCAAAAGACCGGCGTAAATACGTACAAAAATACTATGCTTTAAAGAAGAAACTAATGACATACGTGCGATGACCACTCATTATAAATCGAGATAAATACTAAGGCGCTAATAACTGTTAAACACCAATACAACTACTGACAATCAAACTTAGATCACGGAGCAAAACGATAGATGCTGATCTACTACCCACAATCATCGCTAATTAAACCATATAATCAGATAAATAAGTTTAAAAATTAAAACCTGTGCCATAAAAAAACCAGCTTGACGCTGGTTTTTTGTTGAAAGCTACTATAAGTTTAACCAACTAGTTGCCTTCTTTTACGAATAGATAGCCTTTGCTTCGAACGGTTTTGATACGTTTTGGGTTTTCAGGATCATCGCCGATTTTTGGACGAATACGCGAGATGCGAACATCGATAGATCTATCTTGACCATCATACTCAATACCGCGCAGACGCTCAAAGATATCCTCGCGAGACAAGATACGACCTGCATTAGAAGCCAATAACCATAACAAATCATATTCAGCACTAGTAAAGTCAACCAACTCATCACTTAGGGTAACCGAACGTCCGCCATTGTCTATAACCAATTCACCAAACTCAAGGCGCTGCGGCACATCCTCTGATGGCGCATTCTCTGAGCGGCGCAGTAGCGCACGGATACGCGCAAGCAATACACGAGGCTGAGCAGGTTTGGCAACGTAATCATCGGCGCCCATCTCAAGACCCAATACTTGATCCATATCCTCAGTACGAGCGGTTAGCATCAAGATAGGATTTTGATAATGCGGACGTACTTCACGGCATACCGTCAAGCCATCACTACCTGGTAGCATCACATCGAGTACTACTAGATCTGGTTGTTCATTGACGATACGGCGAATAGCGCGATTCCCGTCTGTTTCTATAGCGACTTCCAAGCCATTTTTGACCAAATAGTCTTGGGTCAACATGGCCAGACGCTCATCATCCTCAACGATCAAAATTCGCGGGGTGTTGTCTTCTTCATTCGTGGTCATTTTGGTGTCCTCTAATACATCTAAATTAAAAATGGTAAATGATCAAAATTAAATGCCAATAAAGCGGCTTGACTTATCTTAGTTTAAGTATTGCAAGTGTGGTAGCACAGTATACTACCAAATCCTAAGCTTCCTATACTATAGCTTATAGACGTTAACAAAACCTATAAATAATACCTATTAAAATTTTAGTTAACGTCCAAGATTAATTTATTTATAACCTAGCGCGAGCCTTGTTGTCTTATTTATCATTTTATAATCTAACTATTAGTGATGCGCAGATACAAACCTTGATACCTACAACAAGACAATAACTTGTGAAGACTTTAAGACACTTCATATAATGGCAGATTCAATATGATTTTAACTATTTTTGTACTAATAGTTGTCATTAAAAATTCAGTACAAACCATATCTTTTATTTTATAACAAGGCTGTATAAATTTTAGACAAAAAAAACAGCCCATAGTGGACTGTTTTTTATTAATAAGAATACTAGACGCGATTCTTAAATTTACGAATCGTTTGTAGCTGTGCTACTGATTCTGCTAATGATGCCAAAGCTGCATTGGTTTGCACTGTATCAGATTGATTCACTAGCATTTGCTCTGCCTGACGGCGAGCTTCAACGATTTTGCTCTCATCAAGGTTATTTGCACGCATAGCCGTATCAGCTAGTACAGTAACCATTTTTGGCTGAATCTCAAGTACGCCGCCTGAGACGTAGATAACTTCTTCTTCGCCATTTGCCGCTTGTACGCGCATCGGACCTGGCTTTAATAAAGTAATCAGTGGCGTATGACCTGGCAATACACCAATCTCGCCTTCAATACCCGTTGCGATTAGCATACTGATATCGCCTGAGTATAACTCTTCACGAGCGCTTACGACGCGGCATTGTAATGTTGCCATACCTAATTCCTTATTATAAAAGTAGCTACTTGATAAGTGAGTAGTCAATCTCCCTACTCACTCATAGTCTAAAGTAGATTATGCAGCAGAAGACTTCATTTTTTCAGCTTTTGCCACTACTTCATCGATACCACCAGCCATATAGAAGGCTTGCTCTGGAAGATCATCATACTCACCTGCGATAATAGCCTTAAAGCTCGCAATAGTATCGCGTAATGAAACATACTTACCAGGTGCACCAGTAAAGACTTCAGCTACGTGGAAGGGCTGTGATAAGAAGCGCTGAATCTTACGAGCGCGGTAAACCACTAGCTTATCTTCTTCTGATAGCTCATCCATACCTAAGATAGCGATGATGTCTTTGAGCTCTTTATAGCGCTGCAAGACTTCCTGCACGCCACGAGCGACATTATAATGCTCTTCACCAATGACTTGTGGATCAAGCTGACGCGAGGTTGAATCTAGTGGATCAACAGCAGGATAGATACCTTGTGAGGCAATATCACGGCTTAGTACGACGGTTGCATCTAAGTGAGCAAATGTCGTTGCAGGTGAAGGATCCGTCAAGTCATCCGCTGGAACATAGACCGCTTGAACAGATGTAATCGAACCTGATTGCGTTGAGGTAATACGTTCTTGAAGTAGACCCATCTCTTCAGCAAGTGTTGGCTGATAACCAACCGCTGATGGCATACGGCCTAGTAGTGCAGAGACTTCTGTACCCGCTAGCGTATAGCGGTAGATATTATCAACGAACAATAAGACGTCACGACCTTTGCCAGTAGCAGGATCTTTGGTATCACGGAAGTACTCAGCCATAGTCAGGCCTGACAGTGCAACACGTAGACGGTTACCCGGTGGCTCATTCATCTGACCGTATACCATCGCAACTTTAGATTTGCTAAAGTCCTCAACGTTGACAACGCCCGCTTCTTGCATCTCGTGATAAAAGTCATTACCTTCACGAGTACGCTCACCAACACCAGCAAATACTGATAGACCTTCGTGCTTTAGAGCGATGTTATTGATCAGCTCCATCATGTTGACCGTTTTACCAACGCCGGCACCACCAAACAGACCAACTTTACCCCCTTTAGCAAACGGGCAAAGTAAATCAATAACCTTGATACCCGTCTCTAGCAATTCAGTACTGTTTGACTGATCCGCATAGCTTGGCGCTTCACGGTGAATAGACCAGCGCTCATCGGCTGCAACTGGGCCTTCTTCATCGATAGGACGACCAAGAACATCCATAATACGGCCCAAAGTACCAATACCTACAGGTACAGCAATCGGACCACCAGTGTTTGTCACTGGCAAGTTACGCTTAAGGCCTTCGGTTGAACCCATTGCGATGGTACGTACGATACCATCACCCAGCTGCTGCTGGACTTCTAAAGTGGTTTCAGTACCGTCTACTTGCAAAGCATCGTAGATTGAGGGTACTTCGTCACGGTTGAACTCAACGTCGAGAACCGCGCCAATAATCTGTACAATACGACCGCTACTCATTGCGTTCTCCTTGAACTTCTGTATATAGTAGGTTTTATAAAGGGTTTCACTTATGAAACAGCGGCAGCACCGCCAACGATTTCCGAGATCTCTCGGGTAATCGCCGCTTGACGCAGCTTGTTATAAACCAACTGTAAATCGTTAATTAAGTCGCCAGCATTATCTGTCGCCGCTTTCATCGCAACCATACGTGAGGATTGCTCGGAGGCCACGTTTTCCATAACTGCTTGATAAACAATTGACTCAATGTAGCGACCAAGCAGATCATCAATCAAAGTTTTGATGTCAGGCTCGTAAATATAATCCCAGCTTAGCTCTGTTTGTATACCGCTCTCTTCATCCCCAAACGAGCCCTCTGGTAGAGGTACCAGTTGATTGATCGTCGGCTTTTGCGTCATCGCATTGACAAACTTATTATAAACCACATAAATGCGATCTATTTTGCCATTGCTATAATCATCAAGCATCGCTTGTACTGGAGAGTTGATCTGCTCAAAAGTAGGCTTGTCACCGTAATCAGTCACCGCTGAAGTTACTTTACCGCCAAAGTTTTTGAAGAAACTGACGCCTTTTGCGCCAATGACTGCAAACTCGGCCTGTACAGACTGATTTTGATACTCTTGAATACTTTTAGATAACGCTTTGAACAAGTTAATGTTCAAACCACCAGCAAGACCACGATCAGAGGTAATGACGATGTATCCCACTTTTTCAACGGGACGCGATACCATATAAGGGTGTTTGTAATCTGATGAGGCATGTACTAAATGTGAGATAACCCGGCGCATACTGTCAGCATACGGGCGACCTACGTCCATGCGCTCTTGAGCACGGCGCATCTTACTTGCAGCGACCATTTGCATGGCGCGAGTAATCTTCTGGGTGCTTTTAATACTGGTGACTTTGGCACGTATTTCTTTTAAGCTTGCCATAATGATTCCAATATAAATGGGTTAAAAGCATTAGCAAATATAACGATATATCGTCAATGCTATGTTTATAATTAAGTTACCTATAAACAGTATCTTAGCATTTTGTAGCACGATATAGTCATATGAAGTTGGCTGCATCGCTTGATACAACCAACCAAATCAGCCTAACCCGTTAACTTAGTTTTATGAACTTAGTTTTATTAACTGAGTATTTATTAACTTAGTCGCTAATTAATTAGTAACTGTGGTTTTGTTTAAAAGTCTCAACTGCAACCTTCAAGCGAGAAGCAATATCATCATTATAGTTTGCAGTGTCATCAATTTCGTTCATCAAGTCACTTTTCTCATCATGCAAATAACGCAAGTAAGCTTCTTCAAATGCACCGATCTTCTCTACAGGCACATCCGATAAGTATCCTTCGTTAGAAGCATAGA
Source organism: uncultured Psychrobacter sp. (assembly GCA_947495055.1). GTDB lineage: Bacteria > Pseudomonadota > Gammaproteobacteria > Pseudomonadales > Moraxellaceae > Psychrobacter. The sequence continues at coordinate 62,927 of CANLXO010000008.1, read as the reverse complement.
TAACGGCCGCTTGCTCAGAGATAGACATCGGCTGATACTGCTTTTGCTTCATAAGTTCTGTAACGCGTTCACCATGATCAAGCTGCTCGCGTGTGGCGTCATCAAGATCAGAGGCAAACTGAGCAAAGGCTGCAAGTTCACGATACTGAGCAAGAGCGGTACGGATACCACCAGAGAGTTTCTTAATAATCTTAGTCTGAGCGGCGCCGCCAACACGTGATACCGAGATACCAGCGTTCACTGCAGGACGGATACCTGAGTTAAAAAGGCTTGACTCTAAGAAGATCTGACCATCAGTAATTGAAATCACGTTAGTCGGTACAAATGCTGAGACGTCACCAGCTTGGGTTTCAATAATAGGTAGAGCAGTCAAAGACCCAGTTTTGCCAACGACTTCACCATTGGTGAACTTCTCTACATAATCCGCGTTGACGCGTGATGCACGCTCAAGCAGGCGTGAATGTAAATAGAAGACATCACCTGGATAGGCTTCGCGGCCTGGTGGACGACGTAATAGTAGTGAAATTTGACGATAAGCGACTGCCTGCTTTGATAAGTCATCAAATACAATCAGTGCATCTTCACCGCGGTCACGGAAGTACTCACCCATCGTACAACCTGAGTACGGCGCAATGTACTGTAGCGCTGCAGGCTCTGAAGCTGATGCAACAACAACCGTGGTATATTCTAGCGCGCCTGTTTGCTCGAGCTTACGTACAACGTTCGCAATCGTAGAGCGTTTTTGACCGATAGCGACATAGACACACTTAATACCAGAGGATTTCTGAGCGATGATCGCATCGATAGCCATCGCGGTTTTACCCGTCTGACGGTCACCAATGATAAGCTCACGCTGACCACGACCGATTGGAATCATGGTGTCAACGGCTTTATAACCAGTCATTACTGGCTGATCTACGGATTGACGGTCGATAACGCCTGGCGCGATTTTTTCGACTTTATCCGTCATCTTGGCATTGATAGGACCTTTGCCATCAATAGGATTACCCAAGGCATCAACAACACGGCCGAGCAACTCAGGACCTACTGGTACTTCTAAAATACGACCAGTACAATAGGCTTTTTGACCTTCTTGTAGTTTTAGGAAGTCACCAAGCACGACCGCGCCAACAGAATCACGCTCTAAGTTAAGCGCCATTCCGTAGATTTCGCCTTCAAACTCAATCATTTCGCCGTACATGGCATCTTCAAGACCATGAATCTGCACAATACCGTCAGATACTTTGACAATTGTGCCTTCATTTTTTGCAGTTGCACCTGCATCAAGGTCTTGAATACGCTGCTTAATCAGATTACTGATTTCCGCTGGATTCAATTGTTGCATTGCCTTGTTTCCTTTAATTTATGATAACTCGCCTATTGACTCAAATATATCCCTTGAGGCCCAAACTCAATCGGTTGGTGCCTACAAACATACTAAGCCGTTAGCTGTGTTTTTAACTGTTGTAACTTACCGCGCATAGAATCGTCGATAATCTTGTCACCGACTTTGATTGTAGCGCCTGCCAAGAGACTAGGGTCGACCGTTTCGTGAATCACTACGCTTGCATTTAGTGATGCTGCAAGGCGCGATTGGAACATTTCACGCTGCGCGTCAGTCAGTGGGTAGGCAGAAGTCACATAGGCGTCAAGTTGCTTTAAGCTGAGTGCTTTATGGCGACGATAGTGCTCATAAACTTCAGGAAGCAGTGCCAGACGCTCTTGCTGCGCTAACTGATTTATAAAGTTGCTAAGCGCGAGAGATACTTTAGGGTAGCTTGTGCTGCTATCGTAACGTGTGCCTTTACTCTCACCTAGTAATTGCTTTAGGGCAGAGTCGCTTGCGCCAGCTACTTGTGTATCGTAAAGATCGATTAAAGCGGCTGACTTGTGCTCAGCCGTAACAGCTGGGTTCTCTAGCAAGGCGTGAAACGATTTGTCATGGACAATGGTGCTAGCAACAAACAGGAAGTCTTCCCACTCGTTGACCGCACCGTTATCATTGGCATAGTCAAACGCCGCTTTTGCGTAGGGTCGTGCTAAGGTTGATAAGTCAGCCATTATATCCTCACAGTTACAGCTTCGCCGCCAGTTGTTCTAACATGCTGGCATGTTTTTGTGCATCGACTCTATCTTGCAGAATCTTTTCGGCACCAAGTACAGAAAGTTCAGCCACTTGAGCACGTAGTGATTCACGCGCCTGATTGATCTCTTGGTCGATGGCCGCTTGTGCTTGCTGACGGATGCGCTCACCTTCCACTTGGGCTTGTGTTTTTGCATCTTCAACGAGCTGGTTGGCGCTTTTGTTCGCTTGCTCTATCAAGGCAGCTGCTTTAGTCTTTGCAAGATTAAGCTCTTGCTCGACGTCTTGCTCTGCGGAAGCCAAATCTGCTTTTGCTTTTTCTGCGGCATTTAAGCCATCAGCAATTTTGCGCTGTCGCTCGTTGATAGCACCGATAAGCGGTGGCCATACGAACTTCATGCAGAAAATTACAAAAATTGCAAAAGAGATAGCCTGACCGACGATAGTAAAATTGATATTCACGTGATCACCTCTTTGTTAATGAAAAATCAGTTTCATTGATCATGTTTGGCTCTTATAAGTCTACTAGTTTTGACGATCTACTGAGCTTACCAATATCAAAAGCCAAACATTTACAACTGAGCTTTCTGATTAACCTGCTAGAGGGCTTGCAAATAACAATAGCATAGCAATACCAACACCGATCATTGGAATCGCATCAAGTAGACCTGCGACGATGAACATACGAGTTTGCAATTGTGAACCAAGCTCTGGCTGACGGGCAACGCCTTCTAGGAACTTACCACCTAAAATTGCAAAGCCAATACCTGTACCTAGTGCACCTAGACCGATAAGAAGTGCTACTGCGATAACCGTGTAGCCGTTTAATACTGCTAATACTGGATCCATTGATGTATCCTCTTTTACCTATAGAAAAATTAATGTTCAGTTGATGATGCAAGTGACATATAAACGATTGTCAACATCATAAATACGAACGCTTGAAGGGTAATGATTAAGATGTGGAAGATAGCCCACGGTACTGACAGCGCCCACTGAATCCAAAACGGCATCAGCGCAATCAGAATAAAGATCAACTCACCAGCATACATGTTACCAAAGAGTCGCAAACCTAGTGAAACAGGCTTTGCAATCAAAGTAACAAACTCGAGGATAAAGTTGATGGGGATTAAAATAATTTGTACGATTGGGTTTTTGGCACTAAAGGGATGTAGCGTCAATTCACCAATAAATCCGCCAACGCCTTTGGCTTTAATACTGTAGTAAATAATCAAAGCAAAGACTGCAAATGACATACCTAGCGTAATATTAGGATCAGTTGTTGGTACGATTTTGAAGAAGACATGATGTGGGTCATAGCCCATCGCCGCACCAACTTGCCCTGCTAGAGACGGGATAAAGTCAATGGGCACTAAGTCCATCAAGTTCATCAAAAAGATCCAGACAAAGATAGTCAAAGCCAGTGGCGCAATCAGTTTTGAGGTACCGCTATAAGAGTCACGAACGTTGTTGTCCACAAACTCAACGATCAGCTCAACCGCTGCTTGAGTTTTGCTAGGAACACCTGAGGTGACTTTTTTAGCCACCATCCAAAACATGACACAGAACAAAATACCTAGACCGATTGACCATAGCATAGAGTCAAGATGAATGGCATTAAAGCCCATCTGCCCAGCTTCTTCTGCGCTGTAAGCAACTTTCCAGCCCTCCCCAGGCAGATAGCCATACGTCCAATGCGTTAAATGGTGAGAGATATATTCTGATGATGTTTGTTCGGATGCCATAATGTAAGCTTCTTATTAATCAACGATTTAATCAACTACCAAAAATATAGTTGTCATCTGTTAAGTGGTTTGATTTAGGTTCAACTTAAATCACTTAGCAGATAACATCCAACCCGTAGCACCTAAGTAAGTAGCACCTATGTAAATATCTGATTTTGATACAGTTTTATAAATTCTAGCTATCAAAAAAGGGCTTATGAGTAAACATTACCAGCCCTTGAGACCTACACATAGATATTTTGCGTCTGCTTTGTCTATATTAGAGACATGCGCCTAAGCAAAATATTTAGCTGCATATAGTAATGCAGCGTTGTATTCATGTAAAGCAAATTGTGAACTTTTTATTTGTGATAAATACTTGATTGTGATAGGGAACGTATACAAATGTGAGGGTACAGCGATAAATATTATTTGTAAGTACTTCATAACTGCTAAATATTTGTTAGATTTTACAACATTTTCAAAATAAATACCAACATTACTGCGAGTATTTAGCGCCTAATTGGTATCTCGTTAGACATTAGCTTATCAGTCCAAACGTACTAGTTAGTTTAGTCGTACGAGCATCCAATTGTAGCTCATTTGCATAACAATAAAGCCTGCAAATAGTGCAGGCGCTGACAACGGTTTTATAAGTATAAAGATTAAAGCAAAGCCAAAGGCCGTCAATACCCATTTGACCGCCTGACCGCGGTAAAGCTGTCTAACAATATGCTCACGCGCACGAAATCCAGTATGCCTAAACACAAACAAGGTAAAGATCATTTGAGTTGCAAAACTTAGGACTGCACCAAGAGCTACTCCTTGAACGATCAAAAGATCGCTTCGTAGCCAAACGATATCTAACAGCCAAGCTAGAATAATCAAAATCAGCAGTATCCAAACTTGACGTTTGATATGGCACCCTATCTGATCTTTTTGATTGCGTTTGGCAGGCTGGGTCATTAGTTACCTTGCTAAGTAGAGTCTTGCTAAGTAGAGTATCGTGCTTATTTAAACGGTATGACTTTTCTATAAAACATCACTTGCCTTGTATCAGCCGCTTATTGTAATAACCATGCGTTACTTTGGCAAGATAAACGCTGTGCTCCACTGTTTGACTGCTACAACAGCTAGGCCATCAAGCCGTTACAGCAATTAATCAATACAACGGCGCATCTGCTCCGCCATTTGTTGCCAGCCTATAACAAAGTCTGTACTGCTGCTCATGTCTTCTGCTTGCACCGTCGTTTTGACTGGTTGGAGTTTGGCGAGTAAGCCTTTGGCAGGATCGCTTTGAGTGACTAGGCACATAGTCGAGTTAGGGCGCTGCTCGTTCAACTTACGCAACTGACTGGCCTTTGGTGACAGGTGATGATCGGTTGTTAGACTACCGACGAGCTGTAGGTTTAAGCTATTCTCGATATAATGATATGCATCATGATACGCCCAATACGGTTGAGTGGTTTTTGAGCCTGATTGTACGCTTGCCACTGCCCTATCCATACGTTGAGCGAATTTTTGCGCATTGGCCTGATATAGATTCTTGTACTGCGGATTGGCGTGGCTATGTATGACGGCTAAGGCGCGCGTGATCGCTTTGGCATTTTGCGGATCGAGCCAAATATGGGGGTCTAAAGTATTAGGGATAGATTTGGCTTGCGCGTCACGTAGCGGATAACGCTTAAAAGCATCAAATTTAAAAAGCGCAATGGCATTGGGTGCCCTATTTAAGCTGCTGGCCAAATTATTCTCTAGAGGCTCGCCAAACCAAACCACAAATTTGCTGTCTTGAATGGCTTTTATATCGCGCGGACTGATACTGCCGTGATGACCGACCTCCCCTGCTTGCAGCAGCTGCTTGGCAGGCGGCGCGCCTGCGGTTACCGCTTGGCTTAGTAAAAATAGCGGATAATTACTGACTGTGACCGTAGCAGCTTGTACGCTTATTGCCATAAATCCAAGCATCATTATAGCGGTAGCGAAAAAATAGCGCTTAGCTAGCTGAGAGAACGTTCTTAGTACACTAGCTAAAGATTTATGTACAATGAAAAAATTAATCCGTCTAATGGTTAAAAAAAACGTACTCATATTGCAATCCTATAAAAGTCTGGGCTATCGCAAAAGTAGCTATCAAAAACTAAGTAGCACAAAGACAGCCAAAAAAGCGATTAGCTTCTAATTTTCATTATGTTATACTATAACAATAAAGAACGCTACCTTAAAACATCAAACTGACTTAGGAGCTGGTATTGTGACAACTTGCATGCATCCACACGATGTACAGGATTTTACAGTATCTGATATCGCAGCACGCATAAATGCAGCTAAAGAGCAATGCCGCAAGCGCTCGGTACGCTTTACGCCGCTGCGTGAGCAGATATATGAGCTGGTATTGCAAGCCAATAAACCAGTAGGCGCTTATGATCTCATCACTCAGTTGCAGCATAGGCGCTCATCTGAGTCTGATACCTCAGTCAATCAAAACCCATCAGCAAGTAAAAATGTTGCACCACCTACGGTTTATCGCAGTTTAGAGTTTTTACTTGAGCAAGGTCTTATCCATCAGTTAACCTCTATTAATGCCTATGTGCCTTGTTGTCATCCGCGAGCGCAGCATACTGCCGCATTTTTGATTTGTGATACTTGTCTGCGAGTGCAAGAGTGCAGCAGCTTGCCGGTGCAAGAGATAATGAGTTTTGCTGAGCAAGATGTCGGCTTTAGCGTCACTCGTAGCGTCATTGAGCTGAGTGGTCGCTGCTCAGATTGCCAGTGATAATCACTATTGAATTATTCATAAACCCAATCACAAGAAGACAACATCCCCTATGAGTGACCAAAAGCTATTAAGCTTAAACAGCGTCAGCTACGATATCGATCAGCTGCGGTTGTTATCTGATATCACTACCGACATCGCCGTGAACGAAACTGTAAGTTTGATCGGGCCTAACGGCGCTGGCAAGTCCACCTTAGTCAAGCTCATCTTGGGTCTCATTACGCCTACTCATGGTCATATTACCGCGCATCAGCCGCTGCAGCTAAGCTATGTGCCGCAGCGTTTTTCAGTGCCGCCTATACTGCCGCTACGGGTACAAGATCTGCTGGCACAAGCTGATAAAAAACGCCTGACACCTACGCAGCGTGACTTTATTTTTGATAACTTGTCCTTGACGTCTTTGCTGATGCGGCAGATGCGTAATTTATCTGGTGGCGAGACTCAGCGCGTATTATTGGCGCGCGCTTTGCTTGATAAGCCCAATTTGCTGATATTAGATGAGCCGATGCAAGGTCTTGATCCAGAGACAGAGGTTTGGCTCTATCAATTTATCGATGAGCTGCCAGATTTTTTGCGCTGCGCTATGCTGGTGGTCTCGCATGATTTGCATTGGGTAATGAAAGGCAGCAGGCGGGTCATTTGCCTCAATAAGCACATTTGCTGTGAAGGTCAGCCCAGCGAGCTTGCGGTTACTACTGAATTTCAAAGACTCTTTGGTCATCATTACGAGCAGCCTTATGTGCACAAACCACATGCTTGTGAGCATCATGCTCCGCATGAGATGTAGTGTTTTTTGTATTTAAAATACCTTTTTAAAACCATTTACCCCTTATTAATGGACATCGCTTATGACTGCTTGGTTGGCCATTATTGCTCCTGCTTGGATTGCTGGCAGTATATTAGCGCTCTTGTCAGCGCCGCTCGGTTGCTTAGTGTTATGGCGGCGTATGGCATTCTTTGCTGATGCCTTAGCGCATGGTACCTTGCTTGGCGTAGCGCTTGCGGTGCTCTGGCAGCTGCCTATGGGCGTAGGTATTGCTCTGGTGAGTGTGCTAGTCGTTATAGGGTTGGTGCTCATTGATGATGAGCGCTTGCCAGTGGATGCGGTACTAGCAGTAGTTGCAGTATCGCTACTATGCTTGGGGCTGCTGACGCTGACTCAAATGACCGATCAGCAGGCCAATGTATTAGGATTCTTATTTGGTAATTTGCTGGAGCTTGATTGGCTTGATTTACCTGTGATTGGCGGTAGCGTCGTTATTGGACTTGCGCTACTTAGCTATATCTGGCCTGCCCAAATTAAGCTGGCAACACACGAAGCACTCGCTCGCATTCAAGGCATTAACCCTACTCGCCAGCGCTTATTCTTTATGGGATTATTAGCAGGGTTTTGCGCTATTGCCTTGCAAGCGGTCGGTAGCCTGTTAATTAGCGGTTTATTGGTATTGCCAGCATTAACCGCGCGCCTATGGTCAGCAACGCCCAAGCAAATGGTTATCTTGTCACTCATCATTGCGCAAGTAGGCGTTACACTGGGCGTTTGGGGCAGCATATGGCTCGATATACAGACAGGACTGTCGATTGTTTTGATACTAGCGATCCTGTTCTTTTTAGCGTTAGTTGTCTCAAAGTTTACACTTTCAAAGTCGTAATAAAATGGTTTATGAATAAGTTCATTTTAGCTAAGCGTATAGTGTAACCAACTTTATTTGATAGATACTACTAGAGGTTTATTGCCTGATATGTTATAAATTTCTGTTTAAAGAATATAGACCTTATTTAGACAAATGATATTTATCCTCAATGGGACTGACGCTATGCCAAGCTACCCTGCTCGTAAGATCAGCACCCCAGATGATACTCTAAATGTGCTGCAGATTACTGACCTACATTTATCAGATGTCTCTGCAACAGCGAATACTGAGGTTCAAAACACCGCATCTAAAAGTCATCTTACTTGTAAACAAAGCTTTGAGGCCGTTGTCAAACAAGCGCTTGGTGAAGCGATACGCTGCGACTTGATTGTGGTGACTGGCGATTTGGTTAGTGAAGTCAAAACGGCGACATACGATCATATCTTTGATGTATTGCAAGCGACTGATATTCCATTTGCGTGCATCGCAGGCAACCATGATGTGACCAATGAGCTCGGTCATGACCTGCCCTTTTATGAGCGTAAACTTATCGCTCAACCTGCTGATCCACGACTACTTAGTCGTCATTTAATCGAGTCAGAATATTGGCAGCTACTGCTACTAGACTCGTCAGTGCCCGGTCAAGTAGCGGGTTATATTGATGATACAGATATCGCTTGGGTGTCAGAGCAATTAGCTCGTTGTTCTAAGCCTGCAGTTATTGCTGTACATCATCATGTTCTGCCTATTCAATCTCAGTGGATAGACGCGCATATGGCACAAAACACAAAGGCGTTTTGGGACAGCTTAGCTGCTTTTAGACACATACAGGCTGTTATTAGCGGTCATAATCATCAAGAGCAGATTCGCTATCATCAAGAGGTTACTGTTTATAGTACGCCCTCTACTTGCTATCAGTTCAAACCATTCAATGATGATTTTGCTTATGATACACAGGCAATGCCTGGTTATCGCTGGTTGCAACTTGATAACAATGGGCGGCTTGTAAGCTGGGTGAAAAGATTAGATACTTAATTTGCTGACAATAATTTTGTCTAAAAAACACTATAAAAAGTAACACCGCCGCTTACTGTATTTTGGTTACAATCGGCTTAAATAAAACAGCTTCAATAAAAAGAATAAGTTAAAGCACTATTGAGACTTGATTATTAGGCCTCATTTATACCGCTAACTCTTGCACCTTGTGCATAGATACAAAACGTTTTGTAATGGAAGATAGATAACGTTTGGCAAGTTTATAACGCCTTGTATGACAAGTCGTTTTATTGAATCAATTTGGATAAGTAGGATACTTATATGACCACTCTGCCCACAGATCAAAGTGATGTAAAATTCACCCCTTATGTACCTGCAAAAGATGAAGAATACATGTCCGATGCTCAGTTAGAGCATTTTAAAGCTATTTTGTTAGACTGGAAAAGCCAGCTTATCGGTGAAGCGGATCGCACTAAGACTTATATCCAAGATGAGTCAAGCGCTATGCCAGATATTAACGATCGCGCCACTCAAGAAGAGGAGTTCGCCCTAGCGCTACGTACTCGCGACCGTGAGCGCAAGCTGATTCGCAAAATAGACAAATCCATGGCTGAAATCGAAAATGACGATTATGGATTCTGTGATACCTGCGGTGTTGAGATTGGCCTGCGCCGCTTAGAGGCACGTCCGACAGCGACTCAGTGTATCGATTGCAAAACGCTCTCAGAGATCAAAGAGCGCCAAAATCAGGGGCACGTGTAACGCGTTTAATTCTCTTATAGCATCCAAACCCTAAAGTAACTAAACCCTAAAGAGCGAGCGACTATATGATTAGTCGCTCGTTTGCGCTGCATGCTTCTACTTTTGCTTTATCAGACAATCACTTCTATATTTTGAGTATTGACTATGCTTGATTTACCGTCCATACCCCCTATTGGACGCTTTGCGCCCTCACCAACAGGTGAGCTGCATTTAGGTTCATTGACGACTGCACTAGCCAGCTATTGCCATATTAAGTCGCTAGGCGGCAAATGGCTGCTGCGTATTGAAGATACCGATACTGCGCGCTGTTCTACTCAGTTTAGTGAGCAGATTATCATGGATCTTGAGATGCTCGGAATGCTGTGGGACGGTGATATCGTTTATCAATCTGAGCGTGTTGATATATACAACGACTACTTATCCTCGTCGCTAAAGCCGCTCACCTACGGTTGCCAGTGTTCTCGTAAAACATTAGAGCACTACTGGCAAGAGCAGATATCATTAAAAGAGCAAGCTAGTCAAAATGATAACTTTGGTGCTAATGACAAACTGCATTATAGACAACGCTACCCACGGTGCTGCATCACTGCCAATCTTGCGCGCGATCAGCATAAGCTGCGCCTGCAACTGCCTAATTATGCCATAGGCTTTAGAGATGGTATTCAAGGTATGCAGTGGGCCAATCCGCAGCAGGTGCTTGGAGATATGGTAGCGCGGCGCCAGAATGGGATGATTAATTATATTTTGGCGGCGAGTATTGATGATGGATTGCAAGGCGTCACTCATATTATGCGCGGCTTAGATATTCTACCGATGACGAGTGCTCAAATTAGTATTTTAAATGCAGCAAATCTGCCCGCTATCGAGCAGTGGTATCATCTGCCGCTAATCTGTCATGCTGATGGACAAAAACTCTCCAAACAAAACCTTGCCCAGCCTATTGACACTCGCAACCCTAGTGCTCTGATTACACTTGCCTTGCAGCTGTTAAAGCAACAACCTGTAGACGTCGATACGCCAGATCGTATGCTTAAACAAGCCATCGCTCAATGGGACAATGCAGCCCTGCATGGTCAGCAGCATATAGCTCTGCCTTTACACACCGATCGAACGTCTTAATTATCATAACTGCTCTACTATTAAACAAAAAACGTCGCTTATTGCGACGTTCTTGATATTTGATTGACCTTAGTGATTTGATCGTACTTAGTAATAACGTCCCTGACTCTTTTCGATATTCGGGCTTTCTCTATGAATTTTAAGCAACAAAGCGACCATCACTAAGCTGATCAGCATGGAGGAGCCGCCATAACTAAAAAATGGCATGGTCAAACCTTTGGTTGGAATCGCGCCCATATTCATCGCCGCATTGATAATGGTCTGCGCAATAAACACCACCCCAATACCGAACGCCGTATAACTCATACGCATCTGATTGCGTTTGAGCGCGTTGTAGCTAATACGCATCGCGCTACCGATAATCAATGCCTCTAACAACAAAATCATCGTAACGCCGACAAAACCAAGTTCCTCACCCGTAATGGCTAATAAAAAGTCGGTATGGGCTTCGGGTAAATGCGACAGCTTTTGCACGCTTTCGCCGTAGCCGACCCCTGTGAACTGACCACGGCCAAAAGCGATCAAACTACGCGCCAATTGGTAATCCGTATCTTGCACGTCATCAAATGGATCAAGAAACGACATGACCCGTACCAAACGATACTGAGCTGTCGTCACCATCAAAATAACGCCGCCAACAGCGACAGCCCCTAGCGCCAAAAACTGCTTGTAAGGCGCGCCTGCAATATAAAAAATCGCGAATACTGTGCCTAAAATAACCACAAAGGAGCCAAAATCTGGCTGTAATAACAAGAATATCGTGATCATCCCAACGACTAAAATAATACGTAAAAAGCCATCCCAACCGTTGCGCACTTCAAAGGAGCGACGCACTACAAAATCTGACACAAAGACAATCATCACCAGTTTGGCAAGCTCTGCGACCTGAAAGTTGATCACACCCAAATCCAGCCAGCGTTTGGCGCCGTTCACAGGCGTACTAAACAAGGTTGCTAAGAGCAACAAGCCTGTAATCGCCAGCAGCAAAAACTGCGTCTCAGTCTTGTACAAGGTTTTGAGCGGTACAAAATAATAAGGCAAAGCGGCGGCAACTAAACCGATACCGATATAAGTCAGCTGATTGGTAAAAAAGTGCAGCTCTGTCATACCGCGGCTTAGCGCATAAGGAATGGAGGCTGAGGCCACCATCAACAAACTAAACACCAGCATACAGCCAACACTCGCGAGCAAAATTGCGCCCGCTGAGGGCATAGACAGGACACCATCTGAACGCGTAGCGGATGATTGACGATTTGAGCGAGAGAAAAAGGAGAGCGCCATAATATTTGGGTACACAAGCAAACAAGGAACACGACGCTTAAAAAACGCCACCGTTTAAAAATAGGATTAAAATGTCGTTCAAATTAAGAACATGATTCAAGTAAGAACACCATTCAAATTTGAGCCTTTGATTATAACTGACCGTAGCTGCAATCTACAGTAACAATATATAAGCAAAACAATTATTTATGCTCAAGTTTGTGCACTAAAGCGGCAAATTGCTCACCACGATCGGCGTAACCGCTAAACTGATCAAAACTAGCACAGGCAGGCGACAATAATACCGCTTGGACTTGTGACAAACTACTCTGGGTAATCGGCTCTATACACTTAAAAGCCCCTGCTAAGGTTTGGCACTGATGCAAGGCAACTCCCTCATCTAAGCCTGCAGCGCGTAAATCTTTTTCGATAAGCGCCGCGTCCTCTCCGATAAAGAGTATTTGACTGACATACTTGTTAATTAAAGGACGTAATTCGCCGAACTGCTGACCCTTACCTTGACCGCCTAATATCAATAGCAGTTTGCCATCTTTTGGGGCATATACTGCACCCAAGCCTTCGATGGCTGCCATGGTTGAGCCGATATTAGTCCCCTTTGAATCGTTAAAGTAGTCGATATCAGCAACTTGAGCGATATACTCACAACGATGCGCTAAGCCGCCAAATTGCTGCAAGGTATTAAGCATACTCTCTAACGGTATACCTGCCAGCTCACCGAGTGCTAGAGCCGATTGTGCGTTGAGTAAATTATGGCGACCTTTGATGAGTAATTTATCAGCAGGTAGCAGGCGCTCAGTGCCACGCGCCAAATGAATTTGCCCATCAGGATCGGTAATCAGACCGTACTGACCTTTGTCAGGAGCATGAATACCCGTGCTAATACGCGGCAAGTTATCTGCTACTAGCGGACGAGTGAGCGCATCTTCGCGGCTGATGACCACCGACTTTGCGCCTTGAAAAATGCGGTGCTTGGCCTGATGATAACCCAGCATATCGCCGTGACGGTCAAGATGATCAGGTGACATATTGAGTACCGTAGCGACTTGCGCGCCTAGGTTGGTAACCGTCTCTAATTGAAAGCTTGAGAGCTCAAGGACAGCGAGTGCCATACCTGTATTGCTAAGCAAACTAAGTGCTGGTACACCAATGTTACCGCCAACGCCGACATTGATACCAGCATCACTTGCCATTTGTCCAACCAAAGTGGTCACAGTGCTCTTGGCATTAGAGCCGGTAATCGCCACAATCGGTACGCTACACGCCTCACAAAACAGCTGAATATCGCTGACTACAGGGATATTGGCGCGGCGCGCGCCAGCAACAGCCTCTACGTCCAAAGCAATACCTGGACTAATAATAATGCGAGCCGCTTGTAGCAATAGCTCGCCATCGATCGCACCAAACTGACGTATCTCAATTGTCTTAGGCAACTGATCGGCAAGCGTAGGCGTAGCTTGAGCATCGGTCACCGCCACTTGATAGCCTTGCTCTGCTAGGTAGCGCGCGGCGGATAATCCTGACTGTCCCAAACCGACGACGACTTGCAAGCCGCTGCCCTTATGAAGTAAGTTTTTGGTAGCGGCAACAGCGCTCATAGAGAATCCTCAATAATTTAACAAGAGTAATTTAACAGAAGTAGTTTAACAACGATAATTTGATCACTTAGAAGACAACGCCTTGTCTATAACGACGCTTGGTGAGATAACGTAGTCGTTCATATTTCGGTACAGCTACGTCATCACTTTATGCTATTATGCGCATATTTTTTGTATTGACGTCCCTATGTACTATTTGGGGCGAAAGCTTAGGCGCTTATCTTAGCACATCACAACTTTTATCAGACACTATCTAATCATCTTTTGACGCTGACCTTGAGCGCTATTATTTTTAATCCTTAAATGCCTCACTCTGACTCGATGAGTGCTTTTTTACCTCCAAATGTATGTAGTTGACCTATGACCTCTTTTTATACCAATGTACATGATGAATGGTTCTCTAACGTTCGCGGCGACATCCTATCAGGTGTAGTGGTGGCGTTGGCATTGATTCCTGAAGCTATCGCTTTTTCTATCATCGCAGGCGTTGACCCCAAAGTAGGGTTGTATGCCTCGTTTTGTATTGCGGTGGTCATCAGTTTTGTCGGTGGTCGACCAGGAATGATTTCGGCAGCAACAGGAGCGATGGCGCTACTTATGGTCGATCTGGTTGCTGATCATGGCCTGCAATATTTACTGGCAGCGACGTTATTATGCGGCGCGATTCAGATCGTGATGGGTATCTTAAAGCTGGGTAATCTGATGCGTTTTGTCTCGCGCTCTGTGGTCATCGGCTTTGTCAATGCTTTGGCGATTTTGATTTTTGCCGCGCAAATACCAGAGCTAAACCCTGCAACCGAACGCGTCGGCTTGACGGTATATATTATGACCGCAGTTGGCCTTGCTATCATTTACTTATTTCCTCTGATGCCAAAGATTGGTCGCATTATTCCCTCGCCGCTTATCTGTATCGTAGGTCTAACCGCAGTGGCGATGTACATGGGTCTTGATATTCGTAACGTTGGTGATATGGGCGATCTACCCGATACACTGCCAATGTTTTTGCTGCCTGATATTCCACTTAACCTAAATACTTTACTTATTATTGCCCCTTATTCTGTCGCTTTGGCTATCGTCGGTCTGCTTGAGTCTATGATGACAGCGACTATTGTCGATGAGCTAACAGATACCCCAAGTGATAAAAACCGCGAGTGCCGTGGACAAGGTATTGCGAACGTCGTAGCAGGCTCGTTTGGCGGTATGGCAGGCTGTGCGATGATTGGGCAGTCAGTGATCAATGTAAAGTCAGGAGGACGTACGCGTCTATCGGCGTTGATTGCAGGTGTTGTGCTGCTGATTATGGTGGTATTTTTGAGTGATTGGGTCAGTCTGATTCCGATGGCCGCACTTGTAGCGGTTATGATTATGGTCTCTATCGGTACCTTTAACTGGCAGTCTATCCGCGAGTTCAAAACTCATCCGATATCTTTTAATATTGTGATGTTAGCGACAGTTTTGACGACTGTATTTACTCATAACTTAGCTTATGGGGTCGGTGTTGGCGTACTGTTATCTGCACTTGCCTTTGCTAACAAGATCGGTCAATTCTTAACCATATATAGTGAGTACGATGACTCTAGTAACACTCGCTACTATTATGTCCAAGGACAGGTATTCTTTGCTTCAACCACGCAGTTTATCGATAGCTTTGATAGCAAAGAGGCGCTCGATAATATCGAGATTGATGTCAGCCAAGCGCATTTTTGGGATGTTAGCGCGGTCGATACTTTAGATAAGCTAGTGATGCGCTTGCAACGCGAGGGTATAGATGTCAAAGTAGTTGGATTAAACAATGCCAGTCGCACCCTAATTGATCGCTTCTCGGTGCATGATAGACGCGATATTGGCTTGCTCGATTAGAACCTAAAACGTACTTAGAGCCTATCCAAAACATATCTGAAGCCTAACCGTATTTTATTAAAATGATGTGGTTGTCTTATGAGTAATTTGAAACCTGACAGTGTCATCGCTTGCCTAGATTGTCCTGATCATGTGCAAGCGGTATTGGACGCCAGTATGTGGGCGTCCTCGCGTATGCAAGCGCCTATTGGTCTATTGCATGCCGCGCCAACCTTGCAACAAAAAGCGGCAGTGAATTACTCAGGCTGCTTAACTATTGACAATGAAAGCGCTATGCTCGATCAGTTCACAAGCCACGAGCACTTAAGTAATTGTGAGCTCAAAGCACAAGGCAAGCTGCTTTTGCATCAAGCTACTGCTTATTGTGAGCAGCAGCATCATAAGCGTAAAACTTATACTCTGCATCGGCACGAGAACCTCAATCAAAGTATCGATTATGTCGATGAAAAGTCACAATTGATCGTCATCGGTCACCATGTGACGTGTAAATCAACGCTTAGTCAACTGATTCGACTCAGTCACTGCCCCATTTTGGTGACTCATGCACCATTTTTGCCCCCTACTACCGCGCTTTTTGCTTTTGATAATCGCGCCACCTCTCATAAATTACTAGATTGGCTATGCAAAACGCCACTTGTGCGCGCATTGACTATCCATATCGTTATGGTCGGCAAAGAAAACACTACCAACTGTGATGCGCTGCGTGAAGCTTACGCGCGTCTAAAACAAGCAGGTATCAGCTGCAAAAAAGCCCTACTAGATAGCCGAGATGTCAGCGCCGCCTTGAACTACTATCAAAGCGAGCATGATATTGGTTTGCTTATGAGCGGAGCCTTTGGTCAATCGCGCCTGCGCGAATTGCTACGCGGTAGCGATACCGAAAAGCTACTTATTAGCACCAAAACCCCGTACCTCCTCTATCCTAAAGCTTAGCTCTAATCTCTAAAGCCTATCGCTGTCATAGCGATATCGTGGCTGTGGTTATTGGCTAAGCGTATTCTCTTATCTAGCAATCTCTACCCTCGTATGTATAAGGTTAGGGTCTGTGATGTTTTAGCAAATCGTCACTCGATAGCCTCCCCATGCGTTCAAAAAGTTGGTTATAATAAACTACTCTTTGTTTTCACGTCGAAAGTTGAGTCATTTTGCTTGTATAGATAAGGCTTGTTTGAGTAACGCAAGCACTGTCTATACAAGCATTATATCTTGTAGTCATCATAAGCCATTTGCTCGCTCTCTCTCCCCCTTGAGAGGCTCTGGCACAGTTCTTGAATGACTATGTGATATGGCATAACGCTATGAGTGAATCAGCTGACGACATTACTTATATAAGGAAATTTTTATGAAGCTAATCACTGCGATTTTAAAACCATTTAAGCTCGATGATGTGCGTGAAGCGCTCTCAGACATCGGTGTCAAAGGCGTGACGGTCACTGAGGTCAAAGGCTTTGGTCGTCAAAAAGGTCATACTGAGCTTTATCGCGGCGCAGAATACGTGGTGGATTTTTTGCCAAAGGTAAAAGTAGAAGTAGCAGTTATCGATGAGATGGTCGAGCCTGCTATCGAAGCCATTACTCGCATCGCAAGCACAGGCAAAATTGGTGATGGCAAAATCTTCGTCACCGCTCTTGAGCAAGTGATACGCATTCGTACAGGCGAGACCGGTCCTGATGCCATCTAAAGCGTCAACACCTCTGTAAATATAAGAGGTTATAAAGATCTATATTGCATAAATTCAAGGGGGAATTTACATGCAAAACCAAATTTTTGAGCTTCAGTACGCGATTGATACGTTTTATTTTTTGATATGTGGGGCGCTGGTCATGTGGATGGCAGCAGGCTTCACTATGTTAGAGGCAGGTTTAGTACGCTCAAAAAACACCGTTGAAATCCTAACTAAAAACATCTCACTCTTTGCTATCGCTTGCACTATGTACATGGTATGCGGTTACGCCATTATGTATGGTGATGAGCTATTTTTAAGCGGTATCGCAGGCGGTGAGCGCTTAGTTACAGATGCCCTAGCTGCCTCCACCGAGAACGGCTTTGGCGGGGATTCAGTCTACTCCAAAGCCTCTGACTTTTTCTTTCAAGTTGTCTTTGTCGCTACCTGTATGTCTATCGTATCAGGCGCAGTCGCTGAGCGCATGAAGCTTTGGGCGTTCTTGTTGTTTGCGGTGGTTATGACCGGCTTCATTTATCCAATGGAGGGGAGCTGGACTTGGGGCGGACAAGACGTCTTTGGATTATACAGTTTGAGCGAAATTGGATTTTCTGATTTTGCAGGTTCTGGTATCGTGCACATGGCAGGGGCAGCAGCAGCATTGGCAGGGGTATTACTACTAGGTGCGCGTAAAGGCAAATATGGTAGCCGTGGTGAGATACGAGCTATTCCTGGTGCTAATCTGCCATTAGCAGCGCTTGGTACTTTGATCCTCTGGATGGGCTGGTTTGGCTTTAATGGCGGCTCAGTGCTCAAGCTAGGCGATATTGCTAGCGCCAATACAGTTGCTATGGTGTTTTTAAATACCAATGCTGCTGCTGCCGGCGGTGCTATTGGCTCTTTACTATTAGCACGTTTGATATTTGGTAAGGCAGATTTGACCATGCTCTTAAATGGTGCATTGGCAGGTCTGGTGGCTATTACTGCCGAACCCTCTACGCCATCAGCGCTACAAGCGACACTCTTTGGTTTTATCGCCGGTCTCATAGTCGTCATCTCGATACTGGCATTAGATAGAATAAAGATTGATGATCCTGTCGGAGCTATATCAGTGCACGGCGTAGTCGGTCTGTTTGGACTGCTTATCGTACCGATTACCAACTCTGCAGCGACTTTTATCGGTCAGCTGGTCGGTGCGCTAACGATATTTGCTTGGGTCTACATCGTAAGCCTCATCGTTTGGGTGATTATCAAGGCGACTATAGGTCTACGCATCTCAGAAGAGGAAGAATATGAAGGTGCTGATATCGCCGAATGCGGTATGGAGGCCTATCCTGAATTTGTTATTTAATCAAAAATGTTTATAGTACAGCCAATAAAAATCCCGCAAAACCTTTCGGTAATGCGGGATTTTTGAACCTAACAATAAACTATAGGTTTATTTCTTTTTCCACGTTTGGCTACGTGAGAACGGTCCAATATAGCCTTTAAGATCTAAAGTACTGCCGCTTAGATTGGCTGTCATACGATAGTCTTTACCTTTTTCAGGATCAGTAATCGTACCACCGCTATATTTGCCGCCGCCATCGGCTTTTAGGCCTTTAATGATGGTTTTGCCAACGTGCTTTTGGCCTTTATCTGATACTGTGCTGACAAGCTTACCTGTCAATACACCGTTAGATTCAGTAATTTTGACGACGCCTTTTGGTTTGCCTTCGTCATAAGTCTGCCAAGAAGTGTTGTGCAATGGATCAGCGGCAAATGCCATAGTTGCCATACTGATACCAGCTGCTGCTATTGCGGTTTTGGTAAATAATTTCATATATCGACTCCCTTCATACGATGATGTTTCAAAACGCTATGGTTTTGTGCTTATCCTTGCTATAAATCTTTAGATTTGAACTTTGTTCTCAAATCACTCATCAAAGATTCGGCACCATAGTGATGACTTGGCTTATTATAAGCATTTTTAAAACTTTGGATAGTAATTTTTTTATAGATAATTATTGCTATAAAATCAGAACTATATCAAATAGTTACAAAAAAGGATTGTCTATATCTCTATCTGATTGGTCACTTATTTGTTTTGACTCTTCTTCTTTATTACTGTAGATATTATCGTCCTCAAACGCTTGTAGAATCTGAGTGGTGAGCTCATGTAGTCTCAGCGCTTGCTCATGTCCACTTTTGGTAAGTCTTAGATCTATGTCACCGTAAATGATAACTTTATCTTTTTGATTCTCAATAACTAGCTCACCAATTTGTATGCTTTGGTGATTATTAGCAAAGGGCTTGATCATAATATCTCCTGATGATAACTATCGGTTAGGCCTGCAATTGCGCGACTAGCCAATCAATAATCGCCCAGACAAATAGCATCCATATAGGCTCATCGCTCGACAACTCTGATTCATCTATACTCTCCCCAGCCTTAAGCGGTAATGCCATAGCCTCTGCTTTGACTTGATAATCGAGCATAGGTAGCACATCGATACCTGTCTGTTGCGCCAGCTCATCGACACTAATGATATCGATACGCTCTGACTCATCGTTTGGCGCATAATAGACGCCCGCTTGATTGATCGCGGGAATATAAACGGCTTTAAAAAAGTGGCTCGGTACAAGGACCTGTCCATTTAGCTGTTTGGCTTTTTTGTCTGTAAAAGCGACACCTGTAAGCGTATACACTTCGCCATATTGCTGAGTGAGGTAACGCGTCGCGGACTCAATATTGCGCCAGATATAGCGATTGTTACGCGGCGACTGTGGAGCAATATTGGCAAGGCTAAAGCTATCGTACTGCTGAGAGCGCGTTGCCATGTCCGCGTTAGGCGCTAGATGCCCGCGGTCATAGCCTGAGCCTGAATAGTCATCTAAAGAGGCACGAGCGGATTTAGGCAAGCGGCTCTCTTCGTGAAAGCTGTCCTCACGATCGATCTCTTTGGCTTGATTAAGACGCGCGCGCGTCAGATATTCAGCTGACCACAGCGGCGTACGCGAGACGCCTGAGTACATGACCCCAAAACCATCCATACAAAGCGGCTGAGTCTTTTGGCTTAGCTTATCATTGATAAACTCAGGATAAATACCACCGTAAAAGGACTCGCTACACTTAGATAGCTCATCGGCATACGCGGGCGTGACTGAGGCGACAATCACTACTAGCCAACCGCTTATCGCGCGCACAATATACCTTTTTAGGCACTCTTTAGAACTAGGATAATATTCTGTGGCGCTCATCGTTTACCTATCATTTTTGCTAGCAACTCTTTGTACGCTATCCTAGCAGGCGCTCGCTGATAAAGAAAGTTTAGCTGCCAAAACCTAGTAGTAAAAGTAATAAGAGACTGATTTACCAGTGACATCTGGGTGCGCGTGAGCTATAATAAGCCGTCTGAAATAGACGAGCGCTTTATTTTAAATAAATTTTAGCGTATCAAAAAAGGTGACGTGGGTGAGTGGCTGAAACCGCACGCCTGGAAAGTGTGTATACGTTCATAGCGTATCGAGAGTTCGAATCTCTCCGTCACCGCCATTTATTTTTAGCTTATACTATTAGCTTAGTTATTGCCTCTAGCTTTACATCCACACCCCTCCAAAACCTTTTTGATTATAAACCGACTGCTAAGTCGTTGCTTTGCCGCGTCCGTGCGTGACAGATGCAGGCGGCACAGAATAAGTACCGACAACATGAGCGACCATATCATCAGAGCCTTCTGAATACAGAGACACCTCACCAATGATCAGCGTGCGCCCTACTTTCATTAAGGTGCAATCTGCGATAATACGTGCGTCACTGGACGGTTTGCGCAAAAAATTAATGCTAAGGCTGGTTGTTACAGTGAGCGGTACGATGCCAATTCTACCTAGTATCGCTACATAGATAGCGACGTCAGCAATACTCATCATAACAGGCCCAGAGACCGTGCCACCAGGGCGTAGCTCGTTCACCCCTATTTCACGCGATAGTATCGCGCCCTTCTCATTAACTTGTTCAACCTGATACCCAACTTGCGGAAACTCTTGCGCCATAAAGGCGACGATCTCATCTTTGGTGGCAGACATACATGCTCCTTATGCGTGACTACTGCTGTTGTAAGCTCAACTTATCATTTAAACGGTTATGATACGAGGTTTTACTCACTGGTGTGTGTTCTTTTAAAAACTATCTACTTAACTTTGATAAAATGCCTTTTATTCTGGACGTTCAAAGGTATTTTTCATAAGGTAAACTTGGATAAATATATAGAAAAACGGTAAGATAATCGTTAGCACGCTAACAAGAAGCAAAAGATAATATTAGGAATATCACTATCAAAACCCATATAGTCACTCACCACATGTTAGAAAAATCTATGAGAGAAACTCCTGCAGACTCTCTCATAAGGTTGATATATGTCAGCGGCATAAATACGACTGAAAGCTCTGTATTTGAACACATACAGAATCATTCAAAATCCTTTAATAAAGATAATCATATTATGGGGTTTTTGTGCAATAACAATCAAAACTTTTTGCAGTGTCTAGAAGGCACAAAGAGCACTATCTTTGCGCTTATGCAAAGAATCTTTAAAGATAGCAACCATAAAGACGTCGATGTCGTTTTTACCCAAAGAGTAAGCCGTTATAGCTTTACCGATTGGCGCATGCACAGTCTTAATCTAAGTACTAGCAATTGGGATAAATTTTCAGCTCGTACTCAGCTCACTGATATCTCCCCGTTTGAACCACAGCACTGGCCTTCTTGGTTCGTTGAGCATTTTATTGAAACTGTAAAAACCATTGATTACTCTAGTATTAATCAGGACTATATTACCTTTGATACGCTAGGGTATTCTGATTTTAGAAAAAAACTAGCTAGTAATCATGTTTTGTTCTATATATTTTTGAGCGTATTAATTTGCTTTTCTGTAGCGATTTTACTGTTTAAATATGATGTGATTTCTTAATAAAGGATTATTTCTATAAGATAAAACTCTGCTTTTGCAAAGTCTTGTATGACTTTAGACTATTATACTTCTATCCTTTCCTACAATATTCTCTACCCTTATATAAGTCAATTACTCCCTTACTCTATCGTACTGCTCTTGTCATAAGACAGATGTTATTGATGAAAAATTCGACTATAGTAGATAGCGATCATTCTCATGTGATAATAAAGGAGTATTTTATGAAGACACTAAAAATGGGCTTGGGACTGGGCCTGATAACGATGCTAAGCGCTTGCGTCACAATAACCAATAATGAGGTAGCACTGGGCGGCGAGCCTATCATCATGCAGTACCCTGTTGAGACGGCTCTACTCAATATCTATACCCAGCCGCGCACTGAGACGCTCACTGAGGTCAATAGTACCCAAAATAGAACTATTGACACCAAAGTGACTCCTAAAGGCATCATGGAATTTGAGGGCAAGCGTGTACAAGGCGCTGAGTACGCCACTGTCACTAAAGTAGGCGGTAACGTAGTCAGTCGTTCGACCAGTATCAATTACTTTACCCTAAACCCTGCGCGTTTTTATGGTTATACCGACAGCTCAGGCGCGTATTCGGTAGCGACCCAAACCGCTGACCTACCTAAAGTCGCTCGCGTTGGCGATAAAGGCACATTGATTACCGAAAACGTCTATAGCGATAGCAGCAAACGCAATCAAATCAGCCGCTACCAGCAGTCATGGTCGCTTACGCAGGCCAGCCCAACGACCGCTTGGTTCTGTATTAGTACCTCACAAAATCTGTTGTCTCCAGTATCAGATAGCAGTACTGTAGAATGCTATAACATCGATGCTAAGGGCGATATCTTAAATAGCAAGGCTACGGCCTCTATCCCTACAGCCAATGGTATCGAAACTGTTACTTATACCAGTCGTTAAGTCTTATCTTCTACATAGAACTCATCTATCATGTGGGTTCTTACGTAGATAATCGGCACTTATTCTTTTAATACCATCACTTCCTTGCTAAATCATAACTCTATGCCCAAGCTCTTAGTCCCTACTCGTCTCTTAGTCACTGCTCGTATTGTATTAACCGTCATCGGTATCGTTATCATCGTCGATTGCGTAGCGCTTATGATGGTGGGCAAAGTTAACTTCGGTACTGTAGTGCCGTTTGCTATTGGCATCATTTTTGTCGCTCATGGTCTATACTGGCGGCGCATTCGCGACTTTATTGGACGTAGACGTCTGTATAAGCGAGTTTGGGGCGCATTATGGGGCGCATTTGCAGTATGGCTGGTCAGCTTTGGGGTGTTTATCGGCTCTTTGCAGCAGCAGATTGAGCGCAGTCGTCAGCCATTGCCAGATATCGCCGCCGTCATCGTATTAGGATCAGGAACAGTCGATGGTAAGCCCACGCCGACCCTCGCCAAACGTTTAGACGCGGCTGCCCCTGTTATTAAAGCGCAGCCTGATGCTATCGCTATCACTAGCGGTGGTGTTGGTTTTGGGCGCAGTCGTAGTGAAGCCGATATTATGGCGACCTATCTTAGTGAAGCGCACGGCATTGCATTTAAGCGCATTGTGCAAGAAGGTCTGAGCACTAGCACTGAGGAGAATTTAAGTCTAAGCAAGCCGCTATTAGCTGCCAAAGGCGTCTCCCTCTCACAACCTATCGCCATCGTGACCAGCGACTTTCATACTATTCGCGCGGCTAGCATTGCCCGCCATCAAGGTTATACGCAGCCGATAACGGTAGCGAGTACGACGCCGTTATCGATTCGATATAATGCATGGTTTCGTGAGTATTTTGCTTTTGTGAGTGGCTGGGCTTTGGGAGAGTATTGATAGAGTCGATTGGTTGTTTCTATTGATGTATAACTGGCGTACCTTCAGTAGTGAACGCAAAGCCTTTATTACTAAAGTTACCGATCATAACGGCTTCGATGACTGGTCTAACCGTTTCGTCTACTCCTTCAACTTCAATAATAAAATTGGCCCCAGAGCCACCTTTATCTTCTTCTTTTTCAACAATATAATTAAGCGTACCCATCGCCGGTAATTCAATAGGCTTGGTTAGGTAGGACTTTACAAAAGCACCATCGGTATCGTAATAATCGATTTTATTAATAAAAAGCGGGTGTTTGAGAGTGGTATTACGCACGCTTAGTGTCGCCGATAATAGAACTTTTCGATTGTCTCTATCCGTATAAATATCTGAGTATATAGGGACATAGAAAGTCTCTTTGTAGCTAAATTGGCTCCGATCAACGTTTTTAGTGATTTCAAGCTGTTCTATTGGGTCTTGCTGACGCTCAGATAAGGCAACGTTGGGGTCTTGTTGAGGCGAGCATCCTGACAACAATAAAACGATTACGAAAGCTTTTATCGTGTTTTTATTACTCACGTCCTCCTCCTTAACCACTACTTTATGTTGTTTGAGTATCTCACAAGGATAGATAACTTATCCATTGCTTTTGATGTTGCTATTTAAATATATTATGTGTTGGCACAATATCATGTATCAACGTGCCTAGATTTGAAGTAGCTTATACTGACCCAGACGTACGACTACTACCTTATATAATAACAGGACACCTCTATGTTGCTAGATGTGCTACTGACGCTACATTTCATACTCTTAGTGCTCATCTCTCTACGCGTACTGTCTCGTCATGATTTGACAGCGCCTGCGCGCTTAGCTTGGCTAGTTGTCCTATTTATACTGCCATATATCGGCGTCGTGGTGTATTGGTTGTTTGGTGAGATTCATCTGGGGCGCAGGTTTACCCAAGACTACGAGCACATCAAAAATGAGCTGTACCGTAATAACCCTGAAGTACTCGGCTCTGAGGAGACGATGCGCGCCGCTATCGACCCTGAATACCAAGCGCCGTTTGCCTACTCTGCCAATGCCACAGGCTTTCATACTACAGTCGGTAATCGTGCTGAGCTGATGCCTGACGCGGCTGAAACTAGCCGGCGCATGATAGCGGACTTTGATGCGGCAACCGATCATATCCATGTGCTGTACTATATTTGGCTTATCGATGGTATGGGTATCGATACCGCACAGGCACTCATGCGCGCAGCAAAGCGCGGGGTCACTTGTCGGGCGATGGTTGATGGTATGGGCTCACGTAAAATGGTACGCTCCAAAATTTGGCAAGAGATGAAGGAGGCTGGCGTACAGGTAAGCGTCGCGCTACCGATTAGTAATATCATAAAGGTGCTACTCTTTAGCCGTATTGACTTGCGCAATCACCGTAAGATTACCGTCATTGATGGCAAAATTGGCTATAGCGGTAGTCGTAATTGCGCTGATCCTGAGTTTCGAGTCAAGCCCAAATACGCGCCATGGGTCGATATCATGTTACGGCTTGAGGGACCTATCGTCGCACAAAACCAGATGCTATTTGCTAGTGACTGGCTGATCAAAAACCCTGATACGCCCTTAGAGAGCTTTCCTTATTTTGTAGAAACCAGCCCAATGCTTGATAGTGAAGGTGAAAGTAAAAGCAAAACTCAAACGCAAATGCTAGATCAGCTTGATGATGATACTTGTATAGACCCGCAAGCTAAGCTTGATAGTGAACAAAGCTCTACTGGCATTGCTGCACAAGTCTTCGCTGATGGTCCAACTCAGCGCCGTGGCACCACGCCGCAGTTTTTGACTACGCTTATTGGTCAAGCCAAACATAGCTTAATTATATCGACGCCCTATTTTGTCCCTGATTATTCTTTGGTCAGTAGCCTGTGCGCGACCTCATATCGCGGCGTTGATGTGACGATGATATTCCCTAAGTACAATGATTCTTTTATCGTGGCGGCGACGTCTCGCAGCTACTATTGGGAGCTGCTTGAAGCTGGTGTCAAAATCTATGAGTATAAACCGGGCTTGTTGCATGCCAAGACTCTGACGGTCGATAGTGAAATCAGCCTAATTGGCTCGACCAATCTAGATTTGCGTAGTTTTGATTTGAACTATGAGAACAACGTCATCTTTAGTGACAAGGCTTTAAGCGCTAAAATTATTGAGCGTCAGCATGAGTATCTTGCGGATTCAGAAGAAGTTACCCGCGAACAGGTTGAGAACTGGTCTTTGTTTTATAGAATTTGGAACAATATCGTAGCGACTATGGGGCCTGTGCTATAGTCAACACTAGATAAAATGGATACGTTATGCAAAAACGCGGAACTGGTATAAATTTTTCTGGCTTGCTGTGCCTACGCAGACAGAGGCTGCAAAAAATTCATTCCAGTCCCGCTGTATCTTTTTTATATTGGACTGACTATATAGCGACTTATGTACTAGCAAAATTATCATGACTCTAAACTAGCAACACGTTTTTGCAATACATACACCACAAATCTAGCTGTGGTCGCAAACGGCTGATCTTGGCTTATATCCAGCAGCGCTTGACGCTTATGGACGCGAGCGCGGTAGGCATAGGGCGTCATAGTCAATAAATCATCGAGCGCAGATGTCGATAAGTGCAAATCGGTACTGATCTGATGCGTTTTTAGTAAGGTGAAATAAGGCGCAACCTCTAGCAAAAACTTATCTGAATCATGAGCGCGCACCTCATCGAATAGAGCTTCGCGTATCGAGGCTAAATGCTCTATATCAGGCTTAGCAATGATAAGGTAGCCGTCTTTTTGCAATACCTTGGCAAAAGCGGCTGGCAATATCGGACTAAAAATACTACTCATACCAGTTAAACTTTGCGCGCTTAAAGGTAAATGTGCAGCGCTGGTAACGATAGGATAGATAGTCGCTGCACGCGCGTTTTTATCTTGCTGATACCAGAGTTGACCTGCTACTTTACTCGCTTTTGCTAAGCGGATGACAGCAGGCTTACTAATATCAGCAGCTATCAAAGTATCCACCCCTGTCTGTGCCATCGCCTGCGTATAGTAACCCTCGCCGCAGCCAATATCTAACCAGCGACTCTTGCCTGCTTGGCTATTTGTCTTTTGATTTAATGCGCTTATCTGCTCACAAATAAGCGTCTGTAGCGGCTCATAATAGCCTGCTTGCAAAAAACGCTTACGGGCGTCAATAGAGTGCTGAGAGTCCCCTGGCATCTTGGACTTTTTTTGTTGTACGGGCAATAGATTGACGTAGCCTTGACGCGCCACATCAAACGGGTGCGAGACTTGCTTTTGGTGCAAGCTGCCATCACAGCGCCAAGTATCTGCGGCAGATGTTAGCGGTGACTGACAGATAGGACAAATAAATAAAGACACAGGGTTCTCAAAATCGGCGCAATATGGCGCTTATCTTAACAAAATTTGTGATTGATAGCCGATAAAAAAGCCACCTTAGTCGTCTCTAAGATGGCCTTTTTGCTATTGAAGTCTAACGTAATTTTAGTGTCATAAGACCCAGTATCACCAGCAAAATAGCGATAATCCAGAATCTAACCACCACTTGCGTCTCTTTCCAACCAATCTCTTCAAAATGATGATGAAGCGGCGCCATACGAAAGATACGTTTTTTGCGTAGCTTATACGAGCCTACTTGTAAGATAACAGACACCGCTTCGGCGACGAATAGACCGCCCATAATAGCAAAGGCAATCTCTTGACGGGTCATAACCGCGATAGTGCCGAGCATAGCGCCTAAGGATAATGCGCCAACATCGCCCATAAACACCTGCGCAGGATGAGCGTTGAACCACAAAAAGCCAAGACCTGCGCCCACCATTGCCCCGCAAACGACAATCACTTCTGAATTGTAGGGAATATAAGGCACATGTAGATACTCTGAGAATCGAATATCTCCTGACACATAGGCCATAGCGCCTAAACCTGCGGCAACTAAGACGACAGGCAAGATCGCTAAACCATCTAGGCCATCGGTC
This sequence comes from uncultured Psychrobacter sp., assembly GCA_947495055.1. Classification (GTDB taxonomy): domain Bacteria; phylum Pseudomonadota; class Gammaproteobacteria; order Pseudomonadales; family Moraxellaceae; genus Psychrobacter. The sequence continues at coordinate 34,631 of CANLXO010000008.1, read as the reverse complement.
AAGTTCACCGCGTTTGAGGCACCATTGATCACAAAATAGGTAAAGATAATAAAAGCAATACCAAAGGGCACAACTGAAAAAGGCACAACCCAGTCTTTAAATACAGGCAGTAGTAAATCTACCATACTGCGCGTCGTCGCTATATCTGGCTGCAAAGTAGCAATATAGTATAGTGAGGCGCCAACGAATATCGCGCCAACAGACAGCCAAAAGTATTTTTTGCGAGCGATAAGTCCTGTTGGGTTTTTGTGCTTAATCTTGAGCCAATCATCCGCCCAGCCTACCGCGCCAAAAATAATCATGACGATGAGCAAAATCCAAATATAGGGGTTACCAAGACGCGCCCACAGTAGGGTCGACACCCCAATAGTGCTAAGTATCAGCACCCCGCCCATCGTCGGCGTACCTGTCTTGATGATATGTGACTGCGGCCCATCATCACGAACCGCCTGACCATATTTAAGGGTACGCAGATGGCGAATAACAGGGCCACCCAGTGCTAAGCTAAGCCCAAGCGCAGTTACCACCGCTAGTAGCGCGCGCAAAGTCAAAGAGGATACCGCAGAAAACGGTGAGTAATATTGGCTAAGCCATTCAAACAACCAAACTAACACCGCCTACTCCTCGACTAGCGCATTGATAAGGGTTTCCATCGCCATAAAGCGCGACCCTTTGAATAAAACGGTACACGGCTGTGCTTGCTGCGCTTGTAAAAACGATTGCAAATACTTAAGCAGACTGTCTTTGTCATCAAAAGCATGGGCATTGATATCACTCACTTCTTTGGCACCAGCGACAGTATAGCGGGCGTATTCACCAACGCAGAGCAGCACATCGATACCTGTCGCGGCAATCGTGCGTCCAAGGCTTTGATGCTCACTTACCGCCGCATCGCCAAGCTCACCGATATCGCCTAGCACCATGATTTGCGTCCCTGTTTGCGCGGCGAGCACCTTAGCGCCTGCACGTACTGAATGCGGATTGGCATTATAAGTGTCATCGATCAAGCGGTGGTTGCCGAGCATTTGACTATCAAGGCGACCTTTAGCAGGGCGCGAATTTTCGAGGCCTGTCACGATGTCTTCAATAGGAATGTTTAAAGCATAAGCGCATGCGGCGGCAGCTAGGGCATTTTTGACATTGTGCTCGCCTGCTAATGGCAAATTGATATCCTGCACCTGCGTACCGATATGCAATTTAAACTCACTGCGCTCAGGCTCGACGTCTAGGTGACTGGCGCTGACATCAGTATTACCAAAACCGATGACATTGGAGGTATGCGTCTCAGCGATACGGCGCAGTTGGTTGGTAAAATCGTCTTTGTCTGGAACAATGGCAAACTGAGTATCATTTAAAGTGTGATAAATCTCAGCTTTGGTCTGACAGATACCCTCGCGGCTACCAAACTCGCCTAAATGCGCAGTGCCGATATTTAAGATACAAGCCACATCAGGACGGACAATCTCAGTGGTATAAGCGATCTCGCCAATGTGATTCGCGCCAAGCTCCATGATGGCATAACGATGATGATCGGACAGCTCAAGGAGCATCATGGGTACGCCCAAATCATTATTTAAGTTGCCACGCGTGATCAGCGTTGGCGCTAAGCGCCCAAAAATGCTACCAAGCATCTCTTTACAAGTGGTCTTGCCGCTAGAGCCTGTAATAGCAATTACCGTTAAATCAGTATGCTGCTGACGACGATGAGCGGCCAGATGCCCAAGTGTCAGGCGCGTATCAGTGACGACTAATTGCGGGATACTGGTTGAGATCGGACGTGAGACGATAGCAGCGACAGCGCCTTGAGTGGCCGCTAGATTGATATAATCATGACCATCAAAGTTGTCACCGCTGAGCGCCAAAAAGATATCACCCGTCTTTATTGTGCGCGTATCGGTAGCGATACGATTACTTGTCAATTGAGGGCTTTGGGTTTGATCTGCTTGATCAGAGTCTGGTAGCTGCCAATGACCATCGAGTGCATTGGTAGCAGCGAGCAGATTGTCCGCTTGCCAGACGTAGAGTCCTTGCGACTGAAGGGTATTATCGTTGTCAGCTGTCATAGGGGTTACCTTGTAGGGCTTTCATTATCTTATTAATGGTTGTCGTAATAGTAGTTATCGTATCTAAAGGCTATAAAATCAGAGACGTTGCGCTTTTTTGAGGGCTTGCGCTAAAACAACACTGTCATCAAAGTCATGGCGCACATGATTAATCTCTTGGTACGTTTCGTGACCTTTGCCTGCGATAACCACAATGTCATCAGGCTTGGCGTGGGTCACTGCATAGTCAATAGCACGCTGGCGTGCAGGCTCTATGTGCGTGCGCTTGTATTGCTCACCTGTCATACCTGATTGCATATCTTGCAATATGACACTCGGGTCTTCGGTGCGCGGATTGTCAGCGGTCAATATCACTTTATCAGCACCTGATAGTCCTGCTTGCGCCATCAGTGGTCGCTTGCCCGCATCTCGGTCACCGCCGCAGCCAAACACTGCCCATAGCTGCCCGTCGCAATGCGTTCTTAGGCTAGCGAGCACTTGACTGAGCGCATCAGGAGTATGCGCGTAATCCACGATAAAGCAGCCATCAGTTGACGGTACGCGCTGCATACGTCCGATAGCGCCTTGCAACTTAGGTACGACGCTAGCTACACGCTCGATATCCACACCTAAAGCGACAGCAGCAGCAATAGCGGCAAGCAAATTGGCCACATTAAAAAGCCCTAGTAATGGGCTGATAATAGTAATGTCCCCAAACTCGCTATGCAAGGCAATTTGTACACCCTCAAGGCTAGGCTCAATGCGAGTTGCCATAAAAGTTGCTGACTTTTCAGGCTGCAAGCTATACGTCCATACAATAAGATCACTCGCTTTCGCTGTATCTATCATAATTTGCGCATGCTCATCATCGCTGTTGATAATGGCATGAGTCAGCGCTGGAAAGTGTGCTTTGTCAAACAATCTTGCTTTTGCCTGTGCATACTCGCTCATATCAGCATGATAATCTAGATGATCGCGAGAGAGATTGGTATAGATAGCAACGCTCACAGGCATGCCTTGCAAACGCTGCTGATCAAGTCCATGCGAGCTGGCCTCAAGTGCCAATATCTGCGCTTGCTCTTGACCCATTTTATATAAAAATTGCTGCACCGCCAGCGCGTCGCCTGTGGTATGACTCGCTTGTACCAGTGCGCCCAAGCGTCCATTGCCTGCCGTACCCATCACCGCACTACTCATACCGACCAATTGCGTGAGCTGCGCGACCAGTTGACTAATCGTCGTTTTGCCATTGGTGCCCGTCACCGCGACTACTGTAGGCAAAGCGGTAGGGTGCTGATATTGCATGCGGCTCTGAACCAAATCACCCAAAAAATCCCGAATATCAGGCACATAAAGAATAGGACAAGGCAGATCTGATAAAGCCAAGTCAGTATCTTGGTGGTTACCGAGTTGGATATGACGGTGCGGCGGAACATGAGCAGTAGCAAACAAAGCTTGCGGGTCAATCTCAGATAAGATGAAGGCTGCATTTTGCGCGGCTTGTTCGATGTAGTGACGGCTTTTTTGGCAGTTCGGTATTTGGCTTTTTAGCAGGACAAAGACATCCTGCGCGCCCACTTGCCGGCTGTCTAATTGAAACTGGTGGAATGCGATATCAGCGACTGATTGGTCTTGTACTAGCATATCTAGCAGGTGTTGACGTAACCTACCTTGATCCTTATCACCGCTTTGAGAACCGTCCATCAACTGCTGCAAAGTAACAAGGTTATAATTTGACTCAGTCATGGACAACTCCTAAAGAAAATGAGAGACAACACAGGGTTTTATTTTTGTTTAGGGTTCTGTGGTCTGCAAAGGTTTATCAAGAGGCACATTATACAAGCGTAGTGCCTCTTTCATCACATTATGAAAAACAGGCGCTACCGTCAAACCGGCGTAAATCTGACCGCGCGGGTCTTCGATTAGCATAACACCGACCAGTCTCGGATTAGAGGCAGGCGCCATACCAGCGAATACGTTACGGTATTGATCCGTATAGTAGCCGCCATCAGGATTGATCCGGCGCGAGGTTCCTGTCTTGCCAGCGACGCGGTAGCCATCAATCGCTGCCGCTTTTGCCGTACCACCAGCCTCAGTCACGGATTCAAGCATTTTTACAATAGCCATCGCTTGCTCGTGTTCCATAATGCGCTTACTTGGCGTTGCTTCGTTATCTTTGATCAAGGTAAGCGGATGCATAACCCCGCCTGCCGCTAGCGCTGCATAAGCCTGTGCCACTTGCGCGAGCGTCACTTGTAGACCATAGCCATAACTGACCGTGGCTCGTCTTGCCGTTTCTTTTTCTTTTGGCGTAACGACAAGGCCACTACCCTCACCTGGGAACTGCAGGGGCGTTTTGGTCCCAAAGCCGAACTGTCTTTGCATATTGGTAATGGCATCAGGCGGCAAGGATAAAGCAATCTTGGTTGAGGCGACGTTGCTCGATTTTTGAAGTAGCGTTGCCATATTGATCATACCCAAATTGTTATGATCGCGAATGGTATAGCCGCGCACCCGAATGGAACCAGGATTGGTATCGATTAGAGAATTAGCGGTGTACTTGCCTGAATCTAAAGCGGCAGCAACGGTAAACGGCTTCATCACCGAGCCTGGCTCAAAGACATCAAGCACCGCACGGTTACGCTGGTTTTCACCCGTCATCTCGTTGAGATCATTGGAGTTAAATGAGGGCCATGTTGAGAGCGCAAGCACCTCGCCTGTCTGGACATCAACGACCATACCCGTCGACCAACGCGCGCGCTGCAAGCGTCCTGCCTTTTCTAGCTCTTTATATAATAAATACTGCAAGCGCGAATCTATCGTCAATGCCACATCTTTACCTGCAATTTCAGGTTCAAGCTGCTTGATCTCTTTTAAACTGTTTTGTTTGGCGTCTTTTAGCACTAAGACTTTGCCATCATCACCAGCGAGCATCGTCTCATACTGGCGCTCGATACCCGCACGTCCCTCGTAGCCGCCCTCAGGATCAGCGGAGTTTTGACCCATAAAGCCAAGTAGCTGCGAGTTGGGCTGGGGCTGCGGATAATAGCGCTGAAAGAAGTTCTTTTCGTATACCGCAGTAAAGTCAAGTGAGCTCACACTTTGTGCAATCTCAGGGGTGACTTTGTTCAGTAGCGGTAGATAGTGTGAGCCTGCACCAGAGGGTAGCGCCGCTTTCACCGCATCAGGATCAGTGACGTCAATACTGTCATCAATAGCCGTCACTTTTTGTAATTCAGTAACAGGAATATTGGCAGCAGCAGCCAAAATAGTTAGATCCATGTCTTTTAGGCGCTGCTCCATCCGTGCACGCAGTTGCGGGCTGTTTGGATTGGTCAGAATAATGCGCTTGATCTCGTAGTATTCGCGCGCATAATCATGCGGGCTAAAAGAGACTGTCGCAAGTGGCGCACTAACGGCGAGCGGTAAGTCATTACGATCAGTAATCATACCGCGATAAGACTTTTGCGTGCGAGTGCTGGTGATCAGCTCATCGCCTTTGGCTTGATAGAACTGTGCGTTGATGACTTGCACATAGTAGGCGCGTGCGATTAAAAGTATTAAGATAACAAAGGCAATGCCCCAAATCATGCGAAACCGGTCTTTGTCATCTTCAAAGCCGCCGCGAGTGGACGCGCCTGAGGCTTTATTAAAAGCAAGTTTTTTACGGTTTTTGACGCTGGTGTAAGCGCCCTCGCTCTCATTCTTTTTTAGGCGACCAAATAATTTTGCTTTGCGAGTATTAACACTACCTGATTTGGCGGTACTAGCACGGCGAAGGGGTTTGATAACCTTACCGCTAGCAGGTTTTTTATTCTTGTTAGCTTTGGAGTCAGGTTTTTTAGTACTCATAGCGCCGCCTCCGATACGTCTGTGCTCGCCTGTGGCGCGTTCTCTAGTAGCGTATCGCTCAAGGACTCTTGCTCAGCTACAGTGTTTTTCTCAGCTAAGGGTTTCTGCGGATTTGGCGCGGCACTCGATAATACAGCGGCAACACCTGGCTGAATGATGAGCTTGTCTTTGAGCGTAGGCGAGTACATACCTAGCTCTGCAACCGCGCGGCTGGCAATTTGCGGGGTAGCGCTAAAGGTTTGCTGCTCAATCAATAAACGCTGGTGCTCAATTTGCAATTTGCGCTCTTGTTTTTTCATGTCTTGCAAGGTTTTGTAGTCCTGATGATATTGCTGCACGTTTTGGGCAGTTTTGATACCACTCCAGATGATAGCGCCCGCTAATAAGAGCAGTATCACCACATAAATACTGACCACATTAAAACGCTTGGCAAACAGTTCACCGACATCTGTATGAGCTGTAGAAGTATGCTGCTGCTTGGTCGGTTTGCCAGAAGGTGCCATGACGCTCTCAAAATAAAAATAAAAAAGAATACTGCTAAAAGTGAAGCAGCTTAACAGAGAATATTTACAGGTTCTTAACAGGCGCGTAGCTATTCATGCCTTGGCATCGTTAAATCAAGCTTTTGTGCAGTTAGTTTGCAGTGGCTGTTAGTTCGTACTAACTATCACGTCACTACGAGTCGCGGCGCGTAGCCACGCACTACGCGCGCGCGGATTATCAGCGATCTCAGTCTTGCTAGGTCCAATGCGTCTGGGCTTACTAAAGTACCGCGGGCGTTTAGGCGGCATGGGTAGGTTTTCATCCTCTGGATACTGACCCTTACTATGACGCTGCAAAAACTGCTTGATACGGCGATCTTCTAACGAGTGAAAGCTAATCACCGCAAGCTGCCCGCCTGGCTTTAACATCTCAATACTTTGCGCCAAAAAGCTATCGACATCGCCAAGCTCATTGTTAATAAAGATACGCATCGCCTGAAAGCTTTGGGTCGCTGGATGCTTGCCGCGCTGCCAGTTTGGGTGCGCCACTTTTATCACTTCAGCCAACTCAAGTGTCGACTCATAACTGTCCATTTGTTTGATGGCGCGGGCAATACGGCGGCTATGACGCTCTTCACCGAACTCATAGAGTACGTTAGCAAGGGTCTCATCATCGACCTGCTCAAGCCACTGTCCAACAGACTGCCCGCGAGTTGTGTCCATGCGCATATCGACCACGCCATCACGCATAAAACTAAAGCCGCGCGTGCCATCATCAATCTGCGGTGAGGATATCCCCAGATCTGCCATAAGTCCGTCTACTTTAGCGATACCCAAAGCATTTAAGCTGCCCGTCAAAGTAGCAAAGCTATCATGAATAACCTGGACGCGGCTGTCTGTCGCCGCCAATTCATGAGCGACTGCAATCGCGGTCGGGTCTTTATCAAAGACGATAAGCTTGGCATCGTCAGCTAAGTGTGAGAGCAGCAAACGGCTATGACCGCCGCGCCCAAAAGTTGCATCAACATAAATACCGCCCGCTTGCAAACGAGCTGCTTTTGGTAAGGATTTGACGCCCAGCACTGCAGCAACCGCTTCGTTTAATAATACCGCGTCATGCACAAATACAGGCTCATCACGCTCTGGCGTTTGCGTAGCACTTGATACAGTATCAAGATTGGCGTTAGGCTTAGAATCTAATAAGGACACAAATCACTCAGTAAATGACGACCTAGGCGGCCAGTAATAGTATAAAAATAAACAAGTTATCAGACAACTTGCGTTATTATCGCAAGGATACACGGTGAGTCAAGCGCTAGAGGGGCTTTTCGTTAAAAATATCGAAACGCTCTGTTATACTAGCGCTATATTTTACGCTATTTCTACTCTTTAATTGCCTATTTTTTAGCTGGCAACTTTTTAACCAGCAACACTATCCCGAGACCCTTATGACCCAGACTATTAGCTCCATCAAGCGCCCTGTTCGTACCCGTATCGCCCCCTCACCTACTGGATTTCCACATGTTGGCACCGCTTATATCGCCCTGTTTAATCTGGCTTTTGCCAAGGCAAACGGTGGTGAATTTATTTTGCGTATTGAGGACACCGATCAAGTGCGCTCAACTAAAGCCTCCGAGCAGATGATTTTGGACGCGCTACGTTGGGTGGGTCTAGATTGGGCAGAGGGTCCTGATGTTGGCGGGCCCCATGCGCCTTATCGTCAAAGCGAGCGCGCGGATATCTATAAAGATCATGCCCAAAAACTACTAGACTCAGATCATGCCTTTCGCTGTTTTTGTACCCCTGAGGAACTAGACGCCATGCGCGCGGAGCAAATGGCGCGCGGTGAGACGCCGCGTTATGACGGTCGCTATGCTGATTTGCCGCGTACTGAATCTGATAAAATGGTCGCTGATGGCAAACCTTTCGTCATTCGTATGCGTGTACCTAAAGATGGCGTGTGCAAGGTTGAGGATATGCTACGCGGTACGGTTGAGATCCCGTGGGAACAAGTCGATATGCAAGTGCTGCTCAAAACTGACGGCCTACCAACGTACCATCTCGCTAATGTCGTTGATGACCATTTGATGCAGATCACGCACGTCATGCGCGGTGAGGAATGGCTCAATTCCGCGCCCAAGCATCAATTGTTATATGAGTACTTCGGCTGGGAGATGCCCGTTCTGTGCCATATGCCGCTACTGCGCAACCCTGATAAATCCAAGCTATCAAAACGCAAAAATCCAACCTCCATCACCTACTATCGTGATGCAGGTGTGCTCCCTGAGGCGCTGCTCAATTATCTAGGGCGTATGGGCTACTCTATGCCAAACGACGAAGAAAAATTCACTCTTGATGAAATGATAGCCAGTTTCGATATTCAGCGCGTGTCTTTGGGCGGGCCTATCTTTGATATCGAAAAGCTGTATTGGCTCAATAGTGAGTGGCTACGCGCGCTGACGCCTGAAGAATTAAAGAATAAAATCCTCGACTGGGCCAATAATAGCGATAAGCTGACGGCGATGGCAGCCGCAATACAACCTCGTATTGAGCTACTCTCTGACGCAGTTAATTGGGGCGGTTTTTACTTTCAAAACTTACCTGAAATCACTAGCGAGGATTTTGCGCACAAAACGCTTACCCCTGAGCAAATTATGGAAATCTTGCAGCTGACATTATGGCAATTAGAAGCACTGCCAGAATGGTCAGAAGACAACATTTATGCCATTGTTAAAGGCATGGCAGCCGCGCTAGATATCAAGATGCGCGACTTTATCGCCCCGTTCTTTATCGCTATTGCAGGCAGCTCCTCATCCACGCCAGTGATGAACTCCATGTGGATTATCGGTGCGGACATGACGATGACCCGCTTGCGTCACGCCATCGATGTGCTTGGTGGTTTGGGTAAGAAAAAGCTAAAGAAGTTAGAGAAGACGGCAGCAGATTTGCCTGATTTGTTGGCTGATGAGAACCGTTAAAAAGCTGCCTGTCACTTTTAGACTTGCAAAGGAAATCCTTTAAATAGGATTTCCTACAATCAATTAACATTGTGAAAGTAGCGTGTGTTGAACTGCGAATTATAGTTATTGTTAAAAGTAATAATAGGTGCGCGAGGCGCACCCTACTAATAACACTCATGCCAGACTATTTATCACGATTCCCCAAATTACCTATTGACAACCTCCTAGCTATTCCCTAAAATACGCTCACTCTTAACGAGGGGCTATAGCTCAGTTGGTAGAGCACTTGCATGGCATGCAAGGGGTCAACGGTTCGACTCCGTTTAGCTCCACCATATTTTTATCTTTGGATTTTTTATCTTAGATGAAACAGTTAAGAGGCAGTATCAGCACCTAGGCAAGACTTGTTTATATAATGAGTACTCTGATATTGTGATTGACCGTTGTATCGATGCTTAATTGCATTAAATACAACACTCTATGCGTCCCCATCGTCTAGAGGCCTAGGACACCGCCCTTTCACGGCGGTAACGGGGGTTCGAATCCCCCTGGGGACGCCACTATTTGGTGTCAATTATTAGCTCTTTTGCTTTGCATGAGATAAGACTAGTAAGCACAACTAAAAGCCCAGCCACGATTTTGTGACTGGGCTTTTTGTCGTCTGTACTTTAGATCCTTATTTGTTCTAGCACAATAAGCCTTTGCTCAAGCGTCCACCATATCCTATAAATTGTCTTTTTTATCAACAACCTAGCTTTTAAACTTTACATGATTTTACATTTACAGGTTTTAATGACATAGGTTAACACTTGTATACAAGATGCTTGTTATTCTCTACCTAATAGTATTACTAATATCAAATGCATTTGACTAAGCTTGCCATATATTCACTAAACTTTGTGCCGTGTAACTTTTATATCACAAATATTAGTGAAGCATTTAGCTTATAACAATTGATATGTAATCCTTAAAAGGAATGATTATGACCCCTACTTACTCATCTCAGCGTCGTCCATCGTGGCGCGGCGTTCTAGCTGGTCTCGTTATGGGATTGATTGTCGTTATGGCAATGATTGCCCTAGCGCTCGTCCTCAGCTCTTTTCTCCCTTTTGACTTAAAGGGTACAAGTATCGCAGGCGGTATATATGCCGCTATTACTGCTTTAGTCAGCGCCTTTATCGCAGGTTACTTTGCCATCAAATTCTCAGCACCAGAAGCACTATTTGGTGACGGTACTGATGTTGATCCAAAGGATGCCAGGCTAACAGGTATGCTAACTGCAGCACTTATCATCTTGTTTACAACGTTTTTTACGCTAAGTAGTGCCACTGGTATCTTGGCATCTGCTGGTAACGCTATTGGCGGCACGGTCAGCACCGTAGCCAAGACAGCAGGCGGCGTTGCAGCAGCAGGAACCTCGGCGGTCGGTACGGCAGCCGTTGCCGCGCCAGATAGCACTATTGAGCAGCTGCAACAACGTGCGCAGCAAGCGTATCAAACCGTCTCAGGTAATATTAGTAAAGAAGACTTGAACGCTTTAGTTGCTAAAAATACACAAGGTTTTAATGAAGAACAAATCGCAGCAACCACCAATGTCGTTGAGCAGATGATCAATGAGACTCAAGGCGATGTAGCCGATATGGACTTCACGAGTGTCGATACGTGGCGCAATATTGATGATTATGCTAAGCAGCGTATGGCATCTATTGAACAAACCTTAAAGAGTGATGAGCTTATCAATCGCCTGCAAGCTGAAGGTCTCACTGAAGCTCAAGCGCTTGAAGTACGTACCGAGGTAACGCAATCATTCAATGAGTACAAAATGAAGACGGAGCAGTATATTGCTCAAGCACAGCAGACTGTTGACCAAAACTTGCAACAAGCTGAAGATATGGCTCGTAAAGCAGCCTTGTACAGTGGTCTATTCTGGTTAATCAGTGCGCTACTCACTTTTGTCGCCGCTATTGCTGGTGCAAAAAGCGCCGCTACTAAACATCGCTTAGATCGTCCAATCGTTACTTATGGTGATAATGTTCGTTAACTCATCACCTCAAAAGCTAATCATTAAAAAAGCCTAGTCTTAACGATTAGGCTTTTTTTGTGCTCAGTTTTATTAGAGTTTGTCATCCATTGAACAATTAATGAGACCCAGTAAAACTCTTTAGCGACAAATTTAAGGATAAATAAGTCCCTACCAGTATCACCGCTGAACCGACAATAGCAGCGGTATCCAAAGCCTCACCTAATAAAATATAACCAAAGATAATCGCAAATATAGGAATAACTAAGGTGATACTTGTCGCTCGCATAGGGCCAATGCTCTTGATCAGCTCATTGATAAAGATAAAAGCAATCGCCGTTGAGAATACGCCAATACAAACCACCGAGACCCAAGCTTTTAGACTGATACTCTGTCCATAAGGAAACTCGTAGATAGCGACAGGCAGCATGACGACACTTGCAATCAGCATCGCACCAATAGTAATGGCGACAGGTGAGGTGTCATGTAGATAGTTCTTGGTGACGTTCGCGCCAATAGCATAGCCCACGCAACCAAGCAAAGCATAACCCATGGGTACTAAACTTGAGCCCAAATCTGAAGCTGCCCCGCCAAACAAGCTTTCACTCATCAAGATTACAACGCCTATAATGCCAATCATCAAGCCCAGCGTCTGCTTTTTTGAGAGCTTATCATTAAAGAATGTACTGGCGATAAAACCGCTCATCATCGGCACAGAAGCGTTGAGTACTGCAAGCACACCGGCGTTCACTGACTGCGCAGCATAAGAGAATAGTACAAAGGGGATAGATGTTGAAACCAGACCGACTACTGTAAGCAGCTTCCAATGCTTACCCACTATCTTTAGGTGACTGGGGTTAAAGGCTAAAAAGGCCAGCATAGTGAGACCTGCAAATATCACCCGCAAGCTGGCAAATGACATCGAGCCAAACTCAGGCACGCCTACTCTATAAAAAATAAAGGATAACGACCACATAAAGGACAAGCTGATAAAGATAATAAGGTCGCGTCTGCTCATAGTTGGCTCAATTTAATAGTGACTTGCTCAGCCATCAGTCAATAATCGACTATCGCAGGCTAAGCGCTTAAAAATATCGTGATGATACCGCGTTGCTGCTTTTAAAAGGGGTTTATTTGTGTGTCTGTAGTCTATTTTTGATAAGAGCAAGTAAGTACATAATTCGTCATTGGATAATCTCTACAATGAGCTTAGACTGATAGGTCGCTCAAAGCTATCTACCGCTTTATAATGTGGCTCTTTACTAAAACAACAAAAGCGCTATCAACGAGGATACAAGCGATGTTTGGTATAGATAACTATTTGGGATTTGTCTTAGCAGCCATTTTGCTCAATGTGACCCCTGGTATTGATACGATGTACATCATTACTCGGAGCGTCTCTCAGGGTAAAAAAGCGGGGCTATATTCTGTGCTCGGTATCGTCTCAGGTATCTTATTGCATACCGTATTGGCAGCACTCGGATTATCGATCATTTTAGCCAAGTCGCCACTTGCCTTTACTATCGTAAAATATATCGGTGCTAGTTATCTGTGCTACTTAGGCTTTAAGATGCTGATGAGCAAACCTAGTGCCGTTATAGCAGACAATTTACCTGATAATAAAAGCAACGCTCAAGCTAAGTCTTTGGACTACGCTCAAATATACAAACAAGGCGTGCTGACCAATACCTTTAACCCAAAAGTTGCGTTGTTCTTCCTAGCGTTTTTTCCGCAGTTTATCGATCTTAGTTACGCACATAGCACGCTAGCTTTTTTGGTATTGGGACTGACGTTTGCGCTGACGGGTTTGATATGGTGCGTATGTTTGGCGCTACTGGCATCACGATTTAGTCAGAAACTGCGAGAGAACCCAGCGATTGAGTCTGTGTTGAATAAAATAAGCGGTGTGGTGTTTATTGGTTTGGGAGTTAGATTGCTTACTGAGAACGAGTAATTTTTGTTTATGAGCAATGATAAATTAAAGACCGCTATCTAAATTAGAAACCATCTTCAAACAAACACAAAAAAGCCCAACCATAACGATTGGGCTTTCTCTCATCCTAGCTCTAATTAATCATTACGCAGCGTCTTTACTCTCCGCAGCGAGCTGACGTAGTACATAATGCAATACCCCGCCATGACGCACGTATTCGCGCTCTTTTGGCGTCTGTAAGCCTACGTTTACCTCAAAGGTTTCGTTTGGGCCATCAGCGCGAGTTGCAGTAACTTGAGCAGTTTTGCTCTCGCCATTGTTCAGACCAGTAATGCTTAGCACTTCTGAACCGTCAAGGTTAAAGGTCTCAGCGTTCTCGCCCTCTTTAAAGGTCAATGGCAATACACCCATGCCGACTAGGTTTGAGCGGTGAATACGCTCGAACGAGCTGGTTAGCACGGCTTTTACACCCAGCAATATCGTACCCTTTGCAGCCCAGTCACGGCTAGAGCCTGAACCATACTCCGCGCCGCCAAGGACAACGAGTGGACGCTTATCTTCTTTATACTTCATAGCGGCGTCATAGATGGCCATCTCTTTGCCGTCTGCAAGTGTCGCTTTGTCGTCTTTAAAGTAGTAAGTATAGCCACCCTCGCGGCCATCCATCATCGAGTTTTTGATACGGATATTGGCAAAGGTACCGCGAGTCATGACCGCATCATTACCACGGCGCGAGCCATAACTGTTGAAGTCCGCTTCCATGACGCCGCGCTCTTGCAAGTACTTGCCTGCTGGCGAGTCAGGATCGATATTACCGGCCGGTGAGATATGATCGGTAGTAATAGAGTCACCGAACAGACCTAAGATGCGCGCGCCTTCGATATCAGGAATACCTTCTGGCTCCATAGTCATACCATCAAAGAACGGCGGGTTTTTGATGTAAGTAGAACCCTCATCCCAAGGATATAGCTGACTATCGGCTGAGCTAATCGCGTTCCAAGCTTTACTACCATCGAATACTTCGCCGTAGTTTTTGCGGAACATATCAGCATCGATGTTATTGGCAATCAGCTCATTGATCTCATCAGAGGTCGGCCAGATGTCTTTTAGATAGACGTCGTTGCCTTCCTGATCTTGTCCTAACGGCTGCGTCGTCAGATCGATATCGACCGTACCTGCCAGCGCATAAGCGACAACTAGCGGTGGTGATGCTAGATAACTTGCCTTCACGTGTGAGTGGATACGACCTTCAAAGTTACGGTTACCAGAGAGTACGGCAGCGGCAACGAGATCATTCTCTTCAATGCCATCCTCGATTGCCTCTAAAAGTGGCCCTGAGTTACCAATACAAGTGGTACAACCATAACCTACTAAGTAAAAGCCTGTTTTCTCTAGCTCTTCCATTAATTTAGATTTCTCTAAATAGTCTGTGACCACTTTTGAGCCTGGCGCTAATGAGGTCTTGACCCACGGCTTAGCCTTTAAGCCTTTGGCAGCGGCCTTTTTGGCCACAAGGCCTGCACCAATCATAACCGCAGGGTTTGAGGTGTTGGTACAAGAGGTAATCGCAGCTATAACCACTGAACCGTCACGTAATTTGTGCTTTTTATCATTGATATTGACGTCAGAGTAGACGTTAGGCTTAGCATAGAGTCTATCAGCTTGCTCTTGCTCACCGCCTTCTTGATCAAAGCGTACTTTGCCCTCGACTTCTGATTTGCGATCTTTAGTCATCTTCGCTAATGTCTCGCCAAATTTTTCATGCATATCAGATAGATTGATACGCTGCTGTGGCAAGTTAGGACCAGCTAGTGCAGGCTGCACCGAGGATAGATCTAAGTGCAAGTTGCTCGAATAAGTCGCCGCTGGCGTGTCAGCATCGTGCCACATGCCTTGGGCTTTGGCATACTTTTCGACCAGCTCAATTTGATCATCGCTGCGGCCTGATAGACGTAGATAATCAATCGCCATTTGGTCAATTGGGAAGATACCACAAGTTGCACCATACTCAGGCGACATATTAGCAATCGTCGCACGATCTGCAAGCGGCATCTGATGTAAGCCTTCGCCATAAAATTCAACGAACTTACCGACAACGCCGTGTGCGCGTAACATCTCAACGACACGCAGTACTAAATCTGTCGCCGTTACGCCCTCATTGAGCTTACCTGTCATCTCAAAACCGACTACTTGCGGGATGAGCATAGATGACGGTTGACCCAGCATCGCCGCTTCGGCTTCAATACCGCCTACGCCCCAACCGAGTACGCCGATACCATTGATCATCGTCGTATGACTATCGGTACCAAATACCGTATCAGGATACGCGGTCAACTCGCCATTGACGTCCGCTGCCATGACGACACGCGCTAAATACTCGAGGTTGACCTGATGCACGATACCGGTCGCTGGTGGTACAACAACGAAGTTTTCAAAGGCATTTTTGCCCCAATGCAAAAACTCGTAGCGCTCATTGTTACGTTTAAATTCAATCTTTTCGTTGAGATCAAGAGCGTCTTCACGACCATAAGCATCGACTTGTACCGAGTGATCGACGACCAGCTCACTTGGGATAAAGGGATTGATCTGCTCCGCTTTTCCGCCAAGCTCAACGACCGCATCACGCATAGCCGCCAGATCAACGACTGATGGTACACCTGTGAAATCCTGCAACACTACGCGCGCTGGCATAAAGGCGATCTCTTTTGACGCCTCAGCGCCTGCGTCCCAGTTAGCGACCGCTTCGATGTGGTTTTTGCCAACAGACTGACCATCGTCCTCATTGCGTAGTAAGTTCTCAAGTACGACCTTCATACAAAACGGTAGCGTATCGATGTTGTCGTAAGTCTCAGCAAGTTTGGGCAAACTATAGTAAGCATGCTCCTTGCCATCAACGCTCAAGGTGTCTTTTACATTAAAAATATCACTCATGGTAGCTTCCTTATCTACTAGGTAGAGGTTATGAATTTATTATTATCATTGCTAATAAAATATCGCGGGTGCTGCGATTCTACTGCGCTGACAGCACCTATAATTACTCTTATAACTGTCAGCATTAGTACTCTTC
Source organism: uncultured Psychrobacter sp. (assembly GCA_947495055.1). Classification (GTDB taxonomy): domain Bacteria; phylum Pseudomonadota; class Gammaproteobacteria; order Pseudomonadales; family Moraxellaceae; genus Psychrobacter. Next base: position 18,275 of record CANLXO010000008.1, on the reverse strand, counting down.
TACCATAGCAAATAAGAGCACAGTTGTTAACACTAAGTCGTTGATGAATAGTAACCAAAAGGATAATTAAAATAACAGCTTAGTCCTACACTATCTACAAAGCGCCTTTATTTTGAACGGCGGCGGCCGTTACGAAAGACAAATTTGTCATCGTAAAAGTCACGATTGATATTATCCGTCCAAAAATGCGGCACGCCTAAAATAGGTAACGGCGATAAATGACGCGGGACGACATCCTCTTTTGACAAAAGCCTATCCATATAATCGGCAAGAGCGTCGTCCAAAAACGCTATACGCTCAGGCATCGATAGGGCAAAGAAGTTCTGATCGACATTAATAATGACACTATGGGCGCACAAGGGTTTGCGCGGCGTAATGAGCTGTTCAAGTAGCGCATGACCAAAGATATAAACCGCAGCTTGCGCATCAGCATGGGGCTGCTTTGGATTATCCCAACTAGCACGCGGCGCAATCAAACAGCCTTGCCAATCAAAATTGATCAAGGCTTCGCCAACGCTAGGGTTCGAGGTCACTAACACCGCCCCATTTTCGTCAAACACGGTGATCGTATCGCGCACGCGTCCGCGACTGCTTTGATTATCTTGTTCGTCGCTGTCTTGTTCATCGCTTCGCTTGCTTATCTCGAGCATATGATAATAATTGAGCACAGCTTTGGTCTTGGGAAAGGTGAGCCAAATACTACCGTTAAATAAATCATGCAAGTTATCACGAGTCGGAATATTGCCTGTTGAGCCGATAAACTGCTCGTAGCCTACGCCCTCTGGTAGCGCGTTTTGCGAGACAAAGTTAAGTTTATGCGTGTCATGATCAAGCGCAGGTTTTGTAGTCTGCTGCAGTATTTGTGAGTCGTCACTTTGCTGTATTAAAGCTATATTTAAAACGCCAGCGACTATGTCTAAGTGTTCGGTATTATCAAAAGTCGCACTATTATTATGCGCAGCACTTAGCTGCTCTATGGTTTGGCTCAAATAAGTGAGTTGGCTTAAATGACATAGCCACGGTGCTTGCCAGTCGATGTTAGCAAAAAGTGATTTTTTAGCATTTATTGCATTGTTCGAATGGACGGTGACGGGTAAATCAATGGGGTTCATGACAAGTATCTCTAGCAGGCATTTGGCTTGGCTATGGTATCATAAAGCGCTTTTTAGTTAGGTAATCTCGCCCTTTAGCGCTAATGATAATGAGAATATATGGCAAATTTTAATACCCACTTAAATGGCGCTTTTGCTATTAGTGGGCTGGCAGCACTGACGGTCTATAAGGCTGGACTCATTGATGATTCCGGATTTTTGATGTGCGTAGCGCTTGGCACGATGGGCGGGCTGCTCCCTGATTTGGACTCGGATAACTCAACACCGATCAAGCTTGGCTTTAATATGGCTTCCTTTGTATTCGCCTTTGGGCTGGTGATGCATTGGCGTAGCGAGCTGAGCTTACTGTCCCTCATAGCGCTATGGCTGGCAGGTTATGGATTTATGCGCTACATTGTCTTCAATATCTTTACCAAAATGACGGTACACCGCGGCGTCATTCACTCGGTGCCTTATATGGCAGTACTAGGGTTAGGTCTAGTGAGCTTGAGCTATTATGTACTTGGCAATGCGTTAGCGGCTAGTTGGTTCTTTGGGCTGTTTTTGTTTGGCGGGGCGATGGTGCATCTCGCTTTAGATGAGCTCTACAGCGTCAACTTGATGGGCATGACGATGAAGCGCTCATCGGGTACGGCGATGAAGTTTTATGCGCATAAGGATAAGTGGTGGTATGTGTTGCTCTATGGTTTGGTCGCTTTGCTGATATATTTTGCGCCGCCCTTTGCAGAGTTTTGGCAGCAGCTGCGTGATCCTGCGCCTTGGTCGCAGCTTAGAGTCGGTATGTTGCCTGCGGTGTTAGAGGATTATCTGCGTTAAAAAATAAAGAATCATGAGAGTACATTATGCCATTATGTCCCTGTCGAATCTCGCCAGCATTGAGCTTTTTGATGACGCCAATCGCTTACTGTGACTGCTGTCAGCCCTATCATAATAGTCTGCTCAATGACGACACAGCGACAATACAAGCTGAGACGGCTGAGCGTTTGATGCGGTCGCGTTATAGCGCTTTTGTACTTATCAAACCTGAATATATCGTTAAGACAACGGTCCCCGCGCAACAAGATTTGCTCGATATTGAGTCGATTGAGAAATGGGCGCGTGAGACCAATTGGTCAGGACTTGAGATTGTCGATCATGAGCCAAAGCTTGGGCGGCGTCACGCGCAGGTAGAATTTAAGGCCTATTATCTTAAACCAGATGGGCAAACGGCGCATCATGAATTGTCGAGCTTTGTCAAAATAGAGGAGCGCTGGTACTTTTTAGATCCGACGGTTAAGACTATCAGTCAAAAGCAGCCATGTCTTTGCGGGTCTGGGGAGAAGTTTAAACGCTGTTGTGGGGTTTATTTGGGTTGAAGCTAAATTAGTTCTGCTTCATAGAGAGTATATAGCTTTTCAAACTGCGGCAAATGCTTATCGTTAGATAGCAGTTCGATATTATTAACTTTAGCCGTAGCAAAATGAAATATATCAAACTGACGTTTATCGATATTTTTATTAGTATTATTTTCGCTAGCAGTAAATTTATCTAGTCGATATAAGTCAGCAGCTAAATCCGCGACGTCTTGACTTATATCTAAAGTAGTAAAGCTGTTCATTACATTGATATACCTTTTAACCTCATCATCTTGTTTTTTCCATAAAAAGTATCTAAGAAACTCATAACGGATAAGGGGCGTTATGACTACTTCAACATTGTTTGCAGATATTTCAGCACGTAAGGTTTTTAATTTTTGCAATAAATTAGCATCATTTTTGTCAACCTTACCTTCAAGTAAATAAATCAAGTAATTGGCATCGAGTAACATTTCTCTTTCACTCATGATTGCCCTGCCTCCAGTTCTTTAATTTTGTCATCTAATAAACTAAGTAGCATTTGCTTGGCTTCCGCTTGCTGTGGCGCATTATCGCGTGCTAATTTGAGCTTGTTGATATCAATATCAAAAGCATCTTTTAGTAAGTCTACAAACGCGGCATTATTGGGATGTTCAATCAGCTCAGTTTTTACTACGCCATCGTCTTTATCACGATATAGCTCGTAGGCTTCGCCATGTTGCAATTGACTTAAAACGATAGCGGAATGAGTGGTGATATAAAAGGTAGTATTAGGAAACAGCCGTTTTAAGGTCGGAATAATAGTCGCTTGCCATTTGGTATGGAGATGGCTTTCGATCTCATCGATAAACACCACACCTTTGACATGGGCGATATTGGTTTCATTGGTAAAGTAACTATAGCCTGCGATGATGGATTGCATGATTTTTAGTATGGAAGCAAAACCGCTAGAGAGTTCTGAGAGTTCTGTTTTTTTGTCATTAATTTTGATAAATACTCGGTTATTACCTGAAATTTCAAGGAACTTACTGTCAATTCGTTCGTCTACTTTATTGAGTAAATTTAGTAGTGTAGTAATTTCAACTTCACGATTATCTTCGGCGGTTTGATAAGGATTAGCTGATCGCGCACGCTGAATTATCCATTGGTTTAATAGTTCACCCATTCCTAAACTTTGCATTTTTTCATTATTCAAAGTCGAAAAACTTTCATCAATATATTTTTTTAAACGAGTATCCCGAGTACCAATGTTCTTATTTACATCTACTTCTTCATAATCAATGGTTCCACGGTTCAAAGCACCAATCATAACTACAGCTGAGTTATGACTTTCAAAGCCCTTTAAGCTTTTATCGGAGATATCATTAAATGTACGTTCATCAGAAATTATATTGTTAAATGCAAATAGTTCGTCACTCATAATACTTGCATAAAGGAGTCCGTTGGTAGTGAAGCATAAAGTAAACAAAGCTTCCAAACACTTCGTCTTGCCGATACCATTTTCACCAATTAGACAATACACACGCTGATCAGGTAAAAACCTAAGATGCACATCACCGACGCCTACAAGCTGCTTGATTTGAATATCGTTGCCTAACATAGCGACCTCTAACTTCAATTTATCGATTATTTTGATAATGGAACAATTGGCTTAAGAGTACAAGTTAATTTTAAGTCACTAAAATATCTCCTAAACACTCGCCCCAACCGCTCTTGCAATGGCAATTCCTTCCTCAACCGTCAAGAACTTACGTTGGCTTGGGCTGTTCTTATAGACGACATCACCATTTTGAAATATGAGGCATTCATTGACCGCGATTTGTTGCCATTTCTCATTTTTGGTCAATGGCACGGTGACTAAGATCGTCGTCTTGTCGGTTGCATCGGTCACATCACCGAAATTAATCGATATCTCATCATCAGCCAGCTCAGCCTTGCCAAAGGGCGCTTGGCGCGTGAGATAAAACAATAAACTACCTGCGTATGCCAATTGCCACTCGCCATTCGATATCAAGCAATTGAACAGACCATTGGCCGATAGGTAGCGGCATTGGGTGGTCAAAAAGTTAAACAACGTCTCATTATCAGGACGCGATTTAAAGCTACTTTTTAGGCGATTAATAAGATAACAAAACGCCATTTCAGAGTCGGTATTGCCAACAGGCTGACAGTGCGAGGCATTGCCGTTATCTTGTAAGCGCTGACAGCGTTTGACAAATTCGCTATTCATCTGCCCGTTGTGCGCAAATACCCATTGCTCGCCCCAGACTTCACGCACGAACGGATGCGTGTTAGCTAAGCAATTTTGACCTTGCGTGGCTTTACGGATATGAGCGATGACATTCATCGCCTTGATCGGATAGTTATTGACTAGGTCGGCAACGGGCGATAAATGGCTTGGGCGGTTGTCATGGAATAAGCGCAGGCCTGTTGAGAGGTTGGATGCATTACCATTTTGCGTGCACTCACTACGCTCAAAGAATGCAATACCAAAACCGTCCTCATGATGGTCGGTCATACCGCCGCGGCGACGAAAGCCTGAAAAGCTAAAGCCGATATCGGTTGGGGTATTACAGTTCATTCCTAAAAGTTGACACATGTATCTGCTTCCGCCTTAATTGTCTTGGTGCTTAGTTGTCTTGGTGTTTGACTGTTTTTGTGCTCGGTTATGTTTTATAAGGGTTTTGGGCTATCTGGTGCAATGCCTAGCTCGGCATCACTCATTTGATCTAAGAGTGCTTCGCCATCTGTTGCACTACTGACGTCGCCCAAGATGCGCTGAGCTTGCGCCAAATCAGTATCTTGTACCCATAGCACTACGCCAGAGTTCATCCCTGGAATCGCGCTTAGTGCCTGCAACGAGACAGTAATGCCGTTGTTACGTAGCAAATTGGCATTTAATTCGCCTTGCATATTGGTATCAAAGCGAGCTAGCTTATGCCAATTATCGACTTGATCGCTCATAAAGGTGTCCTTACTTTAAATGGTCAGGCTCTAAAAGGTCATATGCAAATGAGCAAATGACATGAACATAATTGAGATGAATATTAGTACCGCTTAACCTTTAGTGTATAGGCTTTTATCATTGGCAAGTGAACTCAATTAGTATTAGGGCGTGTTGAATATTTTAATAAACGACAAACCCCGAAGACCAGTTGATTTGACCCAGTGGATATTCATCAATATGGAAGCCATTGGGATAATCCTCAAAGCCTGGCTGCGTCTTTAGTTGCTCAATAGCCGCCTGTGCTTGAGATTCACTGGCGAACACGCCAATGAGTTTAAAATCAGCGATATCTTTGTCCGTATCATCCTCTTCAAACCGTGTATGCTCAAGGACAAAGACGCTATCTTGATCTTTTTCGACGTGCGAGTAGTGATAAGCGGCAAGGCGTTTCATCAAATCAGGGTTTTTGACCATGATGTTGTCGCCACTACGTCCTTCAGTACGGTTGTAATGAATGACATTAAGACGTAGTAGCCAAAAGATAACCGCCGCTTTGGCCAGCATCACTGGCAAGGCTCGTTTCTCATCGCTATCAAGTGCGCGCTTGGACTCATAGCCTTGCAAGAATGCGGTCATTTTATGACGATCAAAATCTACCGATTCGCCCTGCTCGGCATCGCCCCACGTGGTACAAAAGTCATTAATAGTAATGGCAATATCCATCACATAATGATCGACGCTCACTTCAGTAAAATCTAGTAAGCCTGTGAGTGTCTCTTTACCTTTGGTCAAATCCCACAAGGTATTGTCCGCGAACATATCGAGATGACAGAGGCCTTTGGGTAATTTATCGAGCGATAGCTTGTCATACGACTGCCAGATATCACTCATTAATTTGGCCTCATCACCTGGCATAAACTGTATCTCACGATCGCGTACATCGATCCATGGATATAGCGCTACCCCATAGTCTTCGCTGGGCTGCAATTCTTGCAAAGTCTCATGCAGCATCGCCAGCGCCGCGCCGATCTCGTAACACATCGCTGTAGTCGTTTGTTTGGGATGCGCCCCCGACAAGCAGGGCACGACCGTGATGGCTTTGTCTTCATAATGGATGACGTAGCGCTTGTCGTTGTTTTTATCAGTAGCGGCTTGCGCGGCCTCAATCTCGATAATAGGTAGTGGCGCGGCGACGGGTAAAGTGCCGTCCAATTGACCCAAAATCACTGCCATTTTTTCGATATCAGCGGGCGGGCGCTCTTCAAATAAGGTGAACACATAAGAGTATTCACCCTCGCTGTCATCTGTGGTCTGAATAAACCAGTTCGAGTTTTTGATACCTTGCGTGATGGGAATGGCGCGGGCAAACGCTACCCCAAAGCTTGAGCAAAAGGCGGCAAATTGATCATCGGTGAGCTGGGTATAGACGGACATAAGCTTCTCTTTAATAGCGGCATGTAAATGTTGCGAGCATTTTAGGCGACATTATACCGAAAATTTATGACCAAGCGTGAAACGTCTACCCTTTGTATAAATAAGAAGGGTTTTGAGCTGATCAGCGTGCCCGCTCTCATCATGCGTAAGCGGCGTGGTCACTGTTGATTTGTACAAAGTAGATTGTGATATCAGTATCGACTAAACACGATATAAGCGCTCCAATTTTGTTAGAATACTTCAATGATGTTTTTGACTGACTTAATGTAATTAAGAGTGAGATAAAATGCTAGCAAAACGTATTATTCCCTGTTTGGATGTGGACAATGGGCGCGTGGTCAAAGGCGTGCAATTCGTCGACATTATCGATGCAGGCGACCCTGTGGAAGTGGCGCGTCGCTACAATGAACAGGGCGCAGATGAGATTACCTTTTTGGACATTACCGCGACCAGTGACGCGCGTGATACCACGTATCATACCGTTGAGCGTATGGCAGAGACGGTGTTTGTGCCGCTAACCGTTGGCGGCGGCGTGCGCAAAATCAGCGACATACGCAATTTGCTCAATGCTGGCGCGGATAAAGTGGCGATTAATTCAGCAGCGGTGTTTACGCCAGAATTCGTTGGGGAGGCAGCGCAAAAATTTGGTAATCAATGCATTGTCGTTGCTATTGATGCCAAGCGCGTCGCCGATATCGATGTCAACGGCATACTTATGCCGCGCTGGGAGATATTTACCCATGGCGGGCGCAAACCGACGGGTATTGACGCTGTCGCTTGGGCAGTCAAAATGGCAGATCTGGGTGCAGGTGAGCTGCTCGTCACCTCAATGGATGGCGATGGCACCAAAAAGGGCTATGATCTGGCACTGATGAAACAGATTACCGATCAAGTGAACATTCCAGTTATCGCCTCAGGTGGCGTTGGTAACCTCGAGCATTTAGCTCAAGGCATACTGCAAGGCGGCGTCGATGCTGTCCTTGCAGCCAGTATTTTTCACTTTGGTGAATTCACTGTTGGTGAGGCCAAAGCTTATATGGCAGCACAAGGAATAACCATGCGTTTGTAGAGCGTTACAAGGTGTTTATATTAAGGTTACCAGAGTCAGCTAATCCACAAATAAAGTCGTAAAAATGCTATCATAGCGCCACTTATATATTTTTACTGATTGGATAGTCAATCAATAGTTAAAACCCGTTATTTAATTGCATTTTAATAGTTATAAATCTAAGGATACCTCTATGTCAAACTTACAACAGCAGCGCGCTAACATCACTCATATCGATGGCAATTTACATCAAAACAAAGACGCTCGTATCGGTATCGTCGTTGGTCGCTTTAACGCTTTTATCGTGGAGTCGTTAGTGGATGGCGCAATCGATGCCCTGCTTCGTCATGGCGTTTTGGGCAGCAATATCACAGTCGTTCGCGTACCGGGCGCTTATGAGCTACCGCTTGTCGCTCAGCGCGCCGCTGAATCAGATCGTTTTGACGCGATTATCGCTTTGGGCGCAGTCATTCGTGGTAGCACGCCGCATTTTGATTTTGTTGCCAGCGAATCTGCCAAAGGCTTAAGCGGCGTTGCCACTGACTATAATATCCCTGTTGCTAATGGCGTTTTGACCACTGACAGTATTGAGCAAGCTATTGAGCGCGCGGGTACTAAAGCGGGTAACAAAGGCAGCGATGCGGCGATGGTCGTACTTGAGATGCTAGCGGTATTGTCGCAATTAGATGTTGAAGATGACTATGATGCTCGCGATGATAGCGATGACGCTTAAATCTAATCGTTAATACATTTTGATGATAGGGCATGTCAGCTATGGCTTTAGCCCTACAGAAAAGTGTATGTTCAGGTAAGTAATAACCATTAAATAGTGCTAAGGTTTAAAGTCTTAGCGCTACAGCATGACGACAGATTGGCAAATTGCGAATCGACCACTATTTAACATCTTAACATTTAGGTATTCACCTCTTATGACTGACCAACTCAAGCGCGCTCTGAATGACGCACAGACTGATCCTATCACTCAAACGCCCGCCCGCGACGATGAGCAACATTTCGATGTCAGTGAATCCTCGTATAAAACCAGTCATACTGCCGTGCGTAAAGCGCGGCGTTTTGCTATGCAAGGTTTGTATGAGTGGCTGGTCACTGACCGCCGTTTTGATACGACAGACAAGCGTAGCTGGAAGGACAATGCCCCGCATGACATCGCTGCCCGTGCGCGCGCGACCAATGCTATGCATACCGTACATATCGGCTACTATCACGAGATGATGCGCGATATTCCGGAGCAAATAGACGCTTTGGACGCGCTGATCGCTGAGCAGCTAGATCGCGGGATTGAGAAGTTAGATACTGTTGAGCACGCTATCTTGCTCATCGGTGCTTACGAGTTACAGCACCGCTTAGAGATTCCGTATAAAGTGGTGCTTGATGAGGCGATGAAGCTGAACAATCACTTTGGCGCAACCGACGCGCACAAATTAATTAATGCCGTACTCGATAGAATGGCGATACAATTACGCGCCGTTGAAGTACAAGCGGACAGCAAAGCCAATCTACGCACCTCACAAAAGGCGGCAAGCAAACAAGCAAAGACCAGTCAAGATGAAGACCAGAGCGCTGTGCAACCTGAGACTTACATCGATACTCATACCGACGCGCCCACCGCATCGAACAAGCCGCGTATCAGCGCGAATAAAACAGGTGTTAAACGCATTCGTCCTAATAACCCGAGCGCGGGCACAGCAACCAAACAAGCCAGCAAAAAACTGGCGACCAAGCCAATCACGACCTCTCAAGATACAGAGCAAGACACAGCTAACACTATAGCTAATATCGATAGCAAAAGTAATCCTATTACCGTAGCCGATGACGCGGTGACAACAACGCCAAAAGATGACAGTATGGTAGAGACAGACAAACTATTGGCAACTACCGATGTAGCAGATATCGGCTTAGAGAACTCTAATTTGCTCAGCGATGCAGATAAAACTTCTGAACCATCACAAGACAATGACAATAAAGAGGCTAGCTCTGAAAATAATAACTCTGAAAATAATAGCTCTGAAGTAAAAGACTAACCATGAACGAGTTTGAGCTGATTGAGCAGATATTTTTAGGATTGCAGGACGCTGAGCAAATAGAGGCTGGCGTCGCAAACGGTATCGAAAAAAGTATCGGCGATGATGCTGCAGTAATCAAACTGCCAGCGGACTCGCGCTTGGTCAGCTGTATTGATACTTTAGTTCAGGGCAGACACTTTAGCGCGGACTGGGATGAGATTAATCAGCTAGCCTTTGCTATTGGCTATAAAGCTGTCGCCGTTAATATCTCAGATATTGCGGCTATGGGCGCAACTCCGCACAGTATCTTGCTGGCGCTGGCATTACCAGAACGCTTAGCAAATGAGACTTGGCTGACCGGCTTTGCCAAAGGTCTATTTCACGCGTGCACGTCATTTGGAGTGACTTTGATCGGCGGTGATACCACGCGTAGCGAGACTTTGGTACTGAGTATCAGTGCGCAAGGCTACTTAAATACTAACACGCCTGCCATTTATCGCTCAGGGGCGCAGGTCGGCGACAAGGTTTATGTATCTGGCAGTATTGGCGATGCCTCCTATGCGCTACACCATGCTGATACGGCTATCGGAGCGAAGCTTGCACATCGTTTGCATATGCCAACCCCGCGTATCGCTTTGGGCGCAGCACTCGCGCAGATTGGTGCGACCTCAATGATCGATATCTCAGACGGCCTGTATCAAGACCTTGGACATATCTGTCAGCAAAGCGGTGTTATGATTCAGCTTAACCTTGACGACTTACCTACTAGTTCAGCACTATCTAGTATAGATCTCGCAGAGCGCTTGCAATATCAGCTGACAGGTGGTGATGATTATGAGCTGGCTTTTACTTTGCCTGCTGATATTGCAGCCACCTTTGATAATAAAACCAATACTCAGATCACATGCATTGGTGAGGTGACGGCTTTGGCACTAATAGATCCAGATACAAGCGTTAATAGCAGCGCTAGTAAGCCTTATCCCAAGCTGTTTTATAAAGGTCAGCCTGTGACCGCAGCAAGCCCCGCGCCTTTTACCAGCTTGCCCAACTTGAGCGGTTACCAACATTTTATAGGTTAGCCCATGACCAACGATACGTCCGACAACCATAAGCCTGATATCAGTAAAGCTAATGACTGCCCGCGCCTGCCCGCTACAGCAAGCCTACTTGATCGCATCGTCTATTGGCTTGGTATCGGTCTGGGTAGTGGTTTGCCGCGCCGCGCACCAGGTACTTGGGGCACCGTTGGTGGCCTTATCGTCGCCATTCCTTTGATGAGTTTGGGTTTTATTCCCTTTCTTATCATTACTATCTTATCGAGTATCATCGGTATTTGGATATGCGGGCGCACATCGATACTTATGCAAGTCCATGATGACCCGCACATCGTCTGGGATGAGTGGGCAGGCATGTGGATTACACTTTTGCCCTTTTCTTATTTGGGCGTGACCACTACTAGCTTTTGGCAAGACATTTTTGAGGCCACTTCTATTTTCTCCCTTATTATCGCCTTTGTATTTTTTCGGTTTTTTGACATCATTAAACCGCCGCCTATTGGCTGGGCGGATAAAAAGGTCGCAGGTGGCTTAGGCATTATGCTCGATGACATTATCGCAGGCATAATGGCTGCTTTTGTTTGGCTTATCGCTATGATGGGCTTAATGCTCTAACTATCTACTTTTATATCTAGCATTGTATTTTTCTTAATAGTATCAAGCCTATCAGTCATAAACCTTGCCATCTGGATATGACTTTTGGGCTTTTTTACGTTATAATTCAAAATTATATTTTGTTACATTTGTGGAGTGCGTGAAATGTCAGCGTCTATCAAAACATCTTTATCTGTGATTATCCTAGCAGCTGGCAAAGGCACGCGTATGCAGTCAGCAAAACCTAAGGTACTACAGACTTTGGCGAGCAAACCGCTACTGGGTCACGTCCTTGAGACTTGTCATCATTTGACGGTAGATAATACTGTGGTGGTCTATGGGTTTGGCGGTGATCAAGTCCAGTCGGCAATGGATAGTCAGTATGCACATCTGTCACTGACGTGGGTTGCACAAACCGAGCAGTTAGGCACAGGACATGCGGTCAAGGTCGCTCTTGATGAATTACCACAAGAGGGTCAAAGTCTTATTCTCTATGGTGACGTTCCTCTTGTAAGTGCAGCCACTTTAGCTAACTTGCAAGCGGCTAACACTGACGGTATCTCGATGCTGACCCTTACCGTAGACAATCCTTTTGGTTTGGGCCGTATCAAACGTGACAGTGAAGGCAACATAGAAGCTATCGTCGAGCAAAAAGACGCAAATGATGCTGAGCAAAAGATAACTGAGATCAATAGCGGTATCTATTGTGTTGATAATGCCCTGCTACATAAATATTTGCCCAAGCTGTCAAATGACAACGCCCAAGGTGAGTACTACCTTACTGATATCGTCAAAATGGCGGTCGCTGATGGCATTACTATTACAGCTATTGAGCCCGAGCATGCCTTTGAGATCGAAGGCGTGAATAATCGTCAGCAGCTCGCCAGTCTTGAGCGCTCTTGGCAAGGCAAGCTCATCGCTGATTTGCAAGAAGCAGGCGTGCAGTTCGCTGACCCTGCGCGCGTTGATATTCGTGGTAGCCTCAGCGCAGGACAGGATGTATTCGTCGATGTCGGCGTGGTATTTGAAGGCGATTGCGTGTTAGGCGATAACGTCTATATAGAAGCCGGCTGCGTGATCAAAAACGCCAGTATTGGCGATGCTTGTCATCTCAAACCATACTGCGTTATTGATCATGCCCAGATTGGCGCTGGCGTCGATGTTGGGCCTTTTGCGCATCTGCGTCCTGATACCGTGTTGGCTGATAATAGCAAAGTTGGTAATTTTGTTGAAATCAAAAAGTCAGTCATCGGTCAAGGCAGCAAGGTCAATCATCTAAGCTACATTGGCGATGCCACTATCGGCACGAATGCCAATATTGGCGCAGGCACCATCACCTGTAACTATGACGGCGCGAACAAATCGCAAACCATTATTAAAGACAAAGCCTTTATTGGCTCAAACTCTAGTTTAGTAGCGCCAGTTACTATTGGTGAAAGCGCAGTGGTCGCGGCAGGCTCAGTAATTACTGAGAATGTTGAAAATAAAGCGCTAGCTTTGGGCCGCGCCCGTCAAGTACAAAAACCTGACTTTGAGCGCCCTACCAAAAAATCAAAATAGTTAAACGTGAACCTCTAAGCAATACTGCAATCTTTGCAGTGTTGTTTTAATCCTATTTATCATTAACCCTCTTATTTTTATCCTAGATAATCATACATAATTTAAGGAATAGCTATGTGCGGAATCGTAGGCGCCGTCGCTGAGCGCAATATCTCTAATATCTTGATCGAAGGCTTAAAACGTTTGGAATACCGGGGCTATGATTCTGCTGGCCTAACCGTTATCCGTAATAATGAGCTGCATCGCGAGCGTCAAGTGGGTAAAGTGCAGGCTTTGGTAGATGCGGTCGCCAATGATCCGCAGAACTTTTATGGTCATATCGGTATTGCGCATACGCGCTGGGCAACCCATGGCGAACCGGCACAGCGTAATGCGCATCCGCACGTCTCAGGTAAAATTGCTGTTGTTCATAACGGTATCGTTGAGAACTATGCTAAGCTTAAAGAAGATTTGCTTGATAAAGGTTATGAGTTTACTTCGCAAACCGATACCGAAGTCGTTGCCCATTTAATCCATGACGCTTATAAACAAACCTCTGACTTGATGCAAGCCGTGCGTAAAGTCACGCCGCTACTGCATGGCGCTTTTGCTCTTGGTATCGTCCATGTGGATAGTCCAGATGAGCTAATCGCTGTGCGTCTAGGCTCGCCGCTCGTCATCGGTGTCGGTATCGGCGAGAACTTTATCGCCTCCGATCAGTTGGCGCTACTGCCTGTGACTAACCGTTTTATGTATTTAGAAGAAGGCGATATCGCTAAAATTACTCGCGACGATATTCAGGTTTATGCTGACGGTAAAGAGGTTAATCGCAAGATTAATGAGATTGATGCCAAACAGCACAACGCTGACAAGGGCGAATTTAAGCACTATATGCTCAAAGAGATCTACGAGCAGCCAGATGCGGTCGCGCGCACTATCGAGATGGCGGTCGATAACGATAAAAGCTCTAAATCGTACAAGCTACGTGATGACTTCTTGCAGCGTCATGAGACTCAGTTATCTGGTGTGCGCCACGTCCAAATTTTGGCTTGTGGTACCAGTTATCATGCTGGTATGGTTGCCAAATACTGGTTCGAAAACTTAACGCGCTTACCTTGCTCGGTCGAGATTGCCAGTGAGTTTCGCTACCGCAATCCAGTAGTCGTTGATGACTCGCTAGTGATTTGTATTTCACAATCTGGCGAAACTGCTGATACTTTATCGGCGCTGCGTGAGATCCAAAAGCATGAACCAGCAGGTTTAGTCAGCTTAGCTTTATGTAACGTACCGACCTCTTCATTGGTACGCGAAACCGATATCTTTTTACCAACCCTGGCCGGCCCTGAGATCGGAGTGGCCTCTACCAAAGCTTTCACTACTCAGCTAGCCGCACTTATGCTACTCCTACTAAAAGTCGGCGCGGTGCAGCAGCGTATGGAAGATGAGCAGTTGACGTCTTTATTAGAAGATCTGCACAAACTACAAGGCCAGCTGCATGCTAGCCTCAAGCTAGATGGGCCTATCCAAGCGATGAGTGAAAGCTTTGAAGATAAGAAAAGCTGTCTGTTCTTAGGTCGCGGCTTACAGTTCCCAATCGCTTTAGAAGGCGCGCTTAAGCTCAAAGAGATCTCATACATTCATGCCGAAGGCTACGCGGCAGGTGAGCTTAAGCACGGGCCATTAGCCTTAGTTGATAAAGACATGCCTATCGTCGTACTGGCACCAAAGGACAGTATGTTCGATAAGCTCAAAGCCAATATGCAAGAAGTGCACGCCCGTCACGGTGAGCTGTTTGTATTCGCAGGTGAGTCGAGCAAAATGGTCGCAGAGGATCGCTTGCATGTGGTCTATGTGCCTGATGTCTGCGAGGATCTTGCGCCGATCGTCTATAGCGTGCCGGTACAATTACTCTCGTATCACGTAGCCGTCATGCGCGGTACGGACGTCGATCAGCCTAGAAATCTTGCAAAAAGCGTTACGGTTGAATAGGTTTAAAGCGTAAAAATGAGCGTAAAAAATCCCCATTACTGTCTTGATAGTAGTGGGGATTTTTTATTAGACATTATAAAAATACTAAAAATTATCGCACTCTAGTAGGCGGAAAAATAGCATAGCGGTTTTTATAAAAAGTATAGAATGCCAACGCTATCAATACAGCGATACCAAGTACTAAAACCATTTGAATGACCACTGCTAATGAGGGAGCCACTAGCCCATTATTGTAGGCGCTATAGATACCAAAGTATGCCCAAGCGACGGCAATGGGAAAGACGGCATTTCGATAGCGCCGCACATAGCCTACAACCATAGCCACTATGACCAGTAAGACGATAATGGTCCAAACTGAAGGTGAGATTCCAAAGCCCTGCCAGTCTTGCTTAACCGCTACAATAGCCGTATTCAAAATCGTCGCGACAAACACCCACGAGGCGTAAAGGCTAAAAGCTATCCCTGCTAAAGTAAAGGTAACTTTTCCTCGTGCGTTATCTCGTGCGTTATCTCGTGCGTTATCTCGTGCGTTATAAAGTCTATGTACGATAGCCATGAGCGACACTAATATACCCACTATAAACAGGGTTGACAGCCCTACTCTTTCATAAGAAAAAGCCACAATCCATGCCATGTTAAATAAGCTACTGAGCACGAATAGCCCAGATATGCGTCCGATAAGTTTAGCGACGGCAGGATCTTTTCTTTTTATAAAAAGGGTGACGAGAGTCGCAAAAACAAGCGTATAAATAACGCCCCAAATCGAGAAAGCAAAACCATTCGGGGTCAGTAGCGTTTGATATTTACTTGAGACTGCAGCCTGTCCCATACCATTAAAAAATCCAGACGCCCCTAAATAATTCACGGCTAAAGTAGCAAAGAAAACGAGTAAATTAATAACCGTCCACACAGTCACGCGTTTAGAGTCTGACTTATTCATTATTTATGCTTCTCTATATACTAAGATAAGGTATACCCTATCAGAACCCTACGAGCGGCCCTGTAAAGAAAGTTACCGTCTACTTAAAACAGATTTTCTTAAAACCACTTATGTTGGACAAACGAGCTAAACTTATAAATAGAGTATTATTTATTTGCTAATAGATCGACTTACTATCGTCAGTTTAATATAAAAGCAATACAGCGAGGTTGAAATGGTTTTTTTGCAGCATCTGTCGGCGTAGCACAGCACGCAAGAAAAATTCATTTCAATCTTGCGCTATAATCCGACGTATCTATTTTATTTAGTATCAAATATAAGACAATCGCTACTATAAGCAACCGTCTCTAATTCCTACAAAATAGTTTAGGTAAATAGTATATGCGCCAGCTTTTAGAGCTATCATAACCCTCAAATTAGATATAAATATTATAAAAAGGATAATGTCATGAGTAATACAAAAATAGACACCGACATGACTGCCAGTTGGGAAGCTGACGAGTTACAGGTGCGAGCTACGTTAGGTTCTGCAGGAGTGGCATCGCCTAAAGAGATGTCAAGCATAAGCGGTCAAGCGGTTTTTGATGCTATGTTTGCAGGAGACCTGCCCTCAGCGCCCATAGGTGCAACGCTTGATTTTATTCCTATTCAGGTAAAGGATGGTCATGCCATCTTTCAAGGTCGACCCGCTGAGCAGCATTACAATCCATTAGGCAGTGTGCATGGCGGTTGGTTCTGTACTATTCTTGACTCGGCTGTGGCCTGCGCTATTCACTCAACCCTACCTGCTGGCAAAGGCTATACCACACTTGAGATTAAGGTAAATATGATTCGTGCCTTGACCAAAGATATCCCGTTAGTACGTGCTGAAGCCAATACTATTCATGTTGGTCGACAGACAGCGACTGCTGAAGGTCGCATCATAGGGCCTGATGGCAAACTCTATGCTCATGCCACGACTACTTGTTTAGTATTTGATATGAAGTAGGCAAACTATTATGGCAACCCCTGCTAAGATTATAAGCACTGAAAGCACTGAAAGCATGAATATCGAAACCGACAATACCGACCCAATAGAAATCATCTATGAAGATGAATTTTTGGTAGCGATTAATAAAGAAGCAGGTCTACTCGTGCATCGCAGTTGGCTGGATAAAGGTGAGACGCGCTTTGCCATGCAACTCACTCGTGACGCGGTAGGGTGTCACGTGTTTCCAGTGCATAGGTTAGATAAACCGACATCAGGTGTGTTGCTCTTTGCCAAGAGCCCAAGCGTTGCACGCAGCCTTGGCGAGGCTTTTACTGAACACAAGGTTACCAAGCACTATTTAGCGGTAGTACGCGGGTTTATGCCCGAGCAAGGAGTCGTTGATTATGCGTTAAGCTTTAAGCCTGACGCTATTGCCGATAAGTTTGCGGACTTGGACAAGCCCGCGCAAGAGGCGGTGACCCATTGGCATAGTTTGGCACAAATTGAGTTGCCCTTTGCGGTATCAAAAAAGCATGATACGACGCGCTATAGTCTCGTGCGCTTAACCCCTGAGACGGGGCGTAAGCATCAGCTGCGTCGACATATGAGGCATATCTTTCATCATATCGTAGGTGATACTAGCCACGGCGATGGACGGCATAATCGATTTTTTCGGAGTCAATATGATTGCACGCGTATGCTGCTACATTCCCAGACTTTAGCACTCAGTCATCCGATTACTGGTGAGCCGTTATTGCTAAAAGCAGGGTTGGATGAGCAATGGATGCGTATTTTAGAGGCGTTTTCATGGGTAGAGAGTTCTGAATGTTCCAGTCCCTAGTGAGGACTTGAATCTTTGGCTGTGAGCTAATGGTATTAAGGTTTCAACTTGCTGAGATAGCCACAGTGTACTTCATGATGTACTTACCATAGATATTCTATCTATGATCGGTGCGCTAGTGAGGACTTGAAGAGACCATCCCAGATTCTGTGTAACTGACGTTTAGATTAAATACTTACACAAAATTTAGGAAGGTCTCCCAGATTCTTATCAAAGACTTCATCATCTATTATTCGCCAAACGGCAACTTGCTGATGGTCTTTGGTGGTGACTAGATTTAAAGTTTGTTCAATCATTGCTTGAGGTCTCATATCCTTATGATGTTTATTTGCTTCAAACCCAGTTACTTTACACTTAGCGGTTTAATTAAGTGAGCTATGCTGAAGAAACCGTACAAGTAAACTTGGTAAACTAAGCATATTAATCGGAGTTTATCATGGTCAAGAAA
>CANLXO010000007.1 GCA_947495055.1 uncultured Psychrobacter sp. | reverse complement strand
TTTGTGTGAGAACTTAAAGATTACCCGTTCGCTATTTTTTTTGCCATCAATTTGATTCTAATGTTCAACACGCCCTAGTATAAGGCAAATATAAGTCAGTCGTTGCCTTGACCGCATCCATAAATTGAGCGATTGCTCGTGGCGCGATAATCGTTAATGGCTCAGAGCGTCCCGACATTGCGCTGCTAGCAAGCAAACCTGGCAGACCGTAGCAGTGATCGCCATGGATATGAGTGATGCAGATAGCGGCGAGCTGATGGACTGATAATGTAGTACGCAATAATTGCTGCTGAGTGCCCTCGCCGCAGTCTATGAGTAGCCACGGACGTGACTTTTTAGACGGTTGTGATGCAGATGCTTTTGAGTGCGACGCTTTTGAATGCGACGCTTTTGAGTGAGATAAATAGGGATTAAGACATTCAACCGCCAGCGCTGTGACATTGCGATCTTTGGTAGGCACGCCTGCTGAGGTCCCCAAAAAGGTTAATTTAAGCATAAGCTACAGCTCTTATTTATATCTGTCAAAACGTATGCTTGTGAGACTAAGGCAATTGGCATGATAGCGTTCTCTCGCCTTCAATAATTTGACCGCCGCTGCCATAACACTCATTAACCATGTTGGACTCGTACGATTTCCAGCCGCCATAAAAACTGGCTACACATAGCAGCGCAACCAGTAGCTTTTGTCCCCAAGCTTTCATTGACACAGGCTGCTGAACAATGTCTTCTTCATTGAATGGGTTTTTTAAATTTTTTGGGTCTGCCATCATAATACCTTTATATTTACATCCAAAACAAAAGGGTGCGTTATCAATATTTTAATCGATAACGCACCCTTTGTCTTACTTTAAGTCCTGTTAAAAATTTTCAAACGATATACTAGAACTTTAGACGACCGCCTTTTTCTTCAGCGCGCTTAAAGGCATCACGCTCTTCACAGCGGTTAAGCCAGTTAAGCAGATTAGCATACTTTCTTTTATCCAGTCCTTTACCCGCATTAGCACCCAGTACAGCCAGATGCATCTGGATATCGGCAGCGCTAAATTCGCTACCAGCGAAGTAACGATTGTCCTCTAAATGCTGCTCCATCATCGTCAGCATCTTATCCAAGCTGCTGCTAATCATGCTTTTTTCAACTTGATCACGAATCTTTTTACTAACAGGTTTGATCAGCATAGGTGACTGCTCGACGACTTTGGTAAATACCAAGCGCATAACTAGTGGCGGCATGACCGACGCTTCGGCAAAGTGCAACCAAAACGTATAGTTCTCCCACGCCGTCTCTTGATCATCAGTGGGTTTGAACTTATGCTCAGGATCATAGTGCTTGAGTAGATACTCGATGATAAATCCTGATTCTATCAGCGCTCGTCCATCAACTTCTAGTATCGGAGCATGACCGATAGGATGGATCTGCTTGAGACTATCAGGCGCGCGATAAGCCTTGTTACGTACATAACAGGTGAGCTTATAGTCAGCGCCCAACTCCTCTAATAGCCACAAAATGCGATGCGAGCGTGAGTTCTCTAAATGATGAAGATGTAACATAGGTAATCCTAATGTGATAATAGATATTTTATAAATTTTAGTTATTGTAAAGCTTATGCTTGATCGTCTTGTTATCTTTGATTACTAATAACAGCATAATTGTAAAACCATCGACGTCTGATCAAGTGCTCGTTAAATGCACCTAATCATAGCGTATTTTTTGCGTTTTGACACTTTATTGTATGACTAGTATAGAGGTAAAGGTTTTTTGATCACCATTTATCTCTTTTAATATAGACCGTCGTTTTTAGCTTATGTTTTCTATTTTCTGCGATAGCTTTTCGATTTTTTGTTGATACTTTTGGATTTTACGGAATCGATGCGCCGCTAGAGCGCCTTCAATACGGCGACTTTTCAGGCGGCGACGCGGCGGGAAGCTGTTCACCTGTGGCTCGTTGTAACCGTATAGATTATCCTCTGTGCGGCGCGTGATATAGCCCTTGGCACTATCGATAATCATCACTAGCAGCGCCAAACTAATCATCGCGTACATAAATAGTGAGCCACCCTCATCCAGACTTTGACTGAGTACCGTTACGGACAATACAAACAGGAGCATAGGCTCAACATAGCTCAAAGCGCCAAATAGCGAGATGGGCAGTTTGCTACTAGCGACCATGGTCAGCGACATCGCAAAAGCACTAAAGGCCCCTAGCAGCGGCAGCAAGTACCAAAACTTACTCGCTTGCATCGCCATACTAAAGCCGCCACTATTATAGAGCATGATCAAAACAAAGGGCGTCAGTAAGGTTAAATCAGACAACAAACCTGTGATAGGCGGTACGGCAAGTTTGCGACGCATCAAAAAATATGGTGGATAACCCAAACAGACAAACAAAGTTGCCCAAGATACCGTACCATACTGAAAAATATCGTAGCCAATACCGATAGCCGCAAGCAGTGCCGCCGCCCACTGCAGCGCACTCATATACTCATGATACAAAAACCGCCCAACAATAATCATCGCAAGCGGCAGTAAAAAATAGCCCAAGGTCACATCGAGACCCAGGCCATTGACTGGTCCCCACATAAACAACCAAATCTGCCCGCCAAGAATAGGCGTTGGTAAAATAAATAGCAACCAGTCCATTGGCGTCTTTAAAGTCTTTATATAGTCAAAAACATGCTGCCACTGCCGAGTAAAGCTCACTAACAATATTAGGCTAAGCAGCATCATTAGCACCCGCCAAGACGCCACCTGCGTCCCTGATAAAGGCTGCATAAACAGCCCAAACAAAAACATCAAGGAGAATAAGAAGCTCGCTGATACAGAAGCGACTGTGCCTTGAAACGTTTGATTGGTCGTGAGCATAGCGGTAGCCTCATAGGTTAGATGAATTGAAGATACTAGCGTGATAAAAGCAGTTAGCAAAAACTAAAAACCCCCGACGATAACGTCAGAGGCTTTTTTTAAAAAAGGTTAAAAGTAAGAGTATGTTAGTCGCTTAGCAGATCAGCTCTCATCGGCGTCGCCTTCATTGTCTAAAGTAATATCGCCTAAAGCACCATCATCTTTTAGCTGATAGTCATTTGCAATATCGATAGAGTCATTGATCTCATCATGAACGCTACTATCTGTCTGTGCGTCTATATCGATCTGCTCTTGGGCGTCAACATCAAAGGTGCCGTCCTCACGCATAGCATCGACGAGTGCATTATCACTCTCATCATGCTCAACACGGGCCATAGCCACGAGTTTCTCATCTTTTGACAGACGAATCAAAGTAACGCCTTGCGTATTACGGCCTGAGCTTGCGACATGCTCGACAGGGGTACGAACTAGCGTACCTTTATCTGAGATGAGAATAATGTCATCTTTAGGCTCCACCTTAGTCGCGCGAACCAAAGCACCATTACGTGCACTGGTTTTGATAGCGATAACGCCGCCACCGCCGCGGTTTTGGGTATTGAACTCATCGATAAAGGTACGCTTACCAAAGCCGTTTTCACAAGCAATCAAAATCTCGCGGACGTCATCTTCGATGACGACTAGGGATTTGATCACTTCATCGTCGCTCAGACGCATACCGCGCACGCCTTTTGCAGTACGGCCCATAGAACGCGCATCATTTTCATCAAAACGAATAGCCTTACCACTTGAGGCAAACAGCATAACCTCTTGACTACCACTAGTAATGCGAGCGCTAACGAGCTTGTCATCATCCTCTAAACCAACAGCGATTAAACCATTAGAGCGAATACTAGCGAATTGCTCTAGCTCAACGCGTTTCACTGTACCGTTAGCGGTTGCAAAGAACACAAAGTGACCGGTAACATCAGCGGTATTTTGCGGTATTGGCAATATCGTCGTGACGGTCTCATCACCTGTCAAGCCAATAAGATTGACTAATGGACGACCGCGCGCGCCGCGACTGGCAATAGGTACTTCAAAGCCGCGTAGACTAAAGACACGTCCGGTATCGGTAAAGCAAAGTACGGTGGCATGCGTTGAGGTCACCACCAAATGATCGATGACATCGTCTTCTTTCATCGCCGTAGCAGACTTGCCTTTTCCGCCGCGTTTTTGCGCGACATAATCATCGATTGGCTGCGTTTTAGCGTAGCCTGTACGTGATACCGTCATGACAACCGTTTGCTCAGGGATTAGGTCTTCACGGTTAAAGTCGGTACGCGAGTCAATAATGTCAGTACGACGCTCATCACCGAAGTTGTCCCGAATCTCAATCATCTCATTAGAGATAATGTTCATCAGCTTATCAAAATCACCAAGGATAGCTTCTAAATTGGCGATTTCGCGCAGTAGATCTTGATACTCTTCAGTTAATTTGTCCTGCTCAAGACCTGTTAAGCGATGCAATTGCATATCCAAAATTGCATTAACCTGCTCAAGTGATAAGCGATAACTTTGCTCGCCTTGTACTGAGCCATCAATTAGACCAAAAGGTGCTTTGGGATCTTCGCCTTCAATATACTCTGGTCGTACTGACTGACTACCTGCGGCGGCGAGCATAGCAACGACGCTACCTGAGCCCCAAGTATTACCGAGTAAGCTCTCACGCGCCTCGCCACGATTGGCTGAGGCTTTAATCGTCGCGATAATATCGTCAATATTAGCGAGTGCAACCGTTAGGCCCTCAAGCAAATGACCACGAACGCGCGCTTTATTTAGCTCATAAATAGTACGGCGCGTCACCACTTCTTGACGATGACGCACAAAGGCGGCAATCAGTTGACGCAAGGTCAACAGCTTAGGCTGACCATTATCGAGTGCTACCATATTGATACTAAAGCTCGATTCAAGCGGCGTTTGCAAGAATAAGTTATTGACGATAACCTCAGCGGTCTCGCCACGGCGCAGATCGATAGCGATGCGCATACCGTCTTTGTCCGACTCATCACGAATCTCGGTGATACCTTCGATCTTTTTGTCACGAACCAGCTCTGCGATACGCTCAATCAGCTTGGCTTTATTGGTTTGATAAGGCACTTCTGTAAATACGATACGCTCGCGATCACGGTTGACGCCTGTATCACTCATCGGCTCGATGATATAACGACCACGCACATGCAAGCGGCCTTTACCCGTACGATACGCATCTAGGATACCTGCGCGGCCATAGATGATACCGCCTGTCGGAAAGTCAGGACCTGAGATATGCGTCATCAGCTCTTCCGCTGATATTTGCGGATTATTGGCATAAGCGAGGCAGGCATTAATGACTTCGGTCAAATTGTGCGGCGCCATATTGGTTGCCATACCGACCGCAATACCAGTTGCACCGTTGACGAGCAAATTTGGAATACGCGCCGGCAACACGCTTGGCATACGCTCAGAGCCGTCGTAGTTGTCTTCCCAATCGACAGTGTCTTTATCCAAGTCAGCGAGCATCTGATGGGTCAGCTTGGTCATGCGCACTTCGGTATAACGCATGGCGGCTGGTGGATCATCATCAATCGAGCCAAAGTTACCTTGACCATCAACCATGGGATAACGCAAGCTAAAGTCCTGCGCCATACGCACAATAGCGTCATAGACGGCGCTATCACCATGCGGGTGATATTTACCGATAACGTCACCGACCACACGTGCCGACTTTTTATAAGCTTTGTTATAGTCATTTGATAGCACATGCATCGCATACATAACGCGGCGATGCACAGGCTTGAACCCATCACGCACATCAGGCAGCGCGCGCGAGACGATCACGCTCATCGCATAATCCAAATAGGATTGCTTTAACTCGTCCACGATGGCAATAGGACTGATCGAGTCGCTCATATACACTCCTTCACTCGCATTCTCTACTACCGTTTGTGCGTTTGTCCAAACAACCCATCGTTATACATAAGTAAGACGCCCAAAAGCGTCGTTGCTCATAAAAACTGGCTATAAAAAAGCACTTTGAATGGTACAAAACAGTAGGAAAATGGCGATAGTTTTAAGGTTTAAATAAAGAAGCTATTTTAGCATAAATTTAGGCGTTTAGGGGTATCTGAATGTCATTAAAATCAAGCAAAAGCGCTAAATATTGGCTTATATTTTTAGTCGTTTTGAGCGGTAAAATTTAAAGGATTGTTTTTGACTTTCTCTCATTTGATCGTTGGCACTTTAAGACAGTTTTGAGCTATTAATTTGGCCTATAAACCAAAAAACTGCATCCGATTGGATACAGTTTTTTTGAGCTATGGTTATATAGTATTAATCTAATAAGTATTTACGAGCGATTAAAATCTTGATCAAAGAACTCACGCGTCGCTTGGGTACAAGCGGTGCTGACTAGAGCGCCATGGTAATCGCCTAAGAATGCTGCACCTGCTGCACGTGTTGCAACTTCAACAGCCAAAGCATTGGCTTCAGTTTGGTTTTTGCCATCTTGAAGTGCTTTTGTATACGTTTCCGTATAAGCTTCAGTGTATGCCGTAGTCTGAACTGACCGCACTTTAGTAGCAAATCTACTTTGCACATCATTGGTAACTGCTTGTATGTCCCAAGCATTCATCGAAGCTTTACCTATCATAACCAAAGAAGGTTGATTTGGTCTTTTATCTTCATTAGTTGCATCGACATCTAATATCGTGACGTTAATATTTTTTGCGCTTGGATCAAGAAGATTTGCTGCGCGTAATAAGCCATTTACTGCCCCCGTATTTAGATCATAAAATACCGTTGGATCCTGATTGCCGCCGCACAATAATGTTGGCATATTTGGTCTATAACTACGTAGATCGTTGTCTTTTAACGCTTTACGTAATGGGTTTTGTGGATTGGCAGCCGTCTTACCGCTATTCATAACTGTCGGTATTAAACCATCGGGATTGGCTATCGAGTCCTCTATGAACGCAGCTCGAAAATCAGTGTTGATAAGATAGTTTGTATCATCAAATCCTAACGGCGCAAATGGTAGTGTAGATGGAGGTAAGGCAACTAAGGTGGGGTTGCTAGGAGTTCTTTCAAATAGCGCAAATTCAGGTAATTTATTGGCTGTTACTAGCTCTGAAAAGCTTAGTATGTTTGGCAATTTAGTATTAGCGTAGTTGCTAGTAAATATCTCACTAGGATTTTGATAAATATTATATTTTTTCTGTAAACCAATTGCTAACAAAGGCGCAAAACGAGTTGCACCAAGGTTGACATTTCCTCTAAATATAAAGTCACCAAAGGCAGCTAATGCGTAAGGGCCAGATAATGGCGCTATAGCAGTGACTGTTTCGCCATCTTGCTCTAACGCTCTAGCAGTTGCCATTGCCACATGTCCGCCCTGCGAGTAACCGCTAATGAACAGCTTACCTGAGTCCTCAATGCTTGTATAATTGGGATTGTTGTTATCTTGTTCATCGTCGATGATATCGCGTGCACTCTCTAGCGCATCAATCATATCAGTGGATTGCTGCTCAGCGACCAAGTACGGATGATAATCTAGGTCTGACTCATCATAACCTGCATAGTTGGGCGCGACAACGATATACCCTTGTGCAGCAAAGTTTGCCGCGATTAAAGTCGCTTCACCCACTGCTGAATTTTGCGTATTACCGACTTGAGCGAAATCGTAGTTTTTGTCCGTCGTGGTACCATGAGCATAGAGCAAAATAGGACGGTCGCCCTGACAGTCAGCGCTATCACCACTAGGTAACATCAATGCTGCGGTTGCAGTAGCATCTTCACCAGCAGCGCCTTTAGTTTTGTACGTGACTTTTTCTATTTTAATGTCGCATTTAGCGTCGGGTGTCGAAGAGTCATCTGTGCTAAATGCGCCATCTATCGTCGCTTTATTAAACTCACTAATAGACTTCACGCTAATGTCTGAGTTGTCTGTTACTTTTTCATCGAAGTCGTTATCATCTCCGCAGCCTACTAGCAGTAAGCTACTGGCAACAGCAAGTGATAAGATACAACGGGTCATAGTAGGAGTATTAACAGAGATGGATTTGGGTATAATCATGGGTGCTGTCCTTAGCATGGGTTGGGCAGATAATTGCCTAAAATCCTTGGCAGTAAAAGTGCATCAGCCTATCATTCAATAATCAGTTATTAAAAGCTTAATTATCTATAACTTAGTCTTTAGGCGTCATTATTTATACCGTAAAAAAACTTCAAAAGCTACTGGTATAATATCCTTGCCGTTCACTTTTATTTTACTAAATCTTGTAGCGCGAGAAATAGAAGCCACTTCTTGATAGAACAACAAATAAAGACCCAACTATTATGCAGAATAAAAGCCAGACGCATCAATATAGCACGAGCCAAACGATAAATTCAGTAGAGCCAGAATCACAAGACAAGCGAGCAGATCGCAGTTTTGATGATGTCGCTGATCATTTTGCAAAGAAAGTCTATGGCGGTCTAAAAGGCGATATTAGATTGGCAGTGTTGCGACGCGATATCTTTGAATATGTCAAAAATATGAGCGAGGAGCTTGGGCGACCCTTACGTGTTTTGGATGTAGGCGCAGGACTCGCGCAAATAGCGATCCAGCTGGCAGCTTTGGGTCATACTGTCGTCATTAACGATATATCAGCGAATATGTTGGATAAAGCTAAAGACAGCATCACCTTTCAGGACACTTTGGATAATATAACGTGGCACGCTTGTCCTTATCAGCAGTTGGAGGACAAACTCGCTGCTGACAAAATAATAGATGATGAGAATAATGACGCGGATAAATTTGATTTCATTCTGTGTCATGCGCTGCTTGAATGGCTAGCGGATCCTCGCGAGATTATGGATTTTTTTGATCGTCAGCTGACAAGTAATGGCGCGCTATCTTTATGCTTTTATAATCCCGCCAGTTTCGTTTATCGCAACCTGATAATGGGTAATTTTAATTTGTTAGATAGCTTACTAGAGGATGACGGCTACAAAGCGGACAACAAAAAAAGCCTGACGCCCAATCATCCCGTTGCCAAGGTAGAGGTGGAATCGTGGCTACAACAGCATGACTATCAAATAGTGTTAGAGAGTGGCTTGCGCGTGTTTCATGATTATGCTCCGCTCAAACGCGGCGGGCATAATAACCCTGATGATGTGATACGAATGGAGCTACGCTACTCAAATCAAGAGCCCTATAAGCGTATGGGGCGTTACTTGCATATCTTGGCGCGTCGCTATTTTTGATAGTTTATTATTAAAGTCAAAGCGCTGAGTTAACTATTAACTCGGTCATATTCTGACCACGTTGTGGCATTGATCTCTTTTTCATCAAATACCACGACATGCTCAAGTATCGGCAAAATACCGATGTGCGAGCCAACCTCGTGATTATGATGACTGGGTACTAAAGACAAAATCGTCTGACCGTCATCGAGTTGCAAGCGGTACAGATAGTTGGCACCGCGAAATACCCGCCCTACAACGAGTGCGGTCCGCGCGCTCTCGTCATCATGAATGATATCGTCAGGTCGCACCAGTACTTTGATGGGCGTACCGTTAGGATAGTCATACTCACAATATGTTGATTGTCCCGTCTCATCATAGACCTCCATGCGCCGATAAATATCACCGAGCGCCGTCTCGACGTGCCCTTCTTTAATGATGCCATCTATCATCGCCCCTTCTCCAACGAACTCTGCGACAAAAGGACTGATTGGCTCATGATAAAGCTCGCTTGGCGTTGCCCACTGGACAAGCTTGCCGCGATGCATAACGCCAACTTTATCTGCGATGGCAAAGGCTTCATTTTGATCATGAGTGACTAGTATCGCAGTAGTATTGGTACGCTTTAAGATATCGCGCACACTCATCGCTAGCGACTCACGCAGCATAACATCTAGGTTTGAGAATGGCTCATCGAGCAGTAGCAATTTGGGTTTGGGCGCTAAAGCCCGCGCTAGTGCTACGCGTTGCTGCTGACCACCAGAGAGCTCATTGGGACGTTTATCTGCATGTTCGCTCAGCTCAACGAGTTTGAGCATCTCATTTACTCGCGCGCGTCTATCGGCAGATGACCACTTATTGAGACCAAAAGCGATGTTTTTGGCGACGCTCAAGTGTCCAAACAGCGCATAGTCTTGAAATACCATACCCATACCGCGTTTGGCAGGTGCGACCGCAAAAGAGGTACGCGCGGTTTTTTTAGTCAAACGCTTACCGTTTAAGCTAATAATGCCCTCACGAGTCGGCTCTAAACCTGCGATTGCCCGTAGTGCGGTAGTCTTGCCGCAGCCACTATAACCCAAAAAGCAGCCGATCTCGCCTTGTTGCAACTCTAGTGACAAGGATTTGACGACCACAAAATCATCATAGCCTACGACCAAGTCTTGCACTTGCAAATATGCCTCGCCATTAGCTGTGCTATTAGTATGCGGTTGGTCGTAACTTGAGTCGGTAGGCATAGATGGCACCAGTCGCTATTAATAAATAAGAGTAATTAATGAGTATTTATATTGAAGCTAAATACTAGCCTTGTTTTTCGCTTTGTCTTAATAGTATCCAAACAGGTATAAGACCTACGAGCACTATGAGTAAACTCGGTAGCGCTGCTCGCGCCCACATGCCTTCACTGGTCATTTCAAACACGCGCACCGCTAGGGTATCCCAGCCTTGCCGGCGTGTCATAAGCGTGATCGGCATCTCTTTCATCACTTCAACGAAACCCATAAGCAGCGCAGTAAGCACGCCAGGACTGAGCACTGGTAGTACTACACGTCGCCAGCGCTGTAATGGACTGTCGCTAAGTAGTTTGGCGGCAGCTTCTTGATTGACAGTCAAGCGCTGAAGTTGTCGATCTATAGGCTGAAAACTAACGGTCAAAAACCGCGTTGATAGCGCTAGCAGCATGACAATTACGCTACCTGAGAGAAACTGTTTTGAGGTAATGCCAAAGGCAATGAGTTGATTATCAAGCCAAGCAATAGGGATAAACACCCCGACCGCCAGCACCGTACCTGGGACGACGTAGCCTAGGTTAGCTAACGTGGTCAAAAGCTTGGTGGTTTTATCTGGATACTGACGTTTTATCCAAGCGATAATGATAGCAAAAAACGCGATGAGCAAGGTGGTCATACTAGCAATCATCAAGCTATTGGTCACAAAATCGATGTAACGCGCGTCAAAATCTTCTTGATAATTCATCGCAGTCCAATAAATCAGCTGCAAAAACGGTATCAAGAACGCAATCAAAAACACGGTCGTACAAAACAGCGTCATCGCCAGTTTGCTTGCGCTACTGCTGTCAAAACGTCGGTTGCTACCTTGCGTCACTACGTTGCTGCGCCGCGCTTGCCAATATTGCTCAAAGAGCACGACGATAAACACCACGCCTATTAATAACGCGGCAAGTTGGGCGGCGGTCGTTAAACTAAAAAATCCAAACCATGCTTTATAAATAGCAGTGGTAAAGGTATCGACGTTAAATACCGATACCGCGCCAAAGTCCGCCAAGGTCTCCATACAAGCAAGTAGCAACCCACCAATGATCCACGGCAGTGCTTGCGGTAATGCTAATCTAAAGAACACTCGACTGCGGCTAAATCCTAGCATTTGCCCCGCTTCGATCGCACGGCGTCCTTGCGATAAAAACGCTTGACGCGCCAGCAGATAGACATAAGGATAAAAGGCTAATGACAGTATCAGCCCTGCGCCCCACACGTTGCGCACTGATGGTATGGCAGTCGTTAATCCAGCATAACGCAAAAAAGTCTGCAAGGGCCCGCTAAAGTCAACAATACCTACGGTGACGAACGCTAAGACATAAGCGGGTATCGCAAGCGGTAGCATGAGCGCCCACGTAAAAAAGCGCTGCCCTGGGAAGCGGTACATACTGGTAAACCAAGCCAATATCGTCCCGATGCTGCCAGAGAATACCGTGACCATAACCAGTAAGATAGCGGTATTTTTGAGCACTTGTGGCAATACGTAATCTGCCATGTGCGTCCAGATATCAGCGACCGGCTGTGTCCATGACAGTAGCACAATCAAAATCGGCACCAGCATAAACAACGAAATCAGCCCTAAGACTGATTTCGATAAAATGCGCTGCACAACCGTATAGTCACGGCTGCTGGCGCGCTTTTGGCGGATATCTAACTTATTAATAGTATTACCTTGCAAGACGTTTTCGGTATATTCCTCATCTATCTCTATTGTATATAAATAAAGCTAGATGAGAGTGCTTTTATTACCGATAATCCCTATTTGCTTTTATTTTTTACTGTTATTTATAGCCCGCTTTATCCATCATTTGAATAGCCCCAGTTTGTAGCTCACCAAATTTCTGTACATTGATATCGTCTTGTTTAAACGTGCCCCAAGATCTGAGCATATCTGACTCATCAACGCCTGCTTTGACAGGATATTCTTTATCAGCACTGGCGTAGATACCCTGTGCTTCATCAGATGACAACCATTCCATCAGTTTCAGTGCGCCATCTGGATTGTCTGAGCCTGCGACCACGCCTGCGCCAGAGATATTCACATGAGTACCCGTTCCACCTTGATTGGCCCAGAATATATTAACAGGGAAATCAGGCTTTTCATCGAGCAGACGACCATAGTAGTAGCTGTTTGCGATACCGACTTCACACTGACCAGCAGCGATTGCCTCAAGCAAGCTGGTATCATCGCTAAAGACATCCGTTGCAAGGTTATCCACCCAGCCGCGGATGACCGCTTCAGTTTGCTCTTCACCTAAGTGCTCTATCATGCTGGCGACTAGGGACTGGTTATAAACCTTTTTAGAGGTGCGCAGACATAATTTACCTTTCCATTTTGGATCGGCCAGGTCAGCATAGGTAGACAACTCTTCGGCATCAATTTTGCTTGGATCGTAGAATATAGTACGCGCGCGTAATGATAGACCCGTCCACTGACCTTTTGGATCACGGTATTTGGCAGGAACGTTTGCCGTTAGCACCTCTGATGCGACAGGTTGCAAGAGACCTTGCTGTCCTGCCTGCCATAAGTTACCCGCATCGACAGTCAATAGCATATCGGCTGGCGTGTTGTCACCTTCAGCTTGCAGGCGCGCCATAAGCGGACCGTCTTTGTCAGTGACTAGCTCAACCTCGATACCTGTCTCTTGGGTATAGCGATCTAAAAGGGGTTTTATCAGCTGCTCGTTACGAGATGAGTAAACAGTTACCGTAGGCTCATTGCTGTTAGTCGCTACGGTTTCAGTAGCCTCAGTTTCAGTAGCTGGCGTCTCGCTATCAACACTCGTTTCAGGAGTAGAGGCATTATTACAACCCGCTAATCCTAACATTGCCCCAAATACAGCAACAGATAAAATTTTGGTCGAGGGCAAGCTGATGCTCGTAGCGCTAATTGACATGGTTATCTCCGCAGTAATGCTCGTCGTTATAGAGGCTTTTGATAGAAGCTGCTATCTATAGAATGCAATAAATAAATAAAAAATCAGACCCAAAAGTCCGAAAACAACATACTAATCTAAATGAGATTAATTATCAATACATTTATTTAGCACAACCTGCTATCTATAGTTTACGTGTTTTACTGACACATAGGGTAGGCTTTTAACTGAGTTTACGGATAGTTTTGACTTAGTAACCACTGCCCCAAGATTACATTGACCGCCGCTTCAGTACGCAGTATCCGTGACCCCATGCTAACCGCTTGACAGCCTTGTTTGGCAAGCAGGTCAATCTCATAATCAATCCAACCGCCCTCGTTGCCAATACAGACGACACAAGGTAGCGGCGTAGATCTGGTCTCATTGCCAAGCGTTTGCATATACTGCGTCAATGACACTTCACTATAAGGATGCGCGACAATAGCGCCTGTGGTGACTAAGTCTGCAAGTTTGTCCTCGACGAAAGGCTTAAAGCGTTTTTCTAGCGTGATACTAGGCGCGGTGGTGTCAACGCCTTGTTGTAAGCCCTCTAGTACAAACTCATCGAGACGATTAAGCATTGGACTTTGCCAATAGCTCTTTTGCGTACGATAGCTGTTAACCAATATGATGTCGCGAACGCCTAAGGCGGTCATATCCATTATTAAACGGCGCAGCACTTTTGGACGTGGCAAGGCTAAAACCACGCTAATATTGAGCTTAGGTGGCGGCTCAACGGTCAAGGTAACATCACAAAGACCAATCTGAAGCGGCGTTATGTGCTCAATAATAGCGCTACCAATATTACCGCCGAGTTGCCCTATTTTTAGGCTATCCCCTACTTTTAGGCCAAGCACTTTGTCAATATGTTCAATCTGCTTAGCATCATCAATGATTGCAGTCGGCAAAGTGATATTGGCTGCGGGTAATAAAATACAGTTCATATAAATTGCCGTTTTCAGTAAATTGATTTATAAGCTTTCAAGGATAAAGGCTTATAAGCATAAAGGCTTTTAAGGATAAAGGTAATCTAAGATTTTATCGCTGAATACTCTTTTATAACTTCTTCAATCATAGACAGTTGCCGCGTCAAGATAGACTGCTGCTCTAATGTCATTATCTTGCCTGCCTTACCTGCCGTAAGTGCCAGTTCTGTCTCAATAAGCCATAGCTTTAGTTGCTCATAAATCAGCGTGTCGTCAGTCGCTTGATTATCTAAAGCCTCTCGATCCTGCTTATAGATAGCTTGATAATAAGGATTATAAGGTTGATACAGCGCGCCGGCGCTCGCCAATTTATCGACCACACTCTGACACGATTGTGTATAGCGCCCTATCAGTACTGGTGTCCCAACGCTAGCAGGCTCTACTGGATTGTGCCCACCGATATCGACCAAAGAGCCACCGACTAGTGCTACGTCAGCGAGCTTATACCAGTGCATGAGCTCGCCCATACTATCAGCCAAATATACTTGGGTCTGATCAGTTATTTGCTCATCAAGACTACGCCGTGCCATTGTCAGTCCTGACGCTTGAATAAGCGTTGCCACCTCATCAAAGCGCTCAGGATGCCTAGGGACGATGATAAGTAAAACCTTATTAAGCGCTGATTCTGCTAGCAATTGTGTATGCAACGTCAAAGCTGCTGCTTCCTCACCACTATGGGTACTCGCCGCTACCCAAATGGGACGCGCTAATGCGTCTCGTTCTGCGTTAGCAGCAGATGCAACGTTGGGCTCTTTTTTTAGCGACTTGTTCTTTGTCTTATCTTCAATCTCAACGGTCGCCTGAGTAGTTTTTGCTGTGATCTGCGGGGTATTTATGACCCATTTGAGCGAGCCTGCCACCCGAATCTGCGCGCTTTGCGCACCTAACTGACGAAAGCGTTTGGCCGACTCATCATCTTGCGCGATGATCAGCGTCAAATTCTCCATCATGCTCGTGCTGACCGCTTCTATCTTTTGATAGCGCTTAAAAGAGGACGCAGACAGACGACCATTCACTAAGATGCTAGGTATTTTGTGCTCAGATAGTTTGCTCAATATATTAGCCCACAGCTCAGTTTCGACAAACAGTGCAGCAATAGGCTCTACATGCGCCAAAAACGTCTCGACCACCGCAGGCGTGTCTACGGGAACATAGCTGTGGCTCAGCCTGCCTGCTGCGATATCATTAGCAAAACGGCTAGCACCGCGTGCAAATCCTGTCTGCGTGGTATTGGTCAGCCAGATCTGGTAGCCCTTTGCGAGTAAGGCATCGAGCAGTGGCGCGATGGTGTTAGTCTCACCTAAAGATACGGCATGACACCAAATGACCGATTGAGGGTTGGTTATCATACGGCTGTTTTTAACAAGACTGGTTTGATCAAAGCCATTTTGATCATTAGCTTGGGATACTGGAGGCGGCGGATAATGCTTGCCAAAACGCTGCGCTACTTCTTGCTGATAGTTGTCGTTCTTGTGCGAGCGTCGCCAGACTTGTATACGGTACAGAGGCTTTAATAAGCTAATAACCAATCGATAATAAAAAGGCGGCTGATGCGTGGCCTGCACGGTTGATAGTACTGGACTTACTGGGTCTGATGGCGACATATGAGAGGATGGCATAAAATAGCCCAGTTAAAGGTAGAATAAAGAAGAGTTTGACAAGCGCGCTTATTTTAATGCAATTTTATGACAAGTGGTAGCAACTCTTATGAGCGCTTTGTCTTAGACAAAAATAATTAATAATAGTGCGACAATGATGATAGCGCCGATTAGTACCTGATAACGCTTGATACTGTGTTGTTCTTGTTTTTGTGTGGTTATGAGCATTTGGGCTTGTTGCCACTGCGCAACCACACTTGCCGCTTCACTATGACCATTATCCGCCGCTTGCTCTAGCCAATACTTACCCTTATCGACGTCCTGCGTAACCCCAACTCCTTGATAATACAGTTTGCTCAGTAGACGCTGAGCACGGCTGTCATCTTGGTTCGCCGCTTGCTCGATTAAACGCACTCCTGATGTCATGCCTGTCTCTTTATCTGGGGACACACCCTCACCGAGTAGCTCATACATAGCCAGTCGTAGCATCGCGGCACTATTGCCAGCATTGGCTGAAGATTGCATAACAGACACCGCTTTTTGGCGGGCTAATTGATGCGCCTTTGAGAACTGAACCTCGTGACGCGGTTTATTTTGCTTAGCAATATGCTGCTCAAATTGATCGAGTACCCGACGCGCGCGATTGTAATCGTCCGTACCTGCGGTCTGTATGATCTCAATCTCATCTAACTCTTTTAATAATTGAGTAAACCTCTCAGGGGTGACAATTACTTTGGGCTCTTGCAGTTTTTGTATGGTTGGTTCTAGATTTGTCTCAACAGGCGCTATATTAGGTTGAGAAGGTGTCGATTGCGATGGTAAGACGTTCTCTTTAGACAATTTGTTATTCAACGGCTGAGTATCGGTTGCAATTACAGATGATTTCTCTGGATGCTGGGAAGATAGATTCTGCGCATCTACTGGTTCTGATTCTAGTTCTAGGTTTTGATTAGCGCTCAAAGCATTGACGTTATTGATATCTGACTTGATACTTTTAACTGGCTTACTTTTAACTGTCTTACTTTTAACTGACTCACTAGGTATTTGCGCATCTGTTGTGGAAGATTGAGCGCTAAGATTTTGATCAAGTGTATTTTTAGTTAAATACGTACTATCTAAATGCACATTAGGAGGCAAACGCACTTTGACCGCTTGATACAATCCGCTTGCGACTTGACCGCCTTGTACCGCTATAAAGGGGCGATCGATATGACCGAACAATCGCAGTCCTATAGGCTCTAATGGAAAAAATAAATCATCACCGCTTTTATCATTTTGACGAT
Organism: uncultured Psychrobacter sp.; assembly: GCA_947495055.1. Taxonomy (GTDB): domain Bacteria; phylum Pseudomonadota; class Gammaproteobacteria; order Pseudomonadales; family Moraxellaceae; genus Psychrobacter. The sequence continues at coordinate 138,695 of CANLXO010000007.1, read as the reverse complement.
ACACAACTGCCATATGCTGATAAAAATCATCCGCTGTTAATACAAGACTAGGATAACGTTTTTGCAATTCAAATTGACCATACCAATGCGCGGTGTGTTGCCACTTTGACGCCAGTACGCGCCCAGCATAGAATCCCAAAAATATCAGTAAGTTACGATAGGGCTCCTCTGATAATATCTTTTTCTCATTCCAACGATCCGCTTTGATCAGTTCGCGCCGTATTTGTGATAACAAAGTATCGATACGCTGCAAACTAGCTAAAGACTCATCTAAACTGCACTCTCTTAATTGGGCCTCATAAGCTAAGCCGCCTGCAATAGGACGCTTTGCTAAAAAGTCTTGCCAATATCCTGTGGCAATATAATCTAAAGGCGTCAAAGGCGAGTCAGACATCTGGCAGGTACTTCCTTAAAAGTATTTATACATGAATAAAAAATAATCTACCTTAGCGTAAAATTCAACGCACTACAATAAAGGGCTAAACAGCCGCACGACATTATCAAATAGACGCGCGTAGCTTGAGCGCTGTTGCCACTCAGTCAATGACAACAAGCGACAATTTTGTAGATAAGTCGCTTGCGCATCCGCAATTTGTGCCACCATCTGCGGCGTATAAATCGCCAAGCTGACCTCCATATTTAAATAGAAACTGCGCATATCGATATTTACCGTACCAAATAGACAATAGTCATCATCGATAACGACAGTTTTGGCATGCAACAAGCCACCTTTGAACAGTGCGATATTGACGCCAGCTTCTAGTAGCTCTTGATAATAGGCTTGTGAAGCATGTTGCACCAAGAACGAATCCACCTTTTTGGGAATAATAAGGGTCACTTCTACCCCGCGTTTAGCAGCTGTCGCAAGCGCGCCTGATAATGCTTCGTCAGGAACAAAATAAGGGGTCGTTATCTGAATACGCTTATTAGCGCGGTGAACGACAGTGACGAGCGTGTTGTAAATGACATGCGCAGTCACCTGCGGAGCAGAAGGTATTAGCTGCGCTGTGACCTCGTCTACAACAGGCATTTGCGGGATGACAATAGACGTCGACCCTGTATCAGGCTGCTCTATAAGATCAAGATTTGCACCTAAGACTTTTATACGGCTATTAATATCATTGATAGTCGGCGACATGACGTATAACTTACGCGTGTAGTTATTTACCCGCTGATCAAGCACATCTAGATTGTAGTTGTTTTCAGCGCCGATATCTGTGACGACCACTTTTGCCATAGCCGTCGCTATATTGACCGGCCGCTCACTGACAATACGCATCATCATATCGATCCACTGCCCGACTCCTTTGTCTTGCTTAAAAAATGCGGGATCAACTAGATTAAAACTACCGATGTAGCCAATATACTCATCAATGGCGACCATCTTGCGATGATTACGTAAATCAGAGCGTACAAATAAAGTTTTGAATAGCCCTACCGGTAGCGACTGATGAACAAACACACCCGCTTGCTCAAGCAGTTTGTGCTCGGTACTGTTAAAGAATCTAAAACTGCCGACGCTATCGGCTAGTATATGGCACTCAACTCCGCGCTTAGCTGCTGAGACTAGCGCCTGTATAATATCTAATACTTTACCCTTGGGATAAATGATATAAAACTCTAGCAATATCGTACGCTGAGCGTTCTCAATATCGGTAATCAAACGCCCAAAAATGTGATGGGGTGTGGTGAGCAGTTGCATTTGGTGATGCGCAAATACGCCAAATCCCGTCCAGCGTGTGCCAATTTGACTGACGCCGCGGTAGTGATCAGGCAACAGGTCTTGACCTTGATCAAAGATCAAACGCTCACGCTTAGCCATGTCATTCATCAGCCCGCGTGCCTGCTCCAAACGCTGACGATAGCGACGCCCAATCATGGGCTCACCGAGCAAAACATAAGCGATAAATCCAACTACAGGCAAAGTATAAAGCACAGCGATCCACGCAATCGACACGCCAATATTGCGCTGTACCGATACAATGCGCAAAGTCATCACTATCATAAGGATAACGTGTAGTAATAGTCCAAATCCTGCAAAATCACCCCAAGACCAAGTGGCAAAATGCTGCTCTACATCCCAAGCGTCTATACTTACCTCCATTGATCAAATGAGAGCCTACATTAATACATAACCGCAGCTACTCAAAACATTCAGCCTGCGACATTATAGTCGTATTTGCGTGCATCATAAAAGGACTACTCCTTGTGTCCTTTTTACGTCTATAACAAACATTTTATAAATTGCGCAAAATAATATTTGACAGGCTTTGTTAAGTCTATATAATACACACCCACAGCAAGGGGCTTTGATAGTCTTTATGTTGTGGGAAGTTAATTAAGAGGTGACAATCTTGATTGGCTATATTTTTAGAAGTTCGATAGCATTTTTTAGATGCAGAATTTCTAGAATTTTCCCCTAAAGGAAAATCCTCTTGCGAAGCTAAAAAATCAGTGCTTTTTTTATACGCTTCTCAGGGTGATTAGCTCAGTTGGTAGAGCGTCTGCCTTACACGCAGAATGTCGGCGGTTCGAGCCCGTCATCACCCACCACTTAATAGCAAGTGGGTCCTATTGATAAGGGCAAGATGCTAGTACGACCTTAGCAGCGGTAGTTCAGTTGGTTAGAATACCGGCCTGTCACGCCGGGGGTCGCGGGTTCGAGTCCCGTCCGCTGCGCCATATTTAAAACGAATTTAAACCTTTGGGTTTAAGCAAGTTTCGCCTCAAACATTAGCTTGTTTGAGGTTTTTTTGTGTTTGTATCATCGATTTTTAACAATTACCTTTGATGACGGTGTACACATAGCCTGACTTATAGTTTGTAAGTGTTTTGAATCTATAACCTTTTGTATTCATAACGTGAGTAATGTTCCGTAAAAATTAGAAATTTGTTAACCTTTTAGAGCGCATTTGAGGTAAAATATAGCAGAATGCATTTGTGCACTGGTTTTAAACACGGAGGTTTTATATGTCAGAGTCGAGAGCAGAAAATCAAAAAGTAGCCATGGTAACAGGAGCACTAGGTGGTATCGGTACCGCTATTTGTGAAAAGCTGCTAGATAAGGGTTATCACGTCATTGCTACTTTGAGCAAAGAGGATCCAGAACGCACCAAAAAATGGTGTGATGACAATGGATTTGACTCAAGCCGCTTTGAATTTCTTGCCGTTGATTTAAGTGATCACGAGACCGCTATGGCAAATATTCAAAAAACCATTGATAAGTATGACAACATCTATGCCTTGATAAATGGCGCTGGTATCACCCGCGATAGTAGCTTTAAAAAGATGAGTTTTGAGCAGTGGAAACAGGTTATCGATACCAATTTGACCTCGCTATATACCATTGTTCACCCCGTCTTTGTCAAGATGCTGGCGCAAAAAGAGGGGCGCGTTGTCAACATCAGTTCGATTAACGGTCTGCGCGGTCAGTACGGTCAAACCAACTACTCTGCGGCCAAAGCGGGCATTATTGGTTTCACCAAAGCTTTAGCTTATGAAGGCGCAACCTCATCAGTCACTGCAAATGTCGTTGCGCCAGGCTACACCTATACCCCTATGGTAGAGACTGTGCCTGAACATATTATGAACAAGATTAAAGAAACCATTCCGATGAATCGTTTGGCAGGTGCCAACGAGATTGCTGCAACTTGTATGTACCTCATTAGTGACGAAGCTATCTTTGTTACAGGCGAGACCATATCAGTGAACGGCGGACAGTATATGTCCTAGATTGAGTATTATTAGGTCATATCTGTTATACTATTAAGTCAAATTTTTATACAACCCATGCGCGGAGAAGCAGTATGTCACAGCAAAACCCTCAAGATTTTATGAATCAGTTCAACAACATGAGCGAAAACGCTCAAAAAATGTTTGAGCCTTGGACTAAATTGAACCAAGCCTTTTTAAAAAACGCAGAAATGATGACTGAGTTCTCATTAAACACTATCAAGTCCTACTCTGAGATGGGTCTTGAGAACATGCGTCAAGTGTCTGAGATCGACTCACCAGAATCTGCTGAGAACTTCAGTAAAAAACAAGCTGAAATGCTAAACACTATCAGCCAAAAAATGCTAGCAGATGCTAAGCGCATGACAGAGCTTGGTAGCAGCATGCACGATGAAGTGATGCAAGTAATGGGTGACGTATATGGTCAAACCAGTGAGCAGATGCAAAGCAACATGCAAAAAACTGCTGACCAAGCGACCAAAGCGGCACAAGAATACTCAGCTAACATGAACAAAATGGCTGAAAAAGCAACTGAGCAAGTTTCTAAAGCCACAGCTGCTGCTAAGCAAAATGCTACCAAGGCAACTGAGCAAGCCAATAAAAATGCTAAAGAGTACACTGAGAACATGAAAAACATGACTCAAAAAGTCAAAGAGCAAGCAACCAAAGCCACTAGTGCTGCGAGCAAAGCTCAAACGAATGCCACCAGTAAAACTGCTGCCAAAACCAACACTAAGTAATTGTTTAGTTAGCACAGTTTTATGTCGTCATTATTATATAAAGGTGGGTAAGAGAGCTCTTTCCCGCCTTATTTTTATGGTGTTGGCAATATGCGCTTTTACTACTAACATAAGCTTTTACTACTAAATAAGCTTTTACCACAAAATAGAAAGCACCTTTAAATAGCTCGTAACATCAGATAATTTGTACCATCAGATAAACAATGGATAAAGATATGGATAATCAACAGTCCGGCGACCACTCAGACGACAATAAAAGTCAGTCATCACACGACTCAACTACCGAAGATACCAACAACTTTGGGTTCAATAGCTTTGGTCAATATTATCTAGATCGACTAGATCAGATCAATAAGATGAATCAATCTTTTTTTGACAAGTCTAAACAGACGGCCAATCCTTTTGAAGCCAATATGAAGCTATGGCAAGACTCTATGAGTCAGTTTGGTCAATTCATGACTCCAAATATGGCTCAGAGCGCTGATGAGTCGCCATCAGATACCAGCAACGCTATTGACGGTATCACTGACTTTACCCAAAAGTTTATGAGCGAATCTCTAAAGCGCGCAGGTCAAGACGACAACATCAGCCAATCCATTATGCTCAACATTATTGATGGGTGGCAGAACTTGACAACGGGCGTCACTGAAAAAAGCCCGACAGCCTTGATTGAAAAACAGATGATGCTATGGCAGCAGCAAGTACAGCTAAGCCAAAATGCTTTGATGAATTTCTCTGGCAATCAGACCGAGCCGCTTGCTACTCCAGAAAAAGGCGATAAGCGCTTTAATGATGAGGAATGGTCGAACAACTCTATTTTTGACTTGCTCAAACAAAGCTACTTGCTGATGGTTGATAGCATGATGTCTACCATAGACAAGGCTGATGGTATCGATGATAAGACGCGCCAGCGTTTATCATTTTTTACTCGTCAATGGCTAAACGCGGTCGCTCCGAGCAACTTTTTGTGGAGCAACCCTGAAGTGCTACGCCTAACTATGGAGTCAGGAGGTCAAAATCTGGTCAAAGGTTTAAAACAGCTCACTGAAGACATGGAAAAAAGCGCCCAAGTGCTCAGCGTACGAATGACGGATGACGATGCTTTTAAGCTAGGTGAAAACATTGCTACTACCCCTGGCAAAGTGGTGTTTCGTAACCATATGTTTGAGCTGATTCAGTACACGCCAACCACGGATAAAGTCCATAAGCGTCCGCTACTGATCATTCCGCCTTGGATCAACAAGTTCTATATCATGGACTTGCAAGAAAAGAACTCCTATATCCGCTGGGCACTAAATGAAGGTCATAGTGTCTTTGTTATCTCATGGGCTAACCCTACCCCAGCGTACAAAAATGTCGGTATGGATACCTACATGCATGACGGTTTGCTCACCGCTTTAGATACGATACAAGAGATCACAGGCGAGCCTGATGCTAACGTCGTTGGTTACTGTATCGGCGGTATGTTACTTGCACTGACCTTATCTTGGCTTACCGAAAATGAACAAGCCGATCGTATCGCTAGCGCCACTTTTTGGACAACGATATTTGACTTTACAGATCCAGGCGATTTAGGCGTATTTATCGACGAGCGCGTTGTAGGTGCCCTCGAAAAAGAAGGCAATGACAAAGGGGTATTCGACGGACGTATGATGGGCGTGGCCTTTAGCTTACTACGCGAGAACAGCCTATACTGGAATTACTATGTACAAAACTATCTAAAAGGCGAGCGCCCTATTCCTTTTGATCTTTTGTATTGGAATTCTGACTGCACCAACGTCACCGCCGCTTTGCATAGCTTTGTACTTCGTGAGCTGTACCTTGGCAACAAAATGATCGAAAAAGGATCGCTTGATTATGATGGTATCAAAGTCGACTTATCAAAAGTGACAACACCGACCTACGTCGTAGCAACGCTACAAGACCATATTGCAAAATGGAAAGGCAGCTATACGTCTACGCAAGTGCTCGGTGGTGACGTGACTTTTGTACTCGGAGAGTCAGGACACATTGCAGGTATCATCAATCCGCCTACTGGTAAATATGGCTTTTATACTCATGATGAGTACGCCTCTGACCCCGATGAATGGTACGCCAAAGCACAAAAACAAGATAGAAGCTGGTGGCTTCATTGGGAGGAGTGGATCGACCAGCATAGCGCAGGACAAGCTGATAGCCGTATGCCTGGCGTCGATCACAAGGGCCAAGAGTGGCAAGTATTAGGTGACGCGCCTGGTACATATGTTCACGTTAGAGCAGAAGATGCACTAAAGTCCTCTGAAAATTAATTTTTATTTGTCTAAAAGTACTATAAGCGGTAAGAGCGCTACTTGTTTGCTCTTACCGTTATTTGTTTTATAAAACCTCCGACTTAACTTTTATTTCATTGTATTCTTCTTTACTTTATCGTACCGTGGTTTACTACCAGATTGACTCTATAACGTTAAAGCTAAAACTTATATTCTAGATTTACAGGTCTAGGTTACTGCCTTGTCAGGATCAAAAATTTTAGTATTATAACGAGAGCTAACCCTTATAAATTTATAAACTATTTAGGCGTGTACGACACTCACTTCTAGCATTTTAAATGCTCAGATGCTGGTGTTTAGGTAAATACGTCACGCCCTACCCCTATACAAACTGGAATACCCTATGTCAGATATTATCGAAGAAAACATCGAACAGCCAGATAAAGCCCAAGTTTGGCTAAGTCGCAACAACCCACGTCAAAGAGTGCCCGGTTCTGTACCGAACTTTCAAGACATGATGAACAATCAGTTTTATAAAAGCGAAAACAACATCAACGACTTTACGCGTCAAAAGCGCTATTCCGAAGACAGCGCAGTGTTGATAAAAGAAGTCACCTCAAGACATATGGCGCAGACTAAACAACAGATTCAAGATAATATTCAGACGCTCAAGCAAGATGCTAATGATATCGTTAGCAGTCTAAAAAAGACCTATACGCCAAATAGAATCTGGCAAGAGTGGCTTAGTTACAGCACAGACAGCACCAAGCGTCTATTGCAAACGGCTGATGTGCTCAAAGAGCGTGGCGATGTGTTTTTGGAGCACGAGGCAGCAGGCTGCCCGCCCGTTTTAGATTATGATTATGACGTCATAATGGACGCCAGTAATTTTGATCGCCCCTCCAATTATGTGTTACTTAGAATCATACCGCCCGCCGGAATTATCACTGATGACAGCAAGCGTCCTTACATTATAATTGACCCAAGAGCAGGACACGGCGCTGGTATTGGCGGCTTTAAGCACGAAAGCCAAGTCGGCGTTGCCCTAAATCAGGGGCATCCTGTGTACTTTGTGGCGTTCAAGCGCTTACCTGAGCCAACACAAACGATCGCCGATATAACTTATGCTGAAGGCTTGTTTGTTCGTCAAGTAGAGAAACTTCATCCAAAATCAGATGACCCTGTCATCATTGGCAATTGCCAAGGTGGCTGGGCGGCGCTTATCTTAGCCGCTACTAATCCAGATATTACAGGTCCTATCGTGCTAAACGGCGCACCAGTATCCGCTTGGAGCGGAGAAGTTGGTGTCAACCCTATGCGCTACAAAGCTGGCGTTAATGGCGGTACTTGGTTGTCCATGCTCAGCGCTGATCTCAATAATGGCGTGTTCGATGGTGCCGCGTTGGTCGATAACTTCGAAAAAATGACACCATATCGTAACTATGTCGGTAAATATTACGATTTATACAAAAACCCGCAAGCCAACCGTCAGCGCTTTTTGGATTTTGAGCGCTGGTGGGGCGGGTTTTTCTTAATGAATGACAAAGAGATTCAGTGGATTGTAGAGAATATCTTTATCGGTAATCGCTTAGCTCGTAATACTGGGCAGCTTGAGCCAGGTGTCAATATTGATCTGCGTAATGTCAAAGCGCCAATTATCGCTTTCGCTTCACGCGGTGATGATATTACCCCGCCGCAGCAAGCGCTGTCATGGATTTTGGACGCGTACAGTGACGAAAAAGACGTTGAAGTTTGTGGTCAGCGTATTATTTATATGATCCACGAGCAAGTGGGCCACTTAGGTATTTTTGTCAGCTCAAAAATTGCGAATACTGAGCATACTGGTATTGCCTCAATCATGGATATGATTGAAGTCTTGCCACCTGGTCTCTACGAGCTAGACATTGCTGACTTTGAAGGTAGCGGAGAAGAAAAAACCTTTGCCGTCAATCTTGAGCGCCGCACCTTTGATGATTTGAGCCAAGCCATTGGTGAGTACCGTACCGATGAAGAGCCGTTCAAAGCGGTACATCGCTACTCTATGTCACAAACGCAAGCTTACGAGCATAACCTGCGCCCTATCGTCAAAGCGATGAGCAATGAGACCTCTGCGCAGTTTTTGCGTACAATGCATCCGCTAAGACTACAAAGAAGTGTCTGGAGCAGCAAAAACCCAATAGCGATGGCGACGAGTCAAATGAGCCAAGTGCTCAGTGGTAGCATTGAGAAAAACCAAAATCAAGAGTTTGTCCCGGTTGAAAAGGACGAGAAAACGCATGAGCCCTCTGACGTTTATGCCAGAATCAAGTTGCCTGCTATCGAGTCGCTCCAGCAAGACAACCTTTTCTTACAGATAGAAAAGATGTTTATGGATAATACTAGAATGACGCTTGATTTTTGGCGCGATTGGCAAGGACGCTATACTGAAAGCAAATTCTTTAGTATCTGGTCTATGCCTTGGTTCCGTCAGTATGGTGAATCAGTCGGCTCGCGTCGCTTGCTTGATAAAGACTCATTGCACGAATTACCAAAAGTAGATGAAGCGCTTACCAAAATCGCTGATGGCGGCTTTAATGAAGCGGTCGTACGTATGCTGATTTTGAGCAACTTGGTCGCGGACAACAGTATCGATCGTAATCAGCTGATACGTCTGACAGAAGTTTTGACAGAAAAAGCACCGTTTACTAAAATGCCGCAAGCGGATCTATCAACTATGATACATACGCAAACGATCATCGTGCGCTTCGCTGAAGATGAGTCTATTGCTTCACTAAGCACGCTACTCACATCAAAAGAGCAACGTATAGAGGCGCTAAAACTGGTGCATTATGTAGTTGGTGATAAGCTGGTCGATCAAGACCCTGCTATTTTATCTATCAAGAAGCGTATCGAAGCGGCGTTAGCGCTAAAAGACGCTGATATCATCTAGTTTTTAAAGCTAAACGTTAAAACAAAAAAAGGGGCTATCTAAATGATTTAGGTAGCCCCTTTTTATGATCACTTATCGCGATTGTGCGGCGCCTCAAAATCAAGCTTGGGGCCAACAGGAACAATACCTGTCGGATTGATATTGGCATGACTGGTGTAATAGTGCGACTTGATGTGATCCATATTTACAGTCTGCGCAATACCCGGTACTTGATACAGCTCTTTTAGGTAGCCCCATAAATTAGGATAATCAACAATACGGCGCAGATTACATTTAAAATGACCAAAATACACCGCGTCGAAACGCACTAGCGTGGTAAACAATCGCCAATCAGCCTCGGTAATACTATCTCCAACCAAATAGCGACTGCCTGCCAAACGTGACTCCAATACGTCTAAAGCTGCAAATAGCTCGCCAACGGCCTCTTCATAAGCGTCTTGCGTGGTTGCAAAGCCCGACTTGTACACGCCATTGTTAACCGCCGAATAGACCAAAGCATTAATCTCATCGATCTCGTCCCATTTATCTTTAGGCAGAAAATCAACGGGCAATGCACCTACTTCATCAAATGCAGAATTGAACATCCGAATGATTTCAGAAGATTCATTACTGACAATAGTATTGGTTTTTTTATCCCATAAGATAGGCACAGTAACGCGGCCAGTATAGTCCGCTTTTGCAGCGGTATAGATCTCATAGGCATAGTCCGCATGATTGATAGGATCAGCGATGACGCCTGCGCCGTCTCTAAAGGTCCAACCATAATCACCCATAAAGGGATGGACGACTGATAATGAAATCATATCATCTAACCCCTTGAGCTTACGAAATATCGTCGTACGATGCGCCCAAGGACAAGCTAGGGACACATATAGATGATAGCGATCAGGTTCAGCTTGAAACCCACTTATGCCCGTTGGTCCAGCGCTACCATCTGCTGTGACCCAATTTCTAAACCCAGACTCTTCGCGCTTAAAGCGCCCGCCACTAGCGTCGGTATCGTACCAAGTGTCCTGCCATTTACCATCAACCAATAAACCCAAGATTACTCTCCTCATAAATGTTGTTATCTATACTACTAAATTTCAAACTCTAAATTTCAAACTCTAAGTTGTTTTTAAACCATCATTTTATTAGCGTACCAAAATCACAGGGGATACGGTGCTGGCGATAATTTCTGTCGTGGTACTGCCTAAAAATAGCTGCTGCCATTTAGAGCGTCCATACGCGCCAATAACAATGATGTCGATGTCGTTTTGCGTCTGATGAGTAAGCAGACCATTGACCGCATCTGTCTCTGGCAAATGATGCGTCTGCACCTCAAACCCTGCTTGGTTTAACTGCTCAGCGGCTACTCTTAGACTCTCCTTTGCCTCGTCATTATTATGACCAATCATTACGATATGCCCGGGCATGCCTTTTAATAGCTCGCTTTTGGCAACCAATCCGACCGCTTTGATAGCCGTTTTGCTGGCATCAAAGGCCACCATATATGAGCGTGGCTCCTTGTAAGCTTCTGAGCAAATCAAAATTGGAATGCTAGAGGCACGTGCTACCGTCTCGATTTGACTACCGATATTGATTCGCGCGTTTTTGTGATCCTCACCGCGTCGTCCCATGACGATAGCGCGGTTGTCTTCTTTGAAATGCTCGATAGCAGATAGCAATTTGCCGCGGCGCTGATAAACCTTAATTTGGACATCAAAGCTGCTTTGTATATGGCTTTTGGCATCTTGTACTAAAGCATTGCTGTAGCTATTGACGACTCTTGCCCGCTGCTCATCTAAATGCGAGAGCTCTTCTAATAGAATCTGGCGACTGTCGAGTCCTATCGCACCAGATAGGTCGCGCCGTTTGGATGCAGGCACTTCAGTCACATTTAATAAGGCTACAGGCAAATTTAAGCGACTGGCGTACCATGCGGCGTAGTCACTGACGGAACCTGTGACTGCTGAGCCATCGACACAAGCTAAAATATGCTGCTGGGTCATCATCACTTCCTCCTAAGATTAAATAATAGTAAGGTATATATAGAGTCTATCAAGTTTATGAGCCTTATAGTCAAGCTTAGCAAATTAAAACATTAGGCTCACCTCAAATGGTTAATACGCTTAAGATTATAGATCCAATAGTAAAACGCTAGCTTGTTTTGAGAAGAATAAACGCCATTAAAATGGTGATGCAAACACAAACCTAACCATAGGAAGTTATTATGAATAATACCAAGAAGGCTGAGCCACTCAGAATAGATATTGTCTCCGACGTAGTCTGTCCTTGGTGCGTTATCGGTTATCGTCAGCTAGCGCAAGCACTTAAGCAGACCAATACTGAGCATAAGATATACTGGCACCCGTTTGAGCTCAATCCTAACATGCCAGCCGAGGGACAAAACTTACGTGAGCACATTATAGAAAAATACGGCTCGACCAAAGCACAATCTGATGCCAGCCGTGAGGCGATGACTCAAGCAGGTCGCGAGGTTGGTTTTGAGTTTAACTTCAATGATGATACGCGTATGCATAATACCTTTGATCTACATCAGCTACTACACTGGGCGGAGCAGCAAGGACATATGCACGAGTTAAAACAAGCACTATTCGTCGCCCACTTCACTGACGGCCGTAATATCTCTAATATCGAGGTGCTCGCTGATATTGCAGCTCAGACTGGGCTTGATCGTAGCGAAGCATTAGCGGTATTAAAAGATCAGCGTTTTGCTCAAGACGTACGTATGGCTGAACAGCATTGGCAGCAGCAAGGGGTTCACAGCGTACCTGCTATTATCTTTGATGAGCGTCATTTGGTCAGCGGCGCGCAGGGCATCGATAACTTTAAGCACGTTTTGCAAAAAATAGCAGATATGCCTGACTAAGTTGCTTTGAACTGACAAAAATAAAAACGCCGCTTCAATATCGAAGCGGCATTTTTGTGTGAATATGATTTAATTTATAATAAATCCTGTCCTAAAAATGAATAACGGTACGAATACTCTCACCCTTATGCATTAAATCAAAGGCTTCATTGATGTCTTCTAATGGCATGGTATGAGTGATAAAGTCTTGTAATGGAATTTCACCTGCTAAGTAACGCTCAACGTAGCCTGGTAATTCGCTGCGACCTTTGACGCCGCCAAATGCTGAACCTTTCCAGACGCGACCAGTCACTAGCTGGAATGGACGGGTTGAGATCTCTTGTCCTGCACCTGCGACCCCAATGATGACCGACTCGCCCCAGCCCTTATGGCAACATTCCAGCGCCGAGCGCATGACATCGACATTACCGATACACTCAAACGAGTAATCTACGCCGCCATCGGTAAGCTCAACGATAATATCCTGAATGGGATGGTCATAGTCTTTTGGATTGATGACGTCTGTTGCGCCTAATTTTTTAGCCAGATCAAATTTGCTCTCATTGATATCAATTGCGATGATACGGCGCGCTTTTGCCATTTGAGCGCCAATAACGGCTGATAATCCGATACCGCCAAGACCAAAGATAGCAACGGTTGCGCCCTCTTCGACTTTTGCCGTATTCATAACCGCGCCCATACCTGTGGTCACGCCGCAGCCAAGTAGACAAACTTCTTCTAATGGTGCCTCGACGTTCACTTTGGCTAGTGAAATCTCTGGCAACACAGTATATTCTGAAAAGGTTGAGCAGCCCATGTAGTGATAAATAGGTTCGCCGTCTTTGTAAAAGCGCGTCGTACCATCTGGCATCAGACCCTTGCCTTGAGTCTCACGTACGGCTGAGCATAGATTGGTTTTGCCTGATCGACACATTTTGCAGACGCCGCACTCTGCAGTGTATAAAGGAATAACGTGATCGCCGACTTGGACGCTGGTCACGCCTTCACCGATCTGTTCAACGATACCGCCGCCTTCGTGACCTAAGATAGCTGGGAACACGCCTTCTGGATCTTCACCAGATAAGGTAAAGGCGTCAGTGTGGCAGACGCCACTGGCGACGATTTTTACCAACACTTCGCCTTTACGTGGCAGCATGACATCCACTTCTTCGATAGATAGCGGCTCATTTGGGCCCCAAGCGATGGCGGCTTTTGATTTAATAAATTCATCTGACATAGTTGTCTCTCTTTTTAATTGGTTTTATCGGTTATTGAGCACAGACCTATTCATCTTATAGTGCTGACTTAGTAGAGGCAAGCGACAGCTGGACCTGTCTGTGAAGCATTAAACTTTACACTAACTATTATAGTCGTTTCTGCCATTATAACAATGTGCTATATTTACAAATATCTTTTACACAGTGGTAATAATCATGCGCTGGGATGGTATTAGCGAGTTCGTCTATGTGGCGGAGTATGAGAGCTTCACACGTGCCGCAAAAGAGTTGGGCATCTCAACCGCGCAAGTCAGCCGGCAAATAAGCGCCTTAGAGAAGCGCCTCAGTATTAAATTGCTATATCGTACAACTCGTAAGGTAACACTGACTGAAGAAGGCCGCGTGTTTTATCAGCATTGCCGCAGCGTGCTCGATGGCTTGGATGCCGCTGAGCAAGCAGTAAGCAACTTACAATCAAAACCCCAAGGCACGATTAAACTGACCGCTCCTGTCACTTATGGCGAGCAACAATTATTGCCACTGGTCAATGATTTCATGGTGCAGTATAGCGATATCGAAGTGACGGCATTTTTGAGTAATCAAAAAATCGACTTAGTAGATGGCGGCTATGACTTGGCAATTCGTATTGGCAAATTAAGCGACTCAACCATGATGGCAAAAAAACTTAGCCGTCGTACCAACTTCGTCTGTGCCGCACCCGCTTATCTTGAAAAATACGGCACGCCTCATGCTCTGTCCGAGCTAAGCCAACATAACTGCTTACTTGGCACTCGTGACTATTGGCATTTTATAGATTTTAAAAAAGCAGGTTCTAAAAAGGATGCTGATAAAGAAAAAAACCTGCGCGTGTCTGGCACGGTGCAATACAACAGTGGTCACAGCCTAGTCGATGCCGCTTTAAAAGGTCTGGGTATTGTGCAGCTACCTGATTATTATGTGCAAAAACACTTAGCATCAGGTGCGCTGGTCAGCTTACTGGATAACTATAGAGAGCCTGAAGAAAGTATCTGGGCCGTCTATCCGCACAACCGTCATTTATCACCAAAGATTCGATTGCTCGTAGATTATCTGGCGGAGCGTTTGGCTTAGATGATAGTTTTGGCTTAGTAATTCTTTAAGAGGTGTTGTCATGCGACCCTTTACTATACGCAGTTTATTACGCACAATGTTATGCTTCACAATGAATATTTGATGTTGTCAGCCATCACTCGCTGAATAAACGACCACAATAAAAAAGGACTTTTTATGCTTAAAATTATCTCTATCGCTGCTCTAGCTTTGGCCGTATCCTCTTGCGCCAGTGTTGAAAATATTTTAAACGCGCCAGACAAGGGGCAGTCAACACTAAAAACGATGGCTGCTATTAATGCTGAGAAGGGTTTGGTGACGATGCAAAGTAATCACTCCGTTCAAGATACTGCGGATAAACTGGCATCGATTATTGAAAGTAAAGGCATGAAGTTGTTTGCGCGCGTCGATCTTCAAAAAAATGCGCAAGGTGTTGATTTAACATTAAGACCAACGCAAGTGATTATGTTTGGTAATCCGAAAGCGGGTACACCATTGATGAATTGCGAGCAAAGCGTCGCTATTGATTTGCCGCAAAAAATCCTCATCAGTGAAGATGCTGATAAAAAAGTTTGGTTATCGTACAACAATCCTGAATATCTCAAAGACCGCCATAATATAAAAGGTTGTGATACCCAATTAGGGAATATTGCAAAAGCCCTTGATGGTGTTAGTAAAGCCGCTATTGCAAAGTAATACCAAACCCAAAAATGCAATTAGCGGCGTCAAACTCGCTTAGCATATTATAAATGTAGAATAGTCAGTTGGAAGTAAAAAGGTTATAACTTCAAACGCGCTACTGGTATAAATTTTACTTGCGTGCTGCGTTCACAGAGGCTGCGCAAAATTCATCCCAGTAGCGCTGTATTTACTTTATAGTACATCGACTATACTTGCACTCGTTTTCCTTGCTACTCTAATTTTTGGGAATGTTATAAGCTTTAGGTAAGAATCTGAACAAATAAAAGGGTGGGATGCAAAAGCATAACCCACCTTTTTCATGTTTTAGAAAATTAACTTATTAGGAGTTCTCAGATTGTGCTATTTGCTCATGTAACTCTACTTTCAACTTCTTTGCACATTCAATAATTTTCTTTCGATTGGCAGGAATAGCACCGTTTTCGATAGCAGTTAAGCGCATTTGCACCGTAACATCATAGTGCGGATAACTGGCATTACGGTGAAATAAGCGTTTATCCACTTCAATCAGTGCGGCAAATTCATGCAACTCTTGCAAAGTATCTGCCAGCATATGGCACCATTTATAGCCTTTAAATTCTATCTGCATAAAATCGACGTATATCGCCATATTGACTGTCCTTTTTATTGCGTACCCTGAGCATGCTGAGGAATCGGAAATACCTTGTCATAAGCCCAATTAAAGACAAACGCATACACAAGATAAAAGGTCGCCATCGCTATATCCATAACAAAGGCTTCCCACAAGCTAATCTGTAGGTACCATGCGATTAGCGGTAAGAATAATACCAGCAGACCACCCTCAAACAGTACCGCATGTCCGACTCGTAATGCTACGGTCTTGTGGACACTGCCGCGTAATCTAAGCATTGCTTTATCGAATAAAATATTATAAAAATAATTCCAGACAGTGGCGACTATGGAGCCTGCAATAGCAATGACGCCCATCAGCTCAAGCTTAAAACCAAACACTAAGCTCGCTAATGGTGCAAAAATAAGCAGCCCAATAATCTCAAAGCTCAAGGCGTGGCGAATACGATCTTTGGTCGTGCGCATAAAAGCTCTTTGTTATTCATTTAAGCCGCAAGCTTCAATAGTGTCTAAACGCTATGCACTTTATAGACCTAAAGGTGCATTACAGCATACGATTAATGAGCTTATCTTTTTTGACAAACTGATGATAAAGCGCGGCTGCAATATGCAAGGCGGTGAATACTAATATTAGATTCCAAATAATATCAGTATGCACATCATTAAAAAACCGTGCCAAACCGCGATCAGGGGTCACAAATACAGGAATATCAAACAGCCCAAACATACTTACCGCACGCCCGCCGTAGACTGACATTAGCAGCCCTGCCATAGGCATCGCAATCAGTAATGCATAGAGCATAAAGTGACTAAGCTTAGAGATCGTCTCTTGCCATTTAGGCATAGGGACAGGCGGCGGCGCTTTGGTAAATACGCGGCTAATTACTCGCGCTATCATCCAAAACAATAAGCTAACGCCAAAGGCTTTATGCAGGCCAATGTAGAACGAGTTGTCCGTATTCTCATAGGTAAAAATCATAACCCAAGTGACGAGCAGCAGCAATGCGCTGACCCAGTGAAAAAAGCGACTGATCGCAGACCATTTATTGACATGGGTTGTAGTAGGTTGAACTGGGCTCATATCTTACCTATTGGGTTATAAAACACTCTCGGACAAAATATATTTCTTAAACTAAAATTTTACTGTAAGCTTGCGCCAATAATCACTGCTGAAAAATGGCGTTAGCAGATCACTTCACCAAGACGCTAATGACGACGCGCTGCGCTGCGTGATAAAACCATCTGGCGTCTGACCGTTGTCCGCCTGCCAGCGCTGAAACGCATTACGAGTGTTGGTACCGACAATGCCGTCAGTACCCTTGGTGTCGTAGCCAGAACTGGTTAAACGGCGCTGCAAATTGGTCACTTGCACCGTAGAGAGTGGACGCTCGTAACGTGGCCATGATTTTTGTAGACCGCTTTTGCCCGCGATGGCTTTGCCAAGCAAACTCACCCCAAGCGCGTAGCTTGAAGAGTTGTTGTATACCTTGATAACATCAAAATTAGGGCTAAGCAGTAGGACAGGACCATCTTTACCAGCAGGCAGCCACAGCTCCATCTGAGTATTGGCATCCAAAGTGACATCCTCAAGCGTATCAATACCCATCGATGCCCATCTGGCAGCAGATTGTTTGGTACCGACTAAGGAGTAATCAAAAGAGGCAGGAATAGTTGCTTCATAAAAAGGCGCCAAACCACGCACCCAACCTGAATTATTGAGATAATTGGCAGTCGATGCTAACGCGTCCCCTGTCGCCCATGGATTACGGCTACCGTTATTATCACCATCAACGCCATACTTGAGCCATGTATCAGGGATAAACTGCGTCTGTCCCATGCCGCCTGCCCACGAGCCATCGAGCTGCGACCAAGACACATCACCGCGTTGTAGCAAGGTTATAAGGGCTAACAACTGGTTTTCGGCGAACTCTTGGCGGCGACCATCGTAGGCAAGACTAGCAAGCGAGCTTGGAATATAGCTATTGCCAGTGACAACGCCGTAGGAGGATTCCATACCCCAGATCGCGGCGATGACTTCAGCATCGACGCCATACCTGGACTCTAACTGTGATAAAAATCCGCGCTGTTCAGAGAACTTACGCTTGCCAGTACTCACGCGACCTTCTGATACCGCAGAATCAACGTATTCCCAAGGCATTTTTGAGAACTCAGGCTGCCCTGAATCGAGTGAGATAACTTGCTGATTTAAATTTGCAGACGCAAGCAAGCGCTGCACATCATAACTGCTATAGCCTGATGATAGCGCGCGCATAGAAAAATCAGATTTCCAGTCTGAAAAACTCTGATAGCTAGGCTTAACAGGTTGCGGTTTGGGCGTGATAACTGGCGCAGGTGTCGGTTTTACAGTAATCGTCTGCTGCTGAGTAATCTCTACTTTGCCTTGGCGTACTGGCACCGTTTTGCTTGGCTGCTGCATGGCTTGCTGACTGGTACAGCCGACAAAAAAAAGCGCGGGAAGCAAAGCGGCGTATTGTTTTTTTAGCATGATACAACTCTCATATTAGGAATTAGCGCGCTAGTACCGCACGTGGATCAATAGGGTTACCATTTAAGCGCACCTGAAACTCTAAGGCGACTTGATCGGTTTGACCACTGCGGCCCATATTGGCAATACGCTGACCACGCTGTACTTGATCGCCTTCTTTGACCAGCAACTGACTGTTATGGGCGTAAGCGGTAATATAGTTGTCACTATGACGTATCATAATCAGGTTGCCATATTCAGGCAGTCCATTACCAGAGTACAGTACCGTACCTGATTGACTCGCTACGACAGGATCGCCTTCTTGACCGGCAAACCACATACCCATGTTGCCTGATTGAGCATCAAAGTTGCGAATCACCTGATTGCTCGTTGGATAATCATAATTTGTCGCCGAATTGGCCGTTGCGTTATATACTGGACTTTGAGTGACAGGTGCACTGGTGACAGGCGGCGTATAGGTAGGCTGTGGCTGCGGCGTCTGACGGACTGACGTGTTGTAGCTGTTGTTGGCAGCAGGCGCCGAGCTGCCATCCCACAGTTTAAGCCATTGACCGCTATAGATAGTATATTTACTATCTAAACCATTTAGCGAACCGATTTGGCGATAGTTCAGCCGATAGCGAGAAGCGATTTGACTGACGGTATCGCCGCGCTTGACTAGATGATAATTAGGCACACCTTGAGCGTTGGTAATGATTTTGGGACCGCTTAGATTGGCCGGCTGATAAGCAGGCTTAGTTGCGCAGCCAACCATCGCCACTGTCATTGCTCCGAGCAAGGTTGCCGTCGCTAGTTGCGATCTCATCGTAAGCTTTTTCATACAAGATATCCTATTCGTAGTGTGACTTATCGTAGTGTGACTTATTTATGGTAAAGCTAGTATCTGGTTTAAAATTATTATTTTATATATCTAGCACCTGCAACTGTTTGAGCGCCGCTTTTGGAGTATGGTGTAGCCTAACTGGTGACAGACTAATGTAGCCTGCTGCAACTGCTTGTATATCCGTATCAGCCGATGCTTGATTTTGATTCTGTGCGTTATCTTTGCGTAAAGACAACCAGTAAGCATCACGTCCGCGTGGATCAACCATATGATACACAGGCTGTGCAATCTGGCTATGACCTAGGCGCGTGATTTTGCGACCTTGAATATCATCAGCACTTTTTACATTAGGAATATTAACGTTTAATACATGATAGGGCAAACTTTTACAGGTATCTATTATCGATGTTTGGGTTAATAGTTTGACGATCTCGTTTGCTGCCCTATCATAACTTTGATCTTGGTCTGATATTTTATGAGCGCCGCCAACTAAGGAGGTTGCAATAGCTGGAATACCAAAAAGCTGCGCAGTAAGAGCGGCGCCAAAGGTACCTGAATATAGAACGTCTTGTCCTAGATTTGCTCCTGAATTGATTCCCGTTATGACGCAATCGAATGCAACGCCCTGATAAAGATTGTGCAGTGCTAAATGAATACAATCAGCAGGCGAGCCATTTACAGCGATAAAGCCAGATGGCAGAATGTGAGTATGTAAGGGACGCGTAATAGTTAACGCACTAGCTGTACCGCTCTGCTCAGTATTTGGTGCGACGACGACCACTTCTCCAATGCCAGATAAAGCCCTGTACAAAGCTGCCAATCCAGGTGCATATACGCCATCATCATTACTAATTAAAAATCTCATTAATACTCTTTTTCTATAGTAGATGACGCTATAAAAGTCATCATGATTTGCTAAATTTTGGGGTTTTGATGATATAGGATTATCACATCCTTTGTACACACTGTATTTGTTGTTCAATGCCAAAATGCTTAAAGCTCTAGGCGATTGACACCTCTTAACTAGTACTTGTATATCTCAAATGGTACCTGCAAACAGACAGTGATAAAACTAAATAAGAGATAAATCGCTCAAAGCTGCCTTATATAATAGTGAATAATATTAAATTAATCTTTGTATACCAGTGCCTGCATTTAGCGTTATACTCTGTCTGCCTTATTCACTTAACGTCTAAGGTTTTGTTTTGTCAGTCTATTTATCAAAACCGGCGCCCTAAAAAATATGCCAATGCGTTACAATAAGCAATAATTAACAACATTATTTACCCTTTGCTTTATCTTGACGTAACTTGTCTACTTATAGCTCTGCTATGTTGCTGAAACACGGGCTAAGCTCACAATATATCTACACATAGACGAAGAATTCATGTGACTTTTATTTTTATAACTATTACCATATGACCATCAAATAATGATAAGCGAGCGTAATACTGAATGAAGAATCAATCGATATTGTCTACAGCTTTTACTATGAAACAAGCCGCCTCCAAAGTCGGTTTTGCTAGCGCCATAGCGTCTGCATTCTTGCTCTCTTCAGTAACAACTGCAGCAGATAACTCTACAACGATCCCTTTAGATATGTCTGGTATGAACATCACTAAGCATGAAATAGCCGTCATGCAAGTGCTCTCAGAGATATGCCCGCCGATGCTCAATGGCAAACAAAAACAGCGTTTTTATAAGTCTTATAATGTACAGCTTCACGAATTGATGCCGTCATTAGAGGATCCAAAAGCGGCTATCCAGTACTTGTCTACTCAGCAAGATTATCGCCAAATCTTGCAAGGCATTCGTAGCTGGACTATGGGATTCTCTAGACAAGAAAACAAAGCGCTATGCGAGGACTTGGCTAACGCGGCTGTCTAGCGGGTAGTACTAGTTGCAACAGACAATGTCTCATACGACTTGCGATGATTTATAGCCTTTGGCGATAAGTGATTGCAAGTTTTTTATTATCTTAACAATCTCCCCCGGTCTTATTTAGTTGCATTTAACGATTCCCCATCGCCGGGCATTTTGCTACTATAAGGCGTTATTTTTTATGTCTATCGCTTAGGCAATATACTGTGCTCATCTGTCAATTATGAGTTTTGAGGCTCGGTATAAAGGTTACCAAACATACGTTTATATCCTTAGCTATGCGGTAGATACATTTGGTTTTTTGATGCGGTGTAACAATTTATGATAGTAAAGCAGGTAAAAAAACAGCTCATCCAGCTTATGGTTGCAAGCGCTTCTATGAGCGCGGTCATGGCAGGCGCCGCCATTCAAACTCCTGAAATGGACAACACTGCTTATGTATTGATGGACTACAATACAGGCGAGATTTTGGCACAAAAGAATGCCAATCAACCTCTGCCACCAGCATCCTTGACCAAAATGATGACCAGTTACATCATCGAGCAACGCTTAGCCTCAAATGATTTGAGTGAAGATGACCAAGTATTGATGAGCGAAAACGCTTGGTGCCGCGGTAGTAGTAGCCAATCTTGCATGTATGTCCCTGTCAACAAAACAGCAAGCGTGATCGATATGCTTCGCGGCATCATCATTCAATCAGGCAATGACGCCTCAAAAGCAATGGCTGAGCATATCGCTGGTAGCGAATCGGCTTTTGCTATTTTGATGAACGAGCAGGCGCAAAAGCTGGGTATGGAAAACACCAATTTTGTCAATTCAACGGGTATGCCAGATGATGGTCATTATGCCTCAGCGATGGATTTGGCCAAGCTTGCGCGCGCTATTATCAAAAACAGCGGTGAGTATTATGATATTTACGCTGAAAAGGAGTTTACTTATAACGGTATTACTCAAGGCAATCGTAACGCCCTACTCGCGACCGATTCGACAGTCGATGGTTTAAAGACAGGACATACCAACGCTGCTGGTTACTGCTTGGTAGCTTCTAGCGACCGTGACGGTATGCGCCTGATCTCCGTTATTATGGGCACAGAGAGTGCGCAAGCTCGTGCGGATCAGTCGCGCGAACTACTCAACTGGGGCTATGGCCACTTTACAACCGTTACCAAAGCGCCTTCAGGTCAGTTTGTAAGCAAACTGCCAGTATGGTTTGGAGAAAATGAAGAGGTTGAGCTGGCGACTGCTGATAATTTGCAAATCTTGACCACCAAAACACAAAAAAATAAAATCACTACGGTCGTCGACATACCTGAGAGCTTAGAGGCGCCTATCGCCAAAGGTCAAGAAGTTGGCAAGATGATGGCGGTTATTGATGGTAAGGCTGTAGCTTCTGTACCTATCATTGCTACCAGTGCCGTCGAGGAGTCAGGGTTTATAAGCCGGATGTGGCAGCATGTGGTACGCTGGGCGCAGAACCTGTTTTGATATATGATTTACTTGTACAAAAAGACGCCTAAATATCAGGCGTCTTTTTTTATGCTCAGTAGTCTTTTTTATGCTCAGTAGTCTTTTTTATGCTCAGTAGTCTTTTTTATGCTGATAGTCTTTCTTGTGCTAAGTAGTCTTTCTTGTGCTAAATAAGAAGTCCTATATCCATGCCAGCCACTCCTTAATGAGTTTCATTAATGTTTTGCTATTGATATCTGAGCTGTGACAGTAGTCGACGCCGACAGCCTTGATCCCATGCTCAAAACTCCCTAAATTCGGCGCTTGCTGCGGCGGATACCAGTAGATAATCAGCGCGCGATGCGCCTTTTCGTATTGACGGATGGATTTAGTGAGTGAGATCACTCTGGTTATCTGTACGTCTTCAGCGCACATGACTATATCTACCTTTTTAATACTCATCTGCTCAATAACAGATTTTTCGTACTGATGATAATGAACATGAGCCCCTAGTCGCTCAAGAGTAGCTGCTAGATGTCCTTTTTCGCGGTAGTAGTAATAGATAACCGTCAACTCACTAAAAACCGATTGCTGCTGAGTATGATGCTGACTGCTCATAGGAATGGTAAGCGTGAATTGACTACCCACATTAGGTGTACTCTCAACCTCTACTGTGGCACCGATGAGCTGCGCCATTTGCCTGACCACAGTCAGACCAATACCAGAGCCTTCGTATTGACGCGTCTGTGACGAGTCCGCCTGAAAGAAGGGATCAAAAATATCGTTTAGATAATCGGCATCAATACCAATACCTGTATCTTTGATCACAATCTGCCAGCGATTACTGCGATCAAAATGAGTAAGCTGCGATTGAAGGCTAATCTCACCTTTTGTAGTAAATTTTATTGCGTTATCTAGTAACGTCGATACCATCTGCTTAATCTTGTTGACGTCCCCTTGGAGCACATAATCGATATGATGAATATGACTAACAAGCGCCAGCCCTTTTTGTTGAGCGATAGGCTCATACTTAGCGAGTAAATCAGCGATAACCTCTAGCGGATTAAATTCTCGCGTCTCGATACTAATCTGACCTTTATCAATCTGATTTAGTAACATGATTTGATCAAGCATTATCACAAGCTGCTGCGCGCCTTTATTGATAATGTCAGCAGTGTCTTTTTGTTCGATATTTAAGCCTTGGCTATCGAGTAGTTGTAGGCCGCCTACGATAGCATTGAGTGAAGTTTTAAGCTCGTGATTGATCATGCTTTGAAAGGTGTGGCGTTGCAGGTTTAAAGACAAATCTTTGTTATGTAGTTGCTGCTCTAAGATAGCTAGCTCTTTATAGTCGCGCTTCGTATTCTTTAAGCGCTCAAACAAAGTGATAAAAGCGTGCTTGGCTTGCATAAGCTCCTTAAATTCAAGGCGCTGCTTGGTGACAGGTAGTTGCTTGAGCTCTGGATTTTCTATGACCAGTTTGAATACATCCGTTAATGCATCTACGTCTTTGATAAACCAGTTGATTTTACGCAGTATAAACATGATCCAAGTCAGACTGAGTCCTACGATGAACAACCATAGCAGCAAATTATCTTGTAGCCAGTTGCTACGCATACGGGCTGTATCAAGCGTAATATTAAGATAGCCGACCAAACTGCCAGTGTCTTGATTCTCAGTATCAGCACTGGCATCAAGAGCTTCGTCAATAAACGTGCTACTACTAACATCACGACTGATGACAGGATAGTTAAAGCTAGCAGTATTTGAAAACAGTGCATTTTGCCAATCGCTACGAGTCTCATCACCCTTGTCTTGAGCGTTATCGGCGATAGAATATGTCGTCGAATAAAACCTAATACTCTCAATACTTGGCTCATTAGCTAACACGAGTCTCACCTGATCGGCGATTAGATTGGCACCAGCGGGCGTTGAAGCACTAGTGGTTAGTAGCGCCGCTAACTGATCAACGTGTTGCTGCTTTTGCTTATAGTGATAAACCAGACCGTAAATAACAGACAGTAAAAACCCGGTCAGCACAGTTACAAGGGTTACTCGTAAAACAGCGCTCCAAGCAATAGCGGAGAGAGTCTTTTGTGGACGGTTTTTCATATCGCGTCACTGCCATTAGACAACTGTAATGTTATAAATCTAAATACTCCCATACATACTACTGGTATTTATGCTAAGTCACAAAGGCTATTGCACCCTTTTATAGGTTTAAAAAATAAGCGATTACAGCTTTGCAAACGCTCATTAAAACGTGAGCTATCGATCTCTTTTATCACCTTTAGTGAACTTTTTGCGCTGCTTGCGCTGAAGCAGTTGCTGCGCCTTTGCTTTGGTCGGTGTACTGCTTTTGTGAGCGTACGGGTTTTCGTTGAGTTTGAATACCACGTTCAAAGGCGTGCCCTCTAATTTAAACACTTGGCGAAACTGATTTTCTAAGTAGCGCTGATAGCTTTTGGGTAGCGAGCCAGTTTGATTACCATGAATAACAATAACGGGTGGATTGTGCCCACCGATATGAGCATAGCGCAGTTTGATTCTACGACCACCAACGGTTGGTGGCGGATTTGCAGTCACCGCATCTTGCAAGATTTGCGTCAGGCGGTTGGTCGATACCTCAAACATCGAGGACTCATAAGCGCGGCGAATAGACGGGTATAGATTACCGACGCCTGTACCATGAAGCGCAGATATCAGATGCACTTTGACATAAGGAATAAAGTTAAAACGGCGATCCATCTCAATCTTGATATAGTTTTTTTGATCTGGAGTCAGACCATCCCATTTGTTGATTGCAACGACTAAGGCGCGGCCTGCGTCAAGTGCATAGCCAATCATATGCAAATCTTGATCAACGATACCCTCTTGAGCATCAATGACAATGACCGTAACGTTGGAGTCTTTAATCGCCTGCAAGGTTTTGATAACAGAGAACTTCTCTACCTTTTCATCAATCTTACCGCGGCGGCGCACGCCTGCGGTATCAATTAACACATAGTCTTTGCCATCGCGCTGATAAGGAATGTAGATACTATCACGCGTTGTGCCTGGCATATCAAATACCACAACGCGATCTTCACCTAATAGACGATTGACCAGCGTTGACTTACCGACGTTGGGACGACCGATCACAGCAAGCTTTAGGCCATCAGGCTCCTGTCCGTGCCCATCCTCTGGCATATCAGCAGTAAGTACCTCAAGTAGATTACCGACACCGCGACCATGACTTGCCGCCATTGGATATGGCTCGCCAAGTCCTAATGCATAAAACTCAGCAGGCGCTGAATCATGAGCGCCATCGACCTTATTGGCAACGACATACACAGGTTTGCCTAAGGTATGCAAAAACTTACCGATCTCAGCATCTGCGCCAATCAAACCTGCGCGCGCATCCACGACGAATACAATGATATCTGCCTCGTGTATAGCAGTGTGCGACTGCTCAGACATGTAATCATCGATATTGCCGCTGCCATCATCCGCCTCACCAATGCCGCCTGTGTCAACGACAATAAAGGACTTATCTTCATATCTGGCATCACCGTACTGACGATCACGAGTAAGCCCTGACAAATCGGCAACCAAAGCCTGACGACTCTTAGTAAACTGGTTAAACAAGGTGGATTTACCGACGTTTGGGCGACCGATTAAGGCGACCACAGGCTTGATACTCATGCAATACTCTCTATGGTGTGCTTGGTAGTAAACACAGTAGCGGACAGGATTAAAGCGATAATGCTTTAAAGCGATAATAGATCAATAATAAAGGCATTAGGCACAATAGCAGCGCCTAATGCCTATGATAATAAAAAACAGCACTAAAAGGTAGCAATGCTAATTAACGTGCCAGTTGCCAAATGGAGGCTTGACCTGTAGTGCTTTGAGCCAGTAGACGATTATTATCAGACTGTAGCGTCGTCAATGCACCTTTGGTCTGAACACGGCTGACAATAGCACCAGTCGCTGGGTTAAATAGATGCACTACCCCATCCAAGTCACCAATAGCAATATAGTTGCCTATCATCACAGGGTTAGTGAGTTTGCGATAAGCCAGCTCGTCGCTCTCCCATAGCATCTCGCCACTATTGCGATCATAAGCGATGACCTTGCCGTCTAAACTGGTCGCGATCACTTGCTGATTGTTCACCGCTAACGACTTTAGGCTAGCAAGCTCATTTATGTACATGACCTGCTTTGATGCCAAATCGATACCTAAAAGCTGACCGCTATAGCTGATTGCAAAAAGCTGATCGCCATCAACGATAGGCTTGCCATCAACATCACTCATACGCTCAACTTCACTGCTGCCTGTGCCAACGCCTATGCGACGTGACCATTGCGGCAGACCACTATCGGTAGTAATAGCGTGTAGACGACCATCAGCTGTTGCCAAAAGTGCAGTCTTATCATCTAATAAGGTGGGCGCAGCTGTACCTCGAATGCTAATAGCGGGCACTTGAGTTGCAAACTGCCAAACCGACTGACCTGATTGAAGTACTAACCCGTGCAAAAACCCGTCGTTGGCGGACAGTATCACGCGGTTATTGGTAATAAGCGCAGGCGTGAGTACTGAGCCTGATAATTGCTGCTGCCAACGCTTGGCACCTGTTGTACTATCAAAGGCGAGAACCTGACCATTACGAGTAGTAACAATAGCGGTCTGACTAAACGCATCTACCGCCACGCCGCCTGTAATCTCATCACCGACATTCACTGACCATAGACGTTGACCAGTACTATCAAACCCTAGTAAATCACCGCCACGCGAGGCGGTAACTATCTGACCATTATCAAAACCGACCTGCAAGCTTAAAGGATCTTTTTTGCTTGCCTTTTTGTTGCCAACATCAACATTAAAAACAGGTTGTAGCACACTAATAGGCTGCGCAATCTGTACCAGTTTTACTGGATCGTTGACGACAGGCTTGATACCGCGGTTGCACCCAACGACAGCAGTCGTCATAAGCGCCAGTATTGCCGCATTCATAACCGTCTTTTTGACCATGCTTTTAGAGCGAATCGATCGAGTCATTATAGGTTCTCACTACGAGTAAATGATAAATAAGTATGCAATATAAAATTATTGTGCTGTCTCTATTGCTACGCTTTGAGCTTCAGAAGAAGCAGGTTCGACACTGATTGCCTGCGGCGCAGCACTCGAGGCTTGAACCAGACTCGCCTGCTCAGTGATAGGATCAGGTACCACACCCAAACTCTCCATTTTCAGTGCTAATACTGCACGAATTTCCTTACGCTCTCGTAACAACTCCCAAGCATTATTGTAGGCCTGAATCGCTTCATCTTGCTTATTTTGTGCCAAATAGATATCCCCTAACAACTCTTGCTGACTGGCTTCAAACGAGATTGGGAACTCGTTATTAGCGGCAGACAAGGCGCTATCGGCATCACCCATAGCAAGTAGGGTTTCGGCATAACGCAATTGAGTGATCGCCTTTAGACCTGCGTCACCCAAATCAATAGCCAATGCCTTTTGTAGCGTCTCGCTAGCACCTTTAAAGTCATCGTTGTCAGCTTGCGTACGCGCCTTTATCATCAGCGCTTGCCAAGCATAAACAGAGTCGCCATGAGTTTGCACTAAAGTGTCAATGTTTTGATTAAGCTGAGTGCGACTATCTGCAATCGCGGCCAAAGCATCCGCCTCCAAGTCAGGATTTTGCGACGCCAAATTAACCTCTTCATTGAGCCTTTGAATATCAGCGTACTGATCTGCGGCAACGGTATCTACGCGCGCATGATTATTCTGCCAGTACGTCCAGCCAAAATAGCCTGCCAATGCGAGCAAAATCACAGTGATAATATTGCCACCATACTTTTGCAAAGCCTGCATTGAGTTATCGGTATTTGGTGAATTAGGGTTCAATGCCATGATCATCTGCCTACTAAATTATTAAAAAAGTATCGCGGTACAAATGCAGCTTTACTATCGTCTTTACTATCGTCGCTAAATCGAAAAATTATCCGTACTAGATAACCACTGCTGCTCGACCGTCTGCTGCTCGCCTGTTTGCATATTTTTGATGCTAATGGTCTGCTCATCAAGCTCTTGCTGCGCGATAATGACGGTCAATCTAGCACCCGATTTATCCGCTTTTTTCATTTGTGCTTTTAGGCTCGTTGCCCCGCCCATTTTTATGCGCAAGTCCGCTCTATCATAGCGCAGATTTTGTGCAAAACGTACGCCTGCACTATAGACATCAGGGTGCGCAACCACAAAGACATCACATGCAGCGACGTCATCAAAAGGTGCGACTGCTTCTATTAATAAAAGCAGACGCTCCAGACCCATAGCGAAACCAACACCAGGCTCAGACTTAGCAGGTTTGTCAGTATTCATAGATTTTAGCTGACCGATTAACCCATCATAACGCCCGCCTGCGCACACCGTCGCCTGACTACCAAGCTTATCAGTCACCCATTCAAAGACGGTTTTGTTGTAGTAGTCAAGGCCCCGTACCAAATGCGGGTTAATCTCGTACTCAATGCCCAACTCATCTAAATAAGTTTTGACTTGTTCAAAGTGAGCCGCGCTTTCATCACCCAAAAAGTCAGCAAGCTTTGGCGCATCCGCTAAGAGAGCCTGCGTGCTCGCCTCTTTACTATCCAATATCCGTAGTGGATTGGTACTCAAGCGGCGCTTGCTATCTTCATCGAGCTGATCTTGCTTATCAGTCAAATAGCTAACCAGCGCATCACGATAAGCATGGCGCTCATCACTCTCGCCTAAACTATTAAGTTGCAGCTGCATCTCGTCTTTGAGACCCAGCTTTTGCCACATAAGATAAGTCATAGCAATCAGCTCAGCATCGGCATCAGGTAGCGCACTACCAAAGCTCTCGACACCGAGCTGATGAAACTGACGATAGCGGCCTTTTTGCGGACGCTCATAACGAAACATGGGCCCTATGTACCACAATTTGGGTGCATCGCCTCGCAACAGATTATGCTCGATGACCGCGCGTACCGCTCCTGCCGTACCTTCTGGGCGCAAGGTAAGCGGCGTTGGTGGCTCAGACTTATCAATGAAGCTATACATCTCTTTTTCGACGATATCGGTCGCGCCGCCAATCGCTCTTGCAAACAGATCTGTCTGCTCAACGATAGGCAAACGGATATGTTCATAACCATATCTAGCGAGTACTTCTGCTAGTATTTTCTCTAAACGTAGCCATTTTGCCGCTTGTTCTGGCAAGATATCGTTAAACCCTTTGATCGCTTTTATCATGGTGCCTTTATATCCCTAAGAATCACTTGTACTTTATCATTATTATTTAGTGCTAGTTTTTAAGCTACTCGACTGCTTATCCGACTCTGATAATCTCATTTTCGCGTGCTTTGGCAAGCTTATCAGCATGCTCACGCACCATCGTTTCGATTTCATCAACTAAGTTGGTGGTATCAATCAGATGACTCTTCTCGCCCATGCGGTAGACCAAAGATTTGGGCGCTGCACCCACAATTCCTATATCCGCCTCTTTAGCTTCACCTGGGCCGTTAACCTTGCAGCCTATAACCGATAAATTCATCGGCTCGCGTATATCCTCTAAACGCGACTCAAGGGCAGTCATGACTCTAATCACATCAAACTCTTGGCGCGAGCAGCTTGGACAAGCAATAAAGTTAACGCCATTTGAGCGAATATTAAGGGACTTTAGAATATCAAAACCTATCTTAATTTCTTCTTCAGGCTCTGCGGCGAGCGATATACGAATCGTATCGCCAATACCATCAAGTAGTAAACCGCCTAATGCAATGGCTGACTTGACCGCGCCAGTACGATAGACGCCCGCTTCAGTCACGCCCAAATGCAGCGGATTATCAATCTGCGCGGATATCAGGCGATACGCATCCATCGTCAAAAATACATTACTGGCTTTGACTGAGACTTTGTATTGATCAAAGTTTAGACGATCTAAGATATCGATATGACGCATGGCCGACTCAAGCATCGCCTCCCCAGTCGGCTCGGTGTATTTGCGCTGAATGTCTTTTTCGAGCGAGCCTGCGTTGACACCAATACGAATCGGAATATTATGATGACGAGCACAAGCGACTACTTCACGTACCTTGGAATCGCTACCGATATTACCTGGGTTAATACGCAAGCAATCAGCGCCCGCCTCTGCTACTGCTAAAGCAATATTATGATCAAAATGTACGTCGGCAATTAGCGGCACACTAACTAATTTGCGAATCTTGCCAAAGGCTTCGACCGTATCCATCGTCGGCGTCGATACGCGCATCATATCAGCCCCAGCCTCAACGCAGCGCTCAATCTGAGCAACGGTAGCTGCAACATCGCAGGTGTCAGTATTGGTCATACTTTGTACACTAATAGGCGCGTCGCCACCGATTGCCACATCGCCAACATAGATTTTTTTGGTTTGACGACGGTTAATAGGTGTAGGCATAGACATATAAACATCCTTTATTTAAAAATCGCAATCGATTGATACCGCTAAGCTTGGCGTTTTATTTAAGCTTATAAGCTTATGGATTTAAGATGAAGCTGGCTTGGTCGCCCGCTGCATACTCATCCATAGCAACTGGCTCTTGATTAAACGTCATGCTGACACCAGCGGTATCACTGATATTGACGTTCAAAGGCGGCGCGCCTAAAAGCTCATAAGTACCCGCAGTCTGATCACCTGTCATAAGGCTGCTGCCTGCAGCGTCTGTGATATTGACGACGACGGGATCGGTAATACTGACCACAAGTGGCAAGCGAGCATTAGTCGTAGGCTCACCTAAATTAAGCGCCGATCCTGAAGCGCCAACCGTATCTTGGTTATCGATTGCAGCGCCTTGAGTCTGCTCAGCAACTGAGATGTCCTCTGATAGCGGCGTTGGCTCTTGAGCGTTATCGCTGGTAGCATTGCTCACCATACGATACAAGAATATCGCTAGGATAATTAGAGCAATCACAGCGATAACAAGCATAGGATTAAAACGGATACGATTGTGCGTATCGCGCTGCAAAGTACCCATAGGTCTAAGTGGCGAGTCGATATTGTTGATCGAGTGCTGTTTGAGCTCGTTAGGGTAAGCGGCATCAAAGCTATCTGCGACTTTGATTGGATCCAAATCTAAGAACTTAGCATAATTAATCGCAAAACCACGCGCAAAAGCAACTTGCGGCAAATCAGAGAAGTTCTCATTCTCCAATGCTTGCAGGTGACGCTTTAATATAAATAGCTCGCTAGCAGCCTCGTCTAAACTGATCTGCTTTGATGCTCGCGCCTGCTGCAACATAGCACCGAATGATCCCTGAGCGCCAGATGATTGATGTGATGAAGGGGTGGTCATTTCCATGGAGCCTCTGGGTTATTAAGCCAATTCTTAAGTTGTTTTGCTTCATCGCTGAGTGGATAAGCGGATAGAAGTTGCTGCGCTAACTGCTGGCGCGTTGATATCTGGTTTTGTGCGTCAGCAAGTTTGATGCCTTGGAGCATAAGTCGTGGACTCACGCCTTGCCCTTGCACCAGTATTAAAGTCTCATCATAGAGTCGTTGTGCTTGCTGTACGCGCTGCTGCTCAAGGAGCAGATCAACCAGCTCGATATGGGCAATAATACTACTACGGTTACCGTCTAGTGCGCGCAAAAATGCTTTTGCTGCAGCTGGATTATCATTGAGCTGAAGGTAGGTGCGCCCCAAATTTTCAAGCGCGCCGATCCGGCCTTCATAACCGAGAGTCGCGCCTGCAATCTCAAACTGCTCAGCGGCTTCCTTATAGCGATCCATCTGCGATAAATAAACACCGTAGTTGTTACGCGCCTGCACAAAATCAGGATCTAAGGTGATCGCCTTTTTAAAATACTGATCCGCCTTTTGCAAATTTATGCGGCTGCCTTCTTGCTGTAACAAAACGCCCATCATATCATAGGCAGGCGCGTACCTGCTATCGGCAGCAAAAGCTTTTTCGAGTTGTCGCTGCGCGGTATCCAGCTCATTTTTTCGGATATATTGCGCAGCAAGCGTGGTACGAACGCGCGCCACTTCCTGCTTATCGACACTACGATTATCGCTTGCCTGCGTTGTGGTCTGATAACGCGTACCACCAAGCAAGTCTGTATTTTGATTGCTCTGACACCCTGCCATAGATAAGAGAACGACACTTGCCGTCACCAGTTTATAAGTCGCAAAGCTTTGTCTACAGTGTGTACTTTTATGAGTTAAAAAAGAGTATTTGGGCTGATATAAGTATTTAAGCATCATTAAAGCTACCATTAAACGATTATTCAAAACAGGTTTTTCACCTTGGTTATCGCGTGCAGCTTAGGCACTCTAACGCGATAAGATCTTTGGTGATTGTCAACACTGTGAAACGGTGCAGCATCAGTTTAATAGATTTGCAGTCTATAAGTACAATTTACTTTGCCAAGTGAATATTATACTGTCATAAAAAGACAACTTACTAGCCTCAGCTCTCTTCTCTATCTTTAATACTCTGTTGCCACGCCGCTGAGCGCCGAGTACGATCAGCCACCTGTCCGACCAATTGACCACAAGCGGCGTCAATATCATCGCCACGCGTCTGACGTATAGTACAGACAAAACCAGCTTCGCTTAAAATATTGCTAAAGGCATGAATGCGATTATTACTTGATTTGTCGTAATTGGCATGTGGGAACGGATTAAACGGAATCAGATTTATTTTACTAGGCAGATCACCCAGTAAAGCGACTAATTCCCGCGCGTGCTCATTACTATCGTTGACACCATCTAACATGACATACTCTATCGTCACATGTTTTTTGTGGCGCGGATTGACCTCATAGACATAGTTGCGAGCAGCGGCCATCAATTGCTCAAGCGGGTACTTTTTATTAATAGGTACCAGCTCATTACGTAGCTCGTCATTTGGCGCATGCAAGGATATAGCGAGCGCCACATCGATATCTTGCGCCAGCTCATACATCTTGGGCACCACGCCTGACGTTGATAAGGTCACGCGGCGCTTGGATAAGCCATAGCCATGATCACTGAGCATCAGCTCCATAGAGCTAACCACAGGGGTGTAGTTGAGGAGCGGCTCGCCCATGCCCATCATCACCACGTTAGTGACGTTGTTCTCCCACAAACTATGATCGACATGCTCTAAGCTGTCATTGTCATCAGTCATATAAGAGGCATTAGCGACCCACAACTGACCTAATATCTCAGCGGCACTCAAATCACGCTCAAAGCCTTGTTTGCCGGTGCTACAAAAACTACAGTCCAGCGCGCAGCCCACTTGTGAGGATATACATAAGGTTTTGCGGCCGTTTTCTTTACTGTCATCTGCCGGTATCAATACGGTCTCAACCAAAGAGCCGCCTGTGACTTCAAACACCCATTTACGCGTGCCATCACTGCTAAACTGTCGATGAATTACCTTTGGCGGTGTCACGCAGGCATTTTGTGATAATTTATCACGTAAGGATTTACTTAGATTGGTCATCTGATCGAAGTCAGTGACCCCGTGCTGATAGATCCATTTAATGACTTGAGTGGCGCGAAACGGCTTCTCACCTATACTCTTGAAGTACTCGGCCAGTTGCGCTTGCGTCATACCAAGTAGATTGGTCTTGGCTTTTGCTTCGTCTACTAGCTTGATACTTGTAGTCTTGGCAGGGACATGCTGAGTCGGCGCTTGAATGGTTTGAATCGTTGACATAATAAATACCTTTTTTGCACCCACTCATAAGCGGCGCAAGTATTGAGATGCAAGTATATAAATCATCATGCTAGAAATGCGGCATAAGCAATCCGTTATGAGCGTGCTTTTTGTATTGGATAATAGAACATGCTGATAAGGGATTGATAACGCTATGTAGATACAGATGATGAGGCAAATGGTCGCTAATTTCAACAACAAAGCGCTAAAACGGCTTATACCCATAAGATATAAGCCGTTTAAATATTCTATATCGCTTTAGTGGTTACCAGCGATACAAATTAACGGGTACGCGCACAGACTTCATCATCGTTGAAGAAGTAGCTGATTTCGCGCTGAGCAGATTCTGCTGAATCTGAACCATGTACCGCGTTTTCATCGATGCTGCTAGCAAAATCAGCACGGATAGTGCCTTTTTCCGCGTCTTTTGGGTTGGTTGCACCCATGATTTCACGATGACGAGCGATAGCGTTTTCGCCTTCTAGTACTGATACGAGTACTGGACCTGACATCATGAATGATTTTAGATCGTTATAAAATGGACGCTCAGCGTGCTCAGCGTAAAAGCCGCCTGCTTTTTCGTCATCTAATTGCATCATTTTTGCGGCAACGATTTTTAGGCCCGCGTCTTCAAAACGGCTATAGATTGCGCCGATATGATTGCCGCCAACCGCGTCAGGTTTAATAATAGATAAAGTACGTTCGTTAGCCATGTGTAGCTCCTAATAAAATGTGAATAAAAAGGGTAAATATCTGTGATCACTATGACGTTTAGGCATACTAATGCGTATATCTGCGCCTAAACGTGTGATTGCTGCCTATTATAATGATTGACGCTATAAATGATAGGGATAATTTATAATTGTCCCTTAGTAAAAGATAACTATAGACCCAAAAACAAAAAGCCCCAATACTTATTGAGACCTTTTAAATAAAAGCTATTTATTTACTGTCAGCAAAATATCAATTAAGCATCATACGGATCGCGCAGTACGATAGTCTCTTCGCGGTCAGGACCCGTTGAGATAATATCGATAGGACAATCGATGAGTGCTTCGATACGCTTGATGTAGATTTTGGCATTTTCTGGCAGATCATCATAGTTAGTGATACCGACTGTTGACTCGCTCCAACCTTGCAAGGTTTCGTACTTTGGCGTCACAGACTCATAAAACTCGGCATCATGAGCGCCTGCGCATTCAGTCTCTGGCAGATTGTAACCCACACCGATCATCAGCTCTTCTAAACCGTCTAATACATCAAGCTTAGTCAAGCAGATACCTGACAATGAGTTTAATACCACAGCGCGGCGCAGGGCTTCGGCGTCGAACCAACCACAGCGACGCGCACGTCCCGTCGTCGCACCAAACTCATGACCAACGCGGGCAAGATGCGCGCCCACATCATCAAACAGCTCCGTTGGAAACGGACCGCTACCGACGCGAGTGGTATAGGCCTTTGTGATACCTAAAACATAATCTAAGTATAAAGGACCGATACCCGTACCCGTAGAGACGCCGCCTGCGGTAACACTAGAGCTGGTGACAAACGGATAAGTGCCATGATCGATATCGAGTAGCGTGCCTTGCGCGCCTTCAAACATCAAATTCTTGCCCGCTAAACGCAACTGATTTAAATCTTCAGTGACATCAGTGACCATACCTTTGATTTCCTCGCGCCACTCTTGGCAAAGCTTGAGCGTCTCATCAAAGTCAATGGCATCGACTTTATAGTACTGCGTCAATTGAAAGTTATGATACTCAATAAGGTTACGTAGTTTTTCTTCTAGATCATCACGGAACAGATCAGCAAGCTTGATCGCACGGCGAGCGACTTTGTCTTCATAGGCAGGACCAATACCGCGACCTGTCGTACCGATTTTGCCACTGCCGCGGCGAGCTTCACGAGCTTGATCAAGTGCCACATGATACGGCATGATAAGTGGGCAATTGGGCGAGATACGCAAACGCTCGCGTACTGGAACATCGTTAGCCTCAAGCTCCCTCATTTCTTTGAGCAAAGCGTCAGGCGCTAGCACCACGCCATTACCAATAAAGCAAGTCACGCCCTCACGTAGGATACCTGATGGAATCAGATGCAAAATAGTCGTTTTTCTGTCGACCACTAAGGTGTGACCTGCGTTATGACCGCCCTGAAAACGTGCAACGGCAGTGGCTTTTTCAGTCAGCAAATCAACGATTTTGCCTTTGCCTTCATCGCCCCATTGGCTACCCAAAACTACGACATTCTTACCCATGATAAATCCTTACGCTACTGTATTGAGTACTCGTTTTAAACCAGCTTACTCTCAAACTTATCAGCTTACCTTTGGTAGTACTGATACATCTGATAATTGCGCTACTATAAAACGGTACGAGTGTATTTAATAAACTTTTGGTGCCGTTATAAATGCTATATGTTTAAACAGCGATCAATTGCCAGTCATCATTATGCAGTGTGAGTCGATGCGTCATGCCCTGCGGACTATCTTGCTCATTTAGCGGCATAGTCACGCGATTGCCCTGCTCACGTAGCTGTACTATTCTTTGCTGTAACGCCTGTTTTTGACTCGCGTCAGCATTACTGCTCGCTTGGTAATCTACAAGGACAACGGTGGCATCGTCTAGTTTGACATGAGCTAGCAGGCGACTGACATCCATACTAAACCCTGTCGCCGCGCGCTTAAGCTCGTTCAATAGAGGCTCGTTCGATAATTGACTACCGCTCATCCCATCAAACCGCCCGCCGCGCACTAAAGGCTGGGTCTCGCTATTGATATAACCGTTAAAGACGATGCCTGTATGATAGTGATAGCCTGAGAGCTCAGTAATATCGATACTCACATCGCATCGCCATTTATCCTGTAGATGGCTTGTAAGCAGTTGTAGCTCATCGATCGCGCTAGCGATTTGTTTGTCTTGCTTGGCATCATCTGATAGCTTTGCCAATAGCTGCTCGGTATCGTGTCCATTGCGTGCTAGGACATAAAAATCTGTGCCCATCGGCAGGGACTGGCAGACTCGTTTAAGCTCTGGCAAGTTCTTGTTGGCATAGAGATACATGAGCTGCTCAGTATCGTTATCCGATAATTCAGCTAGCTCGCTTAGACGCTTAAAGATAGCCACATGACCTAAGTCAATGTGCAAATTAGCGCTCATTTTTAGCGCCGTTATCATCGTCATCAGCACATCTATCAGCTCGATATCGGCGTCAATAGCATGACAGCCAAAAATCTCAGCGCCTAATTGCAGAGGCGTACGCGAGCCAAACAAGCCCGATGGCAACGTATGAATAACGTCGCCTGCATAACAGTAGCGAGCGATTGCTCTGCCGCCGTGATGAGCATCAATACGCAAAATCTGCGGAGTG
The DNA here is from genome assembly GCA_947495055.1 of uncultured Psychrobacter sp. Taxonomy (GTDB): domain Bacteria; phylum Pseudomonadota; class Gammaproteobacteria; order Pseudomonadales; family Moraxellaceae; genus Psychrobacter. Next base: position 100,888 of record CANLXO010000007.1, on the reverse strand, counting down.
ATATCCGCGCGCACCCCCATCAAACGCCCAGTCAGCTGATCGATAATCTTAAACGTTTGCCTTTTTAGATCCTCTGAGGCGTCCCTTAGCAGAGATTCGGTAAACTCAATTATCGGCGGATTAACCAGCTGATAGCCATGGGTGATAAGCTGCTGGATCAATTGATGACGCAAGATTTCTTGCTTTTGCGCATCATCAAATAGGACGTCAACGACGCCATCAGGCAGTAGCCAATGATTGGCTGTTTCCCCTGCAAATTGGCTAAGGTGAGCACTGCTTAGAGTCGGCAGAGCATTAGATTGAGCAGAATCAGAACTAGCAGGCACAATAAATCCTTGTTTGGTATATCGCTTACCAAAAACGCAGTATGATAAAAGGTGACGATCAAATAAAAGTTTTTAGCACACAACACTATCTGCCTAATGATACTAAAATTATTAATACCAAAACTAGGTCATACCTAAACGGTGGCAGTAGAGGTTATTGAGAGGCTAAAATAGATAATCAAAATGCTTTTTATCGGTTATATAACCAAGTACCTGTTCTTAATACTTTGCTATTTAAGCACTTTGCGCCTAAGTTTAGCATAGCGACTAGAGTTCGCCTAGCCATAATTAACGCCAATAACGACTGATTATTTATATTCTTTCGCCTGCGGCGCTAATGCCTGCTGGCTTAAGCTTTACCATTGGCAGTCAACCTAGATATAAAATCTGCCATGGCAGCAAGATAGACTCATGGTACACTAGCGTTTACTTATCATTTATCTGGAAATCTTATGTCGATTGACCACCATCCAAGTCCCGATATCAACCAAACCAACGTATTAGGCACCGCTCTTGCTAGCTGCTGCTTTGATCCTATTACTGGCTACTACCGTAATGGATTTTGTCACACAGGTCACTTTGATGTCGGTCAGCATACTGTCTGCGCCAAGATGACTAGTGAATTTTTGAGCTTTTCAGCCGATCGTGGCAATGATTTGATCACCCCGTTACCTGAGTATAATTTTGCTGGTCTCAAACCTGGTGACTACTGGTGTATCTGCGCGCTGCGCTGGGTTGAGGCGCTCGATTTTGATATTGCTCCGCAAATCAAGCTAGAGGCTTGTCATGAAAGCTTACTGACCTTAGTCGATATCGATACGCTAAAACGCTTCGCTCTTTAGTTTAGGCATGGATAAGAGATGATGGATAACGACGATCTTGCGGTAAAAACCAATACCCATATCACCCCTGATACCAACCTCAAACATATTTACTCAGGTCAGCCTTATATCGCTGATTATGACAGCTATATCTATGGCGACGCTGATAGCACGCTTGCAGATACTATCGAGACCATGACGGTCTATGACCCTGATTCTGAGCGCTACGAGGATATAGAATATACGAGCGTCGATGAAGTGGTCAGCTGCTATTCCTACTCGCGTAAGACGGGTGAAAAGATCACTCAGGTTGCACTTAACGATGTCAGCCGTGCATTGAGCAATAGCGGTCAGTTTATCTGGCTTGGTCTTTATGATCCGAGCCTTGAGACGATGATAAAGGTGCAAGACGCCTTTGGACTCCACGAGCTTGCGATAGAAGATGCTTTTGCCGATCATCAGCGCGCTAAGGTTGAGAACTACGACAACGACATGGTCTTTGTCGTTCTGCGTACTGCTAAGTTAGAAGACAATGTCATTCGCTATGGCACCACCGCGATATTTATGGGTAAAAACTATCTAATTACCATTCGTAATGGTCCCTCAAATTCCTACGCGCCTGTGCGTGAACACTGCCATCGTCGCCCTGAGAAACTACGTATGGGGCCTATCTTTGTTTTGCACGCCATTCTCGATTTTATCGTCGATAACTATATGCCTATTACCGACCGCTTAGGGCAGTATCTGCGCGAGCAAGAGCGCTATGTCTTCACTTATGAGTTTAATAAAAGCACATTAAAAAACCTCTATGAGCTCAAATCCCAATTGGTACATATGCGCGCCATTATCTTGCCCGTGCAAGATATCTGTAGCTTTTTTATTAATCACAAAAAGAGCGAGCTGGTCTCAGGCTTCTCACAAGCGGCTAAACCCTACTTTCGTGATGTGAACGACCATCTATTACATTCTCTAGATGCGATAAATGGTCTCAATGAGATGCTCAGCGTGGTGATGAATACCTATATGGCCATGGTCAACATGGGACAGAACGAAGTGGTGCGTAAGTTGGCAGCTTGGGCGGGTATCTTGGCGGTACCAACGGCTATCGCAGGTATCTATGGTATGAACTTTGACTTTATGCCAGAGCTACATTGGAAGTACTCTTATCTGGTCATCATGGGACTCATCATCGCACTATGTAGCTATCTGTACTATAATTTTAAGCGTCTTAAATGGTTGTAGCGTATTAACTAAAGGGTACTATCTAACATAGCTAATCTAAGACCAACACTTTCAAACGCTTTTATTCACGGTAATGCTTTGTATCATTATCTGGTTGTTGAGCGTCACGTGGTAATAGCGCTTTGATCGTTAAATCTGCATGTTGGCGATTAAGATTGTCCTCTGGTCGACCGAATTTTTTTGCCGTCCATGTCAGGACTACAATAGAGGCACTCAGTGCTAAGATAGCTATGGAGATGGTTGCCAATAACCATAGGTGAAAGTAATCTGATACAGCCTGCACATCGACTACCAAATGCCGTGACAAAGCGGTAATCGCAATAAATATTAAAAACTGGACAGGCAGACGATGGGTCTTAAAATAAATACCGATCATAGCGAGCAGCTCAAGGTAAATAAACAACATTAAGATATCTTTTAAAGCTGCTGAGCCTTTTTGGACAATATAAATAAACTCTTTGCCTGCGGTCCAGATGACTACCACACTGATCAAAAATAAAATAATGTAATGCACAGTATCTACAAATTCTCTGCCTATACTTTGTAGTCGCTTGTGAATATCTACATCTCTTTTAGTCATTTGAAATCCTACCTACTGGTTCACAATGATAGTTTAAGTCGATACACCCTTAAATTCTTTAGGTATTGGCAATCAGTGTAGAAACGCTCAGCGAAAATTTAATACGTTTACACTTTGAATGCCAAACCCGCTGCCTGCTCTGCTGCAATAACGGTTTGGCGAATAAGGGTATTGATAGTCATCGGTCCAACGCCGCCTGGCACTGGCGTGTAAGCACTGGCTATTTCTGCTATCCCTTGCATTTGAATATCTCCAACGCCGCCGTCATCTGTTGGATGAAAGCCTGCATCAATAACGACCGCGCCTGCTTTTATCCATTCTGATTTGATTAGCTCAGGCACGCCTACTGCACCGACGATGATATCAGCGCGCTGTACATGAGCGGCCAAATCCTGCGTTCTAGAATGGCAAATCGTCACCGTACAATTGGCATTTAATAACATCATCGCCATCGGCTTACCTAAGATGGGGCTACGACCTACGACCACCGCTTCGCGACCTGCCAGCTCAATATTATAATGCGCGAGCAAATGCATGATGCCTTGGGGCGTACACGAGCCGTAAGCAGGCTGCTGCATGCTCATACGACCAAAGCCCAAACTGGTCACCCCATCGACATCTTTTGCTAGTGCGATCTGCTCGAAACAGGCGCGCTCATCGATATGCTCAGGCACTGGATGCTGAAGCAAAATACCGTGGACATCAGCGTTGTTATTGAGTTCATCAATCTTTGCCATCAGCTGCTCAGTCGTCGTCTCACTTGGCATCTCAACGCGAATAGAGTCCATACCGACACGCTTACAAGCATTACCTTTCATACGGACATAAGTGGCAGAAGCAGGGTCGCTGCCGACTAATATCGTCGCAAGGCTTGGCGTGCGTCCTGTCTTAGCTTTGATCGCTGCAACGCGAGTCTGTAGTTGCTGCTCTATCTCTTTGGCAAGGGCTTTGCCGTCCAAAACAGTAGCAGAGTGAGCGGTTGACGACGCTTGAGCAAGTGACATGATAACTCCAATAAAAAAGCGAAAAAATAAGGACAGCGCGCGTAAGTATCTTACATGCCTGTCCTTTGCTTAATAAGTCTCTGTGTATATCTAGTATTGTACCTGCCTACGCGCCAAAATCCTAGAGCGTGTTGAATGGTTAATATCAATACAAAAAAACGGCCTAATAATAGACCGATTCTTTATCGCAATTTCAATAATTTACTTGGCGTTTTGATAACCGCCGTAATATTTTACCGGAGACCAGCTTGGAATCACAGGCGCTAGTGTTGGCGCAAGTTTACTGTATTTACCGGTGCCATATACTACGTCACCACCAACGACGGTAAGGTCGGCTTCGATAGTTTTGATTTTCTCATCGGGGACACTAAAGTAATCATCAGACAATAGTGCAAAGTCAGCATACATACCTGGCTCAAGAGTACCTTTTACCGTTTCTTCATTTGAGAACCAAGCGCTGCCTTTGGTATACACCTCTAGTGCATCTGCTCTAGAGAGAACGTTATCTTTGCCATATAGCGGCGTGCCGCCGACTGTCTTACCTGTCGTCATCCAGTACAGCGCAATCCAAGGGTTATAACTTGAAACTCGCGTACCGTCAGTACCTGCCCCAAGTGGAATACCCATGTCAAATATCTTTTTGAATGGCGGCGAAGTACTAGCAGCCTCAGCGCCGTAACGATCTAAGAAATACTAGCCTGCATAGGCCATGCGATCTTGTATCGATATGCCGCCGCCTAGACGTTTGATTTCTTTAAGCGTCTTATCATTGACAGTTTCGGCATGATCAATTGCCCAGCGCATCTCATTGCGAATTTTGCCATTGTTCTCGCGGTCAATCTCATCAACCAAATCGACGATCAGGGCGGTGTTCTCACCATAGGTCAAATGCTGCCTAAATGACCAGCCCTCGTTGACATGCATCTGAATAATCTCTTTGGTTTGCTTGCGCCAGCCTTCGTTATTTTTGATCAAAGGCTTAGGAGATAAAAAATTCTCAAAGTCGCCTGCCGCCCATGTCATATACTCACCGCCACCCTTTAGCTCGTAGCCGTGTTCAAGATCGCTATCTTCATTGACATCTGCGGTATTGTTCGCCATCCATTTCTCAAAAGCGGCGCGCTCCTCGCCTGCCTTTTGCGGGAATAGATATTAGGAGACACGTAAAGATGACTCTCCTGCTTCTACGAGTGTCTTTGCCGCTTCGTAATCTTCAGGATAAGTATGACCGCCACCACCTGCATCAATAGCACTGGTCAGACCAAAACGATTAAGCTCACGGTTAAAGTGCTTGGTTGAGTTGATCTTTTCTTGATTAGATAAAGGCGGCAGTTTACCGATGACTTGGTACAAGATCATGGCGTTAGGCTCTGCTAGCAATACGCCAGTCAGCTTGCCGTTTTTATCTTTTTCATAGCGGCTTTGATTGTTAGGCGGTTTGGTATTTTCATCGATACCCAAGGCGTCAAGGCCCGCTTGATTGAGCCAGCCACGACTGTAGAGATACAATACGAAAGTTGGCGTGTCACCTGTCGCCTCATTGATCTCCTCAATGGTCGGCATACGCTTTTCTTCAAACTGATAAGGGGACCAGCCGCCAATAACCCGTACCCACTGTCCTTCAGGCGTCCGATCTGCCTGTTCTTTTAGCATGCGCAAAGCTTCTTTGAGTGATGTAACCCCATCCCAGCGCAGCTCTGAATTATAAAAGCGCCCACCTCGCGTAACGTGCAAATGCGAGTCATTGAGTCCTGGTATCACCGTTTTGCCATCAGCATTGATGACTTGGGTATCGCCATCACGCAGACGCAATATATCTTTGTCACTGCCCGTACGCAGTACTTTGCCATCTTTTATCGCTATGGCTTGAGCGATACTTCTTTTGTCATCCATTACCGCAATTTTGGCATTAGTCACGATCATATCTGCTGCTAGTGTCGTAGGCATACTCACACTTGTAGGTGGATTTTGTACGGCGCAAGCGCTCAACATGCCCGCCGCGCCCGCTAGTAAAATCAGATTTTTCATTATTAAGTCTCCCCTTTATTAAGAATTACCTTATGACCCTTTATAATTCATCATAACAACTTAATAATTACACCATTAGGTTAACTTTAATTAAACAAAAAAATACCGCCTTTCTTTAGATTAGAAAGACGGCGTTTGCTTGTACAAACGGCTTAGAGTAAAAACTTCATATACTATCTAACAGCTGTATTGGAAAAGTCACCACATCAAAGGCCAGCGCAAAAGGTAATAACACTAGCTTACCAGCCGTACTCGTACCGCCTGAATTGACTTGGGTTTGCTTAGTTTGACCATAAAAGGTCACAGTATAGGGTTTGCTCAAAGCACGGTACTGCGATTGAATCATGCTCAAATTGCTCACTTGTGGGTAGATAGCACCTTTGACTGGTACGGTAAAACAAAAGCGCTGGGCATTGATACGCGTATCACTGGCAGAGGTACAATCTTGTCCGCCGTTTTGCAAAAAGAATTGATAATCACTGCGGGCAAACTCGTCCTTTAATTTGGCATAAGACAGCTTCATTTGACCTTGAAAGTAGCCATCATTATTTGGTACGGTAAAGCTCATATCGTTTTCGACTTGGATATTTTTTGGGGTCAGATTGGTCAGCAGATTGACCATTTCAGTTCCACCTTGGGTTAGCACATAGCTGTTCTTTTCACCAACGATGACCATCGTCGCATTTGGCGTTTTAGGCAGTATTTGCGCAGGACGCCCAAAAGCGATGATTTGATCTTGCGATAGCAGGGTCTTGATAGAGCGCTCGCTCACTGTATTGTTATCTTGCAACAAAGAATCGGTCGCGCAGCCTGAGCTGGCTAGTAGCGCAACTACTGATGCACCCAGCATCGTTGACTTTAGGATGAGTTTGCCAGATAAAGGGAGTGTATTTGTAGCCATGATAAAACGTCCTTGTAGGTGATGACTCTATATAATATAGCTCATATTGCTTTATATTTAGGGATAAAACAAGATATTTGCTTGCCCTTTGACATCCTCTAAAAGAGCTCTTCTTAAACCAAAAAAAGCAACCACATTGCTGTCGTTGCTTCTTAATTCAATGATAAAGGCTTATTTTAGGGTGTCCCATCGTGAGCGACTTCAACTCGCGTAGATAACATACGCCCTTTGGTTTCAGCCTTGCGCGACTCTTCATCCCAATCGAGCGCTGCACACATAAATAGTGTTTTGCCATCGGCGCCACCAAGCGTCACCGCAAAGATACCTTCAGGTGCGGTATCAATGACTTCTAGTATCTCGCCGCCCTCTTTGATACGAGCAACGCGATGGTTTAAAGTATCGGCAATCCAAACCGCGCCCTCTTGATCTAAGGTCAAACCATCAGGCAAAATCTCGGCGCGCTCAATACGCTTAGACAGATCTGGCTCATCACCAAGCTCGCCAAAGTTTGCAAAGTCTCGTCTTGGTCCTAAGGTGCCATCATCATACACCTCAAATTGCGAGATTCTATTGCCAAACATCTCGTTGACGATCAAGGTCTTTTCATCTGCTGAGATGACCATACCATTTGGAAAGCATAACCCTTCGGCGACTACTTGTGAGCTACCATCAGGTCTAACCAGCACTAACCCTGTTTCTTTAAAGTCCTCACCGCCTGTTAAATCAAACCCAAAATCACCAACATAAGCATTACCATTTAGCGCAACCACCATATCGTTGGCATGTCCGCCGCAATGCTTAGAGATATCCGCATGAACGACTAGCTCGCCATCGTCTTCTAAACGTAGTATCTTTCGATCTTTCATGGAGACCACTAACATACGACCATCAGGTAACCAGCCTAAGCCTGAGGGTTGTTCTTCAACATGGACGATCTTTTCAGCGTCGCCAGCATCATTGATACGGTACACGCCTTTAGTATAAAAATCGACGAACCACAAGGCATCTTGGTACCAGCGCGGTCCTTCTAAATAATGGAAGTCATCTACTACCACATTTAACTCGTAATTTGACATTGTCATCATTCCTAATTTTTAAACTCGTATTTAAAGTGTTGGTTTAAAATAACGACTGCTGCGCGCAACATAATTTTTGAACTAGTCGTAAGGCAAGTTAAATATCGATGACAATATCTTGGTTTAATATTCATATCCATAATGACAGCTGCCGACGATGTGTCGTATTGTTGAGCTAAAGTGATAAGCTTTTGGTTCATACTGTCAGCTTTAGTCATGATATGACCGTTGGTATAGAATTTTAGACCTGTCACTCCATTCATCCTTGATTTTTGTAGACAGGTTATTTATAACATATTTTTTATTGATGTAAACGTAAGCAATTATGATACCAACTTTCATACAAGGTGATTGAAAACAGTGCTTTCACCATATTTTGGCGTCTTTTAGAATCTATTAAACTGCTCTCAAGCTATATATAATCATGTATTAAGATTTAATATTTAAATAAATTCATATATAACATCCGTTTATACGAATAATAAATACGTTTACAAAAAACTTTTTTATTTATAGTTATCAATAGGTTAAGGGCAGTAATTAAAGACATTTGTCAGGATATTATTATCTTTATTGGTCATTTAAACGTCGTTTAATCACCAGTCCAATGATCACAATCACTATTGCGATGCCTATTATCTTAGAATAAGGGGCAAGTACGCCTTCAATAACCTCATAGTTTTGACCTAGGTAATAGCCTGCTAAAGTCAATACCGTTGTCCAAATACTTGATCCCAATGCTGTTAATGCTAAAAATGGCACTATTGCCATTTTATTCATACCTGCAGGTATGGATATAAGTGAGCGCACTCCTGGCACCATCCGCCCAAAAAATACCGCCATTTTGCCATGACGATCAAACCAGTCATTAGCGGACATCACATCTTGCGCCTTTACGAATACAAATTTGCCGTACTTGTCGGTAAATGCTGCCAGACGCTCTTGATCAAATACTCGCCCTAAATAGTATAGAGGCAATGCGCCAAGTACCGCGCCAAGTGTCCCCACCAAAATCACCAAGACTAGGCTAAGATCCCCTTTGGAGGCGGCAAAACCAGCCGCTGGCATGATGACCTCAGACGGTATCGGCGGAAAGACATTTTCGGCAAACATTGCAAAGATGATGCCAAAATAACCAAACTTGGCCATAATAGACAATACCCACTCGCTGATTTGACTCATAACGCCACCTTCTAATATCAGTTTTTTTCGTAATGCAATTATGTCAATATCAATTGCAATCTCGAATAGTAGTTTTGTTTTGAGTGTCTTTAACTTGTAAAAATAACTATAGTTGATATCAAATAAATGAATACGTTTAAAATAAATACGTTGAACATCGCAAGATTAGAATAATTTTGTCTAGCATGCTGTGCCTACGTCGCTTGATGCTGCAAAAACCATCCTAATCTTACGGTATCGTTTTTACATTGAACTGACCATAGGATGCTATGAGCCTAAACAAGGTACAGAAAAAAACGAGGCGACTCTCATTGACTATAGCTTTGGGGCTATTTGCGCTTTTGTATACGGTGACCAACTTTTATGCTCACACTTTATTTGACGATATTCAGCAGCACCTTACCTTTAGCCTAGTCCCCAAGACTATTTATGAGTTATCAGTGCCGCTTGATACGTTTATACCCTTTATACCTGTGATGATCGTGCCTTATAGCTGGTCGATTTTACTGTTTTGCGCCAGTTTTTTTGTGGTAAAAACGCCTTGGCAATTATCTTTGCTTACGCGCCGATTGATTTTAGCAACTGTCTTGGGCTGCCTGATTTTTTACCTGTTTCCAGCAAGATTTAGTTTTGTGCGTCCTCTTCCTACTGATTGGACGCGCTTTGGCTATCAGTTTTTAGGCCTTACGGACAAGCCCTTTAATCAGCTGCCATCATTGCATGTCGCTTACGCGCTGGTGCTGGGCGCTACTCTATGGGAAGTTTATCGCTCCGTTATTTATCGAGCGCTACTGTTTGTAGTCTGTAGCCTCATCATCGTCTCTACTGTATTTACTTATCAGCATCACGTATTAGATATCATTGGTGGCTGTTTACTCGCCGCATCTGTTATATGGCTTGCAAATAACCTTAGAAACAACCTTGTTTTAAAGTATGTAGCCGTTGCCGTATCGGGGTTTATACTCCTATCTGTACTCGGTTATCTATTGAGTCGTCAGACCAATGAGTTTATTGAGATAATCTGCCTGCTATTAGCTGGGTATTGGCTTATGAGCTTCTTATCTTTAGCTTGGCTTTATCAGTATCCTAATCATGTTAAAAAATGGTTTAAAAAGGATAAGCAAGGTCGCTTGAATGCGCAAGCATGGGTAGCATTTGCACCCGTGTTAAGTGGTTATTATCTAATGTGGTATGTCGTGCAGCGCTATAGTGTTTATCCGCAAAAAGCCAAGCAGACGCCGCATCATTTATCAGAATATAAGTGTGTATATTCGGTTGCCAGCGCTAAAGTGCTCAATGTGCTAAGTCATAATCTCTATAGTGCCTTAGACAGCCAAGCTGTCGTAATCGTTGACTGCGCGGTAGAAGCCAATAGTCATTACTCACCTGCCAAAAAAGCATTGACTGATCATACCAATGCAAATTTATGTTACCTTTACTTTCCTATCTTAGATCTACAATCATTTGTAGACATTGATAGCGATGAGATGATTGAGCTATTTAAACGAATAAAAAAAATAGAAGCAGACAAAGCATTGGCAAGTGAGACAGGAGTTGTCATTCATTTTCATTGCATCATGGGATTTTCGCGTAGCATTGCGCTACAGGTGCTGTACTTAGTATATTGCCAAGTATTGACGGTAGATAATTATAGGGACTGGATAGCTACAACTTATCCAAAAGCGCATGTCAGCGAGGATTATTTACCGCTATCAGTTGTTAAAAACATTTCTATTAAGACAGATCCTAGCCGTCATCACGTCGTTGGAGTTTAGCGATTCTCATCTATACGTTTAACATTATCTGCGCTCGCGTCATAAATATTATCGAGCTGCTCATTATTTAAAAACTCTTGGGCAATAAGAAATAGCTCACGCTCTTTAAAACGCATGTGATCGTACAATAAGTTGCCCAATTCCCTGACTTGTTTAGCCGTAACGGTATGCAGCTTTTCCCCGTTTGAGATATCAGTCATGAATGTACGCAAGGCGCGCTGCTGCTCATTAAGCGTAGCAAGTACGGCTGCTACCTTAGGGTTAGTATCCTTATAAGGCTGCAACGCCGCCTTGATTGAATGATCTGCACTCTCAAAATGACTTTGCATCTCGTTGAGATAAGTGGTCAAGTTTTGCCAATGTTTGTCAATATCTTGCGGCGTGTCAAGACATTGTTTAGCATGACGAGACAAGTTAAGACCTAGACGATGCTGGCGAGATAGCGGTTGTAGTTGATCAGCGCGCTTCATAGAATGCTCTCTTAACTAAGTTTAATATCCACTATATAGTAAAGGCCGACTATAAGCTGAGATTTTAGACTTATTAAATAACAGGACTTTACTGGTTCTAATTGAACAATTTATGCCTTTAGATATTAAAAAACCTCAAACCACGTTTGGTTTGAGGTAAAAGGATGAGTCATCAAGCGTTGAATGAGTCGCTCGTTGTGAATTAACCCTTTTGTGCAGCGTCCAAATCATCTGAGTAAGCAAATAGCGCAGGCGCGCCGCCTGTATGCCAGAACAATACGCTATCGCTGGCCTTTATCTGATCTGTGCGTATCATATCAATTAGCCCGCCCATAGCACGGCCCGTGTACACAGGGTCTAACAAAATGCCCTCAATCTGCGCAGTCATCTCGATAGCTTCGTTCTCCAATGCGCCAACCACGCCATACCCTTCACCAACATAATCAGAGTTTAAGATTAAATCATTATCTGAAAAGCTAATATCAGCCTCTATTAACTTTGCTGTGCTATTGGCTAGATTAATAATGTGCTGATCAAACGGCACTTTATCCATCTCCCCTTTATCGATGTTAATACCGATAATCTGACAGTCGCTACCAATCATTTTATTGCCTATCATGAGTCCTGCATGAGTCGCCCCAGAGCTTGAAGCAAAGACTATGTGAGTAAAGGTCACATCCATACTTTGGCGCTGCGTCTCCATCTCTTTAAATGCTTGTACAAAAGCAGTAGTGCCAAGCTCGTTCGAGCCACCATACGGGATAACGTAAGGTTTTTTACCCTTTGCCTTTAATTGATCAACGAGTGCAGGAATATCCTCGCCCTTGCGATTGGCGCCTGCCCAGTGGATATGACAGCCAAATATTTTATCGAGTAGCAAGTTACCGCCAGCCTGTTCTGGCTCTTCGCCGCCTAGTACCAAATGACACTCAAGACCTAAACTCGCCGCTGCCCCTGCCGTCTGACGACAGTGATTGGACTGTGCGGCGCCCGCGGTAATCACCGTATCAGCGCCCTGCTTTAGAGCATCACCCATGATGTATTCAAGCTTACGCGTCTTGTTACCGCCGAGCGCCAGTCCTGTATTGTCATCGCGTTTCATAAAGATTCTGGGACCGCCCAGCTTTTTACTTAGGCGAGTCAATTCGATCAGTGGCGTTGGAAAGTATCCTAGAGGCTGCCTAGCTATTGTATTGTCGTCCATGTCTTATCCATTATAAAAGTATTATTGAGTATGAGCTTACTAGATTAACACCCACAAAAAAACCCCAAGTAAATGAATACTTGAGGCGAAAATCGTTTAAACCTTGTGGTTAAATGTATTTTTCAAATATGGCGCAGCGGACGGGACTCGAACCCGCGACCCCCGGCGTGACAGGCCGGTATTCTAACCAACTGAACTACCGCTGCTAAGGTCGTACTAGCATCTTGCCCTTATCAATAGGACCCACTTGCTATTAAGTGGTGGGTGATGACGGGCTCGAACCGCCGACATTCTGCGTGTAAGGCAGACGCTCTACCAACTGAGCTAATCACCCTGAGCGCCGTGAAAAAATTGCACTGCAATTTTAGGCGCGCAAGAGAAATTCTTTAAATAGAATTTCTAAAAAACCTTGCATCGAATCTAAGTTCTGTAACGTATTACATTTTTAGCTTCGCAAGGAAAATCCTTTAAATAGGATTTTCTAAAGCTTAACACCTAAACGCAATCTTACAAATAAAACTGCTTCGTCCGAGCGCAAGAGAATTTACATTGTCGTAAATTCTAAAAGCTATGCATCCAAACTAGGTATTACTGAAATTCCTTAAAGGGAATTTTCTAGAAATCCTGTACCTATACTAGGTTGTAGAATTTCCGAAAGTCTTATCATCCAAAGTTGTCACCCTTTGAAAAACTTCCCACAACATAAAGACTATCAAAGCCCCTTGCTGTGGGTGTGTATTATATAGACTTACAGAGGACTGTCAAATATTTTTCGCCACTTTAAGCAAAGTATTTTTTGCTTGTTAGCAAGCAGCTGTTTTTGTTGCCTTTATTAGCGCAACCATTTAATTATTTGTTGCTCAGTGCCTTTTCAATATCTGCTTTTATAGCGTCAGGTTTGGTCGTTGGCGCATAACGGTCGATCACTTGCCCATCACGACCAATCAAAAACTTGGTAAAGTTCCACTTGATACCGTCTGTGAGCACGCCGCCCTTTTGGTCTTTTAGCCAGTTGTAGATAGGATGTGCATTTTTGCCATTAACGTCTGTCTTTGCCATCATAGGGAAGCTGACGCCGTAATTTTTTTGGCAAAATGCGCCAATTTCGTCGTTGCTACCAGGGTCTTGACTCCCAAACTGATTACAAGGAAAACCAATAACCGTCAATCCTTGTTCTTGATACTCCTTACTAAGCGTCTCTAGTCCTTCAAACTGCGGCGTGAATCCACATTTGCTCGCCGTATTGACCACGAGTAATACTTGTCCCTCATAATCGGCAAAGGCTTGTGAGGTGCCGTCCATACGCTCGGCGTTAAAATCATAAATCGTGCTCATAGTCGCTCCTTGATAGCTTGGTGTAATAATTTCTTGCGTTTATAAAGTATTAACATAAAACGCTTGTTAATATAGCAAAAAAAAAGCGAAGCCATCGTAATGTTACGATAACTTCACTACTTTTTAATCGTTTAAATACTCGCTTATTCAGCTTGATCCAAATCAATAGAGACTGAATTGATGCAATAGCGCATACCTGTTGTCTCACGAGGCCCATCAGGAAAGACATGGCCTAAATGCGCGCCGCAGTTGCTGCAAGTGACTTCAGTACGGCGCATACCGAGCGAGTCATCGACGTGCTCATCGATAGCCGCATTATCAATCCCTTGATCAAAGCTTGGCCAACCGCAGCCTGCATCAAACTTACTATCAGAGTCGAACAATTTGGCGCCGCAGCCCTTACAGCGGTAGATACCTTTGTCATTGACATCGTTGTAGACACCAGTAAAAGGACGCTCTGTACCCTTTTCACGCATCACATGATATTCATCGCTACTTAAGCGCTCCTTCCAGTCCGCTTCGGTAAGTTGGCTGATCTCTTCTTTGGTTAATTGATTATCTTGCATCATATATTCCTTTAATTGTAAGTCAAATTGATAAACGTTTTGATAGATAAGATATGGTAGTTATCTGCTTATTTACAAGTTTTGCTGAGCTACGTTTACTAAATGTACACGTAGAATCTAGATCTAGACAAAGCTTAACTGTTAAATAAAATTGATAAACCTTGCAAGTTATGCTTGCAAAGCTTAATAATAGTGCTTGCATCAATTTTATAAATGCAATAATATCTTGCATTATTATTTGATAAATCGATAACGATTTAAGGCACCTTGATAATGGCAAACCATGAATCACAAGCGGAACGTTTGGCACAGCTACGCCGTGATAGAGGCTTGACTGCTGAGCAATTAGCGCAAGCGATGACGGATGCAGGCGCGAAAGTAAGCCGCGGCGCTATCTCTAACTGGGAGCGCGGTACTAATGGCATTGTATCGTCGAAACTACCGACGCTTGCACGTATTTTAGGATGTAGTGAAGGCTACTTGCTACGTGGTGACAATGCCAATGATGATAATGCCAATGGTGACAATACCAGCGCTGATAGTGGCAGCGGTGACAAAAGCAGCAGTGAGACAAATCATAAAAACAATACGTCTACGATCTCAAAACCAATACCGCTACCTTCTACAACAAAAAACGATGCCAGCGAGTCAGTATCCTTTAACCGTACAAAATTACCATCTCAAATGACGAGCACTATTTCTATGACCTTATCTACAAATACGCCAAATAAACCTGAGCTTAAAAAGTCAGAAAAATTACAGAACGTCTGCTACGACATTCGTGGTCCACTACTGCAAACGGCGAACAAGATGGAGAGCGAAGGCACACGTATACTTAAGCTTAACGTCGGTAATCCTGCGCCCTTTGGTCTGCAAGCGCCGCATGAAATCTTGCGCGATGTGGCGATGAACTTGCCTGAGGCAACTGGCTATTCGGACTCGCAAGGCATTTTTGCAGCGCGAAAGGCAGTGCTGCAATACTACCAATCTAAGGGCCTACTGTCCGCGGTCGATGTACGTGATGTCTACTTGGGTAATGGCGTCTCTGAGCTGATTGTGATGACTATGCAGGCGCTGATGAACGATGGCGATGAGGTATTGATTCCGATGCCTGACTATCCCCTTTGGACGGCAGCGACCAACTTATCAGGCGGTACGGCCGTACATTATCGCTGTAACGAGGACGACAATTGGCATCCAGATATTGAGGATATCAAATCAAAGATTACGGACAAAACCAAGGGCATTGTCGTCATCAATCCCAACAATCCAACGGGCGCGCTGTATTCTGATGAGATACTCCAGCAAATCATAGCCGTGGCGATAGAGCACAATCTGGTCATTATGGCCGATGAGATCTACGATCGCGTCCTCTATGATGACACAGTGCATACGCCTATGAGCACCCTTACGGATGAGGCTTTGGTATTATCATATAACGGTCTGTCGAAGTCGCACCGTATTGCAGGGTTTCGTGCAGGTTGGCTTATGGTATCCGGCAAAAAACAACATGCCACTGACTTTATTGAAGGTTTAGATATGCTCGCCTCCATGCGTCTGTGCTCAAACGTCCAAGGTCAGTACGCGATTCAAACTGCGATGGGTGGCTATCAAAGCATGCAAGCACTTACTGCTAACACAGGACGGCTGTATAAGCAGCGTGAGATGGCAGTGTCACGCCTGAACGCTATACCTGGTATCTCGTGTACTATGCCGCAAGGAGCGTTTTATTGTTTTCCAAAGATGGATCCTGACATCTACCCTATCGAAGATGATATGCAGTTTATGATGGATTTGCTGATCGATGAAAAGGTTCTTATGGTACAAGGGTCAGGCTTTAACTGGGATGCACCCGATCATTTTCGCGTAGTGTTCTTGCCCAATTTGTACGAATTAGAGGACGCTATGGATCGCTTAGATCGCTTCTTTGCCAAAAAGCGCCAGCAATTTGGCACTGCATAAGATCGTTTAATACACAAAAAAACGCTTATTTGCATAAGGCGAATAAGCGTTTTTTTGACTTACGTATTATACATTAAAAAATATAACTTAAGACCACAAAGCTAATCGCTGACAAGCCTGCGGCAACAGGTAGAGTAATCACCCAAGCCAGTCCAATCGGTTTCATTAGCGCCCAGTTGGTGTCTCTGTTAACGATACCGATACCTAGTACGGCTCCGACCAAAGTATGCGTACTAGAGACTGGCAAGCCCATCGTTGATGCGCCCATAACCACTGCCGCTGCCGCCAGCTCCGCTGAAAAACCAGAAGCAGGATGCATTTTGGCAAGGTTGGTGCCGACCGTTTGAATCACCTCTTTACCGATAAACCACAGACCGACGATAAGCGCCACACCAAAGGTGAGCATGACCGCAGGTGGCACAGCAGCTTGCGAGGCAATCTCATTGGTGCGAATCACGTCCATAATTGCAGCAAATGGGCCGACCGCATTGGCGATATCATTTGAGCCATGACTAAAGGCAAATGCTGAAGCGGTAAAGACTTGCATCCAGCTAAACAAAATAAAGGTCGCCTTGGTCAGATCCTCTTTGTGCTTACCGCGAATACTTTTGGTATAAATAAAGGTCGCAAGCCACACTAGCGCTGCGATCATGCCCATAATCAAAAAGCCTTGTAGGGTCGTCATATTGCTATTGACGTTTTTTAGACCTTTAAAGACTACTAACGAGGTCATGACTGCCCCGCCTAATGCGGCAATAACGGGTACCCACTGCTTGATGGCTTTTAGAGTATCAAGGCTGCTGCGTTCATGCTCAATCTCATACAGACTTTTGTAGTAGTCTGTCTCTAGGTCATCAACGGCGGTATCGTCGTCTTTATATATCTCTTGATCACGCAGCATCGCTGAGGTGTATGCCAGTTGCTCTGACTCTGATAGCTCATCTAAGTACGCTTTATGGTTTTGCTTCAAAACTTTTTTATCAGCTTTAAGCTCACTAATATGAGCTTCGGTTTTATCGTTATATTCAATGATGTTTTTCTTGATTTGACCGTAGAGCAGATAGGCTAAAACGCCGCCTAAGAGTGGCGATAGCACCCAAGAAATCGCAATAGTGCCTATCGTGCCCCAATTCACGGTCGATAGCGCCATCTCCGTACCACCTAAAGTGATACCTAGTACGATAGAGCTACCAACCACCCCGCCGATAATAGAATGCGTGGTTGACACTGGTAAGCCTTTACGCGTGGCAAATAACAGCCAAAAGGCGGCCGCGATAAGCGCTGAGAGCATGACATAGATGAACTGGTTGGGCGTGACGCTCAGACCATCTAAGTCGACGATACCTTTACGGATGGTATCAGTGACCTCGCCGCCTGCCAGTACAGCGCCCGATACTTCAAATATCGCCGCCACTCCTAGCGCTTGCGGAATCGTGAGCGTCCCTGCGCCCACTGAAGTACCAAAAGAGTTAGCGACATCGTTACCACCGATGTTGAATGCCATAAAGACACCAAAAGCGGTTGCTACAATAAATAGCGTCGTCTGCTGACGCATTGTGTAATCGAGTCCCCACCATAAGAAATAGCTGGTCATCGCAATCAGTAAAATAGCAAAAAATAAATTGATTCTCATAGAGCCAACAGCATTGGTTGACCCAGTCGAACGGTTGCTAGTACCCATAAATTTATATGCCCTGCATAAGCGGATTGAAGAGATTTGCGATCAATGACACTGCGCTGTGATTGGTGGCATTGCCTAAGTTGGCAAGCGCTACTAATCAAAACGCCACTTAGTATTTAGCTTTAACTGGTATAAATATTTCACATTGACTTAACGAGTGGTCATAACCCGCAATCATGCTCATTTAAACCGTTATCTTTATGCATTTAGAATCTTTTAGGATTTAGAAATGTCATAAAGCCGCAAAGATATCGCCAAATCGTTCGATTGGTGCATTTTGCGGCTTGTAACATGAACGTGCTAAACCAAATTAGGTCTAGATTGTCATACTGCTCTTGGATGTTAGGTTCTGGCATCCCAGTTATTACGCGCTCATTATATTAAATATGAGCGCATAATGCAGGCCGATATCATGAAATTTGTAACTATAAATGTATCGCCCATTCACCGTTTTGATTTGACGATAGCCCTTATTTCATAAAGCTATTGAGAGCAAAGATTGTGCCAGTTTTGTTAGGTACGTTTTACTCATTTTCATACGCTGACAACTGTTCAATCGCATGATCTAATACTTGTAGCCGCGCAACGCGTTTGTGGTTGGTTGCGATCACATGCCAAGGCGCAACTTCGGTATCGGTGCGTGCTAGCATATCCGCCGCTGCTTGTAGATACTCTGACCATTTTTCGCGATTACGCCAGTCATCATCGGTGAGTTTAAACTGCTTGTGCGGCGTCTTTTCACGTGCCTCAAAACGTTTGAGCTGCTCATCATCATCGATAACGAGCCAATATTTGATGACTAATGTACCCGCTGCCATCAAATCAGCTTCAAAGCGATTGATCTCCTCATAAGCGCGTTGCCACTGCCTATCTGTCGCAAATTGCTCAACGCGCTCAACCAATACGCGTCCATACCAAGTACGATCAAAAATAGCGATACGGCTGATGCGGTCGGTCTGCTCGTTTGGCAGACGCGTCCAAAACCGCCATAAATAAGGGTGCTGTAGTTCATAGAGCATGGGCGCGCCAATGTTATAGACCTGATACTCGCGCGGATCAAGCGGCGCAACCAAACGCTTAATCGCCCCGCCCTTGCCAGCAGCATCCATTCCCTCAAAAGCAAAGACAACATGACGACCGCCGCGCGCGCGCAAAAGCTTAGCCAGGCGCTCTTGCTTGTCTTTGAGCTGTTTACGGTATCTTGCCTTATCGATATTATCATCGTCTATATCTGTTAATTGCTCAGATATTTTGGCAAGCTCAAAGGGTACAGGCGTACAAATCGTTTGCTGGGTGGTATCAGAGCTTATGCAAGTATCGTCTTTGACTTGCTGATTATTATCGTCTATCGGCCGGCTCGCTATCAGCGCCGTTTGCATGGCCTCTAGTACCTCATGACAAAAAAGCGTAGTGGCTTTATCTTTGTCACTACCGTCGATTACCACCCAATCGTCTTGCTGCTGCAATAGTACTGCTGCCACTTGATTGAACTGCTCTAACACTTCGCTATCGCTCCAATCGATTTGATAAAGGTAAGCGGGGTCTGCCTCTTTATCCGTTAAACGCTTTTTCAAAGTCTCTGCATCGATATGAAACCAGCACTTTAATAGTTTAGTTTGGTTGAGTGCCAGATCATCTTCAAATGATTTGAGCGCTACTAGCTGCTCGCTAAGATAGTCTTGCCACCCTTTGTCTGGTAACGATTGAAAATGACGTTTGGTAGCTGTGTCGTGTTGAGCGTCGCTTGCCTCTTTATACTGGGTTGCCATCAGCATAACTTGATGGAGCAGATCAGCGTACCAGTTGCCAAAATAGACCATAACGTCGCCATGACGCGGCATCGCCTTGGTATGCGCCTGCCAAAGCGGCTGATAGGCAAGTGGCGGATAGCCGATAGTTGCCTCAACCTTGAGCAGGCGTGGATCGACCCATTGGCGTAGCTGCTTGACAGCGCTACCCTTGCCAGCTTGCTCCATACCATTGACGAGCACCAGCAGGCCTGTAGGCTGATTACTGCTCGGTGGCGACTCTTGGCGCGTGGCTCGTAGCGCGTATTGCGCAGTCACCAAAGCCAGTCTTAGGGTCTCTTCATCCATAAAAACATGATTGAGTGGATTAGGCGTTAGGCGCGCATCAACCACCTCTTGGCTTAACTGTTCGCTGACCGTTTGCTTATTTTTTTTCTTATTGTGTTTTTTACTCATATTATTCTCACTACAGTAAAGAGATGTTGACGCCAAAAACAGGGTTATTTGATCTTAGTCGCGATAACGGTTTAGGGTTTGTATATATTATATTTTATTTAAAGTTATCACCTTAAGTGAGTGGTATGCTTTATATATAGCACTTAGATGTCATAATTGAAAATATTATATCAAGACCTGTTTGCTAACTAACGGATTAAACTACGCAGGATTAACGGTCATGACTGCTTTTTTAGAGTTACAACAACACTTAACGCGTTACTGGGCACTGCCCTATCATGATGATGAAAATCTCAGTGAGATGCTCGCTCAAGTACAAGCATGGCAGCGCATTCGTATCAAAAACACCCACAAAGAACTCTTTGAGCAGCCCAAGCATCAACCAATGGCGAACTATTTTCTCACTCAGCTTTATGGCGGCGAAGAATTTAAACTGCTAGCGGTGCAATTAGCGCGTATTTTACCTAAAGCGCAAAAGCTTGAGCGTATGATAAAAGAGTCGGTTCTTGAGACAGGTAGCATGGCGATTCAAGCCGCAGTCTTGGCGATTGAGATGGATCTGCATCTGGCTCAGTGGCTTGATGATCGCAATATGCCAGTTAACGAAAAAAACATTATGATCGCCTATAGCGCTAGTGATAAATCTGATGAGCGCCGCGATCAAATCAGTAACTTAAAAGAAGTGTGTTATCGCAGTGATAAATACTTTAACTCATTTTTTTTACAAAAAGCTTTTAAATTGGCAAAGAGTACGGCTTATAACAATAACTATCAGCCCCTTTATGATTTTGTCGAAGCAGGCTTTGACGCTATGGGTCCCCTTGAGAGTGTTAGTAGCTTTATCGAGCCCTTTTGTACGCGTGAGCTGATGATTATTGATCAAATACAAAAAGCGAGAGGCGACAAGCTTGCAAAGTCTGGTGTATCATAGACGCATCTTTTCTACGGCAATATCTCGCTGTTTGAGCCTATTGTTGGTAGGACACTTATTAGATCTTTATTTGAGAGTTTACTATGTCCGCATTGTCAGAATTACAAAACCATCTAAACCGTTACTGGGCGCTACCGATTCATGAAGATAAAGTACTTGAGTCCAAATTATACGAAGTACAGTCTTGGCAACGCGAGCGTATCAAACGCTCTCATCAAGCGCTGTTTGAGCAACCAAAAAACCAGCCCATGTCAGAGTATTTTTTGACTCAGCTTTATAACGGTGAAGAATTCAAAAAACTCGCAGAACAGATCACCCGTATCTTGCCAAAAGCCAAAAAACTTGAGCGCTTAGCAAAAGAAGCAGCATTAGAGACAGGTAGCAAGGCTATAGAGGCTACTATTCTCGCTATTGAGCTGGATATGCATTTAGCTCAGTGGCTAATCGCTAATGATTTGGATGTTAATGAAGACAATATGATGAGTGCTTATCGCACGGTTGATGAGTCAAGCGAGCGCCGCTTGCAGATTAATAATCTAAAAGACGTCTGCTATGGCACGGATAAGCATCTGAACTCATTTATGCTCAGAAAAGCGTTTGGACTGGCTAAAGGCACCGCCTATCGTCATGGCTATCAGCCTTTATATGACTTTATCAACTCAGGGTTTGCGGCGATGAAACCGCTTAAGAGTGTGAGCAGTTTTATCGAGCCGTTTTGTGAGCGCGAACTCACTATCGTAGACCAAGTGCATGCGCCTGATAGTCACGGTAAACCTGCTGGGTTTGGTGTATGATAATCATCATTTACTAACCATTTTTAGACAGCTGATACGCCTTTAGTATCCGCTTTATTTATCCATATTAGTGCAACAGGATACCCCTATGAGCGACACTTCTAACAACGATAGCATGCCCAATAACGACGCTGCGACGCAGTACGAATTACAAGACAAATTGGTCAAGGACAGCATTGCACAAAACCAGAACATCACTGCACAAGTAAAGGCAAGTCACCATGTTGATAAAAATGCCAATATGGACTTTACTCAAGTGCAAGATCTGCCAACAGGGACGCCTCAAGGTCAGCAAACCACTATGCCAAGTAGCACTGACAATACAAATACTAGTCAAACCAAGACAGCAGGCGCGCAGGCTCCTACTGCTGACTTGCCCAAGCAAACCCTATTTAATCAGCGCGACGATATCAATAATCCGCACACCCCTGATACTGATGGCTTAGAGCAGACGCATTTTGGCTATAAAACAGTCAACAAAGCAGAAAAACAAGCGCGCGTAGCAGACGTCTTTACCTCAGTCGCCAAAAAATACGACATCATGAATGATTTGATGTCATTTGGTATTCATCGTTTATGGAAGCGCTACGCCATTAGCTTATCAGGGGTTCGCGCCGGTCAGCACGTGCTCGATATCGCAGGCGGCACAGGTGATTTGGCAAAGGTATTTAGCCGTGAAGTGGGCAAAAGTGGTCATGTAGTATTGTCCGATATCAATGCAGCAATGCTAGAGGTGGGCCGTGAGCGCTTGATAAATGCTGGCTGCAATAACGTTGATTTTGTCCTTGCCAATGCCGAGACGTTAGCGCCTTTTGATGATGAAAGCTTTGATCTTGTCACTATCAGTTTTGGTCTGCGTAATGTGACGGACAAAGATGCTGCGCTTAAATCCATGTACCGCGTGCTCAAGCCCGGTGGTCGCTTGCTAATATTAGAGTTCTCAAAACCTGTGTTTGAGCCTTTATCAAAAGCTTATGATTTGTACTCGTTTACAGCCCTACCTATGATGGGCAAAATCATCGCCAATGATTCTGAGAGCTATCAGTACTTGGCCGAATCAATCCGCATGCATCCTGATCAGCAGACACTTAAGCAAATGATGCAGCAAGCAGGTTTTGAGAACTGCGATTATCATAACTTGACGGCAGGTATTGTCGCCGTGCATCGCGGCTTTAAAGCTTGATATTAATACCATAAGCAGTGCTAACAGACTAAGCATTTTTAACCGAGCGATAGCTTTTACATCTGCCCTGACATAGACGAGACTATTATGCTAACTGTACTGCTTTTAGCAGGTGCCGAAAAACTCATTAACGTCGCTATCGCAAGCGATAATATTACCCGTGCAGGACTAGTGCCACTAGCAGGCAAAGTGCTGCGCCTTGAGATGGCGATGCCTGAGCTGCATTTGGATATCTTATTTAATCATGATCGTTTGCGTTTTGAGCCGGTTACGACCGAGAGCATATTTGAAACCGCAGGCGGTTTAAGTGAGCATGAAAAAGCCACTATCGCTATGGCAGGATTAGGTCATAGTACTCCTGACTGCGTTATCACTGTGCAAAATCCTGCTCAGCTACTAAACCTTATGCGCGGAGCTGAGGGCAACTTGCCTATTGCAGGCGACTACAAAGTACTGATGCAAGTTAAGCAATTAGTAGCAGGCTTTGATCCTGACCTAGCAGGGCAGCTTGAGCCGTTTATTGGCAAGCCTATGGCAAGTCAATTGCAGCTGCTTATCTCGCAGCTCAAAGGTAGCTTTCGTCATAGTGCCAAGCGCGCCTTTGATGATGTCAGTGATTGGGCTAATGATGTCGCAGGCATGAGTGAACCTGATCCTGTACTCAAAACGCAAGCTGATGAGCTCAAGCAGCAGCTGCTCAAACTGCGCGCTGATATCGAGCGTGAAGAGACACGCCTAGCCGTTATAAAAGCCGAACAAGCGCGTTTATTAAACAAATAAATATCTGATTTAGAGTAAGGTTGCTCATGCTATTATCTCATCGCGCGCGTCTACTTGAGCTTTGGCGCATCGCTGCCAGTTATCGTATTGATACGCATTTTTCAATCGAAGAGGCGCCGCAGTTGCAACCTTTGGCGCGCCTTATACGCAGCCATCCTGCCGCTTGGGGTAAAAAACACCAACCCAATGCGATTAAATACGCATTAGAGGACATGGGTACGCTGTTTTTAAAGCTTGGGCAACTACTCTCAACGCGCCGCGATCTTGTGCCACCAGCTATTATCGATCAGCTTGTCCAGCTGCAAGATCGGGTCAAACCTTTTTCATCTGACACTGCCGTCACCCAGATTCAAGATCCCAAACATGGCTTAGGTCAATCTATTGATGAGCTATTTGCGCGTTTTGACATAAAACCTTTAGCCGCCGCCTCCATCGCGCAAGTGCACACCGCAGCCCTTCACGATGGTCGTGAGGTCGTCGTCAAAGTCGTCAGACCCGATATTCGTACCACTATCGTTAACGACTTTGAGCTACTACGTGAGCTTGCCAGCTGGGTGTCCGCGCGCGTGGAGGCGGCGCGGGCAGTACATATCATAGATATCGTTGAGGACTATCGCCAAGTGATGCTCAATGAGCTTGATTTGGTGCTTGAGGCGGACAATACCACGCAGATGCGCAATAACTTTTTGGGTTCCGCGCTAATGTATGTGCCTGAGGTTTATGCTGCTGCCAAAAACGTCATGGTTATGGAGCGTATTCAAGGGGTGCCTATCTCGCAGACGCATATCTTTGATGAGCTTGGTTATGACCGCGCAGCCCTTGCTCAAAAAGGTTTGACGATATTTTTTACGCAAGTCTTTCGTGATAACTTCTTTCATGCTGACATGCATCCAGGTAACGTGTTCGTTGAAACGCCTAGCATCAACAGTATGGCGGATGGCGTCAATAGTATCGCTCATGAGCCACGTTATATCGGTCTTGATTGCGCTATTATGGGTTCGCTATCTCGAGACGATCAACTGATCGTCGCGCGTATGCTACTTGCAGTTATGAATAATAATTTTACTGCTGTTGTCGATATCGTCAGCCGCGCAGGCTGGATACCACCGAACACTGAC
This sequence comes from uncultured Psychrobacter sp., assembly GCA_947495055.1. Lineage (GTDB taxonomy): Bacteria > Pseudomonadota > Gammaproteobacteria > Pseudomonadales > Moraxellaceae > Psychrobacter. Next base: position 75,725 of record CANLXO010000007.1, on the reverse strand, counting down.
AAGCATGCGTTGATGCGTGATATGAAGCGTACTGTCGGCCCTATGCTACAAAAATCAATTAACGAGATCGACTTCGCTGGCGTACTCATGCAGATACTAGATATCGCTCGCCGCCATCATATGAGTATCCCGCCGCAGCTCATGCTATTGCTTAAAACCTTGGTCCATGTTGAAGGGCTTGGTCGTGACTTGTACCCTGATTTGGATATCTGGTCACTTGCCAAACCTATTTTGAGTAGCTGGATCAAAGAGCAGCTCGACCCGGTACGCAACTTACAACAGCTACGTACCCAATTGCCTGAGATATTACTATCAAGTACCGATATACCTAAACTGCTCGATCAAGGTCTGCAAAGTCTGGCGTCACAAGGCGCGCGACAAGACAGTCAACTACGCGAGATACAACAAATTCGCGCTGATATGCTCAACGACCGTCGCCGTGATTGGCTAGCGCTAGCAGGGTTTGGAGTCTTTATTGCCCTTGCCACCCAAGTCATTGGCTGGCTATCTCCTATCTTTTATGTGCTGGCTATATTAGCAGTAGTTTGGCGTATTTTAGGATAAATGCCAGTCATAACCATGATACGATCGTAAAAAGGCGCTTACTTTCTATAGAAAGTAAGCGCCTTTTTATATTCATATGATAAAACTATAACATCTGATCAATCGCCATTTGTGTCAGGACTCGGCCGCGAGCGGTACGTAGTACATAGCCTTGCTGGATAAGGTACGGCTCAATCACATCCTCTAGAGTACCGCGATCCTCTGCCATAGCAGCAGCTACCGCTTCAACACCTGCAGGACCCCCATCAAAGCGCTCATGTAATATCTCGATATAACGGCGATCTAAATGATCCAAACCGCGTCTATCAACAGCGAGCATATCAAGCGCGCTTGCGGCAATTTGCCCATTGATACTACCATCGCCTTTGACCTCGGCATAATCTCTGACTCGGCGTAGCAGCCTATTAGCAATACGCGGCGTACCGCGAGCACGGCGAGCAATCTCAACTGCCCCATCCTCTGTCATCGGCACGCGCATTAAGCGTGCCGCGCGGCTCACAATCGTGGTCAAATCGGTAATACTATAAAACTCTAAGCGCTGCACAATGCCAAAGCGATCACGAAGTGGCGAGGTCAAAAGTCCTGCTCGCGTCGTTGCTGCGACCAAGGTGAACGGCGGCAGATCAAGCTTGATAGAGCGCGCGGCAGGACCTTCACCGATCATAAGATCCAACTGAAAGTCCTCCATCGCAGGATACAGTATCTCCTCAATAACAGGACTGAGTCTATGAATCTCATCGATAAATAGAACGTCACCTGCCTCCAAGTTGGTCAGCATCGCCGCTAAGTCGCCTGCACGCTCAAGTACAGGGCCTGATGTTGAGCGCAGGTTGCCGCCCATCTCTCGCGCGATGATATTGGCAAGTGTAGTCTTACCAAGACCTGGCGGACCAAAGATTAGAGTATGATCTAGCGCTTCCTCACGCCCGCGCGCAGCACCAATAAATACCTCCATCTGCTCACGCACCACTGGCTGACCGATATATTCAGCCAGCAATGCAGGACGGATATTGGCATCAGGAGCGTCACTTGCACCCTCTAGCGGATTAATTAATCGATCTTGCATCATAGATTTTGTCATTATATAAAAAAGAGATGAATACAAATAGCATAACCAAATCATGACCATAAGTCATGTAAAAAGGCTATATCAAACAAAACAAGCGACAAATGATGTCGCTTGAAAAGTTAAAAGAATAAGAGGCTTAATGCAGTATTTTGAGTGATACCTACATCAGACTAAAAGCTAGATAACTGCTGTAACGTCGCCTTTAGTAGACTTTGCGTATCGCCAAAGGTTGCGCCATTGCTCTTGGCCGCCTTGATTGCTTGCTGCGCTTCTCTTTCTTTATAGCCCAAACTCATCAAAGCTCCTTCGACCTCAGCGATGATGCTGCCTTCGTGCGACACTTCAGTAGGCTGCATAGCCAATTCTAAAGTGCTATTGTCAACCTCTATATTTTTGAGCTTGTCTTTGAGCTCGATAAGTAGGCGCTGGGCCGTCTTTTTACCTATCCCTGGAATACGCGTAAGCGCGGTCTCCGAGTCTTGCTCGACGTGCATCTTAAGCTCAGCCGCTGACATTGCCGATAGCATAGCTAACGCCATTTTTGCACCGACGCCGTTGATCTTTATCAATTGGCGAAAGACGTCGCGCTCCTTGCGGTCAATAAAGCCAAAGAGCAATTGCGCATCTTCACGAACATGAAAATGCGTCCAAATGCTTGCCTCTTGTCCCACTTGTAGCTGACAGAACGATGGCAATGGCAGCTCGATATCGTAGCCCACACCTGATCCTGTCATGACGCAGGCGACAGGTGCCATCAAATGTAGTACTTGTCCAGTAATCAGTCCTATCATATCTTACCTGTTTAAATGCCTTAAGTTTAAAACCGCTCAGTAATATCTGCTTATCTAAATTCGCCATAAGCTATTGATAAAATTTAACCATATTTTCAAGACTGATCGGACGGATTTTATGGGCTTGTCCAGCAGATCCAAACGCCTCAAAGCGATGACTACAGATATCAGACATTGCGGTCATTGAGGCTTTAAAGTATTTGCGCGGATCAAAGTTACTCGGGTTATCAGCTAAATGCTGGCGGATTGCGCCTGTCGATGCCAAACGCAAATCGGTATCGATATTGACCTTGCGTACGCCATGCTTAATCGCTTCAACGATTTGCTCTACGGGTACGCCGTAAGTCTCGCCGATATCACCGCCATGATCGTTGATGACTTTAAGCCACTCTTGCGGTACTGATGATGAGCCATGCATCACTAAATGAGTGTTAGGAATACGCGCATGAATCTCTTTTACCCGCTCGATGGACAAGATGTCGCCTGTAGGAGGACGGGTAAACTTATAAGCACCGTGACTGGTACCAATGGCGATTGCTAGTGCGTCCACCTTGGTATCTCTCACAAAATCCTGCGCTTCATCAGCACTCGTTAATAGCTGCTCGTGACCTAGCACACCCTCAGCCCCAGAGCCATCCTCCTCGCCTGCCATACCCGTCTCAAGACTACCCAAGCAGCCAATCTCGCCTTCTACGGACACGCCGCACGCATGAGCAAGCTTAACGACCTCACGAGTTACGTTGACATTATAGTCATAATCCATAGGCGTCTTGCCATCCTCGCCAAGCGAGCCATCCATCATCACTGATGAAAACCCAAGCTGAATGGAGCGCTGACAGATAGCAGGCGACATGCCATGATCTTGGTGCATCACCACTGGGATATGCGGCCACTCCTCAATTGCGGCGATGATAAGATGACGCAAAAATGAGGCACCAGCATAGTCGCGCGCGCCTGCACTGGCCTGGACGATAACGGGTGAATCGGCAGCATCCGCTGCCATCATAATAGCGCGCATTTGCTCTAGATTATTGACGTTAAACGCAGGCACACCGTAGCTGTGCTCTGCTGCATGATCAAGGAGTTGACGCAAAGAGATTAATGCCATAGAACGCTCTCAAGTTGAGTTTAGCAATAGGAGATGAACCCCAATAATAAGGGTATAAAGCAACTAAATTGTTAGCTCATTATTATAGCAAATTTTGACTAGCATCCGTAGCACTAGCCTTTGTTTATCTGCCTTGAGCGTACTTAATTTTAACTTGATATTGCTAATTGCTAAATGCAAAAAAGCCCTGGCAATAACCAAGGCTTATTAAATATTGTAATATGACAATCTTAACCATTACTTATCTAGTATAAGCTAGCAATTAGTACTGTTGATCTTCAGAAACCTGATTCGCTTGAGCATCAGCAGCAACGTCAGATGCTCCGTCAGCGACTGCGTTTGCGCCATCAGCGACCGCAGAGGCTGTGCCTTCTACGACTTCGTTAGTACCTTCAGCAATAGCATCGCCTGTGTTTTCAAGAGCATTGGTAGCAGCAGCACCGGCAGTTTCAGCGCCGTCAGCAATCTCGGTACCTGCTTCTTGAGCAGCCATTTCAGCTTCAGTAGCAGCAGCATCTGTATTGGCAGCAATATCATCGCCTGCAGACTCAACAGCAACTTCAGCGTTCTCTTCAGTCTGTTGGCTACATGCAGTGACTGCAAAAGTACCAGCTAGAAGGCTGGCAAGTAATAAATGACGTTTTAACATAGTAAACCTCTCATAAAAATACATGTCAAGATACATGGTGGCGTTATTTTATAGATAGCATATAGCACTTGCAATATAAATCATCTGAGTATTAACAAATAATAACTACTTAACAGTCTGTGTTTACTATCTTCAATCCATTACGCGTCTTTACTCTTTAATCTGCAATGCCGCTACTGCTGGCAACACCTTGCCTTCTACAAATTCCAAAAACGCACCGCCGCCTGTTGACATATAACTGACGCCATTCGCTACTTGATATTTATCAATAGCTGCGAGCGTATCACCGCCGCCTGCGATTGAAAAACCTTCACTATCGCTCACCGCTTTCGCCACTATTTGCGTGCCTTTGCCAAAAGCATCAACCTCAAAGACGCCTACGGGACCATTCCACAGTATGGTCTTTGCATTTAAGATTGCATCCGCTAACTTTTCGGCACTAGCGGGCGCGATATCCAAAATCATATCTTGCTCACCAATAGCTTCAACAGACTTAATGGTGGCAACCGCTTTTTGTAGTGAGCCGGTAAAGTCTGCAAAATCAATATCGTCTTTGCTTGCCACTACCACTTCAGACGGTAATAAAATCTCTGTTTTGTTCATGATAGCGCGTGCAGTATCTACTAGATCCGCTTCATATAGCGATGCTCCTACGCTGTGACCTTGAGCTGCCAAAAACGTATTGGCGATGCCGCCACCGACGATGATCTGACTACAAACCTCTGCCAAACTGTGTAGCACTTCAAGCTTGGTCGATACTTTAGAGCCACCGACAATCGATAGCATAGGCTGAGCAGGTGTTTCAAGCGCTTGGCTAAGCGCATCAAGCTCGGCTGCCAGCAGTGGCCCTGCGCATACGGTTTTGTTGTCTTGACGCATCATTTGCGTGACGCCTTCGGTTGAGGCTTGGGCGCGGTGAGCGGTGCCAAAAGCGTCCATGACGAATACATCACAAAGATTGGCATATTTTTGTGCCAGTGCTGAGTCGTTTTTCTTCTCGCCTTTATTAAAGCGTACGTTTTCAAGCAGCAACACTTGTCCTGCTTGTACGTTGACCGACTCACCTAAATAGTCACTACTCATCGCCACAGGCTGCTCTAATTTCTCACTTAAATAATCAGCGACAGGTGCCAGCGAATATTTGCTCTCATAATTGCCTTCTGTAGGACGGCCTAAATGCGAGCAAACGATAACTGCGGCCCCTTTATCAAGCGCCATCTGAATCGTCGGTAGGCTAGCTTGCAAGCGAGCATCACTAGCCACCTTACCATCTTTGATAGGGACATTTAAATCTTCGCGGATTAAGACCACTTTGTCCGTCAAATCCAACTCACTCATACGCAAAAAATTCATGGTCTACTCCGCTCATTTTCATTTATAAATCATCGATGGCTAATGAATAAAACTACCATTACTCACAAACGCTGTATTCTAGCAGTTTTTATTGATTTCTCATAAATAACTGATGCAAATTATTGCTATAAGCGTCTAGAAATACATCCCTAAATAGCTTATCGAACATCAAGTTGGGTTCTTGATAACATTTCGTGGTGGTAGTTGTACCTCGTTACTACTATGATTAAGCGTCAAAACAATAAAGATTTATTAGGAGAAAACCATGAGTATAGATATAGACCAAGCAAAAAATGAGTTGTTAAAATTACAACAAGAGTATCAGACGCGTATATATAATATTGAAGATCATATTCAAAACCCGCAGGACGATCTTAATGAGCATTGGGAAGACCAAGCTATCTCATATCGTCAAAATGACATGAGAAAAAGTCTAAAAGCGGAGGCGCAGCAAGGTCTCATTTATGTCAATAATGCCTTGAGCCGTATCGAAAATGGTACGTATGGCGAGTGCGAGGTATGCGGCAGAGATATTGAAGACAAACGCCTTGAAGCTCTACCTTATGCCACCTTATGTATGGAACATGCTGAGTAGCCCTCAAGCTTGTCTTTAAATGGTAAAGATAAATGATCAAAGTAAAAAAGACCGTTATGTCATATAACGGTCTTTTTTTATGTTTAACATTTATCGTAACCTTAATACTTATACCGTACGGCGCGTGGCCAAACTGTTCAAGATGTTTTTGGCATCACCCCAGCGCGTCGCTGAACTATTAGCGCCTAAGATGACGATAATCGCGGGACGATTATTGACGCGAGTCTCCATTACCACGCAGCGCCCAGCCTCATTAATAAAGCCTGTTTTGGAGATGCCAATAGGATAGTTACCTGAGCGTACTAAGCTACTGGTGTTATTAGCCTTATAAGTACGATTGCCGTTTGAGTAATTCGACACATAAAAATCGTAGCTTTTGGTGGTCGAAAAACGACGAATAACATCATAATTACCCGCGGCGCGTACTAGTTTGACGAGATCATTTGACGAGGCAACGTTGCGCTTATCAAGGCCTGTTGGATCACCAAAAAATGCAGTGGTCATGCCTAAATCTTGTGCTTTACGGTTCATGGCGCGCATAAAGGCACTATAGCCCCCTGGATAGTTACGTGCCAGACTCTTTGCCGCAGGATTTTCTGATTTCATAAGTGACATCAGTAGCATCTCAGCACGGTTGAGGCGATCGCCTGATTTAAGACGTGAGCTTGCACGCTTAGGACCGACAAAATCCTCAGGGTCAAGGGTGAGCTCCTCTCGCATATCAAGACCGCTATCGAGCACCACCATCGCTGTCATAATCTTGGTAATACTTGCCATAGGACGAGCGACATCAGCGTTTTTCTCATAGATAGACTCACCGGTTTCGGCATCAATTACCGCCACACTACGTGAGTTGGTACTAATGGGAATCATGTCAGTGGTACTACCAAAACTGCCGCGGTAGGTTGTATTGTAGTTATTAGTAGTGTTGTAACTGTTGCTACTACTACCATAGCTGCCAGCATTAGTTAGGTTGGTTGTACCATAACCGTTGTCTACTTTTCTTATAGTAGAGCCACTATTGGTAGAGCCACTATTTGATTTGTACATAATATTGCGAGCTTCAGACAAGCTATCAGCGCCGCCCCAACTCATACGAGCGCTTGCGCCACTATCGGCGCTACCATTGATCGTTAGCGCAGCTTGCGCCATGCTACCTAAACTAAGTGAGATCATAGTAGCGATAAGTTGCTGTTTGCTTATAGGTAGATGTTTCATTCTTCCCCCTGCTGTCGCTCTAGTACTCATTTTAGGAAGTATCACTGGCAAGCGTAGCGTTTATAAAGATGTTTGTATAGACTCGGTAAGAGTTGCTGTATTTTTAGTGTATCATGGATTGCGTTTTAGTTTAACGCGTTGCACTCACTTAACAAGGGCATTCGTTGGCTGTTCAAACTTTATTACATTTGCTTTATATTACAGTAATACTTATTAACATTTGAGCAATATTTTCAATTTGTCTTTGTAGCACCAATATTTTTTGTGGTAAAAAGTCAACAAAAACATTACTCTAGCTACTTTGGTTTAATCATAAAGGTTTATCGAACATGCCTACAAAGTATAGTCGTTAATGCTGCGCCCATTTTCTTTACCATTTATACCCTATAATGATAGATAGCAAAGAGTAAAACTATGATTCGAGTATTAGTAGTAGATGATCATGATTTGGTACGTATGGGTATCAGCCGTATGTTATCAGACAGTCCAGATATTGAAGTTGCAGGCGAAGCAGACAGTGGCGATATGGCTATCAAGCTTGCCAAACAGCTGCGTCCTGATGTCGTTTTGCTCGATGTCAATATGCCAAACATCGGCGGCCTTGAAGCCACCAAACGCTTGATTCAGTTGGATATGGGCATCAAAATTTTGGCAGTGAGTAGCGTGGTCGCTCAGCCCTACCCTTCTATGCTACTAAAGGCGGGCGTGAATGGCTATATTACTAAGGGTACGCCATTAGATGAGATGATACGTGCGGTCAAAAAAGTCTATCAAGGCGGGCGTTACTTTAGCAACGATGTCGCTGAGCAATTGGCAGAAGTGCTGCTTTCAGACAAAGCGGCCTCCCCTTTTGATCTATTAAGTGATCGCGAAAAACAAGTTGCTATGATGGTAGTTAACTGTCAAAGCCCGCAGCAGATTGCGGATCAATTATTTGTCAGTGTCAAAACCATTAACACTTATCGCTACCGAATTTACGAAAAGGTCGGTGTCGATAGCGACGTCAAACTTACCCATCTAGCAATACGTCATGGTTTGATTCAGCCTTAGTCTTAGTCTTAGTCTTAGTCTTAGTCTTAGTCTTAGTTTTAGTCTCAATAATATCGATAGAAATAGAAACAACAACTATCGTCAAAACCAAATCAGCTTTACGTTATATTCAACCAACCCCTTACCTTTACTGATTGATATATGAAATATGCGACTAGTGCGGCGTCGGCCTTAACTCAATATCTGCAAAGAGGCGATACGCTACCGCTTACGCAGCTGCGTAGGCTTGGACTGATCTATAGCAGTTACCGATTGGTCATAAGTCTATTTTTCATACTGATGAGTTATGCTTCTATCGGTTCTGATGACAGCTCATTATTGCCAAGCTTACTACAGCAGACTGCTCTCGTTTTTTATGTCATCCTCAGTTTAATCTTGTTAGGTTTGTTTTATGTCGTGACCAAAGAGCCACGCCAGCAACTAATATTTGGCTTAGCGTTAGATATTGTGATCCTAAGCTTGCTGCTATATACCAATGGCGCGCCTGATTTACAGCTCACCATGCTCTATATGGTGGTCGTGGCGGCAAGCTTTATGTTGCTAAGCGGGTCACAGGCGCTGATCATCACCTTACTTGCGATTATCTTTGTTATTTACCAGCAGTTTTTTTATGCTATTGCCAATAGCATGAGCCTTAGCAATCTTGGCGACGCGCTCCTTATGTCCGCCAGCTTTTTGACCGTCGGGTTTTTGAGCTGGTCGATATCACAACGTTTGGTACAAGTTGAAAAGCTAGCCGCTAAGCACTCAAACGAGGTAGAGCGGCTCAACACTATTAATCAAGAGGTTATCAAACAAATGGTCAACGGCGTCATTGTCATTGACCAAAAGCGCGTGGTTCTAGCCAACCGCGCCGCCCATCAGCTGCTCAATATCGCCTCTCGCTTTGAGGAGCAATTTAGTCAGCGTCATCCGCAGCTGTTTGCAGGTTGCCTGTCTGTGGCACCCGGTCAGTCGCGTCTGTTTATTTATGAATTACCCAAATCAGATAGCGCCTCTATCGTCGGTAAACTGCGCGTACAACTCACTCCTTTAAAGGGTTCAAGTCAACTTATCATATTAGAAGATTTGCGCCGCGAACAAGCCAGCGCGCAGCAGTTAAAGCTGGCATCTTTAGGTCAATTGACTGCCAGTATCGCACACGAAATCAGAAACCCTCTTGCCACTATCTCCCAAGCCAGCGAGCTATTGATGGAAGATACTTTGGAGGCTGAAAACGAGAGTGAGTTGTCAGCATCGGTGGCTAACAACCATGAGCTGTACAAGATGATATTTACGCAAACCAAACGCGTCAATCGTATCATTGAAGACATTCTAAAGTTATCTCGCCAGCAAAGCGCAGCGCAGCAAGCTATTGCTTTGGCCGGGTGGATACCTGAATTTATAGAAAATTACTTTAAAGAGCATGATGTGTTTTTGAGTATTCAAGACCAGCCCATGATTCAATTTGATCCGCATCAATTAGAACAAGTACTGATCAACTTGATTAACAATGGCCTGCGTTACAGCAGCTACTCGCACCCTCATGCTTATGTCAAAATTGAGATCTATTACATCAATAATGAAATAGCTATCGATATATTAGATGATGGCGCAGGCGTGGACTTGGCCGATATAGAGCAGTTGTTCAACCCGTTTTTTACTACAGATACTTCAGGTACAGGTTTGGGTTTGTATTTGTCACAAGCCTTTTGCGAAGCCAATCAAGCGCGCTTAACGTATGTCCCTGAACACGAAAAAACTTGTTTTCGCCTAATTGCCCCTGCTATCGACAAACAAATGATGAGAACGTAAACTAAAAGTCGTTATATACTGATATTATAAAGCCCAGCACTTTATAAGCCGATAGCTGTCTGCGCTACCTGAATACAATAAGGATATCTATGACCACGACTGCCCTTGTCGTCGATGATGAAGTTGATCTATGCCGCCTGATGCAAATTACCTTGACTAAAATGGGTATCAAAAGTGATGTCGCTTATACTTTGGCGCAGGCAAAAGAATACTGGCAAGAGAGCCACTACGATTTTTGTTTAACGGATCTAAACTTACCTGATGGTTCAGGTCTAGATCTGGTCAAGCTCATTAGTAATAGCTCAACCAGTCCAGTTGCGGTGATTACTGCTTATGGCAGTATGGATCTGGCTATTGAGGCTCTAAAGATTGGTGCCTTTGATTTTGTCAATAAACCCCTTGAACTTCCGCGCCTACGGCAACTGGTAGAGAGTGCGCTAAAGGTAATTCACCAAGATCATAAGGCTGAATCTGAACCTGAGTCAAATCCTGAACAGCAGATGTTAGATGAGCGCCTTATCGGCAACGCTAAGGTTATGCTCACGCTCAAAAAAACGGTACTCAAGCTGGCACGCTCGCAAGCTCCTGTGTTCTTATCTGGCGCGTCAGGCACGGGCAAAGAGGTAGTCGCGCGCTTGATTCATGACTTAAGTCCGCGCCGCGAGGGTAGTTTTGTCGCTGTAAACTGCGGCGCTATTCCCTCAGAGCTGATGGAGTCAGAGTTTTTTGGTCATAAAAAGGGCAGCTTTACAGGTGCGGTCGCAGATAAACAAGGGCTGTTTCAACAAGCCAATGGGGGTACGTTATTTTTAGATGAAGTGGCGGATTTGCCGCTTGCCATGCAAGTCAAACTACTGCGAGCTATTCAAGAAAAAACCGTCCGCGCCATTGGTGATACCAAAGAGGTGCCTGTAGATATACGTATACTATCAGCGACTCACAAAGATTTAGATCAATTGGTACAAAGGGGTACATTTAGGCAAGATTTATATTATCGCATCAACGTCATCGAGCTTAAACTGCCGGCGCTCAATACTCGCCGTGATGATATCCCTATTTTGACGACGCATTTTTTGGATGTGATCGCGCGTGAATGGCAACTTGATACGCATCCGACAATTACCGATGAGGCTTGCCTGCGCTTGCAGCAACACGAGTTTGCAGGCAATGTGCGTGAGCTGCGTAACTTACTTGAGCGCGCGATTACTTTGGCTGATACCTCAGTGATCGATGTCACACATTTAGGACTTGGTGAAGTATCAGCACCAGAGCAAACGACAAACGCAAAACCCAGTCTTGTAGACGATCATACGGCTGACAACGCAGTACCGCCGACTACACAAGATAGCAATAGCATTCAAGATAATAGTATAGACAAACCGCATTCTACGGCGGCGTATCCTTATCGGACGACCACTCAGCACTACCCTTCTGCTATTAGACACACGTTAGCGATCGAGCGCGGCGCGGTAGCTTTTGATAATCCGATTGGCCAGCAAAAACCAGAGCACGTCGTCTCTAGTAACGAGCAAGCAACTGATGCTAATGCGATCGTGTCTCAAACTTCTGTAGAACAGTTGCCAGTAGAGGGACTCGAGCAGTACCTGTTAGAACAAGAAAAACAGTTGATTCTCACTGCTTTGAAACAAACTGACTGGAATAAAACTCAAGCCGCCGAGCGTTTAGGGACTACGTTTCGCTCCTTAAGATATCGTATGAAAAAACTAGATATCGCAGAAGATAAGCAAGTAGATTAGCAGCAAGTCAGTAAGGTTATATCTCTGTCACTTGGTAAAACGCTAGATGGCTGTATTATTCATAACTTATTGACCTTGGGTTTTTTGTTCTTTTTTATTTATAAAGCGTATGCCGTCAGTCTGTATCTGCTCACGCAATATAGACAGCGCCTGCGCCTCCCACGTTTTTTCTTTATCCAATAGCATGACATCAGGTTTAACACCGATTGCATCAATCTCACCGCCATTTGCGGTTAGATAATGCGCGACAGTCAGCTTGATAGCTTGCTCGTTATCTAATGGAATCACAGACTGCACCGAACCTTTACCATAACTGATCTCACCGACGATCAGCGCGCGATTTTGTGCTTGTAGGCTGCTTGCTAACACTTCCGCTGCTGAGGCAGAATATCTATTTTGCAAGATCACCACAGGTAGTGGTTTGAGAATAGCGACGCCTTTGGTGCTAAGCGTACGCGGATCTGCATTGCGGCTTTTGACTTGTACCACGTCAATATCTGTCATAAACAGACTAGCAATATTAATCGCTGACGATAATACGCCGCCTGGATTATCACGCACATCTAGCAAGATACCAGAGACTGGCGCGTCAAGTCCGACCACGCCTTCAATGATTTTTTCACGGCTGTTATTTTGAAATACAGGCAGTTTGATGATAGCGATACCATCGACTAGTTGGGTTTCTATGGCTTTTGGATTACTATTATTACGCTGTAACGTCGTTGTATGCTTGCGCCTACCTGCTCTAGAGGTAACCACATCTACCTGCGTACCAGCAATACCAGACAATAGCTGTTTGACATCATTACTTCTGTTGTTTTCGTCCAGCTCAAAGTCATCAATTTGGTGCAAATAATCACCAACATCGATATCATTTTTGTCTGCTGGCGAGTCGGAGATGACGTCCGTGACTACCCAGTACCCCGCTTGAGGCTGATACATAACGGTGATACCGATATCTCCAACATCTCCTTGGGTAAACGCACGCAGGTTGTCATAAGCTTCTGCATCCAAAAACTCAGCATGACTATCAAGCTTAGTCAGCATACCGCTAATCGCATTATTAAATAGTGCCTCATCGTTTACTGCATTGATATATTCTCGCCGTACCAAACCGACGACCTTGACAAAGGTCTTTAGCGTATCAGGACTAATAGCATTGAGAGAAACGCGTGACACCTCCTCTGGTATATCCGAATCCAAATCATCGGAGTCGTCCATTGGATACTCCAAATCATCATCAGAGTTGTCACTACCGAAGTCATCGCTGTCATCCAAAGCAGTGTTATCAGGAGCGCTATCGACATCGTCATCGGCATCACTGTCGCTATCGTCATATTCACTTGAGAGACTTATAGCGCTAACTTTAAGCGTATTTTTGTCAGTAGGCGCAGCATAAGTATTGCTCCCTATGATACTCAATGACCCAAACAAGCTGAGCGCTAACGCGTAATGCATTATCGCTGTAGGTTGCAGTACTATAGGCTTATTCAAAGCCGTGTAGATAGAAGATCGCAGATAGGACATAGATGACTCATCTAAAAAACAAAGGGGATATCTCGTTAATAATAGTGTAATTAAACGCCCTAAGCCATATAAAAAAGGGAGAGATAATAGTATCTCTCCCTTAATCAATGCTCACTACGGTAGACAAGCGTGTTAATGATCAGTAATAGCAGTTATAGGTCATACTATCTAATCAAGCGTATAGCTTTAATGACGTACTAATCATAGGGATATCAATGGGCTTTAACAAGTAAACTCTCACCAGTCATCTCGCCTGGTGCCGCCATCTCCATCAAGGCCAAAATCGTCGGTGAGACATCACTAAGCTTACCGCCGCTGCGCACTTGTACCGGCTGCTCACCGACATAGATCAAAGGCACAAATTCAGTCGTATGCTGAGTATGCACCTGCCCGCTATCATAATCATGCATCTGCTCGCAGTTACCATGATCGGCGGTGATAAGCATATGACCATTTGCTGCGCGTACCGCTGATTCAACGCGGCCTACACATTCATCTAACGCTTCAACCGCCTTTACCGCAGCAGCAAAATTGCCCGTATGCCCGACCATATCACCATTAGCATAGTTGACAACGAGGACATCATGCTTACCCGAATCAATGGCGGCGACGAGCTTATCGGTAAGCTCAGGCGCACTCATTTCAGGCTGTAAGTCATAAGTGGCCACATCAGGTGACGGCACTAAAATACGCGTCTCACCCTCATACTCAGCTTCACGGCCACCACTAAAAAAGAAGGTGACATGCGCGTACTTTTCAGTTTCAGCGATACGTAACTGGGTTTTGTTGTGATCTTGCAAAAACTCACCGAGCGTATTGTTTAGCGAAGTTGGATAATAAGCAACGCTGGTTTTTGGGTTGTCTGCAAGCTCATCTGAGTATTTGGTTAGCATGACAAAGGCGGCAAGCTTTGGCTGCTTTTGACGGGCAAAACCTGAGAACTCATGATCAGGTAGTATAAACGCCTGCGCCAGCTCACGGGCGCGATCTGCGCGAAAATTCATAAAGATCAGCGCATCGTTGTCATCAACGGTAAAAGGCGTTTCGCCGTGCTCTATAACGGTTGTAGGGCTGATGAATTCATCGGTTTCGCGTGATTTGTAAGCCGCTTGTACCGCGCCATCAGCACGAGTTGACATGCGATCGGCTTTGCCTTCAGTAATCAGCTCATAAGCTTTTTGCACGCGATCCCAACGATTGTCACGATCCATCGCATAGTAGCGACCAATAATACTAGCGATTTGCACGCGGCCACCTTCATAATGAGCGTTCAATTTATTGATATGCTCGCGCAGACGATTGATGTATTTATCAGCAGATTTAGGCGGTGTATCACGACCATCTAAAAAGCAGTGGACAAAGACATTTTTAGCACCATGAACCAGTGCTGAATGGCACATAGCCTCGATATGATCTTGATGCGAATGCACGCCGCCATCAGAGACCAGACCCATAATGTGCACGTTACCACCTTTGTCATTAGTAGCGTTCACAGCGTTCACCAGCGCTTCGTTTTTGTAAAACTCGCGGCTGACAAGCTCACTTGATATCCGTGTTGAATCCTGATACAGCACGCGCCCTGCGCCCAGATTCATATGACCTACCTCAGAGTTGCCAAACTGCCCCTGGGGCAAACCAACATCTTCACCTGATGCCGATATCAGTCCGTGCGGATAGCGCTGGTAGATACTATCTAAATGCGGGGTATTTGCGGCAGCTATCGCATTATCATCGCTCTCTTCACGATGACCAAAACCATCCAAAATCATCAAAACATGAGGTGTTTTTTTATTATTCTGATCATCAGTTTTATTATTCTGATCGTCAGTATGTGTCTGACTGTTATCAGTAGACTTAGGCTGGGTCTGCGTATTGCTCATAGATTACCGCTCCTCAAGTGAATGAACGCCGTTGTTTGGGATACTAAAAGCCCTATATATTACCACACATCTTAAAATACTTGAAAACTGAGCATTCTTTACTCATTTACTCACGTTTGAGTTTGACAATTAGCTCATAAGCGCCTTAGTACAAAAGCTACGTATCAAACTGTAATCGCACTTGCATTAGCCTAATTCATTGGTTACTATGATTATATTCTGAAGTGTTGGCTAGTAGATGTTTATTCCCTGAGCCGATAATGCTTTACCAGGATGCGCTATCTATTATCTCATTGTGTATGCCTGCACCGCTTGCGGTGTATCAGGAAACCTGCAGAGATGATGACGTGTCCGCCCTGAACTTCACGGTTCATGGGTCACCATCTTACGGCGACACTTCGGTTGTTTTATATAATTAATATGATTTGTCACTTAGCTGATATGCTACTGAGATTTGTATTAAGAAAATCGTATTGAGTAGTACGAAAAAGCCCCTATCTTTTCAAGGTAGGGGCTTTTTTGTGAGTACCAATTTATAAGTATTAAAAGAGCACTACAAAATAAGAACTAACGCCTATTCATCATTGGCAGACTTAGTAATCTTTTTGACATCTTTAGGGATATTTTTGGCAGTACCGTCAATGGTAGTGTTCTGTTTAAAAACATCACCGAATGGGTTTTGTTGCTCAAAGGGATTTGGCTGCTGACCAAAGGGGCTTTGATTGTTCATGCCGCCTTGTCCACCAAATGGGTTTTGGCCATTCATACCGCCAAATGGGTTTTGGCCACCCATCTGTTTTGCCATCATCTCCATCATCTTTTGCTGATTGTTCATGACATAGTTATTAGCGACATCTTTGAGCTTCTTTTGCACAGGTGGCAGTACCAGTAGCAACGCGATCAGATCACTAATGACTCCTGGTATCAACAACAAGATACCTGCGCCAGCCATCGCTACGCTTTTGAGCATCGTGGCTTCTTGCGGGCGCATGGATGGGTTCATCATGCCGCCAGCTTTCATTTGCTGCGCCATAGGATTTAGCGCCGCCATACCTTTACGGATGAGCGCGATGCCGATAACAGCGGCAATAATAAACCATATAAATACCCACCAGCCACTAATGGTCTGAGCAATCAGATACCAAATGAGCATCTCGATAATAAACCAAACAATGGCGATACCAACTATCTGACCCATAAAATGTCGTCCTGTAAAAAACTTAAAATGTAATCGTCAATAAAAAATCGTTAACGTATGATGTATATGGGGATGGCTTGCTATACTATCAAACTTAGCGCCGCATTTTAAGTGCAAAGCTGCCAAACAAAATATACGCAACACAAAAACGGACCCTTATGGCAATTATTATTGGAATAGATCCAGGCTCTCGTATGACAGGGTATGGCATCGTCCAGCAAACCGGTGACAAACTAACCTTTATTGATGCAGGTACTATTCGTACGGATACCAAAGAGATGCCCGAGCGCCTAAAGCGCATATTTAACGGTCTCACTCGCATTACTGAGTATCATATCAAATATGCTAATGAGCCTATTTATACCGCTATCGAGCAAGTATTTATGGCAGAAAACCCCGACTCAGCGCTCAAGCTCGGTCAGGCGCGCGGAGCTGCTATTGCCGCTATGGTAGCGCTGGACTTAGAAGTGTCAGAGTATACCGCGCGCCAGATTAAGCAAGCGGTCTGTGGTTATGGCGCAGCCGCCAAAGAGCAAGTACAAGAAATGGTTTGTCGCATACTGTCGTTAGATGTGGTGCCTCAGCAAGATGCGGCAGATGGTCTCGCCTGCGCAATTTGTCATGCGCACTCGAGTCACTCTATGAACAAGCTGATACTTAACAGTGCCATGCGCGGACGCGGTAGCTCCAAGAAAAAAGGACGCTGGCGTCTAAGCGAAGAGGATCTAGGTAACATACGCTAATTAATTGACTTCAGTTTGCTCAACGATAGTGTCGAGCACATAAGCATAGTTAGTGTCTGACGCATTTTGCATACTATCATTGCTAGCGTTTAGAGCATAACGGTGCAAACGTAACACTTGATCGAACTCACTACTATGCTCATAGCCATCTATAGTGCCTGCAAACTCTACGCGCTCGCCCTCGCTAACCTTTATACCTTGATCGTCGTACACTACAGGTTTTACTTGTAAGCACACTTGCGCGCTATTATCTGTGCACGGCGTAGTCTGAGCATCTATTGCCCAAAATATCGTCTCGCCTCGACTGCCATACTTAGCTTTTGCCGTCATTTTGCCGCGCCACTGCAGAGTAACTCCATTATCAGTTATTTGAGTTAGTATCGAGCCATTGTCTTTATCATTAGTAAGCTCTAACTGATTGACCCCTTGCATTAAATCGTTCAAGCGATTTTCAACCAAATCTAAGTCAGCACATGACATTTTAGTGCTCATGCTGTTGTCGATTGTCATCTCATTGCCTTGTAGCTGATAGCCTGCACTCATCGTGTTGCAGCCGACGCTATAGATCAAGCTGTTTTTGCCTTGACGCTGGATGAACGATGCAGTGACTTGATTTTTGATATCTAAAAGTGAAGTTAAAGGTTGACTCTCAACACTGAGTGCATCTACCAAAATCCAGCGATACTGAATGAGATCATCAATCAATTTGTCTTCTGCGCTACTATTATCAACAGAAGGTGCCTGTTCATCAGCTAAGGTGGTGGTATTATCAGCTGGGGCAATAGTATCATCAGACAAGTCTGTATCATTTATGCTTGAGCGCTCTACGTTTGAAGCGCTGCTCTGCGCAGGATCACTACAAGCGCTAATACCTAAAGCGGCGCCAACCAACACTCCAAACACTTTATATACTGATGTCATACCGCTATCACCTTACGCAGATTCTACCTATATCGTTATAGATAAAAGTTTAAATTAATAATGGTTCAACTAAAAACTATATGAGTGATAAGAAGTACTTATCACTCATATCATCATAACTAGCAAATATTAGATTACGCTGTAAAAACTTGTTTGTTTTTCTCACACAAACTTTACAACGTTTTAGATCATTTAAGAGTTTTATATTCCTATTCTTTAGCAGGCTTAGCTTTAGCCATATTTTTGATACTAAAGCGCTCATGCATATGCTGATAAAAACGAGCTAAATTGTCCCCTTGTTCAGTTGGATTTACCTTGAGCGCTTTCCCAAAATCCAGACCTAAGTACAAGACAATATCTGCAAAGCTCAATTGATCACCTACTAGATAATCACGATCCTCTAAAGCTTTTTCAAAATAAGGTAGCGCTTGTAAGGCACGATTGATGGACGGCGTTACAAAATCGGCTACCTGCTCTACGCGCTCAGCTTTTGAGGGGTGGCTGTGCTGGAAGGCTAACATAAAGTTGTAGAGCACTTCAAACTCAGCGACGCGGCGCATTGAACACACTTGCGCGCGCTGTACCACATCATTGCCCATGACTGAACGCTCGCCGTAAACGCGGTCAAGGTACTCACATATTGCCTGTGAGTCATTGAGTACCGTCCCATCCCCTAATGTTAGTACTGGCACCGTCTGCATCGGGTTAATCTGCGTGAATGCCTCGCCCATCTGCTCACTGCTACCAAAGTCAATATCTACAATATCGATATCATCAACATCGTCGATATCTATACCCTTTGACGCCATTAAAATAAGCGCTTTGCGTGGGTTGGGAGCCGTGCGGGTCACGTATAATTTTTTCATAGTAAAATCCTTTTATATAGTTTGAGATAATGGTTTGTTAGTAAGCCACGTTAATATATTCTACGTCTTGAGTCTAGCACAGCAATCAATCTTTGAAATAATAATAGACAACAAAAAACCCCATAACGTGACGTTATGAGGCTCTTAGTGTGCATGCTAAATACGACTTACTTGTTTGGTGCAGGCGTGGTACGCAAGTAAGGCTTAATCTCAGTATGACCTTTAGGGTAATTTGCCGCGATGTCTTCGTTTTTGACACTTGGCGGAATAATAACGTCATCACCATCTTGCCAATCAACTGGCGTTGCCACGTTGTATTCGTCAGACAATTGAATAGCATCAATGACTCGAATGATCTCATCAAAGTTACGACCACAGCTGGCAGGATAGGTCAAAGTCAGACGGATTTTTTTGTTAGGATCAATAATAAAGACACTACGTACGGTATGCGTGCTGTCAGCATTAGGATGCATCATGTCATACAGCTCAGCCACTTCTTTATTGGGATCAGCGATAATTGGGAAGTTCAAGTCCGTGCCTTGTGTCTCGCCGATATCTTTTGCCCACTGATGATGATCTTCGATACTATCAACAGAGATACAGATTGGCTTGACACCGCGCTTTTGGAACTCGCCATTCAAGGCAGCAGCGCGGCCAAGCTCAGTCGTACATACTGGGGTAAAATCAGCTGGGTGCGAGAAGAACACTACCCAATTATCACCCGCCCAATCATAAAAGTTAATCTGACCATCTGTGGTGTTCGCATCAAAGTTTGGTGCATCATCACCTAAACGTAAATGTGCCATGTAAAGCTCCTTGTTGTGAATTTTAGTGTTAATTGTACAAACGCTTAGCGCTATCTGCGCCACTGGTATAGTCATGCTGTCGTTGGTAAGCCACTAAAGTATACAGCAACGAGTAGTATTTGAGCAAAATACTCATTTGATTGAATACTTACTTAACAAAATAGTCAATTAGCAAAGACTCACCCTTATCTTAGCAAATCAGTTATGACTATCGAGTGATAAATTGTAAGATGTTTATTCCATTTTTAACTAAACATAGATATAGGTATGAAAACCATTATAATTATAAAGTCTTAAATAACCATCCCGGAATCCCATAGACAAAACTCACCATATTTACCGCGTTTGCTACTACCGCCTGCTGTACGTCCTGCCTCGGTCAATACCAGCTCGCCTTCTTTATCCTCTAAGTAACCTGCTTCAAGTAGTTTACTATTGAGCTCCTGCGTCTTTATTCCCAGCTCTTTAGCCAGTTTAGCCGTTGTGAGTTTAGAGTAATTCGGCGTCGCCTCTACTGGTTTGGTAGAAGAGTGATTGACTACCGTTTTATTTTCGTCATCAGTAATACTGTTGTCAGTCGCAGCCGCCTTCTCACTTACTTTTTCAAGTGACATGCGTACCTCATCACTGATACGGATAATACGCTGCGCTTCTTCATAAGTATCTGCATATAGCTTGGGATCATCATTGCGAAAGATTAGTACACCCATCTCATTGTTATTCACTTGGCTAAATTCATATAGATTGAGGCTAGTGATAATGCATTCATTCTCATTTAAATAGCATTTAGCATGCAGGTTCTTGCAAAAGCTAGTGCGTATAAAGGTAAGGTTTTTGAGCCAATTGATCTCTTCTGGATGCAAATCATTCTTGCCATAAACGATACGAATATCAATTTTGAGACGATTACGGTCTTCTAATAACTCTTTGATACGCTCGTTCAGCTTTAGATAAGGGCTAATAATAATCAGCCGATCAGAAGCATTTTTGATCAGCTCTTCTAGATGGTAAGTGGTGCCGCTACTGTTTAAAAACTTCGCCATTGCCTCGTCCTTAATATTTTGCGCTTATAAAAAAACCCATCTCAAGCTTACTTGAAATGGGCTTAATTGCAAACTACTAATGTTGAGTTTAAGGCTGGTATCACGCGCTTATGAAAACTCGCGGCGCAAATCGAACGTAGACTCCTCACCTAGTCTATCGTAGTTTTCGTCTAAAAAGGCTTTCGCTGAAGCGCGGCCAATATCACGTAGATGTGTTAAAAACGCCCACTCAGAGTTTATCTTACTAGATGCTGACAGCGGATTGATCTGTTCTGTCGCTTCAATACGGTGTACTAGAACCTCAGTGTAGCGTGTTCTATCAAGCTTGTTCTCACGCAATTGACGACTAACAAAATCAATGGCGCGCAGTTCTCTAAGTAATGATGAGTTAAAGGTAATCTCATTAATACGGTTTTGTATTTCGATCGCGCTTTTGGGTGTCTCGTTGCGCTCAATCGGATTGATCTGCACGATCATAATATCTTTGGACTTAGTCGTATGAAACAGAGGATACAAAGGCGGGTTACCCACATACCCGCCATCCCAATACGGTACGCCATCAATTTCAACCGCTTGAAAGTAAGAAGGCAAACATGCCGAAGCCAGCAGCATATCTGCGGTCAACTCGTCACGATCAAACACTCTTATTTTGCCCGTATGGACGTTGGTTGCCGCTACAAATAGCTTTAGCATGCTACAAGATCTGACTTTGTCAAAATCGACAGTGGATTCAATCAGATCACGTAGCGGATTGACGTTTAGAGGATTGGTATTATAAGGCGAGGCTACGCGGCTAAATAAGTCCATCATAAGATAAGCGGGCGAGTCGTCCATCGCCCAGCTCCCTGTCAGAATACTCAAAGGACTACGCTTGATAGGACTAAGCGCGCCCATGTAGGCCACCCGACTCCAAAATTTCTCAAGCGATTCGCGCGCGCCATCTGCGCCGCCCTCCATGTAGCCCTGCGCCAGTACCGCCGCATTCATAGCGCCAGCACTGGTACCTGTGATGCCCTCGATACTGACGCGGCCATCTTCCATAAAGTGATCCAAAACGCCCCAAGTAAAAGCGCCATGCGAGCCGCCACCTTGTAGTGCTAGGTTAATCGATTTTTTAGTCATAAACGCGTTACTCTTATCATTGCTATGAGTTTACATATTAAAAGTTGAGTCTGGCCTTATAAAGCCAGACAAATTTCTGATATAAGACGATTGTGAATTGGCATCAAGCCGGCTTATAGCTATCACGCAAGCTGACAATCTGATTAAATACTGGCGTATCGGTACTGTGCTCTTGGCTATCTGAGATAAAGTAGCCTTCGCGCTCAAACTGAAAGCGCGTGCCTGCATCCGCTTTAACTAACGAAGGTTCGACGACTGCGTTGAGTACGGTTAATGAATTAGGGTTTAGTGCGTCGTGGACGTCGCTGACGCTACTTGGGTCTTCGACACTAAATAGCGACTCATAAAGTCGTACTGTGGCAGGAATACCTTGGCTCGCCGATACCCAATGAATGACGCCTTTGACCTTGCGGCCTTCGGGGTTTTGACCCAAGGTGGTCGGATCTATGGTAGCTTTTAGCTCAACAACGTTGCCGCTATCATCAGTGATATGCTCTGTGACTGCGAGTACATAAGTGTTACGCAGACGTATCTCAGGCTTTTCTGACGACAGACGCTTATAACCTGCTGGCGGCTCTATCTCATAATCGCCTTGATCAATGTACAGCTCCTTAGTAAAAGGAATCTCACGCTCGCCCATATCAACATTAGGGTGCTTGGGCTGAGTCAGCCACAAGGTTTGCGCGTCTGCGTCCCAGCGGGCGTTGACGCTATCGGCTTTTAAATCTTGCCACTGACTAACCGCGTCGCTAAAGTTCGTAATGGTTACTTTTAGCGGTTTGAGTACTGCCATACCGCGTGCTGTCGTATCATCTAAGGACTGGCGAATGCTAAATTCAAGCAGGCGCATATCGGTTACGCCATCTGCCTTTGATACACCAACACGATCACAAAAGTCGCGCAAGCCTTCAGGCGTATAACCACGGCGGCGCATACCTGCAACCGTTGGCATACGCGGATCATCCCAACCGTCAACAATACCCTCGTCTACGAGCTGCTTGAGCTTACGCTTACTGGTCAACGTATGATCGACGTTTAAGCGACTAAACTCATACTGATGCGGCGGCGTCTCAAAGCCAATCTTTGCCACAACCCAATCATAAAACGGACGATGATCTTCAAATTCAAGCGTGCATAACGAATGCGTGATGCCTTCTAATGCATCGGATAAGGGATGGGCAAAATCATACATCGGATAGATGCACCATTTATCACCCGTCTGATGATGCTCTTGATGCATGACGCGGTAGAGTATCGGATCGCGCATATTCATATTAGCATCAGACATGTCTATCTTGGCACGTAGTACGGCCTCGCCATCGGCAAACTTACCGTCTCTCATGTCAGCAAAGCGCTTGAGATTGTCCTCGACACTAGCATCGCGCTGCGGTGACGGTGTGCCAGCCTCATTAAATGAGCCACGATTCTCTTTGATTTGTTCAGGGGTTTGCAAATCAACATAAGCATCGCCTTGCTCTATCAGTTGCACCGCCCATGTATAGAGCTGATCGAAGTAGCTAGACGCGTGTAGTGCCTGCCCTGCCCATTCAAAACCGAGCCATTTCACATCGTTTTTGATATTGTCGATGTAGTCCTGCTTTTCAGCAGTTGGGTTGGTGTCGTCATAGCGCAGATGACAGATACCATCGAACTCTTTTGCTACGCCAAAGTTAAGGCAAATGGATTTAACGTGCCCTAAATGCAAGTAGCCATTAGGCTCAGGCGGAAAACGAGTAACGATTTTCTCGTATTTTTGTGCTTTTACATCTTGGCGAATAATATTGCGGATAAAATCGTTTTTTGGCTCGTTAGGTTTTGTATGCTCAGTCATTAATTTGTGCTCCTAAGCCTTTTACGGTAGGCTCTAATTTTATATAAAAAATAAATTAGCGTTATTCTATCAGCTTTTGCAAACTCATTAACAGCCAGATACATGACATGACATGAAAAAGCCGTTAGACTAGCCTCTAAATTAGGATTGCCTTTTAGAGACACAAGGAAGATCTATGCACGCTATCAAATCATTTGGGTTTGCCAGCTTATTTGCCCCTTTATTTATACTAGGTTGCGTTAGTAGCACCAATAGCGCTAGTACGACCACTACAGACAGTCAGCCCGATCCATTAACCAACGCAAACAATCAGGAGATAACCATGAGCAACATGCCAGTCGTAGAGTTAGAGACCTCAATGGGTAACATCACTATTGAACTCAATGAAGAAAAAGCACCAAAAACAGTAGAGAACTTCTTAAATTATGTCAATTCTGGGCATTATGAAGGAACAATCTTTCATCGCGTCATCGACGGCTTTATGATTCAAGGCGGCGGTATGGACGCCCAAATGAATGAGAAAAAGACCAATGCGCCAGTAGAGAATGAAGCAGATAATGGTCTAAAAAATGATAAAGGCACGATCGCTATGGCGCGTACGCAAGACCCGCATTCAGCGACCAGCCAATTTTTCGTTAATGTAAAAGACAACGACTTTTTGAACCATAGCGGCAAAAACGCGCAGGGTTGGGGTTATACTGTCTTTGGTAAAGTCACTAGCGGTATGGATGTCATCGAAAAAATGCGCGGCGTTCCAACGGGTCGTTTCGGTATGCATGCTGATGTGCCAAAAGAGGCAATCACTATCAACTCTGCTAAAGTTGTTTCTGAGTAGTTTTTGCTCGGCTATTTACCCCTTAGTTGTAAATAGCCTATAAGATAAAAGAGGTTATGATAGATGCAAAGCTTTGATCACTTACTCACCACTCGCCCGCATGATATACGGCAAGTACTGATTAGCGATTTGCATTTATCGCTTGATGAGCCTGCCCTTGTGCAGGCTTTTTTAGCGCTATTAGATGACTGCTTGGCGCTGCCTAGTCTTAAACGGCTGTTTATATTAGGCGACTGGTTTGAGGTGTGGCTCGGTGACGACATGTATTTGTCACTAGAGGATGAGGCACGCGCGACCCACTGGCTAACCCCTTTAATCAATAGGCTAAAACAGCTACGTGTGCAAGGCTGCGAGGTCTTAGTCATGCATGGCAATCGAGATTTTCTGCTTGATCGAGGATTTCTCAATCTATTTGGCGGTGAGCTAATTGCTGAACCTTATCCATTGACGATTGGTGAGCAAGATTTTCGCCTAGAGCACGGTGATGCGCTATGTACAGATGATAAAAAATATCAGCTGTTTCGTAAAGCGATTCGCAGTCCACTGGCCAAATGGTATCTGCTCAATAAATCATTAGAGAAGCGCCTCGCCATCGCCGACAACATACGCACCAAAAGTAAGCAAAATAATAGTAAAAAGGCGGCCTACATTATGGACGTCAATGAGCAGTCCGTCGCGCAGGCGGTTAATAACGATGATGCCTTATTGCATGGGCATACGCATCGCCCAGATATTCATCAAACGACTAATAACAAAATACGTTATGTGTTAGGTGATTGGCGACTGATCGATACAGAGTCAAGACAGCCAAAAGTGAGCGCGGTGATTGGCGCAGTAGTGGCAGACGAGCATTTAGATGAAGCAGAATTTGCACTGGTTGAGTTTCAGTATTTAGTGAGATGATTTATTTAATGTAGATTGTAGGGTGCGTTTCACGCACCATCCAGACCTTAATCATCGTCAATTAGTGCGTAAGGCGCAACCTACAACTCCGACAAAAACCTTAATCCATCAATTTAAAAAAGTGCTGGCGATAGTGCTTAAGCTCGCGAATTGAGTCGCGGATATCATCTAAAGCTAAATGACTACCGCCCTTTTCAAAGTTTTTTAGGATATCAGGACGCCAGCGAAAGCACAGCTCTTTGATCGAGGACACGTCTAAATTACGATAATGAAAAAAGCGCTCAAGCTCAGGCATCTGCCGCGCCATAAAACGTCTGTCTTGGCAAATCGAGTTGCCACACATCGGCGACTTACCACTGTCGACCCATTTATTCAAAAACTTAATGGTTTCCTCTTCGGCTTCAGCTAGTGTCACTTTACTACGACGTACGCGATCGACCAGACCTGACTGACCATGCTGCTTGGTGTTCCAGTCATCCATCTTGTTCAAGATTTGGTCAGAGACTTTAATCGCAAAAACAGGCCCTTCGGCTAATACGTTCAAATCCTCATCCGTCACCACTGTCGCAATCTCGATGATCTCATCGTTCAAGGTATCAAGCCCTGTCATCTCAAGGTCAATCCAGACCAAACCCTTCTTACCTTGGTTTTTGATTTTGATCTTGTTGGGATGGTCATCGGTACTCATAAGCGATCCTATTAGTAGTATGCACAGTGATGATGTACAAGTGGTTTGCAGGCTTTACAAAACCTCTGTCAAGCTTAGGCTGTATGTTATCAAATTTTCACGCTACACTGAGACATATTTTTATCGCAATTAAAACAACACAGGCAGTACTTATGGCATTGATACGGCAGCGCAAACTCACTAAACAGCAGATTCGTCGTATAGACAAACAACAACTTGCCAGCCAAGACAGCATCGATGATAGCTTGATGGATGGCGTGGTGATGGCGCACTTTGGTAAGCAATTGGAGGTACAAGTCACAAGCTTACCTGCTGTGATACCTAAGCAGCCTGAGTTTGCCCCTGATGACCCTGAGCCGTTTTGGCAGGAGTTGGCCTTGGGTGATGTCTGGCGCTGTCATGTGCGTACCAACTTGCCGATGCTGGCTGCAGGTGACCAAGTGCGCTGGACGGCGGACTCCAACACAGGTTTTGGCCGTATTGAGTCAGTAAAACCGCGCACCTCGATGATATCTCGCCCCGACCGCTACCATAAGCTCAAACCGGTTGCCGCCAATATCGATATCTTAGCGATTGTCTTTGCGCCGCTACCTGCTGCCGCGCCTACCTTGATCGATCGCTATCTTGTGGTTTGTCATCATGCAGGCGTACAACCTCTGCTAGTACTCAATAAAGCGGATCTATTAGAGGGCGAGTCTACTGTCGATACGCGTGAACTATTAACGCAATATGCAGCGCTTGGTTATGATAGTGTCTTGACCTCAGTGGATTGTCCAGAAAATGTATTACAGACGGGTGAACAACAAGGACTTGGCGAGCTCAAACGTTACATCGATAACAAGCTGGTGATATTTGCCGGTCAGTCTGGCGTCGGTAAGAGCAGTCTGATTAATGCGCTGCTGCCAGAGTCGGCGCAAAGCGTTAACATCATCTCAGAGAACTCGCAGCTTGGGCAGCATACGACAACGACTAGCCGTTTGCTACCCTTCAATCCAGATGATCTAACTCAAGGTGGCATCGTCGATACCCCAGGTATTCGTGAGTATGGTATCTGGCATCTGACTCCAGATGACATCATTTCAGGATTCGTTGAGCTTGCACCGCTATCAGGCTACTGTCAGTTCCGAGACTGTCGCCATACTCATAACTCCAAAGGCTGCGCGCTATGGCAGGCAGTCGCTGATGGCGAGGTTCTTCAGCGCCGCGTTGAGAACTTGGTGACCCTTACCGATGAGGCAGATACCAAGCCTTATTAAGACAGACGCATTGAGTAGTTTTCATACGTTTACTATAGACAACCTAGTCGGTATAATAGCGCCTTGTTCATTTTTATCAGGCCAACTGATAGAACACTTATATTTTGGAGGTCTAGTTTGGATCGTGCACTTGAATTTATGGGTAACCACCCGTTCTTATTCGGTATTTTAGCCGTACTTGCTATCTTGTTTTTTACTATTGAGAGCAAGCGTAGCGGCAAAAAGATATCTCCAAACACTCTCGGTATGATGGTCAATTCGCAAAACGCGCAGCTGATTGATATTCGACCTGCCAAAAAATATACGACAGGCTATATCCAAGGCAGTCGTAATATTCCATTCACTCAGCTCAAAGATCGCTTGGATGAGATACGGGCTATCGAAGATCCAGTAATTATCATCTGTGACATCGGTGTACAAGCAGGCGCGGCGATACAAATGATTGGCAAAGACAACGTCTATCGTCTAGAGGGCGGTATTGGCGGCTGGCAAGGCGCTGGTATGCCACTCGTTGGCCTAAAAGACACGCAGAATAAAAAGGGCAAATCTAAGCCAAAACTGAGTAAATAAGCAGTAGCGATTTAGATATTCAAACCAGACATCATAACTATATGGTGTCTTTTTTTATGCTTTGTTTCTCACTTTAGTGATAAAAGCAAAACACTCTGAATGCTTAAAACTTGATTTTAATAGGCCAAGCCCCATTCTATAGATGACAATAATTAAAGTTATCATTGCCATTAACTCATTGGCAATTGATAATATGGCTGTCTATACTGTCTATTATACGATTCACTTTATTATTATACGATTCACTACTGTAGCGTCTACTAATGATAACGTTGCATCCCTACTCCAATAACTATTAAGGAAGAACTATTATGAGCGTACCTGTTAAAGTATATACCACTCCTATTTGCCCATATTGCACTAACGCCAAAAAACTATTAGAGTCCAAAGGCGTAAGCTTTGAAGAGATTGGCATGCACGACATCAGCAGTGATGAGCGCCGCGCTTTGATGCAAAAAACCAATAACTACCGCACAGTGCCGCAGATCTTTATCGGTGATACTTTCGTCGGCGGGTTTAATGAGCTCAATCAGTTTAATCAGCAAGGCAAGCTCGATGAGCTACTAGCGGGTTAATCTGCTATATTACCTTTTTTACTTACTAAATCTTGTGACCTATTAAATAGTCGTTTGGCCTTATCGTCATATTGGCTATATTTTGTTTAAATTTATAAGGAATTATCATGGCTGAAGAACAAGCACAACCGCAATTGGCACTAGAGCGCATTTATGTTAAGGACATGTCACTTGAAGTCCCAGGCGCAGGCGTATTTACCAAAGAGTGGAATCCTGAGCTTGATATCAACTTATCAAGCAATGCTGAAAAACTTGATGATGATCATTATCAAGTGATTCTGACGGTGAGTGTCAATGCAAAGAATGCTGAAGAGCCGGCCTTTATCGCTGAAGTTCACCAAGCCGGTATCTTTTTATTAAAGAACATCCCTGAAGATCAAATCGGTCAAATCCTAGGTGCATATTGCCCTAACGTTTTGTTCCCTTATGCTCGTGAAGTCATCAGTGATATCGTCACTCGTGGTAGCTTCCCGCAGTTATTGCTTGCGCCAGTCAACTTTGACCAAGCCTACGCGCAAAGCCAACAGCAAGCACAAGTAGACGCGCAAGGTAATGCTTAAGCCTTATCGTTAAGTGAGTACAAAAACCGCCTTCCTTTCTGAGTTGGCGGTTTTTTTGGTTTTAAAATACAAAAAACCTCGACCATAACAGTCGAGGTTTTTATAACTATAAATAAAATTAGCCTTAAATAAAACTAACCTTTTAACGCTGACAAAATTTGTGCCTTAACGTCTTCGATAGGCTGCGTACCATCAAACTTATCATAGTTAGGTGCACTGCTACCTTCTTTGGCTTTTTCTTGATAAAAACCTACTAGCGTTGAGGTCTGCTCATGATAAGTCGCTAGGCGATCACGAATCGTCGACTCTTTGTCATCTTTACGCTGGATCAAAGGTTCGCCTGTGACATCGTCGATACCCTCAACCTTTGGCGGATTGTGATCGATATGATAAACGCGGCCTGATCCTGCATGCTGGCGACGACCCGATAGACGCTTGACGATCTCATCATCAGGGACGCTAATCTCGATAACATGGTCGATATCGACGTTAGCTGCAGCTAGTGCCTGCGCTTGCGGAATAGTACGCGGGAAGCCGTCTAGAATACAGCCATTAGCACAATCAGGTTTAGCGATGCGCTCTTTGACCAAATTAATAATGAGATCATCTGATACCAGACCACCTGCGTTCATCACGCCTTCAGCTTGTTTGCCAAGCTCGCTACCTTCTTTGATCGCCGCACGTAGCATGTCGCCCGTCGAGATTTGCGGGATATCATACTCTTTTGAGATGAACTGGGCTTGGGTGCCTTTACCAGCGCCTGGTGGACCTAGCAAAATAATACGCATCATGTAGCGACTCTCCTTAAAAGGGTTTTGGGATAAGGTTTTGTAATCAGGGATTGGTTGATTGCAAGCTCACCTTACCTTGTGGCTTTGCAAAGCTCAAGTTTTTTCATAACTTAGACATCAATTGTCATGACTTCACTGTTCAAATAATACTATTGCGCGCCATTATGGCGCTAGGTAGCTTGTCTTAAAGTAGTTTCTCAGCTCATTAAAATCATTAGGGTACTTGCTGATTGATCGCAACATTGACTTGATTTTGCTCGCTGCTAATAACGACAGGATTGCCCGATAAGTCGCCAGACTCTGCAATAGCATTACCGCTATGACTAATGCGTGCCACGACTGCCAGCTGTACTTTATCTGCGCGTGCTTGTGCTAGCGTACGCTCAGGCATCATCGCATCCAGATCACTAAGACTGATACTCGCCTCGCCCTGCTTAATCACACTAATAGGCAAGCGCTTAGCAGCGAACGGTGGTCCGCCATTGACATCGCGAATAGCGACAAAGAGCACATCATCACCTTTAATCAAGGGTAGCAAACTACTATTAACCGTTACGGTTACCTCGACACCTTGAGCCGCTTGCTCTTGCTGCGCGTTTACGTTAGCGCTGAGCTCATCCAAACTTGCCAGCGCTTGGGTATGATCGCCAGGCTTAGCGGCAATACTGCCGCGCAAACGGCTGATCCAGTTTTGCGCTTCGTCAAAGTTGCTGCTACGCGCCTCGCCCATTGCCATGAGCATCTGCGCGCCTTCGTGCTGCGGGTTTTTGGCCAGCAAATCTTGCAACACGCGGCGACTATCGGCGTTGAGTTGACCCTCATTGGCAAAGAAGCTGATTTGGGCGTAAGTGGCGGCAATCTCTTCGTTATCTGGAGAGAGGCGGTACGCGCGCGATAGGGCTTCGATCGCAGACGGCGTGGCCTCAAGCGATAAGAACAGTTCGGATAAGCGCATCCAACGATCAGGGTCATCAGCATGACGATGCACATTGGTCTGCATGGCACTAATAAGCTGATTGCCATCTTCAATTGCCCACGCAGGCGGCTGATCGATTTTACCCGTTAATAGATCATCAGCCACTTGACCGACTTTATCCTCGCTTGCCCAGAGATTGAATACAGGCGTACGATCACCGATTAATAAATAAGCTAGCGCTGCCAATACAGGTACCCATATCATCACAATCAAGCGGCTTTTGACGCCGGGTACGACCATCGGCGTAATTTCACGCTGCGCATCGAGCAGCTGGCGCTCAAGCTCAAGCTTTTGGTTTTGATAATGAGTGTCGTCAATGACGCCGCTTTCTTTATCTGTTTGCAGCTCAGCGAGGCGCTCGCGGAACACTGCGACGTTGATATTGAGTAGCTGATTATCTACTGGATTCTCAGGTCTACGAGCCGCACGCAACCAAGGCATAACAACGATGACCGCTAGTACTAAGCTGATTAATAGGCTTAGGGCGATAAATAAGCCAAAAGTAGAAAATAGGGTCATTTTTTATCCTTTATGCTGGTGATATCATGATCTACTCTATCGCGCGCGTTGCTTCGTGATAGTAAGCGATCCAGCTCCGCTTTTTCTGCCGCACTCAACGCCTCTGTATGCTCGGCAGCAGTACCTGTTTGACCACGAGCAACAATTTGACGACGGCGACTTTGCCAAAACCAGCCACCAATCAATAAAATCAACAGCAGCGGCGGAAAAAACCATAATATCCAAGTTGAGGGGCGTACTGGCGGCTTGTAGCTAATAAAGTCGCCATAGCGCTCTTGCATATAAACGCGAATCTCGCCATCACTACGGCCATCTTTGACCATATCATAGGTTTTTTGTTTGAGATCTTGCGCGATAGGGGCGTCAGATCCTGCTAGATTTTGGTTTTGACATTTAGGGCAGCGTAGTTCCTCGATCAAGCCTCGATACTGCGCTTCTTGCTGCACTGAGTCAAAATCATAGACGTCAATTGCCGCATTAGCATTCACTCCTATTACCAAAGATAGTACTAGAGCTAGCAACACGCTTGCCAACCTTATGACTCGTTTACTAAAGCCATTTTTATTGATGACATTATAGTTACTAATGATCATTGGCAGGCCTCCTCAACTTGAGTAGCATCTGGTGTGCTAGCAGTCTCATTGGCTTTATTGAGTACCATAAGGCATGGCGTAATACGCGCTTGCCAATTAGCCTCATTAATCTCACCAATGATGTGCTGACGGATCACCCCTTCGCCATCGACGATAAAGGTTTCGGGTGCACCGGTTAACCCTAAATCTAATGCAAATTGACCTGATAGATCTTGGATAGACATCGAGAATGGATCGCCGCGCTGGTTTAGGTAGCTTAGCGCATTACCGATCTCATCTTTATAGTTGATGCCGACGATATTGACACCGCGTTCTTCTAACTCCATCAAAAATGGATGCTCAACGATACAAGTAGGGCACCAAGAGCCCCAAACATTGATTAAAAAGGGCTGCTCGGGCAAATTATCATTGGTCATGACCCGCGTCGTATCTGATAATAGCGGTAGCTCAAACGTCGGTACAGGGCGCTCAAGCGCAGTATTAGGCACGATATCTGTCGGCTGACCTAAACGCATATAAAGCATGACGATAAAGCCTGCAAAGACGATAAGCGGAATCAAAAACCATATCTTCATCTGCTTTTTATTCATCGTCTTAGTTTTGGACGCAGGTGCTGTGTTTTTGTCAGGCATATTAAGCCTCCTTATTGATTACAGGAGCGTCGATACGTACAGAAGTATCTGTATTTGCCATCACTTGCGCAGATCTTTTGGTCTTTTTAAGACGATAGCGCTTATCCAGCATACTAATCAGTCCGCCCAATGCCATAATAATCGCACCCAGCCAAATCCATCGGATCAGCGGTTTAACATAGATACGTACTGCCCATTGGTTACTCTCCTCCGAGATAGGCTCGCCCAATGCTACATACAGATCGCGCATAAGATTGGCATCAATAGCAGCCTCAGTCATCGGCATCATACTGATGATGTAAGTACGCTTCTCAGGATACAGGGTAGTGATGTCGCGGCCATCTTTGGTCACTTCAACCTCAGCTTGCATGCCATCAAAGTTGCTACCTTTCACTTCACGGAAGTCTTTTACCGTAAAGTCGTAGCCTTGAACATTGACGCTGTCGTTGGGTCCAAGTGCCACGTCACGCTCGATACTCAAAGTACTAGTGAAAGCGACGCCAATAACAGCGATGATGACGCCAATATGAGCCGTTTGTTGCCCCCAATAGCTAAGGCGCAATTGGCGTAGGCCTTTAACAAGGCTCGGTGCGTTCTTGGTTTTATCTTTAAAATCAACCACCATCCACAAGAGCACCCAAAAGCTCACCGCTAGTGTAACGCCGATGTTGAGCATAGCCGACGGACTGGTAAAGTAAGTGACAATCGCTGCCAATACTAGACTGCTAGCGGCTATGACCATACCTACGCCGAGTAGCGGACGCTTGTCCTGCTTCCAGCGGATATTGGAGCCCATACCCATAGCGATTAACAACAGCCAAGTTAAGGGCACAAATAGCGCATTAAAGTATGGAGGGCCCACCGATACCTGACCCAAATTAAAGGCATCAGCGATAATTGGATAGAGCGTACCTAGTAGTACTACCAAAGTCGCAATCAAGATAATGACGTTATTAATAACTAAAAATGACTCGCGTGAGATAAGCTGATACTGACTCTCGACGGTCAAGCGCCAACCACGTACAGCAAACATCAGCAGTCCACTACCGACGATAATCCCTAAGATAATCAAGATGACAAGGCCGCGCGTTGGATCAGCGGCAAATGAATGCACAGAGGTAATGACCCCTGAGCGCACAAGGAAAGTACCTAGTAGACTAAGCGCAAAGGCAAAAATCGCTAGCATGATCGTCCACGCTTTGAATACGCCGCGCTTTTCAGTCACTGCAAGCGAATGGATAAGCGCTAAACCCGCCAGCCACGGTAGTAATGAGGCGTTTTCAACCGGATCCCAAAACCACCAGCCGCCCCAGCCAAGCTCATAATATGCCCACCAAGAGCCAAGAGCGATACCAACGGTCAAAAATCCCCAAGCCGCGAGCGCCCATGGACGCGACCAACGTGTCCATACTGCATCCAAACGCCCTTCCCACAATGCCGCCATACAAAAAGCAAATGGCACCGCTAAGCCCACATAACCCATATACAGCATCGGTGGGTGAACGATCAGCCCAAAATCCTGCAAAAGTGGGTTGAGATCTACCCCATCTACGGGCAGATTGGGCAAGGTACGATCAAATGGCGACGAGGTAAAAATCAGCATCGCTAGCATCATGACCTGCACACCGGCCAATATCACGAGTACCCGCGCGCGCATCGACAACGGTAAGCCACGGCTAAAATAGGAGACCAGCGCGCACCACGTGGCCATGATGGTCATCCACAACAAGAGCGAGCCTTCGTGTCCGCCCCACGTCGCTGATAACTTATAATACCAAGGCAGTAACGTATTGGAGTGCTGCGTCACATAGACGAGACTAAAATCATTGTAATAAAAGCCTGCCATCAAAGCGACAAATGAGGTTATCATCGCTCCAAACTGTGCCCACGCTAAACTCGGTGCTAATCGCTGCCAAGCGACAATATTACGCATGACACCAATAGTTGGTAGTACCACTTGCAAGATAGCCAGCATAAAAGCGACTAGCAAAGCAAAATAACCCAATTCTGTGATTAACATACGTCTCTAACCTTTTTACCCTAAGGGCAATTTACATAATCTAAGAGTGCTAGCAAGTAACGCTCAAAAGGCTTGTTGATAACAACGGTTTGATAGCGATAATCTGACGACAGCACTCTAATGACAACGGCTACTATACTTATCTACATTGAGGGAAAGAACACCAAAACCAAGTGTAGCCAACCCGCTAAGAACCCTGTTAAACCACCCAAGATAATCAGCGTGGTTTCATCCTCCTGAAAGGCAGGACGCAAAAGGTTTTGAAATTCTCGAGGCGATAGCTCGCGAATACGGTCGCGAAACAGACCAAATATTTTGCTTGCGCGGCTCTCATTGAGTTCAGGATCACGCAGCGGCACCATAGTAGCGGTAATGGATTTGTCGATAATCGTGTTCTTTAACTGTCCATAATCGCGGCGACCAAGGCTTACGCGCAGTGTCGTACTGACCACAGGCGATTCCAAAATCTGATATAGGTGCGATTTCATCAGCTCACGCGTTTGCGCCGCGCGCGCGCCGTACATCATCTCGTTCATAATGTTCTCAAGAGTCACCAAGTCACTGACGACAATCTCGGCAAACACCTCTGATACTTCCTCTTGGCGCTTCATAAAGCCGCCTTGAAAGCGAAACTGAGCGATATGCGGCAGGCGCGGTTTAATAAAGGGAAAGCCGCTTGTACGCTCAAATATCTTAATATAAGGAATAAAATGCGGCTCAACGGGATTAAACACCATCCAAATAGCAATCCAGTTGGTCAAAAAGCCCCAAATGGCGGCAAAGAAAGGTACCGTCCAGTGCTGCGGCACGACCAAAAAGATAAACATCTGGATCACACCAAATACCAATCCAATCAAAGCACTAATATGCCAAATAAAATCGATCTCTTTTTGACCGACTTTTAGGAACATATTGACCATCAAGCGCCGGTCACTCTCCATCTTGTTGACGATCATTTGACGCATATCGACCAAATCTTCGACATGATAAGTCAAATCAGTCACTAGCGATTGCATAATCTCAGGTAGCTCTTTGTGCGCTTGCACGTAGATACGGCGCTTGAGTGCATAAGGTAGATTGCCCCATAGTGCTGGCGAGTGCTCAAGCATAATCTCATCAATAAGCGCCTCTAGATGCTGATCGACAGTATCTGTAATAAACACGGCCATCTGCTCAGGCTCCATCGCTTGAAAGAACTCATCGAGAGAGCCAAGCTTTGAGAGCGTCTGATCGACGATGACACCAGATATCTTGCCCGCCTTACGCGGTACAATGCCTTGCCAGCCAATACCAGGCAGTCCAAAAAATGGAAAGTTAGGAATCCTGATACCCCGAAACTTAATGGGGTAAAATAGCATTTTAAGCGCCATCCACACATGCACCCAAGTGACAAATGCGGTCACAGGCGGAATGGTCAGCATGGCAAAAAACTGAGGATGCTGGACGATCGTCTGCCATAATGAAGTTGCGACCATAACTCTTTATGTCCCTAGCGTAACCATTATTAAAGTAAAATGTTGCTCGCTTTATATCATTGAATGCAAAGCGGCTTATTAGTAGCTTATCAGTAAAAAAGTAAGACAAATAAATCGCCTGATTTTAGCATACTTGCCATTTATTAGCACTGCTAACGCTAGGCTTAGTTGTGACTAAAGGTAACACACTTTGCAGGCCTGGTATGATTGAAATTGACCTACTATGCCCCATAATTCATAAGCAAAAGGCGACTAGGCGCAGCGCTTTGCACCATAAGAGCAGTTGCTCTTTTACTCCTGTCTTCTGCTATAATCCTTTTCGGCTACCTGCTTATCAGCTGATGTGCTAGTGTCACGCTATATTCTTGAATTTGTTACAAATAACGTCGTAAGTTATACCTTTATCTGATTGCTACATACT
This sequence comes from uncultured Psychrobacter sp., assembly GCA_947495055.1. Taxonomy (GTDB): domain Bacteria; phylum Pseudomonadota; class Gammaproteobacteria; order Pseudomonadales; family Moraxellaceae; genus Psychrobacter. The sequence goes on along the minus strand of CANLXO010000007.1, from coordinate 39,026 downwards.
GATGGTCTATGAATAAAATGATTTCGCCTGATACCGATTACGTCAACCGTATCTTTATGCGGCGTATACTCATACTTGGGTTATTAATATTCTTAGGCTTAAGTGGCTTGCTCTTGCGTTATGGCTACTTGCAAGTCTACGCCCATGATCAGTACACCACGCAGGCTGATAACAATCGCATCAAACTCATATCAGCGCCGCCAAGTCGGGGTTATATTTATGATCGTAACGGTATTTTGCTCGCTGATAACAAACCTGTCTTTACCGCTATGCTAAGCCCTGATGAGGTCGAAAATCCAGAGCGCACGCTCACTTTGCTCGCCCCTATCTTTGGTCTGACTGACACTGACATTACTGATATTTTGGCGCGACTAAGCAAAAACAAAAACGATCCTGTGACGATTAAAATTGATCTCACTGAAGCGCAATTGGCGCAGTTTAGTGAGCGCAAACCCTTCTTTCGCGGTGTGACTATTCAGAGTAAATTGACCCGTACTTATCCTTATGATGAGCTGTTTGCTCATGTGATTGGTTATGTCGGTCGCATCAACGACAAAGAAAGCAAGCGCATCGATAAAGAGCGCTATGCTGGCACGGATTTAATCGGCAAGATAGGCATAGAGGATTATTACGAAAAAATATTGCTCGGTCAACCTGGCTATCAGTCGGTTGAGACCGACGCTCATGGCGATATCATACGCCAGCTTGAATCCAAGCCGCCCGTTGCAGGTAACGATATCACCTTGAGCTTAGATTATGGCCTACAAACCATTGCCCAGCAGCAGCTCGATGGCAGGCGCGGCGCTATCGTTGCTATAGACCCAAGTAACGGTGATGTACTCGCTTTTGTGAGTAACCCAAGTTATGACCCTAATCCCTTTATCTCAGGTATCTCGTTTAAAGATTACGGCGCGCTGCGCGAGGATCTCGATCAGCCGCTATATAACCGCGCTCTACAAGGAATGTACCCACCTGCGTCGACGATTAAGCCCTTTGAGGGTTTAGGCGGTATTCATTACGGTCTGCGTGATTGGAATACCACTATCTATGATCCTGGTTATTTTAGCTTACCTGGAGACTCACACCGATTTCGAGATTGGAAGCGCGGCGGTCATGGCACCGTCAATCTCAAAAAATCTATCATGATGTCGGTTGATACTTATTATTATAAGCTGGCCTATGAGATGGGTATTCAGCGCTTACATGATTGGATGGGCCGTTTTGGTTTTGGCAAAGAGACAGGTATCGATTTGCCTCATGAAAAATCTGGCATCATGCCCTCCTCTAAATGGAAGCAAGAGACTTATGGCAAAAACTGGCTGCCTGGTGAAACCATTTCAGTCAGTATTGGTCAAGGGTATTTTTTGGCGACACCGCTACAAGTTGCAAACGCAACTGCTATGACTGCCAGCAAGGGCTATCATATTACTCCACACTTACTAAAGCGTAGTGACGGCGCCGCACCTGTAAAAGTCATCGAAAAGCCAGATGGCAAAATTGACTATAACGGCAAACCCTCTGACTGGCTGCTGATGCACAATGCTATGGAGGAGACGGTTCAAAAAGGTACTGCTCGCGGCATCTATACCGATAAATACCGTATCGCAGGCAAGACAGGTACCGCGCAGGTCAAGTCGATCGCTCAGGGCAAAAGCTACGACAAATCAACGCTCGATAAGCGCCACTGGGATCATGCTTGGTTCACAGGGTTTGCACCTGTTGAGGAGCCCTCTATCGCTTTAGCCGTACTGGTCGAAAACGGCGGCGGCGGTAGTGCCGTAGCTGCGCCTGTTGGCCGTGCACTGTTTGACTATTGGATTATGCAGCGCAAAAAAAATCCTATCTTGCCACCAAGTCCTGATGAGTTAAAACAGATCAAACAGCAAAAGGCAATAGAAAAAGCGGCACGTGATCTGCTGCGTGAGCAAGAGGCTGAGCTAACCGCACAACTAGAAGCGGCGGCGAGTACAGACTGACGAATAAAATAATTTAAATACCTATGGGTCAAAGGATTATGGCAAAGGCTGCAAAACATAAAAACCGTAAGCAAAAAGTATCGACTCATACCGTATCAGCCAATACTAGGCGCGCCGATCACCAAGCTGTCAGCAACGTGCGTATTATCGGTGGACAATACAAGCGCCGAGGCATTGGCTTTATTGATAGTGAAGGGTTGCGTCCAACGCCAGATCGACTGCGTGAGACACTCTTTAATTGGCTGCTAGCTGATATTCATGACGCCCGCGTGTTAGATAGCTGTGCAGGTAGCGGCGTGCTAGGGTTTGAATCGCTATCTCGCGGCGCAGCGTACTGCACCTTTATCGAAACCAGCCGCGCCCAAAGCCAGATGCTCATCCAAAGCGCAAAGCAGCTTAATATTACTCCTGATAACTATCACGTTATCAATGGTGCAGCTGAACAAGTACTGATGAATATGCCAGACTCGCCGTTTGACGTTGTGTTTATCGATCCGCCTTATGCCGATGATTTGTGGCAGCCCATACTATCTGCCTTACTCACTCAGTCTCTAATCACTAGAGAGACGCTTATTTATCTAGAAGCCGATAAAGACTTGCGCCCTCAGCTTGAGGCATTAGTGATAAATTTGCGTGAAAATTCAGCTCACGTAGATATAAAAGGTTTTGATTGTATAAAACATACTCAAGTTGGACAAGTTGTCGCTGGACTTTATCAGCTGTCGTTGTCATAATCCTCTAATCAAAATTTTAATGCTCAAATCTTTTTTAATAGCTGACATTCAAGCCAAATGTTAGCTTTTGACTGATATGCGCAAAAATAAACCCCAATGCGGCTTGCAAGCTTAAGCGCTACTGCTTATAATGTGCAGTCTGTTTTTTGAGAGCCCCGTTCCCAGCTAAACTCTCAATGAATTCTAATTTAAGGTTTTATCATGAAAACACTTAGTGCAAAACCAGCTGAAGTGACCCATGACTGGTTTGTTGTCGATGCTGACGGCAAAACCCTTGGTCGCCTAGCTACGCAAATCGCAACTCGTTTACGCGGTAAGCATAAGCCTTCTTTTACCCCGCATGTTGATACTGGTGACTTCATTGTCGTTATCAACGCTGATAAAATCACAGTAACGGGTAAAAAAGCGCAAGATAAGAAATACTATCGTCACAGTGGTTACCCAGGCGGTATCAAAGAAACCAACTTCAATAAGCTGCTTGCACATAAGCCTGAAGATGTTCTACATAAAGCAGTTAAGGGTATGCTTCCTAAGGGTCCTCTTGGCTATGCGATGATCAAAAAGCTAAAGCTATATGCAGGCTCTGAACATCCACATGAAGCCCAGCAACCTAAAGAACTAGACATCTAAGGATAATTTTATGGAACGCAATTACGGAACTGGTCGCCGCAAGACCTCTACCGCTCGTGTCTTTTTAGCTAAAGGTACTGGTAGCATTGTCGTTAACGGCAAGCCACTTGATGAATATTTTAGCCGTGAAACCTCACGCATGGTCGTTCGTCAACCGCTAGAATTACTTGACTCACCTGTCGCTTATGACTTGTTTATTACCGTCAAAGGCGGTGGTATCAGTGGTCAAGCAGGCGCGATTCGTCACGGTATTACTCGTGCCCTAATCGAGCTTGACGAGACTAACAAGCCTGCCCTAAAAGCGGCTGGGTTTGTCACTCGTGACTCACGTCAAGTTGAACGTAAGAAAGTTGGCCTACGTAAAGCACGTAAGCGTCCACAATTCTCGAAGCGTTAATCAAAGCTACGGCCTATTACTTATTGCAATTTAAGACTCGCGATAAATAAGCCTAGATTTGCAAAGCCTTATAAGTGCCAATGTGCTTATAAGGCTTTTTTGTGCTTGTGATGTTATTAAACTTAGATATACAGCTCAAGTATGATTGCATATTTGCTTGCAAAGTCATCCGCCCTACCTCATCATACCTATACCTTTTATAACTGATCTAATTCTATGAAAGCGCCTGAACAATACGATCCAAGTAAGCATAATAAATCAGACCCTAAAGTAGCAAGTGCGCAAACGACAAAGTCGCCAGCACTACCTGAGGGTACACCAAGCATCACTGACACTCAAAAAAAAACGGCACATGCTGACAAAAAGCCTTTTTTATGGCAGTTTTTACACCCGAAATATTGGGCGATTTGGCTACTCATGGCTATGATTTTGCCAATGATATATCTGCCACTACGCTGGCAGTTTTGGCTTGGGCGCAAGCTTGGTATTGGAATTTATAAAGTAGCAGGCTCACGGCGGCGCGATACTATGATCAACCTAAGCTTGGCGTTTCCAGAGAAGCCTGAAGCTGAACGTGAGCTGATGGCCAAGCAAGTCTTTGTTAATCAAGGCATCGGTGTGTTTGAGGCTTTGTGCGCTTGGTTTCGTCCTAATGTCTTTACTCGCACTGTGTCCATCTCAGGCTTACAGCATCTAGTCAATGCGCAAAACGAAGGCCGCGCCGTTATTTTATTGGGCGCTCACTATACCATGCTCGATCTGGGTGGCCTGCTCTGCACGCAGTTTTTTGCTACTGATTGTATGTATCGCCCGCAAAACAATCCACTGTTAGATTGGTTCATCTATAACGGTCGTACCAATATCTTTGGCAAGCAGATATCAAGCCGTGACATGCGCAGCCTGGTCGATTCTATTAATTCAGGTCATGTTATATGGTACTCACCGGATCAAGACTATGGTCTTAAGCAAGGCGTAATGGCGCCATTTTTTGGCGTGCCTGCCGCGACGATTACTATGCCGCGCAGGCTCGCTAAACTTGGCAGTAAAAAACACCCGCCAGCAGTGATAGCGCTACATACTTATCGGCAAACGCCAGATAATCTGCCGCGCGGCAAACGCCCGCATTATCATTTAACTATTACTCCTGCCTTAGATAATTATCCAAGCCGCGATGAAGTAGCTGATGCAACGCGTGTCAATGAAGTATTAGAGAGCCTCATTCGTATTGACCCCACTCAGTGGATGTGGTTTCATCGGCGCTTTAAACACGGGCCTAAAGGCCGTAGTAATATCTACAAGTAAGCCTGATGCTCTATACATAAACAAAGCCATCAAGAATTTTGCTATACTTTGCGCCATTAAATTGAGTCATTTTCAGTGACTCAGCACCTTTTTATAATAACGATTAACGGATTTTTTATGAGTAATCAAACTGACGCGCCTAAACGCATCTTAACAGGCATCAAACCTACAGGTATTCCGCATCTAGGCAATTATGTCGGTGCGATTCGCCCTGCTATCGAGTCTATTCAAAATAGCGATGACGAGGCGTTTTTCTTCTTAGCCGATTATCACGGTATTATCGGCTGTTATGATCCTGCTATCATTCACGAGTCTACCAGAGCTATCGCCGCCACTTGGATCGCCTGCGGTCTTGACCCTGAGCGCGTCACTTTTTATCGTCAGTCGGACGTGCCAGAGATACCTGAGCTGACTTGGATTTTGAATTGCTCCTGCGCTAAGGGTCTGATGAACCGCGCTCATGCGTACAAAGCAGCAGTCGATGTCAATACAGAAAAAGCGGACGTCGACCCTGACCAAGGCGTGACGATGGGACTGTTCGGCTATCCCGTCCTTATGGCAGCAGATATCTTGATGTTTAATGCCACTCACGTACCCGTCGGCCGTGACCAAGTACAGCACATTGAGATGGCGCGTGATATTGCAGGTACCTTTAATCATAAATACAAGCCGCTATTTACCCTACCCTCAGCTGTTGTTGACGAGAATATGCCGCTACTAACAGGACTTGATGGGCGCAAAATGAGCAAAAGCTACAACAATACTATTCCGTTATTTGGCGATGGCAACCCACAAGTGAGCTCAGAGAAGCAAATGCACAAAGCCATTATGAAAATCGTCACCAACTCGCAATTGCCAGAGGAGCCAAAAGACCCTGACGACTCGGCGCTTTTTGAGATTTACAAAGCCTTTGCTACCCCTAGCGAGATCGCTGATATGCGCGCGCAATACGCTTCGGGAATTGGTTGGGGCGACGCCAAGCAAGTATTGTTTGACAAAATAAATAGCGAAATTGCGCCTTTTCGTGCGCGTTATGAAGAATTAATGGCTAATCCAAAAGAGTTAGAGGAAATCTTGCAAATGGGCGCGCAAAAGGCCCGTTGTCATAGCCGCAAGCAACTGGACAAAACGCGCCGCGCTATCGGTATCCGTCCGCTAGCTAAGTTAAAGTAACGGGTCAAGCTTAGGTTAATAATTTTTATAGTTAAGCACGGGGTCTGTCATTAAAAACACTGATACTGAGGATAGGACACGCGATGATAGCGAACTACGTATTTATCAGACGCCTATCACACATCTGCCAGATGATCTATATGTGCCGCCACAAGCTTTTGCAATTTGGCTAGAGCAGTTTGCAGGGCCGTTAGACTTTTTGTTGTACTTAGTTAAGAAAAACAATGTCGATTTAACGCAACTGCCCATCTTGCCGATCGCCAAGCAGTATCTGGCTTATATCAGCGAGCTTGATACCAAGCACTTTGAGCTGGCAGGTGACTATCTGCTGATGGCCTCGACCTTGATTGCGATAAAGACGCAGCTGCTACTGCCAAAAGCGCAGACCCCGACCGATGAGCGCGACCCCAAAGCTGAGCTGATTGAGCGCTTAGAGGCCTACGCGCAGATTAAGGAGGCAAGCCGGCGCTTAGATGCGCTCGTTCGCCTTGAACGTGACGTGTTCAACGCCATGGTTAGCCTACCTAATGTTGATGTCATGCGTGCTGAGCTGCCAAGCTACTCGCCCAATCTTTTGATTGAAAGCCTATTTAAAATGCAACTTAAGCCCGATTATCAAATGCATACTATCAAAGTTGATAGTGTCCCTCTCTCTGATCGGATCGCTAGTATCAGCAGACAGCTCAGTACAGGCAAGGCGCAATATTTTTATCAGCTCCTAGATAAAGCGCAAGGCAAAATTGGCGTGGTCGTCAGCTTCGTCGCCGTGCTTGAGTTGATGAAACACCAGTTGGTTGGGGTGATTGCAAGTGATAAGTATGACGATGGTGAGCATTTGCACTTAGAATGGTTGGCGTAGGCTGTGGTTAGTTTTATTAAATTCTCGTAGCAGATATAGCACTATCAAATTATTTTTAATGAAAAGAGCAATCCTTAATGGCAAATAACAATCCCAACCCTGCCGAAAGTAATAGCGAATTTCATAGCCTACAGATAGAGGTATTACTCCACGCTTCAGAAGCCCCACTTAGCGCTCAGGCGATCAAAAAGCACTTGTCTTTATCTACTAAAGTATTGAAGTCAGCTTTAGCACAACTAGAGCAGCGCCTAGCTACTGGTGCATTAAGACTCAATAAAACCGCAAGCGGCTACCGACTACAAATAGCGGATGAGTATAGCGCACTTATTCAGCAGGTATTTCCGCAGCGTCAAGAGCGCTTGAGTCAGGCTTTGCTTGAGACCGTAAGTGTGATTGCATACAAGCAGCCCGTCACCCGTAGCGATATTGAATACGTACGCGGCGTCACCTTATCAAGCAGCATACTGCGCCAACTGTTCGATAAAGGCTGGATCAAAGAGGATGGGTTTAAGGAGACTCTAGGGCGCCCGGCGCTATTGCATACTACTTCGCTGTTCTTGGATGCTTTTGGGTTGACATCTTTGGACGAGCTACCACCAATACCTGATTTGACCAATCTTGGTACAAGCTTGTAACAGTATCTATTAATAATAGGTAGCATTTTTTACTTACAGCTTAGCTAAGCTCTGTCTATTTTGGTAAATACATCATCGATAGCAAGAATGGTCTTTTCAATCTCTTGTGAGGTCAAGGTTGGATGTACCAAAAACATCAAACTGGTCTCCCCAAGCGCTCTTGCAACAGGCAATCTAGTTTCAGGACGCAAACTGGTGTTATCAAAGGCTTTTTCTAGATAAACTTCGGACGCTGAACCCGAAAAGCAAGGGACGCCCCTCTCATTTACTTCCATGATGATGCGATCTCTTGACCAGCCCAAAGGTATACTCGGTTGTACATAGACGTATAATTTGTAATACGCATGCTGGGATTGCTCAAAACCTAGTGTCTGCTCCAACCTAGGTACAGATAAATAGCCTTTATCCGCCCATTTATCACAAGCGGCTAGTATAGCTTGCGCGTTCTTAGTACGGGCGGCTGTCCAATCATTCATACGCTCAAGCTGAATGCGACCGATCACTCCTTGCATCTCAGTCATACGCCAATTGGTACCGAAGTTCTCGTGTAGCCAGCGATAGCCCGGCGCATGCTCAGTCTCATAAACAGCAGCAAAGCTCTTGCCATGATCTTTGTAAGCCCACATCTTACGCCATAGCTGCTCATCGTTGGTAGTGACCATACCGCCCTCACCGCCTGTGGTCATAATCTTGTCCTGACAAAAGCTCCATGCCCCTATATGACCGATACTCCCAACGCTACGATTCTTGTAGCGTGCGCCATGAGCTTGTGCACAGTCCTCTATGACATATAGGTTATGCTGCTCGGCCAGTGCCATAATGCCATCCATATCGCAGGGCCAGCCCGCTAGATGCACACAGACGATGCCTTTAGTTCTATCAGTAATAACCGCGGCGATGCTCTTAGGCGTTATATTGCCTGATACGTCGTCGACATCAGCGAAGATAGGCGCCGCCCCTGCATTAACCACAGATGAGATACTCGCGATAAAGGTACGCGGCGTAACGATGACCTCGTCACCGATGCCAATACCTAAAGCTTGTAGTGCCAAATCTAGAGCTAAAGTACCATTGCCCAATGCTATTGCATAATTGCTACCTGTCCAGTCAGCGAACTCTCGCTCAAAATGACGACATTCATTCCCAGTCCAGTAGTTCACTTTGTTAGATAAAAGCACTTGGCTAACGGCGTTAGCTTCTTCTTTTGTGAAGCTCGGCCATGGTGAAAACTTAGTATTTAGCATATGCACCTCTACAATATATTTAATCGCTTAGTATCATCTTATTACCTATGAACTTGCTCATCGTCGCTTCGCCGTCAGCATTGATACCGTCCTTTACGATCACTTTTTTGAAAGTTTTAAATAAAATTTTTGTATCTAACCAAAAAGACTGATTGTCAACGTACCATATATCAAGTGCAAATTTTTCGTCCCAACTGATAGCATTACGTCCATTGATCTGCGCGTACCCTGTGATGCCAGGGCGCACGTGATGACGGCGCAATTGTTCATCATTGTATAGGGGCATATATTCCATCAACAGCGGACGTGGCCCTACTAGACTCATATCGCCTTTAATCACATTCCATAGCTCTGGTAGTTCATCCAGGCTCATATTACGCAGCATGTGACCAAATGACGTTAGGCGCGCTTCATCTGGCAATGGATTGCCTTTAGCATCTATCGCCTCTTTCATAGTACGAAACTTAATCATCTTAAAAGGCTTACCATATAGACCGGGGCGCGTTTGGCGAAAGAGTACTGGCGAACCCAATTGCTGCCTGACTTTATACGCGGTAATTATATATACTGGTGATAAAACAACTAAGGCTACACTACTAGCGGTGATATCAAAAAGTCGTTTTAACATCTGCATTTACCTCAATTTTATTTTAGCTCAAAGGCTCGTAGAGTTAGACTCCACATGATTGACAACCGACTACTAGCAAACCGCTTTTCTAGCTTGATTGCGTTTCTGTGTCTAGAAACTTTGCATAAATCTTTGTCATGGCATCTAGGGCGTTAGCAATATCAAATACTGCCGCCCTCTTTATCGCAGAGGTTGCTATTTTAGAACGTAGCTCATCATCGCTATATATCTCAAATATAGCATCAGCTAACGCTTGTGAATCATTCTGCGCAAACAAGACACCATTTACGCCATGCTCGATAATCGTACCATGTCCCCTATCGATAGTCGCGATAGGCGGCAATCCACACATCATAGCTTCAACAAGGTTAATGCCTAGACCTTCTTGTTTACTCGTAGATACAACAACGTCAGAGACTTGATAGTACTTTTCGATATCAGTAACGAATCCGGCAAAGCGTATTTGACGATTAAGCCCGCAGCTCTCGACATATGACTTAATCTCACTTAGCAATGCGCCTTTGCCTGCGAGTAATACCGTAAAGCTATCCATTTGCGTGCTTAGACATTTAATCGCATCTATGAGCAGTCGATGGTTTTTTCTCTCGATAAATTCAGCGGCATATATGATGACGAAGTCGTCTTTGTCGATAGTTAACTCCTCTCTCAAAGACCTCTTTTGCTCAGACAATAGCGGCTTAAATCGCTCAGAATTTACGCCGATACCAGGTAACACAAAGTATTCGGTATCTGGTGATCCCCTTTTACTGATCAGATCAAAATCCTCTGTATTAATACAGATAATGGCATCCGTAATATAAGATAAAGCCACTTCAATAGGATAGTAGGTCAGCCAAGACCAAGTGCTAGCGCCCTTAAAAAAATGAAAGCCATGTGCGGTATACAAAAGCTGTGTGCCCTTTTTTCTAGCGACGATAGCGGACAGTCTTGAGAGCACACCGGCCATGGGGGTATGACAAGATATCAAGGCATAGTCGTTATCATCGACAATAGCTTTTAGTTGAATCAAGCTTTTGATATGTGACAATGATAAGGGAGATCGCTCAAAACCAATGTGCCATACCTTTGACACGTTACTATCTATAAATTCGCCACGACAAGCCACATGAACCTCAAACCCATTATCATAAAACCACTTTAGATAAGGTCTATGAAAGGCATGAAAATGCTCTGCAACTGATGCAACAAAGAGTATTTTACGCTTAGACATGGTCAATACCTGGTATTTTCGTTGAATAAATACTATCCAATGCCTGATTAAATATCTCCAGCATTGGGTCTGGCACTTTTGTTTGTTTGCTTTTTTTGTTTCTACGTTTGAGAAGATAGTCCAAGGTTCCTGTTGATGCCATAACCTGCACAACTCCTGTTTTTAGCACCGATTTAGCAATATATTTAAGTCTCTTAGATCTTTTATCGATCAAAGGCGCGTGATGCTCTCTTTCTGCTTGATAAGCTCTAATTATTTTTTGGAGTGTTACATTTCCCTCCTCTCGATACAGATACAAAGGTTCTTTGAGGGAAATGGCGCGAAAATCACCCGCTCTGGCAGCCCGTAACCATAGCTCACTATCTTGCCCAACTGGTAGCGACTCATCGTAGCGGTTGCGCTGATACCAGCTTTTACGTGCTATAAGACCTGCATGCAAAAACCCTTGCGACTTATTTAATAGCTTGTTAAAGGTATAGTTGTGTTCATCAGCCCCTCTGTAACCATTAAAAGAGCCATCTTGCCTAATAGAATAAGTACCGCATGATGCAAGATCGTACTTTTCGTTCGTCAACAAGATATCTAATAGCTTTTGCACTCTATCAGGCGTCATCATATCGTCCGCATCCATACGTGCGATAAAGTCATACTGGGCTATCTCAACCAACTCATTGAGACGCGCCGCCAGACGGCGATTTTGACCGTCTGAATACACCTTTACTCTAGGATCACTAATCGATTGAGCTATCGCTAAGGAGCCATCTGTGGAGCCGTCATCGATCAATATGAGCTCCCAGGTTTTGTGAGTTTGAGCAAATACAGAACGTACTGCCTCCAACAAAGTAGACTCAGCATTATAAAAGGGAATACAAATAGTGACGGGCGTAGAATGATTCATCAGAAAATCTCAAAAAAGGGATTAATAATATATGGCGTTAAGTTACTAAATCGAGATGTTGTTAGGATAAAGTAGATAAGAAAAAGCCCTGCGCCGATACTGGTAATATAGATATTATTTATTTTTTTAAAGAGGACAGGCAGTATCAATACTAGGGTCCACGTAAAATAGCTCAATAATCGTTGTGGCCCTGATGGATTTGCGCCAAGCATGGCAATAGGTGTCATAAAAGCCACGCCAATCGCATAAAAAGAGAACAGCGTAATAAACGACTCATCCTTTATTTTGTAGAGCCGTATGATAAATAAAGTGAACAATGATAGCGCTAGATAAAACCCTAAAATGAACAACCCTCCAGCACTGTCAGAGGTCTCGACATACCCTTCATATCTGGCATTAGTCGATGCTATATAAGCAATCAATATGCCGCTAACAGTAAAAGACCCTATAAAGGTTATTATGATTTTGTATAAAGGCGCTATGTTGAGGTGAACTAAGAAGTAAAAGGGAATCATAAATAGAGCGGTCGTATGGAACAATGCGGCTAACAAACATATCAATAGATAAGGAATAAATCGCTTATCTAACAAAAAGGGCAAGGCAAAAGCGAATATGGCCATCGCCAAACCTTGGCGTAATCCGTTAAAAAAGAAAGGATAAATACCTAATGTGATGAATAAATACACAGAAAACCAGTAATCTACGCTGTATTTCCTAATAACGGTTAGGTAGCAAAATACAGCGATAAATGCGGTACTTATAAATAGCCAAAAATAACTGTGAGTCACGCTTAGTAACGCATATTCTAATACTTGGTAACCTGGCTCAACAAACGCTTCAAATTTAAAGTTATAGACGTCAAGCTGCTCTCTAAAATCTTGAGTATAGTTCCAAGAATCTGTACCCACGCGAAAACTACGCACACCTGCAAACAAAGTAAGAGCGATTAGAGGCACCCAAAAAGACTTACGGTTAAGCGCTTTCTGTTCTAGTACGATCCAAAAAGTAACAAAGCTAAGAACCAGTAAGTATGGAATCATATAACCCTCTTTTTTATGGGTTCCAGTTAGAGACTGTTATAAACTTGCGCTAGTTTTTTTGCATTCTCAGACACATCAAAACCATTTGATTTAAGTATTTGTATTTTTTTATCTTTAGAGCACTCTAGCTCTTTGTTGTTTAACAACGCATCCACCCAAGTCCTTGGATCATCAATAGGTAAAAATTCAACCAAACCCAGTCCTAAATCTACCTCAGTCGATACTTGAGTAGATACCAAGGCTTTTAGCCCTACTGTCTGACTCTCAACCAACACAACTGGAAAGCCTTCATGAAAAGATGGCATTATCATGTAGTCGGCACTTGCCATAAGTTCAGTGATATCAGTACGTACCCCCAAAAACCGAACGTGCTCGGTTAGAGTATTTAGTTGTACCTGATGCTTTAGCTTATCCTTCAAGTCCCCTTGTCCGACGATGTACAAAGTAAAATCTATGTTGCGATCTTTTAGTAGCTTAGCGATTTTTAATGAGAACTCATGGTTTTTTACATCGCTTAGGCGGCCTACTTGAATGAGTTTCAGACCTTTATTATTAAACGTCTCGCTTATATAATTTCGAGTATCATCAGCGATAGCCATCATTTTGTTTATATCTACCGCGTTAGGTAGTAACCAGACCTCTTTTGTCGTACCAAATAAGTATTTAGCCGCAAGATCGCCACAAGCAATTTTATAAGTGGCTACCTTTCGGTTAGTCATCAGCGACCAGCGCTCGTATATTTTTCCTATCAGCCTAGATTTGCTACTGCTAGTATTATGAGAATGAGAGATAAGATGCGGCACGCCAGCACCTTTTGCCGCTAATAAATGAAAAGCATTACTTAGTAGCATGTGAGAGTGTACGATACGGTACTCAGGGTGCTGACGTAAAAATCGTATCAGTACCCGCATACGCGAAGCTGGATTGCTCGCTATTATCGGAATAATCCTGCCGCCCATTGCTAGGATCTCATCATCATAATCGCCGGCGTCAGGGGTAAAGTTTGTAAAATCAAACTGAAACTGACTACGATCTATATGCCGATATAAATTCATCAGCATCGTCTCAGCACCAGCACGATCCATCTTACTTACGATATGTAGCACTCTTTGCATACTCATCACCCCTTTTATCACTAAATATCGAACCCAACCTCTATAAGCTTTATAAGACTTACTTTTGTAGTACTCTGAGTCTCTGGGTGCGACGTAACGCGTGACGCAGCGCTTTTACACTATACAAGTTCATAGGATATGGCATACCCACTATAGTTGAGAGCATCATATGCTTGATATTAGTCGCACTGTTATAGTCATCAGATTGCATCGCTATCTCTGATTGTTTAACAGCTTCAAGCGCCGTCGCCAAATGCATTAAATCAATACGGGTCAAAACTCTCCAATGACTCTGTCTACACTTATGAGCAAAAACCTTTCTTACCTTATGCGCTTTGTACTCATCTAACAAATTTTTTACTATCGCGTGAATAGCGAATAGATCCAGCAGCTCTTTGCCCCTTGATTCTGTGATAGAGGTGCCGCGCTGTCTGTATAAGTAAAAATTAACGGGCAAGTGAAATCTCTTAGTCGTAGATAGTCCAAGATGCCAATGAAAGGACCAGTCCTCGTAGTACAGATCGACTGGAAAACGTAATGACGTAGAACGTATCACACTAGAGCGTATGAACTTGAGCCATGCAAAATGTGGCAGATTATAATAGTCATTATTTTGTTCAACGGCACTGTAGTCTAGGCGACCACGCGGATATGGCAGCGCTATCTCTGCGACGCCATCATCAAAGGGCATGAAATCATAAGTCACGACTTCCGCTTGTGACCTAAGGGCGCAATCAACACAAGCGGCTACTAAGCGTACATCTACGATGTCATCAGAATCAACGAACATTGTATATTCACCTGTCGCAGACTCGATGCCAGTATTACGAGCCGCAGAGAGCCCTTTGTTTTTGCTATGCTGAACGACTTTTATGCGCTTATCACTGAGATGATGATCGAGCAGTTGTCTAGAGTTATCAGTAGAACCGTCTTCGACTATGATAATTTCTAGGTTTTGATAGGTTTGCTGCCTGATAGAGTTCAGGCAAGCGTCAAGGTAGTTTTCCACGTTATATACAGGAACGATGACACTGACTAGAGGATTTGATGCAGTACTCATAGACATCCCAACGCTTTTTTTAAATCATTGTACTTACTAAGATCAACTGGAGACTCATCTATTGAGCCATGAGGCAAGGACAATAAGCTATCAATAGACTTTGAGATTTGATCTATCTCATTAAGCTCTAAAAAAATAATTCTGGGATGACCTTGTAACCAGTCAGCCTGCGTTTGTCTTATTTTATGGTTAGAGTTTGGCAGTACTAGACAAGGCGTACCAGAGAGTAGACTTAAAATCATGCCATGCAAACGATCGGTGACAACCAGATTTGCCGCTCGAAATTGATTGAGCTTATCAGTCAACAGCTGAGTACAATGCGCTGCGCTTAATTGTGAGCCACCAGCGTGAGTATCTGTTTTTTCTATATCATGTCCAGTTTTTACTAACGCCTTATCAACGATGCTACATTGCTTAGTTGTTAAAGCCGCTTCTTTATCATCTCGCAGACAACGAAGAATACCCGATGTGTCATAGCACTCAGTTGCGCCAAGCACCTTTGCAGTCGCACTCATCACAATGTCTGGCACTAGGCTAATCTTAACGGTATCTTTGCTACTAAACATCTGATTTAACTTAGCAAAGCTAATAGACTCTCTAGCCAAAAGATGAATATCAGGATGACTGGAATATACTTTTATAATTTGATTGAGCGCACGTTTGGACTTGATAGATTTATTCCAATCAAGGGTTTGTGGAAAACATATAATGCGGTTAGCCCTAAGAGTTTTTATCACCAGTTGCCGTAGGGCTTCGATATCAGGATAAGTACCGCCCATATTGCCACCGCCAATAATAGTGACGATGTCATCAGACTTTATTTGCTTATTAATAGAATCGATTAAAAATCTGGTTTGGCTAATGGGTATGCTAATAACGTCATAATCAGGCAAGACACTTTTTAGATAGTGGCTTTGAGCACAAGAGATGGCGATGTCACCGATGTTGCCATAATCTGCTGCTAAGAAAATAAAACAGCGGCGACCAAGTGGCAATGGCATTTCTCTTTTGTTTCTATGAACAGCTACACGCTGTTTTAATCTAAGCGGAATAAGCTTTTTTACCGTATTAAATCTCATTTTGAGATGCTCCTATTATTTTTGCTTAGCAGCTTTTTAACCCATTCTCGGCGCTTTGAGCCAAAAGGTAATAGCCTCTCTAATCTAGGTAGTGGCTTGCGTTTAAGCACTTGCTCAACGTGAGGCAACCATTGCTGACCTTTGCCTGTTTCTATTATCTTATTACGAATGAGTAACCAATCTATATACATAGCTTCACTATGCAAGATCATACCGCTAAAAACAGAGGGCTCAATAGGGGTGCTAAAGCATTTAGGATTTTGAGCGCCTACTAGTAATAGGTTCATACGAGTTCTAACACACTTCTCACAGCGGCCGCAGTTGCTATCATGCTTGCCACCTGCCCAGCAAACACGCAGGTTCTCAAGCCCTATTTGCCACTTTGTAAGTACCTCCAGCTTTTGTAAACGATTGAACCCTGCCCCATCATGAATAATTCTAAATGAGCCTGAGCTTAATAATGGATCAGTCATTGGATGCGAGCCCCATGGACTGAGCAGCACATCATAGGAGTCGCCACTGCCAATGAGACCAGTGCCTGCATACTTTTTCAGTCCACACAGTACCGACGCAATAGCAGCAGCATGATAGTCCTCCCAATTGATATCCCATAGCTCTCTAATATTAGTCTTAACCAGTAACAAGTCGATGTTCAAGTCTTTAAGGACAGTACTGGCTATTTTGGCTGCGCTATCGAACCCTTGCTTATCATTAAGAGGTATATCAAACCCCTGTATAAACACACCGGCAAGCAGCTTACGCGTACTGTAGCCTGCCAAACCTTTAGCGTGACGATAGGCCGTAAACTGGGCATCAACGCCACCTGAAAAAGCGCAAACAGCACCTTCAATTATTGCCTCGTTTTCTCGAGTTGAATCCGCTTTTATATCAATTAAATGATACTGCTTGGGTAGCCATTTATTCCAAATATGCTGAAGTTCGGTGATATTAGATAACAACTCTAAAGACAGACTACCATGGACGACAATATCAGCTTGCACTTGCATCGCTGGCAGTAAAGTAGCAAGCAGGTAAGCGTCGCAGTCGTCATCTTTTGGTAGTGGTATGCCAACTGGATATAGAAACCATAACTCCTTGTCAATACACTCTTGATTAGCAGACTTCTGCTTTATCAGACAGCAACGCTGAGATCCATTATCTTTAGTCTGAGCAGGCTGAGGAAAAAGCTCAAAACAATCTTTCATATAAAACCCCTATAAAGAGATAGCCTTCTAATTCACTTACGATTAACGATTAACAAGTCATTATCATAGAACTCTTCAGTAATAAGTGCTACGTTCTACAGACAGTTTAATATAAATCGTCTTTGGTAAATTAGGACTGATAATTGGTACGTTTTAATATATGCTTGGCTTTAAGCAATTTTATTATTATATTTATATTGATATTAGCAATTTTTGAAAATCTGGTGCAGAAAATATCTTTATTAACTGAATACAACTCTCTAAATCTGTATTGAATATCATCTTTATGCTTATCAAAACCATCAAAGTAAGCAGACAAAACAAAGATATATCTAGATATAGAATTTATTTCTTTTTTAAACTCATCAACTAAATCGTATTTTCGAACATACCTGCACAACTCAGATAAAAACAATAAGTTATCTTCTAGAACCCTTATTTCAATAGGTTTTCTACTTACTGAGTTTGGTGCTAAAACAAAATTATGTAGCACTTCATCCAATACTACAATTTTTTGCGCATGACAATATAAACTATACACGAATAAAGCGTCTTCGTTATGTTTTAAATTTTTATTAAAAACAACCTTATTTTCTAAAACAATTTCTCTTCTAAAAAAATTCAACCATGCTGATACTGGACTTAGATTAGTTTCGTCAAGGAATGACTTAAGATCAGTATATTCTTTGTAGACTATAGGCTTTCTATCTAAAGCAACATCAGTTGGTCTAAAACGACGACAATCAAAAAAAATAATATCAGCGTTGGTAGATTTTGCAGCTTTGATTAGAATCTCAAAAGCATCTATCTCCAAAAAATCATCACTATCTAAAAAGTATAACCAGTCACCCTTGGATGAGTGAATACCTAAGTTTCTGGTTATACTCACCCCTTGATTATCCTTGTCGATAAATCTAATTCGACTATCTCTATCAGCATACTCTTTGCATATCAAAGGGGATCTATCTGTACTGCCGTCGTTTATTAGAATAATCTCTAGCGCTAAGTAGGTTTGATTGACCACTGAGTCGAGACACTTTTCTAGGTAATCTTCTTTGTTGTAGACTGGTATGACTACACTTATTAAGGGCGTACTCATTACTATATCTCCACTAATAGCTGATTTGACGATTTAACCTTAACGATGTGTTTATTATCAAATGCTCTATAAGGTTTATTATTTCTCAACGTACCTATAGATTTTTAAAGTCATCGTCCTAAGCTGCCATTTCGTTAACCATAAACGCCATTTAATATATCTCTTAACTCGTAAACCAAAAATATTATTCTCAGACGTACTATCTAAGATTTTTTTTGAAGCTAACTCTCTTTCTTTTTGTATACTGCTACTAGCAAAATCTAAAGGATGATCAACAAAATCAGATAGAAATATTTTGTTGATAATATTTGAATTAGACAAGAACTCCCAATCATCAGCGACTATGAATTTATTTTTGGACAATTCAATAATACTTTTAGCTAAACCAAAACTTATAAGGTAGCAACAGCTACCATGAATAAAAGGATTACTCTTAATGGTTTTACTGAATTTTTGACCTCCTATAGTGGTAACATACTTAAAACTTTTAACAATCATCTTCTTATTAAAATCAGTCTGACCACCAAGCAAGTAAAGTATGTTTGGATTTAACTCAATATCTGAAAAGGTAGTAATAAAGTCTTTGAACCTTTTGTCCAAAATAACGTCATCTTCTAAAACGCATGCCCATCTGATATTGCTATCCAGCATATCTTGATAAACTAAAAGATGACTCAAGGTACAGCCGATCTCCCCATCGGTTGCTATAAAACCTCGCTTATCAATAGCTCCGCTACCTTTTACTCTAAAATAATTTAATATATCAACAGGCAAACCCTTTCCATATATGGCATCGATAAACCTAAATTTAAGATTAAAGTCATTTAGAGTCTTATTGACAACCCTTCTTTTTTCAACATCGTGTTTCAATGAAACTATATAAATTGGTAGCATATTATTTTCCAAAATAGCTATCGGCACTGATTTATAATCTTTTACTTATGCTGAAATTTAATTTTAGAGCATTTATTTAAAGCAATTGCTTATCTTAGCTAAAAATTAATTTGTAAATGACTCTTAAACTGGACACTCCATTAGCTTAAGAGTTCCATCAAATCCTAAGCATGTTCAGCCATTTTCTTAAATTGAGAATTATTCTCTACCAACTCTTGGTAAGTGCCTTGATCTACTACCCTTCCTTGATCAATTAAATAAATAATGTCACACTTCTGCACGGTTTTTAGACGATGGGCAATCATAATAATGGTCTTTTTACCGCTTAAATCGTGAATAGCGTCCATGATTACTTTTTCGGTAATACCATCTAAAGCACTGGTTGCTTCGTCAAATACCAGAGTATCTGCCTCATAATATAGTGCACGAGCAATACCAATACGTTGGCGCTGACCACCTGAGAGCTGTACGCCGCGCTCGCCTACTGTGGTATTTACACCATCAGGAAGCTGGGCTACTAGCTCAGTTAAGCTTGCAAGCTCCAACGCTTTATTGACTTTTTTGGGATCGATATCTTCAGCAGGTAAGCCAAAGGCAATGTTTTCGGCGATAGAGCCTTCACTCAGAAATATACTTTGCGGCACAAAGCCCAAGGTATTCTGCCAAGCACGTTTGTTTTCAGGAATGATGCGAGTGTCATCCATATACAGATGACCATTTTGCGGCGTTAGTAGCCCAAGCAACAAGTCAATTAGAGTGGACTTTCCAGAACCAGAGGATCCTACGATACCGACCACGCTATTGGCCGGTATCGTCATAGTGATGCCGTTTATAGCAGGCTGTACTTTGCCAGGGTAATTGAACTTGATATCGCTCAAGGTGATTTTTTCTTTTAGCTCATTATGTACAGCTATGGGTTTTATCGTCTCAACTTCGCGGTTATGAGATGAGCTTTTTAAGTCTTCTTTCACCGCTTCAAACGCTGATATGTTAGCTTTGATGCTCGCTACACTGGCATAGATTTGCTGCAATGCCGGAAGCAGTTTGAATGCAGCTAGCGCGTAAACGGCTAATATTGGTAATACTGCACCCAAATTACCTTCGTGTAATTTAATCAGTAGTAGCACTAGGCCTATCATGCTGCCAAAAGCGATAAGCTCCATAAAATAGCGCGGTACTTGACTGATACCCGTGTTAGTTCCTAATGCGCGGGCAAAAATCTCTCCACTATCCTTAAAACGCTTGATAAAGTCGTGGCTACGATTGAGCAGCAGGACATCTTTGATACCGCCAAAGCCTTCATTCATCAATCTAAAACGTTCAGTAGAAACTTCAGATATTTTTGTGCCATTGGACACTAGCTTTTTGCGCACGAGCTTATAGAGTATGAAGTAGGCAAGAGCGAATAGGATCAAACCTAATATTGCTATCACAGGATTGTAGATGACGATACTAATAGAGATAAGGACCGCCAAAACTACTTTGGCATTCATTTGCATCAGCGGTTGTATTATTCCACCCGTTATACGCATGGCTTCTGTAGATATCTGCTTGGTCAGCTGTGCACTGCTACCGCTGGCATGAAACTGCCAATCTTCTTGCATATAGTGCGTATAGAGACGATCTGCAATCTCAACCCCTACGCTGGCTCCATAAAGTGCGAGCTTCCAAGTGGTATACATAGATACTAAGGTAGATAAAGTTAAAGCTATCAGTACAAATAAACCGGTATAAAATACAAAATCCATAGGATCAGTTAAGCCAGATAGCTGATATAACTCAGCAAAGATACGGTTTGTTTCGAGTATAGAGATGTCACCGACCAAGGCCATAAAAGGCGCTATGGACGCGATGCCTAATAGTTCAGTAAAAGCCATGATAACCACAAGCACTTGTAGTATATAAAACTGTCTGACTTGTTGAACTGAGAGCAGTCCAAACAGCTGCTTTATCATGCTAAACATAATCATCTCACTATAAAATTATTCTAAAAATTATCTATGCTAGATTTTCGCCCTGCGTTAGCTACTTGTATGATTCTATCTTCGCTACGTATCAAAATCTGTCAGTAATACAGACTATACGGTAGCTGTGCTTTCTTGATAGCCTTCTACAAAGTGGGTGCATTCTTCTTTAAGCCATGCTATATCATTGATCTGAGCTCTATAAATAAGCTGAGACAGCATGGTTTCGATGTCTTCTAACACAAAGCTATGCTCCATAGCTTGGCGAATGAGAGGATGATGCGTTGTCTCGACATTATCTTCGCCAATGATGAGTTCTTCGTATAACTTCTCACCAGGTCTAAGACCGGTCACCACGATTTCCATATCGCCATTAGGATTGTCTTTGTCTTTGAGCTTACAACCCGTTAGATAGATCATACGTTTGGCAAGATCCATAATCTTGACAGGCGCGCCCATATCTAACACAAAGACTTCGCCGCCCGTTGCCATCGCACCTGCTTGAATCACTAAACTTGCGGCTTCTGGGATCGTCATAAAATAGCGAGTGACCTCCTTATGAGTCACGGTAATAGGCCCTCCTTTCTCAATTTGCTTAGTGAATAGAGGGATCACAGAACCTGATGAGCCCAGTACATTGCCAAAGCGCACCATACTAAAACAGGTTGCGCTCTCTTTTTGGCTTAGAGCCTGACAAACCAGCTCGGCCAAGCGTTTAGAGGCGCCCATAATATTGGTGGGTCTGACGGCTTTGTCCGTTGAGATCAGCACAAAGGTCTCGATACAAGCTTGCATAGCGGCATAAGCGCAGTGGTAAGTTCCTTTAGCATTGTTGATAACTCCCTCAAACGGATTATGCTCAACGATGGGTACATGCTTATAGGCGGCGGCGTGGTATACCGTCTGTATGTGGTAGTTGTTGAATACTTTTAGGAGCTTGTCTTCGTTGGTTGCATTGCCCAGCATAGCGACAATCTCAATGCTTTGATAAGCAGGATTTTCGTTTTGAATACTTTTGAGCTGCTGATGAATGTCATATAGCGCAAACTCAGACAACTCATAGAGCACCAAACATTTTGGCTGATTTTGAATGATCTGCCGGCACAGCTCACTACCGATAGAGCCACCAGCGCCAGTGACCAATACGTTTTTGCCAGTGATATTCTTACCCAGTAGCAGCGTATCAGGCTCTACAGTCTGACGATCCAATACATCCAAAATATCGACAGGACGCATATCGCTCACGGTTGCAATACCATCTGCAATCTCATGCAAGCTAGGTAGTTGTTTTATTTTGACTGCGGTCTCTGATATCTCATCGATAACTTGTCGACGCCGCACTCGGCTAACCGATGGCAATGCGACGAAGACTTGTGCGACCTCAAGTCTCTCGATTAAAGCAATCAAATCATTTGCTGCGTATATCTTTTTGCCCAATAGATAAGCGCCTACCAGATGCGGGTCATCATCAATATAGGCAACTACGTGATACTTACAAGAGCGTTTTAAGGCATCGCCAAGCTCTTTGCCCGCTGAACCTGCGCCATATATAATGATGTTCTCGCAGGAGTAATTATCAGAACGCGTTTTTTGCTGTCCGTTTTGAGTATGATTAAGCAAGGTTTGTATACCTAAACGACTACCCCACAACCAGATGAATAACAAGAATAAAAATAAGAAAGGCGTTGAACGCGGAACAATAAACATCCATTCAACATAGTTAATCGTTTGATAAAATATAATGAGCGCTATAAATAGCTTTAGCACCTGATGCATAGCCGCATCACAAAATACTCTGGTAACGCTTCTATAAAATCCAATGGCATATAAGCCGATCACAGCAGGTAGAGCGTAGAGAAAAAGCTCAAAGGGACTAATGTGGTTCGCGATATACCCGTAACGTAAAGACAAAGCAAAAAATACGCAGGCGACTGATATGACTAAGTCAATACTTATCAAGATGAGGCGTTTTATGCTACGCGGTAAAGACAACAGCCACTGCGTCAATTGATAGCGCACATGGCTTTTTACCTGATAACTATCACTATATTCTAGTTTCTCAATCATGATATTTACCTGCCCAAATCAGTACTACAAGTTTAATGCTATGAATTCATTGCTATGAGTTACTGCCGTACTCATAGTTATAGTAATAGCTGCGCTTGTCTTTTTTGCTTTGCTGCATATCATTGATGACAATACCATCGACTGTGGTATTTGCCTTCTCCATCTGCTTGATGGCATAAGCCAACTGCTCCTCTAGCGGATCATTGTATTTAGTTACCATCAGCACCGTATCTGCATATTGCGAAATAATAACGGCATCTGAGGCGGCCAGTACTGGCGGTGAATCTATGATGATGTAATCATAATGTCCTACCAGTTGCGCCATTAATTCACTAAACCTATCACTCGCCAGCCAAGATGAAGGATCATGCGCGTTATGTCCTCGCGGGATAAAGTCGATGTTATCTATCGCAGTCACGTGGGTGATACTAGATACCAAGTCCGCCTCAAAATTGAAGTACTCACTTAGACCAAAGTTGTGCTCTATAGCAAATACACTATGCAAATTACCCATACGCATATCTGCATCTATCACGAGAATCTTTTTGTTAAGATGAGAGAAGACCTCTGCTAGATTGGCTGTAATAAAGGATTTACCACCGTTGGGACTCTCTCCTGTGATAAGGATAACTTGACCACGGGTGCTATCTGCACCAACCGCTCGAGCCTTACTCATAGCAGGTTGACCGAACATTAGATACGTTCGCAAGCTTTTAATGGCCTCATAGCTTAAGCTGCTCTTGTCGATATAAGTTAGCAGTCGCCCTGTTGATTTTCTGCTATCGATAAGCTTTTTAAGAGGTTGTGAGCGCGGTATCATCGCTAGTACGGGTACGCCCATCCTATCCTCTAGTCCATTAGGATCTTTTAAATCGCTTCTTAAGAGATGTCTTAGTAGTACGGACATAACGCCCAGTAAAGCGCCAAATAAGAGTCCTGCTAGCAAGATAAGCGTCTTGTTAGGAGCAACGGGTATATCAGTATTTACGGGCAAATCCACAATGCGGGTATAGCCCGTTTGTCCCGCTTCGACGATCTTGAGTTGCTCATAATTTTTGAGCATGGTGAGATAAATTTCTCGGTTGATAGCAACGTCTTCTGATAACTTTAAAAACTCTCGTTGAATCTCAGGTAGGCCTGCAACCGTATTGTTAATAACTTGTTTTCTATCATTTAGAACTCTGAGCTGATCATTAATCTGAATGACCTGTGGATGCTCATTAGTGTAGTAAGTAGTCAGCTCGGCTTTACTTAGTTTAAGCTCATTGAGCTGAGTATCTATTTGCGCGTTTTCTGTCAATAACAGCTCAGCCTCTCGGCCAACATCGATAGTGCCATGTCTTTCACGAAATTTATTAAATAGCCCTTCTGAATCTTCAAGCTTTTGCTTAAGTACAGGAATTTGGGTCTCCATAAACCCAACTGTCTTAGTGATCTCCTCAGTATTGCGAGCTTCACTTTGCTCAGCGTACGATATGACGATCTCTTTTAAAATGGAGCTAACCTGTTGTTGATTGGTTCCTGTCATAGACAGCTGGATAATACCGCTCAAATCTCCCTTTTCTACTACCTTTAATCTATTACTTATACTATTGGTCGTAAACTGTATAGATTGCCTTGTGATAGCTATAGGCTTTTGACTACTAGGGAGATCGAGCACCGTAATTTGGATATTGCCATTTGTGCCATTAAACTGCTCTGCTACATTCAACTGACCTTTGAATTCCTCAACCGCGCTACTTAACGTAAATCTAGTACCTGATCTCATTAAGGTAAAAGGCTGATCCAAATACTCTTCGGCGACCTCAAACTGACTGATTTGGACGCGTCCATCAGTAGTTTGAAGCGATACATCATCGATTGTATTTAATTGTGTATTTATTTTATCTGCTACGATTTTATCAATAGCACTGATAGTAGGATCATTTAGGCGAATTTGCAGATGTAGTAAATTCACCACGGGGTCTAATATCATACGTGATTTTATGAGTTCTGTTTCTGCTTGAGATTTGCTCTCTTCAGTATCGATGAGATCAGATATGTTTTCACCAAGACCTGACACCCCTTGTGACTTTTCATCAACCTGTATGAGTGCATCTGCTTGGTATATAGGCGTCACATAGCGGCTGTATAAAACAGCGGATACTAGTCCTAGTAACACAAAGAACAGTATGATTTTCCACTCACGCCGTAATATGTCAAACAAGCCTAGCAAATCAAGCTCACTGCTTTTATGCTTACCCATAGATTCGGACTTTTTATTTGAGTCTGTTTTCATAAGCCTACTCATCGTCTCAATGGTTTTGACTGATTTGAATACAAGGTTATAACTGCTATACCATTCATTTTTAATAAATTCATCTAAGTAATTTTATTGAATATATAAATTCACAAAAAAGAATATATAATTACTGAATATACACTCGTATTACCAACAACGCAACATATCAGCATGGCACTACTGAACAAATATTTTCAAAATTAACTATGAGTCAATACATATATTGATAGAACCTCAAACATATCAGTTACTTATGTACCTATGCATATCGAGCTCTTTTAATAATAAATTTATAATTATATTTAATATACTTAATAGTGAGCCCTTAATTCAGACACAAAAAAGACCTACTAGATATCTAGTAGGTCTTTTTTATTTGAGCATAGTTTTAGTAAGTTTTGAGCTCAATACCTATCCCAGCGCCAATATCGCTAGATTGGGTATCAGAGTCTACTGCCCATAGTCTGGTGGTAATCTTAGTCATAGGCTGCAGCTGATGCTCCCATAAGATATCAACGGCAGTCAACTCATCCGTTTCTGGAAACGCTTGGTTATCCGTTTCATCTGCCTGATTTACTTTGGCGTGTTGCACTTTGGCATTGATAAAATTACAGTTATCAAACCATAATCTACCGCCTACGGCAACGCTCTCGGCATCACCGCCAAGAAGTGACCGAGTGGATAGCCTTGCTGATAGTAGCCATCGGTGTAGATAAAATGGTCATAAGAGATACCTCTGACCTCGCCACTACTACGAGTATCTGCATACTCAGCATAGACCTGATAAGGCAGGCCTTGGTAGCATTATAACTTTATCTCTCTAACGAGCATAAAGGCCTCAGCAGCATGAACGCCTACTGAATGACCTCGGTGCTGAGCTAATAGCTCTATGTGCTTTAAGCTACGTGAATGCGGAACTGCTCGCATCTCTTCTTCATAGGCACTGACTACTTGCATCTTAACAGACAAATAATCGCTTATATCCACAAAAACATTAGGAATAAATGGCAATACGTTTGGAGTTTGCCACTCAGTGCTTGAGAGTACCTCAAACGCATAGATAGCTTTGACACCAAAACCTGGCTGTGGTCGACATGCTGTCATTACCGCTCTATGCGCTATCTGGTGATCAACATTTAAATCACCTATATGGTGGGTATAGATAACTTCCGGATTGACTTTTTTTATTTTGGCCTCAACCTCTTTGACGATATCAAGAAGTGGCAAGGCATCCATACTATTGTCAGGGAAGCTTAAATTAGTCACTGAGCTTACCTTTAATATCTTGGCTGCTTGCTCAGACGCGCTTAAACGCTCATCGGCCTTGTCAGCCACAACCTCGCGCGCACCAACGCCATCGGTCATAAATAATAGATGGACACTATCGCCCTCGGCCACATGCCAAGCAATAGTGCCCGAGCAGCCAAGCGCTTCATCATCAGCGTGGGCGGCTACCACCAAAATATTTTTACTCATCGAATAACTCCCAAGCGGTTGGCGTTCCGCGAGTCACTGCAGACTTTAGGCGTTTGCCTATGATATCCTGCTCATACTTAGGTGCTAGTCCAAAGCCTGGACGGATACGGCGAATGCTATCTTCAGTAACTACGCTGCCCGCTGGCAAATCTTTTACAAAGTAGACGGAGCGTCTGAAACGTAGATTAGCTTCTTCGGCAGGTTTACGATCGTAGCCCACCTCACCTAATGATAGCCAAGCTTCATGGGTTTGCTCAACCAAAGATTTTAATTCTTCAGGTTCTATTGAAAACGAAGAGTCAGGCCCTTTATCCGATTGATCCATAATGAAATGCTTCTCAATCAATGTTGCTCCAAGACCTGTAGCGACAATAGCAGCAGTATTTGAGATAGTATGATCAGATAAGCCAATTTGCACGCCTAACTTGTCTCTCATATCATTAATCGTTAATAGGTTTGACTGCTCAATGGGCGCAGGATAGCTGCTCAGACAATGGAGCACTATTAAATCCTCACATCCACCTTCTCTTGCCGCCGCTACCATCTCCGTTATTTCAGCAAAATTTGCCATACCAGTTGACAATATCATAGGCTTTTTTGTTGAAGCGACATATCTGATTAGAGGCAGATCTGTTGCTTCAAACGAGGCTACTTTATAAGCAGGCACGTTCATATCCTCTAACAAATCAACCGCTGTTTCGTCAAAAGGCGTAGAAAAGCAAGTAATTCCTATATCACGTGCATGCTCAAACATCTGCTTGTGCCAGTCGAATGGAGTTTGTGCTTGCTTATACAAATCATAAAGCTTGTAGCCGTCCCATAGACCACCACTAATCATAAAATCTTCAGTATCACAATCAATCGTCATGGTATCCGCAGAGTAGGTTTGCAATTTGATACCATCAGCGCCGCATTTTTTGGCAGCACTAATTGTATCAAGCGCTTTTTGGAGTACGCCATTATGGTTAGCTGATAACTCTGCCAAGATGTACGGTGGAAAATCTTGGCCTATTTTTCGTCCAGCAATTTCTATATAAGACATCTAAATATCCTTTGGTTTAATGTTCACTCTAGCGTTTACGTTATTTCCAACTAATTCAGCTTGATAAAATTCTATTTGATATGAGCCTTTATTTATAAAGGCTTTAGGATAATCTGGTGCGTCTAGCATACGTATATAGTCATATAATCGCTCTGGGGCTAAACCGCTAGGTATTTCGCTCTGCTCAGGGGTTCTACGTTGGAAAGTAACAATCTCACCTTGTTGCGAAGTAGGCTTTATTTCATTTTCGATTATACTTTTTATCATCGACCATGCTACTTGACTAGATCGAGTATAAATAACCTCAGCACTACCCTTTAGACTAAGCGCCTGTTTTAGATAAACGGGTCCCGTATCTAAACCTTTCTCCATTTGTAAGGCAGT
Source organism: uncultured Psychrobacter sp. (assembly GCA_947495055.1). Classification (GTDB taxonomy): domain Bacteria; phylum Pseudomonadota; class Gammaproteobacteria; order Pseudomonadales; family Moraxellaceae; genus Psychrobacter. The sequence goes on along the minus strand of CANLXO010000007.1, from coordinate 10,613 downwards.
TAATACCGTATCTTTATGACCGCGAACTATTAAGTTCTGTAACGGCGAGCCACCGCGACCATAAGGTACATCAGTCATATGAAAACAGACGCATTCATAGTTGTTAAGTATCTCAACGGGTACAATCCAGCGCCAATGCGGGAAGAATATATACCTAGGCTCAAAGCCTGATGCCAGCTTCGCATTTAGCTCATTCGGGGTAGTAACATAAGACCAATTGCCCGAAAGCTTGGTGGCATACTCATCGAATAGCGCTTTATTCCAGTCCCCTACTGCGGCAACGATATAATTCATAAATCGCTCTTAACCCACTTCATGTTGAGTACTTTATGACTATCCTGATAAAAGTGATCGTCCACTACAAATCCAAATTTCAAATACAATCCCGCCGCCCTTTGGTTAGATTCATAAACCTCTAGATTCAAGGTTTTAAAAGATAAGATGTCTTTGAAGTAAATCAAAGCGGTCTCCATTAGTATAGAACCTATCTTATCTCTCTTCTCAAGCAGATTGGCATAGATGCCAAACACCGCACTTCTATCCTTCTCGTCTATATCAGTAAAGTAGATAACGCCTAGCAGCCGCTGTTCATACTTTGCGACGAAATACTTTTTGTAATTATTACCTTTTAGGCTAGCAATAAACTTTAAATGATCGTTCTTATCAATGATATCTTGACTATGCATCTGTTCTCTAACTTTGGAATGATTACGTATCTCAAGAATACTACCCTTCATTGCATCATCTAAAGTAGTGAAGTCCAATAGCTCAATGTCGCCAAAGGTAGTGGTTGTTATCTTCATAACTGATAGCCTTTTATCATATGATCTACTACTCTTTCACATCCTAAACCATCAACGATAGAGTGCGTTTGGGTCGCTATAGGTAATAACCACTTCTCCATTGTTGCCATCAGATAAGTGAGATCGTTGATATCTCTAAGCAGCTTAATGACATTATTGGTCGCCAAGTCTTCGGCTATTTGACGCTGGTTTTCAGCCGTTACTATCTGAATAGTCGGTAAGCCAAGACAACAACGCTCCCAAGTGGTAGCGCCTGCTGCTCCTACTGCTAAGTCAGCATTACTCATAATCTCCGCCATATTACTAACATCAACTTTTACGATAGTGCTCGTAATCATACTCGCTGCTTGCTGTTGCACAACTTGTAGATGTGGCGCGGTGCTACCCATGACTACTATAATTTCAATATTAGAATTCAGCGCTACTAAGGCTAATTTCTGCAAAATTTTTCCAGTGAAGTTATCTGGATCTGTGCCCCCTAACGTAACTAAGATATTGCTTATAGAGGTATTATTCTTGCGTCTACTGAGGCTATATTTGCGCCATAACGAAAACTCTGGTCTTAAAAGTGCAAAGGTTGAACCTGCTAAGATGGTACAAGTTCTCGGTACTAGCTCTTGATATTTTTCAACGGTAGAACCATGATTTTGATCCAGCAATAGATCAGCTAAATGCTCTCTATCACCTAAATCATCAATGACCATTAATTTTTTATAATGTGGCCGTAGTATATGCTGCCAGGTTTTATCTAAAGCGTAATGATCAACTATCAGCCAGTCCACTTGTAATGGTTCAATGATGGCTGAACAATCTTGAGCGTCTTGCCGCTGCGTCGTACCAAGCCAATCAGCATGAAATAGCGGCTGTTGCTTGTTATATGCATTTTGATTATCAGCTAATAGCTCGTTACTACTGTTGTCATTTTCAATAGCGTCTAGGATATGAACTATAAAACCTGCTTGCTGAATCTTTTTTATTAAGTTACCAGCATGATTGCGACAAATAAAAGTACATTCAACGTTTTGCACCTTTAAAGCTTTCGCTAGCGTCAAGCAGCGCATCACGTGTCCTGTGCCCATCGAAATAGAAGCGTCAACGCGAAATACTACTCTCATAGCCTATAGCGCACTCTTATTGTTCATCAGTAAAGCTTTAGCAAATCTCAAGTCTGCATAATCGTCTATATCCATTGCGCTCTCCAAAGAGATCGGTTCAAAAGTATGCTCTGGAGAATAAAAAGTCTTATACTTTAACAAATGCTCTACTGTAGATATCCAAATAGCGCCTGTTGGACAATATAGCTTGGGTAAATCTTGCGAGCGTTTAGCAAAGGCTTCAGGAAACAGCTTGTTTGGTTTACCTCTCTTATCAATCTGAGTCGCCCACCATGGATTCATCCAACCATACTCAAAGCAGCTGATCTGCGCCGTACGTTTACACTGCTCAAAACTTGCAAGTGCCGCTATAATATCTGCGCTAGTACGCAGTGGACAGTTGGCCATCAGTTGTACCACGACCTTATACTCTTCTTGCCAATAGTCCATGGCTTGCTGCAAAGCTACCGTAGTCGCCTCGCTTACGGTAGCATGATCGTCGGCGTACTGCTCACGCAAAAAAGGCACTTCAGCACCCAAATTTTTAGCAACTTCTGCAATCTCCGGATCATCGGTTGAGACCAATATACGTGTGAACGCTCCTGAGTCTCTAGCAGCCTGAATGCTCCAAGCAATCATCGGCTGACCATTAAAGTCAATGATGTTCTTTTTGGGTATTCGCTTTGAGCCACCCCGAGCCGGAATAATAGCAATGTTTTGGTTTACCATAATGTCCAGCCATCGTCTGCTTGAATAGTTTGACCGTTGATGGCTCTTGCGCTATCGGAGATCAGCAATTCCAAAGGACCGATGATATCATTTTCAGCAAGCATTTTTCGACTTGGGGACAGCTTGGCATAACGGGCTTTAAAAGCATCATCAACGCGTCCTTCAACGCCACCATAAGCGATACAATTGACTCTTATATTATTCATGACAAAACGCACTGCCAGCTCTTTTGTTAGATGCATGAGCGCCGCTTTCGCCACCCCGTATTGAATCGGTGAGCTTTTTTTAGGATTATCATATAGATGCGGGTTAGCAGCAACGATACCGTATTGAGAGCCTATATTGGTAATTGTCTTTAATGGTTCTGGTTGCATATTGAATAAGGCTACAGACAACTCATAAGGCACGACCACATCCATCAAGTACTCAGCCATAAAATCATCTCGACTGGCTTGACCCAAGGCATCCGTTTGTAAAAACTCTAGACTGCGGGCATTGTTGACCAAATGGTTGACTTTATAACCTGATATGTTCATATTTTGAACCAGTTGAATAGCAGCTTCAGGTTGCGTTAAATCAGCGATAAAAAAGGCAACTTTATCCTGATTTTTTAGCTCTTTAATTAAAATATCAGCTTTATCTTGATTGGTGCTTGTAAACAATACTTGCCAACCCTCCTCAGCAAAGTGCTCAACGAACTTTCGACCGAACTTACCCGTGCCGCCAGTGATTAGAATAGTTTGAGGCATCATAGTCCACTCTCCAATAGCTCGACAACTTGCTTATTAAAAGCCTTTGAAGAGGCTACTTTGTTTTGTTCTAACCCATTTACAAATGCTTGTAGGGCAGCTTTAAAAGCAGAAAATGAGTCGGTGAAGACTAAGTCTTTATAACCATTAGTACCAGATATTCGTATAGTTATCGGAGATAGGCCTGCGCCCAATGCAAAAAAGTTGGTTTGAATACCGCTTTGCCAGCGCACTATCAGGCTACCAGTGTCGTCATTTACCATTGGCGAAAGGGTTTCAATAGGCGTATCGCCTTTGGGTAGCATATTTAGTACCGGCTCAATAATATGAACCGCGTACTTACTCCAAGACTTTGGCGTAAAAGCAGTAATTTGCTTTATTTGACCTAGATCTTCTTTATCGGCTTCAGTCAGTATCAACTCTTGACTAAAGCGCAGCGCTGAACAAGTGAATATTTGCCCTTCGTATTGTTGTAGATCATACAACTTGTCTAAAGCGGTTACTGATAATGCAATGGGTTTATCAATATAAATAGGTAGTCCTGCACGCAGAAAGGGTTCTGCATACTTTAAGTGATTTTGGGCATCATCACGTGCTAGTAGTACAGCGTCCACCTTTCCTATCATATCGGTGTAATCAGACATCACCTGTTTGATATGTGACGCTTTGGCAATATGCTTGGATTGTTCACTATCTTGCGTCCAAATGGCAACTACTTCGGCGTTAGGAATTCGACAATCAGGCCAAGTCTGCTGTTCTAAATAACGTGGAATTACCGGATAACCGCAGCTCTCCATAGTCTCAGTATTATAACCATTAAAAATAGCACTCCACGAATAAGGATGACCATTACCTTCTGATGACCCAATAATACCTAACTTCAATGTCATATATTCCACCTTGACGGATCGATCAACGCTTCATCTGTCGAATTTATAAAACTTGGAATTTTTACAATAGGCATAGTCATAACGTTAATGATTTGCTTAAGTTGCTGCAGATTATCTACGCCAACTATAATGCGATCTACTTTCGAATTTTGATTTAAAAAGCTGAGACAAGCCTGCAAAGCAGTAACATCAACTGAACTTAGCCAGTAATGATAAGCATTAAACAATTCAGCCCAAGGCAGAAAATAGTTGGGAGTCTGCTTTGGATCCATAAGCAACACTCCTTGCAAAAACGCTGATCTAATATGTACTTCTACGCCAGCGCCTTTTAGCTTCGACAGCAATCCTGATGTCTGCATACGTCGATCAAAAATATTCATCGGTGCTTGTACAATATCAAAGTCAAAGTGCTTGATAACCTCAGGTAGCTCCTCAAAACGGTACATAGAGATACCTATACGTTTAACAAGACCTTGCTCCTTTAACATTAGCATTGCCTGATACAATTGCTGCCCTTTTGGTTCAAGTAATTGTATCGGTCTATGAAATAGTAAAGCCTCTAAGGACTCTATTTGCAAACGCTTTAGCGAAGCATGTAGTTGTTGCTCGACCCAAGTAGCTATATCGGTACATTCATTAGGCAGTTCGAATAATTTACTTACCACCGCAAACTTCTGTAGATTCTGAAGACCTAAAGCCTCCTCACTATTACCATAAGCAATTGCGGTATCTAGAGTGGACACACCTGCATCATAAGCACAGCATAGCATCTCTTGAATTACTGTTTGTGAGACTTGTCCATTCTGATTAGCAACACCATAAGGCAAACCAAACTGAGCCGTACCCAACATCAGTTTTTGTACAGACATATCAGCACCTTAGCTTTTGACTACTTTTTTGAGATTTAACAGTTTTTTTAGTACACTAACCACTTCATCCTGTTGTGTCTCAGTCATAGAAGGAAACAAAGGAATACTCATAGCTTGTTTGTAATACTGCTCAGACTGCGGGAACTGACCTATTTCAAACCCCAACTCTTGATAATAAGGGTGCAAGTGTACAGGGATATAATGTAGATTAACTAGTATTCCAGCCTCTCGCATACCTTCAAAAACCTCAAGATGAGTATTATCGATTTTGTTCAAGTGCAGGCAAATTACATATAAATGAAAACCTGAATAACTATCAGGATGTTGCCAAGGGCGTGTGATTGGCAAGTCCTCGAGTAGCTTGTCGTAACGCTTTGCTAACTCATGACGTCTATCCACAAAGACACTCAAACGCTGCATTTGTGATACTCCCAAAGCTGCTTGCAGGTCTGTCATACGATAGTTGTAACCCAGATCGACTTGTTGATAGTACCAAGGACCCTCCATAGGTTTAGTCATTAGATCTTCATTACGAGTAACGCCATGACTACGAAACAGCTCTAACTTCTCTGCCAGTTTTTGATCATTGGTTACCGCCATACCACCCTCGGCAGCTGTAACGATTTTAACAGGATGAAAACTGAACACCGTAATATCACTATAGTGGCAATTACCAATAGGCTCGCCTCTATACTGACCACCGATAGCGTGTGAGGCATCTTCAATAACTTTAAAATTGTACTTCTGCGCTAACAAATGAATGGCTTGCATATCAGGTGCTTGACCTGCAAAGTGCACAGGAACGACTATCTTAGGTAACCTGCCAGCTTGCTCAGCTATCACAAGTTTGCGCGCCAGCTCCTTTTCAGACATATTATAAGTGTGTGGATCAATATCTACTAAGTCAACTTGAGCACCACAGTACAAACCGCAGTTTGCTGAAGCTACAAAGGTATTAGGCGTCGTCCAAAGCCAATCGCCCTTACCTAAACCCAATGCAAGACAAGCAATATGCAGCGCTGAGGTTGCACTATTAACGGCTATAGCATAGTTACCCCCACAAGCATCCATAACCGCTTGTTCAAACAAAGGAACTTGCGGACCCTGAGTCAAAAAATCTGACTTTAAAACATCAGTTACTGCATTAATATCTTGCTGGTTTATATCTTGACGTCCATATGGAATCATAAAACGCTCTCTGTCTTTTAAGACAATAAGTAATACCATAGTTGTAGATAGTTGTTCTCAATCACTACTATGAAAATAAGCTGTATAGTTAACTTTAGTCGATCAATAGTGCTAAACTAGTACAGTAAATAGGAGATATAGTATAAATTATTTTATAGGTAGAGGTTGTAGCTAATGCTCTTTGAGTTGTGAATGGATAAGTACAATGTTATTAAGCAATTAACTCAATTATCAATCGAAAGTCAATAACTACTTAGTTATTAGAGTGGTAACGATGAGGTAACCCAGTTAAAAAAGCGGCTCACAACATTATATGGGACTATTTTGTTTGTTAAAGTATAGCCACTTCTTCTCATGCTATATGAGTCTAATAACAATGTAGCTTACAAATTCATTGTACTTTTAAGGCTGTTTTTTGAACTTTAGTTATTTATGAGTGTTTCAATAAGGACTCTTTTATATGTATGCTTTATCTATATATAAGCTGACTTCTATAATCTAAACAAAAAAATAGAACCTATTAGATACCCAACAGATTCTATTGTTTACTTTTATGGATTCAATATGATGAGAGTTGTAAACCAATACCTACACCAATATCACTCGATTGAGTATCTGAATCCACTGCCCATACTCTAGTATTAATACTAGTCATAGGCTGCAGCTGATGCTCCCATGAGATATCAACAGCAGTCAGCTCGTCCGTTTCTGGAAACGCTTGGTTATCCGCTTCATCTGCTTGATTTACTTTGGCATGCTGCACTTTAGCATTAATAAAATTACGGTTATCAAGCCATAATCTTCCGCCTATAGATATACTCTCAGCATCGCCGCCAAGCGAATGACCGAGTGGATATCCTTGCTGATAGTAGCCATCGGTGTAGAGAAAATGATCGTACGATACACCTTTGACATCACCACTACTACGAGTATCCGCGTACTCAGCATAAACCTGATAAGGCATCCCTTGATAGCTAGACGCATAATCTGTACCTGCTAAATACATATTTTTGGCAGGTAAGCCGCCCGCTTCATCTTCGCCAACATATTGCGCATAGACACTAGCTGGAACGTTGACTAATGACGACAGCTGGACTCTAGCGTCAAAGCCGCCCAGCTGATTGGCAGGATCATCGTCAGTATCACCAGCACTAGTATCATTGTCACGAGTCCCTAACAAAGCATCACCAAAGGAACTCAGACTCTCAGGTCGACCCTCGCCGCCCCACATAAAGGTACGAGAAGCACCAAGCTCAAGCCATGGCCATGGACTAGCTGCTAGACGTGCGCCGAATAGTTTCGCATCAGGTACTGCCTCATAGTCATCAAGCTGACCTGCGAACAGTTGATACTGCCAAGGTCCTACCCAATTTAAATACTGATTAGTTGGTGCGGTCTGCGTATCTCGTTGCATCGTAAACCCTGTCACAGGAATACTCGCATCGCCGCGGATCAAGCTACCGTCATTACCCGGACCCCACCACGCTGGTATCTTACCCGCGATCAGCCACTGGTTGGCGTAATTACCTGCCAAGTATGAACCCTCTAAGCTCACATCTGAGTCATCATCGATAAGCTCATCGTTCTTAACAGTCGCTTGTAAATTGGCTTCCCAGTTACTCTCGGTCAAAGCCAATCCAACCCTCGCTTGTTGTCCTGCCAGATTGTTATCACCAAAGGTTTGTGGCAGTTGCTGACGACTGGTTTGTAGGTTTAACTCCCCAAAAACTTGCACCACAGACTCACGGTTATTGTCTAACCTAGTCTGTACTGATTGTAATACTTGCTGCTGCGCTACAGTCTGCGCGCGAGCACTGACTAAGTTACGTCTAATCTCATTTGCGGTCAGTGGCCAAGTGCTGGTGCTAATTTGTGTTACACCTTGGGTATTGAGCCAGTCGATATCAGCTTTGAGCTTTAGATCATTCATATGCAGGTTTTGCGCGCTAGCGAGTGTGCTGGCAAAACCGACTCCAAGACAAATACTGACGATACCTAAAGTATTCAGACGACGGCGAAGCAAATGTATGGTCATAATTATGTACTCTTAGTGTAGGTGATTGGACGCAAAGTCTTGCATCAACGTCTTAATTCGACAAGGCTAGCGCGACCCAAATCCTGTAAGCGTGGTATGAATCGTTCTAAAAAATATAATTAAGTCTAATGTAAAGGAAATATGCTTAATATAGTAAAAATCATACTCAATTTTTAGCTGAGTTTCCTCAGGGCCAGTAGCATAACCTTGATTGACCTGAGCCCAACCTGATATTCCTGGCTTGACGATGTGACGATAGTTGAAGAAAGGTACTTGCTCTTCAAGCTTAACCGCAAAGTCGACAAACTCTGCTCTAGGACCAATTAAGCTCAACTCACCTTTGATAACGTTCAAGAACTGAGGCAACTCATCTACTCTCGTTTTGCGGATAAACTTGCCAACCTTAGTAATTCTAGCATCATTATCAACAGTCAGAACCTCTTTTGCCTGCTCACGCATGCTGCGAAATTTGTAAACCTTGATGATCTTGCCACGATGTCCTACTCTTGGCTGCACATAAAATATCTTGCCACCATCTTCGCGTTTGATTGCGATAGCCGTCAACAAGCAAATAATTAGCGTAGCTGGCAACAACAATACTATGATCAACATATCAAGGCAATATTTAACCATCATATAGTTTGCAGATGGTAACAAAGAGCCAAGCTCATTTTCGTATAGGTGGTTTATTTTGACCCTACCCGTCAGAGACTCACGTATATTACGATGATGATATACTGGCACGCCCTGTAGGGTTTTATTAGCAATGAACTCCTCCCATTCGTCAGTCAACTCATAACTGTGCAAATCAGTCACGATGCCATTGACCTCTTGATCTAAATAAGTAGTCTCAAGCTTTACCCAAGTTGCTTCTGGAACTTGTTCCGGCATATCTATCGCTCTACCTACTGGAATGTAGGCAAAGGTTTGGGTGATATTACGACGTTTAATAATATTAATAATAAATAAAAAACTGAGTAAGCAGACACTACTTAAAAGGTAATAAAAAATAGAAAACGGTAAATAAGTAATACCAGCTATTATAGCAATGACTGCAAACCAAAAGATAAATACAGGCAATATGTATGAGCTAGAATTGATTCCTGGGAACTGACGGATAAAATGTAGCGTAAATACTGTCGATACCGTGAGTGCTCCGCTAACAAGCATACTAAAGGTCGTCTCGCGAGTCATCGCTGAATAAGGGTAGTTCCAATCAAATAATAGGTAAGGGATCCAAGTACAAAACAACAAGCCGACTAACAGCTGGACGGGTAAGAATCGCAAATACGTAAATACTTTCATAGTGAGCATAATGATTGTCTTAAATTTGCATAGTAAGGTAAGAGTCAAAAATTCAGCAATTATAGCGTATGATTTAAAAATAACCATACAACTTTCAAGTAATTAATACGAGATAGATCATCAGTTGACATTAAAAACTGAATAAATATCAATAGTTTGTCTAAAACGATAGAGACCATCCCGAATTCTGTGTAACTGCCGTTTAGATTAAATGCTTGCTGATACGGTCATCAAACATAATCATAAAGCGATTTAAAGCAGACGTCCAGTTACGGATGGGCATCGACCACCTTGACGATGCTTGCTGAGTCGCCAGATATACTACCTTGAATGCTGCCTGATCAGAGGGAAACACCTTACGCTTATTCACCGCCGTACGAATCATACTGTTTAGCGACTCGATAGCATTGGTAGTATATATAGCTTTTCTGATATCTTTAGGATACTCGAAGAACACCGTTAAGCCCTCCCAGTTATTGCGCCAAGACTTAACCACGTGCGGATAGTCCTTACACCAAGTATCATCAAAGTGCTCAAGATTGGCCTCTGCTATCTCAAGCGTATCAGCGCCATAGATGGCCTTTAAATCAGCCGCTACGGCCTTCTTATCCGTCCATGGCACAAACTTCATGGAGTAACGCACCATATGCACGATACACAGCTGAACCTGAGCGTTAGGGTAGACCGTATTGATGGCATCAGGGAAGCCTTTTAGGCCGTCTACACAGGCAATAAGAATGTCTTGAACCCCGCGGTTTTGTAGCTCAGTGAGAACACCCAGCCAGAACTTAGCGCCTTCATTCTCTGAGAGCCACATACCAAGCAGCTCTTTTTTACCGTTAAGGTTAACGCCTAGGGCTAAGTAAATGGCTTTGTTGATGATCTGCTTGTCTTGACGTACTTTGACGACAATGCAGTCTAGATAGACGATAGGATAAACACTGCTCAATG
>CANLXO010000006.1 GCA_947495055.1 uncultured Psychrobacter sp. | reverse complement strand
ACTGGTGCAAACACACTTTAATTCCAAGTCTCAAGACTAAATGCGTGATTGTCATGGATAACGCTCGGTTTCATAAAGGCAAACGTATTCAAAAGCTACTCAACAGACATGGCCATCGTATTCTTTGGCTACCACCGTACAGCCCTGATCTAAACCCTATCGAGAAGAAGTGGGCACAGGCTAAGTTTCTACGCCAAGGGTGGATGGAGAATAATCTACCTAAACTATTTTATGATATGGGCTGTATCGATTTTATAAAGACTTAACTATAGTATTAGTATCAGCCGTCGCCACCAGCAGCGTCATGCCTCAACCCTAGACGCTGGCAGTCATTTGACTCAGCTGACCTTAATCAGCGCTGATACGCCTTGGATCGGTCATCTGTATAGCAGAAACGTATTGCCACCGATGACCAGTATTACCAGCATGCAAAGCGATAGTGATAGCCGCAACCACATCACCCCAACCAATAGCTACTTACTGGACAACTATGCGCAAGCCATCAATCGCCTTGAGGCACAAGCGGGTAGCAACTACGGCAGTCACTTCACCCACAGATTTGATGATCAAACCCTAATCCAGTCCATCGGTGATAGTGAGCATTTGATGAATACGGGTAGCCTCCTCAGCCAAAGCCGTCATAGTCTCTTCAGTACAGATAACGAGCAAGCCGTTGAGAGCGGTTATCGCAACACCAGTAGCGGTATGACCGAATGGATCAGCGATCATAGAGACCAGAAAGCCTACTCGCAGTTCAAAATCGATGAGGGGCAAGTTGCTGCCAGTCTCAAGATGGGGGTTATCAACCCAGCAGTAAAAGGTAGTAGTAACGGTAAGCGCGAAGGCATTAGTGCCACGACCAACGCGCAGATCAATATCAAATCAGGACAAGCGCTCACCCTGTCCACCCAGCCGCAAACTCATGTGCAAGTCCAAGAGCACAACTATCAGCAGCACATCCCGACCCTGACTCAGACCAGTCTCGGTGGTCAGCACCTAAATGAGCGCCTTGCCCAACTGGCGACAGGACTGGGACGCAACGTCCGTGACCATAAAGCAATCAAAACCCAGCTAGAGACTATTGCTAAAGAGCAACAAAGTAAGACCCATCAAACCACGCCATTCATGTTGATTGATAGTGCCGCTGACATTAGCTATATAAGTGAAGATACGCTAATCCAGCGCAGCATGGGTGAGATGCTAACGACCACGCAGGCAGACAGGCATATCAGCAGTGGTGATAGTCATAACCAGATCAGTAGTGAGTCGCTGAATGTCATCGCTGATGGTCAATTCAGTATGACCAACGCTAAAGACAACATCACCCTCTCTGCACATACAGGGAAATTGGAAGCCACCGCTAAGCAAGATGTCAACATTGCCTCCTCGACTAAAGAAGTAGAAGTGGTCGCCACCAGCAAAGTGACCATTACGGCAGGCGGTGCGAGTATTACTTTGGACGGTGCTAACATCACCATCGTAGCGAAAGAGTTTACTGAGAAAGCGGGTAAGCATACGCGGGCGAAGGGTGGCGTTGATAGTAGTTATTTATCGCGATTACCATTTGATAAGCTTGTTGAAAAAGAATTCTTTGATGAGCAGATTCAATTGGTTGATCCTATGGGTAATCCATTACCTGATTTAGACTACTTATTAACGGGCAAGAATGTAAATATTAAAGCAAAGTCAGATATTGAAGGTAAGACGCCTAGAATAGACTCAGGTGATGTCGAGGATGAGTTGAAAGTAGAGTTAGTCTGGTCTACGTTTAATAAGAAAAAAAATAAGTGAGGAAAATTTATGGCAACTAAAGTAAAGGCTAAAACCAATACAACTTTAAATAGCTGTTTACCAACGACTTGTACCTGTGAAGAGCTATGGTCTGTCTCTCAACAGTTTTGCCTAAAACGTTTGAGTGAGGCAGTATCAGCGAACTCTTATAACTTTGTAGACAGTTATAGTATAAGAGCACGTCGAATTGCAGGTACTTATGCACGGTTTTATTTAGAGACTGAAGAAAATGGTAATTCAAGTAAAAAAGGTCGCTTTTATTGGATGGCTTTAGGAGCATTTGCTAGTAAAACCGTAGCTTGTACGTTAGAGCATTGGACGCTGACATCAACTAAGCATGGCATTGTAGTTACTGCTAGTGATTGGTTTGGTCAAGGCAATTTTTGGCTGTTCCAAGATATCGCAGGATGGCATCATTATTACAGTAAGTTTGGATCGAGAGTCTTTTTTAACTGTATGGATAAGCGTAATACAAATACGCTTGTACCTGAAATAAAATTAGCTATTGATAAAGCGGATTGGGCAGCAGAGTCTTTACCCAAAATCAATAATCTCAGAAGCAACGAATTTATAAAAAAAGGCTTTGATGAAGTTAAGAAGTTCGAGAATGCTCGTCTCAAAAACAATAAACTAAAAGCTCAGTACCAAAATGTATTAATTATAGCTGAACATGAACAAGGTAAGATTTTACAGCCTCTAATATACGAAGGCTGGAGAAACAGGCGTGAAATAGATTCAATGGGAATGTTTAGTTGGCTTGCACCTGATGTCGCTTTATTTTTTACCAGTGATTGCTCTACTAACACTGAAAGATATATCTCACATGCGCCTGAGGGTACTGTAGTTTATGATTATGACAGTCGTATGACATGGATCAATCAGGTCGCTAAAAAATTTCATGGCTTGATGCAAACTGAAACTACCTATATGGAGATACAGCTGCGAACCATGGCAGGCTGGTACAACAAGGCAGACCGTTGGGTCAATTTTAATTAGATAAGTAGATGAGTATGTTTAAACAATTAACTTATTTTATTTTTTATATCTCCATTATTTTAACGGCTACTTCTTGCCAAGCCGAACCAGAGGTCACTATGCCTGATAAACCGTTAGAGATTGTTTTAAATACAACTGCAAAAGCATTGTATGAGAGCAATCCTGAATATACAGCGTTTCAAGAAAACGATGCTCAGCCTATGGGAGTTACGTTTCAAGGCTATAACTTTCCTACTTCTAACATGGCAACCACCACCTTTATTTATCCTAATGGGCAAATAACTTTAAATAATGTCGTTACGGTTATGGGGTTAGATAACCTCAAAGATAATGACCGTTCTTTAGAGTTTCTTTCTATATCTTTTTTTCTTCGTGATGAAAGTAATAATATTACTGACGAAAAAGCCTACGATCAAACTATGACTTTATTTGATGAGCTTGAGAATAAAGGATGGGTTTTTAATTATAGTATTGGATCTCCACGTCTTTTTAAACAAGACAGCTTTGATTTTACAATTGCGGATCATACAAGCGATTTAAATTTAGACTTTACTTACCCTCTCACCTTTGAAGAATGGATGCAACTAGATGATATACATACATGGCAACTACGCCATGGTACAGATGTTTTTATGGATATACGTTACAACAGGCAAACCGACCCTGCCACAAACAACCGATATTATTTGATGGACTTAGATATTCTTAGTGAAAAAGAGTTAGTGCAACAGATGGTAGACTCCGTAAACAGAAATAGTTGGGAGCAATACTACCCAGAAGAATACAAGGATTTACCGCTAGCAAGATTACAATCAGAGACCCAAGCACTAGAGATGGGCTTAGACATTCAACAAGACCAGCCCGACTACACCCTACCCCTTGTGCTACAAAAGACAGGCATTGATACCAGTGAGTTTGTCTCCATCGACCCTTATAAAATAACCTACGAGGAGTTTATCAAGCGTCAAGAGGCTGGCGAAGACATGACGCCTTATTACGAGAACTAGCCTACCGCTAAACCCGAAATTACCAGTCAAGCCAAAGGACGTTGCCCAGCAAATCAGCCCTGCCCTAAATCTGGCTACTGGTTCACTTTAGCTAAAGAGAACAGCCGAGCTTACTTTAAACAAGGTGACATCATGCCTGACTACCCTAACAATAACTGGGGCGAGGTGATTTGGCAATTTGATGGTGATAAAGGATAATTTATTATTATGTCTACTTGACAGCCTTCGGGTGGTTTTTATCATAATTTAGCATACAAACTCTAATCACGACCACCCTTTGCAAGCAATTGATGCCACCGCTAGCCCTGATTGCAGCGGATATCCTTGGCTGATCACAGGATTGCAGGCGCTTAGACAGAGACGTTATCGCAGCGCAGGAACGACACGGTCTTTAGTGCCTGCTCTTGCGTGCCGTCAAGATAGCAGCGAAAAGCAGGAATGGCTACAGTAGTCACTAACTTAGGCAAGCATGTCTATATATAGAAGAGGAGTAAATAGAACAACCTCAGGCTTGTATATATTGCCATACGATGACTAATATAGCGGCGGCGATAGACCATGCCACAACGCCCAATAGCAGAGCCTTGTACAAGCTCATATAATTAATACCAAAAAAGACTACAAGCGTATAAATCAGATGCGGTATGACGCCTAACATACTAAATATTAACGCGATCTTTAAGTCTGCACCGCTACGCTCAGTGCCAACAATAAAGTGACTAATAAGCGTAAAAGTTGGAAAAAGCGGTGCCAAAGCCGCCAAATAAAAAAAGCGCGTCTGTGCGAAAATCTGTATCAGCAATACCATGAGCGCACCAATAATCATCTTTACCCAGATCATAATGAGGTGCCTCCCCTTATCACGTTATATGTCACTAACAAAAGCATAGCTCAGTTTGTCATGACACAATAGCCTCTATATAGAACTTGATCAGCAACATCTACAATAAACCCTATTTAGCTCAGGACTAAATAGGGTTTTTGAAGTATTCGATGCATTAAGTACCTGCTCGTTATTGCAGGGCCTTAGTGATATCAGCAAGTAGCGGCGGGATATCGTGCTTATCGGTTATCACCTCTAGCATTACCAGTTTATCTGTCGTTGCTGCTGCTGTCTGTAGTGCAGACTTTAGCTCGCCTGCTGTTTGGGCTCTTAACGTTAAGCTATTGGCCTCATTACCACCAAAGGCTTGCAGCATTACTTGCCAATCACAATGCGGAATATCGTTGTAAGGTTGGTTCTCACCATGTATCGCACGCTCAACGGTATAGCCGTCATTGTTAACCAGTACGATAAAGGGGTTGATACCTTCTTTGAGCATGACCGCGATATCTTGAATCGTTAATAGTGCCGAGCCATCGCCTATCAGTAGTACGCTGCGTTTGTGCGTGGAAGCAATCCCAGCGCCGAGGCTAGCGGGCAAAGTATAGCCAATCGAGCCCCACATCGGTTGTCCGTAGCACGTCACTCCAGCAGGCAGGCGCGTATCGCTAATACCAAAATACGCCGTTCCTTGATCAGCAAATACTAGATTATTATGGGTCAAACCTTTGGCAATGATGTGCCATAGGTCGTCTTGACGTATCGCTTCGCTATCTGCGCCAATCTGCTCGTGAGGCATCATAGGCTCACATAGCGGCATAGGTATGATATCGACACCTGAGGTCATCACCTCGTGTACAGCTTGCAAGCTGTCCTTTAGTGCGATTGGGGCAAAATTTTGCCCGCCGATGCTGGCGCGCTCATAGTGCAAATCAACCACTGATTTTTCATCGATATTTTGGCTAAATCCTGCGGTCGTTGTATCCGTATAATTGACCCCAACTTTGATCAAGCACTCGCAGTTCTCGACCGCATCCTTGGCGACAGGTCTAGAGGCAACACCAGAGTAGGTGCCCACCCAGCGCTCGCCTTGTTCATCAAGTAAGCTTTTGCCCCATGACAAGGTGGTATAAGGCACCTCAGTATCAGCGATTAAGGCTTTAAGCTCCTCTTGTAGTCCCAAACGATGCACCATTAGATCAGCCATCAATGTGGTTGTCTTGTTAGGTAAGAACTCAATGAGTGTTTGCTTGAAGGCGCTCAGTGCAGCAGCGCTTGTGATGTCTTCTTGACTATCATCTAGCTTAGTCGTTGGTGGATAGATCGGTAGCTTTGCCACATCGGGTGAGAGCATTAAGTAGCCTGGACGATGCTTTTTGAGGATCATGCGTATCACTCTGTCAATCTCTGATGCCGCATTTTCTGGAGTAATCTGCGCGCGCGCGACAGTTACAGGTTCGACCATCTTGATAAAGTGATTGAAAACGCCATCGCCCAAGGAGTGATGAATACGGCTCTTGGCATTTTGCAGTGATGTCGCAGGCGCACCGACGATATGTAGCACTGGCGCATACTCTGCAAACGAGCCTGCGGTCGCATTAATCGCCGACAGCTCGCCCACGCCAAAAGTAGTCACCATCGCTGCAAAGCCACGCTCACGAGCGTAGCCGTCTGCAGCGTATCCTGCGTTTAGCTCATTGGTATTGCCCACCCAGCGCAGCTTGTCCGAGGCTATGATGTTATCTAAAAATGATAAGTTGTAGTCGCCTGGCACGCCAAATACTTCAGAAGCTCCTGCTTCTGCTACTCGGTCAAATAGATAATCAGCAATGGTATAAGGTTGAGTCATGTTTGTTGTCCTTGTTTTATAGTTCTAGCATTAGGGTTATAAGTGTAGTTGCAGCTTTAAAGCTGTTTTGTACTTCACAAATATTATGGAATACTTATTATAAAAATATGTTATACCATAAGACAATCTTGAAGTCACACGTGGTTTGATGACTGAGATAATTTATACAAAAATTATTGACAGACTAATAAATATACGTATAATATGCTGTCATCATCTGGCGATGCTTAGGTATGGTTAATACGATGATTTAGCGGGAATAGCTCAGTGGTAGAGCATAACCTTGCCAAGGTTGGGGTCGAGAGTTCGAATCTCTTTTCCCGCTCCAAATATAGCTTTGATAAAGCACAAAAGCCTCACTACTCTTTATATGAGCGGTGAGGCTTTTTTTTGTCCGATTTTCAAGGCTTGTAGCGAAATTTAGTAAGTGCGCTGCGGTGTGTAAGCAGGCTCTATGTCGAGAACATTATAATAGATAAGTTACTACTAACATCTAAGCCAGACAGCTTAAGTTGTCTGGCTTAGATGTATGCACCATCTTTTAAAACAGCTCAGAGCTTTTATGTATCTATAAACTCTAACGCCTAGGTTCTATAAAGCACCTTTACCACATGCCAGCCAAACTTGGTCTTGACTAAATGCGGGGTAAACAGCTCGCCGTTAAAGCAGACTTTATCAAATGGCCCTACCATATCGCCTTTTTCAAACTCGCCTAAGCTGCCACCTTTTTTACCTGATGGGCAGGTTGAATGCTTCTTAGCCAGCACATCAAACTGAGCGCCTTTTTTAAGCTTAGCAATAATCCCCTCAGCCACTTCTTTGTCTTTTACTAAAATATGTAATGCGCTAGCGCTGCGAGCCATAATATAAACCTTTTATAACATATTGATTATCAGAGCATTGTATCACTACTTACTTTGGGTGCTGACCTAACTGGTATGATCGATTCGACATAAAATCGATACGCTAATATTATCAGTTTTATAGTGAGTCAACTATGTACTCTATTTCAGGGTAACCCATAGTTTGAACGATATGTTGTACCTGTAAAAAGCGATTTACAAAGAACATTTTTTAATAATTCTCTAATATAATTATGTATCAATGCCTCTACGAAGATAGCTCGTCTAAAACACTTAATAGCTCATAAAACCGCTTGCGTAGCACCCGCAGCCCGCTCAATTAATAGATCCACTGGGGCGTCAGGACTCAAAGTGCCAAAGGCTAAGCCATGCTCATTTGCAAGCCTAGAGCGACAGAATATCGTTGCGATTTCAGTATTGTCAGTGAGTAGCAAGATAGACGCTTGTAGCATTAATGCTAGGCGCTCAATCACGTAACGGCTACGGAACTCCAAGGTTTGAGTATCCTCAAAACGCCCTGTCAGACGCTTGAGTTCAGCATCATAATCAGAGTTTTTACCTGCTGCTTTTTTTAGCTCTGTGAATAGTGCATCGCGAGTTTCGGGCTCTTTTTTTAATGCTCGAAGCACATCTAAGCATTGTACATTACCACTGCCTTCCCAGATCGAGTTTAGCGGTGCTTGTCTGTAGAGACGCGGCATTATGGTCTCTTCCACATAGCCATTACCTCCTAGACATTCTTGCGCCTCATTGACAAGGACAGGAGTGCGTTTGCATATCCAATATTTGCCAATGGCCGTGGCGATACGCGCAAGGGCGGCTTCATGAGGGTCGTGGTCTATGCTGTCCACTGCGCGCGCGATACGCATAGTTAGGGCAATCGCAGCTTCTGACTCTAAGGCTAAATCTGCCAACACATTACGCATAATAGGCTGATCAATGAGTAGCTTGCCAAATGCCTCGCGCTGGCTGGTGTGATGAATAGCTTGAACGATAGCTTGACGCATTTGTGCTGATGAGCCAATCATACAGTCGAGTCGGGTTAGCGCTACCATTTCAATAATTGTCGGGATACCGCGACCTTCTATGCCCACTAACTCGCCAAACGCTTCTTGAAACTCTACTTCTGATGAGGCATTTGACCAGTCGCCTAATTTGTCTTTTAGGCGCTGTACTTGGATAGCATTGCGCGTGCCATCAGGACAAAAACGCGGTACTAAGAAGCAGCTAAGACCGTTTTCTGACTGGGCCAAAACGAGGTGAGCGTCACACATTGGCGCTGAGAAAAACCATTTATGACCGATAATTTTATATGAGCCGTCCTCTTGTAGCGTAGCTTTCGTCGTATTACGACGTAAGTCTGAGCCGCCTTGTTTTTCTGTCATTCCCATGCCCATAGTACAGCCTAGTTTCTCCTCCATAGGTAAGCTACGCGGATCATACTCTGAAGATAATAACTTAGGTAACCATTTATCGGCCAGTGTAGGCGCATGTCGTAGTGCAGCAATTGCAGCATAGCTCATAGACATCGGGCACCCAAACCCGGCCTCAGGCTGTGACCCTAAATACATCACGGCGGCGCGTGCCACGTGCGCGCTACTGCGCTCTTCATTACGCCAGGCAAAATTGCTCATGCCATACTTCATGCCCGCCCTCATCAAATCATGGTAGGCTGGATGAAACTCTACTTCATCTATACGCCGTCCATAACTGTCAAAGTTTCGCAGTTTAGGCTTATTTTCGTTTGCCAAAAATCCGCTGGTCATCAAACCACCGCCAGTAAGTGCACCAAACTCGCTCAAATGATTATCTGCCCAAGACGCGCCCTCTCGAGTCACTGCTTCTTTTAGCGCTATGTCTGTTTCCCATGCATTATAGTTGGCTAAGGCATAAGGCTGATTTTGCACCTCATGAGTATGAAATTGATTTACAATTGACATAAAGGTTACCTTCCTTGATTTTAAATGGCCTATCCTAGGCTTTAGTAGTCAGTATTACAGTCTCGTCTTAAAATGCAACGTAGCTGTTTTATCCAGTAATGATTAGATAGCGATATAAGCGCAGGATAATTCATATAGTATTCAATATGTAGTGAGGCTTTTTTGCTTAACCTTAGAACAACAGGTTATCATTATCTCTAAAGCGTTCTGTATAATAGAAAATATACACCCAAATACATAGTAATAATCAGGAAAATCTTATGGCAAAACTAGAATCAAACACTGAATTAGAAGCCGCGGCATTTCGCCGCTTGCTCGCTCATTTAGACGAGCGCAAAGATGTACAAAATATTGAGCTGATGAACCTTGCTGACTTTTGTCGCAACTGTCTATCCAAATGGTACAAAGCGGCTGGGGAGGAGCGCGGTATTGATATTGATTATGAAGATGCGCGCGAGCTTATCTACGGTATGCCCTATTCTGAGTGGAAAGAGAAATATCAGCAAAAAGCAACACCCGAGCAATTAGCGCGCTTTAACGAGATTGAAGCTACAAAAAACAAGTCTGATGAAGACAAACGATAGTTACTCGCACTCTATACCCTAATTTTGATACGCACCCTAAGACACACCAATCACTCAACCTTGCCGCGACTTTAGCGGCTTTCTATAGATTTGAGTATGCTATTGAACCCTACGGTTCCTTGTTTTTGCATTTGACGGTCAAATAGGCGACCGATCAATGGCAATGGTAACATCAGGCGACCCTCAGATACCCAAGTGACGTGTGTGGTGCCGTCTCCTAAGTCTTTTAAATCAATGACACCTTTATTGTGCTTCATTTTTATAGGCTTAGCTTTTTCGATTTTGTATTGCATATGAGTAGGACGCTCAAATGCCGTGATTCGCTCCCAAAATTTAACAGGCCCGGTTTGAATCACGCGTAAAGCGCCGACGCCATTGCGCTCCTCATCCCCTGTTGTTACTAGCTTAGCAGCCCCAACCGCTTTAAATGACCCATAACCAGCATGGTCGCTGAGTGCTTCAAACACGTCGTTAATCGGTTTTTTGACGATACGTTCTACTTTTATTCTAAACATAGTGTTATCTCGTTAGGGGTAAATTATTTCGCTTATTGTTATTTTAAAACTTAATTAAGCAACCACACTTCAAAAACTAATTATCGTGAAGAGCGCTTAGACCCTCGTCCTTTAGCAGGACGCTTACCATTTCCGTTGCTATTGCCAGCAGGTTTGCCCTTGCCGCCTGAAGGCTTACCGCGACCAGCAGGACGCCCATCCCTACCCTTTGAACCCTTAGGTTTTCTAGCGCTCTCTTTAGAGTGTTTATTATCTTTTGCTGCGCCTGTTGATGTAGAAGCCGATTTTGATGTATTGCTACGAGATTTTTTTCGTGGGCCGTTGCGAGACTTTTTGCCTGCATTACTATCTTCTGAAGTCGACTCTCCAATAGATTTAAGCAATACAGATAACTCTTTTTCAGTCAAATCTCGCCAGTCGCCAACGGGTAAACCCTTAAGATTGACATTCATAATTCGCGTACGCTCAAGCTTGACGACGTCATAGCCAAAATGCTCACACATACGGCGGATTTGACGGTTTAACCCCTGCACTAAGGTAATATTAAAGACGGTGGGCGCAACCTTTGTCACGGGGCACTTCTTGGTCATCTGCCCTAGTATAGGGACGCCACCTGCTAAACCCTCAATAAAACTATCGGTTATCGGCTTATTCACCGTCACCAAATACTCTTTTTCGTGGTTATTACCCGCGCGCAATACCTTGTTGACCAGATCGCCATTATTGGTCAAAAAGATTAACCCTTGCGAGTCTTTGTCCAAGCGGCCAATGGGGAAGATACGTAAACTATGCCTCACAAAATCGACAATGTTGTTTTTCTCTGAAGCTTCAGTGGTGCTGACAATGCCAACGGGTTTGTTTAAGACGATAAACACAAAATCATCGGGCTCTCGCGGCTCGATAAGTTGTCCATTCACCTTTACCGCATCTCCTGCGCTCACTTGCGCGCCGACTTGCGCGCGCTTGCCATTGACGTATACATTACCTTGTTCGATAAAGCGATCAGCGTCGCGCCTAGAACATATACCGCTTTCGCTAATATATTTATTTAATCGAGTCGTGGTCACGTTAAACATAGAGCACCGTTTTGTCTAATTAAAAGCTGTTTTGTTAAAGAGCCTAAATCGAATGAATCATCATAAAGAAGATTGCATTATATAGGAAATTTAGTAGCCATTTAGTAGAGACCAGTAACACCCAAAGTGCATCTAGAATGGTTGATTATCAAAACCAGCCTTTTTCTAAAAACTGCTCGGTATTACTGACGGTAAACTCAGTATGCAAGTCATAAAACGTGCCTGCATCTTCAACTTTATCAAGTAACTCTCGTTTGCTAAGCGCTACAAACATTGCTAGCGAATAAGCGGCGCAGTGGATAGACTTTTTAGGATTAAACGTAATATCGGTAAAAGCTTGATACTGCATAACCTCATCATGAAGCTGCGTATTTTGCTTGAGCGCATTGATGTATAACCAATCATAAAATACAGTCAAAGGCTCTATGCCCCACTCCATACCGAAATCATTGTAGCCAATAAGCTGACCTGAGTGATGCAAGCGCTCGTCCTTTTTGGCTTGTCTTGGCGCAGCAGTGAGCAAATCTGTAAAAGGGCCACCACGCTCAAATACTTTACTCGCCTGAAAGATATTCTCGACACTATACTGCCCGCCGCTATCCTCATCAGTGAGCTGTAGGCTAAGTGGACTGAGCAAAAAGCTCAGCTTATTACCTGATTTGCTAGACATCTCTAAGACATTGCTAAAGCCATATTTTTTGCGGATGACTTGATGCAAATCATTGATAGACTTTTTCTTTTGGCGACTGGCAAACCCAACATGGCGCTCTACTCTCACCATATCTGTTTTGACCAAATTGTCACTATTGACTCTTGGCATAAATACCGGTTTTTGTTCTACAGCGTTGTGTTCCATAATTGATAATCTTTATTTTATAGCGTTGGGCATTATAGCAAGAGTTCGGTTTGAGTGTTCTTATATGATGATTTTAGACACTAAACACCAAAAACCACAACCTCATCGCCCTCCGCCCACGGCTGATACTTGGTCATGACTTGCAAAAATAGAGTGTGTGCCAGCCAATGATTCAGCCAGCGCTGCACGTTTGGATAAGGCAATTCATAAAAAGCATTGCGATCGACATGAGCAAACTGGCGTACAAAAGGCATAATAGCAATGTCAGCAAGCGTTACTTTATCTGCTAACAAATACAGGTTCTGTGTGAGTAGCTCCTCTAAAACTTGCAAAAACGTCTCGCCTTTTTGCCGATATTGTTCTTGAGTCATTTCAAGATGACGATCTGCGTATTTGTAGCGATCCAGCCAGTGCTTAAACTCATGATCATTTTGATCGATCAGCGTATTGGCTTGCTGCAACACTTGGGCATCAAGCAAATCTTGCGGATCATTTTGTGCAAGCGCCCACTCCATGATCTCCCTACTCTCTTCAATCACTTGACCATCGCTCAGTTGCAATACAGGGACTGTACCCTTTGGGCTAATCGCTAGCATCTGCGCGGGTTTATCCTTTAGTACGATTTCTCGCAGTACAACTTGCTGCTCTGAGAACAAAATACCAAGCCTCGCCCGCATGGCATAAGGGCAGCGGCGAAAGGAATATAAGAGTGGCAAGGAAGCAGTCATAATCAGTCTCACGGTTGAAATACAAAAAAGACCTCACCAGTCTAGCAGGCAAGGTCTATTTATTGAGTGTTATTTATAAGAATAAGAGTCCTAAAGCGATTACCACGCCGCTGACGAGCAATACAATGACACAGAACCCCATGATATCTTTGGCTTTGAGTCCAGCAATGGCTAATGCTGGCAGTGCCCAAAATGGCTGAATCATGTTTGTCCAAGCATCGCCCCATGCCACCGCCATCGCAACGCGTGAGGGGTCGCTCCCTAGCATGTCGGCCGCCTCTAGCATAATTGGTGCTTGTACTGCCCACTGCCCGCCGCCTGATGGCACAAAGAAATTGACCAGCCCTGCGCTCAAAAAGGCAAAAAGCGGCAGCGTCTGCTCGGTTGAGACACTGACAAAAGCCTCAGACATTAACCCCGCCAACCCGGAGGCCGTCATCATCCCCATGATACCTGCATAAAATGGAAACTGAACGATGATAGCGCCTGCGCCCTTGACCGCCTCTTGTACTGCGATTAAGTATTTACGCGGCGTGCCATGAAATATAATACCAAGGAATAAAAACATAAAATTGACAAGATCAAGCGTTAACGCAAAGCCGTTTTGCACAAAATAATAAACGATAAAGGCAATCCCCAGTGCGCCAATTAGCATAGATAGGATCCAGCTGTTCTCCAAGCGCTCTGCTGGGGTCATCGCAGATTGAGCTGGCAGCTCCTCCTCGACTGGATCGACCAAAACTTTGGGATCGACAGTAACGGTATCCGCTTTGCTTGGCATCATCAAACGGTTGAGTAAAGGTATAATGATGACCAAAGCTGCCACGATGATTAAATTATAACTGGCAAATATCGTAGCACTGGTTGGGACAATACCTATCTGCTCAACGAATGGGTGACCTTCGGTGGCGATAGATAGTGGAATTGAGCCTGAAAATCCTGCATGCCAAATGATAAAGCCAGAGTAAGCACTGGCAATCAGCAATCGATAGTCCACACCATGAACGCGCTTAGCCAGCTCTTTGGCGAATAACGCACCGATCACCAAGCCAAAGCCCCAGTTGATCCAGCTTGCTGCAAGAGATACCAAGGTGACAAGTATAATCGCGCTGCTTGGTGAATGCGCAAAACCTGCCAGCTTACCCAGCCCTTTTTTGAATAAAGGGCTGCTGGCCAATACAAAGCCTGTAACTAGCACTAGTACCATCTGCATGGAGAACGCCAGCAATGCCCAGAAGCCCTCGCCCCAATAAGCGACCATCTCTACGGGCGAGGAATCGGTAAGACCTAACCCCATCACAAAAATGACGATCGTCAAAATAACGACGAATAAAAACGGATCTGGTAGATACTTCTCCATCAAGCTATTTGAAAATCGTGTGATTGCTTTCATCTGAAGACTCCTTGTTTATCTAAACGTCCCTATAATTACCTATGCTATCTCATTGTTACTACCTGTTGCTAGTCATTCAGCAAAAATCTAGTCTTTTGCGTAAAGCTCAGCGAGGAAATGGAAAAGGATTGTTCTACCCGATTGCTAAATACTAGTTTTTGTCGAGGGTGAGTGAGGAGATAACGAAGTACTGCTTTGTCCGACTGCAGGATGAAAGCTGTGCTTTAGTTAAGCGCAAGCGAAGTCTTTAAAGATAGATTGCCCCTGCCTCGCATATTTTGCCACTCTTAAAGTGCTTAAATCTTGAGGCTATTGTTTTATTTTTTTCTTTTAATATGAATTCTAAATTATGCGAATAGAACGCTATTTGGGATTGGATAAAACGTTAGATAACCCAGTTGATAGCAAAAAACCTCACTGGGTAGCGAGGCTTTTGTTATGACTACAGTTGACCGTCAACGGAGCAACCACTTAAACACTAGGCGCTATCGGTCTTTTTCTGCTGGACAGTAAATTTATAGTCATTAGTCGCATCGAGCGTCAGTTTTGTATTGTCAAACTGAGCATCAAAACTAGTTTGCAAGCTATATTTGGGCAAAGCGTGCATAGGGTTTAATTCATATTTGATCTGCGCGGTATCTTCGGCGAATAGCTCATAGGGTATCTCAAGCACTATAAACAGCTTAGCCAAAAACGCATCAGCAGTAAAATATCCGTCCCTATAACTACCGTCAAGCCCAAGGTGCTTATTGGACAACACATGACGCAGGCGCTCGCACGCCGGCAAAGTATGTTTGGTAGGATAGCCCATGGCTTTGATGATATGCTGCGCGCGTAGCTCAAGTGCCTCTATTTGGCTGATCGCGTACTGCGCAAGAGGATGACGCGGATGATACTGGCGCGTGTATTTGGCGTGAGAAGTGCTGTGGTTCATGATATCTTGTCCTATAACTCCGGCAAAATAATAAAATCAGGCACAAATGAGGATGTCGGAGTACAGGCTCATGCGCTTTACCAGAATTGTTTTGAATCGTGCTGGAAGTTGCAAGGATTGTCCGTATTTATAGCGGCGCAAACCTGTTAAACCCACGATGTGCACATAGTAGCAAGGGTAACTATGACTGTCTAGAGCGTAAAAGTTACTCTAAGGTAACCTTACTCAGCGTCATCTATTAGCGCGTTTAGCGCATCAATCATGTCATCATCAATAATGTGGTCTTCGATATAATTAACCAGTTGATGTACGGTCGCCAGATCCATCTCTGTAATGCCTAAGCGGGCAAGGTCTTCATTGATGGACTCTAAACTATCTAGGTTGTCAGAGTTATCTAATAGATGCTCCTCAAACCCAGCATGGACAAGCCAGTATATCTTCTCAAGGACTGTGTCTCTTTCGGTCAATGTTGAGTATCCATCGCCTTGAACGAATAAATTAAAGTGATAAGGTATCTCGACATCATTGATAAAAAACGTACGCATACAGTCTAAAGTATAGGCGGTATTGTCGCTACCCTCATCATCTGTGACGTTTTCAACAGACTCTTTAGACTCTTCAACCAAGTCAGCTATAACTAAGTCTCCTAGGATTTGATACTCGCCTGTTTTTACCTTGTGATTATAAATAATCGTCGCATCCGCTATGGCATCAAAGATCACGGCGCTGACATCTAAAGTATTGTCATCGATATCATAAAAACGCTTTAGCGCGGGCAAAAACTCGGTCAGCTCGTCCTTAGGTACGGGAATAAGGAACTGCTGCTCGTATATGGTGATCATATCCTCAGGTGAGTACGTATTGAAGCCGTCTTTGTCATCTCTACCCGTAGGATTGAGGGGTACAAAATTATAAGGGTTATTATTGGACATGTAAGATGGCCTGTTGATTAAAGTTTATGGTTAGCAATTTGAATGGTGATTAGCTTGAATAAAAATATAGTGGTGCAAATTTATGACCGTCATTATCGCTTATCTAGTGGCTTTTGGATATACCGACTGTAGTAATGGCAATATAGGCTTGTGTACTTGCAAGCCTCGACTCTATTGTATAAAAAACAAGCCATGCTATGATTAACGATAACGAACACAGCTTATCAAGGAAGATAGATGAATACTACAAATACAGAGGCGACTAGTCAAAGCGCCAACGAGACAAACGAGCCGTTTATCATTAGAGAAAATAGCGCTGATGGTGTTGTCACTTTAACGCTTAATCGTCCCAAACAGTTCAATGCGTTGTCGGTTGACATGCTGACGGCTATGCAAACCGAGCTTGATGATATCGCGCAAGATGAAGAGGTTCGCGTGGTCGTCATCGCCGCTACGGGCAAAGCGTTTTGTGCCGGTCACAATCTCAAAGAGATGCGCGCTCATAACAATGAGGCCTTTCATAGTGCACTGTTTAAGCAGTGTAGTCAGATGATGCTAACTTTAAACCTTATGCCGCAAATCGTCATTGCAAAAGTACAAGGCATTGCAACGGCGGCAGGTTGTCAGCTGGTCGCTGCTTGTGATTTGGCAGTCGCCTCAGACGATTCTAAGTTTGCGACTTCTGGGATAAATGTTGGACTGTTCTGTTCCACCCCCGCCGTTGCAGTCAGTCGTAACCTCTCTCGCAAGCAAGCCTTTGAGATGCTGATTACAGGCGAGTTTATCGATGCCGATACTGCTATGAGACAAGGGCTTGTCAATCGCGTGGCAACAGCCGATCAGCTGGACGCCGCGCTACAATCCTTGATCGATGCTATTACTAGTAAATCCTCTGTCGCCATCAAAACGGGCAAAGATATGTTCTACAAGCAGCTAGATATGGATCTGCCGCACGCCTATGAGTACGCGGGCAAGGTGATGACTGGTAACATGATGGCGAACGATGTTAGCGAAGGTATTGACGCCTTTATTCAAAAGCGTCATGCGGTGTGGACAGGACGTTAGTGCTTTGTCTTTATCAAAATATTATTAACTATAGCCCTTTAGGCAAGCTTTGTACCCCAAGGCTTGCCGCCTCGATAGCGCCTGCAAGATATCCCGAAAAACTTGGCGACCACTCACTACCTATCCCTGTCAGACTATCCGCCCATATACCTGATATTGGCTTGGATTGAGGCGCTTGTGAATGCTGAACGTTGCTACTGGCATCGGCTAGCGTCGCGGTAAATGAATCTTGTGCCCAATCCTTGAGATATTCAGACTTTGGCGCGCCTGCTTGCTCACCAAATAAACGTACCAGTTGCGCGCGGCAATGCTCTTTTAGTACCTCAGTTGAGACGCTTTGACGAACAGTGGCAGGTACGCCTACAAAGCCAAATAGCGCGCCGCTGCCATCCATGATAGAGGCATCATGAATCTCAACCATTGGTCCTTGCGAGCTACGAGCAGCGCCAGAGAGACCGTGCCCGCGCCAAAAAGGGGTATCATAAACCGCAAAGTATTTGGCATGAGGCGCCATCCAAGTCGCGGTATTGCGCCATTCATCCCTCAAGTCCGTCGGCAACTCAGGCTCAAAGGTAATACTGGCTTCTACTAAACGAGGTGGCAGTGCCAATAACACTTGCTCTGCTTGCCATATTTTCACTTGCCCTACCTTATCTTCACTCGTTATTCGCGCAAAACCATCCGTATAATCAAGGCTTTTCACTCTCTGACCTGTGACTACTTTTAAAGGATCAAGGCGATGATATAAAGCGTCGATCAAGGCCTTCATGCCACCTTTAATACGCATAGATGGCGGTGAGCTTTTATACCCTAATGTACGCATAGCAGGCTCGTTAGGAGCGCGCTCGATTAATGTATCACCCTCTTCAAACTGTGCAAAAGTCTCAAGCTCTAACTCATCGACCAGAGCACTTAGCTGCGGCTGAAACTCAGGCCAAAACCAAGACGGCCCTAAGTCGAAGCTATCTACATCTTTTGCATTATCAGAGCCAAGATGTTGTGAAGTCGTCTGTTCAGAGTTTGAGTCTCTTAAGAGTCTATTATCTAAAATACGACCACCCAGAGTAGGACGCGCTTCTATCAAGACATAATCGATGCTTTGTTTCTCTAGTAGATAAGCGGCGTATAGACCACTTAACCCGCCCCCGATAATCGCTACAGGTATATTTGTCATATTTATTTTTCTTGTATTAAAAATCTTAAATCGTAAATGTGAAAATCGAGCTCATTAAACGTCCAAATCTTCGACATCTGCGCCAATCACTTGTGCTAAATGACCCGTCTTAAGATAGACGGTAGCGCCTTGCGACCCTGCTTTTATCGACGACGACGTAGCTGCGGTAGCTGCGGGCATACGTATCCAACTGTCTTTATTATAAGTTTGATGCCCATCTAAAAGCGCACCTTTGACAACTAATAGCTCTGCGCCGCCTGTCGTCAATTGGGCAAGTAGATCATCGCTGAACAAAACCTCATCTGCACCCAAACGCTGCAAGCTGACCTGCTCACGGTTGTCTAAATAGTGCTCACTTGAATATAAAGGACAAACTTCCCGGCTACCGACGCGTTGCCAGTTAGCGTTATCGTACGTGTCGATAGCGACATGACGATTTTCTGATGCTAGCATCTGTCGCAGCTTAACAAAGATAATCGCCCCTTCATCACTAAAGGGAGTGTGACCTGACGCTGGTGGATTACGCAAGTACCAGCCTGCAGGGTAATGCTCGTCATCGGCTGAAAACGTCCCTGACAATACCAAAATCTCCTCGCCGCCTGGGTGCTGATGACGGGGAAAGTGAGAGCTTGGCGCATAACGCACAAGACTCGTCGCGCGCGCTTTTTCCGCGCCTACGCGATCGAGCATCACGCGCTCAACGCCGCCTTGCGGGGACTTGATCCATTGGTGTTCTTCAGACGGTAGCTCAGCACGACGCGAAAAATCTGCATTAATTAGCATAGGATAGTATCCAAATTTGAGTTAAGAGAAGCCAGCTTAGAAGTCTACCTTGCCGCGTAGCGCTTTGGTTTTGCCGCGCTGGGTCTTTTGATCGACGCGTTTACGTTTAGCATTTCTGCTCGGCTTGGTCGGTCTGCGCGCCTTGGCGACTTGGGTTGCTTGCAAGATAAAGGCTTTAAGACGTTCAAAGGCATCAATTTTGTTACGCTCTTGAGTGCGGTATTGCTGAGCTTTGAGGATAAATATCCCCTCTTTAGTGATTCGACTGTCTTTGCTGGCAAGCAAGCGCTGCTTTTGAGAATCACTTAGGCTCGAGGCGTTGATATCAAAGCGTAGATGAATAGCGGAGGAGACTTTATTGACGTTTTGCCCGCCTGCCCCTTGCGCGCGGATGGCGTTAATCTCAACCTCGCTCTCACCTAGGCTAATAGTATTACTGATAAAAATCATAGTTGTCTTTTATAGTTTTAAGTATTTGGTATATGGGGTGTATTTTGATAATTATCTACGCCATCTATGCAATTGTGTAACTTCAGATGTAAAACTTAAATAATAAAATGGCGAATTATACTAAGTCAAAAAGCACCTTACTAGGTGCTTTTTTGTGTCTACTCGTTTTGCAAAGTTAGTCTAATAGCTATCATTGTTTTTGACGGCCAATCTAATATCACTTATCGAATATGATTGGTTATATATCGCCGCTTGTCTTGTGCAATCACCAGTCATCTCTGCCCGACTACTTTTGTACGGATTTCTGCTAAAATATTTAGCGACTAAAATTAGCTACAAGAATGGTTTTACATGCGCTTGGCTTCAGTGTTTCAAAAAATACATGACCGCACACCAAAGCTTGGCAAAGCGGTCTCACTGGCGACGGCGACTGGTGTCATTTTGGGCAATAGCTTTGCAGGTAGCATTCCTGTTTGGCTTATGGGCGCAACCAAAATCATCACTGGTGCTGATGTCGCTGACAAAGCAATCATCAAAATCGCCAATCACTGGATTAAAAGTAATAATGCGGTAATCGATACGGTACTCCCCAAGAAAGACTGGCGTATCCAGCTGCCAGAGGATGTCGATACCAGCGGTAAGTACTTGCTCGTGAGCAATCATCAATCTTGGGTTGATACCAGTATCGTGCAGTACATTGGCCAAGACCGTCTGCCCCTGACGCGGTTTTTTACCAAATTTGAGCTGATATATATCCCTATCGTCGGTCAGACCTTTTACTTTTTGGACTTTCCGATGATGCGCCGTCACTCCAAAAAACAAATCGCCAAAAACCCTGCGCTACAAGGCAAAGACATCATTGAGGCCAAACGTGCCTGCTCACTGCTCAAAGACAAGCCTTTTACCTTGCTCAACTATTTGGAAGGCACGCGCTTTACTCAGGCTAAGCGCGATAAACAGAACTCCCCTTACACCCATTTGCTCAAACCGCGCGCAGGCGGCCTCGCTCTTGCTATCAATGCTTTAGGCGATGAGATAGACGGAATACTGGATATGACTATCGTTTATCCTGATGGCATTCCGACCTACGCTGATTTATGGCAAGGCAACATTCAACGCCTAAGCGTCGATGTGCGCTACCTTGAGGTGCCTGATAATTTGGTCGCTGCTATTCAAAACGGTGGTTACGAGGAGGATGAGGACGTCAAAGCGCAGATGTTTGCTTGGGTTGAGCAGATATGGCAAGACAAAGACGCGCGTATTAATGAGATGCTTACTAAGTTTGAAGAGTAAATTTTTTTTGCAGAGTAAGTTTTTTAGACCTAGATTGAGTAGTTTTATACACAAAAAAGCCCTTTATCTCTCGATAAGGGGCTTTTGTTTATTGCACAATCATAATTACTTGATACGCATGTCACCGGTCTCAACAAAACGCTGATGCCATGACAGTGCCTCATCAAGAATATGCGGCGTATGCAGTGGACCTGACTTCTGAGCGCGCTCATAGTAGTCTTGAAGCATTGGGCGATAGTCTGGATGCGCGCAGTTATCGATAATGAGCTTAGCGCGTTGACGCGGCGATTTACCACGCAAATCAGCAAATCCTTGCTCAGTGACCAAGAACATTACATCATGCTCAGTATGGTCGTGGTGCGATACCATCGGCACGATAGCAGAGATCGCGCCACCTTTAGCGGTTGATGGACTCACAAAGAATGAGAAATGCGAGTTACGGGTAAAGTCACCTGAGCCGCCAATACCATTCATCATCTTGGTACCCATGATGTGTGTCGAGTTGACGTTACCATAGATATCCGCTTCGATCATGGCATTCATAGCGATAATACCTAGGCGGCGAATGACCTCAGGATGGTTGGTAAACTCTTGTGGGCGCAAAATAAGCTTATTACGCAAAAAGTCAATATTGTCATTAAAGCGCTGCAAAGCATCTGGGCTAAAGGATAATGCCGTTGCCGACGCTGATGCCATCTTGCCGCTTAATACTAGATCTAGCATACCATCTTGCAACACTTCGGTATAACCCATCAAATTATCAAACGGGCTGTCCTGCAAGCCCATCAACACAGCATTGGCAACGTTACCGACGCCTGACTGTAGTGGCAGTAAGTTCTTTGGCAGGCGACCTTGTTTGACTTCATGATCCAAAAACTCAATGATCTGTGAAGCGATCGTTTTAGAGTTTTCATCAGGATCAGCAAATTTACTATTGCGATCAGGCGCATCCGTCATGACAATACCGACAATCTTATCCAGATCACACTCTAAATAAGGTGTACCGATACGGTTGGCAGGATCGACGATAGGAATCGGCTGACGATGAGGCGGCGCACCAATGTCATCAGGAATGTCATGCATGCCCTCTAATTTCATACTTTGGCGCGAATTGACTTCGATGATGACTTTTTTAGCAGTTTTCAGCCACTGATTATTGGTACCGATACCCATTGATGGAATAATCTTGCCTTCAGGCGTAATAGCAGTCGCTTCGATTAGCGCAATGTCCATATCGCCATAAAAGCCAAAACGTACTTGCTGCTCAAAGTGTGACAAATGCATATCGACGTAATGCGTGTTGCCCGCGTTGATATTGTTGCGCATAGCAGGATCAGATTGAAACGGCGCGCGAAAGTTAACACAGTTAGCTTCTGCCAAAACACCATCGCAGTCGTGAGCGGTAGATGCACCCGTTAGCATACCGATACCGAACTCTTCGCCATTGGCATGAGCTTCTTTGGCACGGTTAGCGATCGCCGTTGGTACAAACTTAGGGTAGCCTGCGCCTGTGAATCCTGCGATACCCAAGGTCATACCGTTTTTTACAAATGAGGCAGCCTCTTGGGCCGACATAATCTTATCGCGTAAGCCTTCGTGTTGTACGCGGTCTTCATGATTGTTTGAGCTCATACTAGTATCCTAATAACGTCCATATTAAAAGTAACCCTCAACTAAGGGAGGGCGTCTGAAAGATTTGTTAATGCAATATCTTGAACAATTTTGCGCCAAAATACAAGCGCAGTGGCATAAGTATACTCGATTTTGGCATTTTTAAGGACACTTAAGTCGGTAAAATTTTGATGATTAATATTAGGGCGTGTTTGATAATTCATAAATGAGCACTGCTGATCGCTAAAATGGTTCCAGACACGGCGCAAGTTAAAGATAATGTCTAGACCTTAGCTAGACTTGCAACACACTGCTTATATGGAGCTGGGGAGCAATTTTAGCATCAGCCTAAAAGGACAGGACTCTTTTTTGCCGCTCCTTTAATAAAAATAGACGCTTAGAATGACTAAACTTACTATTTTTATCTTTGAATCGACTAAAAAATAGTCTCTGTCAGTGCGTATTTGTGAATTATCAAACACGCCCTAATGAGCTAATAAAGTAGCAAGCAACTCATCAATCTCAACCTTAAACTCTTTATCTTCAATCTTGTTCGCAGCGACTTTAGCATTTTGAAGGCTTTGTATCGCCGCCGCTTTATCCTCTTTTTCGATCTGCAGTACTGCCATAGAGTAAGCGATAGAGGCTAGATGATCTTTTGAATTCATCGCTGTCGCCTTAGCTAGCGCTTTGTCATAAATGACCAGCGCTTCATCCAAATCTGCGGTAAAGTCAGCCAGCGTCTCCCACTGCTCAGGATGATCCTTTGGCGTGTCCTCGTTATCTATGCAAAGGGCGTTAAGCTCGCGATAGAGTGTATCAAATTGCGGCTGATCTCTTATGCGATCAGCCTCAAGCAAGTCCTCTGCCAAGGCGTAAATGGCTTTATAAATTTTGGTATTGATCATGCTTATTGCCCTTTTTTTAGTCTACAGATAATAATACTGATAGCGCTTACATCTTAAGTGCATATGCTACCTGATTCGACATCAAAGGGTTACTATTTAATCTTTTTAAGTACTGATTTACCCTTTTAAAGCACTGAAATTGCCCTCTTATGTAAACTTGAACAAACGCTCAATAACGACTACAATGCTAATGTCCGATCTTTTTGTTGCTGTGCTCTGATTTTATTTGAACAATCACTCAAATATATAAAAGTATTAAAAGTAACGGTTATCAAACTGCTTTTATAAAAGGTGAAGCGTACTCTTACAATCGCTATCATCCTAAAGCGGACACCCCTTTTTCTCGCCTTTCACTGGACAACCCATGATAAAAAAAATAGCGCTCGTACTCCTTGTAGTGATTTTGGTTATTGGATTTTTTTATTTTGGTCTTAACGATCTGTTGACCCTTGAAGGTTTAAAAGGCTCGATGGATCAGTTTGATGAGTACAAAGCGCAGTCGCCACTCTTGATTATCGGCGGGTTTTTCTTACTATATGTGTTGGTCACCGCCCTATCGTTACCCGGCGCTGCTATTTTGACGCTAGCCGCAGGGGCGCTGTTTGGGTTGGTACAAGGCGTTTTGATCGCTTCTTTTGCCTCAAGTATTGGTGCAACTTTGGCGTTTTTAGTTTCGCGCTATTTGCTTCGCGATACCATCAAGCAGCGTTTTCCTGAGCGTCTGGAATCTATTGATAACGGCGTCAAAAAAGAAGGCGCGTTTTACCTGTTTACCCTGCGCTTAGTGCCTATTTTTCCCTTTTTTATTATCAACTTATTAATGGGTCTCACTGCGATTAAGACGTGGACGTTTTATTGGGTCAGTCAAATCGGTATGCTCGCTGGCACCTTTGTCTACGTCAACGCTGGGACGCAACTGGCACAGATTGAGAGCCTATCTGGCATACTCTCTTTTAAATTGATTTTATCCTTTGTGCTACTAGGGGTGTTTCCTTTAATAGCCAAATCCATTATCAACCTAATAAAAAAACGCCGCGTCTATAAAAACTACAGCAAGCCCAAAAAATTCGATCGCAATATGATTGTGATAGGCGCAGGGGCTGGCGGCTTAGTAACCAGCTATATCGCGGCGACAGTAAGAGCAAAAGTAACCTTGATTGAAGCGGGCGAGATGGGCGGCGACTGCTTGAACTACGGCTGCGTGCCGAGCAAAGCACTGATCAAAAGCGCCAAAGTCGCTGAACACATGCGCCATGCCGAGCGCTATGGTCTTGATAATACTGAGCCGCAATTTGACTTCAAAAACATTATGGCTCGCATCAACAAAGTTATTGCTGATATCGCGCCTAATGATAGTGTTGAGCGCTATACCGAGCTTGGCGTTGAGGTACTCAAAGGTTATGCAACCTTTATCGATCCTTGGACGGTAGAAATTGCGCTTAACGACGGTGGCACGCAGCGGCTAACTGCGCGCGCGATCGTTATCGCCACCGGCGCGCGCCCCTTTGTACCTGATTTACCAGGGTTAGATGAGACCGGCTACGTGACTAGCGATACGATGTGGGAGCAGTTTAGCCAGCTCACAGAGACACCCAAAAATCTTGTGGTATTAGGCGGCGGACCTATCGGCACAGAATTAGCGCAAGCGTTTGCGCGCTTAGGCTCGAGTGTGACTCAAATTGAGCGTAGCGAGCGCTTAATCAAAAAGGAGGATGTCGAGGTATCACAACTTGCCAAAAAAGTCCTTACAGAGAATGGCGTAAACGTTATGACCTCGCATCAAGCTATCCGCTGCGAGCAGCGCGGTGACAAAAAATTCATCATCACTCAAGCTATGGATGACTCAAAAGAGATCGCAATTAAGTATGATCAGTTAATCTGCGCAGTCGGTCGTAGCGCACGCCTTGAGGGTTATGGCCTTGAAGCTCTTGGAATACAGACTGATCGCACTATCGATACCGATGAGTATTTGGAAACGTTATATCCTAATATCTACGCGGCCGGTGATGTGGTTGGGCCATATCAGTTTACTCATGTGGCCTCGCATCAAGCTTGGTATGCGGCGGTCAATGGGCTATTTGGTCATTTAAAGAAGTTCAAAGTCGATTACCGCATCATTCCGTGGACGACTTTTATCGATCCAGAAGTGGCGCGTGTGGGATTAAATGAGCAAGAAGCTATCGAAAAAGGCATCGATTTTGAGGTGACGCATTACGATTTTGCCGATCTCGACCGCGCCGTAACCGAAAGTGCTAATTATGGCTTTATTAAGGTGATAACGCCCAAAGGTAAAGACAAAATACTTGGCGTGACCATCGTCGCCGAAAACGCAGGCGAGTTTATGAGTGAATTTATCCTAGCGATGAAGCACAACCTTGGACTTAACAAAATACTTGGTACTATTCACATGTACCCGACATGGGCTGAGGGGAACAAATACGCGGCAGGTAATTGGAAGCGTAACAATGCCCCTGAAAAACTATTGGATATCGTTGAGAAATATCAAACGTGGCGTCGAGGCTAGTGAAATATGGCGTGTTTGGTTAGGTCTTGTTTAACTTTAGAAGAAGTGGTCACTGATATTTGTCTTTATCCGATACTTTAAACTCGATGTATTAAAAAAGGACACGATACTCATATCGTGTCCTTTTTTGATTGACATAAAACAACTGCGATTAGCTGAGCATACCGCCATCGACCAGCACACAAGCGCCTGTCGTATAGCTGGAGGCATCAGAGACGAGATACAGCACCGTGCCTGCCATCTCATCAGGATCAGCGACGCGTCCTAGCGGAATGGCGTGTAGTGCCATTTTTAAGACTTTATCATTAGTGGTTAGTGCTGAAGCAAACTTGGTGTCCGTTAAACCCGGCAATAACGCATTGACGCGTATGTTGAGCGGGCCGCACTCTTTGGCAAAGGATTTGGTCATACTAATGACCGCGGCTTTGGTAATCGAGTAGATGCCTTGCTTGTCGCCTGCGACGATACCATTGACGGACGCGGTGTTAAGAATGACCCCGCCGCCCTGCTCAGCCATCATTTGACCTGCCGTGGTTGACATAAAGAAGTAACCGCGAATATTAACATCGACAGTCTTCTCAAACGCGGCTAAATCCGTATTTAGAATATGACCATAATAAGGATTGGCAGCGGCATTATTAACTAAGATATCAATGCGACCAAACTCGTCTTTGATATGCGCAAAGATAGCTTCGATTTGATCCATCTCACCGACATGACAAGCAAAAGCACTAGCCTTGTCACCGTTCTCGACTATGCTATCAGCGACCGCTTGACAGGCATCAATCTTACGGCTTGAGACAATGACATGCGCGCCATGCGCTGCTAGCAGACGTGCAATGGACTCACCAATACCGCGACTTGCGCCAGTGACTAGTGCAATCTTGCCTGTTAAATCAAATAAATTTTTCATAGAGTTTCCTTGTATTTTATAAGTGAGAAGTACTGTATATACAACACCTTAAGCCAACATACCGCCATCTAAGGTAAAGGCATGACCATTCATAAAGCTGCTCTCGTCGCTTGCCAGCCAAGCGATAGCGCCTGAGACTTCCTCAACACGGCCTAAGCGGCGCAGTGGACTGGCATTAATCGTGGCTTTTTGGGCGCGTTCATCCATTTTCGCCATGGTGTTCTGCACCATTGGCGTATCGATAAAGCTGGGACACACCGCATTGAAGCGAATATTAACGCGCGCATACTCGTGAGCTGCAGATTTAGTCAGTCCCATAACGCCGTGCTTAGCCGCACTATAAGCCGAAAGTAGTGGCGCTGAACGAAGTCCTGCGATAGAGGCCACATTAATGACATGACCACCGCCGTTTGGTGCCATACAAGTAACCGCGGCGCGCATACAATGCCAAACGCCTTTGAGATTCACCGCAATATTGCGATCAAAATCATCATCACTCAGCTCATGCATAGGCGCCGGCTTATGATCGATACCGGCGTTATTGATGACGACATCGAGGCCACCAAGTTCTTGCATGGCAAATTGAAATAGCGCACGGACGTCATCACCATCAGTCACATCTACTCGTCTAAAGGTGACACTGTGCTTGGATTCTAGCGCTTGCCTAGCTATGCTATCACCGCCTTTCTCGTTCATATCACCGATGACGACTTTTGCGCCGCGACTAGCAAGCAATAATGCGCTAGCTGCGCCAATACCGGAGGCACCGCCTGTGATTAAAATACGTTTGCCTGTAACATTTGATGCGAGCAAATCAGATAGATGACTTGCTTCAAGTCCATTTGTACTCATACTTTATTCCTTTAATGTCTAGTTCATGATTAGGGTCAGTCAGTGTCACGGTCGAATGTGCAACAGACCTTAGGTTTTTAAATAATGGTTTAAAACCACTCCGCTTGCATGTCTGTACA
Source organism: uncultured Psychrobacter sp. (assembly GCA_947495055.1). Lineage (GTDB taxonomy): Bacteria > Pseudomonadota > Gammaproteobacteria > Pseudomonadales > Moraxellaceae > Psychrobacter. The sequence goes on along the minus strand of CANLXO010000006.1, from coordinate 168,357 downwards.
TACTGCATTGTCGTTATTTAACAGGTCAATATCACGCTGAATCGTCGGTAGCTCCCAATCGATAAAGTATTTTGCTGCTTGTATTTTGCCGTGATAGAAGTTTTGTTTGTCCTGATCCTGAGTAGCAGCATCTTGTTCAACAGCGAGCAGTTGCTCCGCTTTACTCGCTTGGCGAATCCATATCCAGCTGACCACGATGGAGGCAAATATATTCATCAATGCCTGCGCGTTACCCGTTAAAGTAATGGCTTTTTCAGTTGGCAGTATTTTGCTCAAATGCACTAGCACCTCATGCAAATGCTCCATGTATGGCGCAAGCTTACCCGCCAGTTTTGCACTCTCAGGCGTAGTAATACTTTGCAAATCTTGAGTGATTTCACGTTTGAGGATTTGAATACCCAAACCGCCCTTTTGCCATAACTTACGAAATGACAAATCGAGCGCTTGTACGCCATTTGTGCCTTCATGAATAGGATTCAAGCGATTATCACGCCAGAACTGCTCGGCATGATATTCACGGGTGTAACCTGCGCCGCCCAAGACTTGGATGCCCAAGTCATTGGCTTTGGGTCCATATTCAGAAGGCCATGCTTTAATCACTGGCGTAAGCAGATCTAGCAATTCTGATAGCTCGGCTTGATGTGTGTCATCATCAGTGGTATTGATGCGATCAATCAAGTTTGAGCCGTAGAGACACAGCGCCATACCGCCCTCACTATAGGCTTTTTGCGCAAGAAGCATCCGTTTAACATCACCGTGATTGATGATAGCCGTGGCATCATGTTCAGGCTTGTTGTTAGGAGCGATGCGACCTTGGGTACGGTCTTTGGCGTAATCGAGCGAGTACTGATAACCGCGATAGCCGATCATCGCCGCGCCAAAGCCAACACCGATACGCGCCTCATTCATCATCTTAAACATATAGCGTAGACCAAAGTGCGGCTCGCCGACTAGGTAACCATAACATTCGCCTTTATCGCCGAAACTTAGCGCCGTAGATGTGGTGCCGCGATAGCCAAGCTTATGGAGTAGCCCTGTTAAATGGACGTCATTGCGCTCACCGATTGACCCGTCATCCTTTAGACGATATTTTGGCACAACAAATAAGGAGATTCCTTTGACCCCGCCAGGACCGCCTGGGATTTTGGCTAATACCAAATGCACAATATTGTCAGATAACTCATGATCGCCGCCTGAGATGTAGATTTTGCTGCCTTTGATGCGATATGAGCCGTCTTCTTGCAGCGTTGCCGTGGTTCTAATATCAGACAATGACGAGCCTGCGTGCGGCTCGGTCAGTGCCATCGTGCCGGTGAACTCACCTGTGAGCATACGCGGCATAAAGGCGTCTTTGACCTCGTCGCTAGCAAAATGCGAGATGACATTGACTGCCGCTGACGTCAAAAAAGGATACGCCGTCGTTGAAGGGTTAGCCGCCATAAAATAACCCGCTACCGCCGTCATTACCGTCTCTGGCAATTGCATGCCACCATCTTCAAAACTATAGCGACCTGCGATAAAGCCTGAGTCACGAAACGCATCAAAAGCCACTTTGACATCATCAATCATAGAGACTGTTTTGCCATCGAACTGTGGCTCGTCTTTGTCCGCGAGATGATTGTGCGGTAAGAATAAATTAGTCGCAATTTTATCCGCAGTCTCAAGAACCGCATCAAAGGTCTCACGGTTGTGCTCAGCGAACTTAGGATGCTTGATTAAACTCTCGACATCCAGCACATCGTACAATTGAAACGGTAGCTCGTAAGCATTAATTAAAGTATCGGTCGCCATAGTCTTCTCTCTGTAGTGAAGCGAATAGGTTAAATAAGTGGTTGATCAATAGTAATCTAATTTAACCTCGTACCGTATTGTCATTTATGACATAATTAAGGTGAAAAAAGACATCCGCCTAGCTATAAGTGCAGAGAGGTTAACTACCATGCCCAGCCAAATGACAAGTCAAAAACCTTTTGAAGTCGTCATTCTTGGATTTGATGGTGTGCTTGGTAGCGTATTGGCAGGGGCGTTAGACTTATTTTCGTTCACTGGAGTCAGTTGGCAGCGCTTTTTGAATTTAGAAGTGGAACCAAAATTCAGAGTACAAATTGCAAGTCTTGGCAAAAACGATATCAAATGTAGCAACCGCCTTATCATGCAAGCGCACTGCGATATCACTCACGTGAGTGAGTGTGATTTACTACTTATTCCAACCATTGGCGATTCTATTGATAAAGTATTAAAACAAAATAGCGCCTTGTTGCCGCACCTACAACGCCTTGCCAGCACTGAGGCCGATATCGCCAGTAACTGTAGTGGCGCTTTTTTTCTAGCGGCGGCTGGACTACTAGATGGCAAAACCGCCACCACGCATTGGGGTTATGCTAGTAAGTTTAAAAGCGAATACCCACGCGTTGATTTACAAGAAAACCAATTTGTCACTCAATCAGGCAATATATTTTGCGCGGCAGGCGGCAGTGCCTTTTATGATTTGGCGCTACTACTGATCGAGCGCTACTGCGGGCGCGAGGTTTCAACGCAAGTGGCAAAGACGCAAATTATCGATAGTAAACGCGGTAGTCAAAATAGCTATACCAATGTGACGGTTCACAAGTCGCATGCCGATACGCTCGTCAAGCACGTACAGGAATTTATCGAAAGCAGCTTCAATGAGCCGCTACAGGTGAGCGATTTGGCAGCGATGGTTAACGTCACGCCGCGCACCTTGAATAGGCGTTTTCAGGCTTGCATAGCGATGCGCCCTATTGAATACATTCAGGCAGTCAGGATTGAGCAGGCCAAGCGTCTGTTGGAGTCTGGGCAAGTGACGATCAAATCGCTCGCTTACCAAGTGGGCTATAGCGATATCTCCTCCTTTACCCGTTTGTTTAAACGAGCGACCCAGCTGACGCCAAAAGAATATCAAAACAAGTTTTCACGCTTAGCGATTTGAAACTTCCTCTTACTTAACACTATGTATTATTTGATAAAACACAGCCCTACTCTACATTAATTTGCATAAGCAATTGCTGACAACGCTTAATGACAGGAGCGTCGATCATATTGCCATCTATCTTAAATACCGCTTGTCCACTATGCTCGTACTCCTCAACGACCTTTTTAGCAAACGCAATGTCATCAGCGCTGGGCTGCAAGGCTTGTTTGATGACAGCGACTTGTTTGGGATGAATACAGAGCATTCCGGATAGCCCCATTTGCGACCAAAGCTGGACGCGATCGCGTAGACCATTATCATCGTTAAAATCTGGATATATAGTATCAATAGGCGCAGCTAGCTGATGCACGGCGGACGCTAGTAGCAGATTATAGCGAATCTGATTAGCGACAATATCAGCGGCCTGCGTGCCCACTTGCACTTGTAGGTCATTACAAAGGTCCAAAAATCCGTAGCTCAACGCTAATAGGCCTGATGCTTTTGCCATAGCATCGAGATTATGTAGGCCCTTTGCCGTCTCTATCAGCGCAATGACTGATAGTCCAGTGACCTTGTATACCTGCTCTATATCTGCAGCGTTCTCTGCCTTTGATAAGAGGATACCGGCTAGGTTTGGCAATTGCTGACAGCATGCCAAGTCCTTAGTGAAGTCATGACTGTTTGCACTGTTAATACGCACCCATACGGGTTGGTAATCAGCGCTGTCATGGTAGGTCTGTAGATCATTACGAGCTTTGACTTTGTCCACTACAGCTACGGTATCTTCTAGATCCACAATGACCGCATCGGCGCTGCTAGTAAAGGCTTTGGGCACGCGATCCATTCTTGTGGCTGGAACGAATAGCCATGCTTTTTTTCTTGTCAGCATAGTACGCTTGTTTTGTTTACTTGAATTTTCATTATTAGATGGGAGCGTATCAGCAGAGGTTGAGAATAGCAGCATGGTCTTACCCTTTTGTTTATGAAATATTCAAGATAATCATAGCAGTAAAAATCAGTCCTTTTTGCACGCGACATACTGAACGACGGCGCTCATACCTTGATGACTCGATCCTTCCATAACGTTACGGTGTTTTTCGATAGCAACGATCTCATTTAAGGAGCCAAGCTCAGAGCGTAGTGAATCTAGCGACATAAACATGCCTGTCTGCGTAGCAGGTGGACCACCCACGCCGGACATTGAGGGTTGCTCAGGGGTATAAGCTTCGAGAATGAACGCCCCGTTGGTCTTTAGCGCTGTACTTATTTGAGCATGGACATGTTGGCGTATCTCTTTAGGCGTATGTGCCCAGATTGAGACGATGCCGTCCCACTGCTGCTCGCCAAATGGATAATCTGCCAGATCTGCCAGTTGTGTCGTTATTGTCACGCCTTTATCACAAGCAAACTGCTTCGCCTTTTTTAGTCCGACCTCAGATAAGTCCATAGCCGTGACCTCATAGCCCATTTGAGCTAAAAAAACTGCATTTCTACCCTCGCCTTCAGCTAAGCATAAGACACGCCCGCCTGCTGGAATATGCTGATAAGTCTCCAGCAAAAAATCATTAGGCTCGGTCCCATAAGCAAACCCTGGCTCGCTATAACGTTGATCCCACACAGTTAGTCTCCTTGCTTGTAAATTAAAGATGGATTAGCAAATGTTGATAGCTTGATATTTGACATAGTTCAGAGTTATTGCCAGCAACTTATTGTAAGCAAACTTATATTACCCTCAGAAAATTTTGCCACTATAGTATAATTGCACTATCTCTATGTTTACCTCAATCTCTTTATGTGAACCTCAATGATCGTGTTGAGTTCAGTGCCAATCTGGTTTATGCTTTTAGCGGTTTTATTTGAAAGGAAAAAATATGTTTGAACGTGTCGACTATTATGCTGGTGACCCTATCTTAGGGCTAAAAGATAAATTCGTTGCAGATAGTAATCCCAACAAGGTCAATTTGGGCGTTGGTGTCTACTATGATGAGGATGGCAAACTGCCCGTACTTGAATGCGTAAAAATCGCAGAGCAGCGCATCGCTAATCCAGTCTCGCCTCGCCCCTACCTACCTATGGAGGGCTTGCCAGGACACCGTAAAGCTTGTCAGGATTTGCTGTTTGGTAAAGAGGCTCAAGTACTAAAAGACGGTCTAGTCGCTACCATCGCCACTGTCGGTGGGTCTGGCGCACTAAAAGTTGGCGCTGAGTTTATTAATGAGTGGTTCCCGCAGTCTAAATGCTATGTCAGCGATCCGACATGGGGAAACCACATTGCTATCTTTGAAGGTAGTGATGTCGAAGTGGCAAAATATCCTTATTATGATAAAGCCACGGGCGGTCTCAAGTTCGATGAGATGCTCGCGCTATTTAAGACTTTGAACAAAAACGACGTTGTGCTATTGCATCCTTGTTGCCATAACCCTACTGGCGTCGATTTGACACGTGAGCAGTGGGATACGCTACTTAATGTGATTCAAGAGCAGGAGCTGATTCCATTTATGGATATCGCTTATCAAGGTTTTGGCGAAGACATGGACAGCGATGCCTATGCGATTCGTAAAGCGGTCGATATGGGACTGCCACTATTTGTTAGTAACTCGTTCTCAAAGAATCTATCATTATATGGTGAGCGTGTCGGCGGTCTCTCGGTCGTTTGCCCGACGCCTGACGAAGCTGAGCGCGTTTTTGGTCAGCTGGCCTTTACCGTACGCCGTATCTATTCAAGCCCACCATCACACGGTGGACATATCGTCGATATCGTCATGAATGATGACGCGCTACATGAACAATGGGTTGGCGAAGTTTATGCCATGCGTGATCGTATCAAATCTATGCGCTTAAAGCTCAAATCAGTGCTAGAGACCAACGTCCCTAGCCGCAATTTTGACTACTTAACGGATCAAAACGGTATGTTTAGCTTCACAGGACTCACGCCTGAGCAAGTTGAGCGTATTCAAAGCGAGTTTGGTATATACATGGTGTCCAATTCACGTATGTGCGTGGCTGGTCTAAATACTAGCAATATCGACTATGTCGCTAATGCTATGGCTGAAGTTCTAAAAGACTAATTTTTGGTACTTTTGTATAACGTAAAGACACAAAAAAGCTGAGCTATGGCTCAGCTTTTTTGTGTCTTTACGAATGTTTTATATCTTAAACAAGCAGTATTAATTGCTATCTTCTCGAAGCTCAAGTTTATTACCTACTGCTTTGTTTTGAATCTCAGCAGCACTAAAAGGCAGACGAATCCACTCTTTAGCTGAGTAACGACGGGTCTGGTCACGATGATAAGGACGCGTAGTATCACCCGCTTGCGAGAACGCTAATAGCGCATCTACGACAGGGCCATTTCTATCAAATGTCACCGCTTGCATGTATGTTGGACCGTTGGTTACTGGACCATAAGTGCCGTCCGCGTTTTGACTTGAACTTGCGACGTTGAAGATTCCTTCACCACCGAAACCGCCATGCATTTGAATCTTCTCACCGTTATTGCCCGCATCTATAACGAACTGCAAGCTACCTAAAGGTGCATCAAGTGCAATGTTTTTACTATTGTAATAAGCAATGGAATCACCTAGAGCTTTACGCGTACTGTCGTTGATAATTAAACCACGAGGCGTATTGATAGGGTCGGCCTTATCAAAGGGCACACTAAATCCTGCATAACTACTTACATTAAGATTAGACCAGAATTTTCTAAAGACATGAGCGCCTTTACTATCAAGATTGTTACGACGATCCCAGTTGCTCAACACATTACAGGCTTGGGTGGCATCAACAGTACTTCCGCCCGTTAAAGGCAATGTCGGGTTAGCTTGACAGTTTGCTAGAACATCATCAAGTACGAGTTCAGCGCCATAACTGCGATTGCTATAGACAACTTTCTCCATTTTATCGAGATCAAAAGTATTACCGCCTAAACCGTCTTCATTACTTACTCGATCAAATATTTGAGTAAAGGCCATACGAGTACGTAGAGATAACGGCGCTGCATCTTCGGATAGAGGCAACAATTCCCGTCTTAATAACGGTGAAAACCCAGTCAATGGCTGTTCTGCATTACTGAGCCAATAGCTATCATTAGAGTTTAGCGCATAATCATCACGAATGATAAAAGGTAAGTTTGAACCCCCAAAGATACCCGCTTGCGGTGAATCGGCATCATTACCCCATTCACAGGCAGCAGTACTCCCGTTGAGTGCGGGTAAGTTTCTTGCTATCAAAAGAGGAAGAGCGGCGCCTGCGTTAGCACTACAAGCCGCTAGCTTTTCAGCTGTGACATTAGGTACGGTCGAGATATCAGCGTATAGTGCTTTACCATTACGATCTGTCGCAATCGTATTGACGAACCCTAGACCTAAAATAGTCTGCATTCTATCAACGAGATCTTCAACACTAGTAGCCATGCCCATACTACGCCATTGATTGAGCGCGCGCGGATTTTCAGAAGCAGCATCACGGATGGTATACGCTACGTTGTTGGCATCACCCCATGCTGGTAAGCCAGGATTGAGCGCTTTAGCATTTATCATCGGTCCATATTTTGAAACGTAGATACTGCGAACCAATGGGTCTTGACCATCTGGCATTTGAACCATGACTTCAACTTCTTCTATATCAAGCTGTTCAACTGCGCCTGCGCTATTGACATAGTTGTATTTTAGAGGATTATTGTTGACTAGGCTCACCTGATAAAGCGTAAAGCGTTTAGCAGTCGATACCGTATGACTCCAAGCGACATCCTTGTTAAAACCGATATTGATAAAAGGTTGCCCTTGCTGAGCGGAGCCCATCACATCAAGCTCACCTGGTATCGTAGTATGAAATTCATAAAAGCGCTGTACGCCCTCCCATGGTTCGTGCGGATTGCCATACATAACACCGCTACTAGTCCCTGTATAGTCACTACCAAAGGCATAGGCATTGCTACCACCGTTTAAAACATTGATAGTTTCCATGTTAAATTCAGGCGCTGACTCTACCACTGGATCAACAGGCGCCGAACTACTGGCTCTTGAGCTATCTTGGATGCCAATAGTCGCAGAATCAGAATCAACAGGAGGGGCAGCCGCAACAATAGCTCTAACAAAGTTTGAGAGTCCACCGCGTAAATTGGCCTTACCGTAGACGGTTAACAAGTCATCAAGGGTAATCTCACGTACCCAGTCAGCATTGGCACAGGCAGGATCGATATTAGCTGCCCCTGTATCGCGTAGATAACGACTAAACCCTGCTGCATATCCTGTTACCGCATCGAGAGTTTCAGGATCTTGCTGAGCTGTAAAATTAGCTTTACGCTCAGAGGAGTTGTACCAGGTATAAAAAACATCGCTTGCTTCGTTACCTTGGTCGCCTAAATAAAGCATGCTCTCCCCTCTAGCGACAACAACTTCACGTGCTAATGAGCAGAAATTATCCTCAGCAAAAGCATAGCCGACACCATAACCTAAACCTTTGTAGTCATCAGCTGTGATATGCGGGATACCGAACTCGGTGCGCTGAATACTTGCTGAAAACTCAGGCTTAGGCTCAGGTGTCACATTGCTATCAAAACTATTATTACTATCTGAACAACCAGATAATCCCAATGACACCGCTATAGTTATCAGCGTAAGTCTAGCTACACTTTTTCCTGCTGTTTGAGTTGTCATAATATTCACCATCCGTGGTTGATTATGTTTAACTAAAACTGAAAACAGCTTTAGTCTGAGATAAATTCCTTTTATCAACAATGCTTTAGGAGCATGTATTCATCATATAACATTATGAGATCTATTTGCTAGTGGTATAATCAGTACAACTTAATAAACCAAAAAAAACCGACCACTTAAAGTGATCGGTTTTTTAATATTTGGTGGAGATGGCGGGAGTTGAACCCGATTACATCAAATACTATCACACTCAATTAAAAACGTATCAAGTAAAATCAATAACTTACGAAAAGTGAGTTTGATAGAATGTGATAGCGTTTTATAACAAGCTGTCAAAAATCATGTCACAACTTAATTGTCCGATGCTGCAAATCGTAAATTACCAGCTACGCGGCGAGCCCAACCACGGCCAAATGTTTGCCATGTTCGCAGGCGTGTATAAAACTCAATACGTTCAGCGTTGAATAAAAACACCACATCGTTTTTATCCATTTTATTTACCGCTGCCAGTGTGCGCGGACCAATCAAGCCGTCTTGACTTGCGCCTACTGCAGCTTGTAGAAACTTAACTGCGCGACGGTTGCCGTGGTTATATGCCGCATCTGTCAACTGCCATGCAATCAATCGGTCTAGCTGATCACCCTTGACCGCTTTATAGTATGACTTCTCAGTAATATCTTTTGCCAAAGATTTTGGCAGGCGTCGCATTGAGCCGTAATACCCATGTGCTCGTGCGACTCGTTTAGTGACGCCCCACATGGTTTCGCCGCCGGGGTCGCTTGGATGATTGACGTAACCGCCTTCATGCTTCATCAATCTGTCAAAAATATTGTCGAATACGCTCATAGTTTTTTTACCTTATTTTAGACATTAAAAAAGCCCCAAATTGGGGCTATATTTAATGCTGATTGTTATTTGTCTTTATCTGCAATGCGTAGCGCATAATGCAGTGCGTTGAGTGCTAGTAAGCCACGACGGTAGTGACTTGGCTTGACGTAAGGCTGAACAATCTCGCTGTTTTTGATTGCGATATTAGTGATCTGACGCGCTGTTTTCAAAAAATCAAACTTCATTGTTTTACTCCAAAAAAAGCCCTAATTAAGGGGCGGTTTGCTTATCATTAACTAATCAAGATTTACGCCTGCGCGGTTCGTACAACGCTGCCTCAACGATATACATGATATTTACCACTAGCATTGTTATTCGTACGATCATAATTGACCACGCTTTGAGCGCGTCATACGGATAATCATAAAAGAGTACGATAGTCCAAATGACAAGCCATAGCGCAAGCTTGGTGATGCGGACCGGGCACTTGGTATCTATGTGGTGAGTAAATACAACAAATAGACAGACAATCAAGCCGATAAAAGGCACAACATAACTAATTGCATCAATCATTGCGCACCTCCGCTTGCTGCCGACTGCTGTCGCTACCTGAGTCCGGTATTATCGTAAGAGATGCAATGATTCCGATAAGTAGCGCGCCAATTAGCTTGATAGCGTGTTCGCTGACCATCTTAATAACCAATCCTGCAAACTTGATGGACTGCTGCACGATTAGATCAACAATAGCGTCCTGTAAATCCTGTCTATTCATGATATTGATGATGACTCGTAGCAAAATCGTGCCACATAGGCCGGATATAAAAGATGCTATCTGCATGAGTCCTACGCTAGCATCGGGATCAGCGGTCGGTAGTACAACAAACGATAAAAAGAAGCCAACAAAAAAGGCGGTAAAGAAGTTACCCACTCTACTGCCATTGGCTTTCATGTAGTCTGTTTGTGTAGCAAAACCTGCGCCCACAAAATTAAGTACAGCCATTGACAATAAGAATACCCAATACGGCAGAGATAGGTTTAAAAATTCATGCGTTACGTTTAACTGCTCAACCAAGCCCATAGCGACAGCCGCTATAGTGCCTGAGCTTGATAAAGCAAACGCCCTAACCGTCTCTACGGCTGCGATTCTATGCGGCATTACCCCTCCTAAATTTTAGACAAAATAAAACCACTCGTCTGAGTGGCTTTGATCTATTCGATGTTAGTATTTACGATAAAGCTCACGCATCGGATAAACACCGTTAAACTCCGCATTATCTAGTCGTATCTCAAGCTGTACAATGCCGTGCGGTAGACGTTTTAAGCCATTCCATGTGACGATATTATTAGCATTGACGACAGCATAATCGGAGTAATCCATGCCTACAACAACAGCGCCTTGTGCGTTTAACACACGTACAGCAGTATAGCCGTTTGTAGATATAACTCGTAGCTTATCGACTTCTGAGCCGTCCATAAATCGGCTGCGTAGCGTCCCTGTAGTAATCGTCTTGTCGGGTTTGTGAGATATGGAAAAAGGGAAGTCAGTTATTGCAACTTTCCATCTAATATCTCGTTGAGTCTGCCCATCGATGATACCGCCATGCTTACCCTCGCCGCCGTTGACATAAATCTTAGACTTATCGAAAGGATGCCCAAACGCCCATAGTGTACCTGACGCCCACTGCTGCTCATTGTTATCAAGCCAAGTCTCGCGCATGATGACTGGAGGTGTGCGTAACTGGTCACGACTCACATATAAATCAACACGCATACGTAAGTTTTGGTCAGTCTCAGTGTTAAACTCTGCTGACAAACTCGCGTTTTCAATCTCAGCATAAGTAAATACGAGCACAGCCCAGTAGTCGTCGCGTACTTTTATAACATCTAAATCATAAGATTGATGATGACCTGTACGCGCTGGTATAAACTCTTGATAAGCACCCCAACGAGTGATATCACCAACTTCGCTCCAAGAGATAACTAGATGACGCACCATTGCGTTCTCTAAATTAGTCGCGCGTGCAAAGTAGTCCATAGCTGGTTTTGTCACTTTAGATATACGATAAAATCTATTGGTAGTCTTATCGTAACCTGCTATTTTCTCCTCTGTGCGACTCATGCTCTCATTGCCGTCAGGCGCTGTCATCGTACTCTCAGATAACACACTATAATTAATAGTTGAGCCATCATAAGCAGGGTAAGAGTGTTTGTTGATATAGATTATCTCATATGTTGAGTAGTCCAAAATATCAGTACACCCGTAGAGTCGGCGAGTCGTTTCAGATAGATAAAAATACTTAAACGCTGCCGTCATCCCGTGAGGCGTATAGCCGTTGGGGTGTGTATCTCCGATATAAAAGTAGCGTCCGACTTGACTGTTAACGACAATATTATTGATTGTTGATGTACACTCAGGCGGGAATCCTGCTGGTGGATTCGGGTTAGCAATACGAGTAAAGTTAGCGCCGCCATCGTTAGACTCGTACGCTAGCATATAGTTATATTTGCTATTGTTTGACGCGTAGTAAGTTGCATTTGCCATCATGATTAGTTTAGTGCTGTCAGTAGGCGCGTCAGGATGCGGCATTGGACATAAGCGCGTTACTGTAGCATCAAGTTTAAATCTATCATGTGGCTCATCAAACGGCGCAACATTTGGTGCTACTGGTACGCTAAGCTCGGGCATATCAATAACGACACCAGACGTTGTAAATTCTTGCTTTAGATACTCAGCATTAGCGATATTGTAAGCCCCTGCTAGTGTTACAGGTCGAGCTGGTAGATTGTCGTAGCTGTAATCTCTACCCAAAAACGCGGTTTTATAACTATCCTGACGTATGCCCGAAGGTAAAAAGTACAAAGGTCGTGAGATGTAATCCCAAATCTTTAAACCAGCGCCGAAATAGCTATCAACGAGAATTGCTGCTACTGCTGCTGCGCCTTTCTTGTGATGATAAGAGGAGATAAACACAGTGCCCTCAAATTCAAAAAACTCTTTAGCACCAGTTTTTTTAACTGCCTCTTTATTGTTAATGGCAACTCTAAATTCTTGCGTGATTTTGTCAGAATAAAATTCTATACTTGTCACTTTATCCGATACTAGCGGTAGTGTATCAGCTCCTTGGTCTAGGGTTGATAGCGGTGCTTCCCAAACAGTATGCTCAATCCAGTTAGTACCATCGAACGTATCGAGTACAAAACTTGCTTTATCTGTGCCAGCATACGCGTAGACAGTTAAGCGCTCTTTACCTGTGTTGAAAAACACATGACTACCAGCATTGAGAGGATTAACGTCACCCATGGCGTAGAAAGTAAATGACTTAGCTGCTTTAATAGATGATATGACGTTAGCGTTATAAGTAATATCAACGGGGTCGGCAGAGCTGGAGCGACGAGCTAAATATAAATACTGAGGTTTTGCGCTAGCACCGATAAATTTATAAATATCCGAATTAGTGACAATCTCTGGATATTTACCGATACCCAAAATACGAGTCACTGCTGTCTGTGCTGGAGCGCCAGACGCATTAAACCACGCGCTCTGATGGTCGTAATAATTAAGTAATTTATCACCAAAAATAATGGCGGGATTAGCTACTTTGTTTTGCGCTAAAGCTGACGTTTTAACTACCGCTCTATTAGTTGTCGATAGCTCGTCATCAGCATAGTTTTTGACAACTGTTTTTTGCTGATTTGTGTATATTTTAGCTATTGCTACGACGTCGTAAGCTGACTTAGTAAAGTCAGTACCGTCATACAAATAAATACCATTTTTTGCGTCTGTATCGTTCGTAATCTCAACAACCGTTTTTGCTGTGATATTCGCTTTATCTGCGTCAGCCGCCGCTAGTGTTGAGTAACCGACATGACCGCCTGACTTTAGGATAGTAGCGACGGCTGCATCGATCTGCTGTGACAAGGCTGCAATGGTCTTACCTCCAACTGTAACGTCGCCTGTCTCTTGCGTAAACACGAGTTTGATAGCGTCAAGATACGCAAGATAATGTTGTAAGCTATAAGTATCAGGCTCTAAACGTCTTGGCACCATGACATCAGCATGCTCAAATAAAAAGTTTCTAAAGTCCTGCATATCGACTCTAAAATCAGCTAACTCTTGCACGATGTCTGTTGCTGTTTGTTCTATAGCCATTTTTCAAGCTCCAAAAAAAGCCCTCGTATTGAGGGCGTAGGTTTAAATTAATTTTGTTTAAGTGATTAGATTGTTTATAAAGTCACTATCGTTTTGATAGTAGCGTCGATCATAAGACATAGCATTGATAGTAGATTCAAACAAACCTTTGCCTGATTTTTCGGTGATCAAATAAGCGTCTGTTTCAATATCTGTAGCTTCAGTAATATCAAAGACAGCGTGAGTCACGCCCGCAGTGACAAGTGGCATCATTGGTATGCGTGCCAGCTCAATTTGATAATCCGTAGATTGGCCGATGATATCAATCACATCGACGGTGCAATTTTTCAGCTGAAGATGAATAACGTAGCTTTTAGTTTCGTCAAGTTGTACAGGATAGTCTAAAGTTAGTATGGTGTTTTCTTGCACCTCGACTTGGCCGCTGCACAGGATCGGTACTGTCGAATCAACGACCGCGATCCTATCCATTCGCGTGACCAATTCACCTTCGCCATATACGGTCGCTTCGATAGCCTTACGATTGTATCTAAGCTTATTCCAAGCACGATTCGCCAAGAAGTGCGCTTGGGTGCTATTAGTGACACCTTTGCTATCTATAGTCTTATAGTTAGTACGCAGATCATCAGGTAGTTTGATAATAGACTCAGAGTAATTATCATCGGGATCGCGCCACTTAAATTCCAAGCCATCATAATTATCTTGAATGCCAAACATTTCGGTGACCGTCATGCTCTCTGGTGCGATATTGCGATGATTGAATAACGCTAAGCTGTTTGGCGTCTCACGCTCAAAGTTAAAGTAATGCAAGCCGCCTTCGCGGCGCGCAGTACAAAAGACCGCTTCAGCGACCGCGAAGATCATCTCTTGATAGCTGCTGTACTTATCATCAAAAGTATAATTAAACTCACATGCTTTAGGTGTGCCAAAGTAAGCGGCTATCTCATCACTGAGATCATAAAAGGATTGCGCGTCGACTTCACTCGGATCCATTCGACCGATGAAGTCGTCTAGCGCCATTGCAATGGAGATATCAGCAAAGTTACTAGTGGCCATGAATCCGTTTGGTGTTTCGAGTTTGCGGTGCACAATGGCATTGAGCTCGCTGGCATTGGTACCAGATCCAATCGCTAAGCGGCGAAGACGCGCCATACTGTCGTATTCGTACACCGACTTTTTAGTTTCATAGTAGCTGTACGCGCTCTCTACTATGACATCATCAATTAAACTGCCATCCTTGCCTTCATAGTCTCTATTATCGTTAGTGCGTCTAATTCTAAATCTAAAGTCACCGGCTGTGGGTAGAACCTGATTGATAGTCTTACCTATCGAGTTACGATTATTACCAATCCCCTTCATGACCTCGCTATTTGTGTATACCTCGCCAGACGGTACGCCGCGCTTAACCATCTGATATTCAACTTCGATATTTACCTGCTTATCTAGCTCATCTTGATAAATACCATTTTGTGCTAAAAAGTTAATTATAAACCCAGTAGTATCTTTATTGCCTGCGTAGTGCCAGCCAATAAAATTATTTTTTGAGCTTACAAAAGAGACTTGTTGACTCGCAAAGTTGCTAAGTTGCTGCGCTGTAATCTCACCAATCCGGTTCCAGTCCTCATTAATAGACACTGGATTCACCAAAGACATCTCTTCATAAACCAAGCTTGCAATAGTGTATTCGCCAGATAAATCAATATTGTTATTATTCGCTGTTAGTACGCCAGACGTCACACCGACCGTATTCATTGTTATTAGATAAAAACTAGGATTAATATCTTTATATCCAGTCGAGAGTTGTATCTCATAGACAAAACTGCCATCACTACCCGATTTAGTGATTGAGTCAACTGGATACTCGCCAGCCAGATTTAAGCTCTCAGCATTATCGCCATCGACAAGCAAAGATAATATCCGCACTTTTTTATAATCATTAGGCTTAGGGATATCAATATTACTAGCAATTGTGAGTATTCCGTCATCTATACTAACGTTAGTATTGCCAGATATATTTCTATCTTCAGCGGTTCCAAATACCGCATTTTTAATACTTATTCTTTCTCCTGTTTCAAAAGCGTCATTAAAATCAGCGCCAGGGATACTAATCTTATTAGGCGCTGTAAATTTGACATTGCGATAAACTCTATAACCCTCTCCAGGCGACTTTAGAGTTTGCTTGCCGTCGATAGCACTGACTTGCTTGGTCACCAGCGGTAATTCATCAAACGCGGCGCCAATTTGTATTTGCGGCGACTCACTTACGATTGATTGACCAGGCTCATAAATACTAATAGACGCGCCTTCAATGGTATTGATCGGCGTATCGCCCTCTTTAATATCATCTTCATCGATTTCAAACCAACCAGTGCCAAAGCATAGTAAGCACTCTTCGACTTGGATATTGTCTTTATAGTATCGATAAATAGATGCGGCCAAGTCAGGTATAGATTTGACCTTACCGTATATGTCGGGTGAGCGCTCACCCACACGGTGCTTGTTTTGACGCTGCGCCAAGCTGTTGTTGGGCGAGCCTGACGTATCACTTGGCGTACTCATATCGGGCATGTTTAGATACGTGTAGACAGCAGATCCTATCGCTATGACCGCCGCAATAAAGCCAAGCGTTACAGGATCAGCGGCATGGCACAATATCTGGTATTCACCGCTAACCTCTTTTAGCGCCCAAGCATCAGCTTTAGTTTTGGGCGTGATGTCGTTTTGGACGCATATCGCATCTTTGTATAGACGTGCGGATGGGTAATCATGACGTATAGACAACCACACAGTCAGCAGACAATCACAGTCAAACTCCAGGTAGTCGCTAGCGTCAAGCTCGTTGCGATAAACTTTTAACGTCATAAAATCGTACCTTTTTGTATTGGCGTTTAATACTACGCAATGTCTCAAATCGCGTACCAAGCTCTGATAAATGCAACACGCGGTCGCAATAATACAAGCCGACATGATGACGATTATCTAATGTCATCATCGATACGATAGTACCAGTACTCGGCTTGCTGACTAACTCGCCCTGCTCAATGCCGGCTTTGGTCGGCGTGAGTGTATCGTTAAGAGAGCCGGTCAATCCCAAAAAGCAATGACTAAAGTCATAATTAAACAGGTGCTTGCCCGCGTCTATAAGCAGATGGACGCAGTGGTAGTTATCGCGGTCAAAGGTGCGGTTAAGTAAAGGGTCGATGCTGATCATAATAGTCCCGCCAAGTCAGGATGCGATTGCATAGTATAGGGACGTCCTGTAGCGACTGTATTTTTATCACTAGTCTTAGCATCAAACGTAGTGGCTTGATGATCGCGGCTCATCTGCTCGATGTTAAGCCCTTTGGTGATATCGATAGGCTTATCTTTAGCAAACGTCATGGACGCAGTGTCATAAGCATAGGCGCGATAATTTACTTGCGGATATTCATCACTGTCTGACTCTCTAATCATCTTAATAAGCGGCGGGACAATCTCACCTAGATCGCCTAATGTAATATTAAAACTCTGATCTAAGTCATCCGATGTCTTGCCTTTATTGATAAGCAACGGCGCAAACTCAAAGTTAACGATCTCGCCTGTCTCGAGCATGGCATTGATGCCGTCTTCGTGATTGGTCACGATACGTATTGGCTTAGGCCATAGACTATGTGTGACTTCCAGTGTATCTAGTGACGCTATACTGGGTGAGCTATCGAGATGAAAGTCTTTGATATCATCAATCGTCACCGACATTATGAGACTCCTTGTTCGGGCAGATCTTCATTGACAAGCTTTTCAAGCAATTCGAATAGTCGCTTAGGATCGCCATCATTCCAAACGTCGATAATGCTTTGACTAAACTCTTGATTGCTTGGCTTTGGTTTTATTCGCAATCCAAATGATACGCTGAAAACCTTGCCGTCGCGCTCACCTAAACTTAAAGAGCCTGCGACAAATTGACAGCTATAAACTTGTGGCTCGCCTTTTACAATAAGACGCCACAAAAACGGTCGTGGATTATGCTCAGTATGACTATCCCAAAAGGCCCAGAAGTATTGTTGTTTACGCTTATCATTGAGCATTACTGATGGATTGACGGTATGGACGTTATTGACAAACTGTATACGTTGACGAGCGAACCCACCCATCAACGCTTGCTCTAATAGATTGTTTGCTAATTCTGGCGTAAAGCCGCGCTGCAACGGACATAATGCGAAGCTATTCATAAACGATTTACCCTCGCTGTTGTGCCGCGTTGTATGGCCTTGCTTTCAAGCGAATTGGCACGGCCGATTTGACGGAATGATTTGTTGATCATCTTATCGACCATATCGATAGTGACTTCACCATTTGGTTGGCGGCGCGCGCTGACTTGAGCACTTGAGTTGTTATTGATATTAATAGGGGCTTGATTTTGGTTTCTACCCTTATTCATAAAATCCGTGAAATCTTTGTTTTGATTGGGAGATAGCACGCGCTCATCTCTTTGCAGTAAGTAAGTCGCTTCTTCGGGCACGTTGGTTAGACCGCCGTGCGCAATGCCGGCTACGCTTGGCGCTGACATACCGCCGATACCAGCCGCTTGTGCCACTTGAATAGCAGAAGCCGCGGTAGCCATTGGCATAGCAATGTAAGGACCAATTAGAGGTATGGCAGATATAGCATTGAATGTATTCGAGTAGGTTTCTTTAACATTCATTAATGCTTTTTGAGTGGCGTAGGTGCGTTCCATAATGAACGCGGCTTGTTGCATTCTTGAGCTCTCACCGAAGAACATGCCCATGACGCTAGTCATTGCACCAAACGCATTTTGTTGGATAGCGACACGAGTGGCGCCCATTTGCTCATCAAGTGATTGCTGTCTAAGCGCGTACTGCTCTTCCATCGACCACATAGCATCAAGGTGCTCTTGCTTGGCAATCTCTAACAGCTCAAATCTCTCAAGCTCAGGCAAGGCATAATCGCCACGCTCATCGACGGCATTGATCTCGCTTTGGCGATTAGCATATTGATCATTGACTGAGTTGTAAGCTTCGTCATGATCTTGACCCAGTCGCCAGCCTGCATAATCATCAGCACTCATCGTGCGCTGTGCCATCGCATCAAGCCCAGTAGAGACAGAGTTGATGCCATTTGCGCGGGCGCTATTAGCAATGGACTGATAGAGCTTGTCTTGTTCACGTCGCTTGGCTTGCGATGCAAAGATGAAGTTATCTAGGTCTTTTTGATAAGCGGCGTTTTGATCATCGATGAATTCTTGAAGTCTGACAGGATCTTGAATATTAGCATCAGCAATCTCTTGTAGTGCTAATTGATGGTTGCGAAGCAGGCGCTCTTCTTCGCTGAGATACTTGACCATAATGGATTGAGAAGCTGCGTTTTTCTTCGCTTCATAATCCGCTTCTTCATCGGCAATATATCGTGCGTATTCGACAGAGTCTTCGCTATAAGCGGCTTTGATTGCTTTGATGTTATCGGTATGTTCGGTTTCAATCTTTTCTTGTGCACTTGCATAACGAGACATAACTGATAGCTTGGCACGCTCTAATTCTTCTTGAGCGCGTAAGGCTTCAGCAGCCAGTTTTTCTTGTTCACGAAGTGCTTGCTCAGCTTCTTTGTTATCTTGTGCTAGTGCTTTACCATAAAAAGTGCCTGACGATTTTCGCGACATGCCAGCGCTATGAGCAGTCTTTAACCAATCTGGTGCATTAGCGCCTTTTCCATCTTTACCCCACGCCGCCGCATTTTGTTGAATGCCAAAGTGGAAGCGCCCAGCACCCATGTAGTTGTCGCCAGCGCCGATACCATTAATTCCACGGGCAGCAGCTTCTTCTACCAATGCTTTTAGAAGCGGCAAGTCTTTGGAGTTATTCCAATCAAGCTTACGACCATCTTTGTATAAGTCACCGTCAGCAGCATGACCGTGATCATGTGCTGTAGAACCAACGCGCTTTCCACCTGAACCTTTAGCGGGCTGACCACCAGAATTAACCTTGAAAACAATCCCTTCTTCTTGCAAAAAGGATAGTGCCTGTTCAAGCTCTGAGTTTAGACGTTGATTTCTAGTAGATCCGCTGTTAGCGTACTGAATGTAGTTTGCTGGATTAGCTGTTTTATTTAATGCGGTGGTTTTTGGCTTACCACCACCACTAGATTCTGTAGTCGCTGGTGGCGTATAACTAACTCTTGTATCTACAAAAGGTACGCCGCGGCCACCGCGTGTATTGGTGCTAGATGTACCAGAACCGACAGAACGACCCGACATAATCTGTTCTATAGCCGCCATATCCCTGTCCCACTGGGAGGTTACGTCTAAGTAACTGCCACTGGCCAGCACACCGGTACTAAAAAAGCCTGTAAATAAGGCTTTACCTCTATCAGCTAAGCTATCCGCAGCAAAGAAGTTTTGCGCGGTCTGCCCAATGTTGCGCATCTGCATACCGACTGCTGAGAATGCATTTACAATCAATCCTATGCCAGCGGCCAAACCTACTACTGATGCGGCTGTTATGTTAATGGCTTGGCCTACACCGCTGATCTCACTTTTAAAGCTGCCGCCCTGCTTAGCACCTTCGGCAAAATACTCTATTAACGTTGCCATGGCTGGTAAGGTTGCAGTAACCAATTGGTTTTTTAATCCGTTGAACTGAATAGTAGTATCTTCTACTTGTTGAGCTAATATTTGAGACTGCTCTATAGACTCTTTGGTTCTAATCACGCCTGTTTGTTCTAGCTTTGCATCGACTTCTTTTAATAAGTTCCCGTAGTTATCAAAAATAGGCGCGATGTCATCCAAGCCACTAGCTAATGATTCATTAACAAATCTAGCTTCTTGAGTAGTTACATTAGCATCCGCTAAAGCGTTTTCTACCATCTGTATAGCATCTACGGTATCAACAGTCGTTATCTCGCGCGCAAACTTAGCAAGCTCAGCATCAGTCATTTTGGTAGACTTTTGCAGCAGCTCTAAAGTATCTACTAGACCGCCACCGCCTGTAGCGCTAAACTCGCCAAACTTTTCACGGGCATCAGCCAGCACATCGGTGACGCCCTCCATATCTAAACCAAAATCATTAGCGGCTGCTGACAACACCTGCAGGTTTCTAGTAGTAGTATTAGCCTTATCTGCTAATAATACTAATTGCTTATCAGCTTCGGCTGTCTCTAAAGATAGTGCTACCAGTCCCGCGCCTATAGCAGCCACTGAACCTATGACAGAGGCTGCGCCTATTGTCGCAGCACCAGACAAGCCGCCAGAACCAAATGCTTCAGTGATAGAGCCAAGCTTTTCATTAAGAGAGTCGATAGCGCCACCAATAGGTGTGCCGCTTAGGTCGTCGATTAACTTTTCTTTGAAGTTAGAAACAGATTTACCCATGTTTTCGGTACGGTCACGGGTCTCACGCTCAGCGCGCGATAAGCCGTCAGTAAATTCACTTAGGCGAACCGCCAAGTCAAGTGTTAGCGTACCTAGTGAAGTAGAAGCCATGGTTGCAAATCCTTATGATTTTATTGCGGTAATGATGTCAGGTAGTTGCCAGATAAAGATGAGTACGGACGCAAATATTAGCAGTCCTATGATTAATAGCGACGTCGCTAAAAACCCATGTTTCTTGAAGCAGTTCATAATTGCCTACCACCATTTAATGGCTTGGATGAATCCACCTAATACGAAAAGAAATAAGATAAACACCAATACATTGACAAGTCGTCTCACCTTTTGCGAGCTTTCATATTTGTCTAGCATCTTAGTCACCGCTCCATTTAAATCTATGTTAAAATTCATCTATGATTTGCTCCTAAGGTTTGATTAGGTGTAAATACAAAAACCCCGATAGCCTGCCAGCTTCGGGGTTTTGCTTTGGATAATAAAAAACCCCAATCATAACTGACTGAGGTTTCTTTAATATTTAGTTGATTACGTTAATTGACGACTTTAGCGCCTTGACATTTAAGGCTATCAAATACACTAGCCTGCGTCTCGTTATACTGCTTTATTACTTCCATGCTGCAATCCAATGAGGCTAATGCTTTTTGCATAACGCTTAGAGCATGGCGAGTCTCTTCTACTTTCTTTGCGCCGATGCCGTGCATATCTTGGATATACTTGGCGTTATTGGCACTAGATTTTTTCTTGAGTAGTATAAGATCATAAACAAAGGCTACCGCTTCAGGCAGACTCGCTTCTGGTATCTGGTCAATATGATCGACATTATAATGAGTGCTAACTATCTTGTAAGCATCACTGATCAGCATATTGCCAACAGCAAGGCGATCACATGCCTGCCTAAGCGGGGTTCGCTGGTGTGAGGTCGTCTTAACTTCGCGGTCCAGTATATCAAGTACCCAGACTCTAAAAGCTTTGGCTATATCAGTACGGGCGAACATAGCGATTAGATGGCAGCCACGCAAAGAGAATATGCGTGTTTTTACCGTCAAGCCCTTTGTTTTCGCCGAGGAGGTCAATTTGACCGTCTCGATAGTTTGACTCATATTTTCACTAAATTCTTCTTTGTTGCGATTATAAACCTTAGTAACACTATCGGCGGCTTTATATCCAAGCGCTGTTGCTAAATCGCTTGCAGTTAACCAGATCTGGTTATCTTGATTGATAGTAGTAAGGGTATTGCCGTTAAAGGTAAGAGTGTTCATGATGAACTCCTGTTTGTTTCTTCGAATTTGCCCGATAAAGGGCGCCGAGAGGTTCGAAACCGTCAAACAGAACGGCGGGCAGTTTTCCCCACGAAAGGTATTGTATGGCTGCCGCCCTCTCGACATAGAAACATGTGGTTATCACAACGACACAGAGTTTACTATTATGAGAGTTTGCCTTTTAGATAGGCATAAAAAAACCACGATTACGCTTGTGGATTGCGCTGTTTGATTGGAGGTTTCGACGCCTCAAATGCAAATATACTTTATTAGCCTAGTAGTTGCAATCACTATTCAAAATAAAAGCCCACCGAAGTGAGCTTTTATTTATTCATCATCTATATATAAGTAAACATAATAACCAATAGGTATACCATCGATTAACCACCATTGACTATGTTCAATAAGATTATTTACCCAAATCTGCGACCAGTTTAGTTGCTGTGCGGGTAGTTTGTGTCTTGGTGAATATTGCATATGCCACTTACTAGACAGTTGAATATTATTGAGTATTAAAGTTTTTCAAGACTTTATATTTAATCATTTGGTTGTTTGCATCTATGATATCTAATAAAGCGCCTTTGTAACCAATCTGACGTGAATCATCTAAGTCGTATTCAACTGCGTTACTGAAAGCAGGGCGAGCCATATCGCCTGAAAACTCTCTATATCCAATATTAACTTTCGATCCTACTTTGCCATTGTATATTAGTGTCTGCTGAAAGCTGTTTGCGTCAGCAGTAGTCCAATTCCGTTGTTTAAAGTCCAGTCCTGTCTTACAATCTACATTCATATTATAGATAGTAAACATACAGATAGCGTTGTCAGATTTTCTTAGAGTTACACTTTGTGTTGGGTCTGATAAAGGACCATCTATAATCTTTCCTGCACCGGACTCATTTGAGATACCATATTGAATATATTCAGCATCTTCACCACGCTTTGGATAATACCCTTGTTGGATAGTGTGTTGAAAGCTTGTCTTTTGAGTGACAGGAAAATATAAAGCTTCACGTTCTGTCACTATACCCTGACTTAGCATTCTATCGCCCACATAAGCCTCATTAATACTGTTAATTGGCGGCTCACTAATTTTTTGAATGGTAGGCTGATAGTTGGTTAATGGTGTAGCACAGCCTACAACTGCAAACGACATAGCGACACAGACTAATGTTTTATACACAGATAAATTCCTTGTTTTTGAAACACAGAAGCTATGAATATAAAACAATAGTAACATTAGAGCAACTTTAATTTATAAAGCAAATGTCTAATCCTCAATCTGATCCTCAAAACTAACAACCACGTCATCTTCATGCGGCATCAGCTCAAGCGCTTCTATATCACCGCCATTAGATTTAATATAGATAGACATCATATTGGCCACTGCCTGCTCGACTCGCCTACCTATATTTAGACTACCACGGCGATAGCGGTATTCCGCCCACTGCTTAATCTCAACCATCGTTAAATTACTTTTAACTTGGTGAATACTGTTGCCGCCGATACCATTTAAAGCTAACTCATAAAGCAGTTCATGCTCGCCGGCGATTATTCCTTTTTGTTCTTCGCCGTCTCCTTGGCCACAGCCTTTTTTATATTATCAAGCCCCCATACCTTATTGAAGACCGCGTTCGCCAGTGGCTGGATAAAATTCTCTTCGACTTGTTTTTTGGTGAATTGTAACTTCCCGTTTTCATCAACTAGCGCCTTACTAATCCATTCAGCGGCCACATCTTCCTTATTGTTCATACGGTTGTGCAGATC
The DNA here is from genome assembly GCA_947495055.1 of uncultured Psychrobacter sp. Classification (GTDB taxonomy): domain Bacteria; phylum Pseudomonadota; class Gammaproteobacteria; order Pseudomonadales; family Moraxellaceae; genus Psychrobacter. Next base: position 144,395 of record CANLXO010000006.1, on the reverse strand, counting down.
ATCGCTTATGGCAAAAGGCAGGGTCTTGAACATAATATCGACTTCACAAAGCTCGCCTTTATGATAAAACTCAACCTTTTCTGAATGTATTTCACCAACCAAGCTACCCGCTTTTACATCTGACAATAATATCTTTGCCATCTTTATAGTCCTAAAAATAAGTAAACCCCAATTAAGGGGTTTGGTTTGATAGTAATTAACTACTTATTGCTTTGCGCTTATGCATTCGTTTTGTACGCCGTAATCGCTTTTGACTGGCGTTTCATAGAGATGGTATGACCCACCAAAGAATCAGGTTCAAATGTTGGCGCGCTGTTCTTAAGTAGAGCGGTGAATGACGTCCAAGTACGATCTTCAGGTAACGTTACAGTGTCAGTTGCTAAAGTGGGTTCGACAGTCCCATCCGACCAACCGACAAACACCTCAACATATTCGCGATCATCTGCAAGCTGCAACAACGTGATGTGCGTGGCATTCTTAGGATCGGTATTGATAGTGATTGAGCCTTCGCCTGGCGTATTAAGGCCATAGGTAGACGTTGCTGAATCAGTCTCTTCGAGGCAGGTATCGGGGATATCGGTGGGCGTGTCATCGCCCAAATTGATACCAGTGATACATACCATCTTGGTAATTTCAGTGGCGGCAGTAGCGCCATGCTTAATCCATACTTGCGTGCCTTGCGTGAGTACGCCTTTTCTAACGTTAGCCATGATGCTAATCCTCTGTGATTGTAAAAACATTGTGATTGATAGTTAACGCGCTAAGATCCAATTGGCATCGAACCCGCGCCCGTAAAGCTTTGCTTCGTTGTCGTACTGATTGATAGATGGGTTTAATATCCAAGCGTGTTGCTCGATGACCGCGCGTATAGCTGCGCGTAACTCATAAGCTTGCTTGGTGTCTGTGGCGTAGACTATGACTTGGAACTGTGTATCGTCAAAGCTTGCCGGCGCATCTAAATAATTGTTAGCTTGACCGCTGATTACTTGCCAGACAATGTAAGGCGCTGGTGTACCAAACGGCGCTACATCTTCAAATACTTGTGATTCGACATCGATTAATTCAGCGAGTGCTGTATCGGCTTTAAGAGTGCGATATATCGGTAAGACGCTCATAGCTTGGCAATCTCCTTGTCTAGCTCTTCGCTGTATGCGCGCGTGAATTCTGCTTTGACCGCATCGATGCTGTTATTAAGTGCTGGACGTAGAAAAGGGCTAGCTGATTGAGTTGCGGTGCCATATTCTCGATAACGCCAGTAAAAAGTATCACCGCCTGAATTACCAGTATCTTTAGCTTGTTTTGCGCCACCTTTGACACCGACCTTCATCACTAGACTACCAGTGCCTTTGGTTTTACCTGCCTTAGTAACTATGTTTTTCCAAATCTTATTGCCACTGTCTTTATCGTCAAAACCTTTGGCAGTTTGAACGGCCGCTTTCTTAACAATATTCATAGCTTTACGAGCCGAACGAGTAGCGGCGTTTTTGGCTTTGCGTTTGTTACCAAGCTGACGAAGTTTAGCTTGGACAGCGTCAAGACCGGTGATGTCGTTTGCCATAATCAGTCCTTAAATTGCTCAACACCGCCGCTAAGATTAAACGTCGTATATTCCAAGCCTGTATCAGCATCATCTAAGCCTTGGCTATCAATAGCATAGATACGGTCTTTCCATACCACGCGCATTGTTGTATTAATATTTTGTCCCGTTTGATAGCGTACCTTCATGCGTGCACTGACTTCTGACTGTGCTGCTTGAGCTGTCAATAAATCTTTAGTCGACAGCGGCGTAATCTTGGCCCACACGGTTTGATAGAGAGTCCAATCAGATGGTAGTTCATGGCCATCATCATCACGGCCGCCTTTAATATATTCTTGAATAGTGACTCTATGGCGCAACTCGCCCGCTTTGACTGCCATACCATCCTCACATATCTAAAAAAGGCGAACCTGATTCATCTTCTTCTTGATCAATGAGCTCAGTTAAAATATTATCGTTCTGCTCGATGAGCTGCATAATTAGCGCTTCGCGTTCACTTGCTTGCTGAATCAGTATCGTGTTTTGTTCGACTATCTTTGTCATCAGCTGCGTTAAGTTTGGCGATAAGCTTTCGAGCTCTTGCTCTTGCTTCGTCTGTTCGTTGTTTAATCCACTCACGTCGGGCCTCACATCCTTTACAAATCATCATTAAACACCCATTCTTCGATAAGGTTGTAGCAAATGCATAGCGCCCATAGGTACTTCGACCATTGCGGACTCACTGACTGCCTCACGATGAGCATACCAATGCGCTACTATCAATAGTGTGGCTTGGTCAATAGACGCATTATCAATCACACCATCTGGATCATCGGCTGGTACCGCTAGATCGTAGATAGTACGGTCAAGGTGAATCTGTATATGATCTCGAGCAGCTGCCACATATCCAGTCAACAATGCATCTTCGGCGTCATGCTCGATGCGGCATTGGAACTTTACCTGCTCAAGAGTTACCATTATAATTTCGCCTTTTTACTTTTTAGTGTCGGTCTTTTTTGCCTTAGCTTCTTCGGCAGCAATAGCGCGTTCTTCTGCTTCTGCATCAGCTTTTGCTTTAGCTTCCTTTTCATCCTTTGCGATTTTCGCTAATTCAGCCTTGGTTAGCTTTTCAGCATTGGCATCGACATCTTCTTTATCAAGCTTATCGACTTCGACAGCATAACCTTTAGCGACCAACTCTTTGCCTTCGATAGCATTGACTTTCGCTGTTACGCCACTAGCCATAGTAGTACGACCTACCATCATGTATTTCAATGTGCGAATAAACATAGTTATTACTCCAACTGGTTTTTATTAATGCAAAGCTAACTAAAACAATTAACTTTGGATTAATAAAAAACGAAACCCGTACTACGAGTTTCGTTTGTTGTGTAAATTAGCTAGATAGTTTCGTTGAACCATTATGCGTTTAGCAAAGTCTTAGCTGCAGCGAAATCACCAAAGATAAATGACTCAGGACGCTTAACCACTAACCCAAGGCGCTCTTCACAACGGATAGAGACCATATTGTCTTCAAAGTCAGTATCGTTTTCAGTACTGATAACGACGTTGGCTTCTTCACGATCGAAGATTTGTGCGGCGCTTGCAAATGCACCAGTCAAGAATTTGCCAGTGAAATCAGGCTCATCAGTGTCAACAACTGGTAAACCCCATAATGTATTGCCAATTAAGTTCATTGGGTTTGCCATGATGTAATTACCTAGATCGTTCTTGGTCATCTCAATCTTGGCCCACTCAATCATATCCATAACCGTGGCAGTCGCTGGCAGACGAGCAAGGCGGCCTTGCAACATAGCCAAGCGAATAATATCAATATTAGTCACTGGCGCATCAGGATTGAAAGGTGAATTGAAAGCGGTCGCTTGTGGTACGATACCGTTCAAGTTACTACCAGTACCATTACCAAACAAAATCTGACGCTCTTCTTCTTGCTTCAGACCATAACGCATTTCAGCATCAATCATAGACATTAACTGACTCATATCATCAAGCACTTGCTTCGATGCTTTGAACATATGAGCAATGGTACCGACTTGCGAAATCTTGGTGGCAAACTCAATATCACTGTACGGCTTCTTTGTGCCTTCAGGTACGATAGTGGCGGCATTGGTAAAGCCCGTTTGTTGGACCCAAAACAAAGCATTGCTTTCGGTGGTACCTGGTGCGATTAGGTCACGAATAAATAAGCGCTGTTTAGGCTGCTGATCAATACCAGGCAAGCGCATCGGTTCAATAATATCCGGTACGTCGGCGGTAGTAGTGGCTCCTCGAATTGGAATGCGAAGTTTTTCGCCTTGCTGTAAGTTCTGAGCAAACGCTACTAAACCTTCAAATTCAGCTACGATTTGTCCAGGTGTTTTAGCAGCGGCTCGAGCAGGGCTGTCATTGTTACGCTTAAACAACTGCTCAGCATCACCCAATCGCGCTTCAAGTGTGTTTTTCTCAATCTCTAGTGCGTGCACTTTACTAAGCGCTTCATCAGCATTTTTCTTAGTTTCGCCGCTAAGCTCATTATGCTTTTTTGCTTCTTTCAAAGCATTTTCAGCTTGTGGTAGCAACTTCTCGTTAGCATCTTTTAGCTGTTTATTAACGGCTTCAAGTTGCACTTTAATATCTAAATCTGACATTGTCTGTCTCCAAAAACAGGGAAACCGCCAGAAGGCGGAATATAGGGTAATAATTAAGTTAGAGTTAAATTAACGTTATGCTTTTAGCTGGTAAGGATTAGCGGCTATAGCGCGCAAATCATCGACCAGATCTCTCATATCAGCAGCGTCATGCGTACTGTTTTGGGTAGCGTCTGGCGTACCCTGTTTTAATTCTGCTATTAATTCGCGGCGCTCGCTACGAGGCACACCTTGCATAGCCATCATGCGATCAACTTTGCGAACCGCATTTGAAGTATGTTTGTTTTCAATATCGTTAGTGATGACGTCCGAATCCAAATAACCATCAGCAAAGCCCATCTCAACAGCTTTCTTACCGCCGATCCAAGTCTCAGCATCCATCTGCTCAGATAACTCATCAGCATCGACACCGCTGCGGACATGATAAACATCAGCAATAGTGGTATCGATTTGCTCCAAGAAGTCAGCGACTTCTCGCAGATCGTTACGGTTGCCACCAGCAATGGTCCAGCTGTTATGAATCATGAAGAAGCCAGCGCGCGCAATTTGCAACTCATCAGCAGCCATAGCGATGAAGGAAGCAGCCGATGCTGCCACACCAAGAACTCGAACCGTGACGCGGCCTTTGTGTTCACGAAGCAAGTTATAGATTGCCAAGCCTTCGAATACGTCGCCACCTGGGGAGTTGATATTAACGATGACGTCACTATTACGGCCAATGCTACGAAGTGCGGCGTTAATTCTTTGTGCAGTGGTACCACTATCCGTCCACCAGTCATAACCAATCGTGTCTAGTATGTTGATGACGTTATCATCGTCACTCGTATCAGCGGCTTTAATGGTGCCATCCCATAGCTCAAGAGCTTTGGGCGTGACATCAGTATGGGCTTGAGCGCGTTTTTTATTTTCTGGCGCTTTTGGTAATTGACTACGTCGGTTCATTGTTTGCTCCGTAATTTGTGCCCACTTGGTCAATCCCAATCAAAGCAGACTGCACTGTATATTTATCGCCACCATCAATAGGTGGTAGATTCTCAAGACGTCTTACCTCGTTTCGACTCATCCAACCATTATTCAATGCTGAATTGTAATAAGTGGATCGACCAGCACTATCCGCTCTCAATAAACCTTCAACTGAAAATTCGACAGTGATATTGTCAGCGTCGAGTGGACCTAATAAACATCGGCGTATTTCTTGTTCAATATTGACTAGTATCGGGCGTAAAGTATTAGTCAGAAACTGAAGCCATTGACCATCAACTGATGACGCCCAGCTTGATTGCTTATCCATATGACCAATCATGAATGGCGGGACACGAAACAATCTACATATCTCTTCGACGTTAAAGCTGCGCGTCTCTAGTAGCTGCGCCGCTTCTGGGTTCATCGTTATGTTCTGATACTTCATGCCTGACTCAAGTACCATGATACGACCAGCATTTTCACTGGATGCATACTTAGTAACGTTATCTCTAATCTGTTCACGCTGATCATTCTTTAGTTGTACATCGGTACTTAAAAACCCTGACGGCTGCATGCCTTTTTTAAAGAACTTACCAGCCGATTGATCGGCAGCAGTTGCACTACCGACAGTCTCACGACCTTGCGTAATTGGTGACAAGCCAGCCAAGCCGTCGATACCGAAGCCGCGAATATGCATCATTGCATCTTCAGGTATGACTCGCTCTTTGCCGTTTTTAACGACTTTATACTCAAGCGCGCCATTCTCTAATCTTTTTTGTCGAACGGTTTGCGGCAATAGAATATCGAGGGACACCAAGCGCGTACCGATATAAATCTTTTCGACATAAGCATTGCCCCATAAGCAAATGCTTGCAATGATCATTAGCATAAATCGGCTTGGCGTGTATTCTGTATTTGGCTTTTGTGATAGCAGTTTATGTAGTGGATGAGTCTTGGCGACTGTTCTACTACCGTCCTTATTATTTTGATAAACCTTGATAGGTAATGTTGATATCGTTTCACTGAGTAATCTTGTACATGCCCAAACCGTTGATAGTTGTAGTGCACTATCAACAGTCACATGCTTACCGCTTGAAGTACTGTTACCGCCCATCAAGTTTAAAATTTGACCGCTAGTTAGATCCGTTATCTGATGCGGTACGCCCATCCATTCCAATATCGCGGCTCTAATCGGGCCTATCTGCTTCTTCATAAACCCACCATAATTGGATTGTTTGTAAAATTGTCTAAACTATTTGCAGCGCCATCACCCGCCAGCACCATAGCTCGACTGATACCCATTAATAGAGCAACAGCACCATCAATCTTTTTATACTTGGTTTCTTTACGTGGGAACACGTTGTTGTTTGCATCCTCACGCGATACCACATTGCCAATCATCCAAGACAAGACAGGATGACCGTCATGATGAAAGCGCCCACCTTTCAGCGCCGCTTCAAGCTCACGCATAGCAGGAGAAAAAGACTTAACTGTCTTAGGTATCTTTACAGCGTCGTAGCCAGCTTCTTCAATAGTATTAGCAACTTGAAAGCCGCCCCACTCATCGTAAGGCACTTCGGTTAATGGATAGCTGCCAGCATCAGCCACTAAGTCATCAGCGATAGCGTTTAGATCATTTTCAGCGCCGTCATGGACTTCAAGCAAGCCCTGATTCATCCACTTTTGATAGCGCTCGACCGCCTGCTTCTCTTCGCCGTTATAAACGGTGTCTTCGGGTAAATAAAACCACGGCGATAAGCAGTAGTAATGCAACTTGCCATCGTCTTCATAGCGATAAAACAAATTGATACGCGCCGCCAAATCAATCTTGGACGCCAAATCAATAGGCATAACGCAAGGCGTAGTCGTAAAATCATCGATACTTAGCGCCTCATCAGCACATGCGCGCCAATGTTCCATATTGAAAAATGCAGATTTTGCAGATACCCAAACATTAAGATGCTTGGTCTTAAAAGAGTTTTGACGACTGGCGTTGTTAATCGCCTTGGTTTGTTGGGACTCTAAGAAGTCAGCATAGACAGAGACATCATAATTAGGATTGGCTTTGATCAGTACCTTTGGGTCGGTCCAATCATCACCTTCGTCGATGGACCATATCCAACCAAACAGCTCATCATCTGGCACATTGCCAAGCAGCATATCTTGCACGCGACTGCGCAGCTCGTAGCAAGGCCCTTCGATATTATGCCCAGCTGTCGTGATAACAAATATCATCGGTTGGCGGCGCGCGCCCATACCGGTTTGCATCGTGTCATAAAGGCGACTATCTGGATGCTCATGGTACTCATCGACAATAGCGCAATGCGGTGACTGACCGTCTGGCGGATCACCAATGATAGGCTCAAACAACGAGCCGTCATCGGGACGCTCAAGGCTTGCCGCGTTAATCTGTATGCCAGTCGCTGCTATTAGATCGGGTGAACGCATGACCATCAAACGCGCAGGTTTAAAAACCTCCCACGCTTGCTTCTCAGTCGTAGCGCCTGAATAAACCTCGCTACCAAACTCGCCATCGTTAGCGAACATATTAAGAGCAACACCTGCAGCGATGGCAGACTTACCGTTTTTACGCGGGACTTCCCAATATGATTCGCGAAAGCGTCTATAGCCGTCTTTTTTACGCACCCAGCCGAACGATACTGCGATGCCAAACTTCTGCCACGGCTCAAGCTGAATTTTTAAGCGTTTTAAGGCCCACTCACCTTTCGTATGAGGTAGCAATTCAACAAAAAGTATCTTTTTTTCAGCGGCTTTTGGGTCAAATTTATATGGATAGTTGCGTTTTTTCGATGCTTTTAAGTCGTCCAAGTGGCGCTTACAAGCCAAAACCACCCACTTACACGCTGGAACTTTGCCCTTAACAACTGAGCGAGCCCATTTATTGGCGATATCAACATTAGGATAATCAGCCATAATCTCTCGCTTGAGCATCTACATATTAAGGACACCTGAAAATGGGTTTGTTTGTTCTTTATTGCCAACGCCAGTTAAGCGCTGGCGAGAGGAAGGATCTAGGCCCAGCAAACTACCAAAAGTTGCCATCTGCCTTACCGCTTCATTGAGTGCTGTTAATGCTGGGTTCTTGATTGTACTCCCACCTTCAGTGGCTAAAGCTATACCGTTTAAGGCAATCTCTTTTTGGCACTTCCGATAGTTGTCATAGGCCATACAGAAAACTTCGACGTTATGCATGTCGGTAATTTTTAGCAGCTCGTTTTCTAAGAGCTCAGGTACTATCGAGCGCCAAATCATCGGTGCAAATTCTAAGCCGTCCATATAATCGGGCGGGTCAATATCAGTAACATTGCTAAATTCTGGAACGTTGATATTTTTGCCCTTAGATTTTTTCGGGTCCGGCTTGCGACCTCGCCCTGGTACCGCCGCCAAACCTCCCATATCAAATAATCCTTAATCCGTCAATAGGCTAAACTTTTAATTAAGCATGCGTAAAAATGTGCTTTAGGGGGCGGTCATTCGGGGCTTCCGGCTGAAGTGCAATCATACCCCCTGCCTTACACTGCAATAGCTAAGCGAAACCTAATCGGTCAAACGCTTTAATTCTTCGTATAGCTCAGAGTTCAATCGCTCTATTTCATCTAGTGATTCTGCTGTTGCCGCAAGCACTGATGAGCCATTGCTAAGTGTGATTTGTATGCACCAGTAGTAACTGGAATTGTATTCATTAACTCGCTCAACAACAGAGGTTGAGATAATTTGATTAACGTTAATCAAAGACTTTCCAATCTTAATAAACTTAGCCATATCAATTACTCATTAGCTGTCTTTGATCTATGGCACTTACGACAAAGCGATTGTAGATTGCTGAGCTCATCCGTACCGCCGCTCGCCTTATTGATTATGTGATCGACGTCGGTGGCTGGCACGTATCTGCCTGCGCGCTTGCAAGCCATGCACAGATGACCATCACGATTAAGTACTTGCGCGCGAAGCTTACGCCAAGCGTGTCCGTAACCGCGCTTGGTTGTGCTACCGCTGCGGTCTGGGCGCTTGGTCCAGTTGCTGCGCTGGTCTGCATGGTCATCACAGTATCCTTTGTCTTTGCGCTTAACGAGGTTTGGGCAACGGTATTGGCGGCATGGCCTGCTTGGCATTGCTTTACTTCTACTTCTTATTGTTCGGCTCAATCAACGCCATCTTCTTCTTGGCTTCGCTGTTGCCGTTGTTAGCGCGTGCCAGCAGCAAATCTAAGTTAGACTGTCTGTATTCAAGTGTCTCGCCATTACGATAGTTATTGTATAGCGTCTCGCTTGTGTGCTCGTATCGCATGCCAGCAACTCCATGACTAAATATTAGGCATAAAAAAGCCCACGCTATTTCTAACGTGGGTAATGCTTATGTTTGGCTCGAAGGGCAGGAATCGAACCTGCGTCTGAACTGACTATTAAAGTCAACGCTCTACCATCTGAGCTACCAACGAGATAATACTAACGACTTTTATAATCTTCGACATCATCACCAAAAGGTAGTTTGTTTTTGAAGTACTCTCGTACTAACTTGCCAGCCTCAGGGTAATCTTCTTCGAGTAACTGAGATAGGTCATCAGAATGCGTCAAGCTATTGTCTTCTGACTCTGCTTTTTTAATATCATCAATCACCTTATCAGCTTCTGGACATGGATAAGTGATACCTATTAAGCTTTCGGTTACTTGACTGTAGGCATTAATAATACCATTGGATTCCTCTACAGACAGATGACTATAATCACTCATGATTTTTCCTATAAATTTCAGGCATAAAAAGCCCACGCTATTTCTAACGTGGGTAAGCTAAATCAATCAGGCATAAAAAAGCCCTATCAATTAGATAAGGCTTTTATAGATCTTCTTCTATCTTCTTTAGTTCTGAGTCACGTAAGAATAAATCGATAGCCGTATTGTGCATAGTCGTTGCTATCATAATTGAGCGCTTACGCCGATGATGCTGATTGCTATCTTTATAATCCTGATCAAGCCTTAGACACTTAGTATTCTCAAGCTTGAGTTGTTTAATTAACTCAGCCTGTTTTAAGCAATAACGTCTAACTATGCGCTCAATCATTTGGTTCTCAGAATAAAAAAGACGATTGGCTGTTGAACCTATCGTCTTATAATCTTTTGCTGCTTTACCTGTAGGATTTAGCAGTATGACAAAATCATACCTCACAGTGCGGCATGGGTCAAGTATTCATTCTTCCTCGTTTAATTTGCGGCGATACCAACTTACAGCATCGTTAATTGTTATCACCAAACCTTCTAAATCAACAAGCATTTGCTTCTGGTACCATAGGAAGTGGTTGCTATATGTCCGGTCATTCACTTCGATACCACTGAATAGCAAGCGACCTTTGACCGTATAGACATCCCATAGCTGATACAACTCAAAATACAAAACCATACGCGCCATAAGCTGGGCTAAATCCGCTAGATTATGTTTGCAGCCTTTAGGTTCATTACGATTATGTTCTTTGCATTGCTCTATCATATGAGAAGCTAAATGGTTAACAACTTCATTAAAAGCCTCTGACCAATCCCAGGCGCTATCGTTGCCCCAAAGTATTATACTAGCCAGCGATTTTGCAGGTCTATTGTATACACCAGCAATGGCGGCGCACTTGTCCTCCCAGTTTACTTCCGGGGCCATACCGCCTTGACCGATGTCAAACTTCACCGTCTTTGCGTGCATGCCACGCTCAAGCCATTCTTGATCAGCGAGGACAAGTATTGATGATTTACCCATAGGCGCAGGCAGCTCATCAATCCATATCTTTGGCTCAGGCCTTGTTGCTGGCTTGTCATTGGTTGGCAACGGCTCCTCACCTTCATGGGCGAGTACAGCAAGGAACTTATCAACTGATACTACGCGAGAGACTTTGCGCTTAGGATTATTTAGCCATTTGAAATGAACGAGCTCATTATCTTCGTCAACAGATAAAATTTCAACGGCTTCGCCCTTTTTGTTCACCCACTTCTTTTCCGTGTCGATAGGTTTCATTTGTCGCTTACCTCGCTAGCCGCTTTAATCTCATAGTTCGATTCATCGCATACTGGCCAGTAATCAACCTTGCCATCATCGAACATCACCATGTAGTTTAGTCGCTTAGTGCCGCTAACACTGGTAACTATAACCATATCAGTAATAACCGCCCATTCGCCTGACCTGAAACTATATGGATGAGTGCCACGTATTAGCGGTTTTTCTATAAACAATCTACGTTGCTTAGCTATATCAGTAAAGGGTTCGCCGGTACCAAGTATTTCAGCCTGTACTTCAGGTGGTTTACTAGCGACATACTCACTGAGTATCTGCTCATTACTTTTAGGCGCTTTATTGCTTTTGGTAGGGGAAAATGACCTCATAAAACTATCTATAGTCATATTAAACGAGAGCCCGCACTGATAAGAAGAGTAAACCTTGTGCGGCGCATTGTTACCAGGCGATGTTATCGCCCTCACTATGACCTCTGAGCCTAGCGCGCTTACCCATTTACGTCCGACTTCTATATTGGTACCTACATAGTTTTTAGATACATCTTCTTCAATTAATTCACTCATACCAATACCGTCCTCATATCCAAATCCTCAAAGTTACCGATAGCATTGCTACCGTCCAAGTTCCATTTCGTTATTTCGTCTGCGTGAGTGCGATTATCGTCCACGCCTTCCCATATCATCGTTGGGTAATAATACTGACGGTCATCGGTAGGGCTTTGGCGCTTCTCCAAGCCTGCTATCGTGAAGCCGCCGCATATCGTCAAAGCGTGTTTGTGTTCCCACGGATGGCGATTGCCTGTGATATAGCGATGCATGTTATTTATTCTTTTTCGGTTCGATGGCTGCTGGTACGTCAACCACGCCTTTTTCAAACAATCGATGATACTTATGGATAATCATGCCAGCATCGCGACTATGCTCAGACGTACGAGCCGTCCAACTGGTCCTATCCTCAAACACTCTCGCTTTCAACTTAGTCTCGATGTGGCTAGGCGGTATCAATAGATGACGGATGCCGTAGCGCTCGCAGAACTCCTGCCAGATACTGCAATCACGATTGACTGAGCCGATGCCTTTAAGCCGCTCCTTACCGATGCGGGGATCTACCCACTGGCGCTTGCGAGTGTCTTCTATACAGACGACTAGAACGATATCTGACAGCTTAGCTTCTTCGTGTATCTTATGAATCTTATCTTGCGCGCTTAAGATGGTCTCGGTTGTTATCTCTTGAAATATACCGTCAATGCTGTGCGCGTAGCCTGTCTTTACGCCTGTGTCGATACCGATTAGTATCATGGCTTTAGCACCATGACCGCAAATAAAATATTGATTGCTAAAATAAATATACTCATACCGCCTCCTGTAAATTAACCAGTAACGCATCATAAGTTTCATCAGACGCTTTGCCAGGCATCCTGTTTTGCTTCACGTAATCGTAAGTTTCAGCGATAGTCATGTTAGGTAAAGGCTCTTTGAATAAGCCGTTGAATACGCAACCTTTGCTATGATCAATCTTGCCAGCTGCTGGCACGCTATGACTAGGATGATAGATATCGGGCATATCACTATCACGATTTGACTGGCTAGACGTTGTCCCGCTCCAATCCTCATTGTCGATATTAAAACGGCCCTTGGCTTTCTCCTGACGCGCTTGATCGGCTTTTTGATTGTTTGCTTCGCGTATCATCCACTTTACGAGCTTAACTTTGCGATAAGACTCTGTGGTCAGTGGATTGCCTTTGAGCGCTTGCTCAGCGTAATGTGCTTTGAATGCTGAGACCTCAAACTGATACTGATCATCAGTGAGCTGTATCATCTTGCCGGCTTTGAATAATTCACCGCGCATCTGGTCGATGGTTGGCGCTTCCCAGTTCTCGATGCTATCTGCGTGTTGACTACGGATTAACTCAGCCTTGGTCGGTTGGCTGACCGTTGGTTGACTAATGGTTGATTCAGCTGGTGAAGCTTGATTGTCGTCAGTAGAGCTATCCACAGCATTGAAGTTATCCACAGAATTACCAACAACCGAGTTTTCCTCGTGTGTTCGTGCGTCCTCTAAAACTGGTTTTTGGTTATTGGTTAATGGTTCATAGTTACTAGTTATAGCAGCGTTTTTGGCGTTACTAGCGTTACAGTCATCGTTACTAGGCGTTACACCTTGCGTTACTATTTCTGCACCATCTTTTACAGCCTTAGCTGAAATACTGTCTGAGTGTTCAACATATAAGCTTCTTAAGTCAGCAATCTTAATACCTTTATCAACAGTGACGCCCACACCTTTAAGGCATTCAATCATTAGCTTACGTTCTTGGCGAGACTTACGGACACGTTCCGCTGGTGTCATAGGTATATCATTATCGTTACACGTAACGTTACACTCATCGTTACTAGGCGTTACACCTTGCGTTACATCAAACGTTACACCGTTACGAGTAACGTTACTGCTTGCGTTACTAGCGTTACCGTTTTTATTCTTATACTTATATGCTTTGATTTCTTTGTCGATACGGTGGTGATGGTGACGCTTACCGCGTTTAACAAAGAACTCACTAAGGACGTATTCAAGCGAAGTGCGATACTCAGGCGTCGTGCATAGCAGTCTACGTGCCAGCGCATCCATGTCTGATGTATCGATAGCCTGTTCATTGTGATAGTACATGTCGATAAGATCACGATAGATGGCACGCTCAACTAACGATAGATGGCGTGCGCTATTGTTAAAGTCGGAAGGGTTGAACATATAGAAATGCATTAGGCTACTCCCTCACTCACTAGGCGCTCGATAATCCAAGCTTCACCGCGTTTGGTGAATAGAGCTTGCGAGTAACCTTGATCGGTCTGCTTAACTTCGCCTAAGCCTTTATCGATAAACCACTGTTGGAATACACGGGAGCGCTTCACGGCTTTGTTATAGACACCAAGCTCATCAAGCACCTTGTTCATAGCAACCGCTGATAGACGCACCTTTTGAGCGACTTGAGTGGCATTGAGTAAGCCTTTACGCTCAACCACGTTGTCATAGTGCACGACCTTTGGCTTGGCTAGTTCTAACTGACGCGCTTGGTTAGCAGCGAGTTGCAGAGCTTCAGCATAGCTTTGTGGAATGGCTGGCGTGCTTACTTGTGCTTCGAGCTCTTGCCAGCGCTTTACAATGCGATAGCGTAATTGTGCGTTATAACCAGCAACCAATGTAATGGTTAGATCTTTATCGAGTAAGTATTCGGTTTGCTGACGATTCATGCTGTCAGAATAGATGCGCCCAAACTTGGGGATATCTAATTCAATCTGATTCAGCATTACTTCGATATCTCTTTTCACATGATCATGGCGCTTGTTGCACAACTGAGCAATTTCACGACTGCTCATTGTTTTATTATTCGTTTGCAAAGTTTGGAGATTCATTGTAATATTCCTTTATCTAGTTTTTGCTTTGAAGAAACACCTAAAGCCCATCAGTTCCCGCTGATGGGCTTTTTGTTTGCGCGTTGATAATATCTTCGATACTGACATCGAGATCTTCGGCTATTTTCTCGAACCGCTCGTAAGCTTTTATCAATCTGATATTTCTATTGATGATGCTAGCAAGTGGGCGCGCCTTATCAATACGGTCAAACTCACGTTTGATTGCATACTCATCGCCAGTAACTTCTACAGCAGCGATGCTTTTGCAATATGAGCAGTTATGGCAGTTAGTGGCTGGCATGTTATTTACCCTCACAGTGATTGGCGATTTGAACGCTGAGTGTGCGCAGTGCGACCATGGCGTCTTGAATCTTTGTCTGTAGCGCGTCATGCTCTTTGCAATCAATGCGGCCGTCTTCTAGCGCTTGCTGCATCTCACTCATGATGTCGCCCTGGCAGGCTGACGTAGATAATGCGGTCATGATGATACTTGCCTGCGTCGCCTCGTCATCTACACGCGTAAATATGCCGCCTAAGCGGTGAGCCATTGCTTGAATGATGCTGGTGTCGTTGGTGTATTCCATAATTGTGATTGCTTCATCCAAACGTAGATGATGAGTG
The DNA here is from genome assembly GCA_947495055.1 of uncultured Psychrobacter sp. Taxonomy (GTDB): domain Bacteria; phylum Pseudomonadota; class Gammaproteobacteria; order Pseudomonadales; family Moraxellaceae; genus Psychrobacter. Next base: position 129,234 of record CANLXO010000006.1, on the reverse strand, counting down.
TCAGTGTTTGGATTAACTTTATTATTAAGCACGGTGCTCGACATACCCATGCGTGCGGCAATGGCTGTTGATCCGCCATGCTTAGGGTTATGTACTGTCTTGTGTGCTGCGTCGATTACGTCCATCGTGTCCTACCTATAATTAAAAACGTTTTGTTTAAGATTGAAGAGAAGTACTATTGTTTTAAGCCGGATGCTTCTTTAGCTCAGGAATTAAATCTTCCAACTCAACCTCACCATCACATGCTGTTACGATAGACTGAGCGAGTGAAATAGAGCATCCGCCCCAGCCATAAGCGATCTGGCGCAAATTATCAAATGAAGTGCCGCATTTATCTGCAAAATCATCGCGCTCTTCTACTGGCATTTCATTTAGTTTTTGCTTTAACTCGACGACAATAGGACGTCGGCGCTGCTTCTTGTTGGATTCAGTCATTATTTAGTCTCAAGCTACATTTTAACGTTAGTTTATAACTAAATTAGATGCATTGCAAATTATGTTTTACGCTCATTTACATTGCTCTCGCCTTTTAGTTAAATACTAAATAAATAACTATAAGGAGTCATAATGTGGATATTGGAAGCATAAGACGCCAAAACATGCTGAGTCTTATCTCAAACTTTAGGACTCAATCAGATTTTGCAGATGCAGTTGGCAAGCCAGCATCGTATATAAGTCAAATCAAGAAAGGCGTAAAATCAAACGGCGAAACCATTAGTATGGGTAGTGAGTTTGCGAGAGGTATAGAAGCAAGCCTAGGTTTGACCCACGGCTGGATGGACTCATTAGAAGAGATCGGCGATACAACAGTATCTACGACCAATACTGACCAGATAGGCGATCATGTATCTGTGGGCGTAAAATCCGCTTATCCGTTGGTTCCTGTAAAGTATTTTGATATTAAGGCCAGCTGCGGTAACGGCTATGCCAACGAGGATTATCCATCGGTACATAGCCAAGTTTTTACAGTCGAATTCTTGCGATCAAACAACCTGCCTATCGATGGCGACGGGTTGGTTTTAATGCACGCTTGCAGTGACAGTATGGGTTATACCATCCCGCATGGCACATTGATGCTAGTTAACACCAACGAGCGCGAATTTGACAACTTTACTAATAATAAGGTTTATGTGTTTAACGCTGATAGTGAGATGATATGTAAGCGAGCTATTAAAAATCTAAACGGTACCGTGGTGTTGAAGTCTGACAATACAGACAAGGATAGCTACCCTGATCAAATAATAAGCCGTGACACTTTTGGGCAGTTCAACCTCTTTGGGCGAGTCCGATACACATTTACGCAGCTATAAACCTCAAATACCAAAAAAACCGCCATACAGGCGGTTTTTTTGTGTCTGCTCTTTGTTAAAAACAAATGTTTTTTAGGGTTGTATAAATAATTTATTTATCTTTAAACTAAATTTATACTTGCGTTTTATTTAGTATTATACTAAATTAGTATGCATCACATCGACACAGAGTAACTGCTATGAAGAAATCAATTATCAACATGCTAGCCGCTATCGGCCTTATGTCTTTAGTTGTTATCGCGCTCAATACCGCTAATGCCGGCGCTAGTGCTGTTTCTGATGCTTATGAGCGTCAGCAGTCAGCAGAACGCGCCAAGATTGAGCTGCATAAGCTTGACTACCCTGCCAGCGATGATAACTACGTCACCGATCCTATGAATGGGTTTGATGAAGAAGTCGCGCTGCAGGAGCAATCTGAGAAAGACGCGGTAGCGGCTCATGCGAATGCTTTTTTGGCGAAGGTTAATGGAGGTGATAAGTGAGCTTATTTAATTTAACTGAAACCGCCACCGAAATTAAGCGCCTTGATGAAATTGGCAACCATAAGCCGCTGTTTTGTGTCTATGAGGTAGAGTTTTTGGCTGCCAATGAAGATGGTCGATTCAGTGGTGCTTATAGAACTGAGCAAGTTTGGTTTCTCGAAGATGGTACGGAAGATCCTTACGAATACGGTGAAGATAGATATCAGGCATTAGACGAATTATCTGATGGTGAAGATAGTGTCACTGTTAATGGCAACGAATATGTCAGATTGAATGTACTGGTCGTACCTCGCTTTGTTACCGCATGCTTTACGAAAAAGGCGGCTGATCAATATATTGAACGCAAAAGATACGATCTTAATCGTCCGTATATCGAGGTTAAAAACTTGACGAGTAATGCAGAAATGTTAGGCGTTCGCAGATTTTTAATGAATACGTTTTAAGTTTGGCAGTAGCACTAGCACAATGTTATGAACTGATGCTTAGAATGCCTTGGAGATATGAGGACTACTAACTATCTCTCGACATACCGAAATAGTAAGAGGCAGCCCAGCCGAAAGCGAATCCCGTATGTGGGTAAATTCTAAAGCCGACTCACCGCCGTAAGCGGTCCTAATTTATGTTTAAAGCGAGACAAACCATGCCAAAAGACATTTACGCATTAACTGGCCACTTGCATGATCAGCTTAACCGCATATCGAATCCCGACATGACTGCAAAACAGTTAGAAGTTGAGCTGGCACGCGGTAAAAGCATTGCCAATCTCGCTTCGCAAGTGATAGATGGTGAGCGAGTCATTAACGAGCGGGCGCGTATCATCGCTGAGCACGCACCAAAGAATCTCGTAGATGTGCTACGAGTTGGGGTGGTCAGAGATGACTAGAAGACAATATACCGCCGAAGAGCTGGCATGGATTAAAGCCAATCAAGCGGATATGACACGCCAGCAGCTAGCTGACTTATTCAGTGCTAAGTTCAAACGCTCAGTCAGTTGTAATGCCATCTCTCTACTGTGCATACGCAAAGGCTATAAAAGCAATGCTGAAGCTTGGAACAAGGGCATGGCGCCAACCGGAACGCCTTTCAAAAAAGGCCACAAAGTGCGATCACAACCGGTCGGCTATGAATGCCTAAGAAGCAACGGCGATATTTATATCAAAATTGCGCAGCCGGATGTGTATAGACGTAAGAAGTTTGTCGTTTGGGAAGAGCATCACGGCCCAATACCAGCGAACCATGAGATTAGGTTTTTGGATAACGATAAGACCAATTGTGACGATATCAATAACCTAATATGCGTGCCCAGAGATATATCAGTAAACGTCAATGTACACAATCCGGCTGACACTGACCAACCAGAGCTGAATAAAGCTATTTATCTAACTGAAGTGCTGAAGCGTGAAATTCGTGAGGCGCTTAAACGTGAAAAGGATAACTTGAAATGCTAGTCAAATTAAACAGAAACTACTTAAAAGCGATGCGCTTGGTTACTGCCAAAGAAGATATCCGCTACTACTTGATGGGCATCTACTTCGTAGGTGCTGAAGGCAAAGTGCTGGGTTACGCGACAGACGGCCATCAGCTCATGCGCTGGATAGTCGAAGACGACTACGAAGGCGATGACTTTGAATACATTATCAATCGTCGCGCCATCAAAGATGCTATTAAGACCAAGTATGACATTCACTTAAATGTCGAAACTGGAGAGCTTGTCTGCGCTAAAGATGAAGACTTTAGAAGCTTTAAAGGCTTGATCGACGGTAAATACCCTGATGTTAAAAAACTGGTAAGCCGTTGGATTGACGACATACCAAAAGAGAAAGTTAAATCTCTAATATTTAGGGCTGACAATTTAATTAATCTGGGCAAAATCGGAAAGCTTGTTGGTAAGGATTCCAACACGACTACGTCACCGATTAGGCAATATAACCGCGCATCAATCAGCGGCATTGAGAATATATTTACTTTCCCACAAGCTAATAATCTGATGTATGTCGTCACTAATATTAAGCACGAAAACATCAATGACAGAGAGAAATACGCGGTCATGATGGATCACAGCGCCATAGAGCGTGAAATTATTGAAGATATTGTCGCTAGCGGATTTTCTATTAAGTGCGGCGTCAGTCGTCATGCTTATAAAACGGCCGTAAGATGCGCTAAGAATAATTCAAGAGTCGCTTTTATTGTTGATTATGATTATAAGAACTTTATAGACAACAAAGGCGAGATATGGGATTACGCTTGCCGCATAGAAAAGGAGCATGACCATGCTAAATAAAAATAAAACACTTGTCGAAACACTGCACGAATTGGGCCTAACCGCGCTTGATTGGGTGGACGCTAAGCAGTTTGCGGCCTTGACCGGTATTGAAGAGCAAAAGCTCACTCACCGTAAGCAGAAGTGGCCAGAAAACGTTGTTTGGACCAAGCAAGATGGTAACCTATATTACTCAATAAGAGGATATAACAAATGGATGAGTCAGCAAGCAGAACGGCGTTACCGACAGGCGTGCGGCTTAGATCGGGGCGTATCCAGATCTACTTTAGCCGAAACGGTAACTCCCATCACGTCACGCTCCCACACCCAGTCACTGCGGAAGGCATCAAAGCAGCTGCTAAAATTAGAAGTGATCTAATCACCAAAGCGGAATGGGGTGTGCTCACAGAAGCAGACCTCGCCAGCGCTAAAGGCGAAATAGTAAATGATAATAGCGTTATCGTTAACGATGGCGTCTTATTTCAAGAAGTGGCTCAAAAGTACCTAAAGCACTGTGAAGCGAATGCTGACTCAAAGCAAGATTATGTCAGCGCGTTAAATAAGCATTGGATGCCGAGCATGGCGCTTATGCCGATACATGATATAACATCGGATTTTATACGCGATGTCATTGCAGATAGAAGCTTCAAATCTGATAAGACTCTGAATAACTGTCTTATACCCTTACGCGGTGTCTTTAATAAAGCCATTGAATTGCGACTGATTGCCAAGGCCGATAACCCAATGGACCTAGTAAGCAATAAAAAGGTTCAATCAGGCTTGCCGGATCCTTTCACGCGCGATGAAATGAACGCGCTACTCTCTTGGCTTGATAGTAACTTAAGCGGCAAAGACAGGTTTTATTATTGGTATTTTGAAGTAGCGTTTTGGACAGGGTGCAGACCAAGCGAATTGGTTGCGCTAAGATGGAAGGACATCGACTGGTTCAATGGCTCAGTGATTATTAATAAAACGCGCGTGCGCGGTGTCGAGAAGCAAGTTACGAAGACGCATAACGTGCGCGAAGTCTATCTGAATGATAGGTCTAAGGCAGCTTTTGAAGCGCTTGAGAAGATGGACTTGAGCAATGATTACATTATGATATGTCCGCAGACAAGCCAGCCATTTTATAATGAGAAGCCGTTGCGTATTCGTCTAGTCGAAGCGATGAAAGCTACAAGAGTGCGTCACAGGCCAGCCTACAATGCCAGGCATACTTATGCGACGATGCTGCTCATGGCTGACGTGAATCCGGTGTTTGTCGCCAACCAATTGGGTCACAGTTTACAGATGCTCATCAAAAGGTATGGACGCTGGATTCATGGCGATCAGAATAAGATTGAAATATCTAAGTTAAATACGGATTAGTAAAGGAGTGGTTTTCATATGAGCTTACCAATGACTGGAAAACAGCAAGCGGAAGCAAGAAAGCGTTGGAGGGAAGAGAAGGCTTTTGAGGTTATGCGAGAGTTTATAAGAAGAGATGATTTTAATCATCGAAATAGCAGTACCATTGTTAATATGTCAATAATAATGACAGACAAGCTAATCGAGAAGCTAGAAAAGCCCCAATAAAAAACGAATCATGTCAAAATGATGTCATAAAAAAAGCCAGTCACCTAAGTGACTGACTTTTTTATATAATTTTGGTGGAGATGGCGGGAGTTGAACCCGCGTCCGCCAGCATTACGCTCATGAATCTACATGTTTAGTTTCTGTCTTTGGCTTTAATCCGCACCGATCCGACAGTCAGGATGGATTGGACGATTCTCTACTTTTGAACCCAAGCGATTGAGACAATCCCTTGTGGCGAGCCTACATGCGGACGCTTCAACTTAGTTGACCAACTGTAGGTGATCAGCAACCAAGTAAGCAGGGTTTAAACCAAGTAAACTGGGTTTAAGCTGCTAGAGCGTAAGTTTCGTCGTTTGCGACTATAACAATATATGTTGGATTAACGAGAGGACATATACTCTCGACATGCATCATTGAGTTTCATCACCAGCGTCGAAGCCAGAACATCCCCAAGAAGACTGACTATTATATAGTAGTTGTAGGCTCTACTTCAACCTATAACTGTTCTGTATTACACAACTTTACAGCTCATACTATACATAGCATGGACAGGGTTTATTCGTTCTCTAGCGCAGCTGTATTTTTTGCCCAGCGATACAGTTTTCTAAGTCCATAACTAGCAGGATCTACTAGCTCTAGCATATCAGCGCAAGCCTCAGAACAAAACACTCGATGTTCAGGGTTATAAAACCCAGGAACAACGGTTCTAATGAGTGCTAAGTAATCATATTTAAACCTTTGGCGCTTATTGAACCAACGCACGGCATAATCGATATCGCATGGTACAGATACTAACTCCCAGTGACCGCTCGTCATATCTATGACCTTGCGCCGCAGTCCGCCATCACGGTGACTTGAGCTGATACAGTCATAATGCTGGTTGCCAAGCTCATTAATAATAAGTTCACAATGACTATAAGGCGATCGATCTATAGCACTAATAATCTTATCCAATGCCTTTCCGTGCTCGGCAATATAAAAAGCTAAATAGGTGGATTGCATGTTGAGTCTCCAAACATCTCTTTTATGACGAGTAATAGAATCAAAATATATATCTATTAATATAAATATACAGCAATGCCTAAATAATTGATAATTCATTCCTATAAAAAAGCCAGTCCTATCGAACGACTGCCTTAGAAATACTAGCATTCAACTTTTAATGTTAGACGGCTTAGCTTAGTACTTTATTTAACCATTGACCGATGTTTTGAATCTGCGGCATACAGACTTGGTGCGCCATTGGATAAGTATTATAATCCACGTTATAACCTTTATGTGCTAAGACCTGCTGCGCTTGTTGTCCCAAGATTACGGGGACGACAGGGTCTTGGGTGCCATGTTCAATCAAGATCGGAATGTCTTTGTTGGCTTGGCTATAGTCAAGGATATCATTGGTCGCAAGATAAGTAGATAACGTCATCAGCCCTGCCAAACGCTCAGGATGACCGAGTGCGACATGATAAGCCACTGCCCCGCCCTGCGAGAACCCTGCGATAACGATATGTTCAGGTTTGACACCGCGCTCAATCTCACGCGCGATTAGATCACGGATGCTTTGAGAGGAGGACTCAATTTGGGTGACATCAATTTTACGATCCAGACTCATCTCTAAAATGTCATACCAAGCAGGCATCACCATACCGCCGTTGATAGTTACTGGAATCTGCGGCGCATGCGGGAAAATAAAGCGCACTGCCATATCTTGACTTAAGCCTAATTGCGGAACCACAGGTTCAAAATCATGACCGCTAGCGCCTAGACCATGCAACCAAATCACAGCGCGATCTATAGGTTTGCTTGACGGATTATGCTCTACGGTGACGACATCTAAATAAGTACTCATAGGATTTGCCTCAAATTAAAAATAACGTTTATGCATTTTGGCTAGTTTATACGTTTTAGTAAAATACCTTGGGTTGTTATTATTCATCAATTTTTCATACCCTTTGCTTAGGTTTTGCATCATTTTACAAAACTTACGTGCTAGGATAGTTTTATCATAAAGGTATATATTTAGCGACATTATAGCCTTTGCCGCTGCCTGCTTTATGATGCTCAATCTGTTTTTTTCAACACTGAGCTTAATGATCCTTCCTCTATTACCTGACGCTGTATACCTTATGACTCATATTTTACTAGTAGAAGACGATCCCGCTATTGCCATGTCGCTCAAGGTAACTTGCAAGCGCGAAGGCTGGCAGATAACTTGGCTCGATAACGCCAGTAGCGTCTTGCCGATGCTACGTAGCGATGCGGCAAAGGATTTATCCGCTATTATCTTAGATGTCGGCTTGCCTGATGGTGACGGACTCAGCCTATGTCAGCAGATTCGCCATACGCCTGACATCAAACAGTTAAAGAATACGCCTATCGTATTTCTGACCGCTCGCAGCGATGAGGTCGATCGTATTTTGGGCCTTGAGATGGGCGGCGATGATTATTGTGCCAAGCCCTTTAGCCCGCGCGAATTAGTCGCTCGGCTCAAATCCATTTGGCGACGTGAGCAGCTATTGTTAGAACAAACGGCTCAAAAAGTGAACTTAGCAGATAACTCAGATAACCTAGCAATCAATCCTTTATCAGAGCAGGCCTTGAGCTTTGAGTGCCAGTCAGGAATTTGGCACTATCAGCCGCTCAATTACTCATTAACGTGGCAAGAGCAAAAGCTGGAGCTGAGTAATACCGAGCGCAAAATCCTTCTGACCCTATTGCAAGCACCCAATCAGGTCTTTAGTCGCGAGCAGCTGCTTAATGCGGTCAGTGATTATCCCGATCATCGCCTAGCACGTACGATAGACAGCCATGTCAAATCGATTCGTAAGCAGTTAGCGCAAGTTGATGAGAGCCTCGATGTCATCTATACCCATCGCGGCCTTGGTTATGGATTGTGTCCTGCCTAATGTCTAAGTTGAAGCACAAGTCACATCATACCCACTCAAAAAATACCAAAATCAACCAAAGTAATTGGTATGCCAAATTGCATCCTATCGGTACCGATCAACAGATTGAAGATCCCAAGCGTCCGCTTAATTTAAGTATATTTTTTCGCATTTGGTTGGCGGTCGCACTGGTGCTTATTATCTGCGGCATTGTCGTCTTTACGCAGCTCTTTAGCTACGTCAAACCTACTGTTAAGCAAGTCATCGAAGACACACTGCTCGATACCAGTAAGCTTATGGCAGCAAGCTTGCAAGAGCCGCTACAGTCAGGAGCGCTATACGATAAGGCTTATCAAGCTGATCTTGACAAGGCTTTTGTAGGTCAGCCACTCGACGGTAATATCAGCAAGACTTACGATAAAAAAACCTATAGCAGCTTTCGTATTTATGTCACGGACAATAACGGCAGGGTCATATATGACTCACTACCGGCACCTGACAATGCTGAGGGCGAAGACTACAGTCGCTGGAATGATATCTACTTAACCTTGCGCGGACAGTACGGCGTTAGAAGTACGGTACGCGATAACCGCAAGCGCAATAGCTCTGTCATGTATGTCGCGCAGCCCATAACCGATGATACAGGTCAAACTATTGGCGTGGTCAGCGTGGGTAAGCCTGTCGCTAGCGTATTGCCCTATTTGGATAATACTCGTGAGCGTATGCTCATTACCGCTTTGCTGGTCAGTATCGTCGCGCTTATGCTGGCAGGATTAGTGGCATGGTGGCTCAAACAAAGCATTACTCTGGTCACTAGATACACAGGAACGCTGGCAGAGGACACGCAAAAGCCGTATTTTTATCTGGGGCATGAGCTTAATACCCTGACCGATACTATCGAAACCATGAAGCATCGCTTAGAGAACAAGGCCTATGTCAGCGACTATGTCCATACCTTGACTCATGAGCTAAAAAGCCCATTGACCGCTATTCGTGCCAGCGGCGAGCTATTAGAAGACGACGGACTTGACGCCGAAGATAAGCAGATGCTTATTCAGACCGTCGGTGAGCAAAGTATCAAGATGCAGCTACTGATTGATAGGTTACTGCTACTGGCCAAAGTCGAGCAACCCACCTTTAAGCTGAGCCGGCAACCGATAGCCTTGCTTCCTATGTTGCAAAGCCTAATGAAAGATAACACCGTTAAGGTGCAACAGCAGCAATTAGCGGCTATTAGCCTTTATATAAACGATAAGAATTTGGATGGTGGTACAAAGTTATCTGCTGATATGCTTGCACAAACGACCGTATATGCCGATCGGTTTTGGCTGGTGCAATCTTTGCAAAATCTATTAGACAACGCCATTCATTTTGCTGAGTCTATTGTCACCATAACGATTCATACTTCGATTAACAAAGAGGTGGTGACTATCGATATCTTTAATGATGGCAAAGCTATTCCTGACTACGCCCTTGCCAAAGCTTTTGATCGCTACTTTAGTCTATCGCATCAGCGTTTGATGACCACAAATGCTAACCAAAGTCACTCTGATAACCGTGAAGAAAGCACAAATCATACTTTTAACAGTGCGCCCAAAAAAGGCACGGGGCTGGGCTTAACTTTGGTCAAGCAAGTCGTTGAACATCATGGTGGAAGCGTTAGCCTAAATAATGCGATCACTGAGGTAAACGAGCAGCAAGTAAGCGGCGTAAAGGTGAGTATTACTTTGCCTTTAGCAAAACCTTAGATAGTTTTTGCTCATTTAAGAGTGTTACTTGTCTACGATTAAAGATATACGCATAAAAAAGCCATTCGTTTTCTCAGAAGTAAGAGAAAGCAAATGGCTTTTGGCGGTGCTAGAGAGCTAGAGATACTGCTTTAAGTAATGGACTCAACGGGCGCTTTGACATCAGCGTTTTGGCCACGGTGACGCAAATAGTGATCAAGGAGCACAATAGCTAGCATGGCCTCAGCAATAGGCGTGGCACGCACGCCAACGCACGGATCATGGCGACCTTTGGTCAGCATCTCAACCGGCTCGCCTTGGGTGTTGATACTCTTGCCAGCAGTAGTAATACTAGAGGTGGGTTTAAGCGCAATACTGACGCGAATGTCTTGCCCTGAGGAGATACCGCCCAAAATACCACCAGCGTGATTGGCCGTAAAACCAGTGGGAGTCAGCTCATCTCGGGACTTGTGCCCAAACTGTCCAGCAACCGCCATACCATCACCGATCTCAACGCCTTTTACCGCATTGATACTCATCATCGCATGAGCGATCTCAGCATCTAGGCGATCAAATACCGGCTCACCCAGTCCCACCGGAACACCGCTTGCAATGATCTCTAAGCGTGCCCCGCAGCTGGTGCCCTCGCGGCGCAGGCGGTCTATCAAAGCTTCAAAGCGCTCTACTGCCTCGGGATCAGCGCTAAAGAATGGATTGCTATTGACAAAGTCCCAATCAATCTCGTTTGGATCAGTAACTTCGCTATATTCATTACCGATTTGAGTCACATGACCATGGATTTGCACGCCCAAGCGATCCTGTAGATATTTCTTAGCGATAGCGCCTGCGGCTACGCGCATCGCTGTTTCGCGCGCTGAGGAACGCCCGCCACCGCGATAATCTCGAAAGCCGTATTTCATGCTATACGTATAGTCGGCATGACCTGGGCGAAAGGTGTCTTTGATCTCGCTATAGTCTTTTGATTTTTGATTGGTATTGCGAATTAACAGACCGATTGAGGTGCCTGTGGTTTTGCCTTCAAATACCCCTGAGATGATCTCGACCTCATCTGACTCACGGCGCTGGGTGGCGTATTTGGACGTGCCTGGCTTACGGCGATCCAAATCTACTTGCAAATCTGACTCGCTAAGCTCCAGACCAGGTGGCACGCCATCTACTATTGCCATAAGACCTGCGCCGTGCGACTCGCCACATGTCGTCACACAAAACAGCTGTCCAATACTATTGCCTGCCATACTTATCCTTAATCATTGGTGCTTGCTATCAGCACTTACATCATCAAATTATTCTCTTTAAAAATCAAAACATAGCCTCTACTGAGCGCCATCTAGCCTTTGTACATAGTTAGCAAATAGCGCACGGTTGGCGATAAGCTCATCATAAGTGATAGCAAACACGCCGTGTCCGCCAAGCGCAAACTTGAGCCAATCAAACTGGATATCAGGATAAGCTTGGTTCAATGCCCATTCGCTATCGCCCACTTCACAGATGAGCAGGCCTTCAGGGCTTAAATAATCTGCCGCTTGATACAAGATATGATGCACAAGATCTAAGCCATCTTGCCCAGCCGCCAAAGCGTGTTCAGGCTCATACAAAAACTCTGGCGGCAAATCTGCCATGATAGCAGCGTCCACATAGGGCGGATTGGTGACAATGAGCTCGTACTGGTTCTCAGCGGGTATCTTGGCAAACAGATCCGACTCTATCACATTGACCTGATGGCCTAAGTCATGATGATCGACATTGACCATAGCGACCTCAAGCGCGCCTTTGTCAATATCGACGGCATCGACCAAAGCGTCGACGAAACGAGTCGCCATCGCGATAGCGATACAGCCTGAACCCGTACACATATCTAATATACGCTCAGGCTGCGACAACTGCTTCATGTCAAGGCCATGATCATAAAAACTCGCCGCTTTATCTGAGCCTGCTTGACCCAAAGGCACAGCGCGTTCATTCACATCAAAGTAAGGATAGAACTGCTGACGTATCAGCTCAGCAATCGGTGAGCGTGGAATCAAAACGCGCTCATCGACATAAAAGGGCAAATCACAAAAGTAAGCCAAATTAATCAAGTAGCTAAGCGGTTTACGCTCGCTAATACGCTGCTCAAGTAAGCTCAGCACTGCTTGCTTCTCTGATGCGGTCAAACGGCAATCGAGAATCTGCTCATTAGCAGACCAATCTAATGATAAAGAATGCAGAACGATAGCCGCTGCTTCAGCGAACTCATCGGTAGTACCTTGTGCGACCACAACGTCATAATTACGCAGTTGTGTCACCGAAAAACGAATAAAGTCGCGAATACTAAATAGCTGCGCGCGGGCCTCTTCAAGCTCACTATGCAAATTAGCAAATTGATTATGCTCTGAGTCTTGCATCGCGTCTTCATCTAAATGTAGATTCTGAAAGTCCTCTGCGCTCATGATTTGATCTGCTGACATACTGCCCCTAATGATTAAAATTCGTTATCAAAAGTAATAATCGCTCAAGCCTTTGGCATAATTTTAGCTCAAGTCAAATACGCATTATAGACGCAAACGCCAGATTGCGCCAATTGCTGTTAGTATCGGCTTGTAGTCTTACTCCTAGCGCAAGCTTCGTATCAGCTTCCTTGCTAAAAAACCTGTAGCCTGACTCAATTATCTCTGTATTGTAGTGAATGCGTCATCAGTTGACACAAAGCGGATAAGAGGCACAAAAATGTGTGTCAAAAGTTTGCGAAGCGCCCTAAATATGCGCATAATAGCCCCATTAGTAACCATCACAAGTGAATAAACATGATGAAATTAAACCCTCTTATCGCCTCTGTAGCACTTACTATGCTTAGCGCAAGCGCTTTTGCTGCGCCCACGCGCACCCTGCCCGTAGGTACTGCAGAGCAATTGCCAGATATCGCTGTTCTAGCGAGCCTTGATGTCGAAGAAAACCGCAATCGCTCAATAGCTAAAAACAACAATGCGACCGATCGTATGAGTCAACTTATTGACTCCAAGCGTACTCAGGCGGCGACTCAACCTAGAAACGCTCAAGCTGCGAACAACAATGCGGCATCAAATAACATTGCTGCTGATAACATGAGCGCCCAGGAATTGACCCGTAAAGACGAGCAGTCTGATCGCACAGATGAGATTAGTGAAGGTCAAGCGGTTGCCGCGCCCAGTCAAGGTAGTGAGCCTTTTGACGCGCCTGCGTTTGAGATACCGCGCACAGAGCAGTTGCAAGCGGCTAATACCGATACCACGATCAAGAGTATCGAAGATGTTGATGGCAAAATACATACTACGCTGAACCTCTCAAACTATGCCAAACAGGTCAATAACGCTACCTGGTCGCCTAGCATGAATGTCAACTCAGCAATGACCATCAAAATCCAAGCCTTGTTAGATTGGAACCACGCCTCACCTGGTCCTATCGATGGCGGCTGGGGTATGAACAGTAAAAAAGCTTTGACCAATTTTCAGGCGATGAAAGGCTTGCCAACGACGGGCAAAATGGATCAAAAAACTTGGGATGCGCTAGTCAAGAATATCCCAGCCAATAAGCCCGTACTGGTCACTTATACGCTGACCGAAGACGATATCAAAACCAACTTTGCGACAACCCCTTCAGGCTATCCAGCCAAATCAAAAATGAAAGGTCTGTACTATCAGGATATCAAAGAGATGTTAGGTGAGCGCTTTCATATGGACGTGCGCTACCTTGACAAGCTCAATAAAAACAAAGATTACCGCGCAGGCGAGACCATCACAGTCCTCAACACACGCGCGCCACTTAAACAGCGTATCAACCGCGTAGTCGCTAACAAAGCCGATCAAACCCTTTACGCCTATAATGGTGACAAGCTGGTCGCAACTTATCCCACTACGGTTGGTAGTAGTAGCACACCTTCACCACAAGGCACGTTTAAGATTATTAATAGAGTCAAAATGCCGTGGTACAAAGCAACAGTCGGCGAAGGCAGTGACAAGCAAGTTCATATGATACCACCAGGCCCGAACAATCCCGTCGGCGTAGTCTGGATGGGACTGTCAAAACCCTCTTATGGTATCCATGGTTCACCTAAGCCTGAAGGCATTAGCCGTCAAGCCTCGGCAGGTTGTGTACGCTTGACCAACTGGGATGTATTAGAGGTCTACGCCAATATCGAAAACGGCGCCACAGTTGAACTTCAGTAATGAAAACGTTATAAAAATAAAAAGACCTTTAATCAAAGGTCTTTTTTTTGCGACAACACTTTACATACTATTCATTGATAGCGCCATAGCCTTCTTCATTGCCTGTAATGCTGCCAAGCTTTCTGCTGAAATACCAGCTGATAGGCAGACACAACATAAACCCGATCGCAATAACGATTTGTATATGAACAATCTGGTTAAATCCAGTCACTAAGGCTGCAATCATAAGTACGCCTATGACGACCGTTAATGCTATGGTAAAAACGACGGAGAATAATGGCCAGTTCATTATCTAATCCTTATATTAGTTGTGGGTATACCTACTTTATACCTCAAAACCACACTAATAGTAAGTATTTAATATAGACCTTTGAGCCAGTAATACTAAGTGACTTAAGCTGATAACCCTGTTAATATTAGGGAGTTATCTGCCAATCAATAAACGCGTGTTTTTTTATCCAAAAGCTGTTTTGATTTACAAATTCACTCTTTATCTATCTGCAAAAAACACTCCTCTTTTATTCATTTATCATTACAATAGTGGCTCTCTTTTTCTTCTAACGAAGCTTGCTACTATGACCTCATCCGATGATGCCGCGCCAGAAAATTCAGACACCCTTATTGAGAGTCCTGCCAAAACGGGCAAAGTGTCCTCAGAGCCTCTGATCGATCATATCGAAAACTTAGATCGCACCCGTGTAGATTTTAATCATGACGAATCTGATGAAACGGTCAGTCAAGCCGATAGCCAAGACTCTGAGAATGGCGATGTAGAGACAGATAATACTCAGACAATGGCTGCCGAAAATCCAGAATCTACCATAGTGTTAGAATCTGTCAGTCCTGATGTAGTTATTGCTACTTTAGAGACACCTGAGTCTGAAGCTCAAGACACCCAAGTCATATCTGAAGCTGAAGATTTAGCAAATCAAAAAACAGATAGCGGCGCTGATCCTTCTCTTCTAATTACTGACGACAATGCAGAAATAATCATCAGTGCTGAGAGTGATAGCACGCCAAGCACGCAGCCTACGACCGCTGATGATACCGTTGTGATTAGTGATGCTGCTAATGGGCAAGACGTTGCCGTACAAGGTGACTTACCTGCCAGTACATCGAATCTCCAATCGTTAGAGCAAAACGAACAAGCTGTCACTGATAATAAACTGATAGAAAATAAGCTGATAGAAAATAAGCTAGCTTCTAACTCAGACACGATAGAAAAAAAAGACGCTGCACAAATAGCAAATGAGATAGACGAGCAAGATAAAAGTCATGATGAAATACACGAAGAAGAGGAAAAGGTTAAAGAAGTCAAAGAAGCTAAGCTTGAGTCTTATAAACAATTTGTCGCTGAGCAATTTAGTAAGCAAAAAGTCGACTATCCCGAAGTTCGCGTCAAGATTGAGGCCAATGCCCTCCCAACCCGCATGTATTTTGTGATGAATATTCTCTCAGCCATTATCGCAAGTTATGGTTTGGTCACTAATTCAGCAGCCGTCGTCATCGGCGCTATGCTCGTTGCTATGATGTTAGGGCCTATTACGGGGGTGGCGCTTGCGGTCATTGACAACCGCATCCCTTTACTGCGTAAGTCCTTGTTTACCGTTGCAGCTGGCGTCTTTATTGTTATACTTGTCGGCTTTATCATCGGGCTGCTGCATAACAATCAACCTTTGACCGCAGAGATACTATCGCGTACTCAGCCCACATCAATGGACCTAATGATTGCGCTGGCTGGGGGCACCGCTGGCGCTTACGCTATGGTATCACCGCATTTATCAGTCGCTGTCGTCGGGGTCGCGGTAGCTACAGCATTGGTGCCGCCCTTAGCCGCTAGTGGTATCTTATTTGCCAATGGCGAGCTGACATTGGGGTTTGGCGCGGCGCTCTTGGCACTGACCAACATTATTGCAATTCAATTTACCAACGCGATGGTGCTGTGGATACTAGGCTTTCGCCGTTTGGTTGATGGGGATTATCAGACCAGTACCTATTTGACATTTTTGCGCCGTAACGCGGTGGCGCTTTTATTGCTTGGTGTTTTGGGCACTTATCTGACGATCAACTTACAGACCAATGCCAAACAGCAAGTATTTGAGAGTAATGTCAAAAAGACCATCAATGAGCACTTTATTGAAAAAGGTAACGTGCTGACTAATACTCAGTTTACTAAGGGTAACGGCAATCAAATCGTACGCGCTGTCGTACGCGGTGAGACGACTCCAAGCTCTTATGATGTCAATCAAATCGAGGCTATCATCACGCAAGATATGGCAGACAATTTTCCAGGTTATCTACCGATCAAGCTGCAATTGCGTTATTTGCCTGTGCAGGTTATCGAGTCCAATCCACTTATCACAGATAAGCTTGATGAAACCGATGCGGCGATTTTGACCAATTAGCCTATCTTAGAGCTTTTCAAATAGTTTTGAGTCATCAAGGATCATTTAATCCATATGACCTAAACGCAAAATGAATGCAAGACAAGTATATACATCGATTACCAAGAGCTTTGGTGTATGTGCTAAAATCGCTTAACTTATTTTCTACCACTTTATCCTTATTAAGGAGCCGCTGTGAGCCAGCCCTCTCAAACAGCCGATATTCGTAAAGCCTTTATAGATTTCTTTGTCAGTAAGCAGCACGTTTCTGTCTCATCTTCAAGCCTCATACCGCACAATGACCCCACTTTATTGTTTACTAATGCAGGGATGAATCAGTTTAAAGAGACATTTTTGGGGATGGAGACTCGCGACTACACGCGCGCAGTGACCTCACAAAAATGCGTACGCGCAGGCGGCAAACACAATGATTTGGACAATGTCGGTTATACCGCCCGTCACCATACGTTCTTTGAGATGCTCGGTAATTTCTCTTTTGGTGATTACTTTAAACAAGCCGGTATCGCTTATATTTGGGAGTTTTTGACCTCAAGCGAGTGGCTTGCAATCGATAAAGACCGTCTGTATGTGACTATCTATGAGACCGACGACGAAGCCTTTGATATTTGGCATAAAGATATTGGCCTGCCTGCCGATCGCATCATACGTATTGGCGATAATAAAGGTGCGCCCTATGCCTCTGATAACTTTTGGACGATGGGTGACACCGGTCCCTGTGGCCCTTGTACCGAAGTGTTCTATGATCATGGCGCAGATATAGAAGGTGGTCTGCCCGGTACTCCTGAAGAAGATGGCGACCGTTATATCGAAATTTGGAACTGCGTCTTTATGCAGTTTAATCGCCAAAAGGACGGTACCATGCTGCCGTTACCTGCGCCAAGTGTCGATACGGGCATGGGACTTGAGCGTATCAGCGCTATTATGCAAGGCGTACACGGTAACTATGAGATAGACCTGTTTACTCATTTGATGGACGCGGCGGCTGATATTTTAGATATTCAAAACGAGCAGCAGTCCTCACTTAAAGTCATCGCCGATCATATTCGCGCGGTTGCCTTTTTAATCGCTGATGGCGTCATGCCAAGCAATGAAGGCCGCGGTTATGTACTGCGCCGTATCATTCGCCGCGCGGTGCGCCATGGTAATAAGCTTGGCGCTGATAGTGAATTCTTTTATAAGATGGTTGCCCCTTTAGCCCGCGAAATGGGCGCAGCCTACCCTGAGCTCACTCAAAGACAAAGCGTGATTGAAGAGGCTATTCAAAAAGAAGAAGCACAATTTGCCAAAACTTTAGCGCAAGGGCTACGCTTACTTGCCAGCGAGCTCGAAGACTTACAAGATGGCGATGTGCTCTCAGGAGAAGCGGCCTTTAAATTGTATGATACTTATGGTTTCCCGCTAGATTTGACCGCCGATATCACTCGTGAGCGTGGTATCGCTATCAACGAAGAAGCGTTCGATGAGCACATGCAAGCGCAGCGCGAACGCGCGCGTGATGCAGGTAAGTTTGATGTCGATTATAGTAGTGTCATTCAAGTGGACACGCCAACTGAGTTTATTGGTTACGAGCAGCTCACTGATGATAACGTCTCTGTGTTGGCGCTATACCAAGACGGCGCGTTAGTAGACAGCCTATCTGAGGGTATGGAAGGGGTTGCCGTGCTCGATCGTACGCCGTTTTACGCCGAAGGTGGTGGTCAGGTTGGCGAGCTTGGTGAGATCTCAACGCAGTCTGGGGTCTTTGAAGTACAAAACACCAAAAAGTCAGGTCAGGCCATTATCCATTATGGCGTCGTGACGATGGGCACTATTAACGTGCAGCAATCCGCCGAGGCGCAAGTCCTCTCTAGTATTCGCGCCGCTAGCGCCAAAAACCATTCTGCCACTCACCTGCTCCATGCCGCATTGCGTGAAGTTTTAGGCGATACTGTTAGTCAAAAAGGCTCGCTGGTATCAAG
Organism: uncultured Psychrobacter sp.; assembly: GCA_947495055.1. Taxonomy (GTDB): domain Bacteria; phylum Pseudomonadota; class Gammaproteobacteria; order Pseudomonadales; family Moraxellaceae; genus Psychrobacter. The sequence continues at coordinate 110,433 of CANLXO010000006.1, read as the reverse complement.
CGAGGTACTGCGTTTTGACTTTGCCTATGATAAGCCTGTGAGCGCGGCTGAGATCACTCGTATCGAGCGCTTAGTCAATGAGCAAATTCAGGCAAATACGCCCGCTTTAATTGAGAATATGTCTATTGATGATGCGATGGATAAAGGCGCGGTTGCCTTGTTTGGTGAAAAGTACGGTGATACGGTACGCGTACTGACCATGGGTACAGAGACTATCAATGATGGCACTCGCCAGCCTTTCTCTATCGAGCTGTGCGGCGGCTTGCATGTGCAGCGTACAGGGGATATCGGTCTACTTAAGATCATTAGTGAGTCTGGTATCGCCGCAGGTATCCGCCGCGTTGAGGCACTCACAGGTATGAATGCTATCAAGTATGTGCAGCAAAACGATCAGCAATTGGGCGAGCTTGCAAGCCAGCTCAAAGCCAAACGTTTTGAGGTAATCGCGCGCGTCAAAACTATGGCAAGCCGTCAACGCGAGCTTGAAAAGCAGCTTGAGCGCTTAGAGCAAAAAATGGCTAGCGCACAAGCGGCAAGTTTATTGGATGCAGTGCAAACCATTAATGACACCCAAGTGTTGGTGAGCACCTTAAGCGGTATCGATGGCAAATCTATTCGCACCCTTATGGACGATGTCAAATCCAAACTACCTGATAGCATCATTGTCCTTATTGGTGATAAAGACGGACAGTTGGCGCTAGCCGCAAGTGTCGCAAAATCTATGACCTCGCGTATTAAGGCGGGCGATATCATTCGTCACCTAGCTGGCGAGCTTGGTGGTAAAGGCGGCGGTAAACCTGATTACGCGCAAGGCGGCGCACCTAAGTCTAGTAACAGTGCAGCGGTGATCAAAGCGCTACCGACTTGGATTGGCACGCAGCTTGACTGATCCTATAATTTGATTGACATCATAAATAGCGAATATCAACGCGACTGGTTATAACCCTTATAATTAATCGCCATATATCTAAACGCGCTCATGACTTAAAATTGAGCGACAAATGTGATATAAAGGTCAGCATTTGCACGTATGTCAGTTTTAGTACGAATATTTAGTATTCATAACTGCATACAAGCGTAAAAAATCAAACATCAAAATCATATTGGCTTTGAATAAACACTCATTAAAGCCCTTAATTAATACTAGGTAGATCCTTATGGCGTTAATAGTACAAAAATACGGCGGTACGTCGATGGGCAGTATCGACCGCATCAAAAACGTCGCCAAACGGGTAAAGCGCTGGCATGACAATGGTCATCAAGTCGTCGTAGTCGTCTCTGCTATGAGCGGCGAGACCAACCGCTTGATCGATTTGGCGCGCCAGATTAGCGCTCAGCCTGACCCGCGTGAATACGATCAAATGGTCTCAACTGGTGAGCAAGTATCTATCTCTCTACTTGCGATGGCGATCAAAGATTTGGGTATCGGCGCGCGCTCATTTACAGGCCGCCAAGTCGCTATCAAAACCGATAACTCGCACAATAAAGCGCGCATTGAGTCTATTGATGACGCCAATATTCGTGAGCAGTTAGAGGCTGGCAACGTAGTTATCGTAGCAGGATTTCAGGGTATTGATAACGATGGTAATGCCACAACCTTGGGCCGCGGCGGCTCTGATACGACAGGCGTCGCGATCGCAGCAGCACTAGGCGCTGATGAGTGTCAGATCTATACTGATGTCGATGGGGTTTATACCACCGATCCACGCGTTACCTCAAAAGCCAAAAAACTTGAAAAGATTACCTTTGAAGAAATGCTAGAGATGGCAAGTTTGGGCTCTAAGATTTTGCAGATTCGCTCGGTTGAATTTGCAGGCAAATATGGTGTGCCTTTGCGCGTACTATCAAGCTTTGATGAAAATACTGACGGCAGCTTTGATGAAGACTTTCAAAACAACGTCGGCACCCTAATTACGATAGACGAAGGAGACAATATGGAACAGGCAATCATCTCAGGTATCGCCTTTAATCGGGACGAGGCAAAAATTGTAGTACGCGCTGTCCCAGACCATCCTGGTATTGCTTCAGCCATCTTGAGCCCTATCGGTAACGCTAATATCGAAATCGATATGATCGTACAGAACTTATCGACCAATGGCACCACTGATTTTACCTTTACTGTCAATCGTAGCGACATGGACAAAACCATGAAAGTGCTCAACGATGAAGTCAAAGACGAGATCGGTGCCAAAGAGATCATAGGCGATAGCGAAGTCGTCAAGGTCTCATTGGTTGGCGTCGGTATGCGCTCGCATGCAGGAGTTGCCAGCCTTATGTTCCAAACACTTGCTGAGAATAATATCAATATTCAGATGATATCGACCAGTGAGATCAAAGTATCTGTGCTCATTCAAGAGCAGCATCTAGAAAAAGCGGTCAAATCGCTACATACAGCCTTTGGTTTAGACCGCACTGAGGGTGAGAGCAAGGTTGCTGGACAGTAGCTTTTATCGACCTCGCATGCTCTACAAGCGAAGGAAGAGAGTAGCTGATTAGTTTATATTGCATAGGGTCTTTATTGACCCTATTTTTATGGTTAACCCGTATTTTAGTTATATTACCTAGCAGTTTTGTTAAAAGCCGTGACACTACTTATCATGCCACATATAATAGAGAACTGAATTGGGCTAAAGATCTATTTTACGGCTGCTGTAGATAACAATTTTTATAGACTATTTTTTTTTATACTATTGTTTTGAGCGAGGTTCGTTCTTTCAATAGTCACTCTTTACAGTGGCACCTTGTTAAAACATATCTCAATGGGCAATAACTTGTTCATGTGACATAAGGAGTATGACGCATGTTAATTTTGACACGCCGCGTGGGCGAAACGCTAATGATCGGTGACGAAGTTAGTGTGACTGTGTTAGGCGTCAAGGGCAATCAAGTACGTATCGGTGTGAATGCACCCAAAGACATCGCTGTACATCGCGAAGAGATTTACCAGCGTATCCAGCACGAGCGCTCGGTACAGTCGCAGATGCAGCATCTAGAACAGGGCAACTTTGCGCCTTCGTTTGACGATGAAGACTATTTTAACCGCTAGTTGCTAGTGCTATCTATAAAAATTTTAAACCGTTTTGAGGTCATCACCTTATGAGTATTCGCCAATCAGATGTATCCGCGCTACTTAATGGCTTGAGTAAAAAGGCTATTGGATTCAATGACGTTATTAGTTTCATTGATGATTTTTATCGCTACGCGCCTGCGCCTTTTGTTAATGGTCAAGTACACAATGCTGCTGGAGAAAACGAAGGTAGCGCTAAAGTCTTTGGCTTTGCCAAGCATCATAAGTTAAGCCAGCTTGATACCCTAAAGCTATTTGGTGAGCATTATGAAAAGGTGCAAGCGACGCCAAATGGTACTGATCACGCCAATATTCGCAACTTTTTGCATTGGGGCTGGCAAGGGTTTTTAATGGAAAAAAACCCATTAACCGTACGTCCAAGTGTTGATACAACGGCGCTGTAGTTTTAAAAGTAAACCATTAAAAAGCCACGCTATTATAAATAGCGTGGCTTTTTAATGCTAAAATCCTACTTATCTCGAAACTTTACTGGTTGAATCGCACCTTTAGGATTGGGCATATTAGGATAATGTTGCTCATGCTCAACGTCACATTCAGCGCCGACAATATCACCGTTATCTTTGATGGGCTTATGAATATAACCTGTACGCTCAGCAGGTGGTAGGTGCTCATGCTCCCAAATCATTACCGCTTGCATACACGTCTGACGCTGCTCGTCACTGAGCGCGCGGCCATCAGGCCATTTTCCAAGCTCAATGGCAACCTTAAATCTCTCGACCACCTCAGGTGTTAAGGTTGCTAATATCGTTTGTTTATCCATCTTGCCTACTCCGTATCTGTACTCTTCATCAAGGGTTATGCTTGTAGTTTGCTGATTAGCGCTTTTGCTTAGATTTTAGAGCTTCGCTTAAATTTTAGCGCGTTACTCAGATTTTAGCGCTTTGCTTAGATTTTAGCGCTTTGCTTAGCTCATTTATTCCGTAAATTCGTCATCATCGTCGTCGTCACGATCCAAACTGAACTCTTCGGCGTGCACGTTCCAATGTAGTTTGGTACGGCAAGCTTCATAAAAATCAAAACCTGGCGGATGCAGTAGCGTTAGTTTGTCAGGATGCTTGCGAATATATAAGCGCTGATCTTGATCGAGCGGCAAACTGGCCTTGCCATCAGCGCTGACCATAGGCTGGGTGCGATTGTCTTCGTGTATACGAATACACACTTCACTATTCCCACTCACCACAATCGGTCTACTCGATAAGGTATGCGGATGCATGGGTACCAAACATATCGCATCCATACTCGGATGAATGATGGGTCCGCCACCAGATAACGCATACGCCGTAGATCCTGTCGGGGTGGCGACAATTAAGCCATCGCTATGCTGGCGATAGACATCATGACCGTCGATCTTGAGCTGAAAGTCTATCATATGTACCGACTTACCTGCATGCAAGACGATATCATTGAGCGCCATATCCTGATGAATAATATCGCGCCCTTCGCGAATCTCCATCGTCAATAAAAACCTATGGTCAAGCTGGTAGTCGCCCATCAACACTTGACGCAGTTTAAAGGCAGCTTCATTAGGTTTGACATCCGCTAAAAACCCAAGCCGGCCACGATTGACGCCCAGAACAGGGACGCGATAACGCGCGAGTGCCTCTGCGGCATGCAAAATAGAGCCATCGCCGCCGACCACTATGACCAAGTCACAAATCTCACCGATAAGGCCACGTTTGACGATTTTGACTTTTTCAATATCAGCAAGATTAAGCGTCGGCAAATTTGCAGTTTGTACATCCATAATCAGCGTAAGATTCATCTCATTAATAGTCTGCGCAATCTGCACCAGGCTCTGAGTCACGCTACGCTTGCCGGCGCGTCCCATAAGTCCAATACGCCTAAACGCTGGGTTTTTAATAGCATGAAACAGCTCTGACTCATGTAAGTGTGGCAATCTCTCTGACTGCGCTGAGTTTTCCATAAAACGACTCGGCATTTTAAAAAGGTATGTGTTAAAAGGGGTTTTGCAATAATAGCGACAATTGAGCGCTTAAACTAGCATGTTTTAGCCACTATCGTTGTTAACTGTAGTAATTGGCCCCATATATTAACTAAGTTTCAGTAAACAAAAGATGTTAACACTAACAGGTAAGTGTGACTGCTAACAGTCGCCCAAAGCCTTGTTGTCACTCACGTAAACACAGTTGACAATAATAGCGGTTTTGCTAAAGTAGCTGACATCTTATTTTATATTTTTATTAAGGATATATATATGGCCAACCCTATTGTCAGTCGCGCAGAGCTTGCGATCGGCGGCGCGCCTATGACCGTCAAAGGTGTCATTCAAAAAACCAGCTTACTGCTCGGTTTGTCTGCCATTACAGGCGTAGGCTTTTTCTTTTATGCCCTTATGGCAGGTTTGTCACAAGGCTTTATCACTATGGCTGCCTTTGGTAGTATGTTTGCAGCTTTCGGCTTAGCTATTTTTATTACCTTTAAACCGCAAAAGGCCAAAACCTTTGCAGTGCCTTATGCGCTATTAGAAGGTATCTTTTTGGGCGGTATTTCGCTGTTCTTTATGCGCATGTACCCAAGCGTACCCGTTACCGCAATGTGTGCAACCTTCGTTACGGCAGCGGTTATGCTAGGTCTATACCGCTCAGGTCTTATTAAGGTTACGCAGAAGTTTCGCTCTATTGTGACCTCAGCGCTTATTGCTATTATGCTCGTTTATGTCGCGCAGTGGATATTGTCTTTAGCCTTTGGCTCAAGCCTACCCTTCTTGTTTGAAGGCGGCGCTATCGCTATTGGTTTTAGCTTATTCGTTATCGTTATTGCCTCTTTTACCCTATTGCTCGATTTTGATAACGTTGATCGCGGCGTTGCTATGGGTATCTCTGAGGATTATGAGTGGTTATTTAGTATTGGTATTTTAGCGACCCTAGTCTGGATGTATATCGAATTTATGCGTCTGCTTAGCTATCTACAAGACTAATCTCAAATCATTAAGGGTATAAATAAAAAACCGCCTTCATTTATTGAGGCGGTTTTTTCGTGCTATTAATCAAGCTAAGTCGTTATAACTCATGCCCGCTTTAACCGTAGCGCATTTAACACCACAAGCAGGGAGCTTAGCGACATACCGATAGCGGCAAGCCAAGGCGGCACATAGCCAAAGATAGCAGGTAGAAGCACAATACCGTTATAACCAAGTGCCCAGCGAAAGTTTTGCCTAATAATACGCTCAGCTTTGTCCGCGATACGCTTAGCAGCAGCAATCGCCTCAATCTGACCGTCCAATATAATACTATCGCTTGAGACCTGCGCAAGATCTGCTGCCCCTGCAATCGAGGTCGAGACATCAGCGGCGGCAAGTACAGGCGCGTCATTGATACCGTCTCCAATCATTAGCACCACGGCCCCATCTGCCTGCAAGCGCTGAATATGATCAACCTTGTCAGTTGGCGATAGACCGTTAAAAGCCGCTTGCATACCTAAATCATTGGCTACCTTTAGTGCTTGCGGGCTTGGGTCACCCGTTAGCATTACAGACTCGATACCCAGCGCCTTGAGACTATCGAGCATAGGCTTTGCAGTATCGCGTACTTTGTCATTGAAATAAAAACAGGCCAACGGCTGCCAACTCTGGCTTTGCTGCGCGGATAAGACCACCGCTGAGCTGGCCCTATTGGCAATGAGATCAGGCTCAAAGCTATTAATGTTGTCATTATCTAGAGCAAAATCGATGTGCCCGATACGGTATTTTATCCCCTCTATTATCGCCTCCACGCCGCCCGCTGGATAATGCGTTAGGCTTTGAGTATTAGGCAGATGCAATTGATGAGCCGCTGTTAATAGCGCATGGGCGATAGGATGACGGCTGCCTACTTCTAACGCGGCAGCAGTGGCTAGTAGCTTATCTTCTTGTGCATTTTGCTCTGTATTGGCACTGGCGCTGATATTTAATAGTTCAATGTTGAGTAAATTAGGTTTGCCATAAGTGAGCGTTCCTGTTTTATCAAAAGCGACGTGAGTAATCTCCGCCAAGGTTTGTAGGGTATGCCCGCGCGTGGTCAAAAAGCCATAGCTGGCAAGGCGGTTAGTTGCTACGGTCAGCGCGATTGGGGTTGCCAGAGACAACGCACAAGGACAGGTAGCGACGAGTACTGCGACCGTCGCCCATATCGCTTGGCTTGGGTCAACGATATACCAGCCGATAAAGACAAAGACCGACAAGATCAAAATGCGTGCGACAAACCAACGCGCAAGCTTATCAGCCTGCTGCGCAAGTTTAGGCTTCTCACTCATAGCTCGGTTCATCAGCCTATCGATCAGCCCAATCTGACTGTCTTTTGGTAGGGCGGTCACAAGCATGGCAAAAGGCTGACTATCATTTTGCGCGCCGCCAACGACATACTCACCCGCGTTCTTGGTAATAAGATCGCCTTCACCCGTTAGCAGGCTTTGTGACACCGTCGCCGTTTGACTAAGCAAAATACCATCGCTAATGATTTCGGCGCCAGCATCTATCATGATAATATCGCCAACTTGCAAACTATGGACAGTTACCATTTCGCTATCATTTACTAGATCTTCTGACTCTATTGAGCTGTTTTGCGCTTGTTGCCATTTTTGTGCGATATTTTGGGTCACTTTATAGACGCTGGCATCCATACTTTGCATAAAACTTGGAGAGCTTAAACTGTTATTTACGATATCAGATTTTTCTGAATTTGCCTCTATCTTGTCACTTTGACTTACCTTTAGGTCATTTGATTCTGAGTTTATTTGCTCCAAAATAATCTGCGCGGAGTATTTATCTTCAGCAATCTTTTTGACCAGTATCGGCTCAACCACTACCAAATCATTAGCCATAGTCGCCGCTTTTAGGCGCGCGTTATGCTCGATGTAACGCCCTGCCAATAAGAAAAAGATAAACATACTGACCGAGTCATAATAGGTCTCCCCTTGCCCTGTGACAGTGGCATATAAACTGGCAAAAAAAGTAACGATAAGGGCGACGCTAACGGGCACATCCATATTGACTTGGCGTGCGCGGATAGCCGACCATGCCGAGGTAAAAAAAGGCACGCCAGCATAGAAAAATACAGGAATACTGACAAAAAGGGACACCCAGCGCAAAAAGTCACGCTGAAATACGAGCATATCGCTGTATTCGCCAAAATACAACGCTACTGCGTACATCATTGCTTGCATAGCGCCAAGTGCTGCGATACCCAATCTAAGCAGCATCTTGTTATTATGGCGGGCGAGCATCGCCTCGTGGGTGTCTTGCCGATAGGGTTTGGCTTCATAGCCTATGGCATTGATAGTAGCGAGGATGCGGCTGATGGGTAATTTGCTCTCATCCCATACCACGCGCATGCGCTGATTGGTGAGGTTGACCTGACAGCGGCTCACACCGTCAAGCTCAAACAAGCGCGACTCAATAAGCCAAGTACAAGCAGCGCAGCGTAAATTGTTGACTGATAGTTCAGCGACCGATAATCCGTCCTGCGCATACACGAACTGCGACTTGATCTCCTCATGATCATAGGCTTCAAAGCGCGTCATTTGTGTGGGCAAGCTGGCAGTACGATTGATCTCTGAGCGATCTAGATAATATTGCTCAAGTCCAGCTTCGACAATGCTTTGGCTAGCGAGCTGACAGCCCATGCAGCACATCTCGCGAGGCTCGCCTAATACCTTACTAAAAAATGGCGGACGCGGCAGGCGATCGCCGCAATGAAAGCAATGACCCTTTATGGGCAACACAAGTCCTTGAGTGATCGAATCATCATAAGGATCAGTGGCGCGCGGCAGCGTAGACACGGACGAAGAAAAATCACTAGACATAGCTTCGCTTACTTCCTTTAAATAAAGAATGACCGATACCCTACCCTTTAGGCAAACGTTTATCAGTCATCAAAGTATTGATTAAGCCTGCACTAATTCACAAAAAAATCATCATAACTGGTATGACAAGTTGCTATCTTAATTTGATATAACGCTTAAGGTTATATAACATCCAGTTTTATACAACATCTAATCTTATATGGCACTTAGTCGCCGCTTTAAAAGCCAGTATAGTCATCAATTTTGTCCTCATGACTATGCGTTTATTATTAACATATCCTAGCGGTAGTGATGATAGATTGAAAAACATGTCAATTTACGTCATTATGAGGCAGTTTTTTATCTCAAAATGGTGCGCCATCAGTGCAAAAATCTAAAGTTAATCTATCACAGCCAGCCAAAACTCATTTAAACGCTTTGCCAAATACGCAGCGCGGCTTGGTATTTAGTAGTCTTTTGCTTATTGTTATTATCGCAGGCATGGTGCTACTGGCCCTATATCTTGTCAAGCTTGATCGCACCATTACCAGCAAGTTTGAGGGTAAGCGCTGGGATATACCTGCCAAAGTATACTCGCAGCCCCTTGAATTGTACCAAGGCGCAAGCGTTGATAGAGAGACGATGACAACTTGGCTTAAGCTGCTTAACTATACTAGTAACCAAGCTTATGATCGCACAGGTACTTATCATAGGTCAGGTAATACCTATTTTATCCATACGCGTGGATTTACTTATAGTGCAAATGATGTAGATGCCGAGCAAGTCATCAAAATGACGTTATCAGGCGGTAAGATCGAATCGGTACAAAGTACCATTCCTGCCAAGACGGGCATCATTCGCCTAGAGCCTGTCAATATCGGTGGTATCTACCCTGATAGTAACGAAGATCGCTTGGTAGTCTCGCTCGATCAAGTGCCGCAGCCATTGATTGATGCCTTAATCGCTACCGAAGATCGCAGTTTTTATGAGCATAAAGGCGTCTCGGTACGCGGTATCGCCCGTGCTGTACTCAATAACTTCTCTGGCGGCTCCATGCAAGGCGGCTCGACCATTACCCAGCAGCTCATCAAAAACTTTTATCTCAATTCAGATCGCACCATGAAGCGTAAAGCTAATGAGGCGCTTATGGCGGTACTGCTTGAGCTACATTATAGCAAAGATGAGATACTCCAGACCTATCTTAACGAGATCTACCTAGGCCAAAATGGTAATCGCTCTATTAATGGTTTCGGTCTGGCCTCGCAGTTTTATTTTAATCAGCCGCTCAATGAGCTACGCGTTGATCAGCAAGCTATGCTAGTAGGTATGGCAAAGGGGCCAAGCGTCTATAACCCGCGCCGCCACCCCAATGACTCCAAAGCACGCCGTGACACCGTGCTTGCCAATATGCTTACCATGGGTTCGATCAGTCAAGAGGATTATGACGCTGCGCTTAAGCGACCTTTGGGCGTTGTAGATAAGCCTGTGGAAGGCAAAAGCCAATTCCCTGACTTTTTGGATATCGTCAAACGTGAGCTCAATGACGTCTACTACCCTGATGACCTCAAAAACGAAGGTCTTATTATCATCAGCACCCTTGACCCTATCACTCAATTGGCAGCAGACAAAGCCGTTGATAAAAAGCTTGGAGAACTGCGCCGTAGTAGCAGTAAAGCCAAGGACTTAGAAGGCGCTCTAGTTAGTGCTAACCCTGAGACAGGCGAGCTGGTGGCGGTCGTCGGTAGCGGCAGCGAATTTACAGGCTTTAACCGCGCGGTAGATGCCAAGCGTCAAGTTGGCTCACTTCTTAAACCTATTATCTATATGACCGCGCTTGAGAGTGGGCGCTATAATCTAGCCAGCTCAGTTGATGACTCGCCTGTTACTGTAAATTTGGGAGATGGTAGCGATTGGAACCCCAAAAACTACGATGGTCGTGATCATGGCTATGTACCTTTGACCACAGCGCTGGCTCAGTCTTATAACCAAAGTGCGGTACGTTTGGGTATGGAGTTTGGTGTTAGCACCTTTGCCAAACAACTGCAGCGCATGGGCATTAAAGAAAAAATCCCCACTTATCCCTCAGCTCTGTTAGGCTCAGTCAATCTTAGTCCGATGGATATGCTTGGCGTCTATCAAGTCTTTGCAACTGGTGGCTTTCGCACCCCTATTCATAGTATTCGCACCGTCATCGATGATCGCGGACGCATTTTGCAACGTACTGGGCTCAACACCCAGCGTAGCATACCACCTGAGGCCAATTATCTGACCAACTACGCTTTGCAAGAAGTAGTCAAAAGCGGTACCGCTAGGCGCGCGCAATCTTTAGGCCGCGACCTTAATTTGGCGGGCAAGACAGGTACTACCAATGATTATCGCGATGCCTGGTTTGCAGGATATAGCGGTAACTATGTCAGCGTCGTTTGGGTAGGACGCGATGACAATAAGCCTATTGGGCTTAGCGGCGGAACTGGCGCGTTACCTGTATGGGTTGATTATATGAATCGGCTTAAACTTACGCCAGTATCGATGCCAGAGCCTGAGGGTATTGAGTGGCTATGGCTTGAGAACAACTCAGGCAAACTCTCAAACGAGCGCTGTGCTAATGCGCGCTATCTGCCTGTAATGTCCGCCTACTTACCTGAGGAGGCTAGCAGCTGCGCCCTTGAGCTTTATCAGCAAGAACGCGCGCGTGAGCAGACTCAATTCCAAGATGAGCAAAGCTCAATAGCTGATCAGCGTCGCCGTGAAGGCTTAGACATCCCTGACGGTCAAGCCATAGATCCAGACGCAAACGATTCAAACGCAAACGATGGTGACGGCGAAGTACGTGATGACACTTGGTACGATCGCGCCCTTGAATGGTTTTAACTATTATATGAACAGGTAGCCACATTTAATTGAATCGCTGGCACCTTACATAATGATCAAACACGCTTTGGCATAAGAGGCTTAATATGTTGTTATTCGCTCAACAGTCTACTACTAGCAAGCATCAACGCACATTATCGTCCTCTGTGCTGATGCTTGGTCTCTTGACAGGGGCACTTACTCTAAGTGCTTGTCAGACTGCGCCCTCGACGACGGCAACCGAACGCACAACTACTGTTGTAATGTCGCCTGCTAGCAACGATAGCACGACTGACGATAGTTACCCTATAGAGCCTTATAACCCGCCTGCACCAGACTCTCAGCAAAATATACCATCAAGTCCGAGCAATGATGCTTACACCATTCCTCCCTATCAACCAATACCGGAGCCTTATCGTGAAGAGATCATTATTACGCCGCCGCGCACCAGTGAGATCACGCCGCCGATAGTGCCTTCGCATGGTGACTTGTTAGAGCGCGCACGAGCAAACTCGCAGCAGCAAAGCCGCGCTACCAGTAGTAGTAATAGCGACCTGCCCGCTTTTCGCAATTTGATGCAAAATGGTACCAATCAGCTCAGAGCCAACGATCTAACCGCGGCTGAAAACAGCTTCACTCGTGCGCAGCGCTTAGCGCCTAGATCATCTGCGGTGTACTTTTATCTAGCGCAAGTGGCCCTCAAAAAGAATCAACCGCGAAAAGCTGAAGCAATGGCACGCCGCGGTCTGAGTGTCTCGCAAGATGACACGCGGCGCCGTACCCTGTGGCAGATCATCTTGCGTTCAGGTCAACTACAAAACAACGCACGCGTTATCAATGAGGCGCAAAGAGCACTTCGATAACTAACGCTATGTTCAAGACTTATATTTTATTTTATCACTTATCAAGGTTATCGTTATGGCATGGCAACAACTGCATTTACAGTGCGAAAAAGCAAATGTCGATTTGGCAGAATCCCTTTTACTAGAGGCAGGCGCATTATCTATCGCTTTAGATGACGCCGGTGATCAGCCTTTGTTTGAGCCTCTCCCTGGCGAGTCGCCACTGTGGGATGAGGTCATATTAACCGGGCTATTTGATGCTACGACTCCCATTGGTGATCGTCAAGTACTTGAACAATTGAGCCATGAGATCGCCGCACAAGTACATGCCAGCCGAATCTGGTTGAGTCGTGTCGATGATAAGGATTGGGAACGCGAGTGGATGGTCAACTACCACCCTATTGAATGCGCGAACAACCTATGGATCGTCCCCAACTGGCTTAAGCCGCCAAATCCTGACGCAATTAATATTATTATGGATCCAGGACTGGCCTTTGGTACAGGTTATCATGCTACCACGCGCTTGTGCCTTGATTGGCTCACAGAGCAAAACCTAACAGACAAAATTGTGATCGATTATGGCTGCGGGTCAGGTATCTTAGGTATTGCCGCTTTGCTGTTAGGTGCGCGCCAAGTGTATGCAGTTGATATAGATCCGCAAGCGGTACTTGCAACCAACCAAAATGCCGAACGCAACCAAGTTGGCGAGCGTCTGCAAGCTTTTTTACCAGAGGACTTTAGAGACTACTGCACGCAGCATGACGTCTTGCCCGTTGACGTTATTGTCGCCAATATTTTGGCAAAGCCCCTCATTAGCCTAGCACCTTATTTTGCAACCTTAATCACTAAACAGGGCCGCATAGTCCTAGCAGGACTTATTGAATCACAAACTGAGCAGGTGAGCGATGCTTACCAGCCCTATTTCAAACTTGATCCAAAGCATGCTTTTAGCGCTCAAGAAGATCAACACTGGCAGCGACTCTCAGGCACGTTTACAGACTAGTAACATCTGATTACATCTGTTACGATAGGTGCATTATTTGAGATTGGCACTGCCAAGTGCTTAGCTATTTCATTCTAAAAATACTTTAGCTAACTTTGAACCCTTGGTAATGCGATATTGATAATTGTACCTTTTTGGATTTGAGCATATGACTACGCCTATAAATACTCAATGCCCTTATTGCGGTGCTCATTTTCATTTGCATCAAAATCAGTTAAATAAAGAAGATGCGAAAATTGTTTGTAATCAATGTTCTCGTAGTTTTAGAGTTAGCGATAATCTGTCTGTAGCTACTTTTGACAGTCATTCACTATCAGATTCTATACCTTTAAACAGTCAGACCATCGATAGTTTAATACAAGATGAGGCTCAAGGATCACACGCTACAACCTCAGAGTATGATTCTCTAGATTATATGCTAGAGAATATGGAGCCATGGTCTAAACCGGTGAGTAGCAGCGATGCGTCCTCATTGCTTGAGACATCATCTGAGCCAGAGTTATTTGATGATAGTGTCGCAGATTCAGACAATAATACAGCTCATACTTTGTTGAATGATGAAGGGACGCTTACTGACTTTGATACTGATACTGATACTCAAGTGGCCTTAAAGAAAAGCACTGTCAACTCTAGTGCTACTAATAATACGGGCTTAGAGAACGACCATACTTTTGATAATCATTCTCTTGATAAGAGTGACGGCGCAGATAATGCTTGGTTAGAGCAGCTATTAGCAGAAGAGAGTGAAGACGACATTCAGCATCAAAACGATACTGATCTCTCGCAGCTTCTTATCGATATGGGCGTGCCTTTTGAAGAAGAGGGCGACGCAAATGATGGTTTTGAGTTAGCGAATAAACCGCTAGAGCGTCATCAAACCATGCAAACAAGCTCTCGAACGTCAATGGCTATCTTGCTGTGGACAGCTGGCAGCTTAGCTTTAGTGCTTCTTTTATTAGCGCAATATGTTATTTTTAATGTGGATACTTTAGTAAAGGATCCTATTTATGCACAGCGTTTACAAAAGATTTGCACGGTTGCAGCTTGTAGTCTACCCAATGCTGATCTAAGCCAATTGACGATAGCAGATATTACTCATCGTTCAAGCCAGCTCAACGATTCAGGTACCTATAGTGATATTCGAGCGACTTTAAATAATCAAAGCAGTCAAAGTCAGCTATTACCAAGTCTTAGGGTAAGTCTTTACGGCTCAGACAAGCTCATCGGCGCCTTTATTGCCGCGCCTGACGATTATTTGCTAAGCCCACAAAATCAGCTAGCAGTACAAGGCCAAAAGCAATTGTGGTTCACTGTACCTATAGACAATCAGCAAATCAGCACAGTAACCATTGAGCCTATTTATTAGCCCTGATATTAATCATAAATTATCATGGCTTGTGGGTAGCTATCCTCATATTAACGTAAAGGACATCACTTTATGGCACCTCAAATACCAGATCATGCCAACCGTTTTGCCCACACCTCAGATTATCTACAAGCACAAGAGACGCATGAGCCTTTATGTATGCATGTCGAGCGCGTTGTACGTCAATACTTTGTAACGCTTGGCGATGATATACCCACAGACCTCTATGAGCTTATCTTAAAAGAAGTTGAGCGCCCTCTGTTAAGCGTTGTATTAGAACAAACCCGCGGTAATCAATCAAAGTGCGCACAAATACTAGGCCTTAATCGCGGCACCCTACGTAAAAAGCTCAAAACTCATAATTTGATGTAAGCGCTTTAAAATAAGCATTTAGTCGACGCTTTTAGGTAGCAACACGTTAACTATCGTTACGTCAACGCTTTAATACTAATGTTTTGATTATCCTAGATATAGCTTATAATTAAGGTCTATCCGATCCCTCTTCGTCATTTTGATATGATTATTTTGCCAGACGCTACTGTCAGGCTTTTTTTATGGAACTGTTTTTATGAGTACTACACCGCTTGCCCTATTGTCCGTCTCTGATAAATCCAATATCGTCGAATTCGCTCAAGGTTTGCTACAAGCAGGGTTTGGTCTGCTCTCGACTGGTGGTACTTATCGTTTGCTAAAAGAGCACAACGTTGCTGTCACTGAGGTCTCTGACTATACTAAGTTTCCTGAGATGATGGATGGCCGCGTCAAAACCTTGCATCCCAAGATTCACGGCGGTATTTTAGGTCGCCGCGGTACTGATGACGACGTTATGAGCGAGTATGATATCGCTCGTATTGATCTAGTAGTGGTTAACCTCTACCCCTTCGCTGAGACGATTGCCCGTGACAATGTTTCGATGACGGACGCTATCGAAAACATCGATATTGGCGGTCCTACTATGGTACGAGCGGCGGCCAAGAACCACGCTCATGTAGGTATAATTACTGATCCAGCGGACTATCAGCGCGTTCTTGGAGCGCTTGGTAATAGACCTCAGCTCAGCTCAGCACTACGTTATGATTTAGCGGTAAAAGCGTTTGAGCATACCGCGCAGTACGATGGCATGATTGCTAACTTTTTGGGTAGCCGAGTCAATGAGCACCAAGAGCCTGAAACCTTTGCTCGTACACTAAACGTGCAGCTTGAAAAAGCGCAAGATTTGCGCTACGGCGAGAATCCACATCAAAAAGCAGCTTTTTATGTTGAGGCGTCTTCATCCAATGGTGCTTCTATCGCTACTGCCAAGCAATTACAAGGCAAAGCGTTATCATATAATAATATCGCCGATACTGACGCAGCGCTCGAGTGCGTTAGAGCCTTTAATGCACCAGCTTGCGTTATCGTCAAGCATGCCAATCCATGCGGCGTAGCGGTTAATGCTGATCAAGTCGCTGCTTATCAGACGGCCTTTAGTACCGATCCTGAATCCTCTTTTGGTGGTATCATCGCCTTTAATCGTGAACTGAGCGTAGCGGCTGCAAAAGCCATTATCGACAATCAGTTTGTCGAAGTCATCATCGCTCCTAGTATTGAAGATGGCGTACTACAAGTAACAGCGAACAAGAAAAACGTCCGCGTCATGGTCTGCGGCGCGCTACAAGCATCAGATAGCTCTAGTACGCAGCTTGACTACAAGCGCGTGAACGGTGGCCTGTTGGTACAAGAGCAAGACTCAGGGATTATCAGTGCAGGTGAACTACAACTGGTGACTGATGTACAACCTACTGAGGCGCAAATCGCTGATTTACTATTTACTTGGAATGTCGCTAAATACGTCAAATCAAATGCTATCGTCTACGGCAAAAATTTGCGTACTATCGGTATAGGTGCAGGTCAGATGAGCCGCGTCAACTCCGCTCGCATTGCCGCTATAAAAGCAGAACACGCAGGATTGGCTACAAAAGGCGCTGTCATGGCCTCCGATGCGTTCTTCCCGTTCCGTGACGGTATCGACAATGCGGCAGAAGTAGGCATCTCTGCTATCATCCAGCCTGGTGGCTCCATGCGTGATAACGAGACTATAGCGGCAGCTAATGAGCATGGTATCGCCATGGTCTTTACAGGTATGCGTCATTTCCGTCATTGATGCGCTTGTCGATTATTAATGCATTTACCTACCTCAAAACCTTGAAGATAAAAAAAGCCACTATACTTATAGTGGCTTTTTTTTATCTTATATTTGACACTGTAGTGTCAAACTTGCTTGCTAATTAACGCTCTTGAGCACTTGCCATATTGGACTCATTAATCTCAACGCTATATATCAAACGCAGGTAATCTAAGTAGTCTTGCAACTGATCTTGTCCCAAATTATCACGAATAATCCGTGCCGTTTGCGCCTTCTCGCTCGCAGATAGCTGTGATTGCTGCTCAGTTTTGATACGGTCGCCGGCGATAACACTAGCGCCTATCTCAGTTGCACCCGCTACAGCCACGACGCCATTATCATCCGCTTGCTGACTAAAGGCCATACCGCGCTCTTTTTCAGTTAATTGCGTGGTCTGACGATTGACATCACCTAGTGCTTGAAAACTCACCACTTGGTTATTGATATCTGCTAGCGTCTTAATGTTTGCAGCGACTTGCTTAGCTTGCTTAAGTGCCAGCTCAGTGGCTTTTTCTTGACGCAGTAGTTGGGTGATTTGCGGCGTTGCAGCAGCGAGCGACAAGGTTTTAGTCGGGCGATAATTACTTGGCTGCGCCCATACCGTTCCATTACCAACCTCAATACCTGAGGTCACTGCTTGATCTTGAATAGTAAACTCATCAAAAGCGGCTTTGATGACCGCAGGCTGCGCTAACACTGAAGTATTATTGTCCCTGCGGTAGTCTTTTAAACGTTTTAAGGCGACGTTCTCTTGCTGAGCGATATCTTCGATACTAAAGCCATCAGCTGCCAAATCATTAATGGCAGTGACTTTATCAGCATAGATCTCTTGACGCTTATACTCTCTTGCCTTTGCCGTTAGCTCCTCGCGCATACTCTCAAGCGTAGGCACTTGAGGGCCATTATCTTCGGTTATGGTAAATATCTGATAACCAAAACTGGTTTTGACAGGGGGCGTAGTGTCACCAACGCTCAGACCTTCTAGTGCCTGTTCAACCGCTTGGGCGTCACTACCAAATACAGAAGGATTAAAGCTACCAATAGCGCCGCCTGTGGCTCCCGTTGGGTCATCGGATTCTGTTTGCGCCAGTTTTGCAAAGGCCTCACCATTAGCCAAACGCTTTGCAACCTTGTCAGCGCGCGCCTTAGCATTATCACCGCTTATTAGTATCTGACTGATTTGACGCTCATCAACAACCGCCATTTCTTGCTTGTAGCCTTCATACTGCTGCTGCAACTCTTCATCAGTAATGTCAGTGACGTTAATGGTCTGCGGGCTTAATTGAATATAAGCCAAATCAACCATCGCCACACTTTTTAGCGCCTCTTTATTGGCGTTGTAGTAGCCCTCTATATCGCTTTTGGTAAGCTTGACTTGGTCAGCAAAGTCCTGCCAGTTAAAGCGATGCAACCAGATATTGCGCGACTCCAATTGCAAGTCTATTAATTGATTGACCGCTTTTATGGGATAGATGGCTGTACCAACGATACTCGCATTTAATTGATCAAGGCTTAACTGATTACGAAACTCCGCAAACAGCTGATCTTTGGTCATACCGCGCTGACGCAAAAAGTTTGAAAACTGATCGTTTGAGAAGTTACCCTCAGCATCCAAAAAGATGTCTTCTTGGCGCAGTAAACGATTGATAGTATCATCAGACACCGTCATACCAAGCTTGCCAGCTTGCTGCTCTAAAAGCGTACGGTCAATCAGACCGCGCAGTACTTGCTCATGCAAGACATCTTCGTTAAGTAAGCTTGCATCATCTAGCTGATCTAGTATCTCACTGCGACGATTGTTGACCGCCGTTTGATACTCAGACAGGCCCACACTCGCCTCACCCACTTGAGCGATTTGATTGGGATCAACGGAGCCGCCAAAATAGCTTTCGATACCCAAAAGCGCAAGCGGCGATAAGCACAAAATTAATAAAATGCGACCTGGCCAGGTTTTCAAAAAATCGCGCAACTTATCCATAGTTATCTCTGTGTTATGAATGAAGAACCATTGTGATAGGACAAGGACATACTATAGCGAGCAATGGCAAAATAATAGAGGTTAATATAAAAAGGTAATCAATAACGAGCGAATCTGAGCATCATTGTGCTAGTTGAGACCGCGCGCCCTATAATACGTGATTTTTAAGATAGACTCAAAATATTACGCGCTAAAAGGGTTGACCCACAAAAAAAGCACCTATAAAAGGTGCTTAATTAGAACTATTTTATACGCGTAAATCTTAGTTTAAACGCTCTTTTAAGTTTTTACCTGCTTTAAAGCTTGGTACTTTGCTCGCAGGAATCTGTAGCTCATCGCCAGTCTTTGGGTTACGACCTGTACGTGCTTTGCGATCTTTGACACTAAAGGTACCAAAGCCTACTAGTGAGATACTATCACCAGCTTCTAAAGCGCTACCGATGCTTTCCATAACGGCGTTTAGGGCATCACCAGCTTGAGTTTTATTTAGACCACTTTTTTCGGCGATGCTATCAATCAATTCTGACTTATTCATAAAAGTTCCTTCAAGTTTAGGGAGTATAATAAAACGCTAACGTCAGGCATTGTATCGCTCTCACTTCGTTTTAGCAACGAACTCATGCTATTTGAGTAGCAATATTATCTGACTTACGTAATAACAGGTTACGCTTTGCTAGCATCTTTATAGCAAGGGTGTTAGACGAGCGCAAGTCATTTTACATTTTTTTGCGCTCTATACTACGTATTAGCCACTTATCATTACGCAAAACGCCTGTATTTGTTTGTTGGCATACAAAAAGCGGCATTTACTTGTAGTTCTACTCGTAGCCTCTCAAACCTAATTTTTACGATAAATCACATCTTTATACTAAAGACTCCTAGTACAAGTGGGCTAAGTTGTAGAAACTTACGTTACTTTTTAAATTAAAAACGGTACTATAAGCGTTGCACAGCATTCAAGAATTACTGCGCAGTACTTATAAATGTGGTACTTATAAATATAGTCTCAATAGCACAGTGCTTATTAGTCTTAGCACTTAAGAAACTTAGTACTTAATAAACTTAGGACTTATTAGACTTAATACTTGATAAGCCTAGTACTAAAAAGGCACTGCACTTAAAGAAAACTGTACTTAAAAACAGCAGTACTCAAGACGCATAGCATTCAAGCTGTATTGACTACCCTCAACTCGTTGCCCCAAATTGGACTACTTACATGAAGCGTTCTACTTTATCTCACTCTTTTCTTAATGTCGTTTTGGTTTTTGTCGAGTCATCCCTGACTTTGCTACTACGTTTAGATCCAGAGCTGCGAAAAGCCGCTTATCCACTAGCTAAGCAAGAGACTGTCGTTTGCCTGCGCTTGTATCTGCCTCATGTTGAAGTCTACGCCACCTTTAGTAGTAAAGGGGTACTACTCGATGCCAATCTTCCTGTAGGACGTACTGAGCCTGATGTCATCATCAATGCCTATAGCGTGCAGGTTATCAACGCTATCACTACTCATGATAGTGCTACTACTGACAAACTACAGATGCGCGGTGAAGCCGTACAAGTCAAACTGGTCAAACAGTTTATTATGCAACTGGGGCTTGGTAGCTTGATTCAAAGCCTGATCAAGAAATTTAAAGGCGATAAGAGTAAATCGAAGCCAAACGAGACAGAGCTTGATAAAAAAAGAGACGATTACAAGTTACGTATCAAAGAGCAGCAGACGCAAATTAATACTTTAACGATTAAAAATCGTGAGCTTGAAACGACCGCAAAAGAGCTACAGAGTAAGCAAAAGACACTGACGATTGCCACTGTTGTTGCTGCTATTATCGCTGTCATCTCGCTTGTCGCTTTGTTTATGAGTTAATGTATAAAACTCAGAGCCGATAATGTATTGCTTGTCATGTCACTGTTTTGATGTCATTGTTTGCAACCTCACTACCCTGTTCTTTATCCTATAGTTATTATTTGCTACAGGCGCCTGCAAGCACATCACATAAAAGGTATCTAATTTTTAGATACCTTTTTTATATGAGGTCTTTAATAGGCATCATTTTTAACACGCGCTATTGGTGCTAGCTTTGCAGATATTTAGACTTAATAGGTATCATTGTTTTTTAAATAGCCGTGATAAATACAATTAACGCATTAACCACATTTCAATCTTGACTAAATTAGTCGGGATTAAGTATAATAGCTTTACCGTCACCAACCTATAGCTTGTTGCTGTTATTAGATGACGGCGATATATCTTAGATGATAGCGCTTAGGAGCAAACATGGCGTAATAGGTTTAAGACTATGAATAGATTTTGACAACGACATGGATTGGAGATGACTTATGCGTTTGACTACTCGAGGCAGATACGCGGTAACTGCGCTATTAGATTTGGCATTACAGGCGAGTCAACAGGACAGCGCAGTATCTTTATCAGATATTGCCAAGCGTCAATCTATCTCCATATCCTACCTTGAGCAGTTGTTCTCCAAACTTCGTAAGCAAGGTCTTGTAACGAGTATACGCGGCGCATCAGGAGGTTATTATCTAGCCAAACCGCTTGATGAGATTGATGTCATGAGCATTATATCAGCAGTCGATGAGTCCGTAAATGCTATGCAATGTGAGGGACGCGGCGACTGTCAAGGCGGTAGCATGTGTCTTACTCATGACCTATGGTGCGCTTTATCTAACCATATTGAGCAGTACTTGAAAAATATAACTTTAGCGCAATTATTAGACATGAAGAACGTAAAATCAGTATCAGAGCGTCAGAACAACGCAAGCAATGACAACATTATACAAGATATCAATACTATTACTTTATCGATTAGCGAGGCCAATCCAGCATGAATCAACTTATCTATTTAGACTACGCTGCTACAACGCCAGTTGCCAGACCTGTGGCCACCAAAATGAGTGAATACCTCACTGTTGACGGTGTCTTTGGTAACCCAGCATCACGCTCGCACGGCTATGGTTGGCAGGCTGAGGAAGCTGTTGAGACTGCTCGTAGCCAAGTTGCTGAAGTCATTAACGCTGATCCGCGTGAGATTGTCTTTACCTCAGGTGCTACAGAATCTGATAACTTAGCCATTAAAGGTGTTGCTCATTTTTATCATTCTCGTGGTAAGCACATTATCACTAGTAAGATTGAGCACAAAGCAGTCCTCGATACTTGCCGTGAGCTTGAGCAAGAAGGCTTTGAGATTACTTATCTTGAGCCGCAAAAAAGCACTGGCCTTATCTTGCCAGAGCAAGTTAAAGAAGCGCTACGTGATGATACTATCTTGGTCTCTTTGATGGTGGTAAACAACGAGCTTGGCACCGTTACTGATATCGACGCTATTGGCGAGATTACCCGCGCAGCTGGTGTTATTTTCCATGTCGACGCCGCCCAAGCAATTGGTAAAGTCAAGATTGACGCACAAGCGACCAAGTTTGACCTTATGAGCTTTTCAGGCCACAAAGCTTATGGCCCCAAAGGTATCGGCGCTTTATTTGTACGCCGTAAGCCTCGTATTCGTCTAAAAGCAGAACAGCACGGCGGTGGTCATGAGCGCGGTATGCGTTCAGGTACCTTACCGACGCATCAGATCGTAGGTTTAGGTGCAGCCTTTAGCTTAGCTGAAGAAAAACGTGAAGAAGATCGCGCTCATGCCGCCCATCTGCGTCAAAAGCTTTGGGATGGCTTGCAAGATATCGAAGAGATTTATCTCAACGGCGACCTAGAGCATAGCGTTCCTAATATTGTCAATATTAGCTTTAACTTTGTTGAAGGCGAGTCGCTTATGATGTCGCTTAAAGACTTAGCCGTCTCATCAGGTTCAGCCTGTACTTCAGCAACCCTTGAGCCTTCATATGTTCTACGCGCTATCGGTCGCCCTGATGAGCTTGCTCACAGCTCAATCCGTTTTAGCTTTGGTCGTTATACTACCGAAGAGGACATCGATAGAGTGATTAAGCAGATGCACGAAGCCGTTGATAAGCTACGCGCCCTATCGCCACTTTGGGATATGTATCAAGAAGGCGTTGATTTGGATTCGGTCGAATGGGCTGAGCATTAATCTTAAAAACATTATTAAATTATAAATACACACGTTACGTTTGACCCCAATTATCGATGAGTCAGTTGCTTTTTAGAATTAGCTTGAAGTCAATAAATACTTACTCATCATCTAACCAGGAGAAAACTCATGGCCTATAGCGACCAAGTTATTGATCATTACGAAAACCCACGCAACGTCGGCAATTTAGACAAAGACGCCAAAAATGTCGGTACTGGCATGGTTGGTGCTCCAGCTTGTGGTGATGTTATGCGCTTGCAAATTCAAGTTGATGATAATGGTATCATTGAAGATGCGCGTTTTAAAACTTACGGCTGCGGTTCAGCAATTGCTTCAAGCTCGCTCGTCACCGAGTGGCTAAAGGGCAAAAGCCTTGATCAAGCAGGCGAGATCAAAAACAATGACATCGCACAAGAGCTTGCTCTACCGCCTGTAAAAGTGCATTGCTCAGTACTTGCTGAAGACGCTATCAAAGCGGCAATCAGCGACTATAAAGGTAAGCATGGCGCGGCTACTGAAGAAGTAGCCAGCTAGATTGTTGATCCTTCATTGTAGATATAATCGTATTTCAGCATTTGAGTAGCCCAGGTGCCACTCAAATTGCAAGTAAAAAAGGTGACAATTACGCTTATGCCATTGTCACCTTTTACTTTATATCAAAAGATAGTTTGTGTACTACCGATTACTAACTGTTAATAGGAGTTGTCATGATAGAGATGACAGAACGCGCTGCCAAACATGTTCGGGATTTTTTGGATAATCGCGGCAAGGGTGAAGGCATTCGAGTCGGTATTCGTACGGCTGGCTGCTCAGGCTTGGCCTATGTTTTGGAATTTGTCGATACTCCAGATGAGAACGACACACGTTATGAAAGCCTTGGCGTGAGTATTTTTATTGATCCAAAAAGTCTCGTTTATTTAGATGGCTTACTTATGGACTATGAAAAAGAAGGTCTAAACGAGGGTTTTAAATTTAGTAATCCCAACCAAAAAGGCGAATGCGGCTGCGGTGAGTCCTTTACGGTTTAAAATGGCTTAATATTAATATAACTGTGACTGCATTTTTTTTGTAGCCGTATACATGTTGGACCTTTATATAATAAAACTTACTATTAAAAAATAGAAATCAAAAACTAGAAATTAGGCATCCTGTATGACAGATAGCACTAAAGAGACCAGTATAAAAATTAGTGATGAGGTAAGGTTTGATACCTTTTTTGCTTTATTTGAGCAGCCAGTTACCTTTAACATTGCACAAGAGGACTTAGATCAGCGTTTGCGAGTGCTGCAAAAACGTTATCATCCTGACAATGCAGATAAAGATAATGCTAGCGACGCCAAGCGACATTCAGAGCGTACTTCAGCGCTTATCAATCAAGCCTACCAAACTTTGAGTATGGCAGATAGCCGCGCAAGCTACTTACTTGATATACAAGGTCAAGCGATCACCCTTGAGCAATCTATTGCAGATTTGGACTTTTTAGATGATGCTATGGATTTGCGCATTAATCTGGACGACGCTATAGAATCTAATAATCAAGCGGCGTTACAACAGATGCATCCACAAATCACTCAACGCATAGCGGTGCAGTCTGAGAGTTTCAGTGGTGCTTATGAGCAGCAAAACTGGGAACAGGCAATTGATGCCACACAAAAACTTAAGTTTTTGGTGAAACTAGAAGCAGACGTCAAATCTGGCTTGGATGCTGTCGCTAGCAGTGCTCAATCTGACGATGATGATCTATACGTATAGTACGTTTTGGTTTGATATCATTATTTAAATACTATTATTCCTATTAAGTTAGCAGTCATAATCCCGTATAATCTAGCGCACCTATTCGCCTTTCATTTATTCATTTTATATTATATCTGAGTTGTCCTATGTCTTTAATGCAAATCGCCGAACCCAATCAAAGCGCTCAACCACACCAGCATCGTTTCGGTATTGGTATAGATTTGGGGACGACGCGATCTTTAGTCGCTGTTGTACGCTCAGGTAAGGCGCAAGTTTTGGAAGCAAGCGATATCGTGGATAATTTACTGCCTTCTGTTGTCTATTATCCCGCTGATGGCGCGCCGCAAGTTGGCACGCAAGCACTAGCACATCTAGCAGATGATCCTCAAAATACGATAATCTCCGCCAAACGCTTTATGGGTCGTAGTCAAGCCGACATCAAATTCTCACATCCTTATAAGCTAACAGGTCAAGCGGATGCGATGCCAGCTTTTGTTACTGCTCAAGGCGAGGTGTCCCCTGTTGAGGTCTCAGCGCGTATTTTGATGGCGCTTGAGAAGCGTGCTAACAGCGCACTGCCTATCGATAGTATTGAAGGCGCAGTCATTACTGTACCCGCCTACTTTGATGAAGCGCAGCGTCAAGCAACTAAGGATGCTGCGCAGGCTGCTGGTATTAATGTGCTTAGACTACTTAATGAACCAACAGCTGCTGCAGTTGCTTACGGCTTAGATGAGCCCACCCAAGACAATACAGCGCGCTATTATCTTATCTATGATTTAGGCGGCGGCACCTTTGACGTCTCTATCTTAAAGCTCACTGACGGTGTGTTTGAAGTACTGGCGACTGGTGGTAATAGTGCCCTTGGTGGCGACGATATTGATCGTCTATTGACTAATTGGCTTATCAAACAGATGAATATTCTGCCCGCTGATGTTAGCTTGCATGATAAATCTATACTCGCGCAAGAGGCCAAAGCGTACAAACAGCTACTGAGCGCACAAGAGCAAGTTGATATCTCACTTTCTATTAATGGTCAGTCCTTTGATGGCGTATTGACACGCGGCGATCTATTAGCTATCGCTGATCCAGTTAACCGCCGTACGCTCAGCGTTTGCGAGCAGGTATTACGTGATGCCAAATTGACCATTCAAGACCTTGATGAGGTAATATTGGTCGGTGGCTCTACTCGCATGCCAGCGGTACAGCAAGTCGTTGCTAAGTTTTTTGATACAGAGCCTCTATCTAGTCTCAATCCTGATGAGGTCGTCGCTTTGGGCGCGGCGCAAACCGCGCATCAACTGGTCAATGGTAATAGCGATAACAATCTACTATTGCTCGATGTCACGCCGCTCTCATTGGGTCTTGAAACCATGGGCGGCTTGGTTGAAGTATTGATACCACGCAATACCCCTATTCCTGTCAAAAAACGTCAAGTATTTACTACTTATCAAGATGGTCAAAACGGCATGGTGATCCATGTGGTCCAAGGTGAGCGTGAAACGGTTGACAACTGCCGCTCGCTGGGTCGTTTTGAGCTGTATGGTATCCCGCCTATGAAAGCAGGTTTTGCACGTATTGAGGTGACCTTTAGTATCGATGCTAATGGTCAGCTTACGGTAAGTGCACAAGAGACTACGACCAAGACTGAGAGTCAGATTGAGATCAAACCGACTTATGGGCTCTCAGATGAGCAAAAAGAGCAGCTATTGACCGCAGGCTTCAAGCATGCTGAAGAAGACAAACAAGCGCGCTCAATGATAGAGACTAAAGTTGAAGCTGAGCGTGAACTGTTAGCACTGCAATCAGCGCTCAATGAGTTCGCAGCCTTGTTGACAGCTGAGTCCCAAGAGCAACTTGCAACTCATATGCAAGCTTTGCAAACAGCGCTTACGAGCACTGATTTGACAGATATAGAAGCCAAGCAGGCAGCTCTTAAGCCGCATAGTGATGCTTTTGCCGCTCTTATCATGAACCAGAGTGTCAAAACCAGTATGGCAGGAACCAGCGCGCAGGACTGGTAATAGCTGTACACGTAAAACTTTTAGTAGTATTAATGCAAATTAATCCTTTGAATACCAATCCTTTGAACACCTTAGTAGCGGATATCCATTTTATGCCAAAAATTACAGTACTTCCCCATTTTGAAACTTGCCCAGAAGGCGCTGAAGTTGAGCTCAAAACTGGCGACAACTTATGTAAAGCGCTTTTAGAAAAAGGCATCAAAATTGAGCATGCTTGCGAGATGTCAAAAGCCTGTACAACCTGTCATGTGGTAGTACGTAAAGGTTTTGATAGTTTGGATGAGATGGATGATATCGAGGCGGACTTATTAGATCGCGCTTGGGGACTTGAGCCTGACTCACGCCTATCTTGTCAGGTAATGCTAGAGGATGAAGATCTAACGATTGAGATTCCCAAATACACGCTCAACCATGCCAAAGAAAATCACTGATGTGTATAAGCATCCTGTCAAACAACAAAGCCAGTTATAACTTCTAACTGGCTTTTTTTGGTTTAAGATTTAGGGTTTTTTTCCTCTTCTTGAATACGCTCAAGCGCTAGTCTTAAACGGCGTCTAATATCCTTGTAATCATCGTCTTTAATATCTTTAAAGTTTAAATGCAGATTAAATCCTGGCAACGTATGATCGACCCATTTGGACAAACGACCATTATTAACATCAGGGTCTAGTACTTGCCATGCACTCACCTTGTCATCAAAACCTTTTAAATCATAGTCACCTGCAAACTGGCACTCATAGTCATGACAGATATAGTCATAAGTGTTTTGACTGATTAAAATCTCGCCTTTATTCGCGCTAAGCTCGAGCCTTGAGGCTAAGTTGGCCTCTTTGCCTATTAAAGTGTAACTCAAGCGGCTACTACTGCCAAAGTTACCCACATGACAGTAGCCTGTTGTGATACCAATACGTATATCAAGGCCATCAAAGCCCATCAAGCGCCACCTTTGCCGCAGCGAGCGCATCTCGCGGCGCATATCTACTGCCATCGCTACGCAGTCCAAAGCATCTTGGCGCGTGCCGCGGCTATCAGGCTCACCAAAGAAGCACACCATACCATCGCCGATAAACTTATCAAGTACCGCGCCATGTTTGCTTGCAATGAGCGTCATGCAATGCATATAGGTATTTAAGATATCTGCTAGATTGTCAGCGCTTAGACTGTCTGACAATTCAGTGAATCCTGCAATATCAGAGAACATGATAGATAGCTTGACGCGCTTGTTTGAGACACTAACGGGACTATCTGTTTTTACAATAGGTTGCCAGATTTGCGGCGGTACAAAACGGGTGAGTTTATTAATCACTGAGACCATAGTGGTCAGTCGTTTGCTAGACTGATTGACATCGGTTTCAAACTTTACATACTGCTGATAAATGTATCGAAACTGAAAAAGTATGGTTATGATGCTCACCAATAGTATCACAGGAGGCAACCAGCTTCTGGCGCAATCCATACCAGCGCCATTCAATATTACGCTGACATAATAAAAAATGACAATGGTGACAATAGATACCATAGCAAGCTTAAGCTGATTGTCAGCTTGACTCACTATAATACGTGCGCCAATGAGTAAGGCTAAACTTAACGAGATGACAGTACAGAGCTGAACAGAACCTATGACCACTGAGAGTAAAATGACCGTAAGATTAGAGGTCCAAAAACTAGTTTGGCGTCGATAGTTATAGATAACAATCAATAAAGTGGGCAGGCTGACCACTACGAGTAATGCCATAGAGGTCGGACTAAATTCAAAGTACAAAGCAATGAGCGCGACACTAAGTAATAGGACAAACAATTCTGGATAATCAAACTGATAGATACCGTCATCTTTTGCTAAAGTTGGCGGTCTTAACACATCCAAGATTGCCATAATCATCGCCTATTTTAAACTCATCAAGAATAGATTCAGCACTTTGCTTAGTTCTTAATAATAAGCAGAACGCTTTTTGTAAAAAACTAAGCAAAGCCCTTCATTATAAGAGAATAGTTATGCAAAAGGTATACCATTAATCATCAAAAAACCTCCAATCATTACCTAATACAGAGATTATCTGTATAAATAACAAGAGGAGGCTGCTTAATTCTTTCAAACTATCAAATACTTAATACTTAATGCTTAATGCTTGGTACTTGGTGTTTAATACTGAGACGTTAAAGCTAAAATCTACATTTGCCAATCAAAAGGCATCTGATGATGACCACGTAGCGCCATCATTAAAGTCTGCTGCATCTGCGACATAACCTCGTTAGTATAAGGAACCGCAGGTACACCCCACACAGGATTTGGCCACTGCATATCGTTTTGATAGCGCACAATATGATGAAAATGTAGCTGCGGAACTTGATTGCCAAGTGCCGCTACATTCATTTTGTCCGCCTGAAAGGTCTTGGCCAGCTGACTAGATAACCAACTAGACTCACGCAAAAACTGCGCTTGGTCAGCATCAGATAGCTCATACAATTCTTTGATACCCGTCACTCGCGGCACCAAAATGAGCCAAGGAAATTGGCAGTCGTTGATTAGACGGCATGTTGACAATGGAAAATCGCCTACCAAAAAACTATCAGCAGCAAGCTTAGGATGCAGTTGGAACATAAGGACGGTTTCTCTCAATTAAAAAGCAAAATACAATTTGGCTATTTTATCAGGTATCCTGTCGATAAAATAGCCGTACGGGCGAGCAATTTGACTAGGCCTTATTTGCTCAGTCATTATGCAGCGTCAGCGACTAGATGCTCGCTGAAGTACTGAAGCAGCTCTTGTACCGCTGTTACGCGCTGCTGCGGCGTTTCAAGCTTATCGGCATTTTGATAGCGAATGCCAGAGGCACCATTCATACGGTAGTGCTTGTTATTGGACTGGATCAGTTTGATAATCGCCAGCGCATCGACTGGCGTATCTGGCGCAAACTCCAATGTCATACTGCTAGTGCTCGCATCGATTTTATTGATCATCAGCGGCTCAGCTTGTATGCGTAGTCTATGAACCGCAAACAGCTGCTTGGTTTGATCTGGCAAAACACCAAAACGATCTATCATCTCGGTACGGATATCAGTCAAGGCATCCTTGTCATTGGCGTTGCTAATACGCTTATAAAACAACAAGCGCTGATGCACATCATGTAAGTATTCTTCTGGTATCAGCGCTGAGGCGTGCAGATTAATCTCACTGGTCAAGGACAGCGGCGTGCTCAAATCAGGCTCTTTGCCCGCTTTAATGGCTTTGGTCGCGCGCTCTAGCATATCCATGTAGAGGCTAAATCCTATGGCTTGCATATTACCGCTTTGCTGCTTGCCAAGTATCTCGCCTGCTCCTCGAATCTCCAAATCTTCGCTGGCAAGCATAAAGCCTGCCCCCAAAGTATTAGCGCGCTCAATAGCATGTAAGCGGCGTTTAGCATCGCCTTTAAGACCTTTTATAGAAGGGACTAGCAAATAACAGTAAGCTTGATGATGGCTACGGCCAACGCGTCCTCGCAATTGGTGCAGCTGCGCTAAACCAAACTTATCCGCGCGCTCAATGATAATCGTATTGGCATTAGGCACATCAATGCCAGTTTCGATAATAGTTGAGCAGATTAATACGTTAAACTTTTTGTGATAAAACTGCTGCATGACCTGCTCAAGTTGACGCTCTTGCATCTGACCATGGGCGACGCCCACGCGTGCTTCTGGCACCAGCTCACGTACGGTCTCAGCCATACGCTCGATACTTGCCACGTCATTATGCAGCAGATATACTTGCCCGCCGCGCAGTAGTTCACGCAAAATGGCCTCTTTCATTAGCGAGTCAGTCTTTTGCATGACAAAGGTTTTAATCGCTAGCCTTCGTGCAGGCGGCGTGGCGATAATTGACATATCGCGCATACCTGAGAGCGCCATATTAAGCGTACGAGGAATAGGCGTGGCGGTCATCGACATACTATCGACATCAGTCTGAATGGCTTTGATACGCTCCTTATGGCGCACGCCAAAGCGGTGCTCTTCATCGACGATCATTAGACCTAAATTTGAGAACTTAACATCAGGTTGCAACAATTTGTGGGTACCGATGACAATATCAACTTTGCCCGCGGCCAGATCAGCGAGTACCGTGTCTTGATGTTTTTTGCCGCCAAAACGTGAGAGCGTCTCTATGCGCACCGGCCAATCAGCGAAGCGATCACGGAAATTATCTTCATGCTGACCTGCCAGCAGTGTCGTTGGTACTAAAACAGCCACCTGATAGCCTGCACTAACCGCAATGAAGGCTGCGCGCATAGCGACTTCAGTCTTACCAAAACCAACGTCGCCGCAGATGAGACGATCCATAGGCTGGTTTTGTCTCATATCTTCCATAACGGCGTGAATAGCATTGGCCTGATCAGGCGTCTCCTCAAAAGCGAACTGACTGGCAAACAGCTCATACTGTGAGGGATCTATCTTGAAGTGAATTCCAACTTTGGCCTCGCGGCGAGCTTGCATATTAAGTAGCTCAGCTGCCACGTCATGAATCTGCTCAAGCGCTTTTTGTTTGGCACGATCCCATTTGCCACTGCCGATCTTGTGTAAAGGCGCAAGCGCAGGATCGCCACCACTATAGCGGTTGATCATTTGTAAGTTAGCCACGGGCACATAGATACTGGCATCATCAGCATATTTTAGATGAATAAACTCTTGCTCGCCGTCACCAACGTCCAGTGTAATTAAGCCGTTGTAGCGACCAATACCATGCTCGATATGGACAACCGGGCTACCTTCGGTGATTTCAGTGACGCTCTTAACCAAAAACTCTTCTGATACGCCGCTTTGTCTGCGGCGACGAGTTTGTAGCACTTGTCTACCAAACAGTTGCGTCTCACTGATCAGTACCAACCGCTCAGGCACATAAACGCCGCGCTCAATAGGCGCAACCGTCAGCCCAACTTGCGGGCGTATGCCTTTGTTTGAGGTATCGCTCAGCGTATTTGCTGCCAAAAAATCTGCAAAGCTGTCATAGGCTCTGATATCGATCTTGCCTTTGAACAGCTCAATTAAGATTTCACGACGACCTGCGGTCTCAGCGACAATAAGCACTGGCGTATTGGTTTGTATTTGCAAGTCTAAGAACGCTAATAGCTCCGCTAAAGGCTCAGCCTTTTGATGATTAACAGGTAATTGCGGCGGTACTTGGGCGCTCAAGGTAGTAACGCCTTTTTGTTTGCTAGGTAATTGATCTGATCGAGTATCGCTACCATTAGTATTATTTATCGCGCTATTACTCGATGTTGCCAGCTCATCCCGAGCGCTCATAATCACTCTAGGGTAGTGATTGAGATGCTCGTTTAATGCATTAGATAACAAATATAGCAGCTCAGGCGCTACGATTGGCTTGTCGATATCATGACGACGCTCCTCATAACGACGCTGAATCTGTGACCAGTAATCTGCTTGCTTCTCGTTAATGAACTCATCAGTAATAAACAGAGCGTCTTTTGGAAAGTAAGAAAATAAACTACTTTGCTCTTGCCAGTCTTTTATATCAAAAAATAGCGGCTGATAATACTCTAGTCCACTACTAGCAATACCTGCCATTACGTCTTTATGTAGCTCAAACTTACGGCTGCTAGTGTTTGGGAACATTGCGGCAAAATTAGTACGAAAAGTCTCACGACCTTCATCGAGCGGAAACTCTTTTGCAGGGAGTATTTGAAACTGGGTAATAGGTTTTGAGATATCTGGCAACTTGTGCAGCAGCGATAACGACTCTTGAGCCATACTAGTATCGTTGCCGCTAATCATAGCTTTGAGATCATCAGGCGTCAGCGTACGCTGGGTTTGTGGATGAAAAAAGCGAATGGTCTCAATCTCATCATCGAACAGATCAAGGCGTAGTGGGAATGGCTGCCCCATAGCAAAGATATCTATGATGCTGCCGCGTACCGCAAACTCACCTGGCTCAAAGACATTATCGACCGCGCGGTAGCCAGCTTTAGCTAATAGTTCACGCTGAGTGTTGATATCGAACTGATCACCAACGCTAAGATCAAAATGCTGACCGATAAGCCAGCTTGGCGGCGCTACTCGGTGCATCAACGCCTGTACTGATATTAGCAGCACACCTGATGTCGGCATATCTGTTAATAAATTGATGCGCTCACTGACGATATCTTGATGCGGCGATAGCTCATCATAGGTTAGCGTCTCCCAGTCAGGAAATACGTAAGCATCAACGCCGCAAAATGCCAGCTCAGTTTCTATCTGATTGAGCTGGTTTTGGTCGCGCGTCACCACGACCTTTAATCGATCTGTCAGCTCCCATAGCTCTGATGTTACAAGACTTGCCAGCCACAAGCTACCGACAGCACCATAAGTTGGCGCAAGCCAGCGCTTTTGAGCATTATCGATAGGAAATAGGTGTTGATTAATAGGAGCAAACGCGTCAGTCAAAGCAGTGATAGGCATAGCAGATGAGATCAAGGTTAGGAGTCAGAATACCATTATACGAATATTTTGCTCATTGACCAAAATGTATGCCGTAACGGTTTGTCACTAAGTTTATCACTCAGACAGTTAGTCAGTGCTCGTTACGCATTAGATCTTATAATACGACTCTAAATGCTGTCTTAGTACAAGCAAAAACCCCAGCGAATAAGCTGGGGCTAAAAACAGAGACTGACAAAATGTAAAAACTAGTATTTTAGACGTATCAAATGAGCGGCTTGTCACTAGCGATAATGCCATTGTTGTCAGCGTAGACATACATACCAGAGTTAAGGGTCAAATCACCAAAGCGAATCTCTATATCGGTTTGACCTTCATCACGGCGTGTGGATTTGCGTGGTATGCAGCCTAGTGCCATCACCCCTATCTCCATCTGCGCCATATCATCGACATCACGGACGCAGCCGTAGACCACAACCCCAGCCCAGCCATTATCGATAGCAGATTGTGCAATCATGTCTCCTAGCAGAGCGCAGCGCATAGACCCGCCACCATCAACGACAAGTACTTTACCTTCGCCGTTTTTATCCTTGCCATCACTATTAAGGAGCGCCTTAACGCGGCTATTATCCTCAAAGCACTTAACGGTCACTATCTCACCGCAAAACTTGTCTTTGCCGCCAAAACTATAAAAGGATTTGCCTTCGATATTAGGCAGACAAACTTGCGACTCAGGATTGGCATCTAATAGATCACAGGTGACAAAATTCTCTTTGGTCATAGCTTGAGACTCTGACATGATAAAACTCCTTTTATGTTAATTTAATTATAATGCTTAGGCTATTTATTGATACTCATTTAAGATTTAACTCGTGTCATTGAGAGCATGGCTTTGTTTTCAATAATCGTCGTCTTAGGAGCGTCTTTAGTATGATAATCGCTAAATTTGCGCCGCTCATATATCTCTTGCGCGCTCATCGTCATCGCGTTGGCCACCCGCTTGGCTGATATAGGATGCAGAGGCAGAGACTCAGATACCAAAGGCGATATCAAACCAAATACTGTTTGGCTAATACTCTCTAAAGGACGACCTTTGTGCTTGCCAAGCAGCAATGAGGGGCGAAAAATAACCAGCTCTGTAAAGCCAAGAGCACTGATGGAATGCTCAGTCTCACCCTTGACTCGATTATATAAAAATCGGCTGTCGGCATCAGCATTCATTGATGACAGTAAAAAGAAGTTCTCGACGCCTTTATCCAAGCAAAGCTGCGCAAAACAGACGTTGTAATCATGATCGACCTTATAAAAAGCTTCATCACTGCCCGCCTGTTTTTTGGTAGTGCCAAGGCAGCTAAAAGCATCCGTCGTTTTGTCAACGCCAACACTAGCAAAAACCTCACTTAAATTATCAAAATCATTGACCTGATAAAAATGCATACTGGCATTGATGTAACGCGGCGGACGCCGTGCAATGACGATGAGCTTGTCGTACAACTCACTAAGCTGCTTAACCAGATGCTGTCCAACCAGCCCAGTTGCCCCTATTATAATGGCTTTTCGCTGCATACTTTATCCAACTTTATTGTATTTGTATGATTAAAACTTAATTCTTACTAAAGTAGCCGCTACTACTAAATCGATCTCATATAAAAAACCAAATTTTGTATGTTCTACAAATTAAAACTAGGTTCTTTGACTTGCAGTAAATACAAAATAGCTTCTAATGTAATAATATCTGCTAAGCCAATAATACCTAATAAAGTAATAATACCTAAGTTAGCGGATAACTGATGCCGTTATATTCATTATATTGTAAGAGATTTTGTCTATAACGCCCTAATACTTGCTGAATGATTGCTGCAAATGTATGTAAGGTACTACTCGCAAGTCATCTTTACCCAATAGCGTGCAAATATATTGTTCTAAGCGCAATAATTTGTTAAGATAACCGGCTTTACACGTCAAGGCTGTCTAATTATTCCAGATGTCTTTGACGTTTTAGATGACCTATTTATTTGGCATCGACATCAT
Source organism: uncultured Psychrobacter sp. (assembly GCA_947495055.1). Taxonomy (GTDB): domain Bacteria; phylum Pseudomonadota; class Gammaproteobacteria; order Pseudomonadales; family Moraxellaceae; genus Psychrobacter. The sequence continues at coordinate 75,112 of CANLXO010000006.1, read as the reverse complement.
GTTTGATGAGACGGCTGCTCGTCAATGATGACAACCAAATCCATAATCGCAATCGACATTCATTTTTTATCTGTCTTTTACCAAGGAGATACGCGTGGCTAATACTGCACAAGCTCGTAAACGCGCTCGTCAAAACACCAAACGTCGCCAACATTCAGCATCACAGCGCTCAATGGTTCGTACTTATCTAAAACGCATTGATGCTGCTATCGAAGCTAAAGATTATGATGCTGCTACCGAAGCTTACAAGCAAGCGGTACCTGTTCTTGATCGTATGGCTGACAAAGGTATCATTCATAAGAACAAAGCGGCTCGTCGTAAGAGTCGTTTGAACAAGACTATCAAAGGCCTGCAAGCTTAAGAATAGCTCTGTTTAGAGCATTTTATTACGACTCATGTAAAATAAAATGCTCAATAAAAAACCTTGTCTTTGCGACAAGGTTTTTTTGTGGCTCTTAGTTGATCGTTTATGGTCAGTAGCGGCTTTCTTTAGCGCCAGGTGACATCTGGCGGTAGCAGTAGCTTATCTTGAGAGAATCCTGAGGTTGAATAACTCTCCAGTAAACTAATAATAGAGCGACTATAAATCTCCCCGCGCCAAACAAAATGCGCATGAGCCTTGTCAAAGGGCGCATCATCGAACCACAAAAACACCCCTTCCATCATCTTAGGCCAATCATTCCAGTCAATCTCATTCATATCTAGCATGACTGCTAAAAATGCTGATAGTAGTGTGTCATGACTCACAGCTAGCATCAGATGACCTTCTTTCGGCTGATGCTGATAAAACAGCGACAAGATATCCAGCCCGCCTTGATAAGCGTTTTTGGTGCCTTGTAGACTGCCTTGCAAAAATCGATTGATAAAGTTTAAAACGCCCACTTCTTTGAACACTTTACTTGCGATCTCAGGCTGGGTCACTAGGCTGCCTGGCTCAACGAGCAAGGATTGATGGATAATACTACGCTGCAGCCCTGCACCCTCTTGCATCAACTGCGCGGTATCAATGCAGCGCCCGATAGGACTTGAGATACTATCAACATCAAGTGAGTAAGGGAGATGACTATCAAGCCAGCGACCCCATGACTTTGCAAGCACGCGGCCTTTGGGCGTCAAGGGCAACTGATCACTAGCAAATCCATTACCATCAGAGCGCGCACGCAGTGAGTGACGAGTAAACAGTATCAAACGCTTATCTTTGGGTAATAGGCTGACCGAGGACATCATACTATCAGGCAGATGTGAAGGCGCAAGCGTGCTTGGCTTATAAACCTCCCTATCGGCAGCTGTAAGATCGGACTTAATATTATCGTAACTTTTATTCATGGTTATAAGCCTAGCAAATTTGCGCGCTAATGTGGAAATTTAGATTTTAAGTGAATAAATAAATACTTACCATTAAGCTAACTCACCTATAATCAGCCATTTCAGTTATAGCACCTTTATCAAGAACCTATGTCGATAACCCTATCCCAAGCAAAAGCTATCGCGGTACTGCTCACCTCATTAGGATAAGCGCGGGGATTGACGATAACTCGAGTATTATTGATACGATAATCAAACGCTTCATGCGTGTGCCCATGTACCCAAAGTACAGGTGCCCATGGCTCATACATCCAAGCCGACAGGTCACTGACAAATGCAGCATTACTCGGCAGGGTTGCATATTTTTCAGACACGGATAAGGGACTAATACTATGATGGCTCATCACTACAGCCTTCTTGCCCAGATCTTTGGCGTCTATCAACGCCTGACGTAACCATGCGCGATGCTCGCCATGTATCTGCATAGACAGCTCTGGCGAGAACATTTCATTACCTGCATAAATCTGCTTATAGTCACGCATAAAGCGCTTCGCCACTTCCATAGTATCGCCATTGGCTTGATACTGATAGTCAGTCCACAGCGTACAGCCAAGCAAACGCACATCGCCAATATCGATATGTTGACACTGCAAAAAACGCACGCCCTGCTGCGTGTCTACATCGAAGTTGTCCCAAGTGGCAAGCTTATGGTCAAAATGCAATATGTCCTCACCAAAGTACTCATGATTGCCTGCCACTGTGATCACAGGTACGCCCAGGAGGCGAGCTTGTTCTTGTAGCCACGGCATACCGCTATCACTATTGGCAGTATCCCCTGCCACCAATACAATATCAGCATCCGTTTTCGGAATTTGCCCTAATGGGTGCAACTGACGAGCATAGCTGTCTATATGTAAATCACTTACGATTTGTAGTTTCATGGAATTCATCAGTAGTAGAAGGTACGACAAGCGCAGGGGCTTGCTGGTTTTGCGTTGGTTTGGCTAGTTTAGCATCGATTGACTCTGCGACAAAAAATAAAAAGACAACTAAAAAGTTGTCTTTTTGTCAGAGTAACATTTTGGTTTTGAGAGTACCGTTTAATTTTAATGGATAATTAAAGCATAAATAGTTAAAACATAGATAGTCAAAGCGTTGCTAAAATCTTTTGGAGCTTAGCAGTAGGATTTTGATCTTGGGTGATTGATCTCCCAATCACGAGATAGTCTGATCCATCACTTAACGCTTGATATGGGGTACAAATGCGTTTTTGATCATCCGCATTGTCATCAGCTAAGCGTATACCAGGCGTTATTAGCTTAAAGCTGCTAGCACACTGACCTCTTAGGGCTTTGGCCTCTTTGGCAGAGCAGACCACTCCGTCTAGGCCAGCCTGCTGTGTTAAGGCAGCTAAGCGACTAACTTGTGCATCCAAGCCATCATTGATGCCAATTTGAGTCAGATTGTCTTGGCTCATTGAGGTCAATACCGTCACAGCTATCAGTAGAGTATCAAAACCCCCGTCCAATAAACGCTGTTTGGATAATGACATCGCATCAAAACCTGAGCTGGCATGAACGTTCACCATCCAAACGCCAAGCTCGGCGGCAGCTAGTACTGCTTGCGCGGTAGTATTAGGGATATCATGGAACTTTAAATCTAAAAAAACCTCAAATCCGCGCTGATGCAATGCTTGTACAACAGCAGGACCTGAGCGCGTAAACAGCTCTTTGCCTACTTTTAAGCGGCATAGACTAGGGTCTAGCTGATCAGCTAATGCCAGCGCGTCCTCTAAAGTATTGTTGTCTAGGGCGACGATAATTGGCGAACGAGTTACATCATTAGTCATAATTGGACCATTTGGTTTAATCACTGCTTTAAGTCTATTTAGTCACGTCTTTGCTTACTCAGCATAGTTGTGTCTTTGACTTGGCTTGTATTAACGCTAGTGTTTGCTGTCGTACCATAAACGGCTTCGTCGATTGTTGGAGCATTCGCCTGACGATCAATCACTACGTTGGCCTGAGTCAGCTGCTCTTGCAGTTTTTTATTCTCTTTTTGCAGACGGGAGATTTCCCATTTGTTCTGAAATACTCTAAATATTAGCAAGGCTAGGAGCAAGCCTATCACCACGCCAAGGGTCAGGCAGATAATCAGTAATAGCCCTAGATTCATTGCAGGTGCTTGCGAGAACAAGAGATTAACTTCGATGTCAGTGTTGTTGACAAGCACTAAGCCCAAAGCATAAGCAAAGCTAAAAAACAGGAGTACAAACAGTATAAAGCGCATCAGATATACCTTAATTTACGAATACAAAATAGTTAGAGGACAGTAAACCATAGACATCAAAAACTTGACGTCAAAAATTTGTAAATGTTATCGAATCTATTTATCAGTTATCGTGTTCATCTGCTATCGTGACAACCAGCTACTAAGATTGTGTAAATAAATACGCTTTAGTTCGCTACGGTATCGTTTACCGCTTCGCGTAGCGCCTTACCCGGTTTAAAATGCGGAATGGCTTTTGCCGGTACTGGCACACTCTCTCCAGTCTTAGGATTACGTCCTGTGCGCGCACGGCGATGATGGAGACAAAAGCTGCCAAACCCGCGTACCTCTACTCGCCCATCATTGGCTAGGGTGTCTACCATGAGGTCTAAGATTTCTCTGACTGCTTCGTCAACGACGGTATCATCAATAGTGTCGCAATCCGCGCTTAGATTGCTGATAAATTCGGATTTATTAATTGCTTGTTGCATTATGACGCTTGCCTTATAAATGAATGACAATGGTTATCTTATATACCTATAAAATATCATTGGTAAATCAATCATACTCTGAGCATGATTCTTACTAGTTTACATTTCGTTACCCAATAACTTAGATGATAACGGAAATCGGCGCAAATAGAAATAAGAGTTTGTTTTTAAGCAGAAACTTAATCGCAAAAAAAGCGACCGAAGTCGCTTTTTTTGTTATATAAATTAGTGATATTTACTGCATTTGCTCTTTGATCAAATCACCAATGGTTTTTGGCTGCGCATCAGTTCCTGAAGCTGCTGTGGTACCTGTACTACCAAGATCTTTGATCGCTTGACGCTCTTCAGCTTCATCTTTTGCTTTGATTGACAAGCTGATGTTACGAGTCTTACGATCAACACTGATGATTTTAGCTTCAACATCATCACCAACGCTTAAGTGCTTAGTTGCATCTTCAACGCGGTCACGCTGAATTTCTGAGGCACGTAGGTAAGCTTCCACTTCATCAGCAAGCTCAATCGTTGCGCCTTTAGCATCAACGTCTTTTACTTTACCATTAACGATAGCGCCGCGATCATTGTTGACCAGGTACTCGTTGAATGGATCAGAGCTTAACTGCTTCACGCCAAGGCTAATACGATTGGCTTCTGAATCTACAGACAATACCATCGCTTCTACGGTGTCGCCTTTATTGTAGTTACGGATAGCGTCTTCGCCAGTCTCGTTCCAAGAGATGTCTGATAAGTGAACCAGACCATCGATACCGCCGTCTAGACCGATAAAGATACCAAAGTCAGTGATTGACTTGATCGTACCCGTGATTTTATCACCGCGCTCATGCTTCTTATCGAACTCATCCCATGGATTAGCTAGTGTCTGCTTGATACCTAGGCTAATGCGGCGACGCTCTTCGTCGATATCGAGAATCATGACGTTAACTTCGTCACCCACTTGTACCACTTTTGATGGGTGGATGTTTTTGTTGGTATGATCCATCTCTGATACGTGTACTAGGCCTTCGATGCCCTCAGAGATCTCAGCAAAACAACCGTAATCTGTCAAGTTGGTTACGCGAGCTTTGACTACACTACCCACTGGGTAAGTGCCACCAACGTTATCCCAAGGATCAGTACCTAATTGTTTGAGACCTAGGCTTACGCGATTGCGCTCACGGTCAAACTTCAATACTTTAACCTTTAGGTCTTGACCCACTTCAACGACTTCTGATGGGTGCTTGATACGGCGCCATGCCATGTCAGTGATGTGCAAGAGACCATCAATACCACCAAGATCAACGAACGCACCGTAATCAGTCAGGTTCTTAACGATACCTTCGATCTCAATACCTTCTTCTAACTTGTTGAGTAGCTCTTCGCGCTCAGCTGAATTTTCAGCTTCCATAACTGCACGGCGGCTAACCACAACGTTGTTACGTTTTTGATCAAGTTTGATAACTTTAAATTCCAGCTCTTTACCTTCAAGATGCGTCGTATCACGAATAGGACGGACATCTACTAATGAGCCTGGCAAGAACGCGCGTACTGAGCCGATATCTACAGTAAAACCGCCTTTAACTTTGCTTGAGATAATACCTTTTACAATCTCATCATTGTCAGAGATTTTTTCAAGGAAATTCCAAGTTTCAACACGCTTAGCTTTTTCACGTGACAGTAAGGTTTGACCCATACCGTTGTCAACAGCTTCAACCACAACATCAACATTGTCGCCAACTTCAACTTCAAGTTCGCCTTCTTCGCTTAAAAACTCTTCACGAGCGACGATACCCTCAGATTTTAGACCCGTATCAACAGTGATCCAGTCGTTATCGATGGCAACAACAGCACCTGTGATAACCGAGCCACGCTCGATATCCAGACCCGTCTCTTCGATGCTCGCTTCAAATAGTTCAGCAAATGATTCCATTATGTCTACCTTTGTATAGCCGTATCCTGTCCAGCACAGTACGGATCAAATTTATGAATATACAAAACGAGATACTGGTTTTATATCTTGTACACTCATATAAAAAAACAATGATTGCTAATAAGCTTAAATAAAATCACTAGCAATCATTGACTCGTCACTTATGTCTAAATTACTTGTATCTAAAATAGTCAGCTACTCAAAATAATCAGAATCGCTTTCTACAATTTTATACTAAAAGCGCGCAAGTAGATATTTTTTATTATAAACAAATTTATTAAAAACAAATACCTTGCGTCTGACAATGCGCTTTTATTTGCTGATAAACCTCATCAGCATTTAGGTTAGAACTATCAATATACAATGCATCTGTAGCAGGCTTTGATGGTGATGCCTCACGGTTCTCATCACGCTCATCACGTGCTTTGATCGTTGCTAAAATAGCCTCAAAATCTGCAGGTTGCCCAGAGGCATTCAATTGAGCAACGCGGCGCTTAGCGCGAGATTCAGCACTAGCACTCAAAAATATCTTGGCGTCCGCATTAGGAAATACCACCGTACCCATATCGCGTCCGTCGGCTACTAGTCCTGAGCGCGTTGCCATATCTTGCTGCAATGCTAGTAACGCCTTGCGCACTGAGGTAAATACTGCCACTTGCGAAGCGTAGCCGCCTACCGTTTCATTGCGAACTTTTTGCCCGACTATATTGCCATTAACGACGATATCGATGCAGACAGATTCATGATTAAGCTCAAATGCAATGTGCAAGTTTTGCGTCAATGCTAGTAGCGCCGCCTCATCTATAATTTGGCTGCCATCTGGATGAATCAATCCTGCTTCAAAGGCCTTTAGACCGACAATGCGGTACAAAGCACCAGAGTCTAACAATTGATAGTCTAAGTCCTTTGCTAAACGCCACGCCGCTGTACCCTTACCCGCGCCGCTTGGTCCATCAATACAGATAACAGGATAACGATGCGGTATCTGTATACTGTCATTTGTCACGGACTTAGCGTCAGTCATAGTGCTCACTTAGTAAAAGAACTTTTAGATAAGGGACTTTCAAATAGGGCAATATTATAGCAAAAATCTGTAGCAATCACTAGCACAAGCATTATTATCTTGTTACTCAGTTAACACCTTTTTAGCTCTTTTGATGCTTGCCTGCGAGCGCGAAAAAAGCGCTTGAGTAACTCGCTACTTTGCGTTTCATGTAAGCCGCTTAACGTTTGAATATGATGGTTATAAAAAGGCTGCTCAGATAAATTCATTTGACTGCCCACCATGCCAGCACGCGGTTCACTTGCGGCGTAGATGAGTCTATCCACACGCGCGTGAATAAGCGCGCCAATACACATGGTGCAAGGCTCAAGAGTGACATAAAGCGTTGTATGAGGCGGCAGGCGATAGTTTTGTAGATGTAAGCAAGCACTCCTCAACGCGACTATCTCAGCGTGAGCAGTGACATCGCAGCGTCCAATAGGCTCGTTGAACCCTCGTCCGATACTCTGATTATCGTGTACCAGTATTGCCCCTACTGGCACCTCACCTTTGCTTGCACCAATCTTGGCCAGCTCAAGCGCCTGTGTCATCCATCTGACATCATTGAGATGCCAAAATTTGTGCCCAGATATATTCTGTACAACTGCTCTCAGTGGTTGCAAACTATAGTTAGTACTGACCATTATTGCGGCAATTGCCAATCAATAGGGGTCTGTCCATGTTGCACTAGATACTCATTGGTTTTAGAAAATGGCTTTGAGCCAAAGAATCCACCACGGTTAGCCGCCAATGGTGAGGGATGCACCGCAGTCAAAATCAGATGCTTGTCTGTATTAATGTACTTACCTTTTTTCTGAGCTTTGCTGCCCCACAGAATAAAAACCGTATGCTCGGTATGCTCGTTGACCGCATCAATCACCGCATCAGTAAATGGCTCCCAACCTTCATTTTGGTGACTATTAGGCTCGCCTTCTCTAACTGTCAATGAGCTATTGAGGAGCAGCACGCCCTGCTGCGCCCAGTAGGTTAGATCGCCATGTTTTGAAGGGCTCAAACCGATATCATCTGCCATCTCTTTTAGAACATTATTTAGTGAGGGCGGTTTTGGAATCGTTTTGGGTACAGAAAATGATAGCCCCATTGCTTGTCCTGGGCGGTGGTAAGGGTCTTGACCTAAAATTACCACTTTGACTTTGGATAACGGCGTAAGATTAAAAGCGTTGAACATTAAAGGTGCTGGCGGATAAATGCTATCACCTGATTGATAAGCTTGCTTTAAAAACTCCCGAAGCTCATCCATGTTGTCAGAGGTCAGCTCATCCTCTAACGCCACTTTCCAGTCCTCAGGCAGGCGCACCTTATCTAAAATCTCTTTTTTTTCGGCGGCACTTTTACTCGAAAGGCTTTTGCTAGAAGGACTATCTAAAGGCTCATCAAATAAGTTCATTATTATTTATCCTATTATTGTCTAAATTTTGCTCGTTTAAAGAATGATAGCAAAAACATTTAAAGTATTTCGTTATAAAATTTAACCAAAAAAACGGCTACCCTAGTCTAAGCGGTAGCCGTTTGTCTTAACACACCATCAATTAGCTGGCTACAGATTCAGAATCTGAACGCGGCTCATGGGTCTCAACAACCGTTAGTATAATACGACTGTCAGATGAACCTTTATCTGAATGAGTAGCATCCTTGTCAAGCTTGATACTATCGTCATCTGTCGAATCGATATCTTCAGGCTCTAAGCTTAATTGAACCACTCCACCGTTGACCAAGTCACCGAACAAAATCATGCTCGCTAGTGGCTTTTTGATCTCATCTTGGATCAAGCGCTGCATAGGACGTGCGCCCATGAGACGATCGTAGCCTTTTTGCGCTAAGTAATCGCGAACCTCGTCATCAATCTCTAAGGTCACTTGCTTGTCATCAAGCTGCGCTTGTAATTCAACCAAGAACTTATCAACGACTGAGACGACGACTGAGGTATCAAGCGCATTGAACTGGATAATAGCGTCCAAACGGTTACGGAACTCTGGCGTAAAGACACGCTTTAGAGCTTCGTTGTTATCGCGGCTATGATCTTGCTGCGTAAAGCCCATAGACGAGCGACTAATACTATCAGCGCCAACGTTAGTCGTCATAATAACGATAACTTGTTTAAAGATAGCAACGCGGCCATTATTATCTGTCAAGGTACCGTGATCCATGACTTGTAAGAGCAAGTTAAAGACATCAGGATGCGCTTTTTCGATCTCATCAAGCAATAATACGCAATGCGGATGCTGATTGATCTTTTCAGTGAGCAGGCCACCTTGATCAAATCCGACATACCCTGGAGGCGCACCGATTAAGCGTGAAGCGGTGTGCGCTTCCATATACTCACTCATATCAAAGCGCACCAGCTCAACCCCTAACAAATTAGCAAGCTGGCGTGACACTTCGGTCTTACCGACACCTGTAGGACCTGCAAACATGAACGAACCTATGGGTTTGTCTGGAGCTTTTAGACCTGCACGTGACAGTTTGATTGCATCAGCAAGCGTGGCAATCGCTTCATCTTGACCAAACACAAGACGCTTGAGATCGCGATCTAGATGCTCAAGGATGCTCTTATCATCGCTCGATACAGATTTTGGCGGAATACGGGCAAGCTTAGCTACGATAGCTTCGATATCAGAGACATCGATTTTCATCGGAGGCTTTTTGCTCGTCGCCGACTGTAAATCATCAAGAGTAATGGACTTAGCATCTGCTATTGCCGCATCTGCCTCATCTTTCATCTCATTATCGATATCTAGATCGATCTCGCTAATGGGATCATCAAAATCCTTTTCTAAATCAGCGATAAAGCTCTCTTCAGCTTTGATATCCTCAGCATCAGGGATGACGCCTAAACGCTTGTACGCGCCTGCCTCATCGATAACGTCAATCGCCTTGTCTGGCAAAAAACGCTCATGTATATGCTTAGAGGATAATTCAACAGCAGTCACTAAAGCCTCATCGGTGTATTCAACATTATGAAACTCTTCATAGCGCGGTTTTAAACCACGTAGAATATCAATGGTGTCGTTTACGCTTGGCTCTTTAACGTCAATTTTTTGAAAACGACGTGACAGTGCATGATCTTTCTCGAACACTTGGCGGTATTCAGTAAAGGTCGTAGAACCGATACAGCGCAGCTCACCGTTAGCCAGTGCAGGCTTAATAAGGTTAGACACGTCCATATTGCTACTCATCGACGAACCTGCTCCGATGATCATATGCACCTCATCGATAAACAAGATAGCATTTGGCTTTTTCTTTAGCGCATCAAGAAGTGACTTCATACGTTTTTCAAAATCGCCACGATACTTTGTACCTGCAATCAAAGAGCCAATATCTAAACTATAAATCACGCAGCCATTGAGTGGCTTTGGTGCTTTATCATTGATAATTAACCAAGCAAGACCCTCAGCGATAGAGGTTTTACCTACACCTGGCTCACCGACCAATAAAGGGTTGTTTTTGCGGCGGCGACAAAGCACTTGTGCGGCGCGTTCAATCTCTGAGGCGCGGCCGATAAGAGGATCAGTCTTGCCCTCAGCTGCACGCTGGTTGAGATTGGTTGCAAACTCAACTAATGGGTCTTTACTAGTCTTTTCAGAGGGGCTACGGCGCTCGCCACTCATAGAGGCACGCGGCTCTGCAGGCTCATCTTTATCCTGACCATGCGATAGATACTGCGTGAGCTCAAGACGGCTAATGCCTTGCTTTTTGAGTAAGTAGACGGCGTAAGTATCATGCTCTGAGAACATAGACACTAGTATATCGGAACCTTCAACTAAGCGACCACCGCCGATTGACTGCACATGGAATATCGCGCGCTGCAAAATACGATCAAAGCTTTGCGTCGGTTGCGGCGATTGCTCCATATCCACGTCTACGGTTGGCGTATGCTTATTGATATAGGCTTCAAGCTCACTACGTAGCGTGGTCACGTTGGCATTACAAGCGGTTAGCGTATTAGCAGCATGAGTATTCTCAAGTAGGGCTAATAGCAAATGCTCGACTGTGAGATACTCGTGCGATTTTTGCCGCGCAAGTGTCATTGCCAAACGTAGGGATACTTCTAAATGACGACTTAACATAAGGACTTCCTAAGGTTATACCTATCTTATAATTGATAGCTTAATGAATGACTTAGTTAGTAAATTAGGGCGAGAATGAGATTGTTCAAGAGCATTTACTCTATTAGCTTACTCTATTAATAACCAGTATCGCTTATTACCACTGTGCACTAAGTATCAGTTTTGTGGCTGTTGTTGTAGCGAGGGTTTGTAGACTTATTCATGTCGGCTTATATTCATATCAACATGATAAACACGGATAGTCAATCCACTAATACGTACTAAAATGTATCAGTATCTATAGCAATTATGACAGGACGCCTTCTAAAGCGATGACTTCGTTGAGATTTATGATAACAATGCAGGATAAATAGGATAAGAGCGTGCTAGATAACTTCGTTATAGGTAAGTGCTACAACCAGTGGGTAGATGTTTTATATAGGGGTGATCAAAAATTAATCAAGAGGAATAACCCAAGACTCATTGTGAGACAATCATTGCCTAGCATTGCCTAAGATAGTACAGACTAAATTTGTACCGTAAGCTTTAGATGACAAAAACATTATGCTGAACTTCGTGCTGAACTTAAGGTTATTTGAAAGTTAGGTGAGTTACCAAGAGCTTATGTTACTAAGGGCTAATAAAGTAATAAAGCGAGTTACTCTCCTTGATGCGGCTCTATCTGCGTCAATAAAGGATAGCCTTCTCTATGCGCTAAGCTATTGACCTTTTTGGCTTTGGTCTCTGCGATGTCTTTTGGGTAAATACCAGCAATACCTTTGCTAGTATTGTGAATGGACAACATTATCGCAACCGCTGAATCCATACTATGACGAAATTCAGATTGCAGCACATAGACCACAAACTCCATAGGCGTGTAGTTGTCATTATACATGACGACCGCATACATAGGCGGTTTGGCGACCTCTGGCTCAGCAACCAAAACATCTGCTTGCGGCGAGGTCTCATTCTCAAGGTCATCATCTTGAGCGCGGTGAACAGGTGCACTTGGAAAGTGCCAGTCAGCCGCGATAGAATCGGTGTAAGTGTAGGGTTTTTTAATCATAATTAGAATACAAACATAAGGTAAAAAGAAGGAGAGAATAGTATAGTAAACAACTACTCAGATTCAATAGGACTTTCATCAAGCTCCTGTAAGTCCATAAGTGACAGCGGCATATCATCAACCATAGCCCCTAAATCCCAATCATAGAGCTGGACGGCTTCTTGATTGCCCGACTTCAAAGTCAGCTTAGCCTGCAAAGGCTTAAAACGCTCAGGCATCACAAAGCGTCCACGAATACGCTCAATGCCTTTGACACTATAACGCGTAGGCTCTAATGGCACCTCTACAAAATCATCATCATTGAGCAAGGTTAGCGAGACTAAGACAGACTTCGCTGTGCCCTCAGCACTGAGCATCCCGATATCAAAACCATACTCAAAAGCATTCTCTGGTAGCGGTTCTATTTTTGCACCAAGCACTTGCAGTGGCATACCGCCGTTGTCTGCAATGACATCTGAGTACAAATCGTTAAGCTGGGTGACTTGAGCATTTTCAATATTAAGCTCGCGCTGAGTACGGCGCAGCTCATCTAAATTAGCAAGACTGATTTCAAGCTCTTGTTTGGCAGTGGCGACTTGATTAGCTAATACCTTTTGGGTAACGCGCAGATCTTCTAACTCTTGAGAGGTCTGTTTGCCATTGACAGCAGCTTTGTCAGTCTCAGCCTTTATTGAATGGTAGCCGCTTTGATAGCCAAGCTTGTGACCAAATACTGAGCCGACAATAGCTGTAACAAGTATCGCCGCCACAAACAATGCCAGTAACCAAGTTGATGCCCCAGTCTGGCTGACGCTTATACGAGTAAGCATATGACTATTTGTATCAGTCCGATCGCTAATAGCAGCCTGATAAAAAGGGGATAGTTTGAGCATAAAATCGTGTGATAAGGGAGCCTGACATGATGGACATGTGGGCTGTGAGCACAAACGCTTGGCAGTCTTAACACGCATCTATAGGGAATCTCTTATCAGTAGGAGCGATGTATTATAGCGGAATTCATAATCAATACCTAGCACTGTCCATACGAATGACTCATTGGATATATCGAGTCAAATATCCAAATTTGACTCAGTATATAAGTATAAATTAAGGCACGATAGGAGCAAAATTAAGCCCTAATGACTCATCAAGCCCAAACATGACGTTCATGTTTTGTACCGCTTGCCCTGATGCGCCTTTCACTAAATTATCTTGTACCACCAATACTGTCAGATCCTGGCGCTCATTGTCTTGATGAATGGCGATACGCAGGCGATTGCTAGCGCGTACACTACGCGTATCAGGATGCATACCTGTTGGCAATACATCTACAAAGCTCTCTTGAGCATAGCTGGTCTCAAACTGCTCTTGCCAGTCGATACCCTTGCCCGCCTCTGTAAGCTCCATATGAATAGAGCTGAACATACCGCGTATCATCGGTATTAGATGCGGTAAAAAACGAATACGATGCGTAAACTGGCTGTTCAATAACTGGGAAACGCCTTGCTCAATCTCTGGTAAATGCCTGTGACCCTCAACGCTATAGGCTTTAAAATTGTCAGTCGTTTCAGCGTAGTTAAGCGCCAGTTTCGCTTGCCTGCCTGCACCAGAGACGCCAGATTTGGCATCAATAACGATACGCGCATCGATAAGCGGTTCGTTTTGCTTATTTTGCATCTCAATAATAGGCTTTAGACCCAATATTGCTGTTGTCGGATAGCAGCCTGGATTTCCAACGACTAAAGCCTTGGCTAATTTGTCACGGTTAACCTCAGGCAGACCATAAACGGCCGTTTTAAGTAGCTCAGGACAAGCATGGGTTTGCTGGTACCACTGCTCAAAATCAGGTAAAGATTGCAGGCGAAAATCAGCCGCTAAGTCGATGACTTTAACGCCCGCTTGCGTGAGCGCTTCAGCTTGCCTCATAGCTACGCCGTGAGGGGTAGCAAAGAACACCACATCACACTGCTGCAAAGCAGACAGCGTATCATCGCCCAAATCACTAAAGACCAGGTCTGTAATACCGCGCAAGCTAGGAAATATCTCATCAGCGCGCAAGCCTGCTTCGCTGCGTGAAGTCAATAAATCAATAGATACTTTAGGATGAGCGGAGAGCAAGCGAATAAGTTCAATACCCGTATAGCCTGTGCCGCCAACGATAGCTGCTGAGATCATAATGTATCCTTTTGTCCTTTAAACTTATGACTTTAAATATCTACCTAAGTGCTAAAAAAGCGTCAAATCTTACAAGTCTTAAATCTTACAAGTCTTAAATTTTATAGTCATGTACCGCATCGATAAAGACTTTGGCATGATCAGGGTTGACCCACTGAGTGATACCGTGACCTAAATTTGCAATATAGCCTGTTTTGTCACCACTTGCATAAGCGCTATCAAGCATAAACTTGACTTCATCACGGATCTTTTGCGGTGAAGCATACAAAGTTGAGGGATCTAAGTTGCCTTGAATGGCCTTGCTACCTTGGATCTTTTTATAGTGCTTGGTCAGTTGGCGCTGGCTCTCTGTAAGCACCTGACGCGCGCGATCTAGTGGCATCGTCCAATCAAGCCCTAAGACGTCCGCCTCACTATCAGCTTGAACATCTAGCCACAGACCGCCGCCTTTGGTAAATAGAACTACCGGAATATCTGGATGACGCAACTTGAGCTCTGAGACAATGCGCTTGTTATAAAAGTGCGAAAATTCAATAAATTGACGATGACCCAGCGCCCCGCCCCAGCTATCGAATATCTGTACAATCTGCGCGCCTGCAACGATTTGTGCATCTAAGTAATCTGTGACCGCAGTAGCAAGTTTGTCTAGTAACTCATGTAGCAGCTCCGGCTGACTATAGAGCATGCCTTTGGTATAGCGGTAGTCTTTTGAGCTGCCACCCTCAATCATATAAGTGGCAAGCGTCCATGGACTACCTGAGAACCCAAACAAAGGGACTTGACCATTTAGTGCATGACGAATGCTAGTCACTGCGCGCATGACATAATCGAGCGAGTCATTAACATCGAGTACAGGCAAGTTATCGACATCGGCTTGAGTGCGAACTTGACGCTCAAACTTTGGCCCCTCACCCGTCTCAAAGTACAGGCCAAGCCCCATCGCATCAGGAATGGTCAAGATGTCACTAAACAAAATAGCTGCGTCTAAATCAAAACGGCGCAGCGGCTGCAAAGTGACCTCAGTTGCTCGGTCAGTGTCCTTGCATAGACTCATAAAGTCGCCGGCCTCGGCGCGAGTCGCCTTGTACTCTGGTAGATAGCGTCCTGCTTGACGCATCATCCATACTGGCGTCGTATCTATAGATTCAAAACGCAGCGCCCGTAGCAACCTGTCGTTTTTTAGTGGCGCAAAGTCATGATTAGGTGAAACGTGATCTGAGGCGCTCATGCGCAAATCTCCAAGATGATTTATTGTCATTATAAAATAAAGGATGAGTAAGCAAAGTCATATCAAGTAAAGCTACAGCAAGCAAATCACATGGACAGTGCCAGATTGTCACGATGTACCATAACGACGCGCTCTTCGCTACTACCCAAGATTCTATCGAACTGCTCGGTACGTTCGCGAGCGACGCGCCGCGCCTCATTGGATGAAAAGTTCACTTGTCCAACCGCTATGCGCTCGCCAGTATCTTGATGAATAATCTCGACGACATCGCCTTCATCAAAACCGCCTTGTACCTCTACTACGCCAACAGGCAATAAGCTACGGTTATGTTGCGTTAACGCTTTGGCAGCGCCGTCATCGATAATCAGGCTGCCTGACATACGTAAATGGGCGGCAATCCACTGCTTGCGCGCGATAATTTTATCCGCCTCATTAGTCGTAAGTAGTGTGCCTATCGCCTCACCAGATACCACGCGAGTAATGACGTTTTCGATCGCGCCGCTAACGATAACCGTTGGACAACCGCCCATAGCCGCCAAACGACCCGCTCGGATCTTGGTCAACATACCGCCGCGCCCAAGCTTGCCACCATCACCTGCAATATCAAACAAGTAATCTGCCATAGCACGTTCTTGGCGGATCATCTTGGCATTAGGATTATTACGCGGATTGTCGGTAAACACCCCTTCTTGATCAGTCAAAATAATATAAAGATCGGCATTGATCATAGCCGCTGACATAGCACCTAAAGTATCATTATCACCAAATTTGATCTCGTCTACAGTGATAGTATCGTTCTCATTGATAACTGGCAGCACGCGCCACTCAAGCAGCTGCGTCAGCGCTCCTGTCGTATTAAGATAACGGCGGCGATTAGAGAGATCATCATGAGTTAATAATAATTGTGAGCTCTGTACGCCGTGTTGAATGAGCGCTGACCACCAAGTTTCGATCAGACCCATTTGACCGATAGAGGCACAAGCTTGCAGAGCGGCTAGCTTCTTTGGACGCTCCTCCAAATTCATCCGTACCACGCCCTCAGCAACCGCGCCTGAGGACACCAGCAGTACTTCGGTGCCTTGATTGTGCAGTTTTGCGATCTGTTTTGCCCACTCATATATAGCAGTTCGATCAAGTCCGCGTCCGTTATTGGTTAATAACGAGGAGCCAATCTTGACAATCACGCGCTTGATATTGAAGTTGCGAGTTTGCTGAATAAATCTTGCTTCCTCAGACGTGTTCTGGTTGTCAACTGCCATAAAAACTCCTATGTATTTATAAGTGAGTATCGGTTTGTTCGTATAATATGTCGGTTTATGTGCGTAATAGTGTACCGGTATCAAGGCACGTAAACGACTTCAACATCGTAATCATCGTCATCGTCATTACTATCATCAGCATCTATGCCCTCGCGCTGTGCTTTACGAGCTGCGCGGTAAGCTTCGCGCTGCGCTTCGGTATTGCGGCGTACTTCAGCCTCTAAGCGCTCAAAGCTCTCTTTTTGCGCTTCAGCGAATATCGGATCTTCTAACTCGCGTTCACGTTCACGCTCAATCTCATTCATCAAGTGATATTTGACCGCGTCAACGCCCTCACCTGTCAATGTTGAGGTGCGAAACACAATACCCGTCCAGCCAAGCTCTGCCACGATGTGCGTACATAGCTCATTAAGCTCGCTCTCATCAACCACTTGATCTATCTTGTTTAAAACCAAAATTTGCGGCAAGTTAGCCAGCTCTGGCGAGAAGCGCTCAAGCTCAGTGAGAATAACTCTAGCGTTTTGCACCGGATCACTACCATCGATGGGCTTGATATCTACTAAATGCAATAATCGGCGCGTACGTGCAACATGTTTTAAGAAGCGAATGCCAAGGCCTGCGCCCTCTGATGCGCCCTCGATCAATCCTGGAATATCTGCCATCACAAATGAGCGATGACGACCGATATCGACCACTCCCAAATTAGGCACTAACGTGGTAAATGGATAATCTGCAACCTTTGGCGTGGCCGCTGAGACTTGGCGGATAAAGGTGGACTTGCCTGCGTTTGGCAGTCCTACTAAGCCGACATCAGCGACAACTTTCAGCTCAAACTTTAATACCTTAAGTTCGCCTTCAAACCCTGATGTGGCCTTACGCGGTGCTTGATTGGTTGAGCTTTTAAAGTGGGTATTACCCAAACCGCCATCACCACCTTTAGCAACTAGTATCTTTTGATCAATCTCAATGAGATCACCGATAACTTCATCGGTTTCGGTATCGATAATAGTGGTACCAATAGGGACAGGCAACAGTACATCATCAGAGCCTTTGCCTGAACAGTTACGGCTATGACCATTCTCGCCGCGCATTGCATCATAACGGCGAGTATAACGATAATCAACTAAGGTATTAGTATTATCAGCGGCGATGACATAAATATCGCCGCCACTGCCGCCATCACCGCCATCAGGACCGCCACGTGGCACGTATTTTTCACGTCGAAAACTGGCGATTCCGTTACCACCGTCACCTGCTTTTACCGTTACGACGGCTTCATCAATAAATCGCATTTTTCAATCCTTATGGTACATATGAGTGGCTAGGCCAAATTACTACTGAGCTTAAGTTGTCATAAAAGCTAAATTGCCACCGCGTGTTTTTATCATGCTATTTATAACATACTCAAGGCTAAAACAGACTCAGCTTTATAACAATAACATCCGATAATCAATCAGACTATCGGATGCTTAAACTTTAACTAACTAGGGGTTTGATTTATGCAGGTATATGATTGTAGCTAATACCTGCCATTTGCGTCGCTAAGCGCAATACTTGCGTGCTATAACCGACTTCATTGTCATACCAGATATAAACGGTAGCATGGTTGTCAGTGACGATAGTCGCTTGCGCATCCAAAATACCTACGTGAGTGGTACCGACGAAGTCTGTTGACACCGCTTCAGTTGAATCAGTATATGCGATTTGCGATTGCCAAGTACTGCTATTGGCCATTTTACGCATGTAGGCGTTGAGCGCGTCAGCGTCTTTTGGTGCCGTTTTGAGATTTAGGTTCAATATCGCAAGGCTCACGTTAGGCGTGGGTACACGAATAGCATTACCTGTAAGCTTACCGCTAAGCTCAGGCAAGGCTTTGCCCACTGCTTTGGCAGCGCCTGTGCTCGTCATAACCATGTTAAGTACTGCACTACGACCACGGCGATCAGCTTTGTGATAGTTGTCAATCAGGTTTTGGTCATTGGTAAAGGAGTGAATAGTCTCTACGTGACCGTTTTCAATACCGTACTCATCATGCAATACCTTTAAAGACGGTGTAATGGCATTGGTGGTACAGCTTGCCGCACTCACAATGGTGTCATCACCGATAGTATCGTTATTAACGCCGTATACGACATTTTTGATCTCGCCGCCAGCAGGCGCAGTCAGTAGGACTTTTTGCACGCCTTTAGAGGCTAAATGCTTACCCAGGCCCGCCTCATCCTTCCATTTACCTGTATTGTCAATCACGATCGCATTATCGATACCATAAGTGGTGTAATCGATCTCGCTTGGATCGTTGGCATAGATGACTTGCACAAAACGGCCATTGATGATGATGCCATTGTTAGCCTCATCAACACTAATAGCGCCTGAGAATCCGCCGTGAATAGAGTCGCGCTCTAATAGCGAAGCACGCTTGGCTAAATCGCCCGCTGCTGCAGGACGCACTACAATTGCTTTTAGCTGTAGACCCTTGCTACTAGAAGCTTGCGACAATAGCAAGCGCGTTAGGATACGACCGATACGACCAAAGCCGTATAATACGACATCAGTGGCTTCGTTTTTAGCGCTTGCAGCGGACGTTAGCGATGCTAATGCAGAGGCAGCATCATTGTTGTTGGTAATCAATTGACCGACATCAATGCGTACGGTTTGAACGCTATCGTTTGCGGCAATTTCTTTGACCATTGCCAAAGTATCTGCGATATCGATAGGCTTTGAGTCTGCGCCGCGAGTGCCAGCTTTTTGATGCAAGGCCAATATACTACCGACAGAACTTGCGTCTAAGGTTTCCCCGAACAAAGTGATCTGCACGTCTTGCTCATTATAGAGCTTGTTCAATAAGCCCATAAGCTCAATGGCTTGTTGCTCTTGATGGTTGTAATGGTTTAGGCGATCTTGATGTAGTTGGCGTAAGGTATCGGCTTGGCTCACGAGAAACATCCTTATGGTCAGTAAATTGAGAAATAATATTTAAAAGAAGATAAAACGAATGCGGCAACTATGACGACTGCTAATATAGAAATTACGGTTAGGGTCTTTTGAATGAGACGATTTTAGCCTAAAACGCCTTATTTTGCCAGTTATAACCGAACTACTGGGTTTTATACTGCGATATACAAGTGGCAAAGACAGCTACTAAAGTTGCTGTCTTTTTAATGCTAGTTTTAAATAAAGCAAGTGCCTACTTTTATAAACTATCATGGGCACAATAAGTTAAGGGACAAGATTTACCGTTTGATTGCTCTGCGGCGTCAAGGTGAACTCTTTTAGATCATAGCCTTGCTGCTGCGCAATCTGACGATACTTGGAGTATGTTTGCTGGGAGATATTGGGCGTTCGAGCCAATAGCCACAGATTGCTCTTATCAGGGGTACCTACCAAGGCAGTTTGATAGTTGTCATCGCGTGCTAATACCCAATAGTCTCCGCGACCGACAGGCAACCAGCGAATCCATGACGGCAAAAAAGTCACCTTTAATTTACTGCCCATTTCATCAACTGGCATAGCGAGACCTTCGCTGCTGATAACGGTGCTATTTTCTCCACTACACTCATTGAGCACAGTGATGTCTGAGCTACCAGCCTGACCGGTATAAGTTGCGGTCACATTACCAATGCAGTTACGCTGAAAAAACAGCGGCATCCGTCCTATCTCATACCATTTACCGCTATATTTTTTGAGATCAACCTTATCTACGGTTGTCGGCGTATCTGCTGACTTATAGATAATATCGCTAGGCGTTACGGACAGTACTGGTGACTTTGAGCTTTCATTTGCTGTATTAACAGTTGTCACAGGGGCAGCATAAGCGGAGATCGCAGCTAGCGGAATGATAATCACTAAAGCAATCACCGTATGCTTAATAAGTCCGTTCATAAATATCCTTTCTGATACCTGAAGTGTTGGTTTTTGACGATCTGCATTGGCATAAGTTTTGTTGTCATAATGACTGTCTTGTTCGTTTTTTACAGCATAGTTATTTTTGTGCTTATTTGTCGAATAATCTATAGGCACGTGTTTATTAGGTACATACTTACTATCATTTTGGTATTGCGTACTAGCTACAGAATCATTTTGCGCAAGATAGAGATTTGAATCCATGCGTTCTGATTGTAAGTCATTAGCGGCAAACGAGAGATCTTTAGATTTGTAAATTGAGTTGTCGCTTTTGTAGCTGTCGTTCTTATGACTAATGGTTTTGTAATCATCGTCATTACTGGCACCAGAGTACCGACCAGCATAGTTTTGATAGTCATACTGATCATCATTTTGTGACTTGGAACTCGGTGTTTGCAAGTCAGCCCATTCTGACTGGAGTGAGTCGTTAGTTGCCATGAAAATACCTTTATAATGAGTATGTAAACTCATGAATACTTTAAACCTTGATACATCATCTAATTTTTACACTGTTAAAAAAATCGTTTAAGTTAAAGTTCTTGTATCTATGATTGCTTTTGGTGCCAGTGATAAGGCACATTTATCATACTTTGATACTTACCGTTTATTTAACTTATCGTTTATTTGCCAGTCATTACCTACTAGTTATTCTCTACTAGCTTTTTTAAATTATGACAGTATGATAGGGACATCGGCCTATGAACTGTAGTGCTGCTATGTAGGAAAACGCAACGGTTTGTAATTAATATATTAACGTATAGCGTGTTAGATACGCCGTCTAAACGCTTAAACTACTAGACTTGTGAGCACATCTACTTTTATTTCATTCTTTATTAAACAACGCTTTATCGACTTTAAGTAATTGGCATATTACTAATGTGTCTGCGCTTATTCACTTGTAACTTTCTATCGGTTTATGCTTTATATAAATTAAATATTTATACCGCGTAGCCAAGTTAATATTTGTTTATTGGCAGCTGGCAGTGGATAGTCTGTACCTAAGAGCTGATCTTTTGTTACCCAAGATAATAGCTGACCCTCTAAACCTGTTTTTTGATTCTTATGCTGAGCATACTGAGCCGCTGTCAGCGCAACGGTATAAGCATGCAAAATTACTTGCTTATCAGTGTAATCATGAGTAATAAGGCCCATTTTCATCATCGTATTTTGACTGATATCGATACCTACCTCTTCGCCAACTTCTCGCACTAACGTAGCTTTCGCTGTCTCATCTACCTCTATCTTGCCACCGACAAACTCATAAAGATTGCCTTGGTGCTGCTTAGAATGACGATAGCCAAGTAAATACCAGTTTTGATAATAAATGACGGCGATAGCGACATTTATGGAGTTATGAGCAGTGCTCTTAGGCTTAAGCGAGGGTTCAGTCATTTTTTGTCCTTTTAACCGTTAGAGTCTATGACAAGGTGATAAATAAAATAATAGCCAAAATCAATACTTGCAATAGCTTAAGTTATAAATGATAATCATTATCGTTAGTAAAAAACTTTAGTAATGATGCATAGCGCCATCAATAAGGAGATTGTCATGAATATAAGCTTAACGCGTTATTTTGGAAACCCTGAAAACCGCTTGCCCACGTTACAATCAGAGCACCTTTTTGCTTTAACTAAAGAGGTGCGGATTGAGCATGAGGGTGAAGAGTATCGACTACGCTTGACTCGCAATAATCGTCTGATATTGACGAAATAGCAGTGCTTGCAGTACCTATATCCGTATTTACAACAGCAAAAAACGCCTTATCTAAAGGCGTTTTTTACCGTTATTACTCTCAACTAGCAACTCTCAAAACTGCCAGCTATACACCACATCTACGGCATTTTCGGCAGCTGAGGTGGCCTCAACATAGATACGGCGCGTCAATTGATAACGTGCTGATAAGCTGTTTTGAGCATTAAAGACGCCAACGCCATAGCGGATGTATAGATCAGGCGTTACGTAACCGGTGACATTGATGTTGGTATCTTCGCTACTACCTGAAGCATCTACTGTTAGGCTCTGAAAACCAAATGCTTGGCCTATCTGATTGGTAAAGTTGCGCGTACCCCCAAGTCCAAAATTGAGGCCAGCTGCTGCCAAGTTGTTGGTCACTTGTGATTTAAAGCCCTGCTCACTGATTTGGGTAGCGCTGCCATTGTTGATACGACCTGTGACTAGAGCATTCATCGCTTGCTGCTGCGTGAGACCTGCATCATTGAAAACAACGATGTTTGGATTTTCAGTCGTACCCGTCACTCGTACCCCTACCGTACTATCGTCAATGATTTTGACCGCTTCAATGCTTAGGTTTGGCTTCATGACATCACCGTTAAAGCGTACTTGACCGTAGTTAAGCTCCAAGTTTTGCCCAAAAGCATCAATAGCGGTACGACGCGCAACCTGAACCACCCCTTTAGCGCGCATAACACCTGTGCCGTTTTGAGTAATATTCAAGGCCCCTGCGAGAGGAATAACTGCACCAAAGCCGCGGAAATTGATGTCATCGCCTAAATCAATACCGATATCAGCATTGATAGACCATGGCCTAGATATGGCTAGTACTTCATCAATGTTACCGATGAGACGTCTATCGAGTACGACTACATCTTCACTTTGAGTGATAATATCTTCGCTAGCCTCAGGCGGACGAATGGTCGCTGATGGTACACTAATAGCGCCTTGGATATTGACGTAACGATCTTCTGGGCGCACGATGATATCGATATCTGGGTTGATCTCGGCGACTAGTAGCGGCGGCTGGGTTATAACTAAGCGATCACCGATGATGCTTAGTTTGGCTTGAAGTTTTTGACGCCAATCAATCGTGCCTTTCAGCGTGCCTGTTCCTGTTCCGCTGTTAAACTTGCCATCGAGAGTCGCTTGCGTCCCGCGGATCTTCGCTGAGGCATTTATACTAGATAAATTAACGGGCAGATCAAGCATGGCTACGCGTCCATCGACCAGCTCAACATCACCATAAAACTGCGGTTTACTCAGCGTACCCCCAAGGCCACCTGCCATAGTAATATTGCCCTCGAGTACGCGCATACCTGGGAAGAATGGCTTAAATACCGCTAGATTAAGCTCATTTAATACCAGTGCCCCAGAGATAGGTTTGGGCGCTTTGTAAGGGTCAACGACTACCTCAGCATAACCGCGTGCGCCGCGGCCTGTGTTAATATCAGCCCGTAGCTTGATACCTTCGGGTACCGATAATGCAATCAAAGATACGCGCTCATACGGCAGCGAAACAGGTGGTAACCCATCGTCTTGCAGAAGGCCGATCTTGCCGTTATCTGAGTACAAAGTCGTATTAATCGTTGGTGATTCACCGCGCTGCCAACCAATAACAGCCTTACCGTTAATCTGAGCCTGCCAATCGATATCTTTTGGCAAGAACACTGACAACAAGGACGTATCTAGTTTTTGAAGGGCTAAATTAACCTGACCATTATCTGGCGAGGCAATTAGGTTCTCACGCAGACACAGCTTACCTGTCTGATCCGACGCCTGCCAGCAATGCGCTGCCAGCTGCACCTTTAGGTCGCGACTACTGCCGTTTTGCTCACGCGGCAAATCAACAATCAATTGCGCCGGTTGTAACTGATTGAGCGTGGCGTATTGCGACTTGATTTGCCCTTTGCCAATAGCGCCCGACCATCTGAGCTGATTACGATCAAAACCACCTTTGACACGTGCTAATATTTGAGCTTGCTCATTGGCAACATCTAAATTGACAACATGGGCCTGCTCAGTACCGTTAAAGGTTGCATTGACCTGCTTAAAGCTTTGTCCAGCAACGTCTAAGCCTTCAGCACTGATAATAAACTGGCTTGGACTATTGGCAAGGTTGACCAGTTTGCCGCGTATACGGCCCTCACGCAATATAAAACCAGGTAAGGCAATACGCTCACCGACCAGATCGACATAAATAGTAGGTAGCGCCTGTCCTGTGGGCTGCGATAATGTCGCGCCGCCCGCTACTTTACCGCTGAGCTGATCTGATAGCTGATCGAGGCTAGTGATATTAATCTTGGCCTGCAGCTGTTTGGCGTTGCCATTGGCGGTGAGATAATTATCACCCCAGCGCAGTACTAAATTATTGGCATTTAAGCTTTCGATAAGCGCGTTTACTTGCTGATATTGCGTCTCGGCGTCTTGCTTTTGCAGGCGCTCAAAGTAGCTGGCGATGTCTTTTGGCAGATTAAGCTTAGCGCTCAAGCTACCTTTGGCACTAAGCGGCTGACCTTTGAGCATACCACTTAGGTCAATCTGATTAATATTGACAATCTGCTCGCTATCGCTCCAGCGCCCATCGGTATTAATGTTTCCTGTGATGACACTTGGCGTATCTTTTAGAAAATATCCTACATTAAAGCGATTCATGACCGCATTGATATCCCAAGCGATACCTCGGCGCACATCTACAGTACCGCTTGCGCGAATACTGCCTGCCGCACCCACATGACTAAAGCGCTTGATAGTAATCACTTGTGAGTCGCCGCTAGCGTCAATCATCAGCTTGCCAGCAGGTAATTGCTCAGCATCGAGCACACCATCAAAATTGATAGCAAAACGTTGCAATTTACCCTCATTGTTTTGATTGGCAGGTTGCCACTGTCCACTAGTACTCAGATCACCTGTCAAAATCGCTGGATTATTAGGCAAAAAATAGCCCAGATCAAAATTATCAAAACGCCCTGTAACATTCCAGCCAATATTATTACGTAGGTCTATCACGCCCTGAGCATTGATTGAACCTGCTTCACCAGCATAGTTAAGCTTGCGGATGTTAATTAGATTTGGCGTCCCTGCGGCGTCTATAGATAAGCGGCCTTTGGGAACGTCTTGGGTATCAACCTGTCCATCGAAACGGGCATCAAATACCGACAGCTCGCCACCGATCAGATCTATACTGGCCCCGCCGCCGCCGCTGATACCGATACGGCGATTATCTTGTGAGGCATCAAGGGTAGCTTGCAGATCAGTGTTATTAAAGCTAACGATATGACGCTGACCTTTGACGCCGTTTTTGCTAATGTTAATCAATCGACCACGAGCGCTCAATTGTCCTACTAGGCGCTCAAGTGGTAGATCGCTTCGATATTGTTTGGGCAGTAGTCCGTTGGTACGCGCATCAATCTGCCACGTCAGTGGACGCTGCGCAGTTGCCAGTAGTATCTGACCATTACCTGATAGGTCGCCGACAATGCCTTTGTAATTAACTCGATTGAGATCAATTGTATTGCCATTTTTGCGCATACGCACATCGTAGTTGCCTTTTGGTGCCGCGTTGAGCTCATTAATAAAGGCATTGGCGTCAACTGAGAGTGTAGAGCCACGCACAATCACATTGGCGCGTCCATACGGGCTGTCGATATTACCGATATTGGGTACATCGCGGCGCGTCAGATTCTGCCAGCTGGCGTCGATATATAAAGGCGCGGCCTGCGTCGATTTAGGTGATGTCTTGCCGCGAACGATATTGGCATTGACGTGCTCGCCATCGCGCTGACGCAAATCAATATCCACCTCTAGATTATTACTGATGTTGCGCTGCTGAAAATGTAGCGATAATCGACCATCGAGCGTTTGCGGAGCATAAGCCTTATAGTCAGCGTACTGCTCTGGAATGGCTTGGCGAATATCAAAATTGCTGCCTGTCGCGCGTATTTTGGCATCAAAGCTGTCTTTCCAGTCCAAAATGCCTTGTAGCGTTAGACGGCCTGCTGGCACGTCTGCATCTAAGCGATCAATACGCAATTGACTATTGGCAATAATAGCGCGGCCCTTATAACGTCCTGATGGAATGTCTTTTGCGTCAAGCTCAGTATTAATACGCAGACGTATATCAGAGATGACGCCACTAGCGGTAGCGATACCGCTTTTGAGGTGAATGTTTTGCTCCTCAGCGTAAGGCAGCAAGATATCATCCCACTGCAATTTGGCTTGAAATGGCGCGTCTGGGTCTAGCCCCTGCACCACAAAGTTGCCGCTGACATCGCTATCGTTATAACGGCTACGTACGCGGCCTACGGTACGTTTTAGGCTACCTGTTGCGGTCACATTAAGCGGGTCGATGTAGGCCTTTTCAAGCGCACTTACCTCGACGATAGCGGACAGATCTAGCGGATAGTCGCCTTGCAGATCAATCTCGCCTTGTAGCGCATTGACTTTAACAATATCAGCATAACGCAGA
The DNA here is from genome assembly GCA_947495055.1 of uncultured Psychrobacter sp. Classification (GTDB taxonomy): domain Bacteria; phylum Pseudomonadota; class Gammaproteobacteria; order Pseudomonadales; family Moraxellaceae; genus Psychrobacter. Next base: position 48,209 of record CANLXO010000006.1, on the reverse strand, counting down.
TCACCACGACCAACGGTTACTAAGGTATCTACCCAAGTCAAATCACGGGCCTTAATGTCATGTAAGGTAACGGGATCTTTGGTGACCTGCTTGTAGATAATGTTTTTGATTTTTGCTTGATCAAAGCGTAGATTGACAGGCAGCTGCAAGGTTTTGTAGTCGAACGGCTCGCCCGTGGGCGGCTTATTATTGATGATCTCTATCGTTTGAATATCCGCGTCGCGTAGATGCACCTCTTTAGCAAATATAGCGCGCCAGCCTATCTTGACATAGGCTTTGTCCACGAGTATCTCAAGATCTTCATTGGCTTTGATATCAATATCATTGACCCAGATGCCATCACGCAAATTGCCACTACCATAAGTCAGCTCAATACCCGTCTCTGCACTGATTTTTTCTAACAAAAACTTGGTGCCTGATTCTGTCCCTGCCATATAAAAGAAAACGGCAAACATAATCACCAGCACAATCAAAATCAGCATCATTAATTTGATTAAAAATGACAAAGGATACCAGCGCTTTACGGCGCTAGCATCTCTTTGAGCAGGATCTTGTGAAGGGTCATTGGGCTGAGAGTTATTGGGCAACATGAAAGTCAACTGCGTTAGATAATGTCATTATTAGCACTGCTAATATACGAGTAATAACGGCTAAAGCTAAAGCGGCGAGCCGATAAAAAAGTGTAGTCTAACTGGAATACTATCCTCTGTCACGCCAGCCGCGACATCAACGCGTACGACGCCAACTGGTGACGCCCAGCGAATACCGACGCCAACGCCAACTTTGGTCTCGGTATCAAAGTTGGTATCATAAGCATTACCGATATCGGTAAACAATGCCCCGCGAAACCCAGGTCTAAACTCATAGTTATATTCAGCACTACCGACAGCGAGGACTTGTCCGCCTGTCAGGTAGCCGTTTTTGAGAGGTGATAAGCTCTCATAATCATAACCGCGGATACTTTGGTCACCGCCTGCAAAAAACCGCAGCTTATAAGGCACGCCCTCAAAATTATCTGCCCAAATATAACCGGTATTAAAGCGACCTAGCAGCTGATGCTTGTCGTCTTCACCAAAGCTATAAAGCCCGCTGACACCAGCTTTGATAATCGCCATATCCGTATCGCTTAGCACGTCCTCAGAGCCCGCTTCGATACTGTAATACTGACGCATACCGCGCGTGGGATTGAGCGCGTTATCAACGTCAGTTTTATTGAGACCATAACCAAACAACAAGGCCTCTTGCGTGGGTTTGGAGGAAATAAAGCGAATAGGCAAATCTTCTAAATCTGCATCGTCAACGCCCGTCTCTAATTCATCCAAGCGGTATTTGACAAAGTAGCTACGATTCCAACCATTCTCGCGGCGAATGTTACGCGCCAAAGCTGCTTTGAGCGTTCTGGTCGATAGATCAAAGTTGCCTTCACCTTGATCAATGACCTCTTCTTCGTAAGTTAAACGTGCATCTAGCTTATCATTGAGCGGATGCTTCCAAGGCCTGCTACCATATATCGTTGCATTTTTAGTGATACGCGAATACTCAACCTCAGCCCCTGCTTGATAGCCTTGACGATTGATTAGGTTGTAATCTATTCTTGCGGTGGCGCGTACGCCTGTATCTGTGCCATAACCAATACCTACCTCAGCATCACGCGGTCTCTCAGATGAGACAAAGACGTATAAAGGCACCTTTTTGGTCTCAAGTACTTGCTCAGGGGTAATGCGACCCGCTAGCGTTGGCGGGACAAAATTCTCATCTTCGAACACGCTTTTGTCATCAGGGAAGATCTTTTCGGCGATATTACTGATTGAGTCGCTAATTTTACCTAAAATGTTCTCCGCCTTTTCTTCTTTTTCATCTAAAACCCGATCGTTAGGCAACTGGGTTAGGCGCTCCGCTTTTTGTTTGATCGCTTGCAGCTTTTCGCTGGTTTGCTCATCTACTTCAAACTCAATAGGCGCAATATCCTCTTCATCGACGGTAGCACCGCTATTAGCATTGATACTCTCAGAGCCCACGCCACTGCTACTGCTACTGCTACTGCTACTGCTACTGCTACTGCCGTCATTGTTATCAGCGCTTAATAAGTTGTCAGCGTTGTTTACAGTATCGTTATTAACAGCATCGCTATCTACATCATCATCTAAGCTATTGTTAGTGGCAGGTGCATTATCAAAGGCTAAAGTGCTATTTTGCGTGCGTTCATCTGGCGGCAAAATAGACTCGACGTTAACGGTATTGAAATAGCGAGTCGCTGATAAATCGTTGCTAAATTTGGTAATATCAGGGCGATAGAAAGGATCACCTTCCTCAAAATTATAAAGCTTTTTGAGTAAAGACAGCTCGACGGGGAGTTTGTCAGGATCACGAGTCAAGGTGCGAGTCTCTTCATCAAAGGTAAAAAATATCACCTCATCAAACTCATAGCGCGGACCAGTATCATAGACTAGTGAAACATCAGCGCTGTTATCAGGCAAGATAATATCGACAGATTTATTTAGCCAGTATTGATCAAAGTAGCCATAAGTACTACTCAACGCCTCAAGAGCGGCTTTGCTACTTTTGTAAACGCGGTGATTAAAGATATCACCCTCTTTGGGCGGTAGCTCTGCCTCTAGCGCTTGAAATTCTGGTAGCTGAGTTCCCTCGCCGCGCACCTCAACAATACGGTTATCCACCCGTACCGGCTCGCCTAATTGCTCGATGATGACATCGATACGATCACTACTAGGCTGGCGCAAACGCAGCACCACGTCATAATAGCCCACTGCTTTGGCTGCATCTAAAGCGGTCTGACGCAAACGGGGCAAGGCGGCGGTAAAATCGACAACAGACTGTACGGTCGTATCATCAAGCGCCGCCTTAATATTGTTAATCGGCTGAATATCTTCGTCTGCCTCAATGAGTTTGGGCGCAGCATTACTCGCCTGTAGATCATCACTACCTTGTTGCAAGTAGACTGTGGTTTCAATATGCGGTAAGCCTGAGACGCCGCCATTAAATAGACGATTAAAGGTGCGTTTAAAGAAGTTACCTGAACTGCGCGCTTTGGGTTTTTTGTCCGCTTGGACTAAGCTGTCGGTGACCGCTTGTGTCTCGGTAGCCGCCTGATAGTCTGGCAGATAGTCATCAGGATTAAGATTATTCGTTTGATCATCGATATTATTGGGCAGCTGACCTGCGCTTAGCGAATCTCTTACCTCTGTAACCGTATCATCAGCGCCTGTGACTCTATTACTGTCTTGGTTTGCAAGCGCGCGCTCAGGATTGGCGCGCTCGGTAATATCATCGCTTGCGTTGATGCGCCCGCGACTAGCAGAGTCGCTGACATTGATAGGGCGCGCCAAAATCTCGGCAGTTTTGGCGCGATCAGCGGCGCGCGCGTGTCTTTGCGAAGTATCTGGTTGTAAGGTATCTAGATTGGTCGGTGTAGGCAGGTTTGCTGCATCAAGATCGGTATCAAACCCGACAGGGGCGCGCGTACTGTCTAACGTGGCAACAGGTGCATCAAAATCAGCGTCAAGATTGCTGCTGTCAGCATTAGCACCATTCGTCATATCCATAGGTGCATCTAGCGCAGCAAGCTCTCTTTCGATCTGCTCAGGCGTCATCATCTGATAACCCTGCTGCTGTACACTGGCCGCCTGCTCTAGTAGCGCATTAGATGTTGAAGTTGCGTTGTCGTTATTATAGGTATTGTCGTTATTAGTAGTGGACTGATCGGCTGTATTTTGGCGCTGATACTCAGTGAATACCGACTGATCGATATCACCTTGTTCAACCTCTTGTCGCAGTCTTAGCGCCGCAAGCGCTTTATCAAGCTGCGCCGCCTCCATCGTTGCCATAGATGAGTCTGTATTAGACTCAGTCTCAGCGGCGTACACAGGCGCGATACCAAATCCGACCAAACTGGCTGCCAAGGCACTAAAGAGTGCGGTACGAGTAAATTGGACGCGCGGGATTTTGGCGGCGTCACTAAGCGTTGCCTTAGAGTGATGAGGCGTTGAGGGCTGATATCTTGACATGCATATTTCCTATCGCCTCACGCGGCGTACTCAATACTAACGATTAAAAAGGGGTGTTAAATTGCTAACCAATCCATTTAAGCTATGATCAAAGGCTTGTGAGTAAAACGGACAAATCATAGCGCAGTTAAATAGGCAATCATAGCATCTAGCACATGTATTTTTGGCAAAGCCTTGCTATTATACGACCTAATATCGATAAATCCTATCTTATAATTCGATAAGTTTCTGATAATATTGATATTTGTATATCGTAGCGTTGCCCAAACTTAGACCTATCAAGATAAAATCTAGCCCACCCATTTGCACAACTTCTGTAGGAACATTCATGGCCAATCAGTTTCAACTCTTCAAGCGTCGCCGCTTTAGCGCTATGTTTTTTACCCAGTTTTTGGGCGCGTTTAATGACAATGTCTTTAAGCAAGCTTTAATTTTGGTGTTGACCTACACCGCTGCTAGTCAAATCGGTGTAGAGGTCAGTATATTGAACAATTTAGCCGCTATGCTATTTATCTTGCCCTACTTTTTGTTTTCAGCCTTAGCAGGACAGATCGCTGATAAGTACGAAAAATCTAAGCTGACGCGCTTAACTAAAGTTTTAGAAGTCACTATTATGTCAGTGGCGGCAATTGGCTTTGTGTTTGAGTGGTATACGCTGCTGTTTGTGGCGCTGTTTTTGATGGGGACGCATTCAACGTTTTTTGGTCCGATTAAGTACGCTTATCTGCCGCAGGCCATGCGCGAGGACGAGCTAGTAGGTGCCAATGGTTTGTTTCAGATGGGTACCTCTTTGGCTATTTTGGTCGGTATGATTGTCGCAGGGTTTTTAACGCAGTTGCCGCTATCTTTATATTGGATTAGCGCCACCGTAGTAGTCGTTGCCGTCTTAGGGTATTTGGCATCACGCTCTATCCCAGAGACGCCTGCGATGCAACCTAATCTTAAGATTAACTGGAATATTTTTACCACCAGTATGGCAACGGTGCGTTATTTATACTCTTTGTCGTTCTTGTTTTTTGTGATTTTGGGTAATAGCTGGTTTTGGTTTTATGGCGCGACGTTTTTGACCCAAACGCCTGAATTTAGCAAAGTCATCTTATTCGGTGACGAGTCGGTGGTTATTTTCTTACTCACGCTGTTTTCTGTTGGTGTCGCTATTGGCTCGCTGTTATGTAAGCGCTTAACCAACAACCAAGTCAGTTTGCGCTTACTACCCTTTGGTATTGCAGGCTTGAGTATTTTTGCCATTGATTTGTACTTTTCGCTTTCAAGCTTAAATATTATCTCTGATGGAACGCGTTTATTCGGTATTAGCGATCTGCTCGGTATCTCTGGTAGCTTACGAGTATTTGCCGATTTGTTTTTCTTAGGTTTTAGTGGCGGCTTATATATTGTGCCGTTGTATGCTTCTATGCAAGCTTACGCGCCAAAGAGTCACCGCGCCCGTATCGTCGGCGCTAACAATATTTTTAACGCCATCTTTATGGTCAGCTCAGCTATTTTTGCGATTGTTATTTTAAATGTGGTCAAGATGTCGCTGCCGCAGCTATTTTTGGTTACAGGATTACTCAATATTGCTTTTGGACTCTTCTTATATACTAAGCTTAACAAGCACATCAAGCAGGCGGTGATACAAACGCATGACGAGCCTATGATGTAAGTTTAGATAACGGTGACAACAAACATACCGTACTGATAGAATCTTTTGTGCGGATAAACTTTATTATTTGCTATAGTAGTTTGTGTTTAAATGCAGACCGTGTTGAAACTGCAAAAAACATAGATGCAAAAAGCCGTTACGACACTATTTGTTGATTACCCTATTTGTTGATTAACCTATTTACTCATTAGCTACTGCCCATACCGATTTAATAGATATATCAGGAGTTTGATATGACAGCGCGTCCGTTATCCAAGGTTGATCAGTTGCTGCTTGGCGTCGACAAGGCGCTGCGCGCGATCGTACCACACTCGAACCCAAGCACTCGTCCACTACCGGTGAGCGACGATAGCATTCCTGAGCTGAGCATTACAGAATCGCGTCATGTGGCGGGGCTGATGCGCATCAATCACACTGGCGAGGTCTGCGCTCAAGGTCTATATCATGGACAAGCGTTTGCGGCAAAAGATGATGGTGTCCGAGAAGCGATGCACCAATCCGCTCTTGAAGAGATCGATCATCTGGTCTGGTGCGAGACGCGCTTAGATGAGCTTGGTAGTCATGCCAGTCTACTGACGCCGCTGTGGTACGGTATGTCGTTTGGTCTTGGGGCGGTAGCAGGCGCGATCTCTAATGAGTTTAGCTTAGGATTCGTTGCTGAGACTGAGGCGCAAGTGAGTGAGCATTTGCAAGATCACATTGGCAAACTGCCCACGCAAGATGTACGCTCAAGAGAGATTCTAGCGCAAATGGACATCGAAGAGCTGCATCATCGCGAATTGGCACTGCAAAGCGGCGGCGCGGCGCTCTCGCCTCCTGTACGCCTTACAATGCGCTGGCTTGCAAACGGTATGAAAGCGGCGGCCTATCATGTATAACTGTTGCCAATGCGCAACTAAAGCAAGATGAATAGCTTATTAATCATAATTTTAAAGGACTAATCCCTAAAACGGAGCATCGATTTATACTTAGCAATTTTAGCGACTTGCTAGTGATAAGGACAAAAAATAACTTCAACCACACTTAAAGGTAATGACTGATATGAGCCAGCTTACAACGACAACCTACAAAAACAAAATAGCGACTTTGACTGCTATAGCCGCATGCATGATGATGATAGGAGCGCCTGCTAGCGCCGCTGAAAACGATGGCACTAATGCCAGTGCGCCTAGTGCTATTGACTCAAGTAAGCGCGTTATTCGTTTAGCGCAGCCTACGACTGCTAACAACAGCACTAATGCTACTGTCAATGTTAATACCGCGCCGCCAAGTCAGCAAAATAGCATCAACCAATTACCAAGAGCGGCGGCGATACCTGTACCAGCAGAGATTGCTGGAACCACTCGTGTCTTTGAGCGCACGCCTACTAGTGCCACAGGCGTTGATCTTCGTAGTGGTCAGCTCTCCAATATCCCAACGCCGCAAGTACAGCTCTCTGATATTAGCTTTGTAAAAACAGTCCTTATCCCGCAGCAAATCTCAGGTATCGATAAGCTGGACGTAAGCTTATTAGATGACTTTATTGAAGATGTCTCCCCTAATGCGCGTCACTATCCGCCAAACTTTCCGAACCGCTCGCAGCGTCACTATACGCGCGAAAAAATCAAAGTATTAGCAGACTGGATTGAGCCCTATGCCAGTAAACCAGATGCCTCTTATGACGTACTTATTCGTGCGGCTAAGTTAAATGGTATGGGTCGTAACTTGGACTTAGGTACAGATTATGCGATACGCGGCGGTCGCTACGTGGATCGCGCAATCAAAGTTAATCCTGAGAGCGGTGAAGCCAACTTCTTGTACGGTATGATGCTCTCAGAGGGCGGCGGCTTTAAAGAGGGTCAAAAGTATCTCGATCGCGCAGTCGCGCTCAATTATACCGAAGCTGAGCAAAGCTTGGCGCAGTCAGATCTGCTTAGCGATCGCCGTAGTCAGGCTTTAGATCGCTTGCGCAGACTTGAGCAAAAGATGCCCAACGACCCTATTATCCCGCAGCAGATCAAACTCGTTGAAGAAGGCAAATTCTACATCTGGGACATCCCTGCCCCTGATATCAACGTAAAACCAGCAAGCTGATGCAATAGCAACAATGTGAGCGCATTTGAGTTGCAACACTAAGCGTATTTGCTCTATATTGATATTTTATCTCTATTAGGGCAAATACGCTTTTTTAGTTTTGTCTATATCGGAGTCTTTTTTCTTATATAATGCAAGATGCTTGTCGCGCCCTACTATAAAAATAATCATTATTCGCCATTGAGACGATTTATGTCATTTGCCACCTTTGCTACTGCGCTTACCTCAATAAATAAATCACTGTGGCCTAAATGGTCCTTGGCTCCTTTGATAGTCGCTATGGTGGTGCTCCCCGCCTGTAGTACGGTATCTGTTAATAAACAGGCCTCCTCTAAAACTATCGAGGCGCAGCGCGGCAATATTGTTACTGATAATAAATTAAGCAGCGATACTGCCTCAACTTTGCTGTCAGCAGGGCTCAATGAGCAAGCGTGCTTTCAAAATTTTGAGCTGTGCTTAGCTCAGCTTAACGAGAGTATGCTCAATCAAAACTACCGTCCTGCCTTGGCAATTTATGCCGAATTGCATTATGCCAAAGCGCTCCAGCTTGGTGACTCTCAAGCCTGCCGCGATGCCCTAGCACGCCCGCCAATCGATCCCTATTTTGCCAATGCTCCTGTACCTAAAGAGGAGCTAAAAGCGCAGCAGCAAAATACTGAGCAGTGTTTAACCAACTACCAAAAACGTCTGTTTGATGCGATCAAAACCAGCTATACCTATCTGTTCTTTGACAGCCTAGAGCATGACTTTAGCGATGATAACGCGGCGGCTAATCGCAATAAAGACACAATGCGCGCGCCAAACCGCATTCCAAATGATACCGATATTCAAACTCAAGACATCTATAACGCGGCCAGCAACGATATTATTACCCAGTTATATAAGTCCTCTGATAACCCTAATAAGATGACTGACGGTACGCGCGTGACTTATCTACCGACCAAAATTACCGATGCTGATACCTCAAAACAAGCCGCTATCGCTAACCTTGCACCAATAAAAGGCAAGCTTACTGATCAGATTAAAGTGATGAAAGTAGACGTTGATGATTATCATCTCGATATCTATCTGCCTAATGAGAGCAACTATCTAAAAAATGCCCGCGAGCAGACCTCAGCCTTGGCAGACTTAGTGTCAACTTATGAGATACGCCTGTCCGGTATGAACTCAATCAGTAAGCGCTCAGGCTTGGGTATTAGCCTTGTAGCGTCATTGGATGATCGTTATACCACCACTATTCGTGATTTACTCAAAGCCTCAATATCAGGAAGACTGACCGATGATAGCGCTCAAGCTGATAGCAAGGATAGCCCACCAAGCTCGCGCATTTATCCTACAGGTCATCTGCTTTTAACGGGACTGATTAAACCTGCTGGCGACAGCGTGCTTGATGCTCTAAGTAGTCGTCAGCTCGATATCCATCTGTACAACCCATATCGCAGCGAGAGCGTCAATATCTTAAATGATGACTATCCTTTGGCGGCGAACTTCTCTGCAGGGTACGGGATGTGGCTTGCTGAAAATCAGCTCGATGGCGTAGGTTATCTTAACCTTATTACGCGCCAGCCAGATGCACGCTTGCCCAAACTGTTCATGCTTGAACCTTATGATCCTGATAAGCGCGTGATTATTATGCTCCATGGTCTCGCCTCAAGCCCTGCTACTTGGGTCAATTTGACCAATGATATTTTGAACGATGCTCTGCTGCGTGATAACTACCAAGTTTGGCAGATATTTTATCCAACCAATTTGCCTATTATAGAAAACCGCTACCAAATACAGCGCCTAATCAATAGCACTTATGAGCAAACCGATCCTAAAGGACAAAATCGCGCGAGCAAAAACAGTGTGATTGTCAGTCATAGTATGGGCGCGCTTATCGCTCGCATGATGCTCTCAGACGACAACTTGGTCGATGACTTAGATCGACTCGATGATCAAAACCAGCTCGCATTTAGCGAAAAAAATAAAATACGTGAGGCGCTCAAACAGTCCTTTGGTGAAGAGCAGTTAAAAGAGCGCTTTGAGCTGCATGCTTTGCCGCAAGTTGACACTGCCGTATTTTTGTCTGCGCCCTTTCGCGGTACCGACTACGCGGATCGCTGGTTTACTCGCGCGCTGCGCCGTATTGTCTATTTGCCCGTCGGACTTGTCAAAACGGTCACTGAAAACTTAGCTACGATCGCAACCCAAGGTGATTTGGCACAGAATCCTTTAGGCGCGCTATATTTGCAAAATGGTGCCAGTCAGCTCAGTGACCAATCCTCTTTTATTCAGCTGACCAAAGACATCAAAATCAATGATCGCGTCACTTACCATTCCATTATAGCCAGCAATGACTCCGACATTACTCAAGGGCTTGCACAAGCGCAGCCCGATGGCGTCAAAATCGATCTATCACAGCCGCAACCTAAAGAGACAGTAACAGGTGAAGATGACGTTGTTGATAACGATGTTAATGATGCAGTAGAGTCTCTACCACTTGTTGCTGCGGTCCGTGTTGATGGCGATATTAGTCAAGCATTAACCAAAACCTTATCAGATGGCATTGTGCCTTATACCAGTGCGCATCTAGAGGGAGCCGCCTCTGAGACGATTATCAATGGTGGACATAGTATTCAGACCAGTCCGCAAACTATCTTGACCCTGCGCCGAATTCTGCATGCTCAACTCGAGCAATAAGCTTAGGCGATTAAAAAAGCATTGCGTTTAAGTGTATTTTAATATACGTTACTATAATATATATTAAATAATATTGAAAGTTATAAGAGGGTTATCGGCGTATAATGAGTCACTATAGCTTCAAATAATAGAAGTTTATACATTCAAAAAGGCATTTTAGGCTTATTTATGTGTGATTTTTTCAATACCTATTGTAGGTTATAAGTGACTGATAGGTGTATAACCTTCAGCTTGCAGCAACTAGGGTACAAGCGCATAATAAGTGAATACAAACTTTTAATATAACTTTGATTAACAATAACTTATTAATTTATAAGGATATAAATTATTAATTTAAGTTAAGCCGTTATGGTCACCTCATTAGTCCATCCGTTTAGCTTATTCATACTCACAGCCAAATCTTAGCTATTGACCGTACTAATTGTATTTAAGCTGCGGTTAGTAACTTGGGCGTATCACGGAAGCTTGCGCTATTTTGCTCACGAATAAAGGTAAGCGCTTATGTTCGCTGCATTTATGATCGACCAAATGGACGCGCTCATGCTAGCGCGTATTCAGTTCGCTTTTGTCATCTCCTTTCATATCGTTTTTCCCGCGTTCTCTATCGGTCTTGCCAGTTGGCTGACCGTATTAGAATTTCGCTGGCTCAAAACGGGTGATCCTATTTACGCTGAAGTCTATAAACACTGGGTCAAGATATTCGCCGTGGTCTTCGGTCTTGGCGTGGTATCAGGCGTGGTAATGTCTTACCAGTTTGGTACCAACTGGGCGGTATTCTCAGACAAGGCCGGTAACGTACTAGGGCCTTTGCTTGCCTATGAAGTTCTGACCGCGTTTTTCTTAGAAGCCTCCTTCTTAGGGATTATGCTGTTTGGTTGGGGACGCGTCAGCAAGCGCATGCACTTTGCCTCGACAGCAATTGTCGCCATCGGTACGCTTATCTCAGGGTTTTGGATTTTGGCAGCCAATAGTTTTATGCAGACGCCGCAGGGCTTTATGATGGGCGCTGATGGCCTTCTCTATCCTACCAATTGGCTTGAGATTATCTTTAACCCCTCATTCCCTTATCGTTATGCGCATATGATGACGGCAGCATTTTTGACCACTGCTTTTGTCATCGGCGGTATCGGTGCTTATTATCTACAGTCCAAAAAACACAAAGAGCATCGCAAGCATGGCCGCGTAATGTTAGGTATGGCGATGATTATGGCTATCTTTGTAGCGCCCGCTCAAGTGTTCATAGGCGATATGCATGGTTTGAATACTTTAGAGCATCAGCCTGCCAAAGTAGCTGCGATGGAAGGACTGTGGGAGGATGAGCGCGGCGCACCTCTAGTGCTATTTGCCATTCCTGATCAAGAAGCACAAAAAAACCATTTTGAAGTCAAAATACCTTATCTCTCAGGTCTTATTTTGACGCATTCGTTAGACGGTGAAGTCAAAGGTCTTAAGAACTGGGCACCAGAGGATCAACCCTTTGTTCCTATTGTATTTTGGTCGTTCCGAATTATGGTCGGTATCGGTACTTTGATGGTGCTAGTTGGTCTATTTAGTCTCTATAAGTACTTTAAAAAACAGCAGTTTGATCTTGATAGCAAATGGTTCCATAGGGCTTGGATGTTTATGACGCCGATGGGCTTTATAGCACTGCTCGCGGGTTGGTTCGTCACCGAAACAGGACGTCAGCCGTGGACTGTATACGGAGTGATTCGTACTAGCGAGAGCATGTCACCGCTGGCAGCCCAGCAAGTGGCGACGACTTTGATTGGCTTTATCGTACTCTATATCTTTGTCTTTGGCGCAGGTAGCTTTTATATTATCCGCCTGATTACTCAAGGGCCTAAGCCGTACGAGGATCCTTCTGAGGATACCTACTATGATCATTCTGTGACCGAGGCTCAAGGCCGCGCTTTGAGCGGTGATGATGCGCCTCAAGAGAACACTAAAGATAAGGATGCTGAGAACTTAGACAGTCCTGCTGACGATGTCGATGATGGAGGATTACGCTAATGTTTAACTTCGGTGATGTATTAGACTTACCCCTTATCTGGGGCGGACTTATCGCGCTATCGGTCTTTATTTATGTGCTGCTCGATGGTTTTGATTTAGGCTGCGGTATTTTGTTCCCCTTTGCAGGCTCAGACAAGAACCGTAGCCGGATGATGAACTCTATTGCGCCCTTTTGGGATGGTAATGAGACTTGGCTAGTGCTTGGTGGCGGCGGTTTGTTTGCCGCTTTCCCTGTTGCGTACGGTATTATTATGACGGGTCTTTATTTACCAGTGACCTTTATGCTTTTTGGACTCATTATGCGCGGCGTGGCCTTTGAGTTTCGCTTTAAAGCCAATACCCGTCGCCATATTTGGGATACGTTTTTCTTTGTAGGCTCAGTGATCGCTACCTTCTCGCAGGGCATTATGCTTGGCGCCTTAGTACAAGGGTTAGAGGCTAGCAACCGCTTATACACTGGCGGTCCGTTTGATTGGCTCACGCCCTTCTCCATCGTTTGCGGCTTTGCCATGATTATCGGTTATGCGCTGCTTGGGTCCACTTGGCTCATCATAAAGACCGAACATACCCTACAAGTCTGGGCGCGCAAAGTCTCAGGCTGGATGCTCTTAGCGCTTGTGGTCGCGATGATAGTCGTCACCGCCTTTATGTTCTTCTCTGATATCGACGCGCTTGAGGGTTGGTTTGGCTTCCCAGGTCTGTTATATCTTGCTCCTATGCCGATTATCGTATTGGCTTTGTTCTTTTTGATGCGTAAAGACTTAAAAACAGAACGTGAATATCGCCCCTTTTTATTGACGGTAGCGCTGTTTTTGATGGGTTATATTGGTGTCTGTTTTGCCATATTCCCCTATATAGTGCCTTATCAGATGACCATTTATGAAGCGGCAGCCGCCGACACCTCATTATCATTTATGCTCATAGGCGCGGTCATTATGCTGCCAATTATCTTGAGCTACACCGCATTTGCGTACTATACGTTTAAAGGCAAATCTGATCACAATCCTATGTACTGATGTTTATGCTACAGACAACACGTGCAGCTGAGAGTATAGGGTAGTTATAAAAGAGGACGCTATTATGAAAAAACTAAGTAAAAAACAAAGCCAATGGGCCTGGTTTGTGGGCTTATATTTGGCAGGGTTTTTGGTCATCTTTACTATTGCGCAGCTGATTAAGCTGGCAATGGGAGTTTAAAATCTACTAGTGAAAAAAAACGTAGTCTTGATTATCAAGGCTGCGTTTTTTTATGTTTACCTGCTGCGTGACGATTGCTTGTTAGTCTTAGAATAAGCTAGCCCTGCGGACTTTGGGTCATTTGGCGACAATATCCTGCCAAGTTCTCAGGCAAATCCTCTGGACAGACGCCGCACTGCTGATTGCCAGGTACCGCATGATCGATAAATTTAGGATACGGCAGGTTTAGATTATTCATAATGACTCTAAACTCTTCTATCGTCGTATCACCACCAAGCCTTGGATTACGCTTTTTTTCTTGCGCAATTGAAGACACAAACCTCTCTTGGTAATCATGAGCAGGATAAACGAGTGTCTCCTCAGGTAAAGAAAACAGTTTGTCTCTCACAGAGTGATATAGGGCGTCTGAATCCCCATTTTGAAAGTCCGTGCGGCCGCAGCCTTCAATAAGTAGGGCATCTCCTGTAAATACGCGTCCATCATACAGATAAGCAAAATGTCCAGCGGTGTGCCCTGGCGTATGCAAAGGATGCAAAGTGATACCGTCAAGCTCAAAGGGAATGCCGTCCTCCAAGCCAATATCTGCGCACGCCAGTCGATCATAAGCAGGCGCTGCAATCTGACTACCCACCTCACGCTTCATCTCCAGCGCCGCTGTAATATGATCAGCATGGATATGCGTATCAATGGTATAAGCTAGACTCAAGCCAAGCTTATGCAGCTCAGCGAGGTCGCGATCCATCGTCGCAATGACCGGATCAATCAATACCGCTTGCCCGGTACTCGTGTCCCCTATCAAATAGGTATAAGTACTAGAGAGGGGTTCATACAGTTGTTTAAATATCATAATCATTCCTTTTTGATGTCTAGCTTTTGATAATGCTAACCTTTGCCTAGCTGTGATTTGTACAAGGACAGCACCTCTATATTAAATAATTATATATTACATTATAGTATATAGTATTATCAAAATCTGTGTCTTGCGACAAATTTAATAATGCACGAGCGTTCTACGCCACAACGAATCTACTAAACTCTAAATCATAACCCTTAACAAAAAGGCTGCACTATCATAATAGCGCAGCCCTTTATCGTCATTAGTCGTCGTCGTTCAATGTACTATACTTAAGAGTCAGATCTATCCTTTATAGTATCATTTTTAAGAAACTCATTGATTTGCGTTAAACGCTCAGGGGTGCCGACATCTATCCAATTGTCTTTGATAACCTCTGCTGTGACCTGAAACTTTAGCATGGCCTGCCTAAGTAGTGGCGCAAGTGCGGCAGGTTGCCCTGGCACTAGGCCATCAACCACTCTTGGCGACATGACACTGATTCCAGCAAAGGTGTATTTGTCCGCGTCCCCTATCGGCTGCTCGCTCGCCAGACCATTATTAATAGCAAAATCACCGCCATTATTGTGCTCAGGATTATCTATGAGTATCAAATGTGCTTTTTGGTCACTGCCAAGCTCATAGTCTTTTAACTGACCAAAATCATAAGTCGTCCATACATCGGAGTTGACTAAGATAAAGGGCGCGTCTTTGAGCTTACCCGCTTGCAATGCTTGAAAAACACCGCCCGCGGTCTCTAATGGCTCCTCCTCTTCGATTGACCAATGCAATGTCACATCAAACTGCGAGCCATCGCCCAAAGTGTCCATTAACTTATCTGCAAGCCAAGAGGTATTGATTGTAATATCAGTAATACCAGCCGCTTGCAGCGCTTTGATGTGCCAGACAATCAAAGGCTGTCCGCCGACTTCAACGAGTGGTTTTGGTGTCTCAAGCGTAAGCGGCCGCAGACGTGTACCTTTACCTGCTGCCAAAATCATGGCTTGCGTTATTGCAGACATATCTGCTCCCTGATGTTTTGAATTTGTATGGTAAATCTAAATATACTGCTAAGAAAAACTACTTTGATAAGCGGGTAATACGGTCTCTATCATCCATGTGCTAAATGGAAGTATGACTTGCTTAATAGCATCATCGCCATGAGTGCCCAACCATTCAAGCTCAAAGAGCAAATCGCGCATGACTTTGGGGATATCCGCCAGATAACGATCTTTACCGTCGCGCTGGGAGAGACGAATAAAGATACCGAGCACCTTAAGATGACGCTGCACGCCCATGACATTTACATCGCGCTCAAACTGCTCAACACTAGCGGCTACTGGCAAACCTGCTTGCTGCTGCAGCTGCCAAAAGTCATGAATCCAGCTAGAGATTTGCGTCTCAGGCCAGTCGACATAAGCGTCACGTACCAGTGACACCAAATCATAACTATAAGCACCAATGACTGCATCTTGAAAATCAATAACGCCAAGGCCTGCTTTATCGAGCATCATATCTGACTGGTCTTGCATCAGATTACGACTGTGATAATCACGGTGCACAATCACTTGCGGCTGCATGAGTATCGCCTCAATTAGCGCTGTTTTGACATTATGCCAAAGCGTCGCATCAAGTTGCACATCGATATAAGGGATAAACCACTCACTAAACAAATCCATCTCTCGATCCAGCATTGCCGCGTCGTAATCTGGCAATTTGTACTCATGCTTTGCAGTATCAACAGAGGTTTTTTGCAAGTCGATAAGCGATTGCATCGCTGACTGGTAATACAGGTTTACTTGCTCAGGCGTAGCACCCAGTAATAGATGCGCAAACTCTACCGCACCGAAGTCTTGCAGCACCAAAAACCCCTTGTCAAGGTCTTGTGCAATCAAGGTTGGAACATTGACAGCAGGCGCCATAAGCTTAGCAACGGTGATAAATTGCTGCATAGCATCTTGCTCATCGGCCGAATCCATGACAATATATCGCGCGATGATCGTATCATTCTGCAGTAGCTGTATGCGGTGATAACGACGTGCGCTGGCATCGCCTGGCAAACTATCTAAGCTATAAGGCTGATTGTCAAAAGTATGCTGTAGCCAGGTTTTAAGTTGCTGCTGGCGTGCATTATTGGCGCTGTCTGTCATGGTAGGCTCTTTTTTTAAAAGGGATATCATTAAGCTAATTAATAAGTCAAATACTTGCTAAAATAGGTGGTCATTGATAGGTATTATCAAGCGTTTTAGTGCTCTTATCTAGATAATGAGCGCTAAATTGCGCTAAACAGTGTAGCTGATTTGGTTTTTTTTGACCATATCAAAGCACTTTTATAACCGATAAAACGGTCTTGCCCTGCAACATTATAATAGGCCACTTCTAAACTTTATATAGCACAGTCTGCAAAGTATGGTTATCATGATAGGCTTATTAGCATCTCGTTATTCATATTTATTCGATAGGCTCGACAATCATAGGTGTGCCCTTGTTATATTCTCCGCTCTACCAAAGCATTCGTCTGATTTTATTTGGCGCCTTAGGGTTATCGAGTTTGGTTGCTACCGCGGCTGAACCAGATTCAATAGCAAACAAAGATAACGCAAGTATTGAACGTCCTAGCATTAGCAGCCGTGGGTCTGATAGCAGTGATGCGCTGATTGTTGTCGATGGCGATTTTGCTGACAATACTATATATAGCAATGACGACAGCGTGCTCACTGATCTATCTCAAGACAGCGATGGCATTGATAATGTTAAAATTACTCAAATAAATGACAATGTCAGTCAAGCACAGAGGACATCTACCCCTGTTGCAAGCCCCAAACCAGATAATACGCCGATTGATGTGAGCGATGAGACCATTCAAGACAGCTTGCAGCGCTTGGCGGAGTTTTATGAGCTGACGCCTGATAATAATGATAAAACGTCTATAAACTCGTCGTCTACCAGTATGGATCTAGATCCTAATACTTTAGCTGTAAACCAACAAGAGAGTAGCGAGCAAAACGCGCGCCGACCATTGCGTCAATTAGGCACTGATCTAAAGCTGTTACCCAGCGCTATAGATAGTAGTCAGCGCTGTGAGGGGCAATGGGTCTATCCTACAAGCAATCCTAATTCTCAGCGCGCAAATAATACAGATATCAGTCAAGACCCAGACGTCGCAGATCAGACGCTCTACGCTGAGTCCGATTACGGCTATTATGATAATGTCGATTATGCCGAGCTGTCGGGCAATGTCATTATCGATCAAGGTGCGCAGCATATAGAAGCGGACAAAATCGTCTTGGATCTAACCAATAATGTGGCTGGCGCTCAAGGCAATGTGCTATTCACCGATCAGGCGACTCCTAATACGCAAACACCCAATACCCGCCTGCCAAATACTAGAAGATCTCTGACTGACGAGGCGACTAGCGGCGGACTTATTGGCGTAGCAGATAGCTTAGCCTATAATACTAACAACTCTCAAGCGACTGCTTACGGCGTTGCTTTCGCCAGCGTACCACTACAAGCACATGGTTATGCCAAGCAGTTAAACCGTCCCAATGATACCCAGTACGAGCTTGATCAAGTGATGTTTACCACTTGCCCGCCAACTGATCGCAAATGGCAATTAGAGGCGACTAGTATCGATTTGGATACAGATACAGGTCGCGGCGAAGCTTATAATACGACCTTTAGGGTCGCTGACATTCCCGTATTCTACTTACCTTATTTTAACTTCCCTATCGATAGCAGGCGCAGTAGCGGGTTTTTGTTGCCAAGTGCTAGTATTGGTAGCGAAAGCGGTCTTGAGATTGATGTGCCTTATTATCTCAACCTATCTCCCAATTACGACGCGACGATTAACACCCACCTTTATACCAATCGTAATCCTATGCTCTCTGGCGAATTTCGCTATTTGACCGCAGACTATGGCGAGGGGATTTTTAACGGCTCATACTTGCCAAATGACAAAGAGTTCAATGGTGAGGATCGTAGCAGCTTTTTTTATGATCATTACTGGTCCTCTACGAGCATTCCGCGCCTAAATGGTGACGCTACTTATAGCTATGTGTCAGATGAAGAGTATCTCGATGATTTTGATACTTTAGGACTATCGGATAATACCTTGAACTTACCGCGCCGCGCCCGCTTAAATTACTACAATGACTATGTTAATGGCGAAGTTAAAGTTGAGACCTTTCAGACTTTAGATGCGTTCAATAGTAATGGTGAACCGTTACAGGACAAAGACAAGCCCTATTCGCGCCTGCCACAGTTATCGCTCAATTACAGGCTGCCTTGGGCTGAGAATTTTGACATCACTGGGGTTCACGATTCTGCTTACTTCAAAAAATCTATCGATGATGGTTCTGAAAATGAAAAAAGTGGCGTGCGCCTTTATAACAAATTGAGCGCCGCTTATCCTATGCAAAAACCTTGGGGTTATATCAAGCCCAAACTTAGCTTGCAGCATCTATATACCTCATACGATGAGGACAGCCTAGATGACAACGATCTGACTGATGAAGAAGGCCGTCAGTCGGTATTTGTGCCGCAGGCAAGTATCGATGCTGGGTTAAATTTTTATCAAGCCGGCTCTCCCTTTGGCGCATTTGATGACACGATGGGCGGCTATCAGCTCTTAAGTCCTAGACTTAAATACACCTATTCTCCTTTTGAAGCTCAGAACGACATTCCTAACTTTAATACTCGCATCGCCTCTATCAACTATGAGCAGCTGTTTTCAGATAGCTGGTTTTTGGGACAAGATCGCTTGCAAGATTTGCATGCCATTACCCCAGGCGTCAATTATCGTTACATCGATGCAACGGGTGTGACACGTTTTGATGGTAGCATTGCAGAGCAGTTTTATATCGATGAT
Source organism: uncultured Psychrobacter sp. (assembly GCA_947495055.1). Classification (GTDB taxonomy): domain Bacteria; phylum Pseudomonadota; class Gammaproteobacteria; order Pseudomonadales; family Moraxellaceae; genus Psychrobacter. The sequence continues at coordinate 28,860 of CANLXO010000006.1, read as the reverse complement.
GGCCGCGTTACTTTAGACAATGAGACGTCCCTTTTTAACGCCTCATCATCAGGACTGGTCTGGAATACCAGCGCTCAGCCTTACAATAATGTTTGGGTCGATGTGAGCGGCGCACTAACTAGCGACTATGATCTTAATTACTTTACCACTGAGCTGCGTTTTCAGCCCTCAAACAATAGCTTGTTCAATATCGGCTATGTAAAACGCCAGCGTGATGATAATACCGATCAGCTGCCCCTATCGGCCTTCACAGCATCAGCTATCTTTCCTGTGAGCGATAACTGGCGCGTGCTGGCACAAGGACAATACGACTATCGCCGTGATAAAGTTCTCGACTCTTTAATCGGTATCGATTATGAGGACTGCTGTTTTGGTTTTGCGGTTTATGGTCGTCGTTATTATAATGACTTAAACATTACCGACAAACCTACGCAAGCGGTGATGGCTGAGGTTAGACTCAATGGCTTAGGCAGCAGTAGCGGACGCCTGACTCGCCTGCTCTCTGAAAAGGTATTGGGTTTTGAGCCAGTAGAAAATGCTTGGAAGGATTAATATATATTTATAGCCTGTTTATATATGCAACACTGATCTGATGCAACAGACTACACTTATCGCCATATCTGCACTTTTAGTGTTAAGTCAGACTATTTAACTCGATGACATTGATGAGGAACATCATGAGATTTTTTTGTTTAACGAAGACCAATCGCGCTGTACTCTTATCTTTGGGCATGAGTTTAGGCATAAGTGCACAAGCGGCCATATCTGAAACGACTGCAATGCCAGCGACATCTACTCAAGCAAGTGCTCAAACTAATAGCGCTCAAACTAATAGCGCTCGCTTGTCTACTACAGGTAGCTCAGACGGTATCATCGCTTTAGTCAATGACAATGTTATCCTAAAAAGCGATCTCATTGATGCCATTAACCAAACTCAGGCGCGCGCTAGAGCAGCGGGAACGCCGATAGCGAACTCGCCTCAACTCCAATCTGAGGTGCTAAACGCACTTATTTTGCGTGAGCTACAACTATCACTAGTCAATCGTGTTGGTATCAAACCTGATGACGCGGCTATCAATCAGCGTTTGGCTCAAATTGCGCAAGCAGAAGGGGTTACCAGCATTGCAGCATTGCAGCAGCGCTTAGACGCCAGTCAAGCAGGTAGTTATGCAGCCCTTCGAGCCCAGCTAATAGAAGACGCTGCCATTCAAGCGCTGCAAACGCGTCAAGTCAATAACCGCGTACGTATCAGTGAGCAAGACATCGATGCTTTTTTGGCATCACCTGAAGCCAAGCGCTTAAACCAAAGTGAGTACCAGACTATTCACGTGCGTATCCCATATATTGATGATTACAGCAGGTTGTCACAAGCGCAGCGCGACGAAGCGCTAAAAGTAGCACAGGCGCTGCGCACGCGCCTGCTAGTACCAAATGCAGATATCGATACTGCCATTGACGAGGTACAAGGCGATTACCCTATCCCTCTACAAGGCGGTGATATGGGCTTTCACAAAGCGGCATCCTTGCCTACTGAACTATCTAGTGAGATCACAAAGCTTGAAGTTGGCGCAGTGAGCGATCCATTAGTGACCCCTGAAGGTATCGACATCATCAAGCTTGCTAGCAAAAAGGCGGGCGATACGGTGATGGTACCACAGTGGCGTACCAGCCATATCCTAGTCAAAGTTGATGAGCTCCAAACTGACGCTTTAGCAGAACAAAAGATTAATGATTTGTATGAGCAGCTGCGTGCTGGTGCCGATTTTTCTGCTTTAGCTTCTACCTACTCAGATGATCCAGGTTCAGCGGGGCGTGGCGGCGATCTTGACTGGGTGAGTGAATCAGACACTGTCGGCCCGTTTGAGGCGGCAATGAAGAATGCAGAAGTTGGTGACTACTCGCTACCCTTTAAAACTCAGTTTGGTTGGCATATCCTAAAAGTAGAGGATACGCGTAACTATGATGCTAGTGATGAATATCGCCGTAGTATGGCGCGGCAAACTCTATATCAGCGTTTATCTCCGCAAGCGCGCGAGGACTGGTTACAAGAGCTGCGTGCAAGCTCTTATATTCAAGTCATAGAATAATCTAGACCTTTTTAACTTAAAAAAAGCACATCTCTTTAAATAGAGGTGTGCTTTTTAGTGCGTAGATATTTTATAAAGCGTATTAAATAGCGAACAAAGAAAAGCCCCAAACCTAGGGCAATTGGGTTTGGGGCCTCAATACTTCATATTATTATTATAGTACTTCCTTGATGACCCATCCTAAGTCATAAATAATAACGTATAAGACAGTGGGCTGACCTGCTCATAAGCTAGTATCTCAACACTGCATCCATGCTTATCCTTGTGTTGATAGGGCTATTTTAGGCAACTTTATGCGGCGCGCCTAGCTGCTAAAAGCCCTATTTTATGTAAGCATAAGCGTACGTCGTCTACATTATGACGGATTGAGAGGCAGCGCTAATTTCGACTCTTTTTCATGCGTTTCTGACATCTCTTTACCTTCTTTTTTGCCTTCCTCTATTTTGTTATCTGCCTCCTCGATATCATCAGCGTCTTTTGTTGGCGCATTTTGCTCTTGCTTGGACGCTTCTTCAGGCTCGTACTGGAGTGTGGTAAGCACTGGAAAATGATCAGAGCCCACCGATGGCATACGCTGAATATCGACAACGGTAAAGCAGGCACTGTGAAAGATATGATCAAGCGCCCAACGCAAAAACGGATAATCGGCATGGAAGGTGTTGATAAAGTGTCGACCAATACGCGGATCAAGCAAGCCTGAGATACGCTGAAAGCGCCGCGTCGTTTTTGACCAAGCGACATCGTTCAAGTCCCCTGCGAGTATCGCCGTTTGGTCGTTTTCTTTGATATGTTTGCCGACCATTAATAATTCAGCGTCACGAGTCGTTGATTTGTCCGCCTCAGTTGGACTTGGCGGCATAGGGTGCAAGCAGTAAAGCCAAATTACACGTCCGCCTTGCAAGCGTAGCTGCGTATGAATCGAGGGGATATCATCGACCATCAAGTACTTAACCTCAGGGTCTATCAGCTCAAGTTTTGAGTACAGATGCATGCCATATAGATTATCCAAAGGTATTTTGACAGTATAAGGATAGTCGTCCTCGACGACGCTGAGTGCCTGCTCCCACTTCTTGTCAGACTCAAGCGTGATTAGAATATCAGGCTGCTTATCTTTAACCAAATTGACTAGTTTATACGTGTCATCATTAGGCGTAAGTACATTGGATACCATAATCTTGACTTGGTGCGACTCGGGTTTATCTTTAGCCTTTTGTACTTCTTTTTTCCATATTTTGGTATAAGGCAGCACCATTCTTAGCTGAAACCCAAGCGTGCCTGTGAGCGCAATAAATAACAGCCATTGGCCCAGTTGCCACTGCTGCCAAAACACTAGCATCCCAATCCAAGCAGCTATCCCTAAGAACAGAATCTGGATACGGGGAAAATCAACTGCACGTACCCACCAATGATCAAGCGGCAGCCAGCCCCAAGCGGTGACAAAAGCGATGAATCCTGCCAAAATTTGCACGCCGTAATATAAAATGGAGGAATCCATAGAATCAAATAGTCCATATTGTGATAAGAGAGCGCTCTAACATCATACAAGCGATGTCATTTATTAGAGCATACTTTATCATCTAACAGCGCCCTCGCCTACCTTTTAGCCTAGTGTGTCATCAAAACGACACATAAGGACTAAGAGCTAACGATAATTGCACATCGCTCCACTCAATACTATTATCCTTTATAAAATCCATGGTTGTTGAATACTTAGATTGATGCAAATACTGCTCAGTAAGCATAAAATGAGTCGAATAGTATGAAATACCTTGATTTTTGTTAGTAATGACGGCATTGTTATCGGTTGGCATGATGATAAATAATCGTAAAATAGGAAGGCGGTTCATGAGCAATTTGACAGTAGGTTTGGTAGGCTGGCGCGGTATGGTAGGGTCAGTTCTAATAGAACGTATGAGAGCGGAAAATGACTTTGAGGGTATAACACCCGTGTTCTTCTCAACCAGCAATGCAGGCGGCAATGCGCCAAACTTTGAGGGTATCGAGACCGGTCAACTAAAAGATGCTCATGATATTAAAGCGTTGGCAAGCTGCGATGTTATTATTACCTGTCAAGGCGGCGACTATACGCAAAAGGTACATCAGCCGCTACGTGATAGTGGCTGGGATGGATACTGGATTGATGCTGCCAGCACGCTACGCATGAAAGATGACAGTATTATTATCTTAGACCCTGTCAATCGCAATGTCATCGATGATGCGTTAGCCAATGGCACCAAAGACTTTATCGGTGGTAATTGTACCGTCTCTTTAATGCTGATGGCTATCGGCGAGCTGTTCAATAGAGGCTGGGTTGAGTGGGTCAGCGCTATGACTTATCAAGCGGCAAGCGGCTCTGGCGCTAACAACATGCGCGAGCTGATTAGCGGTATGGGCGTGTTGCACGATGCGGTTGAGGACGAGCTTGCCAATCCTGCCAGCGCGATCTTAGATATCGACAAGAAAATAGCGGACACTCAGCGTTCGACAGACTTTCCTCAGCAGTATTTTGGCGTACCACTCGCCGGTAGCTTGATTCCTTATATCGATGTACAAATGGATAATAAGCAGTCAAAAGAGGAATGGAAAGGCGGCGTTGAAACCAACAAGATCTTAGGTAATGACGCTGATAACACCATTGCTATCGACGGTATGTGCGTGCGTATCGGTGCCATGCGCTGTCATGCACAGGGCCTCACCATTAAGCTCAAAAAAGATATTCCATTAGAGGAAATCGAAGCGGCGCTCAAAAACAGTGACAATCAATGGCTTGATGTGGTCGAAGATGATAAAGAAGCTACCATCAACCGTTTAACGCCAGTCGCTGTTACTGGCACGTTGACAGTGGCACTAGGACGCTTGCGCAAGCTGAATATGGGTCCTGAGTATTTGGGTGCTTTTACGGTAGGTGACCAGTTATTATGGGGCGCAGCAGAACCTCTACGCCGTATGCTGGGTATCATTCGTGAACAAAACAGCTAATAACACTCTTTTGATAGACGTAAAAAAGACAGCTACGGCTGTCTTTTTTTGACTTATGATTTAGCCCGTATCAGGGTCTTAGCCTGTGCCTACTCATAGCGAATCATAATCTCGTTACGGCGCATAAACGGCAGTGTCCATGGCGGGTTATAACGTGCCATCTCAGGTTGAGATGTCAGGGTCAAATTCTGATTTTGCATCCAAGTCTTGAGCTCTTCAGTTTTGCGCGCGACCTTTGTCTCGCCCGTCAGTCCTGAAAACTTAATAACACCATAAGTTTGCGCTGGAACTTCGATAATACTCACCGCTGAGTTATTGGGCTTGGGCAATGTCTGCATCGTATATTGACTGGGCATCACAAAACGTACCCGCCATTTGCCGTCTGTTTGCTGATTTTTTTGCATAGTGACAGGAGCGGTCATCGCAATTTTCTGTGATGCGCCGGCTTGCGGTGATTGCATCTTTACAGGCGCGGTCATGCTGATTTTACTGCTCTCGCCACTTGGCGCGGTATTATTACCAAATATATAATCGGCTAAGACTTTAAAGCCTTTGTTACCCGCGTCCTTTTGATCGCCTGTTACCCACGTTTGCGCGACCAGTTGCGGCGCATAACGGCGTAGCTCAAAGTCATCGTCTTGTGATAGTACAGTATAGTCGGGCTCTTCGACGGCCATAGCGGCTCCTGATAAAAATAGTAAACTGCCAAGCGATACATATATAGCGGCTTTCATGCTCAATCCCCAATAACAATCATTTTTTAAGTGCTCAATCATCTTTAAGTACTGTCGTTACCATCATTACGCTAAAAATTGTCAGCGGTATGCTAATGACTGTACAAGCTGGCGGAGCCTCTGTCTGTTATTTTAAGTAGGACTAAACTTACGAGCTGGCGTATAAAGACAAGAACTCCTAGCTCATCACTCGTTTATGTAAAGTCTCATACAAACATCCAAGCCCCTAGAAATACTCAGTAATGATATAATTAGCGTCATTTTTATCGACTGGGTAGTGATCCTTCTATGCAATTTGTATTACATAAAACCGCAAGCGGACAGACGCGTGCGCGCCGCGCAACTGTGCATCTTAATCATGGTGACGTACAGACGCCCGCCTTTATGCCTGTAGGTACTTATGGCACCGTCAAAGGTATGCTACCGCGCGACATCGAAGCGATTGGCGCAGATATCGTCCTTGGCAATACCTTTCATCTGTGGCTACGCCCAGGCACTGATATCATCGACAAATTCGGTGGTTTGCATAAGTTTATGCATTGGGACAAGCCTATCTTAACCGATTCTGGCGGCTTTCAGGTCTTTAGCCTTGGCGCGATGCGCAAAATCACTGAAGAAGGTGTCAACTTTAAGTCGCCTATTGATGGCGCTAAAGTGTTTTTGTCTCCTGAAAAATCCATGCAGATTCAGTACAGCCTCAACTCAGATATTGTTATGCAGTTCGACGAGTGTACGCCCTATCCGGCTACTCACGCAGAAGCCAAAGAGTCCTTGGAGCTGTCATTGCGCTGGGGCAAGCGCTGCCTTGATGAGCATCAAAACCTTGGGAGCACCAATGCTCTATTTGGTATTATTCAAGGCAGTATGTACCCAGATTTGCGCCAGCAATCGCTCGATGGCCTGCTTGAGATTGGTTTTGACGGATACGCAATCGGTGGTCTGTCTGTCGGTGAGCCAAAAGATGAGATGATGGACGTTTTAGATTACATTCCAGATGCTATGCCCGCGGACAAACCGCGCTACCTGATGGGTGTCGGTAAGCCTGAGGATATCGTTGAAGCAGTGCGCCGCGGCGTCGATATGTTTGATTGCGTCATGCCCACTCGCAATGCACGAAACGGTCATTACTTTGTCACAGGGGATCCTCAAAACGTCGGCGTCGTGCGTATTCGAAACAGTCAGTACCGAGAGGATACAGGCCCGCTCGACCCTGAGTGCGACTGCTATACTTGCCAAAACTTTAGCCGTGCTTATCTTTATCATTTGAATAAATGTAAAGAGATGCTGGGCGCGCAGTTGGCTACCATTCATAACTTGCGCTATTATCAGCGCTTGATGCAAGGTATCAGAGACGCTATCGAAGCCGATACTTTCGATGAGTTTGTGACTGAATTTTATAGCAAGCGCGGACAGAGCGTTCCTAAGCTTAATCTAAGATAATCAAAACAGCTCTTGTTGGTAATCAAAACAGCTCTTATTTTTGGTGCATACTGTTAATTTAAGATAACTGTTTATTTAAGATAGATGCAAAAACGCCAGTCAACTCTCATTGACTGGCGTTTTTATTAGATGGTTTTACTTAATTTAGTAAATATCATCATCAGGTAGCTGACTCATTGGAATGTCAGGATGATTTCTTAGATGCAAAATAGCGGCAATCAATCCGCCCCATATTAGTAGCATTGAGATAATCATAAAAATAATCGCTGAGGTACTCATAATATACTCCTATTGTATGTGATCTAGCCGTTATCTACGGGCATCATCTAACGCACGAGATTTATCATCTTCAGCGTCATGAATACCTTTCATACGAGTGAGTATGAACGCCCCTAAGCCAAAGAAGACCACCACGCCCCAACCAAACAGTAAGAGGATAGTAGTAGAGTAACCCTCATAAGGCTCTTGAATTAGGTTGATGAACTTTAGGCCTAAGGCTATGGTAAGTACTGTTGGCGTGATGACTGTCAACATAAATACCCAAGCGCCGCCAAGCTTGATGCTTGAAGTGCGGTTGATATGAGCCAGCAAACCTGGAATCTTGTTACGGTTAAACCAAGTCACCCAAACAATCGACATGAGGCCACCTGCCACAATACCGATGTTATTAGCAAAGTGATCGATCACGTCAACGAGTACTAATGAGCTACCAGTAGAGAACGCTGAGATTGAGATAACGGCGCAGACGCCAACGATCGCAGCGACGGCTTTTTTACGAGACCAGTCAAACTTATCTTGAAAGGCAGAGATTGGGACTTCTAAGATACTAATCAGTGAGCTGATACCCGCGACCACTAGTGAGCCAAAGAATAAGAAACCAACAAAATCACCGCTTGAACCCATAGATGACAGTATCTTTGGAAAGACAAAGAACGCCAGTCCAACGCCACCACTAGCGACTTCTGCGACATCTTGGCCTGATGACATCGCCATAAAACCAATCGCGGCAAAGATACCGATACCAGCGATAAGCTCAAACGAGGAGTTGGCAAAACCAACCACTAAGCCTGCGCCGGTTAAGTTGGTGTTCTTTTTGAGGTATGAGGCGTACGTGACCATAATACCAAAGCCGACTGATAAGGAGAAAAACACATGCCCATAAGCGGCAAGCCAAACGTTTGGATCTTGCATTTTGACCCAGTTAGGCTCAAAGAAGGCGTTAATACCAACGATTGCGCCTGGCAAAGTGATCGCCTTAACCACCATGATACCGAACAGTACAATAAGCAGCGGAATACAGATTTTGTTGGCAAGCTCAACACCCTTACGGATGCCGCCAAACATAATCAAGATAGCAACGGCCCATACGATGATAAGACCTGTGAACATCTGGGGTACAAATACTGAGGTAAGCTCCCCTGTATGCTGCACAAAGTCGCTGACAAAGAAGGTTGTGGTATCCTCGCCCCATTTTTGCCCAAACGAGAAGAACATATAACTCCCCGCCCAAACGATGACGGCGGCATAATAAATAGCAATTACGAACGACACTAGCGTCTGCCACCACCCAACAAATTGCGCCGAGGGCACCATTTTTTTGTAAGCACGGGGCGCGGCTGCGCGATATTTGTGACCAATGATATAGTCCAAAAACAGTAGAGGAATACCTGCGGTTAATAAGGCGATAAGATAAGGCGCCATAAATGCCCCGCCGCCGTTATCATAGGCCACATAGGGAAACCGCCATATATTACCCAGTCCCACCGCTGAACCGACAGCGGCTAGAATAAATCCAGTTCGGCTGGACCAATTTTCTCTTGGCTCTGCCATAAAGCACTCCTAAATTTGCTTGCAAGTCCCTTTGAGTTATTTCACTTAATAAAGGCTAGATACTTAAAGAGACGACAAGTCAGCTATTGGTTAAAATAAGTAACAGTACATGACTAGGAAGTTTCTGCTAATCATTACAAAAAGTCAAGAACTCATAAACACAAAAAAGCCATAACGCTAGGTCATGGCTATCAAAAACTACAAGGTGACAATTTTATAAAAAATCTATTTTATCGTACTACGCCGCGTTGGCTTTGTTGCAAGGAATCTATAAGCAGTTGAATCTTTGGCTCTTGTGGCAGCAGGTCTTTATGCAATATCTCAAGCGCTTGTACGGTAGTCAGGCCCGACCTATAGATGACGCGGTAGGCTTGACGTAGTACATCTATGGTTTCTTTGGGCCAGTTTTTGCGGCGCATGCCCTCGACGTTTAGACCGTGAGCGCTTGCAGGATTGCCAGATACCATCGTAAAAGCAGCCACGTCTTTTAGAATTAAACTTGCGCCACCAACGAGGCTATAATCATCGACACGGCAAAACTGGTGGATACCTGAGTTGCCGCCAATGATAGTATGGTCACCAATAGTGACATGTCCTGCAATACCGACGTTGTTGGCAAATATATTATGGTCACCAATAATGCAGTCATGCGCCACATGAGTATTGACCATCAATAGATTGTGACTACCAATCTTGGTCAAACCCTTATCCTGTATCGTTCCTCGGTGTAAGCTGCAGGCTTCACGAATCGTATTATAATCACCAATCTCAAGCCAAGTACGCTCGCCATCGTACTTCAAGTCCTGACAGTCCTCGCCGACACTCGCAAACTGATAGATCTGATTGTGCTGACCAATGCGCGTTAATTTGGATACGACAACATGACGATGCAGTGTGGTGTGCGCGCCGATACTCACCTCGTCCCCTATTATGCAATAAGGTCCTATGACAGCAGTGTCATCAATCGTAGCGGATGGTGAGATGATTGCTGTCTGGTGAATCTGACTCATATTGTGGGTCTCAATTGCTGAAAAGTATAAGATGATTAGTATAGCGCTGGTATTGTTAAGCATGCATTGCTCAGAGCGCGCATTACTTAGCAGGTTGCTCTTGACGAGCAATCATAATTTGCGCGCTGGCAGCCAGTTGGTTCTCTACGTGTACGGTACAATCAAATTTATAAATGCCGCTTTTTTGCATAGTCGTCTTTGAGCGGATGATGAGTTGATCGCCAGGTATGACTCTACGTTTAAAGCGAACCTTGTCCACGCCTGCAAACAGATACAAATAACCATCCTCTGCGGTTAATCCGGCACTGATAAACCCAAGCACCCCTGATACTTGTGCCATCGCCTCTACCATTAGCACCCCTGGCATAATGGGCTCGCCTGGAAAATGACCGTTAAAAAACTCTTCGTTAATCGTAACGTTCTTGATACCAGTAATAGACTCATCCGGTTTGCAAGCGGTAATCTTGTCTACTAGCATAAAAGGATAACGATGCGGCAGATAGTGCTTTAGGGTATGGTAGGTTAAGGGTAGAGTCAGTCCTTGCTCCGCCAGTTTACTGATGTCGTCATCGCTGAGTGTTTCAAAATCTGCTGTGCTCATAATATGCCTTCCTTGCTATAAGCGGTTATTTACGACTATTTATTAGCGGATTATTAATCATAACCTAATTTGCGAAATCTTACCGCAGCTTTGCGCCATTTAGCAGTGGGCATCGCTGGAGTCCCTGATGAATATGCGCCTGCGACCTTTATCGACTTGGTCACCATAGACATGCCAGATAAGGTAACATCGTCTGTAATACTAATGTGACCTGTAATACCCACAGCGCCGCCTATGATACAGCGTTTACCGATAGTTGTGCTTCCCGCAATGCCTGTCTGCGACGCTATAGCGCTGCCATCACCTATGCGCACGTTATGCGCTATTTGCACCAGATTATCAATAATAACATGATTGCCAATCACCGTATCATCAATAGCGCCGCGATCTACGCAGGTATTACTACCGATACGGACATGGTTGCCGATAACAACGCGGCCCAATTGCGCGATGCGCTCCCAACCACTAGTACTAGGGTCTTTGCTTGGCGCAAAACCAAAGCCTTCAGCACCAATACTTGCCCCTGCATGCAAGCGCACATGATCACCAAGGATACAGTGGTGGCTGACGACTACCTGAGGGTTTAAAACACAATCTGTACCTATAACAGCATGAGCCTCAACGACAACATGAGCGTCCAAGCAGCTACGCGCGCCGATAGTAACCTGATCCCCTATAACACAAAAAGGGCCGATACTGACCGCGTCGCCGATAACTGCACTCTCAGCAATAATAGCAGATTTGTGAATATGACTGGTCGCTGAAGTAAAGGCAAACAGCTGACTGCTGCTAGCATAAGCCAGATACGGGTTATCAACAACCAAAGGGATAATACCTGCGGGCACCTGCTGCTGATACTCTTTAGTCACCAAGACGGCCCCTGCCTGACTCTGAGCCAGACTGGAGATATAATTTGGGTCTGCCAAAAAGCTCAATTGCTCGCAGTTTGCATCAAATAGGCTGCCGATACCAGTCAAGCTCGATTGCAATTGCTCGCAGCTAAGCTCAGATTTGTTTGATACTGGCTGACGCATCTGAATTTGGGTAATAAGTTGCTCAATCGTTGTCATAATTGATCGTAGTATTGTAGTTATGAATAAAAGAGTTGTGAGTACATCAGTCATCTGTTCAATGACTGACCTTAAACAAAGACACTTAACTTAAATCTCAAATAAGTAAAAACATAGTTAAGTAAACGATGACTATAGATAACCGCTTATCTATAGTCATTATTTTGAAGTCATTACTTGGATAATTTTGAAATCTTTTCTTAACAGCTACTATCTAAAAGGTGCTACCGATCTGGAACTGAACTTTTTCGGTCTCATCACCTTCTTTATCATTAAAAGGCACCGCATAACTGATTGAAATAGGCCCAATAGGCGTATACCAAGTGACGCCAGCGCCTGCACTAAAGCGCAGGTCCTTATCTTGAGTTAATAGTTTGACTGGACTACCATCAGGGTTTACGGTCACGTTGCCATTTGGATCGACGAAGTTTTTGTCTTCTCTATTGGTCGTATCAAAGACTTGACCACCCTCAGCGAACAATACTGGACGGACTTGATCGGCCCAGTCGCCTTTGAATGGTAGTGGTAATATTAGCTCACCGCCAAAGGTTGCTAGTGCATTACCCCCAACTTCCTCGTCTCTGAGGCTACGGATGTCCTGATCACTGATCGCATCAGCATAGCTTTGTGATCTAGGACCTAAAGTAGAGGATTCATAACCTCGAACTGAGCCATAACCGCCTGCATAAAAATTCTCATAAAAAGGTAAGTCATTACCATAGCCAAGCTTGGTATAACCGCGTGCTACCACGTCTTTATATAGTGGATAATAGACATTACCACGGTAGATGAGTTTTTGGTAATTGACATCACCAAGGCCAATAGTCGCATCAACAGTATGACTCATACCCTTAGTCGGAAATACAGGGCGATCGAGCGTACTGTAATCCCAACCAAGGAGTAGATTGTAGGTCGTATAATCGTTTTTAAAACCCGTACGTCCTTCAAATTCCCCTGTAAAGTTCTCAAACGATCCGCCGTCGTCAATGATTTGATCGACGTTTGATACACCTAAACGGCGTCCACCGCGCACATCGGTGTTATCGATATTGATACCTGCGCTAACGCGTTTGGTTTCATCAACCGGATAGCTATAATTAAGAGTAGCGCCATAAGAGTCAGTGACATAATTACTAACGTTACGATCATCGAACTTAGTTTCGCGGTAGTAGGCACTGATACCTTGTGATACGCCGTTTTCGGTAAAGTAAGGGTCAGTATACCCTAGACTATAAGCGTCGCGAGTCTCCGAGCGTGACAATGACGCTTTGACACGATCCCCTGTACCCATAAAGTTGTTTTGGGTGAGATCCAACTGAAAGGTCACGCCGCCACTTTGTGAGTAACCTGCTGCAATCGTTGAGCTACCAGAGGGCTGCTCTTCTACTGTATAATTGATATCGATTTGATCAGGCTGGTTAGGGACGGGTCTGACATCAACATTGACGGTCTTAAAAAAACCTGTACGCAATAATCGCGTACGGGATAATTGAATGTTTTGGTTAGAAGCCAGTGCTCCTTCTAACTGACGCATCTCGCGGCGCAGTACTTGGTCTTGGGTCTTTAAGTTACCACTAAAATTGATACGACGAACATAAATAGGACGCGCAGGATCAATGTAATAATCGACATCGACGACTTTAGTCTCATCATTAATACGCGGTACAGGGCGCACTTGCGCAAAATAGTAGCCTTCATTGCCGTAGCGATTTTTTAGTGCTGCGGTTGTCTCATCTAGGTTGGCTTGAGAGTACTGATCATTGGGTGCAAAAGTAACCAGTTCTCGCAGCTCACTGCTCTCAAAAGTCGGCTTACCCAAAAAGTTGACTTCACCAAATTGATACTGATTGCCTTCCGTTAGGCTGATTTCGATAAACACACTCTTCTTGTCTTCGCTAATATTAAGAACCGCGTTGTCGACATTAAAGCGCACATAGCCATCATTTTGGTACAGGGCTTTTAGGTTCTCTAAACTTGCCGCCAGCTTCTCTTTGGCGTAGCGATCAGATTTAGAGAGCAGGCGCGTCCAAGAGGATTCTTTGACGGCAAAGACATCCTTTATATCTTCATCACTAAAGTGACTATTGCCAATGATATTGATATCAACAACTTTAGCAGGCTTGCCTTCGATAAAACGCACATCGAGCTTGACGCGGTTGCCATCGAGTAAGGTTTGATCGACTTCGATATTACTATTGTAATACCCTTGAGAGATATACTGCTGCTGTAGCTCGTTTGCGACCGCCTGTAGCGTTGACTGCTTGAGTACATCGCCAACTGATAGACCCGCACTCGCCAAACCTTCCTCTAAGCCTTCTTCGGGTATGAGCTTGTTACCCTCAAAGTTGACCTCAGCGATAATAGGACGCTCAATGACTTCAAAGCTTAGCTGACTGCCCTCGACGCGGCTTTGAATGTTGGCAAAATTACCCGTAGCGTAGAGCGCTTTGATGCTAGCGGCAAGGCTACTATCGGTTACCGTATCGCCTACATCGATGGGCAATACAGGATAAAGACTGTCAGGAGTTAGGCGCTGTAAGCCTGTAAAACCAATATCGGTCACTACAAAGGTGGCTGCTTGTGCAGGCACACTCATCATCGCTACAACTAACGGCAACCCTGCCGCACTCATCAATAAAGGCGTACGCATAAACACTATCCGTCAATAAAAAACTTGCTTAAGTTAAGTTAAAAAATATACGTGGTCAAGTGCTATCACCTTTAATAAATGATAAACGACCATGAGCAGCTTAGGACACTTTATATAAAACGTATTACAAAATAAACTAAAAATTACGATTAGTACAGCAGTCAAGCTTGGATGCTGTCAGTAGCATACCCTTATAAATTAGGCTTTACCACCTTACATCCATTAGTCTATCGCGCTTGACTCTTTTAAGGGCGCTATTAAGCATTAAAATAGCCGGCTGATGTCATTACCAATCGCTAACACCATGAAACCTACCAGCAAGAGTAAACCGATATTTAACCCCGCTATTTGTATGCCTTCAGGTAGTGGCTTACCGCGGATAAGCTCTATAATATAATAGACAATATGACCGCCATCGAGCACTGGAATCGGAAGCAAATTGAGCACAGCAAGACTTAGGCTTATAAGCGCAGCGGTCGATAGCACCATCTCCCAACTGATATCAAAGCTTTGCTTGGCAACTTTAGCGATAGTGATCGGCCCTGATAAATTATCTAATCCAATCATTCCAGAGAGCATCTTGCCCATCGAGCTGACCGTCATCACCGCTAATTGCTCTGTTTTTTTGAACGATTGTACCAAAGCGGCGCCCGCGCCGTACTCAACCGTGGTCTTATAAGCATCTGGAATTACAATGTCAGTCTGTGCGACCATAGCACCTATCTGTCCATAGCGGTTACCCATAGTATCTTTTTTGGCCTGCGGCATAATCTGCAGAGTCATCGGTTTGCCATCGCGTAGTACCGTAAAATTAAGCAGCGTCTCAGGACTGTCTTTAATGATTCGAGTGGCACTAATCCAATCGATTATAGCGATATCATTGATAGCAGTGATTTGGTCGCCAACTTGCATACCTTGCAAGCTTGCCGCGCCGTCAGCGGACAGCTCACCGATGATAGGGGCAATCGTCGGTTGCCAGGGCAACATGCCAAAACTAGTCAAGGCGTCTTTGCCTTGGTCATCGCCTTGCATAAACTCGCTAACAGGTGCCTGATACGTTTGGACGACTTGCTGGTCAGACTCCAAGGTTACGCTGACGCTTTGGGTCTCACCCATGAAATTGGCTAAGCGATAATTGATCGCCTCCCAAGTTTGCACCTCATGACCGTCAATCGCGACGATTTTGTCACCCGCTGGCATATTAGCCATTGCCGCTGGCGTGTCTGGTAATATTTGACCAATCTTGGTCGCTAATTGCTCAGATGGCGTCATAAACAGCACCCAAAACAGCGCAATCGCTATGATAAAGTTCATCAAGGGGCCTGCTGCGACAATCGCTATCTTTTTTAGCGGATGCTGGCGATTAAACGCTAAATGCAGCTCTTCCTTTGCAACTTCGCCCTCGCGCTCATCGAGCATTTTGACATAACCACCCAGAGGCAGCGCTGAGATACGATAATCGATACCGCTTTTTTTGCTCGTCCAGCCTGCAATCTTGGGACCAAAGCCAATAGAGTAAGTCAACACTTTGACGCCGCAAAGACGCGCCACAATATAATGACCCCACTCGTGCAAGGCAATGAGCGGACCTAATACAAAAATAGCCGCCAGTAGCGTCAACATAAATGTCATGATAAGTCTCGTTTAAATCTCGCTATATTGTTGGCTGATTAGACTTTGAGCATGGCGACGCGCTAGGGTGTCGATAGCTAAAATGTCGTCGATGTCAGCATCAGCTCCGAGCGCGGATACTGCGACTTGAGCTAATGTACGCTCATTAATATCGGCGATATCGGTTAGGCGAATTTGCCCGCTCAAAAATGCGTTAACGGCAATCTCATTAGCCGCGTTCAATAAAATGGTCGCCTGCGTACCCGCTTGCATTGCCTGCCTAGCCAAACGCAAACAGGCAAATTTTTGCAAGTCAGGCTTGATAAATTCAAGCGCACTTAGAGTAAATAAATCTAAAGGCTGCGCGCCGCTATCGATACGCTTGGGGTAGCTGAGCGCGTGAGCAATAGGCGTCTTCATATCTGGACTACCAAGCTGTGCCAAAAAACTACCGTCACTATATTCTACCATTGAGTGAATGATACTTTGCGGATGCATGACGACATTTATTTTGTCCTCTGGCAAATCAAATAAATGACACGCTTCTATCAGCTCAAGTCCTTTATTCATCATCGTCGCAGAATCTACCGATATCTTTTGACCCATCGACCAATTGGGATGCTTGACCGCTTGAGCGACGCTTGCTTGCTGCATCTGCTCAAAGGTTTGATCCAAAAAAGGTCCACCTGATGCGGTCAGCCATAATTTGCGCACACCAAAGCTACTGTCATGGATTTGCTCAGGGTCTTGTTGAATACTCGCAGGTAAGCATTGAAATATTGCATTGTGCTCTGAGTCAATCGGGAGTAGCGTGGCCTTATGCGTTTTTACGGCGCGTATCAGCACTTGACCTGCCATGACCAAAGCTTCTTTATTCGCCAGCAAAACACGTTTGCCTGCGCGCGCGGCAGCTAAAGTAGATGGCAGACCTGCTGCACCAACGATAGCAGCCATAACCGTATCAGTTTGCGCGTCGGTTGCAATATCGATAAGCCCTGCTCTACCGCCTACGACATCAAGGTTTAAGCCTACCTCTCTTAGGCGCTGAGCGAAGCTGTCGACATCCGCGCTAGGGACACAGACGCGCATGGGTTTGAACTGCTGACATAGCGCAAATAGTTTGTCTAAGCGCTGATAGCCTGATAACGCATAGACAGTATAATCATCAGGGTGATCTGCCAAGATAGCCAGCGTGCTATCACCGATTGAACCCGTTGCGCCTAATACAGCGATGCGTTGTGTCATGATGAGTATTGCCTATAGATGTCAAAGTAAGAAGTTTTTGGATATGGATAAGGTAGTTCGCAATTAGGGCATTTTTGATAAGCCATCACTCACCTTAAACACGTATAGCTTTCTTATTTTAAAAAAAGTAAGCCATACCTGTTTGTATTTAAATCGCCAAAAGGTTTGAGTATTGTAGTGCCCAAAAGCCAAGAGCAAAAATAGGCGTGGCTGATAGTAGCGAGTCGATACGATCAAGTATACCGCCGTGACCGGGCAAGATAGTGCCTGAATCTTTGACTTTAGCACGGCGTTTGAGCATAGATTCAAACAAATCACCGAGTACCGAGACCAGTATGGTGAGCGCAGATAAGGTAGCAAAAGCGATTAAGGGCAAGCCTGTCAATTGCAACTTAAAGACGCTGATAGCAAGCACCACTAAAAGACCCGTAACCAGTCCACCTGCAAGCCCTTCCATGCTCTTATTCGGTGAGACGTTGGGCGCCATTTTGCGCTTGCCGATTTTGCGCCCAACAAAGTAAGCGCCGCTATCAGCGCACCATACTAGCAAGAACACATAAAGTAGCCACCACGGTGACAACTGCCACAAATAGAACATCGCGGTAATAGACGAGGTTAGGATAACCACGCCCATCAATGCCAGCTGCTTGCCATACCAATTGGTATGCGTTGGAAATTTGCGCACCCATGACAGCGCCATGATCCAGATGATTAAGGAGGCGACCCACCATCCGATCCAAGTGACTTTAAAGAACAAAGACACCAGCGTTATGATAAGTACCATAAAGACAAAAACCGCAGGTTGACGCCACTTAGGCATCAGTTTGGTCCACTCATGAGCTGAGATGGTCACGCCAATGGCGAGCAGAGGGAGAATCAAATAAGGCTCTTGACTGGCGAATAGCGCAATACCAACGATAATAACTAGAACAATTGCTGTTTTAATCCGTTGCCACATGGTCACCTAGCCTTATAAAGTCAAAAGAGGTCTAAAAATGACCACAGTATAACAGTAAATACAGCGTCTTAAATAAAACCCTTGAGGTATAGCGCGCAAAATGACGCGCCCCAAATAGCAGTTTTTTATAAATCTAGACTCTAAGACAAGTCTTGTACTTGAACTTGCTCACTGGTTTTGCCAAAGCGGCGTTGACGCTGCGCGAAATCAGTGAGCATTGCTTCAAGCTCATTTGGCGTAAAATCTGGCCACAAGGTCTGAGTAAAAAACAGCTCTGCGTACGCTGATTGCCAAAGCAAAAAGTTAGAGAGCCGGTACTCGCCGCCCGTCCGAATCAGCATATCTACCGCTGGCGCGTCCGCTAATTGTACGTGCGCAGCTAAGCGCTCCTTATTGATATCCTCAATTTGCAACTGTCCTGCTAGCACTTGCTCGGCAAGCGTTTTTGCAGCATGTGCCACATCCCACTGCCCGCCGTAGCTGATGGCAATAACTAAGGTCATCGCTTCAAAATCAGCGGTTTTTTGTTCAGCGTCAGTCATTAAATCTTGCAACTCGCTACTGAGCGGACTGCGATCACCGATAAAGCGCAGACGAATACGATATTTTTGCATTCTTGGCATTTGCTCGTTGATAGTCAATGCCAACAAGCGCATCAACAGCGCTACTTCATTCGGCGGGCGCTGCCAATTTTCACTCGAAAAAGCAAAAACAGTCAACACCTCAATACCAGTGCTTACGCAGTACTCGACGATAGGATCTAGCGCATCTTTACCTGCGATATGGCCTTCACCTTTAGCAAGTTTATGATGATCGCCATAGCGGTTATTGCCATCCATAATGATAGCAATGTGCCGCGGCATGAGAGATTTATCGTTTTTGTTCAGTGTGGACATGAGGTCGTCTACTTGTTGTGATAGTGGGGTTATCATAACGTGCTCTATATCGTAGCAAAAGCCTTGCGCTAGTATTTCACAAACTTATCATAAATAGGATAACTCGTTAAAAAAGCTTACCGTAGCGTTTTTGAGCAATGTAGAGTGATAAGTTTAAAAATGGGCCTAATTTTCGATATTAGAGAGCAGATATAACTTAACCGATAGTGCTACATAACAAACAGCCCATAGCATCACACTATAGGCTGTATTTTACCAAGATTAAAAATGCGCTTACACTTCCATCAAGTCGCTTTCTTTTTTGCTTAAACGACTATCGATAGTGTCGATGTACTTATCCGTAATCTTTTGAATATCATCGTTAGCGCGGCGCTCATCGTCTTCTGAGATTTCTTTTTCTTTGGCCAATTCTTTGATGTCATTCATCATATCACGGCGAATATTGCGAATAGAGACGCGGCTGTTTTCGGCTTCACCGCGTGCAAGCTTTTGCATATCGCGGCGCGTCTCTTCAGTGAGTGCTGGCATCGGTACGCGGATCACATCAGCGGTCATAGGGTTTAGACCCAAATCTGCTTCGCGGATAGCCTTGTCCACGGCTTGTACCATAGTGCGATCAAAGGGCTGCACGAGCAGGGTACGCGAGTCTTCGACGTTAACGCTAGCGACTTGATTTAAAGGCGTTGGTGCACCGTAGTAGCTCACCATAATCCCTGACAGCATCCCTGGGTGGGCGCGGCCGGTACGGACTTTACTAAAGGTGTTCTCAAGCGCCTCTAGCGTTTTTGCCATGCGCGCGTCGCCATCTTGTTTAATCTCTTTAATCATAATAGATCCTTATATCGATAATATTTGCTATTTTATAGCGCTATAGGCTAATTGTGCATTATTTTTTATTAATGATAAACGCGAGTGCCTTCGTTCTCACCCATAACCACATTTAGAAGGGCATTGGGCTTGGTCATATCGAACACTTGCAGAGGCACATTGTGCTCACGGCACAGTGCAATTGCGGTTAAATCCATAACGCCAAGTTTTTGCTCGAGCACCTCATCAAAGGTTAGACCATCGTACTTGACTGCATCGCTATGTAAACTTGGGTCTTTGTCATAGACGCCGTCTACTTTAGTCGCCTTTAATATAAGACCCGCTTCAATCTCAATTCCGCGTAAACAAGCAGCAGTGTCCGTCGTAAAAAAAGGATTGCCTGTACCAGCCACAAAAATACAAACCTCGCCGTTTTTGAGATAGCGGATTGCATTACGGCTACTATAACTCTCAGTCACTTCACCAATAGGTAGCGCTGACATCAGGCGCGTCTTAATATTGCGGCGCTCAAGCGCATCACGCATTGCAAGGCCATTCATCACTGTCGCAAGCATCCCCATTTGATCGCCGGTCACACGTCCGACCAAGCCCTCTTTTTGTAATTGCGCGCCGCGATAGAGATTGCCACCACCGACGACGATACCGACCTGAACCCCAAGCCCGCGCAGATGGGCGATAGATAAGCTCATCTTATCCAGCACTGCAGTATCAATACCCATATCTTTGCCGCCTGCTAACGCCTCGCCTGAGAGTTTGAGTAAAATACGCGAGAATTGAGGGTTCTTGTCAGACATAGGATTACCTTTTATGATTGGGTGATTTATAATTGGGTGATAACAAAATTTTGGATGTGCTCTCAACCTAAAGCGTCAGACGCGTGCTCGGGTGGACGCTTAGGTCAAATTGCGCTAATTGTAGCAAAAACTACTCGTCGTTGGGCAATTTTCATTGGTGTTGGTGGTTAAATCTAAATGCGTTTATGACTTAGGCTAAATTGCAATCTATCTGCCAATTTAACCTAGCTTTTAGTTTAACCTTGATAGCTGGCAAATAAATCATATTCGCTAGCGTCATCAATCGTGACTGTTAGGAGCTGGCCCACTTTTATAGTGGCATTAATATCATCGACGTAGACATGACCATCAATCTCTGGCGCATCGGCGTAGCTACGGCAAATAGCGATGCCTTCCTCAAAGTCTATCTCGTCAACAAGTACTTGCAGGGTTCTACCGACTTTTTCTTGCAGCTTTTGCGCTGAGATATCTTGTTGTAGCGCCATCAAACGCTCATAGCGAGACTGCTTAACGTCCTCTGGTACATGATCGGGTAAGTCGTTAGCAACCGCGCCCTCGACTTCTGAATAAGTAAAGGCGCCGACGCGATCAAGACGTGCGCAGGCCAACCAATCGAGCAGACACTGAAAATCGGCTTCGGTCTCACCTGGGAAGCCAACGACGAACGTCGAGCGAATAACAATCTCAGGGCAAATCTCGCGCCATTTGTGGATACGCGCCAAGGTGTTTTCGCTATGCGCTGGGCGCTTCATGGCTTTTAAGATGCTATGACTGGCATGCTGGAACGGAATATCAAGATAAGGCAATAGCTTACCCTCGCCCATGAGCTCAACCACTTTATCGACATGCGGATAAGGATAAACGTAATGCAAGCGTACCCAAATCCCTAAGTCATTCAATGCTTGACACATGTCATAAAACTTGGACTTAAGCGGCATGCCATTCCAAAAGCTGGTCTTATATTTGAGATCCAGACCATAAGCGGAGGTGTCTTGTGAGATAATAAGCAGCTCTTTGACGCCAGCATTTTTGAGTGCTAATGCTTCGTTCATGACGCTATCGATGGGACGCGAGACCAAATCACCACGCAGGCTTGGAATGATACAAAACGTGCAACGATGATTGCAGCCCTCAGATATTTTTAGATAAGCATAATGACTCGGGGTTAATTTAATACCCGCCTCATTAATCAGATCTATTTTTGGATCATAGTTGTCATCTACGCTGCGCGCGGGCTTAGGCACGTGTTGCCCAACTGCGGTGATGACTTCATCATAAGCATGAGCGCCCGTCACCGCGAGCACAGCAGGATGCATTTGACGAATTTTGTCCGCCTCTTTACCCAAGCAGCCGGTAACGATGACTTTACCGTTTTTGCTGATGGCCTCACCAATTGCATCGAGCGACTCTTGTACCGCTGACTCGATAAAGCCGCAGGTATTGACCACGACCAAATCAGCACCTGAATAGTCACTTGCCACTTGGTAGCCGTCGCGCGTAAGTTCTGTAATAATACGTTCGCTATCGACTAAGGCTTTTGGGCAGCCAAGCGAGACAAAACCGATCTTTGGCGCCGCATTCACAGGCATGGTCACGCTTGCTTCACCACTTTGCTCAATGCTCCGGTTCTGATTATGATTGGCCTTGTGATGATAAGGCTGCGCCGGCTCCTCAGGGGTTTGTACTTGGGCAGGATTAAAGACGGTGGCAGTATCTTGCAGCGCTGATTGCGGTTTGCTATTTGTCGTCAATGATTCGGTTGAGATTTTGGACATGGCTGACCTTGCTTAAGATAAAATAACTGTGCGCATTGTACGTTTTTTTTAGTCAAATCACCAGTTTAAACGTCCAATTTGCCGCGCCAGTTTTAGCAGCAAGCTTTTGATTTATGGTTAAATATTCTATTTATGACTTCTTGTGTTGATTATAATGCTAAGTGAAATGCCAATTTTTTATGGATATCCCTTTTGTGACTACCACTGTGCCAGGCTCTAATGAGTTGCAAACCGCTTTTATATCCCAGCACCTATTTACCGCCGTGCTATGGGTCGATGAGGCGCTTATTATTCAATGGCTAAATCCGCAAACCGAGCAATTACTCGCTATTAGCCGCGCGCGATTATTAGGTCACTCTATTCTAACCCTACTAGCGCCAGATGAGGTGTCTAATCACTTTAAAGGCTCAGATGCAGCAAATAAACCTTGCTTACTAAAAGAGCGTTTTGCGCAAGCTCAACACTTTCAGCAGCCCTTTATCGATCACGATCATGTTATTAGATCGTCATTGAGTAATAGCGCGTTACTATCTATAGACTATAGCGTGACGCCAGTCATTTATCAGCAGCAGCCGTTTTTTATCATAGAGATGTGGGGCAAGAATCGTCAAAGCCGCATTACCGAAGATCAGCGCAAACAGCAGCAGTACGAGGTGGCACGGCAAATGCTCCGCTCGGTCGCTCATGAGGTCAAAAACCCATTGGCAGGTATTCGCGGCGCAGCGCAGTTGCTTGAGCGACAATTCAACAAGCTATATGATATAAGTGAAAATAATAGCTTGTCTAATTATTCTAATAACAATCTTGCTCCTTCTGAACCTGCTGCTCGTACCGTTGCGCAAAAGCTTCGTAGTTATACTCATATCGTTATCTCAGAGACCGATCGTTTAACGGCTCTTATCTCCCAATTACTGGGCTCCAATCAGTTGTCCAATTGGCAAGCTGTCAATATTCACGAACCGCTTGAGCATGTGCTGATGCTTGCGCTCAATCAATATCCTAATGTAACCATTGAGCGTGATTATGACTTATCGTTGCCTGAGCTTATTGCCGATAAGGATCAGCTGATTCAAGTGGTCCTAAACCTGATTAATAATGCTTGCGAGTCGATGAGTGAAAAGATTTATGATACGTCTGTTCAACCAGCCACACTTCGTATTCAAACGCGAGTTGCCTTTCAGCATACCATCGGTCATCAGCAGCACAGACAAGTACTGCAAGTTGCAATTACAGATAATGGTTTGGGGATAGATCCTTTGCTTATCGAACAAATATTTTTCCCGATGGTGACTCACCGCGCAACTGGTACAGGTCTTGGACTCTCCATCGTACAAGATATCGTGCATCGCCATCATGGTATGATTGAGGTGACATCAGATTACAAGCAAGCGCACACATGCTTTACGCTGTATTTACCTTTTGAGCAACCGAGCGATACCGTCGGTACCTCGTAAAACATCACTTAAGATTGCCCTTTAGGCTTTTTATATGACTGAAAATAACTTTCATAAATCATCCGCAACGCTATGGCTAATCGATGACGATGCGGCCTTGCGTCTCATTCTCGCCGATACCTTTACCGATGCCAATCTCAACGTCGTCAGCTTCACGCAAGCAAAAGCGGCCTGGACACGGCTTAATGATATATTAAAGGAGCGTGAACCCACATCCGAGCTGCCCGATGTGATCTTGACCGATATTCGCATGCCGATGATGGACGGCTTATCCTTTAGCGATTGGGTACGCCAGCATTTCCCTGATCTGCCCATCGTCATTATGACCGCGCACTCAGACATCACCTCAGCGATTAACAGCTACCAAGCAGGCGCGTTTGAGTATCTGCCTAAGCCGTTTGATTTAGACGATGCGGTCGCAACCATTTATAAAGCTATCGATTATCAGCCAACAGACAATGCCAGTCCTCAAAACTGCACTGAAGATAATAAAACCACTACGATAGAAAATAAAACAAGTAAAAAAGATAAGCCAGTCGAGGTAAAACCTACTTGGCCACTCAAAAAACAGGGGCAAGATAACACCGCTCACAGAACTAACAACCCCAACCCCAACCTCAATCCTAATCCCAGCGGCATTATTGGTCAATCGCTCGCGATGCAGACTGTGTTTCGTGCTATCGGACGTTTGGCACACTCCCCTATTACCGTCCTTATTACAGGGGAGTCAGGGACTGGCAAAGAGCTGGTGGCAGGCGCACTACATCAACACTCACCGCGCGCGCAGCAGCCTTTTATCGCCTTAAATATGGCAGCCATTCCTCATGATTTGATTGAATCTGAGTTATTCGGACACGAAAAAGGCGCGTTCACAGGAGCCACCACGCGTAGGCAAGGACGCTTTGAGCAAGCGGATGGCGGCACGCTATTTTTAGATGAGATTGGCGATATGCCGTTTAGTACTCAGACAAGGCTGCTGCGAGTCTTGGCAAATGGCGAATTCTATCGGGTTGGTGGTCAACAGCCAGTCAAAGTTGATGTACGCATCATCGCCGCTACCCATCAAAACCTTGAGCACTTAGTTGAGCAAGGCAAGTTCCGTGAGGATCTATTTTATCGGCTCAATGTGATTCGTATGCCGCTGCCACCGCTACGCGCGCGTATCGATGACATTCCAGCATTAGCGGAGTATTTTATGCGGCGCGCCGCTGAGCAAATGGACACAGACCCCAAGCAGTTACACACCGATGCCATGCGCATGATGCAAGGGTTTGAGTGGCGCGGAAATGTTCGTCAGTTAGAGAATGTCTGTCTATGGCTGACCGTCATGACCACAGGCGATACCGTTATGAGCGAGGACTTACCGCCTGAATTACTTGCTCAAACCTCTATCAATACCGTCATACCAAATGATGCGCAAAGAGATTTGACTCAAAACAGTCAACCGCTATCGATAGCCGCACAATCTGATTCCAGTTATAGCGAACGCTGGCAACAAGTCTTGTCCGAATGGGCGCAGCAAGCCTTGCAATCAGGCGCTACCGATATACTGCAAACAGCAACGCCTGAATTTGAGCGTATCCTTTTGAGGGCAGCACTCAGGCATACCGGCGGCAAAAAAATAGCAGCGGCCAACCTGCTTGGCTGGGGACGCAATACTTTGACGCGCAAATTACAACAGCTCGATATATCGTCTTAAGCGTATCGCTCGAACTGTTCAAAACGCGCTAATAGTCGTTGAGCGCTATCAACATAAAATTAAATAACGTTAAAAAATAAAAAATAATTGTCAAAAGGGGTTGTCAAACGATTCAAACTCTATATAATAGCCAACCACTGAGACGCACTACCGAATCAGTTATTTGTCTTGAACACGTTTGAATATAGACGTTTTTGATGATAGAGTAACCAAAATGGGGCTGTGGCGGAATTGGTAGACGCACCAGATTTAGGTTCTGGCGCCGCAAGGTGTGAGAGTTCGAGTCTCTCCAGCCCCACCATTATTCGATAGTACTTCTTAGACCAAATATCAAAGCCTGCTTATTAGCAGGCTTTTTTTGTGTTTTATAAATAACTCAAATCTTCCAAAACCTCCTCCATACTCAAATACCTTACCTCTACCCGCTTCGCAACTGCCTTGTCCAAAATTAATTGATAGCGACGATATTGAGAAGGTAATAGCGGAATAGACTGCTGACAATGCTGAATGGCCCAATCTCTTATCGGCTCATGACTTTGAGTATCCACTTTAAAAGGTCGCTCGCCCATTAATATCTCATACAGCATGATGCCAAAAGCATAAATATCACTTTGCACCGTTGTGCTACGACCTTGCCAGCATTCGGGTGCTAGATAAGCGGGCGTGCCTGAATTATGCGCTGAACTATTTTTCTTAGTATTTTGAACATGATTGGGATCAATCAGTTTTGCCAAAGCAAAATCAGTGAGTAGTAAAGTAAGGTTATTTGCATCGATAGATTGATTGTCACTGAGCAAAAGATTACTCGGTTTGATATCGCCATGACTCCAGCCAGCATTATGAAGATTGGCTATCAAGCGCGCCGCTTGTACTATAAGCTGATGCTTTTGCAGCTCAGTTAAAGGCTGGGTGAGATACTTCGCCAAACTTCCCTGCGCGTAATAGGGCATGACGAGTAAGGTTAGGGTTTGCTGCTTTTTTAATACTTTTAAATGTAGGATGTCAAAAGCCAATACTGACGGCGCAATAGCAATTAGATT
Organism: uncultured Psychrobacter sp.; assembly: GCA_947495055.1. Classification (GTDB taxonomy): domain Bacteria; phylum Pseudomonadota; class Gammaproteobacteria; order Pseudomonadales; family Moraxellaceae; genus Psychrobacter. The sequence continues at coordinate 2,159 of CANLXO010000006.1, read as the reverse complement.
CTTATGATTTTGCTCTAGAGCACGCAAGACTTTAGCTTCCTTGTGAAACTCAGATGAACAGTCATCCATACTCAGCTGCCATCTGATCATGACATCACCGAACTGCTCATGCTGAGCGCGGGTTATACCTTGATATATCTGCGTATTATCAGCCTGCTGACTGATCCGTTGATGAGTCATGTTTTGATAGCCCAGCTTGAAAAACTTGCGCGTGATCGTAGGCAACAGCTGACTCGCCTGCACTTGCAAGGCTTGTTGTTCTAATGACATCGCAGCGCTATCTTTCATGATAAAATAAAGCCCTTGTATTTAACGAACAAAACAAACCCCTATTCTAACTACTCTTAATGATAAGAAACACTATGTCTCAGTACGCTCTACCTAAGCCTGTATTAGACTTGCTTGCTCAGTACTTACAGCAGCAATTGCCGCCTACTATTGAGATTGATCCCGAGCAGCTCGCTTATCGCTGGGTCGGCGGCGCGCAAGGTCATCTAGAACCTTTAGCCGTCAACCTGTTTTTGAGTTTAGATGACTTGCATGGTATCGATACGCAAAAGGCAAAACTGGTACAGAACACGCGCCAGTTCTTAAAAGGCTATCCTGCCAACCATGTACTCATGACAGGAACACGCGGCGCAGGTAAATCATCACTGGTGCGGGCATTATTACAAGCCTACCATAACGAAGGGTTGCGCATTATCGAGATTGCCCGTGACGATTTAAAGGTACTGGACAAGATTCGCGCGGCTATCAATGCGCTGCCAGCGGATTGCCACTGCCGCTATGTGGTCTACTGCGATGATTTGGCGTTTAACGGGCAAGATGAGAGCTATCGTACGCTTAAAAGTGTATTAGACGGCGCGCTGGACTCTGAGCAAGACAAGTTACTTGTCTATGCCACTAGTAATCGACGTCACCTACTGCCGCAGCTCATGAAAGATAATGTCAGTATTTATGACGGTCAGACCGATGAGGTCAACCCTTATGAGACCATAGATGAAACGGTATCGCTCTCGGATCGCTTTGGTCTATGGCTGTCCTTTCATCCGATGGATCAGCGCACCTACTTACACATTGTCCATCATTATCTAAACACCATGTCTTTTAGTGCTGTGTCTGATGAGAGTAAAACAGATGCAAATGATGACACTCTACCAGAATCTATCAAAGCTGAAGCGCTACGCTGGGCCGCGCAGCGCGGCGGTCGCTCTGGGCGAGTGGCCTATCAATTTAGTCGCTACTGGATAGGACAGGTGCAATTGGCAATGGATGATGATAAGTCTTAATATCAAAGTCTACGAATTTAGCTTATTAAAACTAGAACCCAAAGCAGTCACTTGTCTATCAGCACCCTCGACTAAATATTGAGCAAAGTCGGCAGCCAGCCATAGATTGCCCTGATAGGTGCTTTGAGCATCAGTGCGGATATGACCCATGTTTGGCGTGCTGCTATTAAAATTATCAAAGCTCTGAAAACGCGCACTAAAATGCGTCAAAATTAGATTGGGCACACCCTTATCTTGCGCAAACTGTCCGATGAGTGCCGCGCTACTATGCATAGAATCAAACTCAAGATTTTTTGCCTGAATTTTGGCAAGCACTTGCGTAGTATAAGTGGCTTCGTGTACGAGCAGGTCTGTATCCTGTAGCGCGGTTTGTAAGCACGTAGGCGTGTCGTTATCTCCTGCGACGACAATACGAGTGCGTTTTTCCTCGGTGTTAACATAGTCGGCTGAATATAGCTGCTTACCCTCTTCGGTATAGACGTCCTTACCCTGTTGCAACTGTCCCCATATCTTACTAGCGGGCACCCCATCAGCGATTAACTTATCAGTGTTGAGCGTACGTCGACTTATCTTTTGCGTCATACCAAATGCGTGCGAGGGTACGCGGTGTGACAAGAGCGTAATATCAATATCGATATGATGCTGATCGGTTAGCTTGAGACGAATTTTATTGTCTTCGCTATCTTTAGCTTGTGATAACACCTCTTCTATCGCTATAAAATTAATAGGGCGTGTTGAACATTCGATGATGGCACTGACAGAGACTATTTTTTAGTCGATTCAAAGATAAAAATAGGGCGTGTTGAACATTCATAATTTCAGCCAGATATAAGCGCACGCGAGAGCTACCGTATTCTCATAACTCTGCTT